>NZ_JBXWQG010000009.1:0-163648 GCF_059612265.1 Ruegeria sp. CDSA077
TGCATTCAAATTGTAGAACGCGATAAGGGTCTGTCCAGCGCAGCCCTTCAAATCAAGGAACTGGTGATAAGCGCTTTCTGACTTGCCATTCTAACAATCAGTGCTGGCCCTGACGGTGACGTCGCCATGACCCTAAGCTGCGCTGTGCTGCGACGCTTGACGATCCGATGAACAGCAGTTGAGGGCCGCCTTGATCGGGCTCGACGGCTCACGTTGGGCCGATGCTGCGCTGCCTCGAAGGTCGGCAACGAGCCCAAAGTGACAGATGCTGCAGTTGGAATTGATGTCTGCATTGGCGTTCGCGTTGTGCACTGTCGCGCAATTTTCAAGCGTATTTCAAGGAGTGAGCCGCAACGCCCGGTGTGGAGTGTTGCGGCTGGTAAATTGGAATACACGAACGGAGTGTTAATTACAATTTCTGGACCATCTCAGGGGAGACATTATCGGGATAATGTCGACCTGTGCCTGTGGCGCGGATCTAGAAGCTACCTGGATTGTGCCGTGGTGGATGCCTATCATGTATCATTGAATTCGTTTCGCAGTGATTGTTTCTCCAACGAACCAGCTTTCACCACCGTCCGCGCTTAATTCCATTGCCCACTCGAAACTGTTTTCAGCGATGTCAAAAAAGCGGATCCTTGCCTTTACTGAATTTCCGGGGGACAGGCTAATGACGGCGTTGAAATGCCCTTCGCCATCAATGAATTTACCGCGAAAAGTCTCGGAATGCCGAGAGGTAAGAGAGGAAAGGTAAACCATTTCCCATTCACCCGCTTCCACACCGAAGGTGCGCAAGGTCGCATCGTAAAGGACTTTTTCGCCAGTTGGTGAAAACCAGGTCACAGCGTCAAATAGAACCCGACCATCATCAAGAAACTTTGCCTCCCATTCGCCTTTATACTCGGCTGTTTGCGAACCATCGGGCAGATAACGTTTGCTCGTCGCTGTCCACTTGCCAGCAATAAAGTCAAAGTCGTCCATTTGGGCCGGTGCCTCGCCCAAAGGGGCAGCAAGGGAACTGAAATCTTCCGCATGCACTGCACACACAGAGGTGAGAATCAGTATGAGACTTGCTGCCAATGAATGGATTGCACTTTGTTTTTTCATTTTTGATATCCTCTTTCTAATTTTGGTACGCTAACCCGAAAAGGAGGTTAAGCTGTTGTTGAGTTAGGTCTTCTCGGGCAGCTGTGATGCGGCAAGCAGCAAGGTAGTTGTAATCAGGACCTCGATGATGATCTGCTCTAGCGCGAATGGGGCACCATGAACCGCCCAAGCAAGAACGCGCAAAACTGCGGCAGATCCCACGAAAATTGCAGAAGCTTGGTACCAGACGGTTTTTCGGGTCTTCAGTCCTAGCACCATCATTGCGCCCACCCCCCAAAAGAAGGCGCCAACGTCACCAATCTGACTGCTAAGACCCAGCCCCTCCATCATTGACATGCCCAGAATTGAGGCTGCGACTGTTGGCGCAAAAACCCAGCCGAGCCCATTTAGTAAAAAGACCAAGGCGAACAGGGCAACCAATGCCCGTATTAAGGTATGCATCTTAGACTCCATGTCGAAGTTTTCCTTGGATGTACTCAAGAGGTCGTGCGAGGCAGAAACTAGGAAATCCGCCGGACAAGGTTGGATTGTCGACGCACCCAATTTTTCTGTGTGAGGTCAGTCGCGGGCGCCTTTATCTGGCATCAAGGTCTCGTAATTTGGGGGACATTGAGGTCAACTTTGTTGAAGGTTCAGCGGCTTGACCGGATCTTGGATGACCCCTCGAATTCTATTCGAGGGTGATTGGATGAAATCCCTCTTGAACCTTGAACCCTGGGGAAAATGATCCGTCAGAATACACAAAGCGATGCTCGCCAGAGCTCGTATCATGTTGTACTTGATAGCAATATATGCCGTCCTTATCCCAATCTTCACAATAAGTGTCAGGCTCTTTAATAAACCACGGGGCAAAGCGCATTGGCGATCCGTCAACATGGATCACTGCTGTGCCATTCGCGTGAATGCGTTGCGCATACCGTGTGTTTTCTGCGCCGAACACACCTGAAATCGTGTTGCCGCTAAACAGTTCCATAATTTCGGTTGCAGAAAGTATCTTTGTTTCATCTGCAAAACCTGCAGATGCGATTCCAACTGTCATTGCGGCCGCAACAACCAAAGCGCGTTTTACGCATGTCATAGTTTCTTCCTTTCTGATTTAGCTTCAGCACGTAGGAAATTAGGATTGCCCAAGCCGGTTGGTTTGATAATTTCGTGAGGGGATTTGCGTGTCCAAGAGTTCATCGTGCCGATTGAGCTCTTAGGCGCCAACTAAGCAAAACCCATTCCCGAATGGATCAACACAAGCAGCAAAGTTCGCGGAAGCCTCGCCCTCGATGGAACCCCCGTGCGTCTGTACCAGCGCTGCTGTGGCAGCGACATCTTTTACGCCAAAGTCAAAATGGATCGGTGTCCAATGACGCTCATAGCTGCGTTTTTGATCAGCGGCCGCCACGGTACCTGCCGCCTTTTCAAGCAGGTTGATATCAAGCGTACCAACAGACAGCACAGCCCAATCGTCAGAGTTCTTTTTCTTTAATTCACAGCCAAGAGCCTGCGTGTAGAACGCCGTTGCAGCAGACAGGTCGGCAACATCAACCGTGATGGAAACTTGGGGTAGCATTTCTTTCTCCATTATCACCTTCTAATGCATATAGATGGTGATAACAAGATTTGCCAGACTAAAATCGAAGATGGTGATAGAACACAAAAATGGATCATGACGCGCTCGCATCAATACTCAGTACTGGCACCCCACCTGCGCCTGGCAACCTCGTGTTGTTGGAAGGGTTTCTGAACACCTATGCAGGTGAATTTGGCGTTGAAGATTTCGAGACGCCAGATAGCACCGAAGCGTGGCTGAGAAGCGTCAACCTGTGGACTGGCACCAAAAAGTTGTCCACAAGCCAAACCCGGAAAATCATCAACTTCCGCGACACCCTACGCATGTGGATATTGGACAAGGAAGCTTATCAACCCATCAATGATTTGATTCAGAAAGTTCCATTCCACGTTACCTTTGGCCCTCATGGCGAAATAGGATTTCAATCAAAGGGAGACGCTGCTGACCAAGTGCTGGGCGTGCTAATTGAAGTGATTTTAGAAAGCCAGAAAAATGGCACATGGGATCGCTTCAAATGTTGTGAATTGCCTACTTGTGCTTGGGCATACTACGATTCAACCCGCAGCAGGACTAAGCGTTGGTGTTCGATGAAGACATGTGGCTCCCGTCATAAAGCGAGAGAATATTATAAGCGCAAACGGTAGGTGTTGAAGAATTCTTCATGTCAGAATTACTATTCAAGTTCCTGATAATACGGGTGTGAACTTCGCCACGGTTTGCTTCCGGGCGGTACAGAACCCGCTCATCCAAGTCCCACCAGCACCAGGTATCTGCAGCACGGAAGGCCGATGGCTCTGTGTGTAACGCTTTCGAATCTACCCTGTTTGGTAAGGCCCAGATTAGAGCTGTGCCGAAAACGTGGCCCGTATAACTTGGCTAAGGAGAATTCGTCCGAAAGCCACCATCGGAGCGGGCGTGGCCAATGCACACTTAGTCCGCATTGCGTGAGTTCAACCTATCTCATCTTTTGCGCTTGCGGCGAACGGCAGCAATGCGGGCTGCGGATGCAGTATTTCAAGACAGTGTTCAAGGTCGGCTCTGGGCCGTCAACGTCGGCACGGGCGTCTTCCACCGAAGCGGTGATCTGCACTGCCGCATGATCGCAAAGAGCCCATTCTGACAAACGCTGCGCGCCCGACGCATATCGGCTCCTTGGCAAAATACCAAATCTCGCGTTCGGTCAACTTGTTGACGCGCTGCCTCTGTCGCGCGTTCTTCGAATCCATACTTCTGCAAGTAGGAGGTTGGGGACCCAACTCATCGCTACAGCGATGAAATATGCCGTGCCTGTTCCCAGATTGTCGCCTGCCAGGACCGGCACCCAGAAGCTGAATGTCACGAAGAAAAACGCCAGGAAATAACTTCGCAACATCCATTCACGGTGCAGAGAAACATTGCGTTTCCGGATCATCTTGTATGCGAAAAGCGTGGACAGGAGCCAAAAGAATCCCAGCAGGAAAAACGACAATCTCGCGGCCCAGCTCACATCGAAGAATGCAGCATTGAGTACCGCCGCGATGCTCGCCAGACATGCGCTGTAGACATAGATGCGGCCACCCCAGCGATGCGCGCGAATGAAACGGGTTCGTATCGCAGGGTTGAACTGCATTATCCCGGCGATCAATGCGATTCCGCCAGCCAGAGCATGGATTTGAAATGGCAACGGCAGCGCGCGCATCTTGTCAGTTTCAGCAAGGCCAATACTTGCTGCGATAGCGAAAACCCCATACGCCACGCCGGTAGCTGCAAGGATGCACCATGCGCCCCACATTTTCCAACGCCATCGCATGAAATGATCTTTAATAATGGCCATCTCCGCGCGCGCCTATCATCGACTTGCCCGCACCGGCCGTGAGCATCGACCCAGCAACCAGTTCGAGGATTTCGCAGGACCCTGGCCCCCGCACGTGGTCGTCACCAGACACCAGAGCAGCGGCAATCGACCCTGCGTAACCAAGCGACACAATTGCAACCGCCGCCCACACGCACCTTGACTGAAACTGCAGGCCGATCAATACGGCGAGAGTGAGCCCCAAGCCGATCTCGAGTACCATGAAAACCCGACCGTAGTATCGAGGTTCCCAATAGGAAACTGGTGAGCGGAAGATCCAGTTCGTGAAAGGCATCCATTGCGCGCGCGCATCGTCATGGTGCAGCAGAAAATCAATCCCCACATGCAGCAGTGCGGAGCTGGCGAACACGATCACTATCAGCGCGATCCTACGTGGCCAAACGGCAGGCAGGATCAGACCGGTGAGGCCCAGGGCGATAAGGGCGAGATACAAGGGGATCGAGTTCAGCAGCATCTGAAGCGTTGTCCACGGCTGCTCCCAGTACCGATAATGAAACACTTCGCACCCGCTGGCCCCTTGCTGCCGCTCGACTATGAACATCGCCCAGACATCGGTATCAGGCACTAACGCGCCCATCAGACCAGCCAGAGCAACTGTAGTACGTCCCGGCCTCGCGAAGATTGCGGCTCCGATCAGTAGATGGGTTTGCGTGAACATGAGCAGCATCACCATATTGACAATTAAGTTGTCATAATTCACATTGACACCTAAGTTGTCAAATAGAATCCCGGAGCCCCCGCGTGACGCAGCAAAACAAAGAACTCACCGCACTGATCAAAGAAATAAGGACAGCGTTCAACCGGCTCAAATCCGTTGCCGAAGCTCTGCACGCCGATCTGGATATCAATCCGTCGATGCGGGCGGTCCTTCAGGCATTGATCTTCAAGGCGCCACAAACGGTGCCCGATATCGCCAAAGCCAAAGGAGTCTCGCGTCAGCATGTGCAGAAAAACATGAATACCCTACTGGAGAAGGGTCTTGCCCACGCGCAGGACAATCCCGATCACAAGAGATCAGTACTCTATTTGCCCACCCCAACCGGCATTGATCTTTTTGCCGAGATGCAGGACCGGGAAGACGCACCGATGGCCGCGTTGGCCGAGGCCATGGCAGCGCATGATGTCGCAGCTTCGGCGCAGCTGTTGGCCAGTCTCAACGACGCGCTTGAAATCATGATGGAGAAGGGGAGCTAACGTGATTCAGCACTCGAAACGTCACAGCAAGACCCTCGGCATCGTCATTGTCGCACTATTTATATGGGGTGTCGCCTCCCTGTGGTTGTGGAATACCTTTGCAGTGGACCTTCTGGGGTTTCCCGAGATGCCGTATCGCCATGCGCTTGCCCTTGGCGTTCTCGGTCTTTCGACTGGCGGGTTGCTGGCGATGCCCCTGTGTATGTCTCGCGCGGGTAACGCGTAGTGTCGATGAAACCGAAGATCGTCGCACAGTTTCGGCATCCATCGGGCCTGTTGGGTGCGTTGGCGGGACGGATCATGGCAGCTCGGCAATCGAACCGTTTCCGAAATGACAGAACAGTCGATTTGATGGCTCTGTCGCCCGACAGCCGCGTGCTTGAGATCGGCTGCGGCCCCGGTCTGGCCCTCGCAAAATGTGCCTCTGTCGTAACGTCAGGGCGGGTGGTCGGTCTTGACCATTCCGTGGTGATGATCCGGCAGGCTCGCAATCGGCTGAGAGAACAGCGTGCCGCAGACAGAGTCACGTTGATCGAGGGCGGGATCGACCGCCTTGCTAACTGGCCGGGCGCATTTGATCGCATCTTCTCGCTGAACGTCATACAGTTTCAGAGCGATAAACACGGGTTTTTTGGTGCAGTATATGAAGCATTGGCTACGGGCGGGCTTTGCCTGACCACCTATCAACCACGGCTCGACGCGGATGGCCCGGGTGCTGCGCGACGCATGATCGCCAGCATCGAGGAAGCGCTCCACGCTGTTGGTTTCGAGAACGTGACCGAAATCGAGATCTTTGGCGGGGCCACTCCGGCGATTTGTGTCATCGGCCAGAAGAACGATCCTAACCGAAACTAACCAAAGGAGATCTAACACTGCACAAATTTATGGAATTGGAGGATCTTTCTTCAGATCTGATGATCCGGCTAGACTAGCAGAATGGTATGGGACCCATCTATCAATCCCTTCAACTCCGGCTTCGCCCACCATGCAATCCCGGATCAGCGAGCGCGGCGTGACAATCTTTTCGACGTTCCCGAAAGACAGCGACTACTATCCCGGAGACCGGGGCTTCATGCTGAACATTCCACGTCGCGGACTTTGATGCGACGTTCAAAGAGCTGAATGTTGCCGGAATCGAAAGCGGCGCCGAAGTCGCGATAGGGGATTGGAAGGTTTGCTCGCATTCGCGATCCGGAATTAAATCCAATCGATCTGTGGAAACCCATTCAGAGGTGTTGTCACATTAACCGTTGTTCGGTTACTCATGCTTGGAATTGGTAGTAAGTGGCATCGATAAATCCATCGCCCATCACCTGCAAGCGTCACCGATTTCCTTCTCGGATCATTACCCAGGCTGGGTGGCTTTATGTTCGAGCTTGCGTGAAGTTGACGCGAGGCTTCTGCAGCGCGGGGTCGATATTTCTTACGCGACCCTCCGCCGCTGGGTCATCAAGTTCAGACCGCTGACCGTAACACTGCGCGCAGAATTTTAACCTGAGCAGTACTGAGCGCAAAACGATGGTAAATCCAGGCGGCTTAGGCGATGATCTCTCGCGGAAAAACGATAGCACTTCAGGCGCTGCATTTTGAACGGCATCTTCATGCGTGAGCGGTAACCAGTTCAGAACGCGCGAACAAGTTGGCACTAACCATTTGTTGCCTGGAATGTCGCCTCCCAAGCAGCTTGAAATCTGAGCATGGGCACTTCTTTGTGGACTGGATGTTAACGTGACAACACCCAGAATCCCCCTATCTCGCGCTGTGCTACATGTGTGGTCACGATGAGAGCGATCGCCCATCCTGTCACAACGGCAGCCGCGGTGCCAAACCAAACACCGGTTTCGTTAAAGCCCAGCAGCCAAACAAAAACCCAGACAAAAAAGGCTACCCCAAACCCTTGCCGATACAGGCTGATCCACACCGTCCAGATCGGTCTTTTCAAAGCCTGCAAAAGAGAGTTGATCGAAAAAAGCATCATATAGAAAGGCAGTATCAGGCTGTCGACGCGCAAGTAACTCACTCCAACACGGATGACTTCGGGGTCATCAGTAAACTGCCGCAGCAAGGGTCTTCCAAAAATCCATAGAGTTGGCGCTGCGATAGCTGTCATGATGAAGCCAACTTTCCAGCAATAAAATACTGCTTCCCTTACTCTCGCGTATTCATGGGCCCCAAAATTTTGGGATGCAATTGGTAGCAGCGCCCCGGTTACACCCAGCACCGGCAAAAGTAGAATCTGTTCAAGTCGAATTGCCACTCCATGGCCCGCGATTGCGTGTTCCCCAAAGATTTTCAGGGCGAACTGCATGACAAAACCTGACAGCAACATCACCATGAAGGATGTGGCTGTTGGTAGAACCTGGACAGATATTTCGGCAAACTTTTCCAAACGTGGGGCAAAGTTTCGGAATCGTATGCGCCTCATCCTTCGCCGTCCGAGTACTTGCCGGACCATGAAGACCATGACGCCGGTCTGACTGATGACGGTCGAGACAGCCAAACCATCGAAGCCTATGCCGGGAACCAGACCTGGAATGCCATAGATCAACAGCGGGTTTAGACCGATATTGACAAAAAATGCGACCACGAGTGCGCGCTGCATCGAAACCGCATCGCCGTGCGCCTGTAGGATACCGTTGCACCCAAACGCCAGCAAGAACCCAGGCAGAGCCAAAAGCAACCAATAGAAGTAACGCAGCCCCGCATCACGATATGCGCCCGGCTCAGACACCAGCCGGATCAGAGCTGGACCATACCAGTGCCCAGCCAATGCCAATAGGCCGGACGCTATGAGCCCATAGCTCATTCCTTGCGCAGCCAGCCGACGGGCTTTGCGATGATCGCCGGCTCCCAGAGCGTTTCCAACAAGAGCGCTCATCGCGGCCCCAAGCCCAACGCCGACCGATATGGCAATAAAAAACGCCTGAAACCCCAGTGCCAACCCGGCCTGTGCGCTGGTGGACAAAAGCCCAGCAAAGAACATGTCCACGACGTTGTAGAGGGTGTTGAACAGCATTCCGACTGCGGCAGGAATTGCCAGTGTTCGAAAATGCGCCGAGATCGGTCCGCGTGTCAGATCAAGTTCGGCTGGAATGGCCATATCAGCAGGTCATTACGGGCGCTCGGCCTGCACGGTCAAAAAGACAAATTCTGGTGTCAAAACTTCTTCAAACCCATGGTTCAGTTCGGCATCCACGCTGATACTGTCCCCCGCCGACAAAGTGAACCGGGCCTCACCATAACGATAAACCGCCTGCCCCTCGATCGCCTGAACAAAGACAACGCCGTGACCTACGTAGGTTGGTGGATGGCCCTCGTCACGCAGCAGGGTTACACGGCGTGCCTGAAACCTCAGATCTTTCCGGGAATGTAGCGCGAGATTGACATACTCATGGGAATGACCGCTCGCCAGCCGGGTGGATTTCAATCCCTGACCGTGACGGACGAGGGTATAGTCGGTGTGATCCGTTCTTGCTTCGCGAAACAACGAGACGATGGGCACTTCAAGCGCCTCGGCCAATGCGGCCAATGTGTCGATCGAGGGCGAAACCAATCCATTCTCTATGCGGCTGACCATCGCCGCAGATATGCCAGACTGTTCGGCAAGTCGGCGGGCTGATTGCTTCCGGCTTTGGCGCAGCTCTTTTAGCGACGCGCCGATGGCGCGATCAATTTGTCTTCCCGGAGTGTCACCTTGCATGATACATCCTGTCACTCGTCGGCGTAGTAACCCACGACATCCCCATCCGTGGTGACGCCCAGACCGTTTAGTAAACGGTTGGCATAGTTGAAATAGCTCACAATCTGGTTGATTTCGAGGATCTCGCCGTCCTCCCAACCTTCATCTTTCAGAGTGGTTGCATCCGTCTCAACCATCGTTCCGGGTGCTAGGGTAAGTTTCTCGGCATAGATCAATGCAGCAAGGTGTGCCCCTTCAAAAGCATCCTGCGGTTGGTGGGCCTTTAGCGCAGCTTCAATTTCATCGGCGCGCGCATTGTCATCAATCAGGTGCCGAGCGTTTGCCCAGTGGTTGGCATAGGAGTAGGGGCAGTTGTTCAGGGTCGACACGTAAGAGCTGATGACTTCCTGAAACCACATCGGTATGGAGTTTGCGTGATCGTGCAGGCACGCCCGGTACAAAATAACATGCCCTTTCATTGTGTTGGGCCGCAGGGAATGCACGCGCATGACATTATCCACTGTCCCGTGCGGCGTGCGTGCCATATCCAATGTGGCCTTTAGCTGATCGTCGGCTTCTTCGTCAGAAATCATCCGAATCCAGGCAGACATTTATGTTTCCTCCCTTGGTCGTCAGCTCAATTTTTAGGCAGCCAAAACCTGCCCGTTGAGTTTTTTATTGACGAATATTGCATATTAAGCAACCATATTAATTAGCGTGCAACAGAATTGAGGATTCTATGGCCTTGCCCGATTGCTCCACTCAATCGCATCGCCAAGCCAACGGCTGCTATCTGGGCAATCCCCGGATCGTGCCACGGCAACAGAATTTCCCGACGGATTTTCGGGGCGGTAGCTTTCTCACCTCTGATTTCATCCACTCACGAGGACACCCGAAAGCGTGGTCTCCCGAAACGACAGGCCCGTCATGAACCAACCTTCTCCCATGATTGAGGTAACCAACCTGGATAAATTCTATGGCTCATTTCATGCGCTTAAGAACATTGATCTGAGTGTTCATCAGGGTGAAAAGGTGGTGATCTGCGGCCCGTCCGGTTCGGGGAAATCCACGTTGATCCGCTGTTTCAATGGTTTGGAGTGGCACAATTCCGGGCGTCTCGTGATCGATGGGATCGAAGTATATGAAGGCATAAAGGAAATCCGCGAATTAAGGCAAGAAGTTGGGATGGTCTTCCAACAGTTCAATCTGTTTCCGCATCTGACGGTTCTTGAAAACCTGATGATCGGACCGATGAAGGTGCGCAAGGTATCAAAATCTCAGGCCGAAGAGACTGCGCGCAATTATCTGGACCGGGTCCACATTCCTGAACAAGCAGATAAATACCCGGCTCAACTATCTGGTGGACAACAACAGCGGGTGGCCATTGCACGATCCCTGTGCATGGAAACCCGGATCATGCTTTTTGATGAGCCGACCTCTGCCCTTGATCCCGAAATGATCAACGAAGTGCTGGATGTGATGGTTGAACTTGCTGAGACCGGTATGACCATGGTCGTCGTCACCCATGAGATGGGATTTGCCCGTAAGGTCGCTGATACGATGGTTTTTATGGAAGCGGGGCAAATTGTCGAAGTTTCGCCGCCGGAACAGTTCTTTACCAACCCCTCAAGCGAACGCTGTCGCTTGTTTCTAAACCAAATTCTGGAACACTGATATGAGCGATCTGGGCATATCGGGACCTACAGGTCAGGCGCTGCCGAAACCGCCGGTCATTAAGAGGTTTTTTGGCTCAGTACCCGTATCGATCGCTATCTATACAATCATCGTAGGTTTGATTGCCTATGGCTCTTATGCTGGTGCTCAGGGCATGGGGTATAATTGGCAGTGGTACCGCGTACCACAGTTCCTTTACCGCAATACCGAGGTTGGGTTCGAGTGGGGCGAAATTCCTATTGGTCTGGTCGCCACTATTCAACTATCCGTCACGGCCTTTTTGCTGGCAACCGTTCTGGGGTTGTTGTTGGCGCTATTGCGGCTGTCCGGACTGGTCGTGGGTTCAGCGGTTGCGGTTGGCTACCTTGAGCTTATCCGAAACATCCCGCTCTTGGTTCTGCTTTATCTCTTTTACTATGTGCTGGGTCCGATCTTCGGGTTTAATCGTTATACCGCGAGTATCTTGACCCTGGCGGTGTTTCATTCTGCGTTGATATCTGAGATTTTGCGGGCGGGGATCAACGCCATCCCCACGGGTCAGTGGGAAGCGGCCAAATCCATCGGGATGAGCCCCTTTCAGGTATATCGTTACATCATCCTGCCACAATCGGTGCGGTTCATGCTCCCGCCGATGACCGGCGAGGTCGTTCATCTGATCAAATCATCAGCAATTGTCAGCGTGATTGCGGTGGCCGAACTGACCACTTTCGGACGTAACATCATTTCTGACACCTACATGAGTTTCGAAATCTGGTTCACCATCGCATTGGTCTATCTGGTGGTGACCCTGATCCTGTCGATCGGCGTGAGCTATCTGGAGAAGAAATATGCCGTCGACCAATAAACCTGAACAAATTGTCGGACAACAAGGAGAACCAATATGAAGCTTTCTCGCAGAATGCTCGGGGTAGCCCTGGGTGCGGTCGTGGCGACTGGACTGGCGACCTCAAGCTGGGCACAAAGCGCGACCCAGGAACTGTCCAGTGAAAGTGTGATTGAAACCATCAAGCAGGACGGGGTGATCCGGATTGGTCTTTCACTGTTCGTGCCGTGGTCGATGCGTGACAATAATGGTGAGCTGATCGGCTTCGAACTGGATGTCGGGCGCAAATTGGCCGAAGACATGGGGGTCGAGGTCGAATTCGTTCCAACCGCCTGGGATGGCATCATCCCTGCGTTGGTGTCGTCCAATTTTGACGTGATTATCTCAGGTATGTCGATGACCGCGCAGCGAAACCTGACCATCAACTTTACCGATCCTTACGCCTATTCAGGTCTGGCCATCCTGGCCAACAAATCGATGACCGAAGGCATGACCCTGGAAGATTTCAATAAACCAGAGATCACTTTTGCCGCCCGCCGCGGTGCGACCCCGGCTGCGGTGATCGCACAGAACTTCCCTGATGCGACCTTGCTTTTGTTCGATGAGGACGGGGCCTCGACCCAGGAAGTTCTAAACGGCAACGCGCATGCATCAATGGCTGCGCAACCGACTCCAAACCGCGAAGCGGGGCGCAATCCTGAAACGTTGTCCGTTCCGTTCGAAAATCTCTATGACCCGCGCGGTGAGGCCTTTGGGGTGCGCAAAGGTGATCCGGATGCCATGAATTTTTTCAACAACTGGATTGCACAGCAATGGCGGTCCGGTTGGCTGGAAGAGCGTCACAACTATTGGTTCGCCACCGAAGAGTGGGCTGATCAGGTTGCGCAGTAACTAAACTAACCGGGGGCGGGTGCACCGCCCCCGAGATTGACGCGGAGCGCGCCCGGTGCAGAATTTCATCAAGAAGCTCAGATGGCCCGACTACCTGATCTTGGCGATTTTGATTGCCTTTTTCGGGTATATCTGGCTGTCGATCGAAGGCACGCTCAATTACAAATGGCGCTGGGAGCTTATTCCTGGATATATAGTCGGCTGGCATTCAAGTCGTGAAGAGTACTTTGCCAACCTGCTTTTGCAGGGGCTAGCTGCCACCGTCCGCATCAGTATCTATTCCGGCATTCTGGCCCTTCTGTTGGGCACTATTTTGGGCGTTGCCCGGTGTTCAGCTAATTTGACAATCCGGATGCTGGCCCGAACCTACCTCGAGTTTTTGCGCAACGTGCCACCGGTTGTTGTCGTCTTTATCTTCTTCTTTTTCCTGTCCCAACAACTGATTGACGCCCTGAATCTCGAACGCTGGGCGCGTGGGATCGCGCGGCAAGAGAACAACCAGGTCTGGACTTTCTTTTTTGGTGAAATGCGGCGTTTTCCTTCGCTGGTTTCCGGAGTCATCGTTCTGGCGTTGTTTGAAAGCGCCTTTGTCGGGGAAATTATCCGGGCGGGTATTCAGTCAATTCCGAAAGGCCAGCGCGAAGCCGCGCGTTCGATCGGGATGAGTCAACTACAGGAACTTCGCTATGTAGTCCTGCCTCAAGCGTTGAAGAAAGTGGTCCCGCCGCTGGCAAACCAATTTATTTCGTTGATTAAGGACAGCTCGATCTTGTCACTGATCTCAGTACAGGAACTGACATACAAGACCGTCGAACTTGTTGCGTCCTCACGTATGATCTTTGAGGCCTGGATCACAACGGCAGCTTTCTATTTCATCGTCTGTTTCGGCCTCAGCCGTATCTTTGCCCGCCTCGAAAAACGATCGGATAAACGATAGGTCGGACGACCCGAATGATACGTCTTTATGATTTCAAGTTATCTGGTAGCTGCCACAAAGTCCGATTGTTGTTGTCGATGCTGAAGCTTGAATATCAGCTCATCGATATTGATCTGCTGAACTGTGACCAGACACAGGAAGAGTTTCTGCGGATAAACCCGCTGCACAAGGTTCCTGTTATCGATGATGACGGAATTGTTCTGCGCGACAGTACGGCAATCATGTTGTACCTGGCACAGAAATACGATGCTGAGAATTGGGGACCCAGAACACCGGAAGAACACGGCGAGATTCAGCAGTGGCTCTCATTCTCGGTCAATGAGATATTTCACGGCATGGCAACAGCCAGAGCGATTGTTTTATTTGAACGGGATGTTGATCTTATCGGACCGCAATCACTGGGCGAGGCGTCGCTGGAGATCATGGAGCGGCAGTTGTCAGACAGCCCTTGGCTGACGTGTGGCAGGCTGACCCTGGCGGATCTGGCCTGTTACCCGTACACAGCGTTAGCTTATCAGGGCAACATTCCATTGTCCCCGTACCCGTCGGTTCGAAATTGGATCCGACGGGTTGAAGCATTACACGGATATGTGGCTATGCCCGGAATACCGGCGCTTGCCTAACGCACATGGCTGACAGGTATGTGGACACATTCATAGCCTGACCTGAACCATTCCATTTTCGATCCGAGTGTCAAAAATGCGCATTGCTCGCGTTGCGGGTGCTGACACGGGTTTGCCGTCTCGTACATCGAACGCGCCCTGATGCAACGGACATTCAATCACGTGTCCATCGAAATAGCCGTCACATAAATCAGCGCCGCCATGGTTACACAGCGCCAGCGAGGCAAAAACACCGCTTGGCGTATCATAAACGGCAATTAGCCGTGGTCCGATCTCAACGCGCGTGACCCAGTTCTTTTCCAGCTTCGCAACATCGATCAGGTCGCGCCATGGTTTCTCATTTCCCATCGCTCAAACCTCTGCCGATTGCTCGGGTTCACGCCGCAAAATTTGCCGCAGAATGTCACGATGCGCTGCCAAGTAGCCGCCTCTTTCGACAAAAATGTGATCCTTCAGCTTTTCATGCAAACGCGGCAGCGAATGGAATGGAACCGATGCAACGTAATGATGTTCCGCGTGATAGTTCATGTTCCAGCACAGAAAGGCCATCGGTGTTGATACCAGATTGGTGCGGGTGTTTTCCGACATCTGGGCAACCGTTGGTCGCCCCACATGTTCGGTCATTCGCACAAATCGCATAACTGGTTCCCCCAGAAACAGTGGAATGATCCAATACCAGATCAGGCCCCACCAGCCGGTCAGAGCCATGGCTAGAAAAATGGCGGTGTAAATGGCAAGCATCCTGCGCGCGTCCCGAAAAACCGCTTTGTGCTCGACCTTGGGGATAAAGCGCAACTCTGTCTCGTTCAGCCGTCCGCGGGCATGTCGGAACACTTCGGTGAACTTACCGCGCCAATAGGGCAGGGCTGAAAGGTAAAGAAGATACTGTCCAATCGTCTTGGGCATAGGGATAAGTTCAGGATCTTCACCGGTGAGTTGGGTATAGGTATGATGGTCGCAATGCTCGTACCGGAAAAACCGGTGCGGCAGAATGATGATCAGCCCACAGATCTGACCAACCAAATCATTCAGCCAGCGTGTCCGAAACACTGTGTAATGCACACATTCGTGCTGCAGCGAAAAATGATGCACCAGGACAACGCCTTGAAGGAACATTGCCAGCCAGATCAGCCAGCTGTTCCAGGCAAGTGTTATCAGCGTCGTGGTAAACGCAAGCAACAGGATCCAAAGCGCCAGATGGCGCAATCCCGGTCCGTTTGAACGTTGCATGAATCCTTTGAGTTCTTCGCGCGTGAGTTTTCCTTCGGCCAAGGCCTGAGTCAGCGGCGTAACGATAGCTTTTGACATATGGGTTCCATAATTTTGCCGGTGCGGGGGGACTTGCCCTCTTCGTACATACCGGCACCGGAGACGGGAGTGCTCCGCACCATAAGACCAACTTGATCGGGTCCTATTAACAATAGATCATCCTATCTGGGCGCGATTCGATCAAGCTAGGAATGATCAGACAACCGCACGCAATCCTATATTCAGATCAGGATCAGCAAACAATGCCGCCGCGCAGGAATGGCGATCGAGAATTGACGGCCCAGCAGGCAGCCGTTCAGCGTGAAAAACACCATTGTCCCAGTAAGTCTCGCCGTCGATCACAATGGTCGGATCGATTACGTTCCAGCTGATTTCACCGGGGGCATAAGCTCCACAAGTGTGGAAATGCAGAATACGCGGATTGCCAAAAGCAGACCCGCCCCATCTTTCGTAATTTTCTCGCATATCCCAGGGATATCCGCAGCCTGGGTGAATCCCAGCATGCCACGAATGTACGAAATTACGATCTATGTCGAACTGCCCGGCAACCCGGTCATAGTGGGCCTCAGCCCTTGCAACATTAGCAAGCTCGCCGTCGAACCGCGTTAGCCGGCCATTTTCCATGATTGCAAAAATCGGTTCGTCGAATTCGACAGTATAATTGTCATAATACCTCGACCCGGTCCCGGTAAGAAAACTGACGGCCACCCTGCCAGAAAAACTATGTGCTGGAACCGGTGTAAAGACGGACATCGGAAAGCGCAGGATCGAGGTATCCCCAGTGGGCTTCAGATCCATAATCGGGTGTCCACGTACATCAGTTCCCAACGGGCAGGTGATCCGGACTTCGTCTGCCGCATCAAGCACTGCATTGACGTCTGACTTGAGTTCCAGAAACGCATCGTGGTGGCCGTTCGAAAACCCCGAGCCCAGCAGTTCTTTGTTCACCGCAAAACTGACAATGATCCTTTTGCCCTGCGGCATGTCCGAAAACCGCAACTGATCGCCCAGGCGCGCCAAGAACAGGATGATGTCTGCAGCTCGAAATCGGACAAGAAGGTCGGGCGAGAGATGGGGGTTGTCAGGGTTGAAACCCACATCAACCGCATCAACAATTAGCCCTAGGTGCTGTGCCGCCTGGCTGACGATGTCTACACAATTTGAGTCGAAATACCCGAACTGCGGAGGCTCGTAGGCGATCAGCAACCGGTCGCCCGCTGTTGCATGGGCACAGTTCACCAGAAGGTTTAGCGCTCCTCGCCCGGGCGTTGTGTCGGACATCAGTACCCCCAAAGATTTGATCTTAGAAATCTAGAGCTCTGTATCGACTCTAATCCATTTGAAAGAAGTAATGCCTGACATTAGGATAGCTAATATGATCCTGAATTTGCCATATTCGGCGCTTCGCGCTTTTGAGGCGGTCGTCCGCCATTCCGGCTTTTCGCCAGCAGCCGAAGAGCTGGGTGTAAGTCAAAGTGCGGTAAGCCAGCATGTAAGGTCGCTGGAGGAATGGCTTGGCAGAGAATTGCTGGTGCGCGGTGCGCGTCAGTCACGTCCCACACGCGAGGGCGAACAGCTGGCTCTGGCTATATCCGATGGATTGGGGCGTATTTCTGACGTCTGCGCTCAGTTGCGGGATAAAACTCGCAGCGACCGAACAATAGTCATTTCATGTCTGCCGGGCTTTGCGTTTAACTGGTTGTTTCCGCGGCTTATTCACTTTGATTTGGCGCATCCCGACTTGTCGATTTCGATCGCTACAGATACCGGGCAGCACCCCTTTTCTGGTGCCGATGCGGATATCGGCATTCGGTATGGGCTGGGTGAGTACCCGGGGTTGCAGGCCGATCTGTTGATGGAAGAACGGCTTTTTCCTGTCTGTGCTCCAGCTCTGTTACCCGATCTTCATGGCATCAAAGATTTGTCTCGTCACACACTGCTTGTGGATGAAAACCTACGTCATGGTGCGGCTAACCCGACGTGGGAATTCTGGGCCCGGCAATGTGATCTTAACTTGCCGACAGTGCTGCGTACACGTCGGTTGGGGCAGTCGAATATGGTTGTACAAGCTGCAATCGAAGGGCTCGGCGTAGCGCTCGGTCGTGAGCCGCTCGTGATCGACGCACTCTGTGATGGCCGATTGGTGCGACCGTTCCCACATTTGACGCCATCTCCTTTGTCCTACTGGCTGGTGCGGAGGCATGAGACGAAGGATAGCCAAAAGGTCAGCGAATTCCTGAACTGGATTCACGCCGAAGCCAAAGCGCAACCCGACATCCCGCTGCTCGCAAACGAGTCAAATTAGTAGGCCTTATATCTCCCATTACCAATCCAGCATGGCGAAGTGCGGGGAAATTACCCCATATTGGCGCAAGCTAGATATTGAACGGAGAGCGGGATCATGTATCTGAAAAACTGCTGGTATGTTGCCGCATGGAGCAAAGATATTGGTCGCGAATTGAAGGCCGAGACCTTTCTGGGCGAAAACGTCGTGCTTTATCGCCAGCAGGATGGCGCGCCGGTTGCCCTGGAGGATGCGTGCCCGCATCGCAAGCTGCCTTTGTCAAAGGGCAATCTGATAGGCGATCTAGTCGAGTGCGGCTATCACGGTTTGACTTTCGACTGCTCGGGCAAGTGCATAGACAGCCCCACCCAGCGTGGGATGACCCCACGCCGTGCGGTTGTCAGATCTTATCCGGTGGTTGACCGCTATCGATTGCTCTGGATCTGGATGGGGGATCCGGCACTGGCAAATCCTGACCAGATTTTCCCCGTAGAGAATTTCGATAACACAACCTGGGGCATGACGGATGGTGGCGTGATGGATATCGATTGCCACTACCTTTGGGTCTGTGACAACCTGCTTGATCCCAGCCATGTGGCTTGGGTGCACGTGAGTTCGTTTGCGGGGGCAGGGACGGACGAAGAACCATTGAACGTGGAAAAGACAGATCGCGGTGTAATCGTGTCGCGCTGGATTGAGAACAAACCGCCTTCACCTTACTATTCCAAGCTTGTGGCGTTCGGGGGCGAATGCGACCGCTTGCAACACTATGAGATGTGCATGCCTGCCATCGGGTTGAACAAGTCCATTTACACGCCGGTTGGAACCGGTGGGTATGACAAGAGTCCGGTTGCTGAAACCTTCATCAATATCTCATATAATTTCATGACCCCGATTGATGAGGATCGGACGAGGTATTTCTGGTTCCAGCATCGTAATTCCCTTGCCGACGATGCCGAAGTGTCAACCTACATGAATGACGGTGCGCGTATGGCATTTCTTGAGGATAAGGATGTGCTGGAGGCAGTCCACAAAGGTATGAAGAACGCCACTACGTCGAATATTGATTTGGGCCTCGATGCGGGCGCCAAACAATTCCGACGCGTTCTTGACCGTGCTATCGAAGCCGAGAATACGTCACTGGAGGCCGTCGCGCGGAAGGCCTGAGATCTTGGCAGAGGGCTGGGAAATCCGGCCCTCTGCCGCAGATTTACGCAGTTTCGTAGATGACGGGGAACCGTCCACCGGCAAACGGCGCGCCCGGTTTAAGACTGTCATCATGCAGCCATTCGGTGACGGAATCGCGTGGCTCATAAGTTGCTCCGTCAACGGCAAAACGGATTGCATACCCTCGCCTGCGACGGGTGGTGGTTCTGTTACCCATAGCAGAATGCACGGTCATCCCGTCAAAGGCCAATGCATCACCGGGCTGCATATTCTCAAAATGGAAGATGTCGTAGTCGTCGCGGTTTGCCTCAAAATCTGGCATATCGATATAGTCGGGATTGTCCTGTTCCAGATAGTGTAGAAAACCACCGAGTTGATCGGTTTTGAACGGACGGTACTTGGCCCCCCACGCATGTGAACCACGTACAAATTCCAGCGCTCCATTGTCCGGGTCGACTGGGTCAAGCGCGATCCACATTGTCATGATCGGGCCGGATACCGGCCAATAAGGCTGATCTGTATGCCATCCGGTTTGAGTCTGCGTTCCCGGCTCCTTCACGAATATTTGGTCATAGATCAGCGATGTCCATGGGCTGCCAGCTACCTGAGACACGCGCTGGCCGATATCCGACTTCAGGCAATAATCCTGAAACACACCCGGCGTTTCACGCATGTTCTTGTAGGCGAAATAGCGGTCGCCCTTTTTGATTTCGGTATCTACAGCGTGCCGCAGTTTGGTCAGCCATTCGTCAGATAGGATATCCCTTAGCAGCACGACACCGTCGCGTGCATAGGTATCCTGAACCGTCATAGTTTCAGTTGATGTTGTCATTGCTTTTCCATCCATAAATTCCACCCGAGATTGAGGGCGGTAAAAAAACAGGCGCTATGCGCCTAAGTTCTCATGGAGTCAGGATGTTGGAGAGCTGCGACAGTTTATGATGAAACAGGGCCACTTCGACCGGGTTGACCATTTTCCGGCTAGGTTTTGGTGAAACTGTTTGATGCGAACCTGCATGACGCACCCTACCCGAAATAACCTGACCGAACCAGCAAATACCACAACAAGTCATGTACGCGATGCGCGCGATGACTCGTTCAAATGCTGCGGCGCGCCAAAACGGGGATTGCATTTAGGTAAATTTATTTATTGACGAACATTGCTTCTTAGTAAATAGAATTACCAACATGCAAAAATACTCTGTGTTCTCACTCGCTCGAAACGCGCTCTCTGGCCATCGCAACTGGCCCTTGGCCTGGCGAAGCCCGCCCCTGAAAGACCAGTATGAAGTTGTCGTGATTGGGGCAGGGGGTCACGGTCTGGCCACTGCCTATTATCTGGCCAAGGAATTTGGCATTACCGACGTCGCCGTGCTGGAGCGAGGCTGGCTGGGCGGCGGTAACATCGCGCGCAATACGGTGACAATCCGTTCAAACTACATGCGGGACGAGTCGATCCCGTTCTATGTCAAATCAGTCGCGATGTACGAAGGGCTTACGCAAGAGCTGAACTTCAATATGATGCACTCAAAGCGCACCATGGTAGATGTCGTACAGACTTGGCCCAAGCTGCGAGAGCTTCGGCGACGGCAATTGGTCATGGACATCTACGGCTCAACTTACGAGCAGATCAATACAGACGAATTGCGCCGTCGCATTCCCGCGCTGACTGGCGGAGGACCTGATGCTCGCCTGCCAATCATTTGCGGCATGGTACATACTGATGCGGGTGTGAACCGGCATGATGCAGTGGCCTGGGGATATGCCCGCGCGGCGGACGCGATGGGGGTCGAGATCCACCAGCAGACCGCAGTGCAATCGCTGATCCGAGGTGCAGACGGCGCGATCGACGGTGTCGAAACCAATCGCGGAACCATTCGAGCCAAGAAAGTTGTCGTAGCGGTGTCTGGACATACCACAACGTTGACGGAAACCGCCGGGCTGAAGCTGCCGCTGCGAACTATGAACCTGACAGCTTTTGTTTCCGAGCCAGTCCAGCCGTTGGTCGATGTGATCGTGAATTGCCCCGACAGCGGGTTCTATTTCAGTCAATCTGACAAGGGTGAAATGGTAATTGGCGGCGCGCCCGACATGGGCCAGAGCTTTCGCCGGGACATCAAGCAAAACGTGTTCGAAGATACTGTGACGACGATGTTGTCGTTGTTCCCGTCATTCAAAAAGCTCAAGCTGATGCGACAATGGGGCGGGCATCTGGATATCGCGCATGACGCCTCGCCCATCATGGATCAGACCGAAGTGCCGGGGCTGTTCATCACGGCGGGTTGGTGGGGTGGTTACAAGGCGATCCCGGCAGGCGGTCTGACCCTGGCCCATCTGGTTGCTAAGGGTCAGCCTCATCCGCTGATGTCTTCATTTACCCTCGACCGATTCCGTCATCTGGATTTTGTGATGGAAGCCGGCACCACAACCGCCCGATAGAGAGGACAGGACCATGTTGCTTATCCCCTGCCCATTCTGCGGCAAGCGTAACGAAAGTGAATTTATCTTTGGCGGCCCTGTCGGTGCCGATCGGCCTGATCCAATTGCCGTGAGCGACGCGGAATGGGTTGAGTACCTGACTGTAGCACCGAACCCGTTAGGACCGGTGCAGGAAAAATGGTGGCACGGGCGAGGTTGCGGTGAATGGCTGACAATCTGGCGCGATACCCGAACCCATGACATTGTGGAGGCACCCGATGGCTCAGAGTAATCGTCGTGCCTCGGGCGGGCGTATAGATCGCACCTGCCCAATGACGTTCCGGTTTAACGGAAAAACCTATGAAGGTTACAAAGGAGATACTCTGGCCTCGGCCTTGCTGGCCAATGGGGTCCGTATCACAGCCCGCAGTTTCAAACATCATCGCCCGCGCGGCATCGTTGGTCATGGACCTGAGGAACCGGCGACTTTAGTCGAGCTGGACGGTGAAGATTCATCGGGTAACCGTCCGGCAACAACTGTGCCGCTGCGCGATGGGCTGAGCGCCCGCTCAGTCAACTGCTGGCCTTCGCCCGAGTTTGATCTTGGTGGCGTTAATCAGCTGTTAGGACGTTTCATTCCAGCGGGCTTCTACTACAAGACATTCAAGTGGCCCAACTGGCATCTGTTCGAACCATCTATCCGCAAAGCCGCGGGGCTAGCGGCAGCACCCTCGCAACCTCCTACTTCGGGCCACTTCGAAGCGCGTCATGCCCATGCCGATGTGTTGATCGCTGGTGCGGGACCTGCCGGATTGCAGACCGCGCTGGAGGCGGGCAGGGCTGGCAAACGTGTGTTCATTGCTGATGAGGGAACAGAGGCGGGCGGCAGCCTGTTAAACCGGGATCTAAAAATCAACGGGCGATCCGCATTGGACTGGGTGGCTGAAGCTGTTGAAGAATTGCGTGGGATGGGCAACGTTATCCATCTGCAAAATGCAACGGTCTGGGCCTATCGCGAACATAATCTTTTGATTGTGAATGAACGGGAACCCTTAGAAGGCAATATTTTGGAGCGGAGCTGGCGGGTGCGTGCAGACGAGGTGGTTGTCGCCACCGGGTCCACCGAACGCGCCATGGTTTTTGCAGACAATGATCGGCCGGGCGTCATGCTCGCTTCGTCAGTACAGGCTTATGTCAATCGTTGGGGTGTCACTCCGGGACAACGAGTTGTTCTTTTTACCAACAACAACAGCGTTTACGCAGTTGCAGCTGACCTAATGGCAGCAGGTGTGTTGGTCGTCGCAATCCTAGACAGTCGCGATACAGTGCCGCAAGCCGCACTGGATATGGCACAGGGCGTCACCGTTCATACAGGCACCGTCGCCGCAGGTGTGCGAGGTCACAAGCGGGTGCGCGCGGTACGTGCAGTATCCGTCAGTAGTGGGGCGGAGACCTGGATCGATTGTGACCTGCTGGGCCATTCCGGCGGTTGGAACCCAACCGTGCATCTGTGGTCTCAATCCAGAAGTACTCTGCGGTTTGATGAGGAGTTGTCCGCTTTCGTACCCGATCAGGCCGCCCAAGCTTGCCGCGCTGTCGGAGCTGCCGCAGGAGAGTTGACGCTTGACGGGATTATCGAAGGAGGTTCGGACCTGCCCTATGCCATCGAGCCGCTATGGCGCGTAGACGTCGCGGGGCAACGTGGAAAGGCATTTCTGGATCTGCAGAACGATGTGGCGGTTAGCGATGTACACTTGGCCCTGCGCGAAGGCTATGACAATGTCGAGCACGTCAAACGCTATACCACCGGCGGCATGGGCATCGACCAGGGAAAAATCGGTAATATCAACATTATCGGTACTGTTGCGATGCAAAAGGGTGTGCCCTTGCAGGATGTCGGAACGACAACCTTTCGCTCTCCCTACACACCAGTTTCTTTTGGCGCGATCGGAGGCTTGCGCGAGGAGACAGTGCTGTTCCCCTACCGCCACACGCCGGTCACGCAGTGGAACAAGGACAATGGTGCGGTGATGTACGAAGCTGGTGCCCGTTGGCAGCGTCCTGGATACTTCCCCAAACCTGGTGAAGGGTTGCAGGAGGCAGTGAACCGCGAATGTCGTGCGGTGCGTGACGGTGTAGGCGTCTATGACGGCTCCCCCCTCGGCACATTCGAGCTGAAAGGGAGTGATGTCCCGCACTTTCTCGATTTTCTTTACTCAAATGTCATGTCCAGCCTGAAACCCGGTGATGGGCGTTATGGTCTCATGCTGTCTGATGACGGGCTGATCCTGGACGACGGGGTGGTCTTTCGACTGGACGAGCACCGTTGGATGGTCTCAACGTCGACGGGTCATGCAGACGCGGTCAACCAGCACATGGAAAAGCTTCTTCAGACCGAGTTTCCCGACTGGCGGGTCATGATCACTACTGTGACTAGCCAATGGAACAACGCCACCATATGCGGGCCCCATGCACGCCATGTCATGCAAGTGTTGGGAACAGATATTGACCTGTCGTCTGAGGCCTTTCCTTTCATGTCTTTCCGCGACGGAACCGTGGCTGGGATCCCGGCCCGCGTCGTGCGTGTCAGTTTCACTGGCGAGCTGTCATTTGAGGTCAACGTCGCGCCGCGCCACATGGCTGAACTGTGGAACAAAGTGATCGAGGCGGGCGCGCCCTTTGGCATTCTGCCAGTGGGTTCGGAATCCAGCCACGTTCTGCGGGTCGAAAAGGGCTTTCTGTCTCTGGGGCATGAGGTGGACGGCACTGTAGATGCCCACGATCTGGGTATGGGATGGGTCATGTCGAAGAAGAAGCCTGACTATTTGGGTAAGCGTTCGATTGGGCTGCGTCGTGAAGGTGGCGGCACCCGGCGAGAACTGGTTGGCATTCTTCCTGAAGACCCCAATCGACAAGTGCCCGAAGGTGCACCGCTCACCCCCGGAGGCCGAAAAGAAGCCACCGAGGGGCTCGTCACCGCCTGTGTCTGGAGTGTGGTGAACGACCGTTGGGTCGGTTTGGCGTTGCTGGAAAACGGGCACGCGCGGCATGGGGAATCCGCCCATGTGCGCCTGAAAGATGGGGTTATCCCAGTCACCATTACCAAGCCGGTGTTCCACGACCCCGACGGCAAATTGCTGAGGTCCTGAGATGAGCTATGACGTACAGATCACACGCCAGAGTCTGAACGCACTGTTCGATCTCAAAGGGGCGTCGGCAGCGATTGAAAACTGGGTGGGGGACGCTTTGCCCCGTTTGTCCGATAAGCCTAATAGACGAACAGAGAAAGATGCGATTGAGCTGTATCACATCGGGCGAGACCACTGGATCGCCCGTGCTTCGCTGGATTTGGAACAAACGTTGAGAGCACAGCTCAAGCCTACCGATTGTCCCGCCGATATCAGTATTGTGCAGATTTCGGATACTCTGGCCTTTTTCAAAGTAGTGGGTCCGCAGGCGGGCGAAGTGATGGCCATTGCCTGCCCGTTGGATCTGCATGACACTGCATTCGGCAAAGACGCTGTCACCTATACTGAACTGTTTGGCCTCAAGGCATTGGTGATGCGATGCCAGGATGGTTTCGAATTCGCTGTCGAACAGAGCTTTAGTGACATGGTAGAGGACTATCTGGCTCGCGCCGTCACCTGAAGAAAGGGATGCCATGACCCGCACACATATCCACAAGTATCAGACCCGCTATCACGCGCAGGCGACCTATTCCAAAGCGATCCGGGCCCGAGGTGATTTTGTGTTCATGCAGGGACAGGTTGGTACTCTGCTGGACGGAACATTGATTGGTGAAGGCGATCCGGGCGTACAGGCAGATCAGGCCTGCCGCAACATCCAGCGCTGGATGGAAGAAGCCGGGGGCAGTTTGGCGGATGTCTGCAAACTTACCGTCTATGTCACCGACATCTCCTATCGCCCCGCCGTTTACGAGGTGATCAATCGCTGGTTTGACGGCGTGCACCACTGTTCGACCGGTGTTGTCGTGCAGGGATTGGCTGATCCATCGTTATTGGTCGAAATCGATGCAATGGGCGTCATAGACGACGAGTCCGAAGCATCCTGATGACCGAGGTACAATTTCGGCGTCGAATGACATTGATCTTCACTCTTTGAAAGTGTCGGGTTGGGTGTGTTCATTTTTGCCCACGGATCGCCATGCTGACGACACTGACTTCCATCCTGCCGATCTTTCTGATCATCGCTTTGGGCTTGGCTCTTCGAAAGGGCGGCATCCCCAGCACCGATTTCTGGAACCTGAACGACAAGCTTGTCTATTGGGTACTGATGCCTTGTCTGCTGTTTACTAAAATCTCGCTGTCGCAACTCGATAAATCCGCGCTTGGCCTTTACTCGGTTACAATTCTGGGCGGGTTTGTTGCGGCGCTGATCTTTGCCTTCATAAGTGCGCGCCTTTTTGGGTTCGCGGCGCCGCAAGGTACATCGATACTACAGGGAAGCGCTCGGCATAACTCATTCATCGGGCTGGCGCTGGCGGCAAATCTTTTTGGTCCCACAGGATTAGATATCGCTATTCTTGCGACTGCGATACTGGTGCCGACCACCAATATCGTAATGGTGGTCATGCTGGTCGGTGCACTGCAACGCGACAATGCCACCAGTTTGCCTGTTGCAATCCTGCGCGAGCTTGCCCGCAATCCTTATGTTATTTCGATATTGCTTGCGTTCGGCGCCAACCAGCTGATCGGTGACCGGATCCCGGTTTTACATGATGTAGCAGACGTTTTAGGGGCCGGGGCTTTACCGATTACCCTGTTGGCCGTAGGCGCAAATTTGAGAGTGCGCGCTATGGCCGCCAGTGTGCTGCCGCTTATCCTTGCGTTCTTAGGCAAGATGGTGGTCTTCCCCATTGCGGTACTGGTGGTCGGGTTGGCGGTTGGATTGCCCCGGGACGTGCTGCAAATTGCTGTCGTTTATTCCGTGGTGCCAACTGGTGCATCCTCGTACACGCTGTCAAAGCAACTGGGTGGCGATGCCCCTTTGATGGCAGCGATTGTCACATTGCAAACCCTCATCGCTGCAGTGAGCATCCCTCTGTCTTTGGCAATACTGCTGCCGCTGGTCGGTTGATACAGCATTCGGAGAGCGGGATTTATGCTGCTCAGCAGGATACCTGCAGAATCCCGTGCACCCATTGGGCGATGTCCAGCAAACGCTTATCTGCTCCGTACGGGCCGATCAGTTGTATACCTAGCGGTAGACCAGAGTGATCCGTACCAAAGGGCAGGGCGATTGAGGGCACCTGAAGCAGAGTCCACATCCGCGAGAACACCGGGTCACCTGTCGCGCCAAGCCCTGCCGGTGCCGGACCAGGAGCTGAGGGAACCAACAACGCATCCACGTCGCGGAACATTTGATCCAGCATGGTTGATGCACGGTTACGGGTCTCAACCGCAGTAAGATATTCGTCTTCTGTAACCAGCAGCCCATCGGCTATCAAATCGTGGAATTGCTGGCTGATACCGGGGACGCCAATTTGGTACTCTGTTTTGCGAAGGCGGGCTGCCTCGTACCCCATGACGGTTATTTGCGCCTGTGTAAGCCGGGAAAATATCGGCGGGTGCGTGATTTCACCTGTTTCCGCACCGGTCGCGGCAATGGCTGCCAGCGCACGTGTGCAGGTGTCGCGCATCTCTATCGATCCGTCCGCCCAATGGGGACCACGCATCAGGCTGACCCGGGGCAACGCAACGTCGTATTCAGGTGGCGGTGTCAGTTTTGCTCCACGCAAAACGGCATCTGCCAACGCCAGATCACGCGGATCTCTTGCCAGAACTCCCAGCGTGTCAAGGCTGCCTGACAAGCCCATAACCCCGCTCAGATCATAGTTACCGGTGGTTGGTTTGAGGCCGCAGATACCGCAATAAGCGGCCGGCCGGATCAAAGAGGCAGCTGTCTGCGAGCCAAATGCGAGCGGTGCCATGAAGTCGGCGACCGCAGCGGCAGACCCGGAGGAAGAGCCGCCGGGGGTATGTCCAGGACATGCCGGATTTGCAGTATTGCCCGGTCGAAAATAGGCAAACTCGGTTGTGACCGTCTTGCCAATTGGGATCGCCCCTGCGTTCAGAAAAGTCTGGACGCATGTCGCGTTTTTGCCTGGTTGTCGATCGGAATAAAGATCGCTGCCCCAACCTGTTGGCAAGGATTCTGTGTCGATAATGTCTTTGATAACAAAAGGTACGCCATGGAGCGGCCCACCGTTTGGAAGTGTATCGGCAGCGTGAGCAAGCTCCATGGCGTGATCCGCATCGAGGTACTGAAACGCCCCGATCGCAGGCTCCCGTTGCGAAATTCGGTCCAGATGTGCCGCCATCACCTGAGACGGTTTGACTTCACGCTCGCGGATCAACCGGGCCAATTCATGCGCGCTGAACCGGTTTAACTCCGTCATTTCTCCAACATTTCCATGGCCACAGCGAAGGGGGTGACCGGCATGTCATAAATACCCCCTCCCAGCCGGCCAGCTTCGCCAAGCTTGTCGAGGATACCCAGACCAATTACCGGCCCCGACCCTTCGGCCACCGCGCCTCGTGCCGTGCTGCCTAGTCGAATATCTAGTGTTCGAAAATAAGGATGTGTCCCTACGGATAGGCCGGAACTGCGCGCTTGAGCGTTGTCGGGCAGAAAGGCACCCAGACCCTTTTTCTGATCTGGGCTCAATTCGATGGCCATGGCGCCGAGTCCGAAAGCCTCAATTACGGCGCTGTCACCGATTGCTCCTAATGCCCTGTCCTGGGGCACATCGACTTCGAATTTCCCTTTTGGTGGATCGGCTTGAATTGTAAACCATTGGCCGGGCAAGCCCGAAATCTGGATGCCAACCTCGCGCCCGTTGCCACCGGCAGCAGTGACAAAACTTGAACCTTCGACACCTTCGGCCAACTTCATCATGCATTTTGTGGCTGCCATCCAAAGATTGAGGAACAGCGACGGCGAGCTGGCCATGAAGGCAAGTGCTTCTTCGTCCTTGATCCCGCCAATGGTACGATCTTTCAGTTCGGCGACAAGCGCGTCTGTTGCAACGGGTGTTCGTCCATGGCAGTCGTCCCCCCCTACCAGGCCAGTCACGGCCAGCGGCACAAGTGCGATACCTTCGGCGAGCCCATTGTCCAACACATCCACAAATCGGGTGTTGAGCCAGCGGATGTGCTCCAACACTGCCTTGGATCGTTGACCCAGCCGCATCGCTGGGCGGCTGCCCGCATTGATCGGTGTGAACACACGTTGCTGCCCGCGCCAGGCATCATAAATTGTGTGTAGCGGCATGTCTGCCGAGACAACAGCGGCCAGAGGAGTGACAAGATCGTGATCCTGCGCGGGTTTCAACTCGATTTCACCATTTAGGATCATCGCCTCGGCTTGGTCGAAATCCCGAGCAAGCCCCTGCCAGACTGCTGCGACGCAAGCTGAATTAAGGATCGGGGCCGTGATTAGATTGGGATCGGCAAAGGCGGGCCCTGCATGAAGCAGTGTGTTTTCCGCAAGCCCCAACGCGTCGGCGGCCGTGTTGAACCGGTTCCAGACCGGCTGTGTTACCATTGCCCTGTCAAATGCGAGTTGATCCGCAGGATGCAGCATCAAGGATCCTCCGGCGGGGTGATCCATGTCTCCGAAAAATATAGGAACGCGGTGGTCGTTTCGTAGCCGGCCTGTACCCTTGTTCCCAGCTTACCTGGCAGCCATTTGCCATTGACAATAATCTGTGCCGAATGCGCCGGCACGAGTAGCGAAAACATATTCTGTTCGCCCGAGGCAACCTCATGCGGCGACAGTTCCAGCGCCCGTGGCGGTTGGAGCCCCTCCCAGACGAGTTCGACGGTCAGGCTCTCACCTACTATTGTCTCGGTATAACGGTGGCTCATCGGATCGCCGGAGGTTCGCACAGCTTGTGCGCCGATTTCAGGCATGGTGGCAAATGCTGGTGCATCGGCAAATGCAGCCAGTTTGCTGATGAAGTTCTTTTTCAGGAATGTGGTTAGATCTGGATTGTCGCTGAGGATCACATTTGGAGCCTCTGGCGGTCCTTCAACCTGATCAGGTGTCCCATAAAGCAGCAATACCTGACCCTGTCCGACAGGCGACCAGGCAACGCGAAAGAACAAAGCCATCGCTGTGAAATCGCCATTGTCGTCTTTTAGCAGAATGCCCGGGTTTTCACCTGTCCAATCTACGGTGCCCGGTGTGACCGGCTCGTTCAATGGCATCACAGATCCTCCTGTGGCGTTACCCAGGTTTCCGAAAAGGCTAGAAAAGCCGTGCTCATGGTTCGGCCAAAGAACTGCCGATCGGCAACGACGCCAGGCAGGGGCGTACCGTTGATCACGACCTGTGCGGATTTTGCTTCCAGAAACACCGAATACATTTCATGCTCTTTGGTGGCCGAGTTTTCCTTGGTCACCTCGACCGGCAAAGGTGCACCCATGTCGTGCCAGATCATTTCGACCGTGACGCCTGATCCACGTAATGTTTCTGAGTAACGTGCCTTCAAATTGCCAGGACGCTTTTCGACACTGTCGCAGTCGAGCCAGGTCATCGCCTCTAGACCCGCTTTGCCGACGAAGGTCGGCATTTTGGTCACCCAGCCATCCACGATCCAACGCATCAAACGCTGGTTGTCGGTCATGATCAGATTTGGAACATGTGGCCAACCTTGCGCCCGATCCGGTGCACCTAAGATGACTGCCGCGTGACCGCGACCATAAGGCGAGAGCACAACGCGGAAAAACAGTGCCAGAGTATCATACTGTTCCTGATCAGCGTTCTGCTTGAGGTAAATGCCCGGGTTTTCACCTGACCAGTCAACTCGGCCAGGGTTGTGAGGGATACGCGTGGTCATGACCAACTTGCCTCGTATGTTTTTAGTGCCTCTATGATGAAGACTTTGCGATCATCGCCCTGCAAGTGATCGCCGGACATGTAAATCTCGGCCACCTGATGCGAGATCTCCTTGAGAACTGCACCATCGTCGCGCCCCTCCTGCACGGGTATTCTCAGCATCGTATCACCGGCGTAGGTTGGGATGATCTGTCCGGAGAAATTGTCAGACGGTTGTGCCGGACGTTCTCCGTTTTGCAGCGCGCGGATGGCATTTCGCAGCAGCCGGCGCGCCTTGGCCACCCCCCGGTCGGAAAAGCTGAGATTTTCGCGCGAATGGATATTTTTGGGCCCCTGACTGACCCAGGCATCATAGTCGCCAGGGTCGCGTTGCCGCATTTCATATGGGCGATCGGGATCCTGCCCATAGAAGTCGGTCTTGCCAAAGCCCACTTTGCTTTTGTCAGTCAGGCCCTTCGGGTCATCGTTGGCATCATCGTTGCGGAAATGACGCCAGGCAATGACCATGGTGTTCGTGTCGTCAATGGGTGTGATCCAGCGGGACAACCCGCAACGCCCAAAGTAACGCGACCCGTTGGGCACCGGGAAATGCCCACCGTTCTGGGTAAATGACGGCAGCATATGATCATGGATACGGATCCAGACGATGTCATCTACACGCCGCACATTGGTGTAAAAATCACCAGTGGCACTGGCATGAAACTCAATCATCGGCATTTCGGCGAAGGCGTCGATGAATTGGCTGCGCACGGCCAGCGTATGAAGATAGACCACATGAAACGGATCCCAGGCGTTCTCCATGACCTGAAGCCAGTTGCAAGGGGATTTGATCAGGTAGGGCACCAGCTCGTCACCCTCATCATCGAAAGTGTCCATTACAGGGAAAGGAGGTTGGGCTTCGGGTGGACCCATATAGGCAAAGGCGAGCCCTTTGTATTCGATCACAGGATACGCCCCCAAACAGGCCTTTTTCTTGACCTGTGATGCAGGCGGTTCGCAGGGGGTCTCCAGAATGGTGCCGTCCAGCCCGTATTTCCAACCGTGATAAGAGCAGCGAATGCCGCCTTCCTCCACGATCCCGAACTCAAGGCTCATGTTGCGGTGGCAGCAATGCAAGTGAGTCAGCCCCAGCTTGCCTTCTTTCTTCTCGCGAAACAGTACAAGGTCTTCGCCCAGAATGCGTAAACGATAGGGCAGATCACCAACCTGATCTGTCATTGCCACCGGCATCCAGAACCGGCGCAGATATTCACCGCATGGGGTGCCTGGGCCAACCTCAGTCAGCTCCGGGTCGGGTTTCTGAGCCCAAACTGACTGCTTGTCATGGCCTCTAAAATCGCCTTTGGGGGCGTCGAAATGGTCATTCATGGCGTCCTCCGTACGTATTGGTGCTGACAGATCAGGGAAACGGATCCGGGACCGGCGCTGCGCCGGTCCAGACGGATTTGATCTGACAGAAATCCTTGATCGCGTCCGGGCCAAGTTCTCGCCCATATCCGGACTGCTTGACCCCGCCAATAGGGCTGGCGGGATCGACGCTGCGATAGTGATTGATGTAAACGGTGCCTGCTACGATAGCCTCGGCCACTCGCTCGCCTTTGGCGGGATCCGTGGTCCAGACACCGGCGGCCAACCCATAGTCGCTATCGTTGGACAGCGCGATGGCCTCGGCTTCTGTATCAAATGAGGTAACCGCCAGCACCGGCCCGAACACCTCTTCGCGCCAGAGCTGCATGTCGGGCGTCACATTGTCGAAAATGGTTGGGCCAACAAAAAATCCGTCTCGCCCAGCGGCAGCTTCAAGCCCGTCCAGCAGGCAAACAGCCCCGTCCGCCTTTGCCCGTGCAATCATTTCGGTCACTTTGCGCAGGTGCGGTTCATTGGCCAGCGGAGCAATCTGAGTCTCAAGCTCCATCGGATCACCAAGACGTAAGTCGCGCGCCCGTGACAGCAGTTTTGCCAACAAGTTTTCTTTCGTGCTGGCTTCGACGATTAGACGTGACCCGGCGACACAGGTCTGTCCATTAGACAGAAAAATACCAGAGAGAATGCCGTTGACGGTGTTGTCCAGATCACAGTCTGCAAACACAACCTGCGGTGATTTTCCTCCTAACTCCAGCACTGTCGGGACCACACCCGCCGCCGCTGCTTCGGCGACTTTACATCCTCCGAGATCTGACCCGGTAAAGGTCACCTTGCGGGTCAATGGATGGCGAACGAGCGACTCGCCAACCTCATAGCCGAGCCCAGTCACTACATTAAGGACGCCAGGCGGTAACCCAGCCTCATGTACAAGCCGGGCAAATTCCAGCGTTGAGGCTGACGCCATTTCCGATGGTTTGACAACAACCGTGTTGCCCGCCGCCAGTGCCGGAGCCAGCTTCCACGCAAGGATCATCAAAGGAGAATTCCAAGGTGTTATTGCCACAACCACGCCATAGGGGATGTAGTGGCCTACGCTGCTCACACCGAGGACTGTATTTGCCTGTTGTTCGGGCTGCATTTTGCGAGCTTGTGCTGCGAAATGCCGAAACCAGCTATGCAATCCGGCAAATTGCCCCCGTACTTCGGAGATCCGCTTGCCATTGTCGCGGATCTCGGGCTCGACCAGTTCCTGCCAGCGGGTCTCCAAAGTATCGGCAAGCTGATCAATAACATAGGCCCTGTCATTTGGGCTGGTGTTGGCCCATGGGCCTTCCCGAAAGGCGCGGTCGGCATTTCGTATGGCTTGATCGGCTGTTTCAGCGCCACATCGTGCGATCTTGCTCCATTCAGTGCCGGTGGCCGGGTTAACACTCGGAAGTGTTTCAGCGGCCCAGGGTAGAAATGACCCGTTGATGAATGGCGTATAGGTCCGCATCTATGGCCCCTCGGGCAGAGGTTGCGCCACCAAGGTCAGCAAATCGCCCCGGCGCACCACACCGCGATTGCCATGGGCAAGAACAAGACCCGAAGCTGGAAACCTCAGATCCAACGGTGCGCGATCCGGTTCGGCCGGAAAAAAGAGCGTGCCAGCAGATGCTCCGGCCTCGACATATTGTCCGGCGGAGCAGCGTCGATCAAACAGGCCATCGGCAGGGGCGTAGAGACTGTGCGTTGGGTCCGCGATTTCTACGCAGTGCGTCGGGACAGATTCCGAAGACCTGCTGGGTAGAACACCCAGATGACGCAGGCAACGCATCAGGCCAGCCTCAGCAAGATCGGTCACATCAGGGTCGACACCGCCGCCACCGCTCAGTTCCGCCGCGATCATAGGGATATTGGCCCGAGCCGCGGCGGCGTTAACAGATCGGTTGTCGTTGTTCGCACCGAGTACCCAGATCAACGGCAACCCAAAGGCCCGAGCCAATTCCATATTGGCTGCTGTGAGCTGCGCATCCTCTGAGCGTGCAGCCAACGCGCAGGGTTCGAACACTGATGCCTTGCCACCCGAATGCAGATCAATCACGGCATCCGCCCGCGGGATCATTTCAGTTTCGATAAAATGGGCAAGCATGGCGGTTGGGCCGCCGTCTGCATTTCCGGGGAATGCGCGGTTCAGGTTTTGACCATCTAGCGGCGAAACACGCGAAGAGGCGTGAACCGCCGGCGCGTTCAGAGCCGGGATCAGGATGACCTGTCCGGTCAACTTTAAGGGATCAAGTTGCGCTGCAAGCCGAAGGATAGCTGCCGGACCTTCGAATTCATCACCATGAGTTCCCCCAAGCATCAACACGACAGGCCCCGGCTGTCCGCGGATGCTGATGACCGGAACGGGGTAATACCCAAGGGGCACAGCATTGTCGGACCATTTCAACATCAGATCACCGGTATTCCGTCCCGGTAAGTCCAGATCCGTTGTGAGATGAAGCCTGCTGTTAGAGGTCGCGTGGGGATCAGTCATGTGAGTCCTTAGGGTGGTATTCTGCACATCAATATCATAACATTTAAGAAAGTGAATTGCTAAAAATAACCAGTTATGTGATATGAAGGAAAATCACAACCCACCCCGCCTATTGGTGCAGGAGGACATGAATGACCGTTGCCCTCGCGAAAGCGGGAATTGACAGGATCAAACCCCATATGGTGAGCGAGGCGGCCGATATCGCGCCGCCCTCCGCAGTCCTGCTCAATTCAAACGAAAGTGCGTTTGGTCCCAGTCCGATTGCCCGAGACGCGGCACGGGCTGCCGCCAGCTCGATTGAACGTTATCTGGAAAATCCGGATCACATTCTTGCCCCGGCAATCGCGAGCCATTTCGGACTGGATGCCGCGCGCATCACAACAGGGCAGGGGTCCGACGACTTGCTGGCGCGGCTGGCGCGGGCATATCTTGGACCCGGTACCGAATTGATCCGCAGTGCAAACGGTTATCTGAAGGTCCCGAACTACGCCTATGCCAACGATGCCGAGGTTGTGTCGGTTGCAGATGATCATTTCAAACCATCCGCTGACCGTATGATCAATGCGTTGACTGATCGGACGCGGGTGGTTTATCTGGCCAACCCCGAAAACCCGGCAGGTACTTACCTGAGCGGAACTGAAGTTCGCCGCCTGCATGCTGCACTGCCGGACAACGTCTTGTTGATCATCGATGCAGCTTATGAAGAATACGTCGACGCGCCGGATTATGAACCCGCCCATATTCTGGTCGAACAGGCGGAAAATGTCGTCATCTGCAGGACGTTCTCCAAGATTTACGGATTGGCCGGCGCGCGCGTGGGTTGGATGTACGGGCCCGATGACATCATCGATGCTGTTCGTCGAGTCGGTTTGACATTTCCAGTGGCGTCGTCCTCTGCTGCAGCTGCGATTGCGGCATTGGAAGATGAGGCGCACACACGCTATGTCCACGATGCGAACCGTAGGGGCCGGGACTGGATCAGCGCCGAGATGCAGGCACTTGGGTTGGGCGTAATACCCAGTCAGGCGAATTTTGTTCTGGTTCATTTTCCCAATATGCAAAAATCCGCAGAAGCGGCCACAAGCGCGCTTTTGCAGGAAGGGGTCGCGGTGCGGCGGTTCGCCTCGTCCGCATACGGGGACTATTTGCGCATAACTGTCGGACATATGCGCGATCTGAGGATTGCGCGGGACGGTATTGCAAGATTTCTGGGCGGAGGCGCGTGATGGTCGCTTCGTCTAGGGTGGCGGCGGATGTGCCAAAGGTGGCGCATCCTTCTGGTGCAGCAATTCTGGCACAAATTAAGGCAGCGCAGGTGCGTGAAATCGTGGCCCTGCCTGATATTGTTACCAGTGATGGGTTGCTATGGCCAATTTCTCGGGATCCGGAATTTCGTCTGACCCGCATCTGCAAGGAAGATGAAGGTGTCAGTATCTGTGGGGCTATGTCATATAACGGAACCCGTGCGCTTTTGATGATGCAGCAAACAGGATTGATGGATTCTCTCAATGCAATCCGGGCTATCGGGGTGGATTACGAATTACCGGTCGTGATGATGGTGGGTCTGCAAGGAAAAGAACCGCACATACACCCAGATTACTCGGCCTCTTACGGGGTCAGGATCATCCGTCCGGTGCTGGATGCAATGGAACTGTCGCATTCGCTGATCGAAGAACCCGGAGATGAGGCGCATATCTGCCAGGCCGTTGAGGCCGCCTATACATCGTCAAAACCTCATATTTTCCTGATCGGGCGCCCCCCGGAGACACCATGACAATGCACCGAGATGCGGCGCTCGAGGCGCTGATCCCTCATGTTCGCGACGACGATATTGTGGTCGCAGTCTATCAAAGCTGTTTCGACTGGCTGGCGCTGAACCCACGTGAACTGAACTATGTCGCAGTCGGGGCGATGGGGCAGGCCTCATCTCACGGATTGGGGCTGGCATTGGCCAATCCAGATCGGCGCGTGATTGTTCTGGATGGTGATGGCAGTCTGTTGATGAACCTCGGGGCATTGGTCACAATTGCCAGTGCCGGGGCAAGAAACCTGTATCACTTTCTATCTTTCAACAGGGTGTACGAAGTGAACGGAGCGCATCCTCTGCCTGGGGCGGACATGGTTGATTTCGCTGCTATGGCCTGGGCTGCAGGGTACGCGGGTGTGCAACGTTTCACGGATATCGACCGGTTTTCCGAAGCGGCACCACAGGTTTTATCTTTGTCGGGCCCGCAGTTCATTTCGATGGAAGTAAAGGCAGGCGCGTCCTATCCCCGCGACTATGCCTATATCCACAGCGCTCAGGCGCGTTCGACTTTTCGGGCGGCTCTCAATCGGCGTTGAGATCTGATTGGACGATGTTCAGAAAAGACTTTCCAACGGCAGACAGGGTCTTGTTCTTTGACCAAAATAGAACAGCCCGGAAGTTTAACGGCGCGGCAAATGGTATAGCCACGCAACCTGGAATGGTCTTGAGGTAGTCCAGACTGGCGCCGACGACAGAAACTCCCAAACCACGTGAAACCAGCCTGCAGATAGAGTCGGTTGTGCGCGTCTCATACTGCATGCGCCGTGCAATCCCTTTTGCTTCGAAAAATTGGTCGATTTCATAGCGAAAGCGAGAGGAAGGCATATAGGAAATAAAACTTTCATCTGCCAGATCCCTCGCCTGGGCAAGAGCATTGTCGGCCAAGGCGTGATCCACCGAAACCACGCAGCACACATCACTGTCTTTGATCACAAGGCTTTCAAATGACGGATTCGCCGGTTGGGTTGTCGTGATGCCAAAGTCATAATTCTGGGACACCATCCATTCGACTGCGTCATCGCTGGGGGCAATTTCCATTCGGGCCATCGCATGTGGGCAAGTGGCAGCAAATTTCCCTATCAGGTCCGGCGCGAGTTGCGAAGAAACGCCCGGCGTAATCACAAGATTGAGGCGCGCGTGGCCAAACTTCCCAATAGCTGTGGCAGAATCCTTAATATGTTCCATACCGCTAACGGCTTGGCGCACTTCTTCAACCAGTAATCTGGCCTCGTCTGTGGGTATCAGCACACGGCCGACACGCTGAAAAAGTGGAAACCCAACTTCTTCTTCGAAATCAGAGATCAGCCGGCTGACTGCAGGTTGAGAAATACCCAACATCGCTGCGGCCTCGGTCACAGTCCCGGTCGAGACCACCGTTCGAAACGCGTCAACTTGTCGGAATGTGATGTTCATTTGGCCTCAGTGGTTTTTGCCTTGTCATTTAGGGTGTCAGATTCGACCCATAAGATATGGTTATTCGAAATTCAAAAATCTGACCAGCATGCGATATTACTTAGTTGGCGCCAAATTGGGTTGTGTATCTGGAATGCCCTACTATTGCTGACGAGTGGAGACGGCTATGAATTCGATCTTTTGCGAGTGGATTTTACGGAAACCATGCGGAAGCTTGGCATCAAAACTCAGCGTATCTCCCGCTGACATATCAAAATCTTCGCTGCCGCAACGATAGATTGCCTGGCCCTCGATTATGTATATGAAGACATAGCCTTCATGCTGATAGCCGGGCAAATTGTCTGATTGTTCTTTTGAAATACTGATCCGCGCCGACTGGAACGTCCCTTGGGGTGCACTGTGCTTGCCCAACAGAAGGTAGTTATGCGTGTGCCCCTGAGTGATACGCCGCGCCTGGAGACCATCCCCGGCACGCGCGTGATGCACATCTGCTGCCGCATCTGAGCGTGCAAACAATGCCACCAATGGCACATCAAGGGCATCCGCCAGTGATTGCAGCATCGCAAGCGAAGGTGAGACATTACCATTCTCTATACGACTGATCATCGCAGTGGACACCTGTGCCCGAGTAGCCAGGTCACCCAACTTAAGGTCACGCTCTTGGCGTAACCGTTGCAGTGTCTGACCTATTTCACTTTCAGTGCAGTTTTTCTTTTCCACTATTTTTGCTGCCGATCATGGAATTCAGGATATGGATACAGCGCATCCGGGATGTCAACATCAGTGCCCTAATTCGAAAATGCGTCAAGGCTCGAGTATTCAGAACACTTTTTGGATTCCCGATACCAGCAGATTGTTCAGCTGACTGGTCATTGTATTTGGGGCTTGGTCAGGTTGTTGATCGGAAAATGTTGCAATCTTTTGACCATCGACGCATTCGCAATTAGCGCGTGAATGACTGCTGGTCATATCAGGTCGAAAGCCGGTTCATGATTTCCTTTAAAGGCGCGCAATATCCGAAGGATGTATTCCTGTTCTCAGCGTTCTTCTACGTCCGCTACGGAGTCTCATATCGTGATCATGAAGAAATCATGGCAGAGCGCGGGGTCTCAGTTGACCACACCAAGCTGAACCAGTGGGTCACACGATATTGCGGCGCTATTGCTGATCCAGTGCACAGACGCAAAGGACCATGCAGGCTCGGACTCTGTTCATTCAAACAATTCGCTGAGCTGACCGTCTAGCTCCAATCCGATCATTGAAACAGCTCTTCGTGCTCAAAACTTTGCAACAAAACCCTCCACCTGAGGCTATTTCAAATTAGTCAGGCAGCACCGCCCATCACACCGGTTTTGGCATCTGGCGCTTGCCTTTCAAGCTGTAATAGCATCAGTGCCTCAACCCGTCATGTGTCTGATGTTTTGCAGAAAGCCACGCCGAGGAGCGAATTCGCAGGCACTCGCTGCGTGGCTGGTGTAGACTCCGTCTATGTCCAGGTCGGTGTCCAGAAATGTAACGCTTAAGCAGCTTCGTGCTTTCGTTCAGGTAGCGAAATGCGGGTCGTTCAGCAAGGCGGCGGACGAACTCGCCATTTCCCAACCTGCCCTGACCCTCAGCATCCAGCAATTCGAGGAAAACGTAGAAGCGGCTCTGTTGCAACGTACCACTCGCTCCGTTTCTCTGACACCTCAGGGAAAAGAGTTTCTGCACAAGGCTGAAGCCATCCTGAGCGGCCTTGACGCGGCGATCCTTTCGGCACGGAGCAGTGCCAGGAAACAGCGCAACCTGGTGCGTATCGCAGCACTGCCTTCCGTCGCAATTCGGGTACTGCCGCGGGCCGTCCGTGATTATGCGACTGTTAAGCCGGATGTCTCGCTGCAAATTCAGGACGATAACGGGCGCGGGGTTGAAACCCAGATTCTGAACGGTCTGGCCGATTTCGGGATTGCAAACAAGTGGTCCGACAATCCGGCTTTGACCTATGCTCCTTTCCTCCGGGATCGCGTGGGTTTGATCTGCCGCGCGGATCATCCGCTGGCGCGGCGCAAGGACAGGTTGGCATGGGCCTGTCTTGAAGATCAGTCTTTTGTCGGCATGGCCGCCGATACCGGGATCAGCCGCCTTACCGATGGCGTGCGGGGGCTGCCCGTTTCCGTATCCGATCCGGACTTTACGGTACTGACCATTGCCGCTCTGGTCGGAATTGTCGAACAGGGGATGGCAGTGTCGGCGTTGCCAGCACTGGCCTCGCCGGATTATCTAAACCCGTCGCTGGTTTACCGCAGCCTTTCCGAACCCGATCTGAATCGCGATCTGTGCCTTATTACCTCGGGCAAACGGCCACTGCCGACCGCCGCAAATGAGTTTCTAAAATTTTTGCAACTCCGTTCGCACAAGATGTCTGCCATGTTCCCGAACAATACGGTTCAGGCAAATGCTGATAAATTATAAATTCTGCAAATAAGTGCGCAAAATATTCAAATTTTACTCTACGGCCCATTCCGACGAAGCATTCCTCCAACGCAAATCAGTCTTAGGAGGGTCAAATGCTTGCTGCAATTTCCGACAGAATGCGCCCCGAAGCCGAGGTCATGGACCTCGCGCGGTTGGGGTCGCTGCATTCGTCGACACTCAGCTTCATGCGCACACTGGTGCGCCGCATCATGAAAGAGGAATGGTCCATCAACCGCCAACGCTTCGATCTCGACAACGACGGCTATGGGACCGCGATCTACCGGATCGAAACACCGAATGATGTATTCAGCTTTGTGCTGTTTTCAAATTTCTTGTCAGACGAAGATCGCAACGACCGCGTGATCGCCACCAGCTGGGATCTGACCATGGCGCTCTGTGAGGGCGAGGTAGACGACATCTGGCTGGAAGACATGCGCGGCAACGTGCCTCGGCAGGAAGCGGGCAGGGTGGATGCGCGTGTTTTCAGTCTGTCGCGAGCCAACCGCAGTTCGCGCCTGTTCACCCATGTGCTGGAGGAGCTCACCGCCGGGCGCCAGCCCGATGCTGAGCGGATCGCTGATGTGGGATACCTGTACCGCACTACTGCCGTTTATGGCAGCGGCAAGCTGGGCATGGCGGACTGGAACAAGGTGCGGGTTAAGTTTGCCGACTTCAACCGTCCCTTCGCGCCCGAGATGTTCATTTGCTACATGCTGCGTCAGTTCAGCCTGGATCAGGTGGATCACATCGCGAAGTCTCGCGCGCCCGAAACCGCCGTGGCACTGGACGATCGGCTCAAGCGCTTCTTTGGCATTGGAAACTCGACCGGCCTGGGAATGGCGCCTTATCTGGTGAACCATGGGGAGTTGCTGAGCCAGTGGATCGAGATGCGTGAAACAGCACTGGCGCAGGTCTTGCACAAAGCCACCCCGACCGACTGGCGCATCCAGCTGTTCCATGACCTGATCGACCGGGCCGAGCAACATTTCTCCGAAAGTCGCACGGCGGACGAAGAGCAGCTCGAACGCAACCGGGTTCTGATAGCGGAACTTGCCGAAGTGCGCGTCTGGCTATCGGCGCAGGGTGATGCGTTGGAAACTTGGTCAGTACTGTCGGATCATGCCCGCGACGTCTGGAGTCTGGAGACTCAGGAACTTATCCACGCTTTATGCCTGGAGATTCATCCCGAACTGGTGAACGATCTGGAAGATAGTTTCACGGTCCTCCCCAATCCGGTGATTGACCCCGACATGGCCACCGATCAGCTGCGCACACTGATCGAGGATCGCTATGACTGGGCGTTGGCCATTGACTTCTCGGACCCGGAAAAATCGGATGCGTTCTGGTATCGCTCGGAAGAAAAATTGGAGCCCCGGCTGGGTTTTGCCGGTGCTGATCCGGGGATTGAGAAACAAATGCCGCTGCCCATCGGGCGCCGTGTTCGCGCCTGCTATGACGTGTTGTTGGAAGACCTTGAAGAGCATCCAGGCAGTGACGTCATTCATTTCCTGTTGCGCCGCCCAGCTCTGAAAAGCATCGTGCGCCGCATCCAAACCATGAGCAGGCACAAATACGCCGAAATCCGAGCCAACCTTGCAGACCGGAACGTGCGGCCCATGGATCTGTTGCGCTGCAAGCTTGCCTTCTTTGGCGTCAGCAAGTTCGACCCTCGTTCGAAGTTATGGGTACGTAACACAATGTATCAGGGGGCACCGCTGATTGATGACATCGGCCAGACCTATGAAAGCTGGTTCCTGCCACTGAAACCGCAGATTGAGGAGGCACAAGCATGAAAGTATCCCGTAACGAAATGATCACCGCGCTGTCCCGCGCCTACGAAGGAGCCGGGCACGAGATCGGTGACTATGAGGACGCTGCCCAATTGGTCACTTGGTTGCAAATGACGGGTCTGAGCGGGTTCGACCGTATCACCCTGCCACCACTGGCCCCCAAGGGTGGAGCGACTCCGCGGTTGGTGTTCGAAAATGACGACATCGCCGTTCTTGATGCAGGTGGCGCGGATGTCTGCGAGCACGGCTCATTGGCGGCCTATCTGATGCACTCCAAGGCCAACAAGTCGGGCTTTGCGATCATCGAGCTGGCCAACTGCCGCTATCCTGGCCTAATCCTGCGAAGCCTGTCGATGGTCGCGCAGTTGGGCGTGTATATCTCAGCCTATTGGAAAGATCAGGTTGGATCACACGGAGCGAGCTTTGAAAGCGGCGCGACTTTCCCGCATTACTGGCGTTTGGATAATGCAGATGAAAGCAAAGAAATCTCGACTGTCACTATCATCTGCACAAATCAGCCTGCATTGCTGGCGGACGCGGTGACACGTCAGGTGGAGCAACCCGAACTTCAGCGGTTTGAGATTTCGGCGGCGCAGCTAGCAGCCAACTATAACCAAGCTTTGGAACAGGGGATTGAGGTTGACCCCGACCAATGGGACGCCCTGAACGCCGCCGCTTGGCCCATTCTCGTTCGCTCGGATACGCAATCCCGCTCAGGCGCGGGGCCCATGTGAGGCTTGGGATATGAGCCAGCGCTTGCTCCGTTTGCAAACAAAAAATGCCGCCCCGATTGGGGCGGCGTCGGTCCGGAACTCGTTCAGCATGTATTCCCGTTGAATCGGCGCTGGGTCGCCAAAGAACCTTTTGATCCTACGCGCCATGAGCCAGGGGTAGTGCACAGAGCCAAGGTCTGATGTGCGTCAATCCTGCCGGTTATGTTCTCGGTAGCTCGGACATTCTGGCAAGGATGTCCACGCCCTGCTGTTTCCAGAAATGTAAAAGGTCGATGAATATCCAGTTCTCGGCCAGCTTATCCCCGTCTCGCCGATAGATATCTATTACCCGAAATTCACCGGCTTTGTCAGTCGCAGGCATTCCCATGAACCCGCCAGTTGGACGGGCTGTGAAGTTCGGCCAGCCAAAAAAACCGCCATAATGACCCTCTGCCAGGCGGCATATGTGTTTGGTTTTCGACCGGTCAGTGAAACCAGCACGGAAAGGGCCTGCATGCTGTTGGGCGTAGCGTTCGATCGTGTAGGTCGCCCCGATCCCGGATGGCCCCCACCAGATCATGTCTTCGGACCATGTGCGCCGTAGCTCGTCCTCAAGGCTGAGGCCGCTGTTCCATTGGCCCAGATCGGAGATCATAGAGTTGATGGCTGCCAGGGTCCGCTCTCCTTCCGCCGCAGGTTGCGGACCGACCATCAGGCCGTCATGGGTCATGGGCCCCGGCTGCACGAGCTGCGCGGCTGTCTGAGGTGGGAACGGCTGCAATCCGGCCTGCATCATGAAATGAGGTATGTCGAAATACATCGCCGTTTCAGTGATTTTCCCGTTTTCGACCTTGTTGAATTCGCAATAGCGCAGAAATGTCATTTTGCCGTTTGGCGAGATACCTAGCCAATCTTTGTCGAACAGCCCCATGAGATGGCCCATTGATACAACCCAGACCGAGGTGAAACCGTCCATCTCGTTTTCTCCGGCCATGAATATGTCCAGGCGGCGCTGCATTCGGGTCAGGCTTTGTTTCAGCGGAAGCCAGAACTGGGCACCTACGTCACTGGGGCCATGCAGTTCGTCAAAGGGATGGAATCCGCGCCACAGATAGTCATCGGCGCAATATTTCGAGATCACGTCAGGGACCGCTGATTCTTCAGCTCGGCTCAGAGCTTCATAAAGATCCAGAACAATATTTTTTTCGGCTTCGTAAGGCATATTTTTTTCTTTCAGTGCTTTAGCAGGAATTGAGCACAGGTTTTCAGTATAGTGAAACGTAGATTTGCAAACGCATGCAAAAAAAGCTTGCCTGATGTTCCATCAGATGTCTATGCTCTTGCAAACGTATGCACGACAAGTGCACATGGGAGGACAGAATGGCCGAAATTCAACTTCGCAGTGTTGGGAAACGTTGGGGATCGTTTGTGGGGGTGGATAATTTCGACCTGACTATTGCCGATAAAGAGTTCCTGGTTCTTCTTGGCCCATCAGGCTGTGGCAAGACGACGACCATGCGCATGATTGCGGGTTTGGAAGACGCCAGCGAGGGCGATATTCTGATAGATGGCGAGCGTGTCAACGACATGGAGCCCAAGGACCGCGATGTCGCCATGGTGTTTCAGTCCTACGCGCTCTATCCGAACATGAATGTTTATGAGAATATCCGGTTCCCGCTGAAGGTGCGCGGCATCGACCCTTCCACGCATGACGAAAAAGTGCGCCGCGCTTCGGCCATGGTCGAACTGGATGACTTTCTGCACCGCAAACCAGCAGAGCTGTCGGGCGGCCAGCGCCAGCGTGTCGCTTTGGCCCGCGCCATTGTTCGCGAGCCAAATGTCTTTCTGATGGATGAACCGCTGTCAAACCTTGACGCCAAGCTGCGTGTTTCGACGCGCGCGCAGATCAAGAACCTCAGCCACGAGCTTGCCGTGACCACGATCTACGTGACTCATGACCAGATCGAAGCGATGACCCTTGCCGATCGTGTGGTGATCATGAAGCAGGGTATCGTGCAGCAGGTTGGCTCTCCGACCGATATTTACGATGCACCCGCAAACACTTTTGTGGCCAGCTTTATTGGCAACCCGGCAATGAACCTTATCGATGGTCAGGTTCAGGATGGGGTGTTTCGGGCTCAGAACACTGAGGTGCATGGGCTGAATGCGTCGGACGGCCCGATTACGCTGGGCTTTCGCGCCGAGGACGCCAATGTCGTGGAAAGCGGCGGCGAGATTAACGGGCCCATCTACACGCAGGAGCTTTTGGGCGACAGCACGATGGTCTCGGTTCGGATCGGTGGCGCGCTGGTTTCGGTCAAAGCCGACAAAACCTATCGCGCTGAAATCGATGATCAGGTTTCAATCCATATCCACACCGATCACTGCCACTTGTTTGATGCGCAAACCGGAACGCGTTTGGAGCGCTGAACAGAAAATCCAAACCCGCATTGCCGGGTTTAATGCAGGTGCAGACTTCGAAGATGCACCCATCTACCTAGGGAGGAATACAAATGTTTCTGAAGAAAATAGCATTGGCTGGGTCCTTGGCCGCCTTTGCCGCCAGCGCAGGTTATGCCTGTGAAATTAACGGGCGCGTGAATATCGTTGGTAACGAATTTGCGGCCATTCAGGCCGTCGCAACCGGCGCGAAAGAATGCACAGGCGCATCGGTCGATTCAAACCTGACCTCCGAGCACCAGACCATCAACGTGGCTGGTCTGTCCGGAAACCCGTCTGAATACACCAGTGCCATCATCGCCAACAGCTCGATCGTGGCGTTGATGAACGAAGATGTTATTCGGCCGCTCAACGATCTGGTGGAACAGCATGGTCAGGACCTGCAGCCAGGTCAGTTGATCAAGATTGGTGATGACATTATGGCCGTGGCGTTCATGGCGAATGCTCAGCACCTGATGTATCGCAAGGACGTGTTGGAACAGGCCGGTGTCGAAGTGCCAACGACCTATGAAGAATTGCTCGAAGCTGCCAAAGCCATTCGCGAGCAGGGCATCATGCAAAACCCGGTTGGCGGCGCCTATGCGTCGGGTTGGAATCTGGCACAGGAATTCAACAACATTTTTCTTGGCTATGGCGGCAGCCACTTCAAAGCCGGAACAGCCGAGCCCAACGTGAATTCTGAGGCTGGTGTAAATGCGCTGAACATGATGAAGGCTTTGTCGGAATACATGAACCCCGACTTCCTGACCCACGATTCCAATGCCACTAATGCCGAATACCGTGCTGGTAACGTTGCAATCATGAATATGTGGGGTTCACGCGCATCGCAGCAAACCACGACCGAAGGCGTGCTTCAGGAAGTGATCGACGGTCATGCGATCGGCGCACCACTGACAGTCGGCGGCGGGTCGACGCCGGCATCGACCCTGTGGTGGGACGGCTGGACCGTCGGCAAGAACATCTCGGATGAAGAAGCCGAGGCTACGTTCATCGCGATGAAACACGGTATCCGTCCTGACATGCTGAACGATGAAACCACGCCGCTGGCGGTATGGTTGATCGAAGGCTACGAGCCTGGTGCCGACGCCGAAGGCGTGTTTGAGGCGGCCAAAATGGGCACACCGCCTTATCCGATGTTGCCTTACATGGGCCTGATGCACAGCGCGCTAGGCAATGAACTTTCAGACTTCATGCAAGGCAAGGAAAGCGCTGAGCAGGCGCTGGCCGATGTCGAAGCCGCATATCGCGCCGCTGCCATCGAACAAGGTTTCCTCCAGTAGGGCCTGACTCGTGCGGGCGTCTGTAAGGGCCGCCCGCACAAACCAATTCACGTGGGGATTGCGACATGCGCCATAAGACCTTCCTGTGGTTCTTCCTGCCCACCGGGCTTGCGATGCTGCTGTTCATCGCGATGCCGATAGTCTCGGTGGTGACCCAATCCATTTTCGCGCCTCATCCGGCCGTTTTGTTAGAGGTCGAAAGCTGCACCCCCCTGATTGGCTGCACGACAGAGACCACGATTGATCAAGAGGCAACAGCCGCCCTTCGCGCCGAGAAACCACTGGGCCGATTTGTCGGATTGGACATTTACCTGGACCGTGGCCACCTGGCGATCCAGGAAATTGGCCAGATCTGGGCTGCGAATGAAACCTGGGGCGGTTTCTTCTCAAAGATCGGTAATTTGCCCTTTTACAGGGCAATGGCTTTTACGCTGACATTCACGTTTGTTGTGACGCCGCTCACAATCATTTTGGGGCTGGTGATTGCGCTGGCAATCAACTCCCTGCACCGAAATCTCAAAGGGCTGCTGATCTTCTTTTCGCTTCTGCCGATGATCGTCACTCCGTTGATTGGCTCGCTTATCCTGTTCTGGATGATTGACAGCCGCGGGGTCATCGGCAACGCCCTAGTATATCTGGCCGGGGATCCGGATTTTAGCCTGAAGGCCTCAACCGGGCTGATGTGGGTGGCGCTGATGGTTTATGGAGTTTGGCACGCCGCTCCATTTGCATTTGTCGTGTTCTATGCGGGGCTGCAAACATTGCCCCAGGATCAAATCGAGGCCGCCCAGATAGACGGGGCAACCCGCTGGCAACAGGTTAAGTTCGTGGTCGTTCCTCATCTCATGCCACTGGTCACATTTGTTGCGTTGATTCAGTTGATGGACAACTTCAAGGTGTTTGAACCGATAATCGGGTTCAGCGCAGGTGCGCACGCACAATCCCTTAGTACATTCATCTTCAACGACTTAGGCGGTGAAACCCGGCAGCTTTCTTCCGCGGCCGCGACCTCTGTGATCACGATAATTGGAGTCGCCATTCTGCTGTCACCCGTGCTTGTCCGCACCTGGCGCGACTTCAAAGGAGCAAGATAATATGGCCAGCCGCGCACAAAGAATGCCTAGAAGTCTCCGGATCGCCTCGTCCTTATTTGTGATCCTATGGTTCGTTCTGGCCGCTTTCCCGTTCCTCTGGACGGTCTGGGGTTCGTTCAAAGTAGAGTTGGATTTCTTTTCGATCGCCGACTGGACCAATGCCATCACCGGAGCACGGACCGAAGCCGTCTATGGCTCGCCTTTCACAACCACAGGGTACGAGGGCGCCTGGATACAGGAAGAATTCTGGCGGAATGTTCTCAACACAGGGATCGTCTGTTTCTTTGTTGTCACCATCTCGCTCACAATCGGAACGCTGGGGGGCTATGCTCTGTCCCGGTCGACCTACAACTATACGTTCTGGCTATTGATCACGGCACTTATCTTCCGGGCTATGCCACCGATTACGCTGGTCTCGGGATATTTGCTGCCTTTCTTCGAATGGAATATCTGGGGGATCCTTCCAACCACGATCATCGTGCTTGTGGCGATCAACCAGCCGTTCACTCTGTGGATGCTGCATTCTTTCTTTAAGAACATCCCAAGCGAGCTGGATGAAAGTGCCAAGGTCGACGGATGCAACCAGTTCCAGGCATTTCGTCGCGTGATCATTCCGGTGATGTGGCCAGGGGTGATCACCACCGGGCTGTTCTCGTTCCTGCTGGCCTATAACGATTTTGCCGTCGGGGCGATGCTGCTGTCCGAAAGCAACCGCACGATGGTGCCTGCCATTGCCGCGTTTCTTGGTACAACGCAGACTGAAGGTAACGTGATGTTCGCGGTTGCGGCTGTGGTTTCAGCCACAGTTCCATTGTTCATTCTGGTCATGTTCTTCCAGCGACAGATTGTGGGCGGTCTGACGGCCGGGGCTGTGAAAGGCTAACTCTGATGGGACGCACTCATCCTCAGTCCGTATCTGCCCATGCGCATACAGCCAGACTGAATGTGGCTGCGTGCAGGATCCGGCGGCCGGGACGAATTCCATTTGCTTTGATGCGCGCGGGACCTTGCGGGGCGCTTCTCCGAACACGCCCCGAACAGACCCCATTGAGACAGAGAAGATGAAAAACCTCGACCGCAAACCCTTTCTGAGTTTCACCGAAGCACAACGCCATCCTGGCAACTTCCGGCCGGCATTTGACGCTTTCTTCGCCCCCAGTGCACATGTCAACGTGGTGCATCCCTTCAATGAGGTCGCGGGCGGCCTCGGGCTGCACGATCACGTCATCGCCCCGCTCGCCGCTGCCTTCGACGGGCTTTTTCGGCGCGATGACATCGTCATGGCCGGCGAATTTGACGGGCAGGACTGGATCAGCGCCACCGGCTATTTCGTTGGTCGGTTCTCGCGCGACTGGCTCGGCATCCGGGCCACAGGCGAGCTTGCCTATCTGCGCTTCGGCGAGTTCCACCGGATGAAGGACGGCAAGGCGGTGGAAAGCTATATCTTCCTCGATATTCCAGAGCTGATGCTGGCCGCTGGACAATGGCCGATCCCCGACAGCCCGGGCAAGACCCGCGGTTTCACCGGCATGATTCAGGGCCCTGCCAGCCATGATGGCATCTTGACCACTCCGCAGGATCCTGCCGAGGGTGCCAAGAGCTATCATATGGTCACAGAAATGCTGGCCGGGCTTGCTACCGAGAACGAGGCTTGGCGCCCCTACTGGCATGACAACATGGTCTGGTACGGCCCCGGCGCGTTCGGTTCTTTCGTCGGGGTCGAGAGTTTTGCCACCTTCCAGGTGCCTTTTGAAGCCGCCTTTGAAGGCTGGTCCGGCGGCACTGCGGGCAATGGTATGACGGCGCATTTCACCCGCTATGGCGAAGGTAACTACGTATGCTCGGGCGGTTGGCCCTCGTTAACTGGCGTCCAAGTGAAACCTTTCCTCGGCCAGTCCGCAAGTGGCAAACGCGTCTTCATGCGGGTCTGCGACTGGTGGCGCCGCGAGGACGATCTGCTGGTCGAAAACTGGGTTTTCGTCGATGTCCCGCATGTGCTGTTGCAACTGGGCTATGACCTCTTTGCTGAAATCGCCGAGCAGGCTGCATGAGCTGCTCTGCCAGACATAACGCCGTTGCGCGCCATCCGGCGCTCAACCGGATGCCAAGGGATTTTCTGACGGCGGATTAATTCTCGCCCTCCACACAGAAGATCCCTTGGTAACCATAAAAGGAAGAGAAACATGAAGGGCTCCCGCCCCGAACAAGCCGTGCTGACACGTGACACGGACATGAGCAAAACCGACGAGACCCGCGCCGTGATCGAGGGGATGGTCGATGGTTTGAACGACCACCGTATCGAAGACATCGGCGAATTCTTCGCCGAAGGGTTCCGCTGGCTTGGCAACCAGGGTTGCGGCACCAAGACGGGCCTGAAGGAATTCCAGGAAAACTGGCAACGCCCGTTCCAGGCTGCGTTTTCCGACAAGACCTGCATCGACGAGGCCCGGCTTTATATGGGCGAGTGGGCGGCAGCTTTTGGCCGCCAGGAAGCAACCCATTCTGGCGAATTTCTGGGGATTGCGCCCACCGGCAAGCGCGTCGAGATCCGTTACATGGATTTCTGGAAAGTTGTCGACGGCAAGATCGTCGACAACTGGGTGAATGTCGATTTTGCCCATGTCGCCTCGCAGCTTGGCGTCGATCTGTTCCAGGGCAAAGGGTGGGAAACATTTGACCGGGGAGAAGAAATTCCGCCCCGGCCCGAAAATTGAGGATTAGGACAATGGCTATCGAATATCTGAAAAGCGGCAAACCCGAGGCCGACCGGGCCGAAGATGACGCCAAAACCCGCGCTGTCGTTGAAGCGACTCTGAAAGACATCGAAACCCGCGGTGATGCGGCAGTGCGTGATCTGTCGGAAAAGTTTGACAATTACTCGCCGGAAAGCTTCCGCCTGAGCCAGAAACAGATCGACGAGCTGATCGCCTCATTGACCGAACGCGAGCTGGCCGACATCAAGTTCGCTCAGAAACAGGTGATAAACTTCGCCCAGGCGCAGCGCGACTCAATGCTGGATATCGAGGTTGAAACCTTGCCGGGCGTCATCCTCGGCCACAAGAACATCCCGGTGCAGTCTGTTGGCTGTTATGTTCCTGGCGGTAAATTCCCGATGGTTGCCTCGGCGCATATGTCGGTTGCGACCGCTAAAGTCGCGGGTGTGCCTCGCATCATCGCCTGCACGCCGCCGTTTCAGGGCAAGCCCAATGCGGCCGTGATCGCTGCCATGTATCTGGGTGGGGCGCATGAGATCTATGTCATGGGTGGTATCCAAGCGATTGGTGCCATGGCGATCGGTACGGAAACCATTGATCCGGTCCACATGCTGGTCGGCCCCGGGAACGCCTTTGTGGCAGAAGCCAAACGGCAGCTCTTTGGTCGCGTTGGCATCGACCTTTTTGCGGGCCCGACCGAGACCATGGTCATTGCCGACGAAACCGCTGCCGATGCCGAACTTTGTGGGACCGACTTGTTGGGGCAGGCCGAGCATGGCTACAACAGCCCCTGTGTTCTGGTCACCAACTCGCGCAGGCTGGCCGAAGAAACGCTGAGCGAGATCGACCGTATCCTCGGCATCCTGCCTACCGCCGGAACCGCAAAAGTCAGCTGGGATGAGTATGGGGAAGTCATTGTCTGCGACACTTATGACGAAATGCTGCAAGTTGCCGATGATATCGCTTCTGAGCATGTGCAGGTGATGACCGACCGTGACGACTGGTTCCTGGAAAACATGACCAGCTATGGCGCGCTGTTTCTTGGGGCGCGGACCAATGTTGCAAACGGTGACAAGGTGATCGGCACGAACCACACGCTGCCGACCAAAAAGGCTGGACGTTATACCGGCGGTTTGTGGGTCGGCAAGTTCATGAAAACTCATAGCTACCAGAAGGTTGTTACCGACGAGGCTGCGGCAATGATCGGCGAATTCGGCTCACGCCTGTGTATGCTGGAAGGCTTTGTCGGCCATGCCGAGCAATGCAATATTCGCGTCCGGCGTTATGGGGGTATCAACGTACCTTACGGCGAAGGTGCGGCTTATCGCGAGGCTGCAGACGCGTCCTCATAAGAGTGAGGTCATTGCTGCAGAACTTGCGCTTGGGGTTTACCCGGGCACCACGGGTTTTGAAAGAAAAGCAGATAACACAATGCGAGATTTCGCAATGGACACACATTCTACCCATAAGGCCCTGATCGCGCCATTGCGCGAAGCCATGTATAACTTTGACGAAACCGGCGTCCGAGCTGCACTGCTGGCGGTGATTGCGCCCGATGCCGTCATCCACATGCCCCATCCATTCGGCGACCTGACCGGGCCGCAGGAACTCTATGATGCCTGCTACACACCGCTTTTGAAATCCATGCCTGATCTGGAACGCCGGGATTGGATTGTGATGGGCGGGCCGACGCAACATGGCAATGATTGGGTCTGCTGTGGCGGCCACTACGTAGGCACCTTCGTCGCCCCTTGGTTGGACATCCCGCCGACCGGGCATCTGACCCATATGCGGTTCCACGAATTCTACCGCTTCGAAGATCGCAAAGTTGTCGAAATCCAGGCACTCTGGGACATTACCGAAGTGATGATGCAAGCGAAGGCCTGGCCGATGGCCCCGTCTTTGGGGCAGGAGTTCTGTATTCCCGGCCCGGCGACGCTGGACGGTATCGTGCGGGGCCCCTGGGATGAGGCAAAATCGAAGGCCTCCTGCGACCATATCGTTTCCATGCTTGAGCATCTGGAAAAGCATCCCAGGCAGGGTAGCCCCGAAGTGATGGAGATGGAAAGGTTCTGGCATCCGCGCATGAACTGGTACGGGCCCGCCGGGATCGGCACCGGGCGCGGCATTGCAGGGTTTCGCAACTGGCACCAGATCCCTTTCCTAGGTGGCATGCCGGACCGAGGCAAATACGCCGACGAGATCACCTTTCATTTCTTTGGTGACGGTGATTATGCAGCTGTTACCGGCTGGCCGGACATGATCCAGACCATCACTCATGACGGCTGGATGGGTATCGCCCCTTCTGACCAGCGCATCACTATGAGATCGTTGGATTTCTGGCGATTGGAAGATGGCCTGATCCGGGAGAACTGGGTGTTGGTCGACCTGCTGGACGTGTACCGGCAACTGGGCGTAGATGTCTTTGCCCGCCTGCGCGAATTCAACAAAGCGCGTGTCGCGGGTGAAATTCCATACCCAGTCGGCGAGGTCTGATATGCTCAATTTTCCCAGCACCCCCAGTTTCAGTCTAGGCGGCAAACGTGCGCTAGTCGCCGGGGCATCGTCGGGCATAGGTCTGGCCTGCGCCGTAGCGCTGGCAGAGCATGGGGCCGAGGTCACATTGGCGGCGCGCCGCGCAAGTGCGTTACAAGAGATAGCCGATCAGATGACTGCCAAGGGATGGTCTGCCAAGGTGCTTGAGATGGATGTCACCGATGTCGCAGGAACTGCCGCGGCTGTCGCCGAAAACGGGCCGTTTGACATCCTTTTGAACTCGGCAGGGTTTGCACGTCATAGCAAGGCGGTCGAAACGGTGCCCGAAGATTTTGACTCGGTCATGAACGTCAATGTCCGGGGGGCCTATTTCCTAACCCAAGCCGTTGCCAAAGGGTTGCTTGAGGCCGGGCGTCCCGGATCGCTGATAAATATCTCAAGCCAGATGGGCCATGTCGGCGGGCAGGAACGCGCGGTCTATTGCGCCTCCAAGTTTGCGGTCGAGGGCTTTACCAAGGCGATGGCGCTGGAATTCGGGCCCGCAAAGATCCGTGTCAACACGATTTGCCCGACTTTCATCCTGACGGATTTGTCCCGGCCTACATTCGAGGACCCGACCAAACGGGCCTGGATTTTGGACAAGATCAAGCTAGGCCGCCCGGGAGAGATTGAGGATATTATGGGCGCGGTAGTGTACCTGGCATCAGAGGCGTCGGCTTTGGTTACAGGAACAGCAATGTTGGTGGACGGAGGCTGGACGGCAGACTGATGGTTACTCAGAAAGTTACATCGTTGGACGTTGCCCGGCTGGCCGGGGTCAGCCAATCCGCCGTTAGCCGGGTCTTTACGCCTGGTGCATCGGCCTCGCAAAAAACGGTCGCGAAAGTGCGCAAGGCAGCGGATGAACTGGGATATCGGCCAAATTTTCTGGCCCGTGCGGTGGTCTCGGGCAAAAGCCGGATCATTGGACTTGTGGTCGCCTATCTGAACAATCAGTTCTATCCTGAAGCGTTGGAAAAGCTGACAAACAAGTTGCAAGAGCGCGGCTACCACGTGCTGGTCTTCATGGCGTCGCATCAGGCCGGCAACATAGACAACGTGATCGAAGAAATACTGGATTTTCAGGTTGATGGGATTATCGCAGCTTCGGTGGCTTTGTCGTCGGATCTGTCGGATCGTTGTCTGGCTGCCGGTGTGCCGATGGTGCTGTTTAACCGGGTTCAGGACGACCCGGCCATGTCGGCGGTCACCTCGGACAATATCGCGGGTGGGCGCAAGGCTGCCGAATTCCTTTTGGCCGGGGGGCATAAAAAGATCGGGTACATAGCCGGTTGGGAAGGCGCGTCGACCCAGCGCGACCGCGAATCAGGTTTCAGGGCCGCCTTGCATGATGCGGGGGCGGAACTGCATGCGCGCGGCGTTGGGAACTTCACCAGCGAACAGTCGCGGGCGGCAACGCTGGAGATGTTTGCCTCGGACCCGCCCGACGCCGTTTTTGTGGCCAATGACCACATGGCTATTGCAGTGATGGACACCCTCAGATTCGAGTTGGGCCTAAGGATTCCCGAAGATGTTTCGGTTGTCGGATATGACGATGTGGCCGTTGCAGCATGGCCAACCTATAGCCTGACCACTGTACGACAGCCTGCAAACCGTATGGTTGCCGAAACCGTGGACATTTTGCTGAGCAAAATCGAAGGGCCCGATGTTGGTCCGCACCGATTGGAAATAGATGGACCGCTGATTGTTCGCGGTTCTGCACGTATACCTGAAGGATGGAAGACATGAAGGGATTTGACCCGAAATTCAAAGATTTTCCTGACTATATTATTGGGATCACAAAAGAAATCTGGGAAGATCGGGGCATTGCCACGCTGCACCATTACTATGCGCCCGATATCGTGGTTCGATCCCCGGGTTCAGTTGTCGTTGGCAATCAGGGCGTCATTGCCGCTACCATGGCAACGCTTGCCGAGTTCCCCGACCGCACATTGCTGGGTGAGGATGTGATTTGGTCCGGCACACCAGAAGAGGGCATGCTGTCCTCGCACAGGCTTTTGTCGACCGCGACCCATCTGGGAGACGGTGTCTATGGGAAGGCTACCGGGAAAAAGCTGGTCTACCGTATCCTTGCTGACTGTCACGCCATCAACAACCAGATCAACGATGAATGGCTGATCCGCGACCAGGGTGCGATTGTCCAACAGATGGGTTGGGACCCAAAAGAATATGCCCGCGATCTGATCGCCCGCGAAGGCGGCCCAGAGGCTTGCGCCCAGCCTTACACGCCGGCGAATGATCAGCCTGGACCTTACAAAGGGCGTGGCAATGACAATGAATGGGGTCAGAAATACGCCGACATTCTGAACCGGGTCATGTCTGCAGACCTGAGCGTGATCAGCGCCGAGTATGACCGCGCCGTGCAATCGGAATATCCGCGCGGCACGACTGGTCACAGCTGGGCTCCGGTCGATCGCTTTTGGATGGGGCTTCGCGCCTCTTTCCCGAATGCCGAGTTCAAAATTCAACATCAGATTGGTCGCGACGACCCAATGATGCCGCCCCGCGCCGCGATCCGCTGGTCGCTGCATGGCAAGCATGATGGATGGGGTGTGTTCGGCACGCCGACGGGGGCCGAGGTCTTTGTGCTGGGTATTAGCCACGCCGAATTCGGCCCCTGGGGCCTGCGCCGTGAGTACACTCTGTTTGATGAAACGTCGGTCTGGAAACAGATCCTTTTGAAAACCGGTGATCTGTAAATGTCGCATCGTCTCTCAAATCTGGAGGCTGGGCAGGCCCTGCGACGTTTTCACGCCCACCGGGCCAGCCTGCGTGCCCGGCGACTGAACAACCGCCCGCCTGGTTTCGGAGTTTGACCGCAGCGAACTCCAACCAAAAGGAAGACAGAAATGAGTACCATCCAAAGCCGCATCGTCCGTTATGGCGAATTGAAACCCTGTAAAACCGCGTTCATCGACGCCCATACCCCGGGGTCAGATCAAAAGGAAAACTTCACCATCGTCGGCGGGGGCGTATCCGAAAGCCCCGATCAACACGTCCACATCACCGATAAGATCGGTTTCAACATCGGTGCTGCGGGCCAACCGCCGAGATGCCGGAACTCTCTGCATAGCCACACCACGGCCGAAGTGTTCTTTGTTGCCAAAGGCCGTTGGCGGTTCTTCTGGGGCAGATACGGATCGGCTGGTGAGTTCATTGCCGAAGAAGGAGACATCTTCAACATCCCGACCGGTATCTTCCGCGGGTTTGAAAATGTGGGGCAGGACTATGGGATGATCATGGCGGTCCTTGGTGGTGACGATGCCGGGGGCGGGGTCACCTGGGCGCCACAGGTTATTCAGGATGCGCAGGCCCATGGCTTGATGCTTGGAAACAATGGGGTTCTTTACGACAGCAAAAAAGGGGAAACGCTGCCGCATAACGTACAGCCCATGCCCTTGCTGACTGAAGAGCAGTTGAAAGCCTATCCCGAGGTCCCCGTCGAAAATGTGATTGGCAATTACGTGGCCCGCTATTGGGATTTGATGGCGCTGTCATCAAACAAGCCTGCCGTTGTGATCGGTGAAAACGGCCTGATCAAGGACAAGCCGGGTTTCGAGGTTGATTTCCTTGGTCGCGGCTCGTGCGTGTCTGATCCGGTCAAAGCCGAAAAGCCTGTGGTCTTGATGCCGGCCAGTGGCCACTGGCGGATTACGATTGAGGATGTTGAAACAACCCTGACAAATGGGGATACCGCACTGGTTCTGCCCGGCGAAAGCTATGGCGTCACGCCTTCGATGACCGGTGACGCGGGGCTCTATCGCGTTACCGCAACCGAAGATCCGGCCGGTACAACTTGGACAGGTGCATGAAACAAACTGCGCTGCCTTCCGGGCGGCGCAGATTAGACTTGCAGAGGGAGAAGAAGGAATGACCCGCATTTCAACCACACATGTAGGGAGCCTTCCGCGTAGTCAGGAGGTCGTGGATTTCATCTTTGCGCGCGAGCGTGCAGAGCCATTTGACGCGGATGCTTTTGATGCGTGTATGACCTCGGCAGTGTCCGAGACAGTGCGCAAACAGGTCGGAGCCGGGGTCGATATCGTATCAGATGGCGAGACGTCGAAGATCTCATACGCCACCTATGTCAAAGATCGCTATACTGGTTTTGACGGGGACAGCCCGCGCAACGCGCCAGCGGATCTGAAGATGTTTCCCGGCTTCCTGAAACGCTTGGCTGATGATGGCGGTACGCCACAATATGCGCGCCCAATGTGTGTGGGTGAGGTGCGGTCAAAAGGGCAAGGTGAACTGCAAAAAGACATCGACAACCTCAAGGCCGCCATGGCCGCGCATGGTGTCGAGCGTGGTTTTATGAACGCGGCCAGCCCGGGTGTCATCTCGCTGTTTCTGCAAAATGATTTCTACCCCACACGTGAAGCCTATCTGGCTGCACTCGCCGATGCGATGAAGCAAGAGTACGAAACCATTGTGGGGGCCGGTCTGGATCTACAGCTGGATTGCCCCGACCTGGCCCTGTCTCGCCATATGCTGTTCTCTGACCTTTCGGACGAAGAATTTGTCAAAGTCGCCAATTTGCATGTTGAGGCCCTGAACCACGCATTGCAGGACGTTCCCGCTGACAAGGTGCGCGTCCATATTTGCTGGGGCAATTACGAAGGACCGCATTGTTGCGACATTGGAATGGACAAAGTATTCGGCACGCTGATGTCGACCAAATCCCGCTATGTCCTGTTCGAAACCTCGAACCCCCGTCATGCGCATGAATGGACGGTGTTCCGTGACCGCAAAGCCGAAATACCAGAGGACAAAGTGCTTGTACCTGGAGTTGTCGACACCACGACAAATTTTGTCGAACATCCGGAACTGGTCGCCCAACGTATTGAACGGTTTTCGAATATTGTCGGCCGCGAAAGAGTGATCGCGGGCTCGGATTGCGGATTTGGCACTTTTGCCGGATTTGGTGCGGTTGATCCCGATATCGCCTTTGCCAAGCTTGGATCTCTGGCCGACGGGGCTGCATTGGTCGCATGAAACCACTTGTTATGTTGCCCGGCATGATGTGCGATGCCCGGCTTTTTGCCCCGCAGATCGCGACGCTTTCGAGCAGCAATCCTGTCCTCTACGCGCCGATTGGGGGGCATGACACGGTGCAGGCTTTGGCCGCCGAAGTGTTGTCTTATGCGCCCCCGCGCTTTGTCCTTGCGGGTCTGTCCATGGGTGGCATCGTTGCGATGGAAATAATCCGGCAGCAACCGCAGCGCGTCGTCAGCGTGGCGCTGATGGATACCAACCACTTGGCCGAACGGGATGACGTCAAAGGCAGGCGTGGTCCACAAATCGCTTCTGTGTCCAGTGGGGGCTTGGGCCGGGTCATGGCCGAGGAGATGAAACCAAACTACCTGACCGATGGCCCGAACCGCGAGGCAATTCTGAACCTGTGCATGGATATGGCCTTGGGTCTTGGACCGGATGTTTTTATCAACCAGTCCAAAGCATTGCGAGATCGCCCCGACCAAAGCGATACCTTGCGCGGTTATCCCGGACAGGCCCTGATCCTGTGCGGGAAAGATGATGCTCTGTGCCCGGTTTCGCGACACGCCCTGATGCATGAACTTCTCACGAATAGCCGTTTCGAGGTCATTGAACAGGCGGGGCATTTACCTACACTTGAACAACCCGAACGGACGACAGCGGCTCTGTGCCGTTGGCTGGAGGCACTATGAAAAAACCCTTACTGGACCTTTTGAAATCCGTCGACACCCCCACCGTTTGCAATGCGATAGAAGTGGCGCAAGGCAAGCGTGGGTTCGACAATTTCACGCGGGGCACAATGCTGTGCTCGGATCCCGATGCGGGGGCAATGGTCGGTTATGCCAGAACGGCAAAGATAGCGGCGGTGAACCCTCCCGAAGACCCTCCCGAAGTGATCCGTCAGCGCCGGATGGATTACTACCGGCACATGGCAACGGGCACAGGCCCGGCTGTCACGGTTGTCGAAGATTTGGATTTCCCGGACTGCATCGGTGCTTACTGGGGTGAGATCAATACCACGGTCCACAAAGGGTTTGGCATCAGCGGTGCGTTGACCAACGGCGTGATGCGGGATCTGGGCGACTTGCCGGTTGGGTTTCCCGTTGTGGCGGGCTCGGTCGGTCCAAGCCACGGGTTCGTGCACGTCAAAGAGGTGGGCACCCCGGTGACCATCTTCAGCCTCTCGATCAAGGACGGGGACCTGGTGCATGCGGACCGGCACGGCGCTTTGGTGATTCCGCCCGAAGTGGTGGACAGCCTGGAACAGGCGATCCGCAAATTGCTTGAAACCGAAAAGCTTATTCTTGGCCCAGCACGCGCGTCAGAGTTTGATTTTGAGGCCTTTGAACAAGCATGGGCGGCGTTCGAAGCCTCGCGCACGTAGTGCGGCAACAACCGCGCGGCCCAGCCATAGACTAACCCGACAGCGAGGCGATGTGATCCTGAATAGACCCGTCATTAGCGATGGCGATCGTGTCGGAAATCGCGGCTGGATCACACCCATCTCATGCCCAAATCCGACAGATGCCTTTGAACCCGTCCAGGATAGTCCGAGACGATGGCATCAACGCCCAGATCAATCATCCTGCTGATATCCGCCGGTTCATTGACCGTCCATACGGCTACGCAAAGCCCAAGTTCTTTGGCAAGCGCGACGTCCTCAGATATCACATCTGCGAAATACGGACACCAAAGCGCGCCGCCCGCTTGCTTGACCATTTGCGGGATTTTTTCGCTTTGGCCTCGAAAGTCCGGACAAACGGCCTTGGAGGAATCCTCGCCAACGTCATCGGCATTTTCGGGAAGCTGCGTCAGGTAAGATGACGGCATGTCAGGTGCCTGCCGCTGACAGACTTCCAACAGGGTCCAGTCAAAGCTGTGCAGCAACACGCGATCGGATAGGCCAGCGGCCCGAACCTGCTGTACCACGCTTTCGACAAAGCGGTCCAGATAGGCCGCGTCATGGGCCAGATCCGGATCAGATTTCAGTTCGAGCATCAGATTGGCTTTGCCGTATTCCGGCCGATTGATCAGATCCAGAAGGTCCTGCAGCTTTGGCACGCGAACGCCGTCCAGTTGGGCCTGATCGGGGAACCGTCGACCATAATCCGAGTGTCCGTCCAAGCGCCCGATTTCGAACTGTTGAATCTGGTCGAAGGACAGGGACGAGACTTTGGGTTCTTTTCCGGTCAAAAACTGACCGCTGGCATCCCGAAAGGTCGGCGCATGCAGCCGATGGTTATGGGTTATGACGGGCACATCATCCACCGTCAGCACCACGTCAAACTCAAGAAGTGGAACCCCGATGGACAGCGTAAAATCGAAGCCGATCATGCTGTTTTCGGGCAGGACGCCGCGTGCCCCCCGGTGCCCTACTACACGGATCAGGTTTTTACCGCCGCGAAACGCCTCGACCTGAGGGAAAGGCATCAGCCCTCGAGCCTTATGCCAGAGGCCGGGTCAAACAGATGCATATGCTCTGGCGCAACAGAAAAACGCATATTGGGATGACGGCCTTCGATCGGATGAACACCCGGAAGGCTGATCGTGATTGCCGCGCCAGAGCCTGACACCTGACCGTGCAACAATGTATTCGCCCCCAGTGGTTCAGCTATCTGAACTATGACATCGAAGGGCCCGTTTTCATCAAGGAACAGATGCTCTGGCCGTATGCCCAATTTGAACGGGCCATCGGGCCCGTCCGAGGGGCCAATCTCGGTATCGTTGATCCTGATCTTTCCGCCCTGGCGCTCTGCATCAAAGGTATTCATCGCCGGGCTGCCGATGAATTGCGCAGCGAACAGCGTCCGCGGCGTCTCATAGACCTCAAGCGGGGTGCCGATTTGCTCGGCAACACCACCGTTCATCACGATCATTCTGTCGGCCATGGTCATGGCCTCGACCTGATCATGGGTCACGTATAGCGAGGTGATACCCAGCTTTTCTTGCAGTTCGCGGATTTCCAGACGCATTTGGACACGCAGCTTTGCATCCAGGTTTGAGAGCGGCTCATCAAACAGGAACACGGCAGGTTCACGGACAATAGCGCGGCCCATGGCAACCCTTTGGCGTTGACCGCCTGAAAGCTGACGGGGCTTGCGGTCAAGCAGCGGCTCAAGCTGCAACAGCTTAGCGGCCTCGGTCACCTTCTGGTCAATCTGAGCCCTGGGTAATCCGGCGATTTTCAGACCATAGCCCATGTTCTGGCGTACCGACATATGGGGGTACAGAGCATAGTTCTGGAACACCATTGCAATGTCCCGGTCCATCGGCTCCTTGTCATTGGCGCGCTCTTCGCCAATCCGGATTTCGCCGGATGTCACAGTCTCAAGCCCGGCCACCATCCGCAGCAAAGTGGATTTGCCGCAGCCCGAGGGGCCCACGATCACGATAAACTCGCCATCCGCGATATCGACGTCGATGCCATGAATGACGTCCGTCGGGCCAAAGCTCTTTTTGACGTTCTCAAGAGATACTGTTGCCATTTCTTATTTCTCGCTATCGACAAGGCCGCGGACAAAAAGCTTTTGCATCGACACCACCACAAGGACCGGTGGGATCATTGCCAGGATCGAGGTTGCCATGATTGTCGGCCAATGGGCAAAATCATCGCCCGAGGGGAACATCTGTTTGATGCCCATCACGATGGTGTTCATTTCGGGGTCGGTCGTGATCAGCAGCGGCCAGAGATATTGGTTCCACCCATAGATGAACAGGATCACGAACAGGGCCGCGATGTTGGTTCGGCTCATCGGGATCACGATATCAATAAAGAACCGCATGGGGCGGGCGCCATCCACCCGCGCGGCCTCGGCCAGTTCGTCCGGGATGGTCAGAAAGAACTGGCGGAACAGGAACGTGGCAGTGGCCGAGGCGATCAGAGGAAAGATCAGCCCCGAATAGCTGTTGAGCATACCAAACCCGGCCACCACCTCGAAGGTCGGGACAATCCGCACCTCAACCGGCAGCATCAGGGTCAGGAAGATCAGCCAGAAAAACGTGTTCCGCCCGGGAAAGCGGAAATAGACGATGGCAAAGGCTGAGAGGAGCGAGATGACGATCTTGCCCACGGCAATGCCAATCGCCATCACCAGGCTATTGAACAGCATCGTTGCGACCGGGACGTTCACGCCGGAAAACAGGGCCGCCTTGTAATTCACCCAGAACTGATCACCTGGCACAACCGGCATCGGGGGCGAGATGATATCGGCCTGAGTAACGGTCGAGGCCACAAAGGCCAGCCAGATCGGGAAGAAGATGACCAGAACGCCAAGGATCATAAACGCATGGGTCAGCCACAGGCCCGCACCACGTTTCTCGACCATTCCATGTTGTTGGGCCGCCATCAGTAATGCACCCTCTTCTCAACGTATTTGAACTGGATCACTGTCAGCAGGCCGACAACCACCAGCAGGATGACCGATTGGGCCGAAGACGACCCCAGATCTTGGCCCACAAACCCATCGGAAAAGACTTTGTAGACCAGGATAGTTGTGGCTTGTTGCGGACCCCCTCCGGTGATCGTGTGGATCACGCCGAAAGTTTCAAAGAAGGCATAGACAATGTTCACGACCAGCAGGAAGAACGCGGTCGGCGACAAAAGCGGCAGTACGATGGTAAAGAACCGGCGCCAAAAATGGGCCCCATCAATCGCCGCTGCTTCGATGACCGAGCGGGGCACGGATTGCAGCGCCGCAAAGAAGAACAGAAAGTTATAGCTGATGCGCCCCCAGGCCGAGGCGACAACGACCAGCCCCATGGCCTCGGCATCGTTCAGGACGTGGTTCCAGTCATAGCCGAGCTGGCCCAGATACCATGCGACCACACCAACGCGGGTGTTGAACATGAACAGCCACAGCACACCCGCCACCGCGGGGGCAACGGCGTAGGGCCAGATCAACAAGGTCCGATACACGCCCGAGCCCTTGATCAGTCGATCTGCGATGACTGCCAGGAACAAGGCCGGGATCATCGAGCACAGGGTCACAAGCGTAGAAAACACCGCCGTCGTCACGAATGAGGCGCGGTAGTATTTATCGCTCAGCAGGAATTCGAAATTGCCCAAGCCCACGAACTGAGATGACAACCCGAACGGGTCGGGAATGAACAACGATTGCCATACGGCCTGACCAGCAGGATAGAAAAAGAAGACGGCGGAAATGATGACCTGCGGGGCGATCAGCGCAAGCGGCAGCAGCCAGCCGCGAAAAATGACGCGTTTTTCCATTCTATTGGCCCACCAGAGTAGAATGCGGGCCCAACGAGGCCCGCATCAGATTACGACTTATTGATTGGCGGATTCGAACCGGCGCAGCAGCGCGTCGCCGCGTTCCTTCGCACTGTCCATCGCCTCTTGGGCGGTCTTTTCACCAGCCCAGATGGCCTCAAGCTCTTCGTCGATGATGCCACGGATCTGGTCGAATGATCCCAGACGCAGACCTTTCGAGTTTGCCGTCGGCTCTTTCGCGGTCATCTGGATGACGGCGATGTCGGTGCCTGGGTTTTCGTCATAGAAACCAGACGCTCGGGTCGCTTCGCCCGCCTCGGTGGTGATAGGCAGATAGCCGGTGTTCTGGTGCCAGGCTGCCTGAACGTCAGACGAGGACAGGAAGCTGAGGAATTCGCCGACGCCTTTGTATTCATCGGCCTCATGACCTTCCATGACCCACAGTGAGGCACCACCGATGATGGTGTTCTGCGGCTCGGCCGTGACAGCTTCCCAATAGGGCAGCGGGCGCACGTCGAAATCAAACTCGGCTTCGGCTTTGATCCCGGCGTATCCCGCCGAGCTTTCGGTGAACAGGGCGCATTCGCCGGACCGGAAGTTCGCGCCACCTTCGTTGCGGCGGCCCGTGTAGATGAACTTGCCGTCCTTGGCCCAGTCACCCATCGCGGTCAGGTGCGCAACCTGGGCCGGACCGTTCAGCATCAGCTCGGTATCCAGACCGGCAAAGCCGTTATCCTGCGAGGCGAAGGGGACGTCGTGATAGGCTGACAGGTTCTCAAGATGAATCCAGCTTTGCCATGCAGTGACCAACGGGCAATCTTCACCACCGGCCTTGAGCTGCTCCAGCGTTTCCCCGACCTTTTCCCAGGTCGACAGATCGGTGTCAGGATCAACGCCCGCCGCTTCGAACGCGTTGCGATTGACCCAAAGAACCGGCGTGGAAGAGTTGAAGGGCAGGGACAGCATGTCGCCATCTGTGGTCGTATAATACCCTTTGACCGAGCCGATATAGGCGTCCGGATCAAATGACGCACCGCTTTCGGCCATTACCTCATAGACCGGTTTGATCGCGCCCTGGGCCGACATCATAGTTGCGGTGCCAACCTCAAAGACCATCAGGATCTGCGGTTGTTCACCGGCGCGGAAGGCGGCGATGCCTGCATTCAGGGTTTCCGAATAGTTGCCCTTGTGGCTTTCAACCACGACATATTCATCCTGGCTGGCGTTGAATTCTTCAACCTGAGCTTTCACAAGCTCACCCAGGCGGCCGGTAAAGGCATGCCAGAACTGAACTTCGGTTTGCGCCATTGCCGCGATCGGGGACAAGGCTGTTGATACGGCAAGAGCGCCAAGCAATTTCGTTTTCATGATTCCTCCCATGCATCAAAGGCGATGCTTCGTTGAATACCGAGCGCTACGCGTAATCGGCACACATGACGATTTCACGACGTTAACGTTACAGAAATATAATTCAAGCCTGATTTTCTGGCAAAAAATATAATACGATGTTATGAACTGACCGAGGTTTGCAGCAAAAACAGGACGCTCCATGAGCCAAACCCTGAGAATTAGGCAGCTTGAGGCACTTATGGCGGTGACCGTTAATGGCTCGGTCACGGCTGCCGCATCCGATCTGGGTGTCAGCCAGCCTGCGGTCAGCAGGTTGCTTTCAGACTTGGAAAAATCGCTTGGGTTTCAACTGTTCGACCGCCGCGAAGGTCGATTGGTCCCAACGCAGGAAGTTCGCTATCTGCAACCCAGCGTAGAGCGCGTGCTGGAACTGATGCGGCAGATCTCGGATGTGAGTCAGGACATCACGCAACGCAAAGCCGGGCATATTCGCGTCGCCTGCCTTCCTGGCTTCGCCACCAGTCACTTACCAGATGTTGTTGCCGGATTTCTGAGCGACCGGCCTGGCGTCACCATGACGATAGAGCCGGATCGGCCCGAGCGCATCCTGGAGTGGATGATCGGCGAGCAATATGATTTCGGAATCACAGATGGGTTTAATGGCCACCCGGCTGTCGAAAGCACCCATATTGATATCCGCACAGTTTGCGTCTTTCCCGCAAGCCATGCGCTGGAAGACCTTTCGACCGTGACACCGGCAGATATTGTCGATCAGAAGATCATCCACACCCGGCGCGACAGCGACTTTTTCGCGCGCCTGTCGCGTGCATTTCAAAACTCGAATGTCGAACTGAACTCGCATATCGAGGTTCGGCAATTCACGGCCGCTTGCGAATTGGTGGTGAAGGGCGTTGGGGTGTCTGTCGTTAGCGAACTGGACGCAGTACAATATCAGAACAGGGGGTTGAGCTATCGGCCTTTCAGGCCATTTCTGCCTCATACGCTGTCGCTGGTGCGACCGGTTTTGAAGCAACCATCGCTGGTCACGCTGGAATTCATAGAACAGTTCAGCGACAGCCTTGGACCTTTCATCGCCGATCCTTAGCTGGATACAGCCGAAAGCGTTGCCCGATTGATTGCCTGAACGCGGCTTTGGGCATTGGCAAGATTTTACAAAAATCGAATTGAGACCCCGGGATTGCTTTACGCGCCCTGAAACTTGTGGGCAAACTGACTTGGTTCATGCCCAGTTCGACGCGTGGCAGGACCTGCCAGCCAGTGTCACACCACTGTTTCGCAGGGCCTGCACAAGTCGCGTCGACAAACGAAAATGAAAGGTGTCACATGCCATTTTCCAACCCCAGCTTGATGTCCCGCCGTCAGTTCCTTGCGACCACTACCGCCAGCGCCGCGGCCATTACACTTCATCCTTTTTCTGCGGCGGCTGCCAATAATCAGGCGCATTTACGGATAATGGAGACGACGGACATTCATGTGCATGTCTTCCCTTATGATTATTACGCCGACAAGCCTCGCGACACGGTAGGCCTGTCCCGCACCGCTTCGATCATCAACGGCATCCGGTCCGAGGCGACGAATTCTCTGCTGGTCGATAACGGAGACTTTCTGCAGGGCAACCCAATGGGCGATTACATCGCCTATGAGCGCGGGATGAAAGAGGGCGACAGCCACCCGATTATCACCGCCTTCAACACAGTCGGTTATGACGCCGCCACATTGGGCAATCACGAATTCAACTACGGTTTGGACTTTTTGGAAAAGGCGCTTGCTGGCGCGGATTTCCCGGTTGTTCTGGCCAATGTAGCAAAGGAACAGGGGGCAAACCCGCGTGAGGATAAAACGCTGGTCAAACCCTATGCGATTCTCGACCGCGAGATTGAAATGGGCGGTGGCAGCAAACACCCGATCAAGGTCGGCGTCATTGGGTTTACACCGCCGCAGGTCATGAACTGGGACCGCAAGCATCTCGAAGGCAACGTGCAGGCCCGCGACATTGTCGAGACAGCGCAGGCCTATGTGCCCGAGATGCAAGAGCAGGGCTGCGACTTGATCATCGCGCTTTCGCATTCGGGGATTGGCGATGCCGACCATTCCGACGGTATGGAAAACGCCTCGGTCGTGCTGGCCGGTGTTGACGGGATTGACGCGCTGGTGACCGGTCACAACCACCTTGTTTTCCCGTCCGAGACATTTGCCGACCGTCCCGGTATTGACGTTGCAAAAGGGACGTTGATGGGCAAACCCGCCGTCATGGGCGGGTTCTGGGGATCACATCTTGGCCTTCTGGACTTGCTGCTGGAGCGCGATGGTAACGAGTGGCGTGTGGTGACCACAACGTCTGAGGCGCGTCCGATTTCGGTTCGCAACGAAGATCGCTCGATCACGGCGCTGGTCGAGGATAATCAGGCCGTGCTGGCCTCGGTCGCGAAAGATCACGACGAAACACTAGCCTATGTGCGCCGTGCGGTCGGCAAGACGTCGGCCCCGCTGCACAGCTATTTTGCGCTGGTAGCGGATGATCCATCTGTACAGATCGTGTCGATAGCGCAGAAATGGTACGTCGAAGAAATGATGATGGGCACGGAACATGAAGGCCTGCCCATTCTGTCAGCCGCGGCGCCTTTCAAGGCCGGCGGTCGTGGTGGCCCGGAATATTACACCGATGTCCCGGTGGGTGACGTTGCCATCAAAAACGTGGCCGACCTTTACCTTTATCCCAACACCGTGCGCGCCGTACGGGTGAACGGAGCGCAGGTCCGAGGTTGGCTGGAGAGGTCTGCCGGAATGTTTAATCAGGTCGAACCGGGCGCAAGCGACGCGGTCCTGCTGAACCCAGAGTTTCCGTCCTATAATTTCGACGTGATGGACGGCGTCACCTATCAGATCGACCTGTCCCAGCCATCGCGGTTTGGACCCAAGGGTGAAGAGGTCAACCCTGGCGCGGCCCGGATCGTGGACCTTGCCTTCAATGGTTCTCCGGTCACGGATGACATGGAGTTCATTATCGCCACCAACAATTACCGAGCGTCCGGTGGCGGATCTTTCCCCGGCGCGATGGGCGACACGGTTGTGTTCGAGGCGCCGGACACCAACCGCGACGTGATTGTCCGCTATATCGTCGAACAGGGCACGATTGACCCCAAAGCAGATGCCAACTGGTCGTTTGCGCCGCTGGACGGCACCACGGTCCTGTTCGAAACAGGCCCGAAGGCGCGTGACTATATGAGTGACGTCAAAGGTGTTTTGATCGAGGATGCCGGTGAGGGCGCAGATGGCTTTGCGGCCTTCCGCATCCAGCTGTAACAGATCGAAAGCAGGCTTATCCCCCTATTTCTGACCCAATGGTATGGATCGGAATTGGGGGGTGAGCCAAAATTATTCTGTCAGGCAACTGTCCTGCGAAGCGGACCGTCTTGGGTCTAGAGTTTGCGTATTCCGTGAACGGTGAGCGTGCTGACCAGATCAGCGTAATCCTCACGTGCTTTGGTGCCTGCGCCGGTGTTCCACATGTAATACCAGTTCAGCATGCCAAAAACTGACATCGTCGCACCGCGCAGCTTGTCCTTGTCATCGCCAAACGAGTCCGGAGACAGGTCTTTCAGGATATCCCGGACGAAATTCACTAGATCCAGCTGATACCCTCGTAAGAGCTTTTGCTGATCGTCGCGCAGGGCGTTCATGCCGCTGATCTGCACTCGGTGTTCATCATCCGCACCCTGATAAGCGAACAGGATCTCACGAACGGTCTTTCGCAGCTTTTGCTCGGGTGTAAGACCCGTCAGATCGACCTCGCAAATGCGGTCGCGCAGCTCGCGCAGATAGGTTTCGAGGATGTCATACAGGATGGCATCCTTACTGTCGTAATAGTGGTAAATGTTAGCCTTGGAGATTCCGCACTCATTGGCCAAAAGGGTCATCGAAGCGCGATCAAACCCCTGGTCGGCAAATACTTTGGCTGCCGTTTTCAGGATTTGTTCCCGCTTTTGGTCGTGGTCTTTTGCGATTGTCCGGGCCAAGGCTTAATCCTTATCGCGGTTGTCGATGACGCGCTTCGCCTTGCCCTGAGAGCGTTCGACGTCGCCCGGCTCACCTACAACAATTTCAGTTGAAACTCCAACGATGTCCTTGATGCGTTTGGTCAGCATCCGGGCGGCCGCCGTCTTGGACATTTCATCGGTAGATCCCTGAGAGGCTTCGACAAAGACCCGCATGGCATCCATCCGGCCGGATTTATACAGCTCGACCTGGTAATAAGGCGCAAGGCCTCCGGTCGCCATGACCTGTTCCTCGATTTGGCTGGGAAAGACATTGACGCCGCGCAGGATCATCATGTCGTCGCTGCGGCCGGTGATCTTGGCCATGCGACGCATGGAACGGGCCGTTCCGGGCAGCAGGCAGGTAAGATCGCGCGTGCGATAGCGGATCATCGGCAGCCCTTCTTTGGTCAGGGTGGTAAAGACCAGCTCACCAGTTTCACCGTCGGGCAGTACTTCGCCGGTGGCGGGGTCGATGATTTCTGGCAGAAAGTGATCTTCCCAGATCACAGGGCCATCCTTGGTTTCGACGCATTCGCTGGCAACGCCGGGCCCCATGATCTCCGACAGGCCATAGATGTCGACCGCATGCATGTCGAATGCAGCCTCGATTTCCGAGCGCATCGCGTCGGTCCAGGGCTCCGCGCCGAAGATACCAACCTGCAGAGAGCTTTCGCGCGGATCAAGGCCCACCTTATGGAATTGTTCGAGGATGTTGAGCATGTAGGATGGGGTCACCATGATCCCATCGGGTTGAAAATCTGTGATCAAACCAACCTGTTTTTCGGTTTGCCCGCCACCCATCGGAACCACGGTCGCCTCTAGACGTTCGATGCCGTAATGCGCGCCCAGACCCCCGGTGAACAGGCCATAGCCATAAGCGTTATGCACGATATCGCCCTTGCGCAGACCTGCGGCCCGCAGCGACCGAGCACCCAGATCGGCCCAGTTGTCGATATCGCCTTTGGTATAGCCCACAACAGTTGGCTTGCCGGTTGTCCCGGATGAGGCATGCAGCCGAACCAGTTGGCTGCGCGGCACGGCGAACATGCCGAACGGGTAGTTGTCACGCAGGTCGTTCTTGTAGGTGAAGGGAAATTTCGAAAGGTCAGATAACTGTTGCAGGTCATCTGGATGCACGCCGGCATCGTCGAAGCGCTGGGTGTATATCGGCACGTTTTCGTAAGCGTGACGCAGGGACCATTTCAGACGCTCCAACTGGGTGGTGCGGATTTCGTCAACCGAGGCGATCTCGATCGGGTCCAGGTCAGCTTTGTTAGGGGACAGGTCCTCCATCGCGTTACTCCTTCGGTCGCGAAGCTATTCTTGAAAATTCGTGCCACCAATCGCGCGGGACATGCCGCGGAATTCGGCGACCACGTTGCTGTCTTGATTGGTGACGCGCACGTCATAGATGCCGCTGCGACCCGTAACCGAGACCTCGGTTGCGGTGGCCGTCAGGCGATCCCCCAGCTTGCCGGGGGCGAGATAGCTCATCATCGTGTGCTGGCCAACGGTCGCGTGATTACGGCTGTTGCAGGCAAAGGCGAATGCGCTGTCGGCCAGGGCATGGGTCACGCCGCCATGGCACATGCCGTGCCCATTACAGTGATGCGCAACGACAGTCAGCGCCAGAACTGCGCAGCCTTCGTCCACCTCGACAAGCTCCATGCCAAACCATTTGCTGGCTTCGTCACTCGCCCACATCGCAGCGGCTGATTTGCTGGCACGTTCCTTTGGTGTCATCGTCATTTACCCTGAAAATTGGGCGCGCGCTTTTCAAGAAAGCTGGACACGCCCTCGGCATAATCCGCGCTTTCGCCGCAGATTTTCATTGCATCAGCCTCGAGTTCCAGATGATCAGACAAAGAGGTCGTCGCCGCTGCTTGGATACAGTGTTTGGTCTTGCCCAACCCAAGGGTCGGGCCATTGGCCAGTTGATCAGCCAGCGTACGAGCCTCTGCCAATAGCTGATCGTCGGGTATGGCTTTCCAGATCAGGCCCCAGTCTTCGGCCTGTTTGGCGGGCAGCGGCTGTGCGGTAAAGGCCAGCCCTTTGGCGCGCGCCTCGCCCAAAAGGCGGGGCAGGTGCCAGCTGCCGCCAGTGTCTGGGATCAGGCCGACCTTGGAAAAGCTCTGGATGAATTTCGCGCTTTCCGCTGCCAGAACCATGTCGCAGGCCAGTGCCAGATTGGCCCCGGCGCCGGCAGCGACGCCATTCACGGCGCAGATGACAGGGCAGTCCAACGACCGGATCAGACGCACGAGGGGGGCATAGAAACTGCGGACGGTTTTGCCCAGATCCGGCGGCCCGTCCATATTTGACGGATTGCGGTCGCCAAGGTCCTGGCCGGCACAAAAGCCACGCCCGGCGCCCGTCAGCAGCACTGCCCGCGCGCCTGTATCGCGCGCGGAATTCAAGGTAGCCTGAAGCGCATGATGCATGTCTTCGTTGAACGAATTCAGCTTGTCCGGACGGTTCAATGTAATCTCGACCCAGTTCCCGTGATTTTCTACAAGAATCGTATCGCTCATCACTGCCTCGGCCGGTATCGTTTCAACTTTATGATTGCATTAACCGAACGGTTGGTCAATATATAAACGCAAGCCGAATCTGAGCAAATCAAAGGGATGGGTTATGGCAAAATCGCCGGTGGTGAGCGTTGAGCGGAAGGGTGACGTTGCCTGGGTAACGATCAACAATCCGCCAGTGAACGCGACATCCGCTGCGGTGCGTCAGGGGTTGGCCGACGCGGTAGGTGCCATCAAAGGCGCGCGCGTGGCTGTCCTGCGATGTGCGGGCAAAACCTTTGTTGCCGGTGGCGATATGTCAGAGTTCGACGCCCCACCGGTTGAGCCACATCTGCCTGACGTAGTACAGATGATCGAAGACAGTGAAGTTCCCTTTATCGCCTGCATGCACGGTACTGTTCTGGGCGGCGGGTTCGAGATTGCCATGGCTTGCGCTTGGCGCATTGCCGCGCCGGGCACCAGATTTGGTCTGCCAGAGGTCAATGTGGGTCTTATCCCCGGGGCAGGGGGCACCCAGCGTATTCCCCGTCTTGTGGGGATGGAGGCAGCGATTGACATGGCCTGCCGGGGCAAAATCCTGACTGCAGAAACGTTACTAGGGCTGGGTGGCCTTGATCTTGTCACTGAACAGCCTGAGGCTGCCGTTCAGGCCTTTGTGGCCAACCTGCCGCAGCGACCAGTGCCAGTCAGTCAGCGTAGCCTCACCAGCTTTGCACCGGACCTGATAGAGGTTTCGCGCACGGAACTTTTGAAACGGTCAAAGGGTCAGCAGTCTCCGCTGGAAAATCTGACGGCATTGGGGTGGGCAACCGAACCCTTTGCCGAAGCCCTGTCAAAAGAGCGCGCCCGCCATTTGGCCCTGCGCCAAGGTGCCGAAAGCAGGGCCCTTCGCCATGCTTTCTTTGCCGAACGGAGCGTGTCCAAACCTTCTTTGATCAGAGGCGTAACCCCGCGCGACATCAGCCGTATCGCGGTGGTCGGCGGCGGTCTGATGGGGGCCGGGATTGCAACCGCCGCCCTGAATGGGGGGTTTTCTGTCACGTTGATTGAGCAGAACGCCGAAGCCGCTGCGGCGGCCTTGGGGCGTGTTAAGGGTCTGCTCGAAGGCGCTGCCAAACGGGGAAAGCTGACTGAGGCGCAGATGCAGAGCCGCCTGAGCGCCTTTCGCGCCGTTGACAGCTATGCCGACGCACGGGATGCGCAACTGGCCATTGAGGCGGTGTTCGAGGACATATCTGTCAAACAGCAGGTTTTCGCGGAACTCGCCCGGCATATGGACACAAACGCAATTCTTGCCACCAACACATCTTATCTGGATCCAAACCAGATTTTCGCCGGTATCGACAGTCCGGCCCGCTGTATAGGTCTACATTTCTTCAGCCCAGCCCATGTCATGAAACTGCTTGAAATCGTACATTCCGGGCATTCGGACCCAGAGGTCATCGCCACCGGATTTGCGTTTGGCAAAAAGCTGGGCAAAGTGGCGGTCCTATCGGGCATTTGCGATGGCTTTATCGGCAATCGCATGCTGGCCGCCTATCGGCGCGAGGCTGATTATCTTCTGGCAGATGGTGCGCTGCCTTATCAAGTGGATCAGGCCATGCGCGACTTTGGTATGCCCATGGGTCCGTACGAATTGCAGGATCTGACCGGTCTTCAGATTTCATGGGCCAATCGCAAGCGCAATGCTGCAACACGCCCACCGGATGAGCGCTATGTTTCTGTGGCCGACCAGCTTTGCGAGATGGAGCGTTTCGGGCAGCGGTCCAGAAAAGGCTGGTATCGTTATGATGACGGCGACCGTACGCCGATCCGTGATACACAGGTCGAGGCTTTGATCGAAGCCAACTCGGCTGAACATGGCATCACCCGGCGCGCGTTTACGAGCACCGAGATTTCGTCCCGTTTGATGGCGGTACTTGCGAATGAGGGCGCATTGATCATCGAAGAGGGTATCGCCGAAAACGCGATGGCCGTGGATATGGTCCAGATCCATGGCTACGGATTCCCGCGCTGGCGCGGGGGGCCGATGAACTATCGGGATGAAATTGGGGCGCAGCTGTCGCGGGGAATAATGGAGACCGTCGCCTCTGAAAGCCCCGGGTCTTGGAGGATTGCGGGGCAGACCACATCACCATGACTATTGATGGTTACAAAACGGACTATTAACGCAGATTCAATGTATGTTTCAGAGGGAGGAGACAAAACCATGAAATTCAACAGTTTGAGCACGCTATTGGCCTCAGCCGCCTTGGCCGTTTCGGGCACCGTGGCGCTGGCCGCAGATTATACGCTGACCATATCCAGCTGGGCGCCGCCGACCCACGGTATCAACGCGAAGATGTGGCCAAAATTCGTGGAAATGGTTGAAGAGGCCACAGACGGTCAGGTCACCGCCGAACTGAAGTTGGGGATCGCGCCACCACCAGCACAGATGGACCTGATCATGGATGGCGCGGCGGATGCCTCGATCATTTTCCACGGCTACCAGCCGGGGCGCTTTGTCACCACAAAGATGATAGAACTGCCCGGATATGAAGGCTCGGCAGAGGCCGCATCGGTTGCATATTGGCGCACCTATGACGCGCATCTCAAGGCCGCGGACGAGCATCGCGGCGTGAAAGTGATCGCCCTGCATACGCATGGTCCGGCGCAGCTGCATTCCAGCAGCGCGGTGACCACGCTGGATGAAGTGTCGGGCCTCAAGGTCCGTATCCCGGGTGGGGTCGGCGGTGACGTCGGCACAGCGCTTGGCGCGACCGGCATCCAGGTGCCTGCACCGAAAGTCTATGAGACCCTTGCTTCGAAAGCAGCCGATGGCGTTGTCATGCCGTTTGAGTCCCGCAAGGGTTTTAAGCTGACCGAGGTTGCCCAGAACGTTTACGAGGTTCCGGGCGGTCTGTATCGCGGGTCGTTCGCCTTTATCATGAACGAAGAAACGTTTGCCGACCTGCCCCCTGAGCTGCAGCAGGCGCTGGAGGAGAATGTGTTCGGTGAACCGCTGAGCCGCGAAATCGGCAAGATCTGGGACGAGATCGACGGGATCGGCCGCGAGGCGACCGAAGCCACTGAGGGCAACGCAATCAACGCGGCCTCGGCGGAAGATCTGGAAAAGTTCAACGCGATCGCCGTTGATGTCCGCGCCAAGGTGATTGACGAGGTTAACGGCACCGGTGTTGACGCACAGGCGGCCTATGACATGATCGTAAATGAAATGGCTGCCCAATAACGCAGTCCGGCTGGCGGGGTCTCTTCGCCAGCCAAATTCACCAGCCGGGACCCAATCATGCAATCTCTCGTGACTTTTGCGCGTCGCGTCAGCATCGCTCCGACGCTGCTGGCCTGTATCGCGCTGTTCATCCTGATGGTGATGACCTTTTTTGACGTCATCCTGCGGTCTGTCTTCAACGCCCCGATTGAGGCGGCGACTGAGCTGACACGTATTCTCATGGCGATCATGGTGTTTTCGGTTCTGCCGATGATCTCAGCCGGAAAGGGTCAGATCGCCGTCGACCTTACGGACGGAGTATTTTCCCGCTTGCGGCTGAGCCGAGCGCGTGACGCTGTTGTATATATTGTGTCGGGCGTGATGCTCATCTGGCCGATCAAACGCGTCTGGATTCTTGCCGAGCGCGCACGGGACTATGGCGATGTGACTGAATACCTGTCGATCCCGGTATTCTATGTCGGCTGGTTCATCGCTGGGTTCACTGCGATCACGGCCATGGCGATGATTGTCACGGGCCTAATTACTATCTTCTCCCCCCAATCCTTGTCGGAGACCTCTCAATGACCGCCGCACTTATCGGTTTTGCCCTTGTTCTGGTGCTTGTACTGGTGCGTCTGCCTATCGTCTTCGCGATGGGTCTGGTTGGTACGCTTGGGTTCGCCTACGAACGTGGCGGCAGCATCTTTTCGGAGCGCGGCTTGAAGGCGGCGATGTCGATGGTGGGTCGGCAGATCACCGATACGGCACAGGATTACGGATTGTCGGTGGTGCCTCTGTTCATCCTGATGGGCCTGTTCGTGAACAAAGGCGGGCTCGCGCGCGAGCTCTATGCGGTATCCAACGCATTTCTTGGCCATTTCCGGGGCGGCATCGCCATGGCGACTGTCGCAGCCTGCGGCGGGTTCTCGGCAATTTGCGGGTCGTCTCTGGCGACCGCGGCCACCATGTCCAAGGTCGCGATGCCAGAAATGCGCCGGTATGGCTATGCGGATGAGCTTTCGACTGCGTCGATTGCAGCGGGTGGCACGCTTGGCATCCTGATCCCGCCCTCGGTGATCCTGGTTATATATGGCCTGCTGACGGAAACCTCGATTGGCAAACTGTTTGTTGCGGGCATTATCCCCGGTGTGCTTGGCATTCTGTTTTATCTTTTCGCGGTGCGCTGGACCGTCTGGCGCAAACCAGAGGCGGGACCGGCAGGCGAACGCCACGGTTGGGTCGAGCGCCTGAGGGCCTTGCGCTCGGTCTGGGCCGTGTTGCTGCTGTTCTTTCTGGTCATTGGCGGGCTTTATGGTGCCTTCGATTTTCAACCGCTGAACCTGACCTTCAGCCCGACCGAGGCGGCAGGGATGGGGGCCATGGGCGCCTTTTTGATTGCTTTGTCGCGTGGCGGGCTTAGCCTGGGTTCAACATTCGAGGTTTTGAAGGAAACCACCGCGACCGCTGCGGCCCTGTTCTCGGTCCTGATCGGGGCGCAGATATTTTCGAACTTCATCAACCTCGCCGGTTTGCCCGAAGCGCTGATCGCCATGGTTACAGCGTATGACGTTGCGCCCTTTGTGGTGATCCTGATGATCCTTGGCATCTACATCATTTTGGGGTGTGTTTTTGAATCCCTGTCGATGCTACTGCTGACCGTGCCGATCTTTTTCCCTCTGGTCACATCGCTGGGATATGACCCGATCTGGTTCGGCATTGTTGTGGTCGTCGTCACCGAAATCAGCCTGATCACCCCGCCCGTGGGGCTGAACGTGTTCATTCTGAAGGGTGTGGTCGGGGATGTGTCGACTGGGACGATCTTCAGAGGGGTAACTCCGTTTTGGATCGCAGATATCTTTCGGCTGGCCCTGATCGTTCTGGTGCCCTGGCTTGTGCTGGTTCTGCCGGAACAGATGGGGGCGATGGGCCACTGATGTTTGCGCTGACCAAGCTGCCTGACGGGTTCCACGATGATCCCTATCCTACCTATTGGGCGCTGCGTGAAGATACGCCCGTCTGCCTGCAACCCGATGGGTCGGTGATCCTGTCACGACATCAGGATCTGGACATCATCTATCGGAACACAACGCGATTCATTTCGGACAAGAAGGCCGTGTTTGGCCCCAAATACGGGGTGGATAGCCCATTGTTTGAACATCACACCACCAGTCTTGTGTTCAATGATCCGCCCCTGCACTCGCGTGTCCGCAAGGTGATGGTGGGCGCGATGAACCCGCGCGCTTTGGCGCAGATGGAGCCGGGTCTGATCGAACTTGTCGACGGGCTGTTGGATCAAATGCAGGCCAAGGGCACAGTTGAGTTGATCGAGGATTTTGCCGGGGCGATCCCGATCGAGATCATCGGCAACCTGCTGGGCATCCCTCGGTCCGAGCGTGAGCCGTTGCGTGAGTGGTCCTTGGCCATTCTCGGGGCGTTGGAACCGCAGCTGACGCCCGAGCAGGAAGATTGGGGCAACCGCGCAGTCCGCGAGTTCAAAGCCTTTCTGCGCGATATCATCGACGACCGCAGGGCCAACCCGGGCAACCCGGAGACCGATGTTTTGACCAGGTTGATACAGGATGACACCGAGGGCGGCCTGACCGAGGTTGAACTGTACCAGAATTGCATCTTCATTCTGAATGCCGGGCATGAGACCACGACAAACCTGATAGGCAACGCTTTGGATCTGTTGGACCGCCACAGGGATAAGCGGACCGAGCTGTTGGTTAATCCAGACCTGATTTCCACGGCAGTTGACGAGTTTCTGCGTCTGGAAAGCCCGAACCAGTTCGGCAATCGCCTGACCACTGAAGAGGTGGAATTTCACGGACATGTCATTCCAGCAGGAACCGATCTGCATCTTTGCATAGGCGCGGCCAACCGCGATCCGCGACAGTTTGATTACCCCGATGACATGATGTTGGATCGCCGTCCCAACAAGCACCACGCGTTTGCGGGCGGACCGCATACTTGCGTTGGTTTGACCTTGGCCCGGATGGAAGGTCGAGTTGCCGTTAGCCGGTTTTTGAACCAGTTCCCTGATTACCAGATCACGGAAAGTGCTCAGCGTGGGGGGCGTATCCGGTTTCGGGGGTTCGCCCACCTGCCCGCGCAGGTTTGAACTAGCCGCGCTGCTCGTTCTGAAATTTATTGACCGACCGTACGGTTAATAATAAGATATCGCAAACCCCCACGCGCTAGCCCTGCCGCGAGTAAGGAGAGACCTATGACGATCCAACAGATTTCAAGTTTTGCTGCGGGCGAGTGGATTGCGCCGGGGGCAGGTGCTCGCAACATCGCAAGCGCGGTGACGGGAGAGGTGATCGCAACAGCCGGAAACAACGCCTTGGACGTTCAGGGAATGCTGCATCATGCGCGCAATGTTGGTGGTCCTGCGCTGCGCAAGATGACGTTTCACCAGCGGGCCAAGATGCTCAAGGCGCTGTCTGTTCATCTGGGCAAGCACAAGCAGGCGATGTACGATCTGTCCTTCAATACCGGCGCAACCCAGGCGGATCATCTGATCGACATTGACGGCGGTATTGGCACGATGTTCGTCTTTGCCTCAAAAGGGCGGCGCGAGATGCCGGACGGGCATGTCTATCTCGACGGCGAGGTCGAGCAGCTTTCGCGAAATGGCACCTTTCTGGGGCAACATATCTGCACCCCGTTGAAAGGTGTTGCGATCCATATCAACGCTTTCAACTTTCCGGTCTGGGGCATGCTGGAAAAGCTGGCTCCGACTCTTCTGGCGGGGGTTCCGGCCATCGTCAAACCGGCCACAAATTCCTGCTATGTGACCGAGCTGTGCGTTCGGCTGATGCTCGAGTCGGGCATATTGCCCAACGGTGCATTGCAACTGGTGTCAGGCGGGCTGGGCGACATGCTCGATCGCCTGACCATGCAGGATGTGGTCAGCTTTACCGGCTCGGCGGATACGGCGCTGAGGCTGCGCGCGAACCCCGTAATCCTGGAAAATTCGGTCCGGTTCGTGGCGGAACAGGACAGCTTGAACTGCTCGGTCCTGGGCCCTGATGCCGCGCCGGGAACGCCCGAATTCGATCTGTTCGTCAAAGAGGTTCAGCGCGAGATGACCACCAAGGCGGGTCAGAAATGCACTGCCATCCGCAGGATCATCGCGCCCGAGCCGCATGTGCAAGCCGTGATTGAGGCGCTGTCCGCGCGTTTGGCAAAGACCACCATCGGGGATCCGAAACTGGAAACCACCCGAATGGGTGCGCTGGTCTCAGCCAGTCAGAAGCGCGATGTTTTAGAGAAGGCCGCGATTATAGGGCACGAGGCCGAGTGCGTCTTTGGCAACCCGGACGACTTCGTGGTCGATGGGGCCGATGCAGATAAGGGCGCCTTTATGCCACCGATGCTGTTCCATTGCAGCGATCCCGATGCCTCGCAACGTGTGCATGATACCGAAGCCTTTGGGCCCGTCAGTACAATCATGGGCTATCGCGATACCGACCACGCGATTGAGCTGGCGAACCGAGGGCAGGGGTCTCTGGTGGCCTCAGTCATCACACATGATGCTGATGTTGCCCGCAAATTTGTTATGGGGGCAGGGGCCTATCATGGGCGGCTCTATTTCAACAACCGAGACTCGATGAAAGAATCCACAGGCCATGGCTCTCCTTTGCCGCATATGGTCCATGGCGGTCCCGGCCGTGCTGGCGGTGGCGAGGAAATGGGCGGTGTGCGCGGTGTGATGCATTATATGCAACGTACGGCGATTCAAGGATCGCCGGACATATTGACAGCTATTGGCGAGAGATGGGTGCCGGGTGCAGCCGAGGTCAATGCGCCAGCCCATCCATTTACACGCCGCTATCACGATCTGGCCATTGGTGAGACGATCCACACCGCACCGCGGACCGTGACCATGGAAGACATTGAACATTTCGCCGAATTCACCGGCGACACCTTCTATGCCCATATGGATCAGGCCGCAGCTGAGCGTAACCCGTTCTTTCCGGGCCGGGTCGCGCATGGATATCTTTTGCTGTCTTTCGCGGCGGGTCTTTTTGTGGAACCGAACGAGGGGCCGGTCCTGGCCAATACTGGGCTCGATAACCTGCGCTTTATGAAACCGGTAGAGGCAGGCGACAGCATCAAGGTGCGCCTGACGGTCAAAAAGAAAACCCGCCGCAATGATGAATATGGCGAGGTGCGCTGGCATGTCACCCTGACCCAACAGGATGATGAGCCTGTGGCCGAATATGAGCTGCTGACCATGGTGGCCTACTAAGATTCTTGGGCCGGATGGTAATTCGATCTGGCCCGATTATACTTGCTGCATGAAAGATTCAGCCCCCGATTGGTTTGAAGCCTGCGTTAGCCATCTGACCTCTGAGGGTACACAACGGGTGTGGTCCGTGCTGGTGACGATATTCGGTGATCTGGCGCAGGAAGAAACAGATCAGATAAGTGGTGCGGTGATCACCGCACTGACCAGCCTTGCCGGGATCAAGGCCGAAGCCACGCGTGTTGCCCTGCATCGGCTGCGCAAGGATGGCTGGATCGAAAGCACCCGCAAAGGGCGCAGCAGCTTTCACCGCCTGACCGCGTTTGGCCGTCATCAGAGTGTGACCGCCGCACCGCGTATCTATGCCAAGGAAACGCCGGAACCCGGCCTCTGGCATGTACTTATCGCCAGCAATTCGGACTCATCGCGCAAAGAATTGGCTGATCTGATGCTGACCGGGGACTACATCTCTCTCAATCCTGCAACGTCGATGGCTCCGGGTCAGGTTCCGGCGGGTCTTGAAGAGCTGATGGGCGTGGAAAGCAGCGCTATCTCTGTTCCTGGCTGGCTTCGGGATCTCTGCGGGCCAGAGGCGTTGAAAGCCGCCTATGATCAGTTCTTGAGATCGACACAGATCATCGACCAAGAGATGCCGCCCGAGGGGGCGGGCGACCCGATGAAGACGGCCATTCTGCGTGTCCTGATCGTGCATAATTGGCGTCGTATTGTTCTGCGCCATCCCGCCTTTCCTGCAGCGTTTCTGCCCGCTGACTGGAAAGGCCCTGCATGCCGGGCGGCTGTATCTCAGTTGTTGGAAAAACTGCCGCGCCCTGATTTGGAATCCTTGGAAGCCGAGCTGGACAGCTAGGTTTTCTTTAGCGTCACCTATCTGATCCGCCCGATGCTGGTCATTCGGCGATCAATGCGGGCGTTTCTCTCGCGCTTAATGTTACAGAAAAACTAAAAAAGAAAAAGAACTCGTAACATAAAGCTTGCCTCGAATCGATGGACGCCCTAAAAACCGACCATGCGGTCAATGATACGGATCAGCATCTACAGGAGAACTAAGTGATGGACGCATTCATTTGCGACGCGACGCGCACTCCGATTGGGCGATATGGGGGGGCTTTGTCGTCAGTCAGGACAGATGATCTTGCCGCGATTCCATTGGCCGCCCTGAAAGAGCGCAACCCGCAGGTTGATTGGGCCAGCGTTGATGATGTGATCTATGGCGATGCAAATCAGGCGGGTGAAAGCAACCGCAATGTGGCGCGGATGGCGGCCTTGTTGGCTGGATTGCCGGTTGATGTGCCCGGAACAACAGTGAACCGATTGTGCGCCAGTGGAATGGATGCGGTTGGAATGGCGGCGCGGGGCATCAAGGCGGGCGATTATGATCTAGCTGTGGCCGGCGGTGTCGAAAGCATGTCGCGGGCGCCCTTTGTGATGCCCAAGGCGACCTCGGCCTTTACCCGCAGCAATGCGGTCTATGATACGACGATCGGCTGGCGCTTTGTGAACCCGAAGATGAAACAGGCCTATGGCATCGACTCGATGCCGCAAACGGCCGACAATGTGGCCGAAGACTTTGGTATCAGCCGCGATGACCAAGATGCTTTTGCGGCGCGCAGTCAGGCCCGATGGGCCGCCGCGCACGAGGCAGGTCTGTTCCGGGATGAAATCACCCCGGTCACGATCCCGCAACGCAAGGGCGATCCGATCATTGTTGATACGGATGAACATCCGCGCCCAGATGTTACCGTGGACAAACTGTCTGGTCTCAAAGGTGTCAACGGGCCGGATAAGACGGTGACCGCTGGCAACGCCTCGGGCGTCAATGACGGCGCTGCGGCCATTTTGATGGCCAATGAGGCGGCAGCGTCAAAGAACGGCCTGACCCCGATGGCCCGGGTCGTGGGCATGTCTGTCGCCGGGATTGAGCCGCGTGTCATGGGCATTGGCCCGGTTCCGGCTAGCCGCAAAGTTTTGGCTCGCGCCGGGCTGAGCATCGAGCAAATGGACGTGATAGAGTTGAATGAGGCCTTCGCGTCACAGGGTCTGGCTACACTGCGCGAACTGGGCATGCCAGACGACGCGCCGCAGGTGAACCCGAATGGGGGCGCGATTGCCATTGGCCACCCGTTGGGCATGTCCGGCGCAAGGTTGGTTATGACCGCGGCCTATCAGTTGCGGCGCACGGGCGGGCGATACGCGCTGTGCACCATGTGTGTCGGCGTCGGTCAGGGCGCAGCGCTTATTCTTGAACGCGTATAGGGGAGATGACGGGACATGTATGCTCAGATGGTTAAGTCCGAGGCGACACAGGAAGATCCTGCAAAGCTTGCTGCCTTTCAGGCGCGCATAGACGCTGACGAAAAGATCGAACCCAAGGATTGGATGCCCGAAGGCTATCGCAAGACGCTGATCCGCCAGATCGGCCAGCACGCCCATTCCGAAATCGTTGGGCAACTGCCCGAGGCGAACTGGATCACGCGGGCACCCACACTGGAACGCAAGGCGATCCTGTTGGCAAAAGTTCAGGACGAGGCCGGGCATGGTCTGTACCTGTACTGCGCCGCCGAAACACTGGGTGTCAGCCGGGATGAGATCACCGAAATGCTGCTGGACGGGCGCATGAAATACTCGTCCATCTTCAACTACCCCACCCTGAACTGGGCTGATGTTGGTGCCGTTGGCTGGCTGGTGGATGGCGCCGCGATCATGAACCAGGTGCCGTTGCAGCGCACGTCTTACGGTCCCTATTCACGCGCCATGATCCGCATCTGCAAAGAAGAGAGCTTTCATCAGCGTCAGGGCTATGACGCCATCCGCAAGATGGCCGAAGGCACGCCGGACCAGAAACGAATGGCGCAGGACGCTTTGAACCGCTTTTGGTACCCATCGCTGATGATGTTTGGACCGTCCGACAAGGACTCGGTGCATTCGACGCAGTCGATGAAATGGAAGATCAAGATGAACACCAATGACGAGCTGCGTCAGAAATTCGTCGATCAGACTGTGCCACAGGCCGAGTATCTGGGCCTGACCATCCCTGACCCAAAGCTGAATTGGAACGACGATCGCGGCCATTATGATTTCTCAGAACCCGACTGGTCCGAGTTCTTCGATGTCATCAGTGGCAATGGCCCCTGCAACACCGACCGGCTGGCCGCCCGAAACCAAGCCTGGGACGACGGCAAATGGGTGCGCGACGGGCTGATGGCCCATGCCGAAAAGAAACGCTCTGGCACAGTGGCTGCCGAATAAGTCGACCCTGAGGAGGAAACCCGATGAAAAACGAATGGCCCCTGTGGGAAGTCTTTATCCGCGGTCAGCATGGTATGAGCCACCGTCACGTCGGCTCGTTGCATGCCCCGGACGCGGAGATGGCCATCAAGAACGCGCGCGATGTCTATACCCGCCGCAACGAAGGTGTGTCGATCTGGGTGGTCGAGGCGAATAATATCTCGGCCTCCTCGCCCAGCGACAAGGGCCCATTATACGAGCCCAGCGAAAGCAAGGTCTATCGTCACCCGACCTTTTTCGACATCCCCGATGAAGTGGGGGCCATGTGATGGACCGGGACACGGCATTTGTACAATTCCTTCTACGGATGGGCGACAACGACCTGGTCCTTGGCCATCGCGTCAGTGAATGGTGCGGCCATGCGCCGGTGCTGGAAGAGGATATCGCACTGGCCAACACGGCCTTGGACCTGATCGGGCAGACTCAGATGTGGTTGGGTCTGGCGGGGGAAATCCAAGGCGGCAAAACCGCTGACGATCTGGCCTTCCTGCGCGATGCCTGGGATTTCCGCAATGTGCTGCTGGTCGAGGTTCCAAATGGGGATTTTGGCCGGACCCTGATGCGCCAGTTCCTGTTCGATGCGTGGCATTCCATCATGCTGGGACGCTTGCTCAACTCTACGGATGACCGTGTCGCGGCCATTGCCGCGAAAGCCAGCAAAGAGGTGGCATATCACCTGGAACGCTCGGGCGACACGGTGGTTGGTCTGGGGGACGGAACAGCGGAAAGCCACGCTTGGATGCAGTCGGCTCTGGACTACCTGTGGCCGTATGTCGGCGAGATGTTCACCAGCGACGAAGTTGACGCCGAGATGGTCGCGGCGGGCATTGCGCCGAACCCCGCGGATCTGCGCGCGGCGTTTGACACTTTGGTGCAGCGGATCCTGTCCGAGGCGACCTTGACGATCCCGGAAGGCGGCTTTGCCCATAAAGGTGGGCGTGACGGGCGGATGCATACGGAACATCTGGGTCATCTGTTGACACAGATGCAGTGGCTGCAACGCGCCTATCCCGAAGCAAGCTGGTAACGCCGATGGATCGGGCATCGACCAAACAAATCTGGGAATGGCTGGATGCTGTTCCTGACCCTGAAATTCCGGTGATTTCGGTAGTCGATCTTGGCATTGTGCGCGATGTGCAGTGGCAGGACGAGACGTTGAAGGTGACGGTCACTCCAACCTATTCCGGCTGTCCGGCAACATCCATTATCAGCCTGGATATCGAAACCGCCTTGCACGATCGCGGGATCAGTGACGTGCAGATCGAAACCAGCATCGCCCCGGCTTGGACCACCGACTGGCTCAGTGAAAAGGGCCGGGCACGGCTGGAAGACTATGGCATTGCCCCACCACAACCGGCAGGCGGCCCGGATCGCTGCCCGCGCTGCGGCAGCAAAGCGGTCGAGAAGGTCAGCCAGTTCGGTTCGACCCCTTGCAAGGCGCATTGGCGATGCACCGACTGCCTGGAACCATTTGACTATTTCAAGTGCATCTGAGGAGGACCACCGGATGGCACGTTTCCACGACCTGAAAGTCACAGATATCCACAAAACCATTCGCGATGCGGTGGTGGTGACACTGGAACCTGTGAACGGCGCTGCAGATCAGTTCGATTTCACCGCCGGTCAATATCTGACATTTCGTCGCGAATTTGAGGGCGAAGAACTGCGCCGGTCCTACTCGATCTGCGCGGGCAAGGATGAAGGCGTGCTGCAGGTTGGCATCAAACGTGTTGAAGGCGGCGCCTTTTCCGGATGGGCGAATACTGAACTGAATGTCGGCGACATCGTCGAGGCCATGCCGCCGATGGGCAGCTTTCATACTCCGATAGATGCGGGTGCGGAAAAGCAATATCTGGGCTTTGCAGGGGGCTCGGGGATTACTCCGGTCCTGTCGATCCTCAAAACGACCCTCGCACAGGAACCGCAATCACGCTTTACCCTTATCTATGCCAATAAGGGCATCAACACGATCATGTTCCGCGAGGATCTCGAAGACCTCAAGAACCTCTATATGGGTCGCCTCAATGTGATCCACGTTCTTGAGACGGATTCACAAGAGATCGAGCTGTTCACTGGTTTGGTGACCCAGGAAAAATGCGCAGAGTTGTTCAAACATTGGGTCGATATCGACCATGTCGACACCGCATTTATCTGCGGCCCGGAACCGATGATGCTGGGCATTGCCGCCGCGCTGCGCGAGCACGGTCTGGATGACGGCCAGATCAAGTTCGAGCTGTTCGCCAGCGCTCAGCCCGGACGGGCCAGAGCCAAGCCGGTCTCGGCCGATGCAGCCGCGCAGGGCAATCAAAGCAGCGCGTCGATCACGCTGGACGGATCCACACAGACCGTGACCATACCCAAGGACCAGTCCATTCTTGAGGCCGCCCTGGCAAACGCCATGGATGCCCCGTTTGCCTGCAAGGCGGGTGTCTGTTCGACCTGCCGCTGCAAGGTGCTTGAGGGTGAGGTCGAGATGCTCGCCAATCACGCGCTGGAAGATTACGAAGTGGAAAAAGGCTATGTGCTAAGCTGCCAGGCCTATCCGGTAACAGACCGCGTGGTCGTCGATTACGACCGTTAGAAAGGGGGCAGATATGTCCGATTCAATGACACTCGACAGCTATCTGGCCGCAGGCGGTGTTCTGACCAACCCATCGAATGTGCCGCCTCGCTATCGGGCCGAGCTGATGAAGCTGATGGCGACTTTTGTCGACAGCGAACTGGCCGGGGCCGCCGGGTTTGCCGACATCATCAATCAAGGGCCGGGGATCAAGGAACGGATCGCCGCCGCAAAGATCGTGCTGGAAAAGTCAGACCACGCCTACCGCGTTCTTAACATCATGGGAGAGTTTGGCGCAGACACCGAACGTTATGCCAATCACCATCCTTGGACCATGCGCTTGTCGCGGGATGCGGATATCGGGGCCACCCGGTCCGAGCATGACATGCGTCTGGCGGTATTCAACTATCCGCTGTCCGGCTGGACAGACGCTGTGGTCATGAACCTGCTGATGAGCCGCGCGGTGGCCGAACAACTGGCCGAGTATTCCACCATCTCGTATCAGCCTCTGGCCGAAGCCTTCCGATCCATCGCCCCGGTCGAGGCGCATCATGGCGAGCTGGCGTTGGAAGGGGCGGTCAAACTGATCGAGAACGGCGTCGCGGAAGACATGCAGAACTCGGTCGCTTACTGGTGGCCTCGGGTTGCGGTGTCCTTCGGCGGCGATGACCCGAAACGGTTCGAGCTGTTGAAATCAATGGGCCTGCGTCGCAACACAAACAGCGCATTGCAGGACCGTTGGGGCCAGACAATGGCTGCAACTCTGGCAACGCTTGGCCTCAAATCGCCTGCTTGAACGAAAGCGCCCTAGGCGGACACCCTTCTCGCCCTATCCAAAGAGCCGTCCGAACTGAGGGTTGAGGTCCTCAATGCCGGCCAATCGAAGCATATGCCAGGCAAGCGCCTGATTACTGGAAATGACTGGAATCCCGATCTTTTCTTCTGCCTGAACAATGACGTCAAGGCATCGCAGGTTCGTGCAAGAGACAATGACAGCATCGCAGGGCGCTTGAGCCGCGACCTTTTCAATAGCGTCAAGGATCGACCCTTCTGTGATCCGCGCAACAACGCGATCATTTCCTTCCTCGAACGACCCGAATCCTGCGATTTCGAAACCGGCCTGTTCCAGCTTTGTGCGCATCCCAGCGGAAACTTCGGGAATATAGGGGGTGACGAAGCCCAATCGTCGGGCTCCTAAATGCTGACCGGCAGCGATGATTGCCGCCAACGGATCTGTCACACGTGCATCCGGGCAGACCGTCTTTATCACCTTGGCCACATTCTCGGACCCGATCACGGTCGAGGCCGAGGTACAGCCAAATCCGATTGCATCAAAGCTGAGCGATGGTGGCAAAAGCCGTGCCGTCGCAGGCAGGTCCTGTTCCATCCGCGCCAGTGTGTCGGGTCGGATTTCGGGCACCATCGGAATCCGGCTGTGATAGAGCGCGACACCAGCTAGGCGCATGATCCGAGAGAATTCGTTCTCTAACGTCTCGTCAGTCTCAAGAACAATCACACCTAGATTGGCGCGGGTGCCAATGCCTTCGTCTGTTTCGAAATCAAGCTTCATGATTGGCCTCAGATGATTGGTAGTTCGGGCGCGGCGCGTTTGGTCAAAAGCTCTGCCCCACTTGCACGTATGACGATGTTCTCTTCGTGCACCATGACCCGACCGTCGCCATAGCCAAGCGATGGTTCAAGGGTCAGTACCATATTTTCGGTGATCTCAGTTGTATCCCAACTGGTGTGCGAGGGCCATTCGGTCAGCTGCATGCCAAGCCCATGACCCAGCCTGCCGACGTCACCACCCTGATCGTCGAGCTCAGCGATCACCTTCTGCATCGCTTGAAACAATTCTCGGCAAGTCGCTCCGGGGCGAGCTGCGGCGATCCCGGCCTCAGTCGCGCGCCAAAGAACATCATATGCACGGCGTGAGGCGTCATCGGCGCGGCCAATGGCCCAATTACGATCGAAGTCGCAAAAATACCCGTCCCAGTTGGCCCCCGTGTCGAGCATCAGCACATCGCCGCGCGCTAGCGGGCGGCGCGACGGGGGCGAGATGACGTCGTGATAGCCACCCGTATCCGCACCGCCGACCAAATACGGAACATCATCGGCACCCTGCGCCAGCCCTTCGCGCCGAAAGGAGCGGAAAACATCCTCAAGCGGCTGCCCTTCGCGGGCGATTTCGGGCACCCGCTCAAATGTGCGCGACCCGGTGGCGCAGATATAGGTGAGTTTTTCGATCTCGGCATCGGATTTCACCATTCGCAAGCCTCGGACGATCTCGGTCGCGTCAGTGATCTTTAGCCCATTCAGGCCCGAGATCAGCCGCTCATAATCGCCAAGGGGCATCCGTAAATGGGTTTCGTGGCCCTTCATCAGGCCAACAGTCTCGCCGCGGCTGGCAAGCGGCGCCAGCAGTTCGGTCAACAGCCCGATACCGTCATCCTTTGGTGCAGGTGCGCCCCAGGTACGGATATCGGTGACCCAGGTTCGCCGCATAAGGTCTGCGCCGATCTCAGGGATGATTGCGATGGGCTTGCCGGTTGCCGGGATGAACAGGAACCATGGGCGGGTCGGGCTTTGCCAAAACAGTGTGTGGAACCCGCTGAAATAGCGCACATCCGGTTCAGTTGTCAGCAATATGCCCGCCATACCGGTTTCGGCCATCTTTGTCTGCGCCGCTGCGGTACGCGTTGCGAATTCTTGTTGGTCAAAACCACGTCGTGGGGCGTTCATGACTTTTGATCCTTTCGCAGGGGCAACCGGTCCTGAACCAATCGGACCCAGAATTCAGCTCCGATCGGCAGCAGTTCATCATTGAAATCATAGTCAGAAGCATGAAGCGGTTGGCCATGTGGCCCGGTCTCGCCATTGCCCAGCAAAAGGAAACATCCTGGCACGGCGGCCGAAAACTGGGCGAAATCCTCTGAAAAACTCATCGGCTGCCGATCCTTGATCAGGTCACAACCGGCGGCTTCGGCTGCGCGATATACCGCAAGGGCCGGGGTGGGGGCGTTGATGGTCTCGACGAACTGCGTATCAAAGCTGACCGATGCTTGAATGCCATGAGCTGCCGCAATCCCTTCGGTGATCTGGCGCATGAAACCTTCGATGGCGTTGCGGTCTTCGGGCGATCTGGCGCGAAAATCTCCTTTGAGAGTGGCGTTGCCCGGCAAGACGTTTCGCTGGCCGTCCGTCAGGAATTCGGTCACGGACACTACCGCGCCAGAGGCGGGCGCAAGCTTTCGTGCCACCACGGTCTGCAATGCCACCACAATCTCGGACCCTACGGTAATTGCATCAACGCCGGTTTGTGGCATCGAGGCATGACCGCCCTGGCCTTTAACCGTGATCTCGAACAGGGTTTCACTGTTACAGATAATACCGGCGCGGGTCGAAATCTGACCGGTTGGAGCGCCTGGCAAATTGTGGATTGCATAGATTTCTTCGACCGGAAATTGCTCTAGCACACCGTCGTCGATCATCGCGCGCGCGCCCAGGCCGTGCTCTTCGTTTGGCTGGAATAGAAAAACAACCGTACCGTCAAAGGTAGGATCTTTTGCCAGACGCTCTGCCGCCCCAAGCAGCATGGTTGTATGACCATCGTGGCCACAAGCATGCATCACACCGGGTGAGGTCGAGACATAGTCATGGGACGAGGTTTCGGTGATTGGAAGCGCATCCATGTCTGCACGCAGGCCAATGGCTTTGTTGCCACCGCCGGATCGAAGCACACCTACAACGCCTGCGCCTTCGTGCACTTCGATCCCAAGGGCGCACAGCCGTTCAGCGACAACCGACTTGGTCCGCGTCTCTTGAAAGCCCAGTTCCGGGTGCCTGTGCAAATCCCGCCGAAGCGCGATCATACGGTTTTCTAAATCGCTCATTTCTTCATCCGCGTGTGAGTTGCATCGGTTCTACAGGATAGGGCTGCGTGTTTCGCATCAAATTTCCGACCCTAAAGCAGAAAAAATTGCACAAAAGCGCCAAGTTCAGATCGGAAGTTCCAGACCAATCTTTGTACGGTCCATCGCGACGGATGTGCGAAATCTGCGGACATTCGAGTTATCGAAAAACAAGCGATGGGTCAGGTCCTCGAAATCCTCCATGTCCTGCGCGACGCAGATAAGAACAAAATCGGCATCACCGGTCACATAATAGCATTGCTGAACTTGCGGCTCGTTCCTGGCGCGTTTGCGGAACAGATCGAGTTGCTGAAGCGATTCCCGGTCAAGTTCTACCAGAACGATGAAGGTCATCTTATAGTCAAAGCGCGACGGGTTGAGCACCGCGACCTCTTTCAGGATCAGACCGGAATCTCGCAACCGCTTGAGCCGCCGCTGCACCGAGGGAACTGAAAGACTGCATTCTTGCGCCAGCTGTTCCAGCCCGATTCGACAATCCCTTTGCAGGGTTCTGAGGATTATCGTGTCTGCATCATCAAGTTGTTGGTTCATGAAAAATCCTCGCGATGGAAGAGGCGGGTTTGAAACATATTATCGAGATTAGGGTCAAATACGATAAATAGAAATAGGCCGGTCATGCACAATCTCTGCACATGGAAAAAGCGGATGAAAAATACATGACAGCGACCGACGACGTAAGCTTCGCCCCGGATTTCGTCCGTGCACAGGAGTTTTTTCAGGGGCAAGAGACCTATGCTGTATCGCCGCTGATTGAAATCACGGGGCCGGATGGTCAGAGCATTCTGGCCAAGAACGAGACAGAGCGTATGGGGCTTGGAGCCTTCAAAGCTTTGGGGGCACCCTATGCGGTTGCACGCCTTCTCGAGGATGCATGGCACGAGAATACCGGTGAAACGCTCTCCTTCACGCGGATGAAGGATGCCGATTTTCGAGAATTCGCATCTGGCCACACATTCGTCTGCGCAAGTGCAGGCAACCACGGAATGGGCGTTGCGGCTGGGGCGCGGGCGATGGGCGCAAAGGCGCGAATTTATCTGGCGCAGACCGTACCGCTAGGGTTCGGCGACCGTCTTAGAACCTTCGGTGCCGAGGTTGTCCGTTCGGGCGATGTTTATGACGAAAGCGTCGCCGCCGCTATTGCTGACGCCAAAACCACCGGTGCCACGCTTTTGGCCGACGGAACCTGGCCTGGTTACACCGAGATTCCGAAACTGGTGATGGAGGGCTATTGCGTCATCTCCGAAGAGTTGCGTCAGCAGTTTGAAGCCTCGGGGCAGTGGCCTACGCATGTCTATCTGCAGGCCGGTGTCGGTGGATTGGCCGCCGCAATGTCGCATATGATCCGTCTGAACTGGGCGGAACAGCCTGAACTGATTGTTGTCGAACCCGGCGCTGCGTCCTGTTTGCGGGCCAGTCACTTGGCCGGACGGGCCACCCGCAGCGATGGGCCGGATTCGAATATGGGTCGGCTTGACTGCAAGGCACCGTCGATCGTGGCCTGGGATGTGCTCGAGCGCTGCGGCGTGAGCTACGAAACCCTTTCCGAAGAAGAAGGCCAGGCAGCCGCAGAAGCTGTCACAGCACTTGGAATCGCGACCACGCCGTCAGGCGCGGCCGGTTACGGCGCCCTGTGCAAGAGAACCAACCAACAGGCGAGGACGCAGGAAATACGTCCTCTTGTCATCATCTCAGAAGGGCTCGCATGAGCGGGCAAGAAAGGACTAACAGAATGACATCCATCTTTAGCAAGCTGATTACCTCGGCGGTTTTCGCGGCAGGTCTGTCGACTGCTGCCTTTGCGGACACCTGGAAATTCGCCTCGGAAGAGGACAAAGGCGACGTACAGGATATCTTTGCACAGGCCTTCGCCGAAAGTGTCAAAGAGCAGTCCAATGGCGACATCAAAGTGCGCATCTACTACTATGGTCAGTTGGGTACCGAGAACGATATTGTCGAGCTGACATCTAAGGGTACGGTCCAGTTCGTATCTGTTGGCACCGGTCATCTTGGATCTTATGTGCCCGAGGCACAGGTTCTTGATCTGCCCTATGTTCTGGGCGGTGATATCGACGTGATCCGCGAGGTTCTGACCACCAGCCCGACCATCTATGAAGACCTCAGCGAGAAATTCGAGAAAGTGAACCTCAAGCTGCTCACTATGATCTCGGAAGGCGACATGGCCTGGGGTGCCAACAAGGCGATCCGCAGCCCCGCTGATTTCGAAGGTCAAAAGATCCGTACCTTCACCTCGACCATTCCGGTGGAAACCTTCAAGGCGTTTGGCGCCAACCCGACGCCTTTGTCCTGGGGCGAGGTCTATGGCGCGCTGCAGTTGAAGACCGTCGATGGCATGGTGAACCCGATCTATTTCATCTACAACGCCAAGTGGCATGAGGTTCAGGATTACCTGATCTTCCCGGGCCAGCTTCCTTACGTCGGCACCGTTTCCACCAACAGTGAATGGTTCAACGGTCTGCCCGCGGATCAGCAAGAGATGGTCAAGAACGCCATCGCCGAGGGCGAGCAGGCTGCGCATGATTATCAGATCAAGATCAATCTGGAAAACATGGACAAGATCAAGGCCGAGCGCCCCGATCTGCAGGTCATCGTCTTGACTGAGGACGAGCGCGCTGTCTTTGAAGCCCAAAGCGCCACATTGCATGAAACATTCTTCGATGTGGTCGAAAACGCCTATGACGACGCCGAGAAACCTGCGGCCCGCGCGCAAGCCCAGAAGATCCTCGACGGCCTGCTTAACGAGGTGAGCAATGCGTCGCAATAAAAGCTGACATCACTGAAAGGCGCGGCGTCTCATTCAGACGTCGCGTCTTTCATTTACGGAACGCTGACTGGCGGGCCGAGGGAGGGAAAATCATGAAAAGCGCATTGGTCGCCCTGAGTAGGGGCACCGAGTTCATCGAGAAATTCGTTATCATTCTGGCCATATTGTTGATGATGGTGAATTCGACCGCTAACGCCATTGGCCGCTACGCCTTTGGCAAAAGCCTGTTCTTCTCGGAAGAGCTGAACCAGTTTCTGATTGTCAGCGTGACCTTTTTTGGATTTGCCTATGCGGTTCGGAAAGGTCGGAACATTCGGATGACGGCGGTTTATGACACGCTGTCCCGCCGGTCCAAGAAAGTGATCCTGACGCTGATTTCGATCACGACCAGCATGCTGCTGGCCTTTTTGGCCTATAAGTCCGTGTTCTACGTGCTTGAGATCAAAGAGCTGAACCGTCTGAGCCCGGCGCTGCAGTTTCCGGTCTATATCATCTACTCGGTGATCCCGGTCGGCCTGTTTATGGCCAGCCTGCAATATCTGATCGCATTCATCATGAATGTCACTCATGTCGGCATCTGGCACTCGTACGAGGTCGAGGACAATGACGCAGTGGATGTAGGAGTCTGAGATGCCCGGATTCCTTGATTTCTTTGGCGATGTCATAGCTGGTGAGCTGGATATCTATGTCATCACCTTTGCTCTGGTCGTGGCGATGGTGGTTCTGCTGTTCCTCAGCTACCCGATGGTTGTTCCGCTAGCGGTTGCCACGCTGATTGGCCTTGTTCATTTCTCGCAAAGCGATACTGGCGTCATCATCCAGCAGATGGTCACCGGCATTTCGCCAAACGCGCTGATCGCTGTGCCGATGTTCATATTCGCCGCCGATATCATGGCGAGAGGTCATACGGCCAACAATCTGCTGGGGCTGATCGAAGCCTTTGTCGGTCACCGCCGGGCCGGATTGCCGATCACGGCCTGCATCAGTTGCACATTGTTCGGCTCGGTTTCGGGTTCGACTCAGGCGACCGTGGTTTCGATTGGTCAGATCATGCGGCCAAAGCTGTTGAAGGCCGGTTACAAGGACAGTTTTGTTATGGCGTTGATCATCAACGCAAGCGACATCGCCTTCCTTATCCCTCCAAGCATTGGGATGATCCTGTACGGAACACTAGCCAATACCAGCGTGGGCGAGCTGTTCATTGCAGGAATTGGTCCGGGCGTTGTTCTGGCGCTGATGTTTTCGGTCTATTGCTATTTCTACAGCGTCCTGCAGGGCGATCTGATCGCGCGGGTGCCAAAGAAATCCGGGGCCGAGCGGCGCGCAGCGTTTCGCAAGGCCATACTGCCGCTTGGTTTCCCGGTCCTGATCGTCGGCGGTATCTACACCGGCGCAGTGACCCCGACCGAAGCAGCCTCGTTTTCGGTGCTTTATGCGCTGATCGTCGAATGCGTGATTTATCGGGAACTGAAACTCAACGACGTTTTGGATTCCGCTCTCAGCACAGGATTGATTACGGCGGTTGTGTTCATCCTTGTCGGGATCGGTCAGGCGTTCTCCTGGTATATTTCCTTCGAACAGATCCCACAGGGCTTGTTAGAGCCGCTGAACCTGGAAGGCGCGTCGCAGGAATACATCCTGTTCATCATCGCGCTGTGCTTCTTCGTGGGATGTATGTTCGTCGACTCGCTGGTCGTGCTTGTCATCCTTACGCCAATCTTCGTTCCGATCGTGGATGCCTCGGGGATTGATCCGGTTCTTGTCGGGGTTATGGTGACGCTGCAGATGGCCATCGGATCAGCAACACCGCCGTTTGGCTGCGATATCTTCACCGCAATCGCGATTTTCAACAGACCTTATCTTGAGGTGATCCGGGGCACTTTGCCGTTCTTCGCGATCCTGGCGCTGATGACGGCTATGCTGATCTACTTCCCGGGTATCGCGTTGTTCCTCAGGGATCTGGCGGCGTTTTGACAAAATGAATGACGGATGGCCGGTTGTTTTGAATCGGCCATCCAAACTTGATCCGAAGATCAGCGCCCAATACCGACGTAACTATCGAAGCCGGATTTCTTGACGGCGGGTTCGGAATAGATATTGCGCAGATCGACCATTCGGGGGGATTTCATCGTGCCAGCTAGGTCGCTCAGATTGAGCGCACGGAACTCGTTCCATTCGGTCAACAGCACAACGACATCCGCATCTGCAGCAGCAGCATAGGGGTCTTCGCACCATTCGACGCCGGGCAGCAGGGCCTCACCTTCGGAACGCCCCTGAGGGTCGACAACCCGCACCGTTGCCCCACCACCGATCAGTGCAGGCACGATAGTTAACGAGGGCGCATCACGCATATCGTCGGTATTGGGTTTGAAGGTCACGCCCAGAACAGCGATCGTTTTTCCATTGAAACTGTCGTCGCAGACATCTCGGATTTTCTGGATCATCCGTTTCTTGACCTCGTCATTCACCCGGATGACGGTTTCGGTGATCTGCATCGGGTAGGCATGTTCCTGACCGATCCGGGCCAGAGCGGCGGTGTCTTTTGGAAAGCACGATCCGCCATATCCCGGACCTGCATGTAGGAATTTATTGCCAATGCGCCCATCCAGACCGATGCCTCGGGCGACCTCTTTCACGTCGCCGCCAACACGTTCGCACAGGCCTGCGATCTCATTTATAAAGGTGATCTTGGTCGCAAGAAACGCGTTAGCGGCGTATTTGATCATCTCTGCGCTTTCCAGATCGGTGGTCAGGATCGGGAAGTCCCGCAGGTAAAGCGGGCGGTATATTTCCGCCATGACATCGGCGGCGCGGTCTGATTCAACGCCGACAACCACACGATCCGGGCGCATGAAATCATCAATGGCGGCCCCTTCGCGCAGGAATTCAGGGTTCGAGGCGACGTCGAATTCGGCCTTCGGGTTGGCGGCAGAAATGACCTGATGCACCTTGCGATTGGTGCCAACTGGAACGGTCGATTTGGTTACCACCACAGTGTAGCCCGTAATCGCATGCGCAATTTCTTCTGCGGCGGCCATCACATAAGTTAGATCGGCGTGACCGTCCCCGCGACGTGTGGGCGTGCCCACGGCAATAAAAACAGCATCCGCACCATCCACTGCTGCGGCCAGGTCCGTGGAAAAGCTGAGCCGACCAGCGGCTACGTTTTTGGCCATCAGGACGTCAAGCCCTGGCTCATATATTGGGACTTCGCCAGCCTGCAGCATCTCAATTTTCTGTTCGGCCTTGTCGACGCAAATAACATCATGGCCGAAATCTGAAAAACATACCCCGGACACCAAACCTACATAGCCGGTTCCGATCATCGCAATACGCATACTAAAATACCCTTCTTAACAAATACCGCCTTTGGCGCGCACACATTCGAAGAAAGTTCCGCCGGTTTCAATGCCTGTCAGCGTGCTTGGGTTGCATTCCGGGGATTCTTGCTGTTTTTGGGTCGGCAATCATACACATTTGTTTTCGTAGGGCGGAACTATGACAAAAACGGCATTAATCACCGGGATTACCGGACAAGACGGATCGTATCTGGCCGAGTTTTTGTTGGAAAAAGGTTATGAAGTTCACGGTATTAAGCGCCGCGCGTCCTCATTCAACACGCAACGCATCGACCACATCTATCAAGACCCACACGTTCCCAATCCCAAACTGCACCTGCACTATGGTGATCTGAGCGATACGTCTAACCTGACGCGAATCATTCGCGAAGTACAACCGGACGAGGTCTATAACCTTGGCGCACAGTCCCATGTGGCCGTCAGTTTTGAATCCCCGGAATACACTGCGGATGTGGATGCCATTGGTACTTTGCGTTTGCTGGAAGCGATACGTTTTCTCGGGCTCGAGAAAAAGACACGCTTCTATCAGGCCTCGACCTCGGAACTCTACGGTCTGGTGCAAGAGACCCCGCAACGCGAAACCACCCCGTTCCACCCACGGTCACCTTATGCGGTTGCCAAACTTTATTCTTACTGGATCACGGTCAATTACCGTGAGGCCTATGGCATGTATGCCTGTAACGGGATCCTGTTTAACCACGAAAGCCCGCGCCGGGGCGAAACTTTTGTTACCCGCAAGATCACACGCGGTTTGGCAAATATTGCGCAAGGATTGGAAAGTTGCCTGTACATGGGCAATATCGACAGTCTGCGGGATTGGGGTCACGCGAAGGACTATGTGCGGATGCAATGGCTGATGCTGCAGCAGGACAATCCTGAGGATTTCGTGATTGCGACCGGGGTTCAGTATTCGGTACGTCAGTTCATTGAATGGTCGGCAGCCGAGCTTGGCGTTTCACTGGAATTCACCGGGTCAGGGGTTGACGAAACCGCGACTGTTGTCTCGATCGAGGGGGACAAAGCCCCGGGATTGAAACCCGGTGACGTCGTAATGCGGATAGACCCACAATATTTTCGCCCGGCCGAGGTCGAAACCCTTCTGGGCGATCCCTCAAACGCCAAGAACAAACTGGGTTGGGTACCAGAACTGACCGTGCAGGAAATGTGTGCTGAGATGGTGACCGAAGACCTGAAGACGGCCAAACGTCACGCGCTTTTGAAGGAGCACGGGTTTGAGCTGCCAATGAGCCTGGAAAACGGCTGAGGAGGCCCTCATGCGTAAGATCTATGTTGCCGGGCATCGTGGTATGGTTGGCGGTGCAATCCTGCGCCGTTTGCAAAACCGCAAGGACGAAGGCGAAGCGCTGGAGTTGATCACGCGCAGGCATTCCGAACTGGATCTGACCGACCAATCCGCCGTGCGTGATTTTATGCAGACTGAGCGTCCGGATATGGTGATCCTAGCCGCGGCCAAGGTCGGTGGGATTCACGCAAATAACACGTACCCCGCAGATTTCATTTACGAAAACCTGATGATTGAATGCAATGTGATCCATCAGGCTTTTGCAGCGGGGGTAAAGCATTTGCTACAGCTGGGCAGCTCGTGCATTTACCCACGGGCTGTGCCTCAGCCCATGCGTGAAGACGCTTTGCTGACCGGCGTGCTGGAATCCACCAACGAACCCTATGCGGTTGCGAAAATCGCCGGGATCAAGCTGTGTGAAAGCTATAATCGCCAACATGGCGTCGATTACCGGTCGGTTATGCCAACCAATCTTTACGGACCCGGAGACAATTTTCACCCCGAAAACAGCCATGTCCTGCCGGCCCTGATCCGCAGATTCCACGAGGCACAGCGCGACGGGCTGGAAGAGGTGGTGATCTGGGGCACAGGAAAACCGCGACGCGAGTTTTTGCATGTCGATGATATGGCCGAGGCGTCCTTGTTTGTGCTCGACTTACCGCGCGATATCTACGACGCGAATACCCAGCCGATGCTGAGCCATATCAATGTGGGATGCGGCGAAGATATCTCAATCGCTGAGCTGGCGGCCCTGGTGGCCGGAACAACCGGATTCACGGGTAAGATCACTCAGGATGTCAGCAAGCCTGACGGGACACTGCGCAAGTTGATGGATGTGTCCCGACTGGCAGATATGGGGTGGCGCGCACGCGTTGGACTCGAAGATGGTATCCGCGAGACCTATGCGTGGTTTCTGGAGCAGGCAGACACCGATTTGCGCGCCAAATGACCGCCTGGGCATAGCTCCGGACGGTCTAAAGCTCAGAACCAGCGACCGGTTGCGATTACCGTTGGGGACAGGCTGCTTGTGTCCGAGGATGCCGATAGAACCTTAAAGGGCACTTGTGTTTCAGTGGCCGCGCCCAAACCTATAAACCGGCTTGTCGCGCCGCCACTGCCACCGACCGAGGGTGAGGTTCCGGACGCAAAGGCTGCGGGAAAGCTCCAGGTGGTCTCGGCGCTGGAATACAGCGATCCTTCGGCGTTCACGCAATCGGTGGCCGTCAGAACGCCCGTGCAGATTTGTGTACCATCCGCAAACCGGACGTATTCGCCATTGGCGGTTGATCCGCGTTCGACGACCGCGCCGGTTGGCACCCCGGCGGTTTCTGACACAGAGCCCAGCAGGTTTCCGGGGCAGTAGCCATAGTCGGCCCGCATCAGACGACCTGCGGTGATGTCTTCGGCATCGTTTTGAATGGCAGAGCCTGAGGCTATTCCGGTGGCGGGGTCAAAGCTCAGCGCCTCGGTCCAGGATCCGCCATCAGCCGAGACTTTGATGGAAAAACCGGTATTGCCAGACAATCCCATTTCCGCATGGCCAACCCAGTTTGACTGGAACAAAAGCGAGGCGGTATCCCCGGCCGCTGCCTTGTTGATCTTCAACTGGTGACCCGCCCCGTCATGGCTGAGCAACGTCGCAGGCGACCGGATCGAAAGCCGATTGGTGCTGTCATACCCTGTTGCGATACCGACACCGTCCAGGTTCTGGGTTGCGACCTGAGGCTCGGACCAGTCTGCGCCATCCCAGATCTTCAACCGGTTGGCCTGTTCATCCCAGGCCCGCCAGCCGATTCCCGGGGTCACAAAATGCCAAGCGTCATCCAACCAGGCCGCAAGGGCGCCCGGCTGCGCGGCCCAATCCCCGGTAGGGTTGGCGCCAAGCGCGTGAATCTCGCCCTGTTCCGGCACCGCAGGCGGGACCGAGGCGTTTGTCGACGCTACGCTCAGCTGGACAATCAGGTCCAGAGCACGCAGCGCCTCGTTATGGGTGACGTGTTTCTGGGCCTGCGAAGGTTGCAGGAAAGGTAAATCCAATCTGGGTGAGTTTTGTGACACGGGCGGCGTCCTCCTGTAGCTGTCGGTCCGACTATTGCATTGCGCGCCACATTGCCGTGCCCAGGATGAATCCGGTCTGATCTGACCGAACGTTCGAATAATCATTTGCTAACGTTTGGAGGATTCCATGGGGCGTAGCCAAAGGTCAGGATTCAACGAAAAAGGGCAGCCGAAGCTGCCCTTAAGTTTACCAATCACCGTGAAGGGTTAGCTGCGGGCGTACACATCCTCGTACCGGATGATGTCGTCCTCACCCAGATAAGACCCGGTCTGGACCTCGATCAGAACCATCGGCACCTTGCCCGGATTCTCCATCCGATGAACGGCACCGAGCGGGATGTAGACAGACTGGTTTTCAGAGATCAGGCGCACATCTTCGTCGATCGTAACTTTTGCCGTGCCCTGTACAACGATCCAGTGTTCAGACCGGTGGTGATGGGATTGCAGGCTTAGTGAGGCGCCGGGGTGAACGTGTATGCGTTTGACCTGGAACCGATCCCCGATGACCAGGCTTTCGAACCAGCCCCAAGGGCGATGATCGACCGGCAGCGATTCCGCTTGTTTGGCGCCTTTGGCCTTCAGGGCCGCAACCGCCTGTTTGACGTCCTGAGCCTTGTCCATGCTGGCCACCAAAACCGCATCGGGCATGGCGACCGCAATCATGTTTTCCAGACCCATCGCAACAACTTCTTGCGTGGGGGTTTCTGAACGCACCAATACGTTCCGGCAGTCAATGGTGGTAACCTGGCCCGTGGTGGCAACCCCATCGGCGTCTGGATTGCTCAGCTCTTGAACTGCCGACCAGCTGCCGACATCCGACCAGCCCGACGCATAGGGCACGACGCTCAGATTGCGGGCTTTCTCCATGACCGCATAGTCGATCGAGATATCCTCGACAGCGCCCCAGGCTTGGGGGTCGAGGCGCAGAAACCCGAGGTCGGTCTTTGCCTCACGGACGGCCTTGCCGACCGGATCCAGCAGTGCGGGCGCATGTTCTTTGAATGCAGCGATTATGTCTTTGACCGCGAACAGAAATATCCCCGAATTCCAAAGATAGCTGCCATCGGCGATCATGGCTTGGGCATTCGGCAGATCAGGCTTTTCGACAAAACGGTCCAGCGCAATGGCGGTGTTGCCCGTATCTGGGGCATGGCTGAGCTTGAGATATCCATAGCCGGTTTCCGGCCGGTCCGGAGTGATCCCGAAAGTGACGAGATCCCCACGATCCGAAATCGCGCGCGCGCCTTCGGTAACTGCCTGATGAAACGCAGCTTTGTCCGGGATGACATGGTCCGATGGGGCGACAAGCATGATCGCATCCGGGTTGCTGGCGGCCAGATACAACGCGGCGGCCAGAACCGCCGGTGCTGTGTTGCGCCCTTCGGGTTCGATCAGAATGGGGCCAGGATCTATGCCAATCGCGCCCAGTTGTTCCGGAACCACAAAACGGAATGCATCATTGGTAAGGATCAGCGGCTTGGCATAAGGCGCGTCCTTGGGTCCCTGCATTCGTTCAGCACAATCCTGAAGCAGGCTTGAATCACCGATCAGAGGGACGAACTGCTTGGGGTAACTTTTGCGCGACAGGGGCCACAGTCGGGTGCCGGACCCTCCGCAGAGTATGATGGGATGGATGGTGGTCATTGCGGCTTGCCTCGAAGGTTCTTGGACTTTGTCACTTTTGAAACGACATGCAGAAGGTTGCGAGCGCTATTGAGCGGCCTTCCCGGCGGCGGCTATCTCGTTCAGATACTGGCTCAGGTCATCACGCAGATCACTACGGGCCAACGCAAAGGCAACAGTTGCCTGAAGGAACCCGGCTTTCGAGCCGCAATCAAACCGCTGACCGTCGAATTTATAGCCAAACACAGGCACGCCGTTGCGAATGTCTTCGGCAATCGCATCGGTCAGCTGAATCTCACCGCCACTGCCCGTTTTCTTTTGGTTGAGATTGTACAGCACTGACGGCCCCAGAATATACCGACCGATAACGGCTAGGTTCGAGGGGGCTTCTTCCGGCTTGGGCTTTTCAACCATTCCTCTGGCACGAACCACTGAGCCGACGTTTTCGCCGACGTCCAGAACGCCATAGGAACTGGTTTTTTCGTTTGGCACTTCCATCGTTGCGACCATATTGCCGCCGGTTTCCTCATAGGCTTCGACCATCTGCTGCAGACAGGGTTTATCAGCAGCAATGACGTCATCAGGCAACATTACTGCAAATGGCTCGTCGCCGATCAGACGGCGGGCACACCAGACTGCGTGGCCAAGACCAAGCGCCTTGTGCTGGCGGATGTAGGCGATGGCGCCGCTTTCCATATTCGTTGCATTCAGCGCTTCAAGCAGGTCATCCTTGCCCTTGGCCTTGAGCTCTTGTTCCAGAACGAGGTTGTGATCAAAGTAATCTTCCAGCGCAGATTTGCCACGCGAAGTTACAAAGATGAATTCGGTAATACCTGCGGCGCGGGCTTCGTCGATTGCGTATTGAACCAAAGGACGGTCAACCAGTGTCATGATCTCTTTGGGGACGGATTTTGTCGCTGGGAGAAAACGCGTGCCCAATCCCGCAACGGGGAAAATCGCCTTGGTGACCTTGCGTACCATGTTACCTCTCAAATTCAATTCTTGCCCGACCGCGTAGGGCAGGCCGGGGTTTCCTATTAGGCTGCGCAGTCAGAACAATCAATGACATCGCGGCCGCAGTCTAAAATCTGACAGGAAGGTGCCACCGGGGGTAGGGGAAGTCAAAACGAACCGCCGTTTGATGCCTTTGAAACCCGTCATTTACCGGTGTTTTGTTGTACAATCCGGCCCTTCGTCCATTCATTGGCAAGAATACGCCAAGAATCGTCATGAAGTCGTGCAAAGCCGAACCTGTCCCCGAGGCTGTTCATGCGGCCTCGGGGACAGGGGATTTATGTGTTCGCCAGTATTGTCTCAAGCGGGTCATGCTCGGCCACGAAATGGTTTGGTGCGACCTCGTTGAGCTGTGGAACATAATCGTTCTGACCGGCCGATAGCCGGCTGGGCAAGAACCTGAGCGCCGCTTTCGGGTCCATCGGCGAAGGCAGCTCGCCCGGCAATTTGAGGCGCTGGCGTTGCCGTTCCACATCCGGATCGGGGATCGGGACGGCCGAGATCAGCGATTTGGTATAGGGGTGTAGAGGCTGCGAACAGATCATCTCTCCATCTCCCAATTCGACGATGCGCCCCAGATACAGTACCATGATCCGGTTTGACACTGTCCGTACCACGGACAGGTCGTGGCTGATGAAAATCATAGACAGCCCGAATTCCTGCTGCAGCTCTTTCAAAAGCTCTACGATCTGGGCCTGGATCGACACGTCCAGAGCCGAGACCGCCTCGTCACAAATGATCAGCTTGGGCTTGTTGATCATCGCCCGCGCGATCCCGACCCGCTGGTTCTGCCCACCGGACAGCTCGTGCGGATAGCGGTTGATCATGTTGGCCTGCAGGCCGACCCGCTCCATCATTTCGCCGACCATTTTCTTGCGCTCACGCTCTGTCAGATCCGGGCGATAGGTTTTCAGCGGTTCAGCGATAGAGGCCGAGATAGTCATCCGCGGATCGAGGCTGGCCAACGGATCCTGGAACACAATCTGCAGGTCCTTGCGGTACTTGTTCAGCTCGGCCCGCTTTAGCCCGACAATCGGATGGCCCAGCCAGCTGACATTGCCACCGCTGGGTTCGATCAGCTGCAGAACCGCCCGCGCCAGTGTGGATTTGCCACAGCCGGATTCACCCACAACGCCCAGCGTCTCGCCCTTACGGATGTCAAAGCTGACGCCGTCCACAGCTTTCAGTGGTACCTTGCGCCCGAACAACCCGCCCGATACGTGGATAGGGAAATGCACTTTCACGTCATCGACCCTAAGCAAAGGTGCGTCGGTTTCTTCCAGTGCTTTTGGCGCGTCACCGGCATCAATGCGCGGCATCGCTTCAAGCAGGGTGCGGGTGTATTCATGCTGCGGCGCTCGGAAGATCTCGCGTGTTTCCCCGGCCTCAACAAACTGACCCAGACGCATGACCTGAATGCGGTCACACATCCGTGCCACCACGCCCATGTCATGCGTGATCAGTGCAATGGCAGTGCCTTCGTCTTTTTGCAGGTGCACCATCAAGTCCAGAATGTCGGCCTGGACCGTCACATCCAGCGCCGTGGTCGGTTCATCGGCGATCAGCAGCTTTGGGCTGCACAACATCGACATGGCGATCATGACACGTTGGCGCATGCCCCCCGACAATTCGTGCGGGTATTGATCCAGACGACGGTTTGCCTCGGGGATGCGGACCCGATCCAACCACTCCAGACAGCGCGCCCGAGCGGCCGAACCCTGCAACCCTTCGTGAACCTGCAGAACCTCACGCATTTGCTGCCCGACCCGCAGATGCGGGGTCAGGGCGGTCAGCGGATCCTGAAAGATCATGCCGACGTCATCGCCCCGGACCTGGTTCAGCTTGTTGATCGGCAGATTCAGGATTTCCTTGCCGTTCAGCGTGGCCGAACCGATTGCACGACCCGCTGAAGGCAACAGCCCCATTGCGGCCATGAAAGTCTGGCTTTTACCGGACCCGCTTTCGCCCACAATACCAAGGCATTCGCCCGGATTAATGTCGAAGCTGATGCCTTTGACGGCCTCGACCACACCATCGGGGGTGTCGAACTGGACGCTTAGGTCCTTAACAGAGAACAAGCTCATATCAGCGATCCTTTGGGTCCAGAGCGTCACGCAGCCCATCGCCGATGAAGAACATCGTGATGATAATGGCGACATAGAATGTCAGAGGGAACATCAGCTGCCAGAGGGTTCCGTACCCCATTGTGCCTGCCCCTTCAGCGATCAGACGGCCTAGCGAGGTATAGGGCTCCGAGATGCCAAGTCCGAGGAACGAGATAAAGCTTTCGGTCAGGATCATCTCGGGCACCAGAAGCGAAGCATAGACGATTACCACGCCCAGCAGGTTAGGCAGGATATGGCGATACATGATGGTGAATTCGCTGACACCGGCGGCACGCGCGGCCTCGATGAATTCGCGGTTTTTCAGGGCCAGAGTCTGCCCTCTGACGATCCGTGACATGGTCAGCCAACCAACTGCGCCCAATGCGATGAACAGGGTAAAGAACGACCGACCGGCCACTACAAGCAACAGAATGATGATCAGAGTTGTCGGAATGGCCAGAAGGATATCGACGAACCGCATCATCGCGCCGTCAAGGCGCCCGCCAATATACCCGGCGGCGATGCCATAGCAGGTGCCAACAATCAACGCGGTGGCCGCCCCGACGAGCCCCACCAACAACGATGTTGTTGTGGCCTGAATGACCCGGCTGTAAAGGTCGCGCCCCAGATCGTCGACGCCAAAGAAGTGCCCGGTCTCGATCGACGGCATTCCCATGCCACGGATGTCACCCATCACGTTCCAGTCGATTTCCTCATTGCTCCAAACGGCGAAATATGGGCCGAAGATTGTGAACAGAACGATCATCAGCAAGATGAATACGCTCGCCATTGCGGCTTTGTTGCGGACAAACCGCATCCGCGCATCCTGCCAGAGGGAACGCCCCTGAACGGCCGTGAAATCGGTGATATCCTCGGCCAGATGGGCGGCTTTTTGTGATTTTCCTAGCATTTTGTGCCCCTCAGTACCGGATTTTCGGATCGAACCAGGCATAAGCCAGGTCGGTCAGCAGGTTCACGATGACAGTCAGCGTGCCGTACAGGATGGTGACCCCCAGCAGCACTGCATAATCGCGCGACAGGGCCGAGCCGACATAGGCCTGCCCCAGACCACCGGTCGAGAAATAGATGTCGACGAAAACCGATCCGGTCAGAACATAGACAAAGACCGGCCCCAGATAGGACACCACCGGCAGCAGCGTGGGCTTCAACGCATGGCGCCAGATTACGGTCCTGGTAGGCAAACCCTTGGCCCGGGCCGTGCGGATAAAGTTCGAGTTCAGAACTTCCAGCATCGACGAGCGGGTAATCCGCGCGATCGACCCCATATAGGATGTGGCCAATGCGATGACAGGCATGATCAGGTATTGCCACTGACCGCCGTTCCAGCCACCACCCGGCAACCATCCCAGCCACAAAGTGAAGGTCAGGATCAGGATCGGGCCCATGATGAAGTTCGGCAGCGCCTGCGCAGCGATCCCCAGACCTACAGCAAAATAGTCGATCCAGCTGTTGTGTCGGATGGCTGCGGCGATCCCAAGGCCAATACCTACGACACTTGCCAGCAGGAATGACAATGACCCATAAGTCAGCGAGATCGGGAAGCCTTGCGAAATGATATCATTGACGTCCCGGTCCTTGAACTTGAAGGACGGGCCGAAATCGAAATGCACGACAATGTTGTACAGATAGTCCCAAAGCTGTTTCCACAGCGGTTGGTCCAGACCATAGCGCGCCTCAATATTGGCCAGTACCTGCGGCGGCAATGGCCGTTCCGAGGTAAACGGCCCGCCGGGCGCGTAGTGCATCAGAAAAAAACAGGCAACGATCAGCAACAGGATCGTTGGAACGGCGATCAGCAATCGCCGGATGATATAGGCAAGCATTTCATGCCCCCATTATTGGCTTTGCCCCGGGGTGATCCTCGGGGCAAAGCGTGGTCTAAGGAAGGTTATTCGGCGATCTTGTAGAGGTTCTTGGAGTACCAGTTCTGCTCTACGTTCTTGACCGGCCAGTTGCCGACATCGCTGTCCATCATGTAGACGCCAGCATAGTGATAGATCGGGATAACCGGGGTCTCTTGTGCAATGATCCGCTCAACCTCGGTATACAGTGGTGCTGCGTCATCTGCTGTCTTGGCCTGGGTCAGCAATTCGTCAACCTTGGAGTTGTTGTACTTGCCGTCGTTATAGCCGGAATCCGACTGCAACAGGTCCAGGAAGGTCGAGGCTTCGTTATAGTCGCCACACCAGGCGCCACGGGCCAGATCGAAGTTCTGGTTGCCGCGCTCTTCCAAGAACACTTTCCATTCCATATTGGCCAACTCGACCTGTACGCCCAGTTTCTGTTTCCACATCTGGCTCAGTGCCACTGCGACTTTCTTATGGGCCTCTGATGTGTTGTAGACCATGTCAAAGCTCAGCGGGTTGTCGGGGCCAAATCCGGCCTCGGCCAGCAGCTCCTTGGCCAGCTCGTCACGCTCGGCTTGCGTCATCGAAGCCATTTCGACTTCAGGGACGGTGAACCCAGCGGTTGCTTCGGGTGCGAACGTATATGCGGGCGGCTCACCACCGGCTTTGACGTTCTTGGTGATGATGTCGCGGTCAACTGCAAGAGACAGGGCTTGACGTACATTTGGGTTCTTGAATTCTTCCGGTCCGCTGTCAGACAGGTTGAATGTATAGTAATAGTTGCACAGGCGCGGGAAGCTGATGGCCTCTTCGGGGTGCTCTTTCTGTAGGCGCGGGAACTGACCAGCAGGTACTTCAGTGCGGTCCAGCTCGCCTGCGAGGTAACGGGTCAGGGCTACGTTTTCGTCGTTGATGACAAGGGCCACGACTTTTTCGACAATCGTATTGTCGTTATCCCAATACATCTCGTTGCGCTCACGGACCGAGCGTTCCTGTGGCAGGTGTTCGGTCAGAACATAGGCGCCGTTCGAGACGATGTTTTCCGGCTTAGTCCAGGCGTCGCCGAACTCTTCGATCACCTTCTGCGGGGCAGGGAAGGTGGTGGAATGGGTGGTCATTTGCGCGAAATAAGGCAGTGCTGCGCTCAGCTTGACCTCAAGTGTGTGGTCGTCGATGGCAGTTACGCCCAGTTCGTCCACCGGCTTCTCACCAGCAATGATTTCGGCCGCATTTTCGATCGACATCAGCTCCATGAACCACGCATAAGGCGAGGACAGAGCGGGATCGACGGCACGTTTCCATGCAAAGACGAAATCGCCTGCCGTGACCGGATCACCATTGGACCATTTGGCGTTATCACGCAGTGTAAATGTGTAAACGTCCTTGGTATCGTTTGTGGTATAGCCGGTTGCGACACCGGGCACCAAATTGCCGTCTTCGTCTTGGTTCATCAGGCCTTCGAACAGGTCGCGGACAATTTCCGCGCCGGTAACGTCTTCAACAACCTGCGGGTCAACCGAACTGTGCTCATCCAGAACGCGATAGGTGAAGGTTTGATCATCCGCCAGCGCCTCGCCGGTTTCGGGATGGGTGCCGGCGGCAAATGCAGCGCCGGTGATCATGGTCGAGGTCAGTAACCCCGCCAGAGATGTCCGAATGTATTTGTTCATATCTTTCTACTCCCATTTGTGTGGTGGCAAGGTACGCACATCCGTTCAGGATGGTCGCTGACCACCATGATTGTCCGACTCAGATAGACCGGGACTTGTTCGAATTTTGCTTTTTCAGATCGCAATGAACACCGCGTCGCAGTCTTTCGGTTTGCTGTCGGAAACGTAGTTGCGAAAGTCGCCTTTCACTGATGCAGAACGTGGCACTATTTCAAAAAAGGTTAAAGCCTTTGCGTGCAAAATGGCCAGGTGCGGCCGAAATCTAAAAAATTCCACGGGAGAACGGAAATATTATAATGATACGCGATGGTTTCTTGACATTTTTGTGAAGCTCTTGAGTAAGCGGTTGAGCGTTGACGCAAGGTCCGCTTTTGCGGCTTTCCAAAAATTGGCGCGAATCGCTATTGGGTCAGTGCCCGGACCATATGGGTCTGAGGAAAGCATGTGGCGGACTGATTGGTGGCCTCTTGCCAGCGCCCGATAGAGCGGCGTGTTCGAAAGCCCGGCAGGCCGTCAGCGCCGCCGACGTCATGGCCCATCTGTTCCAATGCGCGCTGCATGGCTGCTATATCCGATCGGTAAAGACCGCCGACTTTGTCCCACCGGCCGCGGAAATCCTGGACGCCATATTCTATCCTATCCCCAACATGGCCGACGAACAGGGCGTAGAGATCGCTTTTGTTGTATTCCTTCAGGACATAAAAATTGGGGGTGACAATGAAGGCCGGGCCATTGCGCCCGGCGGGCATCATCAAAAACCCTTGTCCCTGCATTTCTTGTTTTGGAAACGGCTTGCCAGATACACGGGTGATCCCCAACCCGGCCCAGTCGCGAATAGGACGGCCTTGATCCGGCCCTTCAAGGGTGCAGGAAACCGAAGACGGGACAGTTACTTCGAACCCCCAATCACGACCCGAGACCCAGCCATGTTGGTCGAGGTAGTTTCCGATCGATGAAATTGTGTCTTCGGCCGAGGTCCAGATATCCGCGCGCCCGTCGCCATTTCCATCGGCCGCATAAGTCAGGTAGTTCGATGGCATGAACTGCGGTTGCCCAAGCGCACCGGCCCAACTGCTTTTCATTTGATCCGGCGGTATGTGGCCAGCCTCGGCAATCTTGAGCGCGGCGATAAGCTCTGACGTGAAATATTCTGAGCGGGTGCTCATGAAACCTTTGGTGCCCAGAACCTGAAATGCATTATGCCGGATAGCCACCTGCCCATATCCGCTTTCGCGGCCCCAGATCGCCAGAATGATGCGCGCAGGGACGCCGGTATCGGATTCCACCTGGCTTAGCGTTGCGCTATAGCGCCGGGCCATCTTGCGCCCGACAGAGGTGGCCCCCTGAACCGAACCAGCGTTGAAATAGCGGCCCGGTGATCCGAACTCGGCCTGTTTTTGCTGTTTGGGAACTGCTTTTGCCGTGCCCGGAGGCACCAGATCTGGCAGTTTCCAGTTCAGCGTGACGCCGTTGAAGGCCCTGTTCATCGTGCGCTTTGAAATACCCTCGGATTTCGCCCGCGCCCAGACCGTGTGTTTCAGCCATGACTGAAATTGAGCCTCGATCGCCGCACGATCCTGTGCTGTCGCACTTGTCGACAGGTAGCAAAGTCCAAGAGTAAGGATTAACCAACGCATTGTCCTATGATCTCACCTGCGATCTACTTTAAGTCAACCTACCAGAATGGCGTTTCTGCCGCTGTGATCAGGGTGGCAAGATCAAATCTCGGGAAACAGGCAGAGCTGCGTAAAAATCCTTGTGAAAATTCAGGACTCTGCCGATAGTTGTCCCAATCAATTTTGAAATGAGGATGAACAGGCGTGACATATTCCAGACCGTCTTTTGCATCCTTGGTTGTCCTGTCTGCCGCCATCGCAGGTCTTGGCTTTGTGCCGGTTGCCGAAGCCAGCAACAATTTCTTGGACCCTCAGGGACCTGTCGCCGCCCTTCAGAAAAGCCACCTTTTACGGGCAACTGTTCTGATACTGGTCGCAGTTGTTCCGGTTCTGATCCTGGTGCCTTTGATTGCCATACGGTATCGAAGGCGAAAGGAGGGGCAGGCAGACTATCGACCGGAATGGGATTTTTCCGCCCGGTTGGAGTTTCTCATGTGGGGTATCCCGGTTGTTATTGTGGCCATCCTTTCATTCTATTTGTGGAAAGCCACCCACCGGCTGGACCCTTACGAGACCTCATTCGGAGAAGAACCGGCGCTGAAAGTGCAGGTTGTTGGTCTCGACTGGAAGTGGCTGTTCATCTACCCCGATCTTGGCATCGCCAGCGTCGGTGAGATGGGGCTCCCGGTCAACCAACAGGTGGCTGTCACACTGACAACAGATACGGTGATGCAGTCCTTTATGATCCCGGCACTGGCCGGGCAAATCTATGCCATGCCGGGGATGACGACCAAATTGCACCTTGTCGCCGATAGGCCCGAAACAATGCAGGGCGAAAATACGCAGTATAACGGACGTGGCTTTACCAAACAGAAATTCAAAGCCATTGCCATGGCGTCTCAGGAGTTCAATGACTGGGCCGAGAATGTCCGGGCAAACGGGGTTCCGTTGAGCGCTGAAACATACCGAACGCTTGCCATGCGAACGGACCGGGACGAGGTGCAGGCCATGTTGGGCAATGATCAGATGCCGACTGATGCGCTGTATTTCACGCTAGCCGATGGTGATCTGTTTCAGTCGATCCTGCACCGCTATCACGGGGCCACACCCTTGCCTGCCGATCAGCAACCGGGCACTGCCGAATATGGTCAGGAGAAAACACAATGACCAATGTCGAGACTGGTTTTTTCGGCCGTCTAAACTGGGATGCTTTTCCGATCACCGGGTTGATCCAGTCGCCCAACGCAAATGAGATCGTGGCAAATGCTGCCGCTGGGATCGTGATTGTGGGCGTCATTGCCGTTGTGGGGCTGCTGACATGGTTTCGTCTGTGGGGGCCGCTGTGGCGTGACTGGCTGACCAGCGCCGACCACAAGAAGATCGGCATCATGTATATCGTCTTTGCCATCGTGATGCTGGCGCGGGGGGTTCTGGAAGGCGTTGTCATGCGCGCCCAGCAAGCCGCAGGGCCGGGCGAAGGCTTTCTGGAAGCCGAGCATTTCGCCGAGCTTTTCAGTACCCATGGCACGATCATGATCTTCTTTGTGGCCGTTCCGTTTGTGTTCGGCGCCGCCAATTTCCTGATCCCGCTGATGATTGGCGCCCGCGACGTGGCATTCCCGGTGATGAACCAGATCAGCCTAGGCCTGACCGTGTCCTCGGGCATGATGCTGATGGTTTCCCTGGTGGTCGGAGAGTTCTCGACCGGGGGCTGGACGGCCTACCCGCCCTTTACCGGAGCGGCCTTTAATCCCGGCGTTGGGCCGGATTACTGGATTTGGGCCATCGTTGTGTCGGGGATCGGAACGACGCTGACAGGGATCAACTTTGCCGTCACGATCTACAAACTGCGCGCGCCGGGGATGCAGTTCATGCGGTTGCCGATGTATTGCTGGACGATCATCTGCAGCTCGATCCTGATTGTCTTTGCCATGCCGCCGCTGGGTGTTGCGGCGCTGATGCTGGCCGCAGACCGGTACTTGGATTTCCACTTTTTCACCAATGACCTTGGCGGCAACATGATGAACTATGCCAACCTGTTCTGGCTGTTCGGACATCCCGAGGTCTATCTGTTGGTCCTGCCCGCCTATGGTATCTATTCCGAGGTTTTTGCGACCTTCTCGGCCAAGCGCCTGTACGGGTACAACTCCTTGGTGATTGCAACGATGTCGATTGCGGTGCTGTCCTTCACGGTCTGGCTGCACCACTTTTTCACCATGGGCCAAAGCGCGCTGATCAATGCGGTGTTTGGGATTGCCACGATGCTGATCGCCATACCGACTGGCGTGAAAGTCTATGATTGGATGGCCACGCTGTTTCGCGGGCGTATCCGGTTCTCGGTCCCGATGCTTTATGGGTTGTCTTTCCTGATGCTGTTCGTGATCGGAGGGCTGTCGGGCGTCATCCTGGCCAATCCGACCATCGACTATCAGGTGCATAACACCCTGTTCCTGGTCGCGCATTTTCACAATGTGCTGCTGCCTGGCGTCCTGTTTGGCCTGCTTGCGGGATACAACTATTGGTTCCCCAAAGCCTTTGGCTTCCGCCTGAATGAAGGCTGGGGACGGATATCTGTCGCGTTGTGGACCATTGGGTTTATGTTGACCTTCCTGCCGCTTTATTTTGTCGGCCTGATGGGGATGCCGCGTCGATCTTACAGTTGGGAAGATCCCAGCTTTCACCCCTATATGATCGTCGCCGTGCTTGGGTCTATGGTCATTCTCGCAGCGCTTCTGTCGATCATTGTCCAGCTGTGGGTCAGTATTCGAGACCGGGAAAAAACCCGCGTGCCGGTTGGCGACCCTTGGGATGGGCGCACGCTGGAATGGTCAATTCCGGCACCGCCGCCTCCGTATAACTTTGCAATCATTCCGCATGTGACCGACCGGGATGATTTTGCCGCCGCAAAAGAGCGCGGCAACGCCTATCCGTCCCTTGATGCCTATGAAGATATCCTCATGCCACGCAATACGGCGATCGGGTTCGGTCTGTGCGTTCTCAGCGGTATCTGGATGTTTGCACTGGTCTGGTGGATCTGGTGGCTGGCTATTGCGACGACCGCAGCGATGTTGGCGGCCTTCATCGCCTGGACTTTCAGATCCGACACCGAAGAGGTTATTCCGGCCGAGCAGGTCCGCAAAGAGCATGAAGCCTGGCTTGATCTCGTGCGCGCATCGGTTCCGGTCAATCGAGATCATGAATACGCGCCCGAGAACCGCGGCCTTGCCCGTCCCGATCTGGAGGCCACTACATGAAACGCGCGCCGACACACAGCTATCCGGGCCTAAACTTGGGCCGACGGCATCCGGGTGCCGACAAGGCCAGCGAAGTGGTCACCTTTGGGTTCTGGGTCTTTCTGATGAGCGATCTGGTCTATTTCGGCCTCATGTTCGCGATCTATATCACCATGATCGACGCGCAGGCGGGTGGGCCCGGTCCGCATGAGCTGTTCGACCTGACCAGCATTTTTGCCCAGACCCTGATCCTGTTGACCAGCAGCCTTACAGTGGGCCTTGCGATGCTGGCGTTGAAATACAACCTGCCACGGCCCCGTATCGTGCTTTGGTTCGCGGTAACTCTGGTTCTGGGCCTCAGCTTTCTGGTACTTGAGATACGTGACTTTCTGGCTATGGCGGAAAAGGGTGGCATTCCACAGCGCAGCGGGTTTCTGTCAGCGTTTTACGGGCTAGTCCCGCTGCACGGGCTGCATGTCGCTGCGGGGTGTCTGTGGTTGATCGTTCTGGGTATTCAGCTGCGTGTGTTTGGTCTAACCGACGCTCTGATGTCACGGGTGGTTCGTCTGGCCTTGTTCTGGCATTTTCTCGACCTCATCTGGATCGGCATAATCACGATCGTCTATTTCGGAGGGCTGACCTATGGATAGGCGCAGCGAAATGCACCGACGTGAACGCCGCCGATATGTGATTGGCTATGGCGGATCGCTGCTGCTGACACTGGCGGTCTTTACAATTGCCTATACGTTCGGGATCGAGACCAAGGGCGTTTATTTGTCGATCGGTTTGTTGGGGCTGGCGCAGTTGATTGTTCAACTGGTGTATTTCCTGCATATCGACCGTCGACGCAGCAGCCGCGAGGACTTGGACCTAGTCCTGTTTTCCACGATGGTTCTATTGATCATCATTGTTGGGACGGTCTGGATAATGGGGAATCTGGCGGTGCGGATGCATACCTATCCGATGTAGGTCCGGCTGCACCGGATCAGCGCATAGCCATCAGCCCAAGCCACAGCGCGCCCCAACACAGCAAAAGGCTCAGCGCGATATTGCCCGCTGCCGTAGCGATTGTGCGTTCGCGCCGCAGTTCCAGGGACTGGTAGGCAAAGCTGGAGAAAGTGGTGAAGCCGCCACAAAAGCCGAACACCAGGCGCTGTTCCTCCTGGCTGACGCCCGTCGGTCCACCCAGATACCCGACCCAAAGCCCAAGCAACAGACTGCCAAAGACGTTCACGATCAGCGTTGCAACGGGCAGGTCATGGCGAATTCGAATGGCGATCCAGTGCCGCAGAACCGCGCCCAGACCGCCGCCTAAACCAAACATTGCATGCAGATAGAGATCGCTCACTCTGACGACCTCGGTGTTGAAAAGCGACGCCCGGCGGTTTCACCCAAAATCGCCGCAAAAAGACCCGCCACAATTTCCAAACCCGCTGCGGTTAGGGCAAGCCCGAAACTGACCTCTGCCAGACGTTCCAATTCCGCGACAAATGAGGAAAACGTAGATAACCCGCCACAAAACCCAACCGCGCCCAGATGCAGGACGTGGGCATGCACCCGGTGCCGGATGGCGTATAACCAGCCAAGCACAAAGCATGCGGCTATATTGATGCCAAAGGTCTCGGTTAGGATCGGCAGACCCGAGATCCCGAGCGACAACGCTTCTCTGACCAGTGACCCAGTCGCGCCACCCGCGAAAACGGCACAGAACATGAGAGCCGTGGCCCATGCTGTTTGCGATTTTTTCACAGCTGCTGATCCCACCCGCGTTAGTCTGTTATCGGGGATACCGATTGGTGCGACCGGGATCAACCGCACTTGGCGGATCACAAGTTCAACCATTTGCGTGATTTCGGGCGTAAAGGCTTGCGTATAATCGCGAATTTGTTTCACGTTGACACAGGGAACCGCCATATTGGGAGAGCACGAATGATTGTACGCAGACTCTATTACGTATTGAGCCTTGTGTGTCTGCCATTGACAGTTTTGGCTGGGTTTTTCTGGCCACCGGCTCATTGGTTCCTTATTGTCCTGATCCCATATGCGGTGACCGGTCTCTATGATTTACTGACCACCAGGCATAACGTACTTAATAACTACCCGGTTCTGGGACATTTCCGGTATATGCTGGAATTCGTCAGCCCAGAGATACGGCAATATTTTGTTGAAACCAACGAAAACGGCCGTCCCTATAATCGCATCATTCGCAGTCTGGTTTATTCCCGTGCCAAAGGGCAGGTTGATACCCAGGCATTTGGAACCCAATACGACATCCAAACCGTTGGATATCACAGGGCCAATCACTCGCTTGCGCCCAAACATGTGCCGGAAAGCGAAGAACGGGTGATGTTGGGCGGGCCGCAATGTTCCCAACCCTATAGTGCCTCGCGCCTGAACGTTTCAGCGATGAGCTTTGGTGCCCTCAGCGCCAATGCAATCCGAGCGTTGAATGGTGGGGCAAAGGATGGAGGTTTTGCGCATAATACGGGTGAGGGTGGTCTGTCGCCGCACCATCTGGCCGAAGGTGGGGATATCATCTGGCAGATTGGCACTGGGTATTTCGGATGCCGCGCACCGGATGGCGGGTTCGACAAAGACAAATTCACCGAAAGAGCCAGGAACGAGGTCGTCAAGGCGATTGAAATCAAGCTGTCGCAAGGGGCCAAGCCCTCGCACGGGGGGGTGTTGCCTGCGGCCAAGGTGGATGAAGAGATTGCGCAGATACGCGGTGTTCCCCTGCATCAGGACGTGATCTCTCCGCCAATTCATTCCGCATTTGACGGACCTACCGGCTTGATGAATTTCGTTCAAAATCTGCGCGAGATGTCGGGTGGCAAACCTATTGGGTTTAAGTTGTGCATTGGTCGTCCGTCCGAGTTCTTAGCGATATGCAAAGCCATGCTGGAAACAGGCATCCTGCCTGATTTTATCACCATTGATGGTGCCGAAGGCGGCACGGGCGCGGCCCCTGTAGAATTCACCAACCGGTTGGGCATGCCTTTGAACGAGGCGTTGATTTTCGTGAATAACTGTCTGCGCGGTGTGGGTTTGCGCGATAAGATCCGCATAATTTGCTCGGGCAAAGTCGCCACAGGCTATGACATCATCGAGAAATGCGCGCTTGGGGCCGATATGTGTAATGCGGCAAGGGCAATGATGTTTGCAGTGGGATGCATTCAGGCGCTTCACTGCAACACAAACCGATGCCCGTCCGGCGTGGCCACACAGGATCCGGTCCGAGGCCGCGCTGTGAATGTTCCGCAAAAAAGACAACGGGTACATCGCTATCACGACGCGACTTTAGAGAGCTTTCGCGAGCTGCTGGGCGCCATGGGCAAGGAAAAGGTCTCCGAACTTCACCCTTCGGACATCCTTCGGCGTACTGCAGATGAAAGAGATCGCTCTTATGCTGAACTCTATTTGCATCTTGAAGAAGGCGCTTTGCTGAAGGCTCCGCTTCCGGATGAATATGCAGAGGACTGGAATCGCGCATCGGCGGATCATTTCTGATTTTTTTGTGTGCATTGCCAAGGATTGATGTTTTTGGTTCGTCTTACCCATTGTGATGCGCATGAAAACATCGGATGAGAATCTGGCAAAGGCCGCTGCTGCAGGGGACGCTGATGCGTTTGCCACGCTATTGGCACGCCACTACGACAGGGTCTTTCGGTTGGCTTTTCGACTGACAGGACGCGCGGATCAGGCCGAAGATCTGACGCAGGATATATGCGCCGCCTTGCCGTCAAAGATCGTAGGTTTTCGTGCCGAAGCCCGGTTTACGACATGGTTGTACCGTGTTGTTGTCAATGCAGCCGAGGATGCACGCCGTCGCGCGACCCGTCACACAAAGGCGGCCCACGGCTGGGGGGATGTAGAGCAGATGCGCCGGGCCGAGGTGCAGGAAACGGCCGAGGCTGTCGATTGGTTGCAACGGGCCATGCGGTCCCTGCCACAGGACTTGCAAGACACTCTGGCCCTGACCCTCGAGGATGAGATGACTCATGCAGAAGCTGCAGAGGTGCTGGGTGTTTCCGAAGGGACAGTGTCCTGGAGGATGTCAGATATCCGCAAACGGCTGCGCGCCTTGCGGCAAGAGGAACTGGCACAATGACCGATGAACTGGACAAGCTGAAGATGCTGATGGACGCCGCCACGCCGACCCCGGATGCGTCGCGACGGATTGAAAATCTGAGCCAGGCGCAAAAAAAATTCGATAATATCCAAGGATCGACCTCTGCGCGACGTCCCACTGTCAAGCGCGGCCTCATAGCCCGCCTGACAGAAGGAGCGAAAGCCATGTTGAATGCCCTCTCTTATCGCGGTGTCCTGACCGCTACCACCGCAGTTGCTGCTGTGGCTCTGATTGTGATCTTGCCGCAGACGCGCGACGAGGTTGTTGCGCCACTGCCCTGGTCCGAGGACCGCGCCGACGCACGGCAGGAGTCTGACCTATTGGTGGCGGATATGCCCGAGGCCAATCTCGAAGAACCAGTTGTTGAGGCGCCTGTTGTGATTGAAGAAACAATCGAACCTTCCGCCAAGAGGCAGGGGGCCGTTGCGCAGCTGGGGGCTGCGGACCTTTTACAGCGCGCGCCGGCATCGGCGGTCGGGAAACTTGACCTTCAACATGAGACTGTTCCCGCGCCGGAACAGAATACCGAAACTTTCGCCAACGCGGACAGCAACTCGCTGAAGATCACGACGGACGAACCGGTTTCGACTTTTTCGATTGATGTAGATACCGCCTCTTACGCCATTGTTCGGTCGTCTTTGATGAATGGCCATCTGCCGCCCAAGGATGCGGTGCGGGTTGAAGAGATGGTGAACTATTTCCCCTATTCCTACCCGGCGCCTGATGGGGCGGAACCGTTCCGTTCTACGATCACCGTGACACCGACGCCTTGGAATGAGGGGACGCAGCTTGTTCATGTCGGCATCCAAGGGGTCATGCCCCAGATCGAAGACCGTCCTCCATTGAACCTGGTTTTCCTGATCGACACATCGGGCTCAATGCAGGATGCTAACAAATTGCCGCTGCTGAAACAGTCTTTCAGGTTGATGCTGTCTGAACTCAGTCCGGAAGATCAGGTTTCGATCGTCACCTATGCGGGAAGTGCCGGGCAGGTTTTGCCACCGACCGCGGCAGCCGAAAAGACGACCATACTCTCAGCCCTCGACAGGCTCGAAGCCGGTGGCTCGACAGCAGGGCAGGCCGGGTTGCAGCAAGCCTATCAAGTGGCAGAAGGTATGGCTGCGGACGGTGAGGTGACCCGCGTAATTCTGGCCACCGACGGCGATTTCAATGTGGGTCTGTCAGACCCTGATGCCCTGAAGGATTTTATCGCCCGCAAGCGCGACAGTGGTACATTCCTAAGCGTTCTGGGTTTTGGCCGAGGCAATCTGGACGATGCCACCATGCAGGCTCTGGCCCAGAACGGAAACGGGCAGGCGGCATATATCGATACGCTGGTTGAGGCGCAAAAAATATTGGTCGATCAACTTACCGGGGCGCTTTTTCCCATCGCCAACGACGTCAAAATCCAGGTCGAGTTCAACCCGTCACAGATCGCTGAATACCGACTGATCGGTTATGAAACCCGATCCCTGCAGCGCGAGGACTTTTCAAATGACAAAGTGGATGCTGGTGATATTGGAGCAGGTCACACCGTAACGGCAATCTACGAGGTCACGCCAGTTGGTTCCGATGCGATCAGAAACGGCCCGTTGCGGTATGCTGAACAATCCATATCGGAAGATTCAGCGGAAATTGGCTTCTTCAAAATGCGTTACAAGCTTCCTGGTGAAGATCAAAGCAATCTGATGGAGCAGCCTATCTTACCCGGACAAGGGACAGTCACGGATGACTTCCGCTTTTCCTATGCGATTGCAGGATTTGGTCAGTTGCTCCGGGGCGGAGAATATCTTGGCGGCTGGTCCTATGCGGATGCCATTGATCTGGCCACGCTGTCCCGAGGTGAGGATTTTTTCGGATATCGGGCTGAAGCTGTCACCTTGATGCGTCTGGCCCAGACGCTGGCTGAGTAAGGTCCGGGCTTGGGAGAAACTAGAATGACCTAGGGTTGTTGGCTGTATGGGTACTAATTCTACGAATGCTCCATTCGACAGCATCCCGCATGGTTTTCCCCAGAGCAACGTCAAAGGCAGTAACCAGATCTTCGGTCTGGTTACTTTTGGCAATTACGTTCTCTTGGAACGAATTCGAAGCGATGATTTTGTCGTCGAACTCGTCCACGATCTTGATATTCATGCGAACTTCGACGCGTACGGTCGAGCTTTCACCATCCTGGTTAACGACAATGCCCTGAAACTCGCGTAGATCGGGAACAATCACATAATCCGGACGAAGCCCCACGGTCGAACGACCCACGGCGGATACCCGTCCACTGTTTTCATAGCTTTCGACCAAAAGCGCCTGGACGATCAGCGGCGCACGATCCACCCATCTGGCACGCGGCAGATATTGAACCTGCAAAGGTGTCGGCTGAACTGCAATTTGATCGGTATTTACCGCGGCAGTCGCGGTTGGCTCTTGGACCACGATCTGTTTCTGGATGCGTGGCAGCGAAGAAGAAAACGTGCTTTTGGGTGTCAGCAGATAGAGATCATTGGGTTCTGAGGCCTGCCGCAGCGTTTCCAGTCCAGTACACGCCCCCAAAGACGCCAAAACTGCGGTCATTATCAAATGCCTGATCATTGACGATACTCCGATGCTTGGGTCCCAAGAAGGAAACGGGCGGGGTCGCGTTCAACTTTGTCCACCAGACGATCGAGGCTGATCACCAGTCGTTGGGATTCTTCTATGAAACGCGTGAATTGTGGCAGGCCAACCCGCATGAAATCGGACAGTTGACGGCGATTGTCCTGAACGATGCCGTCGATGGTTCCCAAAAGTTCCGAGGCCGATTTGGACGCGCTGAGGATATCGGCTGAAATATCATCAAGCCTGTCTGTCACTTTCGTCACCGTGGACGCCACTTGGTTGGCGGCATTGCGGACATCATCCATGACGACGCCGATATCTTTGTTGATCACCTCATTGGCCGAGTCAAATGCGCGTTCAGCTGAGGTCAAAGTGCCCTTTGCTGTTTCCATCGTACCAGTGACGGAGCCGAGCGTTTTGTTTGCGTTCACGAAAGTCTCGGAAACCGTGGCCAGCGCGACGCGCCCATCTTCGGTCAGGACCGTAAGGTGGTCTGCCAGGGTCGAGGCCCGTTCGATGAAGGGCTGCAGATCCTGCTGCATGATGCGATCTGCTGCGTCAAAAGTATCTTTTGCGCTGTCTAGGGCCGATACAGCTGTGTCGGATGCGGTTTTCAGGCTATTTAATGTATTTGTTCCGGCTTCCAGCGTTGTTTCTGCGGTGTCTGCCAATTTTTCGAGGCGTTTTGAGAAGGCTGAAATTTCTTTAGCTGCGCCACCCAAATCTGAGGACAAGTTTTCGAAATCTGCAAGGGTTTTGTCCAGCCTTCCGGTGGCCGAAGATACGTTCTCCAGAATCTGAGATACCTGCTGGCGGTTCTTGTCATCCACCACCTTGTCGATATCCTCGATCAGCGTAATCGCCTTTTCCAACAGTTTAGGGGCACCTTCGAACAAGGACTGGATGGTGCTGCGTTTGCTTTTGATAAGGCTGTCCTGCTCTAGTCGTTTGGCCGATGCCGAACCTCCGGTCAGTTCCACATAGCTGACCCCGGTGACCCCAAGCGATTGTAACTGGGCGACGGTATCCTCGGTCACCGGGATACTTGCGTCTACTTCAATGCGGACGCGCACTTTGGATGGGTGCTCGTCATCCAAGTTAAGGGAGATTACCTGCCCGACTGGCAGTCCGTTGTAACTGACGCCACCTGCCGCAGACAGGCCGGAAACATTGTCGAACAGTACATTGTAATAGGCGTATTGCCGGGAAACCTCGAATTTGGCCAGCCATAGAAAAAAGCCAAACGCACCCAGTATTCCAGCCAGGGTGAATGCACCGATCAGGATATAATTTGCTCGGGTTTCCATGGGTGTTACCTGTCCTGACCCTTTTTTTGTGCTGCGCGCGCCCGGGGGCCGGTGAAATATTCTTGGACCCAAGGATGATCGACTTTGGTCATCTCTTCAATCGGACCATCAACCAGAACACGTTTTTCTGCAAGAACTGCGATCCTGTTGCAAATCGCATAAAGGCTATCCAGATCATGCGTGACCATAAACACAGTCAGACCCAGCGCTTGCTGAAGCTCGCCAATCAGGTCGTCATAAGCAGCGGCGCCGATGGGATCCAAACCGGCCGTTGGTTCATCAAGAAATACGATCTCAGGGTCCAGCGCCAGCGCGCGCGCTAAAGCGGCACGTTTGCGCATCCCGCCCGACAGTTCAGACGGGAATTTGCCACAGCTCAGCTGCGGCAGTCCGACCAAGCTGATTTTCAGACCGCCAAGCGCCGACATAAGGCTTTCACTTATTCCTGTATGCTCGCGCAGGGGGGCTACGACATTCTGCAACACGGTGAGCGACGAGAAAAGCGCGCCGTCCTGAAAGGCGACGCCCCAGCGGCGTTCGATGCGCCGCCTCTCTTGTTCGGGGCCGTTCAGGACGTCGACGCCCAGAACTTCGATGCTTCCAGCGGCCGGTTTGTTCAGGCCGACGATGGTGCGGAGCAAGACGGATTTGCCCGTGCCCGAGCCGCCGACAATGCCCAGTACTTCGCCCCGCCAGACATCCAAATTCAGATCCTGGTGCACGATCTGCGGTCCGAACCGGTTGGTCAGATTGCGGACCCGTATCACCGCCTCGCGCTGGGTGTCGCCAATCGGCATCTGTTCGCGGGTTACACCGTCCATTTCAGACCCCCAGTACCGAGAAAAAGATCGAGAACATGGCATCCAGCGCGATCACCAAGAAGATCGCCTGGACCACGGACGCGGTGGTTCTTTGCCCAACACTTTGTGCCGATCCTTTGACCTGTAAGGCCTGCCAACAGGCGATGATACCGATGACCAGCGCAAAGAACGGTGCCTTGATCATACCGATGGCAAATTGCCAGATGCCGGTGTTTTCCTTGAGGCGGGTCACGAACATTCCGGGGCTGACCCCAAGGTCGATCCAGCTCATAAGTCCGCCGCCAATCAAGGCGGCGATATCGGCGATGAACCCTAGGATTGGCAGCATGATCAGCAACGCCACAACGCGTGGAATGACCAGAACCTCGATCGGATCCAGGCCCAGCGTCCGCATGGCATCTATTTCTTCTTGCACCTTCATCGAGCCGATGGAAGCTGTAAAGGCAGATCCCGAGCGACCCGCAACAATGATTGCCGTCAACAAAATGCCCAGCTCACGCAGCACAGAGATCGAGATCAATTCGACCACGAATATCTCGGCCCCGAACTGCTTGAGCTGCGTGGCCCCCTGAAATGCTAGTACAACGCCGATCAGAAAACCCATAAGGGCAACGATCGGAATCGCTTTCAAACCGGTTTCTTCCATCTGCGATACCAGCGCAGCCCGCCGCAGACGCCGCGGCATCAAGATTGTGCGGACCAGCCGGTGTAGCGTCAGGCCCAGAAACTCAAGCAACGACAAGCTGTCTTTCCAGCCACCGACTGTACGCTCGCCGACACGTGCCACCCAATCCAGAAAATCTGGCTTTCCGGGATCAGGGGCGGATTCGTCCGGCATGTTGCGGGAAACCGTTTCGATCAGCGCGGAATGCGCGGCGGTTGCACCGTGCAGCTCTACTTGCCCGCCGCTGGACTTCACCTTGCGGACAAGGCCGGCAATCAGCCAAGCCCCGCCAGTGTCGAGTGCCTTAACGCCTGTCAAATCAACTGTGACCGTTCCACCGTTGGGATGGAAATTCGCGAATTCACGCTCAACCATATCCAGAGACTGGGTGTGAAGATCACCCGATATCTGCAGGTGAACCTGATCCGTATCCAGGTCAGTTGTGAATGTAGGCGGGGTCATGGGGGTATCTGATGTGAATCTGCATGGTGCTGCAACGGGTTTTTGTCACGCTTCAAGTATTTAGCCATCAGGCGATGCAAGATGGCATTCATCGCAAGAATGATGGTGTGAGCTTGCAAAAGGCTTGTTTCGGCAACCAGTAGTGTTATTCTTTGCGCAGGTTTTTTGTTTGGTTATTATGGTTGTGTTCAATGTCTGATCATCACGCGAAGGTAGAAGTCGAAATTGGGTCCGAACGGGGCTTTGGTTACGTCTTCACCGCTGTCTTCATAATTATCGCTCTTTGGCCCTTGTGGGGCGGAGGGTCGGTGCGCCTGATCCCAATGGTTATCGCTGGGGTTATTCTGGCTTTGACAGTTTTTGCACCCGCTACACTGAAGGTGCCGAACCGGCTTTGGTTCAAACTCGGCATGCTTTTGGGTGCGATTGTGGCCCCAATCGTCATGTTTTTGGTTTTTATCACTACGTTTGTCCCGTTTGGGCTGGTTACGCGCCTGTTGGGAAAAGACCTGCTGTCACAGAAACTGGACAGTTCATCAGATAGCTACTGGATTGTTCGTGAAGAGCAGCCCGGCAGCATGAAACAGCAATTTTAACAAGGGAGTACCAGGCGTGACATTCGTATCCGAGCTCTGGTCATTTATGAAAGTCAGAAAGAAATTCTGGCTGTTGCCCATTCTGATCGTTTTGGGTGTGTTTGGTGGATTGATCGTGTTGAGCCAAGGCTCGGCGATTGCACCTTTCGTCTACACGTTGTTCTGATCACATGGCATACATTTTAGGTATTTCGGCGCTGTATCACGACAGCGCAGCGGCGTTGCTTTGCGACGGCAAGATCGTTGCGGCCGCGCAGGAAGAGCGTTTTACACGGCGCAAACACGACCCCGGATTTCCGGTAGAAGCCATCAATTACGTGCTGGCCGAATCGGGGGTTTCGCTTGAAGACGTCGACAATGTGGTTTTCTACGACAAACCGTTTCTAAAATTCGAACGGTTGATCGAGACTTACATTGCGGTGGCGCCACGCGGGTTCAATTCCTTCCGCATGGCAATGCCGGTCTGGCTGCGAGAGAAGCTGTTTCTCAAGGATCTGCTTGCAAAGCAGCTTCGCAAAATCGACCCGGAATTCGATCTCGAAAAACTGCTGTTCGCCGAGCACCACATCAGTCACGCGGCCAGTGCGTTCTATCCTTCGCCCTTCGAAGACGCGGTCGTGCTGACTGTCGATGGAGTCGGAGAATGGGCAACCACCACCGTGGGTATTGGTCGCGGTAACGAGCTGACCATGGTGAAAGAGCTGCATTTCCCGCATTCGCTGGGTCTGCTGTATTCTGCATTCACCTATTACACCGGGTTCAAGGTGAATTCTGGTGAATACAAGGTCATGGGCTTGGCGCCCTATGGCGACCCCAAATACAAGGATCTGATCCTTGAGCATCTTGTCGACCTGAAAGAGGACGGTTCGTTCCGCCTGAACCAGAAGTATTTCAACTATACAGCTGGTCTGACCATGACGAGCAAAGCGATGGAAGAGCTGTTCGACCAACCGGTTCGAAAAGCCGAAACCGACCAGCTGACGCAGTTCCACATGGATATTGCCGCCTCGGTTCAGGCCGTGACCGAAGAGATCATGCTGCGGATCACTCGGGACCTGGCGAAAGAGCATGGTATACGCAACCTCTGCATGGCCGGAGGCGTTGCTCTGAACTGTGTCGCGAATGGCAAAATTCTTCGCGATGGCGCCTTCGACAATGTTTGGGTGCAGCCCGCAGCGGGTGATGCGGGCGGGGCGCTGGGTGCTGCCTATGCGGCCTGGCATCAAGAGCTAGCGCAGCCGCGGCAGGTGACCTCGGGTGACCAGATGCTGGGAGCCTATTTGGGTCCACGTTACGAAGATGATGACATCGCACAAGAACTGGCGGCGGCCGGTGCGAAGTTCTCCACCTATGAAAATGGTGAGTTGATTGACCAGACGGCGCAGGCGCTGGCTGACGGGAAGGCCGTTGGTTGGTTCCAGGGGCGGATGGAATTCGGGCCGCGCGCGTTGGGTGCCCGCTCCATTCTGGGCGATCCACGGTCAGCTTCGATGCAGAAAACGCTGAACCTGAAGGTCAAGTATCGCGAAAGCTTCCGCCCATTTGCCCCATCCGTTCTGCGCGAAGACGTAGCCGATTGGTTCGAACTGGATGGCGATAGCCCTTACATGTTGATCGTGGCGGATGTGCAGGAAAAAATCCGGCGCAAGATGACCGAGGAAGAAGACGCTCTGTTCGGGATTGAAAAACTGAACGTCAAACGATCTGACATCCCTGCTGTGACCCATGTTGATTATTCTGCCCGTATCCAGACAGTCCACCAAGAGACCAACCCAGCCTATCACGCGCTGATTTCAAAGTTTAAAGAACTGACCGGATGCTCTTTGGTGGTGAACACTTCATTCAATGTGCGCGGCGAACCGATTGTGTGCACGCCCACCGATGCGTTCCGCTGTTTCATGGGAACGGATATCGAGGTCCTGTCCATCGGGAACTGCCTGTTGCGTAAGGAAGATCAGGATCCCGCGCTTAGGGAGAATTACGAGACAAAATACGAGCTGGACTAATCTGTTGCGCAAGCGACGGAACCGCGACACAGTCTGCCCCTGAGACCTATTTGGTGGAATCGGGGGCAGGGAATGCGGCAGCGTGGAAATGTCTTGTTTGTCGTGATTGACCAGCTTCGGGCAGACTGTCTGACCGGCGCGCTGGCCGAGCATGTCAATTTGCCTAACTTGCGCGCTTTTATGGACGAGGGCGTCACGTTTCAGCGCCATTTCTCGGTTACTAACCCTTGTGGCCCGTCGCGTGCGTCCATCCTGACCGGGCAATATGCGATGAATCATAGATCGGTTCGCAATGGAACGCCTTTGCGGCACGACACGCCAAACATCGCAACCGAGATGCGTAAGGCGGGATATCTGCCCTTGCTCTACGGGTATACCGACACCTCGGCTGACCCACGGGTTTACGATGCCAATGACCCGATCCTGAAATCTTACGAACGTCCCATGGAGGGGTTTGAAGAGGTCGTGGAAATGCGGCTTGAAGAATCTTATCCCTGGCGCGCTGACCTGCTGAAAAAAGGTTATAGGTTCGACACATACTGGGATCTGCACAAACCTGTTTCAACCTCAGGTGAGCCATCCAAATTGAACGACCCGGCGGTGTACTGCGCCGAAGACAGCGACACCGCCTTTTTGACCAATGCTTTTCTGGACAGTATCGCGGCCTTCGGCGACCAAAGCTGGTTTGCGCATCTGACCTATATCCGGCCTCATCCTCCTTTGGTCGCACCCGCTCCCTATAACGATATGTACGATCCCGTCGCGTTGCCGGGGCCGGTTGGTCATGTCAGCCCAGAAGATGAACAGGCAATACACCCGTTTTTTGGACCAACGATGGCGCGGTATTCGGCTTCGGATTTCGTTTTGGGTTTTGATGAGGTGCAACCCTCCACGGCCAATATTCAGGCGCTGCGCTCTGTTTATCTGGGTCTTGCAACAGAGGTCGATTATCATATCGGCCGCGTTGTCCAGTTTCTCAAGGACAGCAATCAATATGATGAGACATTGATCGTAATCACAGCTGACCACGGTGAAATGCTGGGTGATCGACATAGCTGGGGTAAGATGACCGTCTATGACGCAGCTTATCACACGCCTTTACTGATCCGGATGCCAGGCAATCAGGCGCAGGCCGGAGCCGTGGTGACGGCACCGACCGAGTCGATTGACATCACGCCAACCATTTTGGATTGGGTGGGCCAGAGTATCCCGAATTCTATGGATGGGCGGTCTTTGATGCCGTTTCTGCAGGGGCAGGGACCCAAGGATTGGCGAAGCTTTTCTTTCAGCGAGCTTGACTTTGCCGAGCCGGAAAATCCAACCCTTTGGCAACAGAAATTGGGAACGGGTAGTAGCGATTCATGCCTGTCCATCTTGCGTGACGAACGGTTTACGCTGGTCGAGTTTGCGGCAAACCTGCCACCGCTTTTGTTTGACCACCTGCGTCGCGGCGAAATGGAAAACGTGGCGAGCAACCCGGAATACGCAACAGAACTGGCCAGGTTGGGGCGCGAGATGCTGCGGCACCGTATGCGAAATATGGACCATACGCTTTCCCTGCATTCCATCACCGAAGAGGGGCCAAAATCCAAGCTCAGGCATTAGTCGGGAATGTTGCCCTGTCTCTGCTACACCTGCGATCAATCTGATGTTACGCATAGCTTCAGAGAGGGGGCAGATTGAACATCACAGATAACCAGATAAAGGCAATGACGACAGCTGGGCTGAATCTGATCGGTCAGGCGTTGTCGATCTACGACAGTCAGTTGCGGCTGGTGCTTTGCAACCGGCCTTTTCAGGTGATGTTCGACCTTCCGGATGATCTGGTCCGGCCGGGTGCGTTGTTCCGTGACACAATACATTTTCTGGCGAGCATCGGCGAGTATGGCCATGATGAGGTTGTCGAGGACATCGTCGCACATAGGGTCAGTCAGGCCCTCACTTTTGAACCGCACTATATTGAGCGCGTCAGGGCGAATGGGCAAGTGATCTCGGTCGAGGGTGCACCGCTGCCCAACGGCGGATGGGTAACGGTCTATACCGACATCACAGATACCAAACAGGCCGAAGCGCTATTGCGGGCGCGTTCCGAAGAATTGTCGGACGAATTGTTGACCCGGGCCGAGGAAATGGCGGCGACCAACCGAAAGCTAGCGTCGACCATTTCGGCTTTGGAAGAGGCAAAACGTCAGTTAACCGAAATCGAAGCCCGCACCCGGATGACAACCGAAATGATGCCAGCGCATATTGCGCATCTGGATGCCGATGGGCGGTACGATTATTCCAATCGCAAGCTCAGTTCGGTTTTGCCCGGCCGACCCTCTGAGATTCTTGGGATGCATATTTCTGACGCTTTGGGACCGGCCGCATTTGCGCGGATCGAACAGAACCTGAACCGGGCCTACGACGGGGAAGCCACGGTATTTGAATTCACAGAGGGTCAGGATTCACGTCGAATCCGTGTTTCGTTCACGCCCGACAGCGAAGGCGGTGTCTATGTGATGTCAGTCGACATCACTGAAGAAACGCAAGCCCGTGTGGCCCTGCAACAAACACGCCGCCGGGAAATGGCGGCGCAAATGACAAGCGGTCTTGCGCATGATTTCTCAAACTTGCTGACAATTATACTGGGGATGCAGGCCAAGCTTGATAAAATGGACCTGCCGGAAGGCGCACAAAAGCTGGTGGCCGCCACGCGCCAGACTGCTAAACGTGGCGGGCAGTTGCTGAACCGCATAGCAGGCATGACCGGTAACCGAACGCCGCAACCCAAAGCCACGGATATGCGTGCTCTGCTCGAGGATTTGCGTATTCTCGCCACGCCGTCACTGCCGCGTGGCATGGGGCTTTCGGTCGTGAATACATTGCCGGATGTGGCACTTATGCTGGATCAGGGGATGATGCAGGACGCCATCCTGAATCTGGTGCTAAATGCGCGAGATGCCTGCGGAGAAACAGGTCAGATCACGATCAGCGCGCATACGATTGGTGGAACCTGGGTCGAGATTTCCGTCTCGGACACAGGGCCGGGCTTTTCGGAAGAAGCGCTTGGCAAGGCACTCAATCCATTCTTCACCACAAAGGGTGACAAGGGATCGGGTTTGGGTTTGCCCATGGTTTACGATACGGTCAAACTGACCGGTGGAAATCTGAGCCTGCGCAATACACCAAGCGGTGCCATGGTGGTTCTTCGGTTACCATATCGCGCCGCACCGCCGGCGCTGGAAGGGCTGGTTCTGTTGGTTGAAGACAGCAGCCAACTTCGTCGGAATTTCCGTGATATGCTTGTGGAGATGGGGTTCACCGTGATTGAGGCGACCTCAACCGATGAGGCGCTTTCATTGGTGAACCAGATCGAAGACATCGCATTGATATTGTCCGACATTCGGCTGGAAGGACCAGAGACAGGGCTTGACCTTTTGCAGAAAGTGAACCCTTCCTTGCCGTGCATTCTAATGACATCGCTGCCTTATTCCGACCCGCTGCATCGTCAGGCACTGGCTTTGGCACCAGTTCTGCGCAAACCGTTCACACAAGCGCAGCTTACTGCCTTAATCCGAAATGAGGCCGCATGATGAACCAACCGCTGGTAACCATCTTAGATGATGAGCCTGAGATACGTCGTATCCTGACCGACACACTGGAAGAGGCGGGGTTCCGCACTCAAAGTTTTTCCCGTGCTCGTGAATTTGAAGCATCGTTGAAAAGAGTGGTGCCCGATGTGTGTCTGGTCGACCTGTCTTTGCCGGACACAGACGGCTTGGCACTTGTTCATCGCCTGGCTTTGGAACAAGGTGCCGCAGTCATCATTATTTCGGGGCGGGCACAGGTACAGGATCGTGTCACCGGATTGGAGCTTGGCGCGGATGACTACATCACCAAACCCTTTGATCCAGCCGAAGTGGTCGCTCGTATCCGGGCGCGGCTTCGATCGTCGCGGGCACCAGTGCCTCAGTCAGAGATCGCAGAATTCAACGGCTGGACCGCGTATTTCGACCGCTATGTTCTTGAAGACGGTTCCGGATCAGAAACGCCGTTCAGCCACGCCGAGGCCGAGGTGTTACGTCTGTTTCTAGATAGTCCTAAACGATTGATCAGCCGGTCGCAGATGCAAGAAGCGCTCGGGGGAGGCGCGGGCGACAGCTTTGACCGGGCCATGGACGTGCGAATATCCCGATTGCGAACAAAACTGGGCGAGGACCCCAAGAACCCGCGATTGATTAAAACCATCTATGGGGCAGGGTACATCTTTTTGGGCGACGTCGCCTGGCGATGATGATGACGAAGCTGGGTGCATCTGGCGTTCGGTTTGAAACGGGCTCATAAGCTGTCGGAACGTAGGGGCGTTAAAGTAGATATTGCGGTCGCCACCCCGTTATTGTCGGTCGCGTGTTGATAATCTGTCGGCAGGCACTGGATTCTCGGTACAGTCAGGCATAACTAACACAACCGCGCGGTTCTTTGGCTAAGGCTAACTTGGGTTGAAACGTGATCAGATATCGAATTCGAAAAGGTTTTGGAGCGTAAAATGATCAAAGAGACCTTAGCGAACTGGCGATCCAGCCATCTCGGTCGACTTTTGAGTGAAAGTCTTCGGAAGCAGGGTTGGTTGTACGGTGTTGCCATGGTGGCGATGATTGTCGTCGCAGCAACAACTGCGGGAACCGCATGGATGATGGAGAACATCGTCAATGCGATGACCACGCCTGAGATGAAGTCGCAAGTCTACCTGATTGCCGCAGCGGTCGTCGGCTTGTTTTTGAGTAAGGCTGTCGCCTCTTATATCCAGTCAATCTTTCTGGCGCGTGCGGGCAACCGGATCATCGCGGTGCAACAGGAAAGGCTTTACAATAAGCTGCTGAAACGCGGTGTTGGTTTCTTTGCTGAAACAGAATCGTCCAACCTTCTTATGCGCGTAACTCATGGCGCTCAGGCCGCGCGGCGGCTTATCGACGTCATGGTGACCAGCTTCGTTCGTGATGCCCTGACATTGGTCGGCCTCATCTTCGTGATGATTTACCAGGAACCTGTACTGTCAATTCTGTTCTTCTTTGTGGGTCCCGTTGCGCTTTTGAGTGTGCGTTACATCCTCAAAGGTGTGCGGTCGATCATGCAGTCAGAAATGAAGGCGCTGTCTGAAATCATCAAGGTTCTGCAGGAAACATCTGCGGGCATTCGGGTCATCAAGGTCTTTGCTTTGGAAGACAACATGACTGACCGTATGAATGGGGCGATCAGGTCGGTTGAAAAACGGGCGAACTCAATTTCCAGATTGCAGTCGATTGCCAGCCCGTTGATGGAGCTTCTGGCCGGTGTCGCGATTGCGGGTGTTCTGATCATCAGTACCCTTGATATTACCGGCGGCGAACCGACTTCGGCAGGTCAGCTGATGTCATTCATCACAGCCCTTTTGATGGCTTATGAACCCGCCAAACGCCTGTCAAAAATGCGGGTCGTGATTGAAACGGCCCTGGTACCAGTGGGGATGATGTTCGAGCTGCTCGATCAGGAAGACCCGATGGTCGAAAGCGTGAACCCTGAAAAGCTGAAATCCGGCCCGGGTGAAATCCGTCTAAACAACGTGACGTTCGGCTATCAGGGTGAGCAAAAAGTAATCCGAGATATGAACCTGACCTTCGAGGCAGGCAAGACGACAGCTCTGGTGGGTCAGTCCGGTGGTGGCAAGTCCACGATTTTTGGGTTGATCATGCGGTTTTATGATCCCGATCAGGGCAAGGTCGAAATCGATGGCCAAAATCTTGTCGATGTGAGTTTTGCCTCTTTGCGCCGGAAGATATCCTATGTGGGCCAAGACACGTTCCTGTTCTCGACAACCGTGATGGAGAACCTTCGTTTTGCGCGACCTGGTGCCACCGATGAAGAGGTGATTGAGGCCGCAAAGGCTGCCCATGCTGATGTGTTCATCTCACAACTGCCATATGGGTACGATACGCAGGTAGGCGAAAACGGCGCGTTTCTTTCTGGAGGTCAAAAACAGCGTCTGGCGATCGCGCGGGCAATTCTGCGCAATGCCGAGATTTTGCTTTTGGATGAAGCCACCAGTGCTTTGGATGCGGAATCTGAGGCGCTTGTTAAGGCTGCGCTGGACAAGTTGACCGAGAATGTAACAACCATTGTAATCGCACACCGGCTTTCGACTGTGCTTCAGGCAGATACCATTATGGTTGTTCAAGACGGTGAAGTTATCGAACAAGGCAACCTTGATGCGCTAATCGAACATAACGGGACGTTCCGCCAACTGTTTGACCAGCAATTCAAGCTTCCGGGATCCTAAGCTCAGTCCGAATGGGCGGGGCCCCACATAGATTCTGAACGGCATCGAGAAGTAATGGGCGTTGGCCCGGTCAATTACTACTCACGAAGGGCCTGATCTTTAACTTTGACAATCGGCTGCAGCAGGTAGTCCAAAACGGTTTTCTTGCCCGCAAGAATATCCACCTCGGCAATCATGCCGGGAATAATTTCAACCGCTACCCCGTTCCCATCCAACATCGAGTGGTCGGTCCGGATTTCCACGACAAAAACTTCTTCATCGTCCCGCTCAGATCGCGTTACGGTATCAGCCCCGATACGGATAATTTGCCCGTCCAAGGCCCCGTATCGAGCAAAATCATAGGCAGTAATCTTGATCCGAACCAACTGTTCAGGGTGCAGAAATGCGATGTCTTCGGGGCGGACATAGGCTTCGACCAACAAAGACTCATCCAGCGGTACAATTTCGATCAGTTCCTCACCGCTCCGTGCCATACCGCCTATGGTCGTGCGATGAATGCGATTTACGATGCCGCGTACCGGCGACCTGATCTGTGCCTGTTCCGCTCTGTTTCGTAAGGCTGGCAGTGATGGTTCCAGAGTAGCCAGTTCCGCAGTTGCCAATGCAAGTTCGGTCAAAGCCGCACTTCGAAACCTGCTTTGTGTCGCCCGAACCCGATCATCAATTTCCTCCAATCCTGTCTTCAGACGGTTGGTAGCGGCTTCAGCCCTGGTCCGGCGGCCTTGCCACTCAGCCTCGCTGCGTCGCAATGACAATAGTGTCGTGGCGGGTTCCATCTGCTGTTCTACTAGGGGGGTAATGATTGCCCGTTCCTCGGCCAGAACTTTCAAAGTCTCGGACGCGGTCACCGTATCGACAAGCCCTTCTTCGTATTCTCTTAACCGCTGTTCCCGTTGGCTCATCAGAATTGAGATTTCTGCCTGCAACTCTGATCGCCGGCCTTGAAACAGAGCTGTCTCAGACTGAACAACAGTCGGCGCACCTTGGACCAGGATCGTATCAAATGTCAGCTCGGTCCCGTCTATCTCAGCTTGCAGGCGCTGGGATCGGGCTCTCAAGCCATATGCACGCTGTTCCTCTTGGCTGAGCTTACTGTCGATTTGGGTGGTATCGAACTCCATCAGCAACTTCCCCTTTTCAACAACCTCGCCTTCTCGGACATTCAATGACTGCAGAATTCCGGACTCCGTAGCTTCAATCATCTGAACATCCGCCGACGGCACGATGCGGCCTTCTACACGGGTGACATCATCAAGTTCAGTGAAATGGGCCCAAAACGCTGCTGCCGCCAGGAAAGTCAGGATTACCAAGAGAAGCAATGAACTCCTTACCGGTGACCCGCCTCGCATTTCCCGGGCAAGCGAGGCTAGGTCATGATGCTGCGACATTCAGATGCCTCCGTTGCTTTCCGGAATGCTGTGACAGTATGCTTTTTGGTCCATCTACCCGTACTTTGCCGCCCTCTATGACGATAACCCTATCGACAAGTTCCAATAGGCTGGTTCGATGGGTTACGATCAGCATAGTTGTGTCGGGGGTCGCCTTTTTGAGCCGCTGTATGACCTCAGCTTCGGTTTTGACGTCCATGGCACTTGTTGGCTCGTCCAGAAGAAGAACCGGAGGTTTACCAATCAAGGCTCTGGCCAAGGCGATGGCCTGCCGTTGTCCCCCTGACAATCCCTCACCGCGCTCTGCCAGATTTTGGTCATAGCCTCCGGGATGGCGAGAGACAAAATCCTCGACCCCAGCGACTTGCCCCGCCCAAATCAGGTCCTCATCCCTTGGCCTGATTGCGCCGCTTTTGATATTGTCGCGGATTGACCCGGAAAACAGCCAAATATCTTGCAGAACAGAGCCGATATTGCGCCGCAAATCACCTGGATCAATTTGTCTGATATCGACCCCATCCAATTGAACAGACCCGGCGTCTGGATCGTACAAACCAAGCATTAGCCGCGCGACCGTGCTTTTCCCCGAGCCGATCGGACCAAGGATTGCAACCTTCTCTCCGGGCGAGATGGTGAATGAAACACCGGACAAGACGTTGTCGTGTTTTTCGGGATAAGCAAACTGGATATTTTCGAAGGTTAATCTCCCTTCAAAGCGATCGCGACTGATCCAGCTCCGCCCTTCGGGGCGCTCACTGTCGGCCTGCATCAAGGCATTAAGGTTTCGATAGGCATTTCGGGCCTGATTAACCCGTGTCAGGGTCTGTGCCAGTTGCCCTAGTGGCGCAAGAGCCCGGCCGGTCAACATGACCGAAGCAACAAGCGCGCCCATGCTTGCCTGACCATCCATCACAAGAAAAACACCGTAGAAAACGATAAGGACCTGAGCGGCCTGTTGGGTAAATCCGGTCAGATTCAAGGCAAATTGAGTCACCGCCCTGCTGCGCGCGCCATGTGATGACTGAAGCTGTATGGCAGCCTCCCACCGCGACCTCATGGGCCGGGCCGCCGCTGTCGTTTTTATGGTCTCCAACCCGGATACAGTTTCGACCAGAACCGATTGCTTGGATTGACCATCGGTGAAGCTTTTCTCGGCAAGGCGAGAAAGTATAGGTTGCACGATGATGCCTGCTAGCAAAACGACAGGCACAGCCAGAGCTGGAACAAGTGCAAGTGGGCCACCGACCAAGTAAATGACAAAGACAAACAATGCTATGAAGGGTAGATCCACGACTGCCACCAAGGTGGCGGATGTGAAAAACTCACGGAGTGTTTCAAATTCACGAATGGTGCTGGCCATGGCCCCTGTCGAACCTGTGCGCGCCTTCATGCGAATGTTAAGGACCTGGTCAAAGACTCTACGGCCCATCGAAATATCTGCTTTCTGGCCAGCCCGATCTATGAATCCTGCCCGCAGGAGTTTGAGCGCGAAATCAAAAAGCAGCGCGATCCCAACACCTGCTGTCAAAGCAATCAGAGATTCTGTGGCTTCGTTTGGCAAAACACGGTCATAGACGACCATGATAAAGACCGAGGTAGATAGACCAAGCAGATTTGCCAACGCCGCCGCAAGCGCAACCTGAGTGTAAGACCAACGATTTGCCGCCATAGCGGACCAAAACCAATGGCCCGAAGCAGAACTGAGCCCCGTGGCTAAATCCTCACGGTGATTGCGCCGCAGCAGGATCGCAAACCCTGTATAGACTTCTGATAGATCGGTTTGCTGAATTTGACCTATTTCCGTGCCAACCTCCGGATCATAGATCAGAACCCGACCATTTGGGGTTCGGCCATGAAACACAACGGATCTTCCCCCTTCAAGAATCAACAACGCAGGAACCAAAGTGTTGTCAAAAGCTGCCAAAGCCCTTTTTCCGTATCCCGCCTGGACCCCAACACGCCGTGCCAGTTCCAATGAATCGCGGATTGTAAGCTCTCCGTTCGGGCCTGTTTGGGCCGCGAGGATCCCGGCAAAAGTGATTGGACAGTCAAGATGGGCCGCAGCGTGCATCAGGCATTTTTCAAAGCACGATAACTCGGGCATTGCGAAGGCAGGTGTCAATTGTTTCATTGAGAGCCCTCAACGGAACTGATTGAAATGCCAAGGAGGTCCAGGATGTCACCAGTCAAACTAAGGATTGCGTAGTCTGTCAGGAAATAGTTCTGTTCGGCTAGGATAAGTCTTTCCTGCGCATTCACATAGTCGCGCTGTGCGTCAAGGATTTCGATCAGACTGCGTCGTCCGATTGTGAATTGCGCGCGCGCCGCTGCAACACTGTCAGCATTCGCTTGCGCAGCTATTCGCGCCTCTCTAAGCCGTTGTGCTCCAGCAATTTGGTCAGCGCGAATTGTGTCCAGCTCTCTTTGTATTTCTCGCGTTAGGGATTGATGAACGAATTCCGCTTCGCGAACTTTGGCTTCAGCCGCGGTGATGGCGGCACGGCGCTGTCCAGTAGAGTCCAGCTCATAATTGAAAGACAGGTCGACCCCGAAATTTGCGTCATTGCTATCATCCCGATCCGCAAATGCCGAAACATTCACGCCGGGTTGACGGCGTGCCAAAGCGGCAGCACGTTCTGCCTTGGCAGCAAGCAGGGCCGCTTCTGAACGTCGAATCTGCAGGCTTCCCGTTACGATACTATGATCCGATTGTGAGATCGTCGGCGCTTTGACTGGGGGTTGAAGATCACCTGACGGGCTGCCAAAAACTTCACGAAACCGGGCATCTGCGAGGTCCACTCTGGCTTTTGCATCCGCCAGTCGCGTCCGTGCATCGGCCATCCGCGACCGCGCTGTCAATACATCGGCGTTCGAACCAGCGCCTAATGCAGCCCTCTCGGAAATTTGTTGAACGAGCTGTTGATGGACTTCCACATTTTTCACCGAAATATCCAGGATTTTCCGTAAATCCAAGACCACTATATAGGCCTCAATCGCAGCCAGAGCGGTTGCCGAGGCTGTTGATAACTGGCCGCCGCGACTTTCAAAAACCCGTGCTTTTGCAGCAGTCAAATCACCGGATGCGGCCCCCCCGTCATAAACGAGCTGTGAGATCCGCAGATAAGGGGTCACGTTGGCTTTGTCCGAGTCTACCCGCTCGGATCTGGCGTTGATTCCAAGTGAAACCTGCGGAAGAAAGGCCCCTTTTGCCGCGTCGTGGTTGGCTACGGCCACATCCAGCGCGGACATAGATCGCGCGAGGTTGGGGCTGGTCTCGACAGCGTTCCGTACACGCTTGCCAAAGGAACTGGTGGTCAGTTTCTGAGATGGTTCATGTGTGCGGAAACCCACGGCCCCGGTCGAAAAAGAAGCCTCGACCCCGGCAATGTCAGGTGGCTGGGTACAGGCCGATACTATGCTGAAAGAGAGAGCAGAAATCAGAAAACTCAAAAAGCGACCGCATGTGGGCATTTGTCATTCACACTTCATTAGGGCCAGATTACGTCATCGGTTTGGGCTTGGGCGAATGCATTCATGAAACCGGTAAGTTCTGAATTTTCGGTGTATTTTACAGATGCACCGGCCTGGGAAATCTGCTTTTGCGCCTGAAAAAGCCATCTGAGATTGGATAATGAAGCCTGATGGCCATAGATCAGGCGTAAGCCTTTTGTTTCGACCAGTTCCAATTTGCGTTTTGCCGATAGCTGTTCCAGGCGTGCAGAGTTGATTTGCAACCAGTTATGTGCAGAGCCTAATTCCAAATTGTCGCTCAAGGGCTCAAACAGCCCAAATGCGTCTATCATCTTGCAAATTTCGGTAGTTCTAATCTGAGAGGTTGCGCGCGCTTTCAGGAAGTCTTGAACTTCTTTCAATTCAGTGCCGAGCTTATCCGGAGCTGAAAAAAAGGGATTGTCAGAGCACTCTTCGGTCAACAGGCCCGAACCTTCATCTACCACCAGCTGAAAGGTGCTGCCGCTATCCAGCCGGCGGCACGTAAAAGGATGACTACGCAGTTCGGACGGAATATAGCTGGCCAGCCAACGCCCTTCTGTTGAAACAAATGGCGAGGGTTCACCAGCAAGAAGTGAATATACCGCAATTGGTTCAATTTCTGGGCCGGTCCTGCGAAACACGATCGGAAAAGTGGCTGCAATCTGGAGCACCTCTTCTTCCACGATCACGCTCTCGGTGCGTTCAGCTGCAAAGTCATAAGATGTGAAACGCTTCCAATACCGATGACTGTGACGGTTGAAATTGATCGGAACTAGGCCATTCTGTGCCATTTCTACCTCTTGAAAATCGAGAGTACTGCCACCCGCGTAGGGTGGCAGCGTAGTCGAGCGTCAGGCACTGGCCCCGGTTGGATCGGTATGCAGAATATTGTCAGCAGTAAGCCCGCTGAGGTCATCCAATCCGGTGAAATGGGCCACTGTTTCGACTGTCGCCGCATCGGATGCGGAATAGTCGACCTTGACCAGCACACTGTCAGTTCCATCCGTAGCCAGGACATAGATCTCGTCACCTGCTCCGGCGCCGGTAAGGCTTTCGACCGCTGTCTCGATGGTTTGAGCCGTCAGATCGCTCAGCTCTGTCGTCAAACCAACCACTCCGGTGTCCGCGCCTAGTGCATCCCCTACTGAAAGCGTTTCCACACCGGTTCCGTCGCCGCGCAGGCTGCCGACATCCAATCCACTGAACATGATCGCATCAGCGGTGTCAGTCGCGGGTCCAGTCGTGAAGCCAGTGATCGTATCAACGCCATTTGCTGTTGGGTCCGGCTCGAACACGACAATGTCCCGACCAGCACCTGAGACATCCACTGTGTCATCGCCGTCCTGGCCACGAATGACGTTGTCGATGTCGGTTGCAATCAAAGTGTCGTCGCCTGACGTCCCGATCTGCAGCACCGATGGACCACCATCCGGAGTCGTCAACGTCAGAACAATCGGTTCAGAGGCATCTAGAACTGTCATCGTGAATGTGACGATTGGTTGGGACAGGTCGGAATAGGTGGTCGCCGCGCCAGCAAAACTGACGGCTGATCCACTCACCGGGTTCGTCAGGAACAAATCGAATGCCCCATTCTCGACATCTGATCCGGTGTCAAACGTCACCACTGAGGGATCGAAACCCAGTTCGGCTGTGATCGCCAGACCGCTGGACAGATCCGTATCAGGATCTGCGTAGATTTCAAATGTGACCGTTGATCCACTTTGTCCGGCTTCAGTGATCACATAGGCTGCAGGTTCATGGGCCGTGTTTTCATCCGTAACTGGCAAAGGATCAGGGCCACCTGCCACAGATACCTCTGCGCCAAAGTCCAGATCATCTCCCGCCTCGACCGATGCAAAGGTGGCCGCACTTACCGACAGTGTCCAGGTTCCGTCGGCACCGACCGTAGCGGTTCCGACTGACACGGAATTCAACGTCACATTTACAGCCTCGCCTGCGGCAAGGCCTATTGACGTGCCAGAGACAACGACTCCTAAACTTTGGGCGTCATCCAATGAAACGGCACCAGTTGTTCCGGTGTCATTGATTGTCAGGACAGGCCGGAAATCCGTGGTTAACGGGGTGGCGGCGGCGGTAGAGATGTTGCCGGCGGAATCCGTAACCGTCGCTGAAACCTGGAAGGTTGTGCTGTCTGCCAACGCTCCCAAGTCACCGGACGGAACGGTTGCTGACCAGGTGCCACTTGAGGCGGTGCCGGTATAGGATTGCCCGTTCAGTGTGACTGTAACCGTTTCCCCATCGGCGGCATCTGTTGTGCCGGTGATCGTCAGGTCACTATCTTTTTCGGACACATCCAGCTCGGACCCGACCGAAAGAGGGTCGATGGTGACCGATGGCGCGGTAAAGTCTGTGTCAAAACTGGTTGATGTCGCTGTTGTGTTCCCAGCCGCATCCGAAGCAGATGCCTCGACATCGTAGGTTTCGCTATCCTGAAGCCCCGCCAAATCCCCGGCTGAGGCGGTATAGGTCCAGGACCCGCCCGTTACAGTCGCCGTGCCGGTGACGTCAACTGTGCCGTCCTGCCGAACGATTTCTACGGTCACAACCGTGCCATCTGCCGCATCGGAAGTTCCGGACACCGTAAGGTCGGTTCCTTGTTCTGCTGCGTTCATGACAGCACCATCCGACAACCCGGTGATGGAAACCGCCGGTGCTGTGAAATCCGTTGTGAAACTGCCGCTGGCCTGCAGGGCCGGATTGCCAGCCGCGTCAGAGACATCTGCGGTAACATTGACGGTTGCTGCATCGGACTGGGCAGCAAGATCTACCGCCGGGACGGTCGCCGACCAGGTACCGCCAGAGGCGGTTGCGGTGTAGTCCTGCCCATTCATGGAAACGGTTACGGTTTGACCATCCTCAGCGTTCGTCGTTCCAGAGATTGTCAGATCAGTGCCCTGTTCGGCTGCATTCATGACAGCGCCGTCGGAGAAGTTGTCGATGCTGACAGTTGGCGCAGTGGCGTCCTTGGACAGGGGCACACTTGCCTGCGGTGCAGATAGGCCGTCTGTGTCAAGCACATCCGCAGTGATTGTAAAACTAGCCCCGTCTGTCAGCGATGCAAGATCGCTTGCCGGGACTGTGACACTCCAACTGCCGCCGCTTACTGTGCCGCTGTAGCTTTGCCCATCCAGAGATACTGTCACCACCTGACCGTCCTGAACATTTCCTGTTGTGCCACTGATGGTCAGGTCGGAGGCGGTTTCGGCAGCGTTGATGACCGCGCCAACTGACAATGGCGCGATATTCACCGAGGGTCCCGTCAGATCGACCGGAACTGAGGCGGTGGCCGGTACCGATGAGTTTCCTGCCAAATCATCTACGGCAACACTTACCGTGGCCGGATTTCCGGTGGAAAGCGAGCCGAGGTCGCTGCTGGGTATGGTGACACTCCAAGTACCGCCTGACGCGGTGCCGGTATATGTCTGGCCATCGAAGGTCACGGTGACTGTCTGCCCGTCTGCGGCGGATGTCGACCCGGTGACACTCAGGTCAGAGCCGATGTCCCCCAGGCCGATCGAACCGCCAGAGACCGGATCAAGCGTGATCGTTGGAGCGCTAAAGTCTGTGTCAAAGCTTGCGCTTGTCTGTATCGCCGGATTTCCTGCGCGGTCATCGACATCGGCAGTCACTGAAACGGTCACCCCGTCAGGCAGGGCGGCCAGGTCTGCAGCTGGCACAGTAACACTCCAGTGGCCGCCGCCATTCACTGTCCCAGCATAAGTCTGCCCGTTTACAGATACCGTTACTGTTTGACCTCTCTCGGCGTCAGAAGTGCCCGAGATTGTAAGATCAGTCGCTTGCTCGGCGGCATTCAGAATGGCCCCGTCCGAAAAGCCCGTAATGCTGACCGTCGGTGGAAGAGTGTCCACATCGAATCTTACCGTTTCGACCGATACTTCCTCACCCGTTCCATCCAGGTTGCGAACGGTGACTGTTGTCACACCTTGAGGAAGGCTAGCCGCCTCAACCGCCGTAAGGGAAATACTCCAACTGCCATCTGGATTGGGCGTTGCCGTCTTGGTCAGTGACCCGATTGTCACCTCGACCGTTGTGGTTCCGGTCGGTGCCATCAGGTTTGCGCTGGCGCTGTTCAATGCGTTCGCTTGCAGACCAGCAAGGTTCAGGCTCTGGAAATTTGGAGCGGGCGCCGGAGCTTCGTCTTCTCCACCGCCACCGCCACCACCGCCTCCTGCTGCGGCTGCACCCGCCAGACCAAGGCCCCCCAAAACAGCACCGGCGCCGCTAACGCCGCCAGCGGCTGCTGCGGCTCCCCCGGCTTCGGCGGCCAGTGCGAATTGCGCGATTTCCGCCGCCGCATCTTCGGCAATCATGATGGAGCCGCCATCCAGGATATGAACATTCTCTGCCGAGACCAAAATCGTGCGCCCATCTTCCAATTTGAGGAGAACATCGCCATTTGCCAGTAGCTTTGCGCTGTTAACGCCGGGAATCGCATCAGCGAATTGGAAGGTGTCCAGTTCTTCGGTCGTGGCCTGTGCCAACGCAGGAAGGGCAAGCAAGGCCAAACTTAGGCTGCCTGCGATGCCGCGCCCGACCCAGCGGCGCATTTTGTTGTCGATCCACTTGCGTATCTGTTGCCGCTGACCCGCATCGGGCCGGGTACTTGCAGGATTGCGTGTCATATCAGGTGTTTTGGTCATCTTGCCCTCACATGCTGTTTCCGCGCTGAAATCATGGGCAGCGACGTTTTGTTCATGTGTGTTGCCCATCGGATGTTCATGCGGTCGGACCAGAAAAAATTGTGTTAAACTGAAACCGAACTCCTCGTTTTCACCACAATCCCGCTTTGGTATTGGACCGGGCATCAGATCATCCTGTTCAAGAGCCAGATTTTGGCGTGGGGTGATTTGGTATGATGCTTCAGTTCGGCGGAGTAGTTGCAACAGGGAGCGCAGCGCTCGATTCAGGTATCGGCGATACGGCTTTAGAAACGTTTAACGGGGAAACGTATCTGTACAGCCTGACCGGACAGGGAGGGGGCATTGTTGTATGGCACCTCGTCGAAGGCGCGGTTCCCCAGCAGCAAGACATAGAATATTTCAGTGGTACAATCTCGGGCACAGTTGGACGTTCCGGGGTAACGGTTTCTCTGTTGGGGGGCGATCACATCGTTCTGGATGTCAGGTCCGCAGCCGGCCTTGTCAGCTACGAAATCCTTCCAGACGGATCTATCGGAGAATTACAGGAAACCGGGACCCTGAGCGGTGGGGGTGGCTATTCGGCCTTAGTGCAGGTTTCCTTTGGATCGGTCGACATTCTGGCCGTGGCGCAAGAGGGCAGCGGGTTGATTTCGACCTATACGGTCGGCTCAGATGGCTCACTGACCTTTGCAGGGGCCGTTGCAGGTCAGGCCGACTCGATCCAGACCGCTCACTCCGGGTCGGATCATTTTGTCGTCGCAACCGACGCCACCAGCAATTCGATAACGACCTATTTGGTGGACAGCAGCGCGGGAACCTTGAGCCTCGCAGATTCCGGCGATGGGGTCTCGACCTTGGGCATTGGCGCCCCAACGGCCGTCGAAATTGTGCAGGCGCATGGCCATTCCTGGGTCGTCGTTGCTGGCAGCGAAAGCAACACGATCAGCGTCATGGAGCTGTCTGGTGATGGCCGGTTGATACCCACCGATCATGTGCTGGATACACTGAATACCCGCTTTGAATCGGCTCAGGACCTGGCCGTGGTCGAAGTGAATGGTCAGGTGTTTGTCGTGGCCGGGGGAGGCGATGATGGGGTGACACTGTTTACCCTGACACCGGATGGTCAACTGGTCTATCTGGACAGTTTTGCCGATACGTTGAGCACCGGGCTGCAAAATGTCGAATCGCTCAGCGTGGCCCATGTCGGGGACGAAATTCAGATCTTTGCGGCCTCACAAGAAGAGGCTGGGTTGACGCAGCTTACTTTTTCGGTCGCTGACCTGGGTATCGTCGCGGACGGTTATGGGACAGTCACTGGCACCGCGCAGAACGATATGCTCAGTGGCAGCATCCTTGATGCCTCTCTACTTGGCGGCGGCGGCGATGACATCCTGATAGCGGGGATTGGGGCCACTACGATGACCGGCGGTTCCGGGTCTGATATCTTTGTGATGCAGACCGGAACCGCGATGACAACGATTACCGATTTTGAAGTCGGATCGGACAGGCTGGATCTGTTTGACTATCCATTTCTGCGCTCACCTGGACAGCTCACTTTTACGTCCACCGTGCAAGGTGCGCAGATCGAGTATCTGGATAATGTGGTTCAGGTGTTTTCGGCGTCAGGTGCTCCGCTGACCAGTTCAGATGTCTTTGGCGCCGGATTTGGCGGGCCAGACCATATTCCGGTGGATTTGAACGGTTTGGGCGGGCTCGACCCGGACAGTTCGGCAGGCATTCAAGGGAATATTACCATTGATTCACAAGCTGCAAACCCCGGTCTGTCAAACGCTGAAATACGTTTCACCCCGGAAGGGGGCGGCACGGTTAGTGTCCAAGCCGACGATGAAGGGAGGTTCGATCTGGATCTGCCTTCGGGCACATTTATCGGTGAACTGGATATCATAAAGTCCTATTCGGCTGGGACCGGCGAGATCACCGCTCTGGACGCATTGCAGGTCTTGCGACTTTCCGTGGGACTGGACCCGACATGGGGGCAGGCAGCACCGGAAAACCTGATTGCGGCCGATATAAATCAAGATGGCCTCATCAACGCTCTGGATGCGCTGGCTATCTTGCAGATCGCCGTCGGATTGCCCACAGCGCATGAGGCAGAGTGGGTGTTTCTGGACGCAGACGCCGATTTGTCGGGGATCACAAGTTCAAACGTGACCTACGAAACCGGTGTCGATGTCGTCGCGGTAGAAGGAGTGATCACGACTGACATGACTTCGATCCTGTTGGGCAATCTCGAAGCAGTTTAAAGACGACGGAATCTATTCCCGGAAGGCCCTGTTAAAGTAATCGGCCATCGGTTTTATCAGATATGAAAACGGGGATCGCTCGTCCGTCTTGATCATCGCTTCGACTGGCATGCCGGGTACAAGACGTTGTCCGTTCAGGCGCTCGATCTGGTTGGCATCAGGTAACATTTCAGCGCGATAAAATGTGTGTCCAGTGTTCTCATCAGTGAACGTATCGGCAGAAATCGTGACAACATGCCCTTCGATTTCGGGGGTTTCGCGTTGGTTGAAGGCGGGAAATCGCAGGAGGGCGGGCTGCCCAATATACACTTGGTCCACATGAATCGCATCTACGCGAGCGGCGATCAGCAGAGGAATTTCCTGTGGTACGACATACATCATCGGTTCTGCCGGCTGTACAACCGAATGCAGTGCAAACACCTGGCTTCCATAGACAGTACCGGAAACCGGCGCCCTAATATCCAGCCGCGATAGACGAACAGCAAGCGAGAGCCTGCGTTCAGACAGTTCGGCGATTTTCGATTGCGCATCGCGTAAGGCGGTGATTGCTTCTTCGCGGCGTGTCGCCTGCAGTTCTACAATCTTGATCTCGGTTGCCGCGATTTGGCCTTTGAGCCGCGCGGCAGCCGCTTCGAGCCTGCCTATTTCACCTGTCAGGCTGGCTTCTTCGCGTTGCAAGGCGGAGACCCGACTGGCTTGTGTCAGACCGCGTTGAAGCAGGCTTTGCTGGTCCTGCAGCTCCTCCTGTATCAGATCGACCTGACGGCGCAGCGAGACCAGTTGCGCCAAGGTGCCCTCGATCTCGCTTTCTATCTGAATGCGTTGCTTGCTCAACTGCAGAGTCTGCTGATTTAGGGTATTCAGACGTGCCTCGAACAGGCGTTGCTGGCCGGCGATCAGCTCAGGGTCAATGTCTTCTTGTTTCTGTACGTCGTTCAGCGCGGATGTCAAAACAGTCAGATCAGTACCATCGCGTTCGGCCTGAAGCCGCGCCTTTCGGACGAGTAATTCAAACAGCTGCGCCTCAACGATGGTCTTTTCCGAGGTCAGAAACGTGTCATCCAGACGTAACAGAATGTCGCCGCCGGTGACGGAATCACCGTCGCGCACAAAAATCTCGCCGACCACGCCACCGTCTGGATGCTCGACTACCTGTCGGTTGCTTTGAACTTCGATGACGCCCTGCGATACAATGGCGCCTGCCAGCCTGGTCTGCACCGCCCAAAAGCCCAACCCGCCGATTAAAATAGCCAGTGCGAGAAACCCGACCAGAGCAGGAAATGTAATGCGCCAAACAGGGCGCGTGTCATTATGATTGGGCTTTTGCATTACTCACCCACCCGTGCCAGACCCTTTTTGATCGCATTTGCGTTCTGAACCATGGCGCTTAGCACCTCATCGCGGCTGCCGGATTTCACGACCTGGCCATTTTCAACAACAGCAAGATCGTCGCATTCCGAAATGGCCTGTGGCCGGTGCGTCATGATGATGGCTGATTTACCCGCGGCCTTCAGTTCTCGGATCGCGGTGTTCAATGCCTCAGTGCCATCAGCATCCAGAGCCGAGTTCGGCTCGTCCAGGATCAGTAGGACAGGATCTCCATACAAAGCGCGCGCCAGAGCAATACGTTGCTTTTGGCCACCCGACAGTTGACTGTCATTGCCTTCCAGAAACGTGTCGTACCCCTTTTCCAACGTCAGGATTAGGTCATGTGCCTTGGCTTTCTTGGCTGCAGCGATGACCGCTTCCGAATCCGGGTTTTGGGACATCCGGGCGATGTTTTCGGTCACTGTTCCGTTGAACAAAGTGACTTCCTGCGGCAGATACCCGATGTGTTGGCCCAAATCATCAGTGCCGTATTGATCCAGCGTAGCGCCTCCAAGCCTGATTTCGCCAACGGCCGGTTTCCACAATCCTAACAGGGCTTTGGCAAGCGTGGATTTTCCTGACCCGCTTTTGCCGATCACGCCCAAAGCTTTGCCCGGCTCTAGTTTCAGTGAAACGTTCCTGAGTGTCGGTAAATCGGCGCCGGGTGGTACAACGGTCAGTCCTTTGGCGATCAGGCGCGCATCTGGTACAGGCAATTTGGTCCGGTCTGGCTCGGGCGGGGTGGTGTCCAGGAATCGGTTCAGTGAAATCCACGCAGATCGCGCACGCTCCACCAATGCCCACTGGCCCACCGCCTGCTCGACCGGGGCCAATGCGCGCCCAAGCAGGATGGACCCTGCGATCATTGCCCCGGGGGACAGTTCGTTTCTTAAAACCAGCAAAGCGCCCAATGCCAGCATGGCAGATTGCAAGAACAGCCGCATCGACTTGGTTAATGAGGTAAAGCTTCCGGTCCAGTCGCTTGCCGAGATGGTCTGTCTCAGCGCATCGGTCCTCTGGGTCAGCCAGCGTTGCGAGATGTCGTGCTGCATTCCTTGCGAGCGGACAACTTCAGCGGCTTGTCTGGCATGTTCTGAGAATGAGCCTGCCCGCGCCGAGGCCTGCTGCGCAGCGGCAACCTTTCTATGAGTGAGCGCCTGATTAAGCAGAGCGATGACAATCAGGATCGCGCCACCCGCAACCGCAAGCCATCCAAGTATCGGGTGGAATAGGAAGATTGCTGCCAGAAAAACCGGTGTCCAGGGGATATCCATTACGGCCAGCAAAACAGGTGAGGAACACAGGTTCTGGATTGCCTCAAGGTCGCGCAAGGCAGTGGCTGGGGCTGCACGGGCCTGCGGAACAAGAGATTTTCGCAGCGTTGCCTCGAACACCCGCTCGTCCAGTTGCGACTGGAACCTCGCTCCGAACCGCGCAACGATACGTCCTCGCGCAAAATCCAGCATGGCCATAAGGCTATATAATAGAGCGACAATCAGAAACAGCGCCGTGAGGGTTTCAACCGCCCGAGAGGCAAGGACGCGGTCATAAACCTGTAGCATGAATAAAGGCCCGGTCAGCATCAGCAGGTTGACAAAGATGCTGAACAGGAAGGCCAGTGCCAGAAATGACAGCCCCTTGTTGCGCACCTTGCGCAACTCATGTCTGGCAGGCAGGGACCTGGGAATTTCAGAGCTCACGTTGTTAGCCTTGGGTTACTGTTCGATACGGGCATTTGCGCCTTAATTTCTTGCACATTAGCCTTTGCTAAGCCTAATGCAAATGTGCGACTTCCCGGTTCAGGGAAATGGGCTGATATGTCAACATGATCACCACAGTCTCAAGCGGGTTTCTGCCAGACTGGGGCGATGGATCGCAAGGTGCTAAACGCTGCACTCAGATGAGCAACTTATGATCTGTAGGAAAACAAAAACTGACCAATCTGAATCCGGCGTCAGCCTGAATTCTATTGATGCAGGTCAATGCGCAGCGCCAGCGAATGGCGTTCATGTAGAACCGTTCAGGTCGCCTCGGGGTCATTCATCCTTTGAAATCTCATATTGAGACTGTATGAAGAGACCGGAAGTTTCGAAACCCAATCTCAGCTCTTTTAGGAGTTTGATGACATGAAGCTCAAGTTTCCAACTGCATATACAATTCTGTTTGCGTTGATAGCACTGGTCGCCATTGCAACCTGGTTTGTTCCAGCTGGCCAATATGACCGCGTCGCTAACGAAGCCCTAGGACGCGATGTTCCGGTACCGGGCAGCTATCAGGTTGTCGAGCCCAATCCGCAGGGGTTCTATGATGTCGTACTGGCCCCTATCGGGGGGTTCTATGACCCTGTCAGTTATGAAGCGCGGGCGATTGATGTTGCACTTTTTGTGCTGGTGATTGGCGGTTTTTTGGGAGTTGTAACGCGAACCGGGGCGATTGACGCCGGGATTGCGCGCGCAATGGTGCGTCTGAAGGGGCGCGAGAAATGGATGATCCCCATCTTGATGGCCTTCTTTGCTGCGGGGGGCACAATCTATGGCATGGCCGAAGAGTCACTGGCTTTTTACGCGCTGATCATCCCAGTGATGATTGCCGCGCGCTATGACGCGGTAGTGGGTGTGGCCATCATCATGCTGGGGGCGGGGGTTGGCACGCTGGGATCGACGATTAACCCGTTTGCCACAGTCATCGCCTCGGATGCGGCGGGGGTGCCCTTCACCAATGGCATAATGCTGCGCTTTGCGCTGTTGCTGGCATGCTGGTTGGCCTGTGTGGTTTTTGTCATGCGATATGCAGCCAAGGTCAAAGCCGATCCGGATCTGTCCATCGTTGCCGACAAGCGCGAAAGCAATGAGGCGCATTTCCTCAAAGGTGGCCGCACGGGCGGTGAAGCTCCGACCTTTACGGGTATGCATGGGCTGATCCTTTTGATCTTTGCGGCCAGCTTTGGCGTGATGATCTGGGGTGTCGCGGCAGGAGGCTGGTGGATGGCCGAGATGTCCGGCCTGTTCATTGTGTCCTCGATAATCGTGGGATTGATCGCACGGATCGGGGAAGAGGAATTCACCTCGACCTTCGTTGACGGTGCCCGGGATTTGCTGGGCGTTGCGCTGGTGATTGGGATCGCGCGCGGGATCGTAGTGGTCATGGACGCAGGAAACATCACCGATACCATTTTGTATTGGGCCGAAGGTGCCGTGGATGGTTTGGGCAAAGTGGCCTTTATCAATGCGATGTTCGCCTTGCAGGGGCTGTTGTCCTTCCTCGTCCCGTCATCCTCGGGCTTGGCGGTTCTGACCATGCCGATCATGGCGCCGCTAGCAGACTTTTCCGGCGTAGAACGGTCCTTGGTCGTGACGGCCTATCAGTCAGCCAGCGGTTTGGTGAACCTGATTAACCCCACCTTTGCGGTGGTCATGGGCGGGCTTGCCCTGGGGCGTGTGCCCTATGAACGCTGGCTCAGGTTCATGTGGCCGCTTTTACTGATCCTGATCGTCATCATCATGGCCGGGCTCAGCCTTTCCGCGTTGGCATGAGGTCGCATTATGCCCACCGACACCCGATCTAAACCCAAAGGAACCCTTGGGTTCTGGATGTGCACCGCGCTGGTGGTGGGCAATATGATCGGGTCCGGTATTTTCCTGCTGCCGTCTTCTCTGGCCGTGTTCGGGCCAATCTCGATGGCGGGATGGGTTCTGACCGCAGGTGGCGCGATTGTGCTGGCCCTGATCTTTGGACGGCTGGCGCGATTGTCTTCCAATACCGGCGGGCCATACGCTTATGCGCGCGAGGGCTTTGGTGATTTTGCCGGTTTCCTGATTGCTTGGGGCTATTGGATCGCGCTGTGGTCTGGGAATGCCGCCGTTGCCGTCGCCTTTGCTGGCTATCTCAGCTTTATGGTACCCGCCATCGGGGAAACTGCGCTCGCGGGATTGGCGGTCTCACTTGGTGCGATTTGGCTGCTCACCTGGGTCAATCTGCGCGGCGTTCGGCAGGCCGGGATTGTGCAAGTGCTGACCACGGTGATGAAGCTGGCCCCGCTGCTGGTGCTGATCCTGCTGGGACTGTCCCATGTCCAACCGGCCAACTTCCGGCCGGCCAACCTTAGTGGAATGTCGAACATATCGGCGATCTCGGCCTGCGCGGCGTTGACGCTTTGGGCCTTTGTGGGGCTCGAATCCGCAACGGTTCCGGCGGGCGATGTCAGGAACCCTACCAAAACGATCCCTCTTGCGACGATTGTCGGAACCTGTGTTGCCGCATTGGTCTATATCGCCACGACCTATGTGGCGCTTGGGGTGGTGCCATCCGGCACGCTGGCCGGAAGCAACGCACCGCTGGCGGATGTTGCGCATGTGATGTGGGGGTTTGGCGGTGCGGTATTCATCGCGGTCGGGGCCTGCGTTTCGACCTTCGGCACGCTCAACGGATTTGTGCTGCTGACCGGGCAAGTGCCACTGGGCGCGGCGCGTGACGGGTTGTTCCCGGCCGGTTTTGCCCGAGTGTCACGGACTGGTACGCCGGCATTTGGCCTGATCTCCTCAAGCCTGCTAGCCAGCGCTTTGATCGCTATGAACTATACCCGATCCCTGGCTGAACAGTTTGAATTCATCATTCTGTTGGCCACCCTATCCACGCTGGTTCCCTACCTGCTGTGCGCAGGTGCCGAGATTATGATCCGCGCAAAACGCAAAGAACGCACCCGCCTGCCACCGCAGGCCTTTGTGCTGGCGGGTCTCGGTTTTGTCTATTCATTCTGGGCGATTTTCGGCGCTGGAAAAGACGTCGTTTTCTGGGGCGTCCTGTTGCTGTTGGCTGGGTTGCCCATCCATGTCTGGCTGCGTTGGCAGTCCGGCGCGATTACATCAAAGGAGATATCATGACTGGATTTGGCGCACATTCCGAGATTGGGAAACTTCGAAAGGTGATGGTCTGCGAACCGGGTCTGGCCCATTCCCGCCTGACCCCCGGCAATGCGGCAGAGTTGCTTTATGACGATGTCCTTTGGGTGCACAAAGCCCGCTCTGACCATGCCGATTTCCGCATGAAGATGGAGGATCGCGGGGTTCAGGTTTTAGAATTCCAGACGCTGCTTGCAGAAACGCTGAAGGACAAGGGAGCCCGTAATTGGGTTCTGGACCGCCGCATTACCGAAAATCAGGTGGGCGTCGGTATGCTGAATGAGCTGCGCGGCTGGCTGGATGAGATGGCGGCCAAGGATCTGGCCAGATATCTGATCGGCGGCATCGCGGTCGAAGATATGCCGTTCAAACCCTCAGGTATGTTCGGCAGCTATCTGGGGCCATTGGGCTTTGTGATTCCACCGATTCCAAATACGCAGTTCACTCGTGACAACAGTTGCTGGATCTATGGCGGCGTGACGGTCAACCCGATGTACTGGCCGGCGCGGCGCCCCGAAACCCTGTTGGTGACCGCGATCTACAAGTTCCACCCCGAGTTCCGCGACGCAGATTTCGAGATCTGGTGGGGTGACCCAGACAAGGATCACGGCGCGGCCACGGTCGAAGGCGGTGATGTCATGCCCTGGGGCAATGGCAGTGTGTTGATCGGCATGGGCGAACGGACCAGTCCGCAGGCGGTTGGTCAGGTCGCCCGCGCTCTGTTTGCCAAAGGCGCGGCGGAGAGGGTTGTTGCCTGTCAGATGCCCCGCAGCCGCGCGGCTATGCATCTGGATACAGTGTTCAGCCATTGCGACCGTGAGACCGCGACTGCCTATGTTGATGTCTGTAACGACATCCAGTGCATCAGCCTGCGCCCCGGAAACAAAGAGGACACGATCGACTTCCGGCGCGATGACAAACATCTGTTCGATGTGGCCGCCGAATGTCTGGGGATCAAATCTCTGAACATCGTGCAGACCGGCGGAGACGCATTTAATCAGGAACGCGAGCAATGGGACGACGGCAACAACGTGGTGGCGTTAGAGCCCGGCGTGGTCGTCGCCTATGACCGCAACACCTATACCAACACGCTGCTGCGCAAGGCGGGGGTCGAGGTGATCACGATCTCGGGCTCGGAACTGGGGCGTGGGCGAGGCGGCGGGCATTGCATGACCTGCCCGATCTGGCGTGACCCTGTGGATTACTGAAAAAGGAGATTGACCAATGGCATTTAATATCAAGGGCCGCAGCTTTCTGAAACTGCTCGATTTTGACCAACGTGAGCTGCGTTATCTGCTGGACCTGTCGCGCGATCTGAAGCGCGCAAAATATGCGGGGTCTGAAATCCAGCATCTAAAAGGCAAGAACATCTGCCTGATCTTCGAAAAATCCTCGACCCGGACCATGTGCGCCTTTGAAGTGGCCGCGATGGATCAGGGTGCCGGTGTCACCTATCTTGGGCCCTCGGGGTCACAGATCGGGCATAAGGAAAGCATGAAGGACACTGCCCGTGTGCTGGGCCGCATGTTCGACGGCATTGAATATCGCGGTTTTGGGCAGGAACTGGCGGAAACTCTGGCCGCCAATGCGGGCGTGCCGGTCTATAACGGGCTGACCGATGAGTTCCACCCGACCCAGATGCTGGCCGATCTGCTAACCATGCAGGAATTTGGCGAAAAGCCCCTGCATGACATCAAATACGCCTATGTGGGCGACGGGCGGTCCAATATGGGCCATTCGCTGATGATCGCGGGCTGCATGATGGGGATGGACGTCCGCATCGCCGCCCCACGTGATCTGTGGCCGTCCGACGAATTCCGCGGTCCGGCAGAAGAAGCCGCCGGGCGCTACGGCGCGACGCTGACCATCACCGATGATCCTGCGGCCGCCGTGGATGGCGTGGATTTCATCCACACCGATGTCTGGGTTTCGATGGGCGAAGCACCCGAGGTCTGGGACAGCCGGATCAAGCAGCTGACCCCCTATCAGGTCAACAGCGCGCTAATGGCAGCGGCAAACAATCCAAACGTCAAATTCATGCATTGCCTGCCCGCCTTTCACAATACCGAGACTAAAGTGGGCGAAGACATCCACGAGAAATTTGGCATCACCGAAATGGAGGTCACCGAAGAGGTATTCGAAAGCCCCGCCGGTATTCAGTTTGAACAGGCTGAAAACCGGATGCACACGATCAAGGCGGTTCTGGTCGCCACATTGGGGGCCTGAGCCATGCGGATCGTCGTCGCCCTTGGGGGCAATGCGCTGCTGCGGCGCGGTCAGGCCCTGACCGCCGAGAACCAGCGTGAAAACACGGCCATCGCCGCTCAGGCGCTGGCCACCATTGCCGAGGGGAACGAGTTGATTGTGACCCACGGGAATGGCCCTCAGGTGGGATTACTGGCCCTACAGGGCAACGCCTATAAACCGGATGAGGCCTATCCGCTGGACGTGCTTGGGGCGGAAACCGAGGGCATGATCGGGTACATGATCGAGCAGGAGTTGGGCAACCGTCTGCCGCCCGAGACGCCTCTGGCCACGCTGCTGACCATGATTGAGGTCGATGCCAAGGATCCCGCCTTTGACGACCCCACAAAATTCATCGGTCCGGTATATGACAAACCCGAGGCTGAACGAATGGCCGCCGACAAGGGCTGGCAAATTCGTGCGGATGGTGACAAATGGCGACGGGTTGTTGCCTCTCCGCTGCCGAAACGGATTTTTCAAATCAGGCCGATTAAATGGCTGCTGGAACGGCAAACCGTGGTGATCTGCGCCGGTGGCGGGGGCATTCCCACGGCCTATACTTCTCCGGGTTATCTGGAGGGGATAGAAGCGGTGATCGACAAGGATCTGGCCTCGGAGCTGCTGGCCCGAGAGGTCGGGGCCGATTTGTTCATTTCGGCAACGGATGCTGATTGTGCCTATCTGGACTGGGGTACCGATACTCAGCGTGGCATAAAAGCCGCCTCACCAGAGGCCATGGCCAAGTTCAATTTCGCCGCCGGTTCGATGGGCCCAAAGGTCGAGGCCGCCGCCCAGTTTGCGCGGCTTACCGGCAAATCCGCAGCCATCGGCGCACTGGCCGATCTGGCGGATATCGTTGCGGGCAGGAAGGGCACAACCATAAGTAAAGACGCAGCTGAAATCCTATTTCACGACTAACTCAGATGATTGCTGGGGCTGACGGCATCTCTAACATAACCGCCAGCATGTTCAGTCCCACCTAAGTGGTTCTGTTTGAATTCTGGCAACAAGGGCGAGGCGGCACCGGGCGTGTATTCTCCAGAACCAATAACGGCTTGAACTTTCATTTTCTTTGCGCGACTTGAAAGCATGAAGACTTTGAACTGTCCAAACTGCGGTGCGCAAACCCCGATTGCGCTGAAAGGGATAAAGGTTGCCACCTGTGCGTCCTGCGGTACGACGTTGATGATCAATGATGTCCAGGTTCAATCGGCGGGCCAGCAGGGTGAGATGCACGATGCACCGCTTTTGTTCGGGATAGGCGATCAAGTGCAACTGGGTCGAACGTCGACATTGATTCTTGGTCATGCGCGCTATTCCTACGGGCGGGGGTTCTGGGATGAGTTCTGCGGTGTCGATGGTGATGGCCGCACCTGCTGGATATCGCTCGATGAGGGAGATGTCGTTCGGCAGAAACGCTTGACCGAAAAGGACACGCCGAAATTCATGCCTCCGTTCAAGCTGGGCGAAACGCTGGATTTCGACGCGGCCACATTCACGGTTACCGAAGTTGAACATGCCGAATGCATCGCCCTGCGCGGACAATTCGATGAGGTGCTAAAGGTCGGGGAAAGCCATGAATTCGTGAACGCTTCCGCCGGAGACGAGGCACTGTTGTCCGGTGAATTCTGGCCGGGTCATGCGATCTGGTTCTACGGTCGGTGGTACGACGCGTTTGATGTGAAGGTTCAGCGGCAGTCATGACCCGAAATCCAAGTCTTCTTTCGATCAACTGCACTTGCTGCGGCGCCGGTCTGGATGTACTGGGCGGGGGCAGGGTGATCGTGCAGATCTGTTCGTATTGCGGGGCCGAGCTGGATGCACAGAACAACTATCGGACATTGCGGCAGTTCAAGGATCAGAAACGCCCGGAAACCCCGCTTTCGATTGGGATGAGTGGGTCGTTGTATGGTGCCGAGTTCACCATAATTGGTCTGATCGAACATGCCGAACGCTGGGGCGGACGGGTCTATCAATGGATAGACCATCAGCTCTATTCGCCAACTCACGGCTATGCCTGGCTAACGCTTGAGGCGGGGCATCTGGTGTTTTCCAGACGCTATCGCGGATCGGCCTGGATGTCGGAGCGGTGGGTTGAGACAGCGGAATCTCCTCCCTCTGTGACGACCGAGGATGGGCGCTTTGTGTATTACGAGACCACCACAAGCGCGGTCACCTATGTCGAGGGCGAATTCACCTGGACGCCTTCACTGGGCGAAAAGACAACGACGATTTCAGCGATGTCTGATACGGCGATGCTGGGGTTTTCAACCACTGGGTCCGAACGCGAGACCTATCGCTCGTTCTATGTTTCGAAACAGCAGGCCGAAGCAGCTTTTGGGGTTTCATTGAACCTGAACCCACATCGGGTGCATCCGCTGCAACCTTTCATCGAGGGCCCAAACTATAGATTTCTGCTGGTCGTATCATTCGTGTTTACGATCCTCTGTCTTGTGATGGCGGTCTCCTTCTCTCAACGATCAGGAGAGAGGGCGATAGAGCGTCAGGCGCTAAAACGTGGCGACTTCCCCGCCGAGATCACAATCCCGCTTGAAGCCAATAGCCAACTGACGAAGGTTACCTTTTCGGGCAATGTTGAAAACAGTTGGATCTATCTGGACATTGAGCTGCTTGATCCGGACGGAGAGCCGGTGTTCCAGGCGGGTCGAACAATCGAATATTACACCGGTCGCGACTCGGACGGCACATGGCGTGAAGGCAGCAAATTTGCGAGCCTGACGTTTCGGCCAGATCGCACGGGTGACTACACATTGGCACTGGACGTGCCAGAGCAGGGGCTTTGGAACGGGCGGGGCGCAGGTTATGTGCCGGGGCAGCCGTTCAGCCAGTTGCAAGTCAGTGTCAAAACCGGACTGTCCAGCGGTCTTTGGACATTTGCGCTGGCCGGGGTTTTTGGAGCGCTGTTCCTGTTTCAGTTCGGGCGCAAATGGTTGCATCAACGCGCCCGGTGGTCGGGAACTGATTGGGTAGATGAAGATTAAAGTGACAGCTTTCAGGATCATTTTCATCGTCATTTCAACCCTGGCCGTGGCCGCCACGGGTTATGTCTCGTGGCATGGGTATTGGGCCGAAAGCCGTGACTTGGACACTTCGGTTCGGGTCGGCAGCGGTGGCGGCGGGTACTATCGGTCAAATCGGATAAAATAACGAGGAATCAATGGATTATATAGCAGCAATTCAGATTGCAGAAATCATCAGCACGATCTTTTATACCCTTCTGGGCGTCACACTGATGTGGGTTGTTTGGAAGGTGATCGACTGGATGACACCCTTCTCGGTCGTCCACGAAATCGAAAAGGATCAAAACATCGCGCTGGCGATCCTGATTGGGCTGCTGTTTGTAGCAGTTTCCATCATCATTGCGGCTGTCATCTTGTCATGACCCCGCCCCGCGCGGTTGAGGCGCGTGCCGCGTGGTTGTTGCTGGCCACCTTTCTGGTGGCCGTCGCCGGGCTGATCTACGAGCTGATTGCCGCCACCTTGTCCAGTTATCTGCTGGGGGATTCCGTCCGCCAGTTTTCACTGGTAATTGGCATCTTTCTGTCGGCGATGGGAGTAGGTGCTTGGCTGTCGCGCTTTGTCTCGGATGCGTTTTCCGGTTTTGTCTGGGCGCAGATCCTACTGGGCATCGTTGGCGGATTTTTAGCGCCGGTGCTGTTTCTGAATTATGCGTGGTTGGGGCAGGTGGCTTTGCCACTTTACGGCGCTTTGATTGCCATTGGCATCCTGTCCGGGATGGAGATCCCATTAATTGCCCGGGTGCTTGAACAGATCGGGGCGCTGAAGTTCCGATTTGAGAACGTGCTGAGCGTCGACTACATCGGAGCGCTGGTCGCCTCATTGGCTTTTCCACTATTGGTGATCCCGTATCTGGGGCTGATGTCGGCGAGTCTGGCTTTTGGCGGTCTAAACCTTGCCGTGGCTGGCCTGTCTCTGCTGGTGTTTCGGGAATGGGCTACGCGGGTCCAGGTGGCAGTCTGGGCGGTGGCCTTTGTGGCAACGCTGGGCGCACTGTGGCAGTCCGAACGGCTGGTCTCGGTCGCCGAGGCCGAACTGTTCGAAGATGATGTAATCCTGTCCGAGGCCACGTCGTATCAGCAGATCACCGTCACCCGGTACCGCGACCGGGTGCGCCTGTTTCTGGATCATTCGATCCAGTTCGATTCCCTTGACGAACACCGCTATCACGAGCCACTGGTGCATCCGGCCATGGCCCTTGCGCCGCGCGCGCGTGACATTCTGATCCTGGGGGGCGGAGACGGCATGGCCGCGCGCGAGGTGCTGCGCTATCCAGATGTTCAAACTGTGACGCTGGTGGATCTTGATCCGCGTGTGACGCAGTTGTTTCGCGACCATCCAGATCTGTCCAAGCTGAACGACAATGCTCTCAGCGACCCGCGCGTGACGGTTGTCAATGAAGACGCCTGGAGATTTCTGGAGCGGGAAACCCAGATTTACGACGTGGTGATCATTGATCTGCCAGACCCCAAATCCATCGCCTTGTCCAGACTATACACCAAGCAATTCTACGGCTTGCTGGCCGAACGGCTAAGCGGGCAGGGGGTCTTTGTCACTCAGGCCGGATCACCGTTCTTTGCTCGGCAGGCCTTTTGGTCGGTGGCCAAAACGATCGAGGGCAGCCGCAATCCGCAAAGGCCCGGACGGGGACTGCAGGCGGTTCCCTATCACAGCTACGTGCCGAGCTTCGGCGAATGGGGGTTTGTTCTGGCTACATTTGAACCATTGACCGACCGTAGAATCGAACTGCCGGATGGGTTGAGCTATCTCGACGATGATGTTTGGCGCGCGGCACAGATTTTTGGCGGTGATACCGACCGGATCGATGCCGAACCTAATACACTGCAATCGCACGCACTGATGGGATATTACTTAGACGGTTGGGACTACTGGTTCCGGTAAACCGCGGTTGACGCGCGTAATTTCAACTCGGGCAGGGTGCAGGTGCTTCTCAAGAAATGCGGCCGCTTTGTCCGGTTGCGTTGTGCCACACATGAAGATGTCGATGGCGGCATAATCATTTTCCGGCCAAGTGTGGATCGAAATATGGGATTCAGCCAGCAACAACACACCGGTCACACCGCCATGCCCGCCAAATTTGTGGAACTTGCCCGACAGTATCGTTGCGCCAGCTTCCCGCGCCGCGCCGGTCAGTGCCTCTTCGATGCGCGTTACGTCGGTTAGGTATAGGCTGCCGTAATGATCGACCAGAATATGCATTCCCGAGCCAGCCAGCGTGCCTGTGTCAGCGTTTTTGATTGCCGGTATGGTCATGATCCTGGTCCTTTCTGCGATTTGACTTTTCGCAGATTCTTAGGGGTTTGTGCGCGGCAAGTACCTAGTTGGCTTCGCCCTTCAGGGCAATGGAAATGAAATTGAGGGACGCAAAGAGGACTTTTCGAATTTAATAGTTAAGAAAGAAGAACGTACTCAGGTTAAATTTTCTCTTGATCAAATGGGACGCAGCTTTCCACGATTATGCTCGACCTAAGGTCCAGACTTGCGTGTCATGGTTCTGGGGTGATGGGCCGAGACGATAGGTTTCACTGGATAGTAATTTGGAGTTTTATCCTTGTAAATCTTCCACCAAATGGAATAAATGCAAGGTATGATCAAGCGCGGCGATAGAAAGTCAGTTGAAGACTCTCTCGAGAACCAGGCGGGCGTAGTCCTGCTTGGGCCGCGGCAAGTTGGGAAGACAACCCTCGCGCAGGATATCGCTGAAAGCCGTGACGCTGTCTATCTTGATATGGAGAGATCTGCTGATCGCCAGGTGCTCGAAGAGCCAGACCTCTATCTCGACGAGCAGGTTGGGCGCCTGGTGGTGATCGATGAAGTTCAGCTTATGCCAGGCCTGTTTAAGGCATTACGCGGTCAGATTGACCGACGACGAAGACAAGGGTATCGGACTGGGCAATTCCTGCTGCTGGGGTCGGCCTCGAACACGCTTCTGCACCAAAGCGCAGAATCCTTGGCTGGCCGGGTCAGCTATCACGAGCTGACGCCTTTCATTTTGTCGGAAACCGGAGTGGACTCGATCTCTGCGCTGTGGTTGCGGGGTGGGTTTCCAGATAGCTTCCTTGCCAAGAACGACAAAACCAGCCTGGCATGGCGCGAGGATTTCATCCGCACCTATCTGGAACGCGATGTTCCGGCTTTTGGGTTGCGCATCCCGGCGGAAACATTGCGCCGGTTCTGGACGATGCTTGCCCATGAGCAAGGCGGGTTACTCAATGCGGCGAAACTCGCGGGAAACCTTGGCGTATCGGGCCAGAGCGTTGCGCGCTATCTTGATTTGCTGGTCGACCTGATGCTGGTGCGCCGTTTGCAGCCCTGGCATTCCAATGCCGGAAAGCGTCTGGTCAAATCTCCCAAGGTTTATATTCGCGATTCCGGGCTGGCCCATGCGCTTCTTGGGATCGAAACACAGGAAGACCTGCTTGGGCACCCGGTTGTCGGCGGCAGTTGGGAAGGATTCTGTATCGAGAACCTGATCGCCGCGGCACCACGCGGAACAGAAGCAAGCTTCTATCGCTCTTCAGCAGGGGCTGAGGTGGATTTGATGTTGAAACTTCCCCGCGGCGGCCTCTGGGCCATAGAGATCAAGCGGTCGACATCAGCGAAGGTCACGCGTGGGTTTCACATCGCGACAGAAGAACTGGACGTCTCAGAGCGCATCCTTGTCTATGCCAACGACAAGGAAGTGCCGGGGCAGGGAGGTGTACGAGCTATGCCTCTCATGAGCGCGATGAAACGGCTGGCGTCTGCGTAGACGCAAGAGGGACCGCGCCATTGGCTCAACGTCATGCTCTAAATTCGAAGAAAACGTGGTCGTAGAAGCTATCGAATCCGACTGCTTGTAGTAGATTTCCCGAAGGAGTAGTCACGTTGACCGCCAGCCCGACAGGGACAGCTGGTTTACAGACGGTTGAAAGCTCTACAGAAAAACGCCTGTTTTGATTATTCCAAGCCTGCGCTTCTGCCGCGTCTCAACAAATTGAACCGAAAGCGGCGAGGGTCTCAAGCCGCTACTGAAAGGGAGCAGTACGGACAGGATACGGGATTTTCAGCGCATCTGCCCCGGTTCGTGGCTATACAATAGTCAAGACACTCGTTAAGGGGCTGTCTTTACCCATGGATGATGCATTGATTGCAATACCGCACAATCCCATCTCCTGACCGATGAAAAGAACCACCGCTGTGAAACAAACCATTGCAAATGCGCTGGCTCGCAAGGGCTATGACACCTTAACCCAAGTTCAGCAGGCTGTAACCCGGCCCGAACTGGAGGGGAAGGATATGCTGGTTTCGGCCCAAACCGGATCGGGTAAAACCATCGGATTCGGTCTGGCGATTGCGCCGCGACTTCTGGGTGACGCTGAGACTTTCGAAACCTCGGGCGCACCGCTGGCACTTGTTGTAGCACCAACAAGGGAACTGGCGCTGCAGGTCAAGCGTGAACTGAGCTGGTTGTTCGCCGATGCGGGCGCGTTTCTGGCGTCCTGCGTCGGAGGCATGGATATTCGGGATGAACGCCGTGCATTGGCGCGTGGCGCGCATATTGTTGTCGCCACTCCGGGACGGCTACGGGATCATATCATGCGGGGCTCGATCGACCTGACGGCCATTCGCGCCGTGGTTCTTGATGAGGCCGACGAGATGTTGGATCTCGGGTTCCGAGAGGATCTGGAATTCATTCTGGATGAAACACCATCAGACCGTCAGACTTTGCTGTTTTCTGCCACTGTCCCACGTGCGATTGCCAATCTGGCGACACGGTATCAGCGCGATGCAGAACGTGTGAGCACCGTCAGCGAAAAGACGCAGCACGCCGATATCGATTATCGTGCTATGTTGGTCGGCCCGCGCGACGGCGAGAATGCAATTATCAATGTGTTGCGCTATTATGAGGCGCCGAACGCCATCGTGTTCTGCAATACCCGCGCAATGGTGTCACGTCTGACAGCGCGCCTGTCAAACCGGGGCTTTTCGGTCGTCGCCCTATCCGGAGAATTGACCCAGAGCGAACGCTCGAACGCTTTGCAGGCCATGCGCGATGGGCGTGCCAGGGTCTGTGTGGCAACGGATGTTGCCGCCCGCGGTATTGATTTGCCTAACCTTGATTTGGTGGTCCATGCGGAACTGCCAAACAGCCATGAAACACTGCTGCACCGCTCGGGTCGAACAGGCCGGGCCGGACGCAAGGGTGTTAGCGCACTAGTGGTTGCACCCGCGTCGCGGAAAAAGGCGGAACGTATTCTGAAATTCGCCAAGCTGACCGCCGATTGGGGGACAGCCCCGTCAGCCGAAGAGGTGACCGAACGCGATCAGGTGAGGATGTTCGCATCGGATGACTGGCAAGCAGAGATCACGGAAAGTGAACGCGCAGCAGTTCAGAAAATGGTAGAGAGCTTTGCCCCTGAGCAGATTGCAGCAGCTTACCTGCGGCAGTACAAGCTGCGTCATTCCGCGCCAGAAGAGTTGTCGACGGTCGATCAGCAAAGCCAGAAACCGCGCGCGGCCTTTGGCCCCAGCGTCTGGTTTTCGCTGTCCGAGGGGCGCAATCAAAATGCGTCGCCGCGTTATATGCTGCCGATGATCTGCAAGTCAGGCAATCTGACGAAGGATGACATTGGGGCCATCCGGATTGCCGATGATGTGACCTATTTCGAGATACGTGAGCCCAGCGTCGAAGGGTTTCTGACAGCCGTTGGGCCCGAGATGAAGATCGAAAAGGTCAAGAATCTCGTGCGTCTGGACACGGCACCGGACTTTGCTGCAGCTGGCCGGACCAAGCCCATCGGAAAGCAAAGAGGCAAACCGATTACGAGCAAACGAGATACGACTCCGACCGAACGGAGCAGCACTGCAACTTATGGACGTCGCAAGCCTGAATCCGAGGGCCGGGCACCTTCCAGCCCTGCAGAACGTCCCACAAGGGCCGTCAAATCAGCCAAAGTAGAACGCCAGCGTGCTTCGAAAGACGAGGCAGATGCCTTGTTCAAACCGGTTGGTGCAAAGCCAAAGGCACGTAAGGGCGGTAAATCTGAAGCCAAAGGCGGCGATATCAAATCTGCCCGAACAGCATCAAAGGGTCCACCTCCACCCAAAGGTAAGTCAAGCAGCAAGAAGAACCGAGCGCGAGTCGCAGCGGCCAAATCTACAAAAGGTGGCGATTCTGTCCCGAAACGGCGGAAGACTTAGCCTGCATTCCATTCCGAACCTGGTTTTTTGGCTTTGGGCATTACCTTTAAGGGACAATGGAAGGCATGGGCGAAAGAAACCGCTCCATCACGACCAGGATCGGACTATCCCCCACAATGTACCTTTGGTTCACGGGTCGAGATTGTGTGAGAGGCTCACCATGGAGAGCCGACAAGCCTATCCAGTTGCTGTACCACGCGGGTAGCAGAGACGCTGGTGGAAACCATTAGGCAGAGGTTCTTTCGTATTCGTTTGCTCCCAGAAAATTTGGCGAACTTCACATCAGAACGAGGAAAGCTTCGCGGACAGGTCGAAACCCATGTCTGTAATTGTCGAGAGGCAGATATAACTGCCTCTCGACAAATTGAACCACAATGGCTGCCTATCTGTTGAGGAACTCCATTTCGTACTTATCCTCAACATCGGGCACTGGATGCTCAGCGTGAAGCGACGAGACAATACCATAGATCATGAACAACAAGATCACAGCGATTGGTAGCCCTGCGACGATGGACGCTGTCTGTAGCGCGCTCAACCCACCGGCCAGCATTAGGACACCGGCAACAACGCCTGCGGTAATACCCCAAAACACTCGGAACTTGATTGGCGGATGCTCGTCACCCATCGACAGCATTGTGCACATCACCAGTGTCCCCGAGTCAGAAGACGTGACAAACCACGAAATCAGCAGAACCGTAATCAACACTGTGATCGGGTACACCAACCATGTGTAGCCAAATCCTTTGACCGTTTGGAATACGCCAGCGGCGTAGTCGTTGTTGACCGCCTCGACGACACCTGCGTCGTAGAACAGATCAACCCCGGCTGCAGCGCCACCAAAGACACCCATCCAGAGCATCACGACTGAGGTTGGGATAAGAAGAACGCAATAGCAGAATTGCTTGATCGTCCGCCCCTTTGAAACCCGCGCAATGAACAGTCCAACAAACGGGCACCATGCGATCCACCAGCCCCAGTAAAAGATCGTCCACCAGCTCTGCCATTGGTTTTCGGGCTCACCGTTGATCCAGAAACCCATGGGTATCACCGTCCAGAGGTAATCTCCAAATCCGGATATGGTTATGCCCAACAGGAATGCCGTCGGTCCCAGAATGATGAACAGGAGCAGCAGGCCAACACTTGCCATAACGTTGGCTTCAGACAAGATACGCACGCCTTTGCCAACACCCGATGCAGCAGAAGCCGTGCCAAGACAGGTGATGATTGCGACGAGGATCAACTGATTTGTCTGGGTGTTTGCCATCCAGCCAAGATCCTCAAGACCGGCGGCGATTGGTGTGACGCCCAACCCCAATGAGGTTGCGAGGCCAAAGATTGTACCAAATACGCCAATCAGATCGACGAGATGACCCCAGGGACCATAGATCCGTTCCTTCAGCACAGGATAAAGAGCGGTGCGCAAAGTCAGAGGAAGCCCATGGCGGTACGAGAAATATGCAAGGCAGAGGCCAACCAGCACATAAAGGGCCCAACCGTGGAAACCCCAGTGGAAATTCGTGATCGTTACCGCAGAAACCGCGGCGTCAACCGAACCTGGTTCAATTCCCGCCCGCTCAAGGAATGGGCTGCCTTGGATATGGAACATTGGCTCTGCAACACCCCAATAGATCAGACCAGATCCCAAGCCCGCACTAAACAGCATGCAAATCCATGAAAACGTTGAAAAATCTGGCTCGTCATCATCCTTGCCCAGCTTCACGTGTCCGAACCGGCTGATCATAAGCCAAATTACGAAAAACAGTGCCGCGTTAACGACCAGTACATAGAACCAGTCCAGGCTACCGATGATGAAGTTTTTACCTGTCGCAAAGATCGCACTTGAAGCTTCAACATCACGGATCGTGAAAAACACAAATCCCAATATCATCACCATCGAAGCGATACCCATCGTCGGATTCATACCTTTGAACAAGCCGCTCTTTGCTACAAGATTGTCAGGTTTCTGTGTTGATTGATCACTCATTTTGCACCTCTTAGACCTGTTGTTTCGGCTTACCGTGTTGAACCCGCAGCGCCCTGACGGGCGGAGGTTGCGAGCCAGGACTGGAACGCCTCTTCCAGGCGCCCGTGGTTGGTGGCCCACCACTCGGCGTCCGACAGAATGTAAAGATTGTCTTCATACGCCGGACCGTTCGGGATGCGCTCCAAAACGTCGTCTGACAGGAGTGTCATCGAAGATTTTCGGGTTGGACCATTTGGCAGGTGCCCGACCATATCGGCCAGCGAATTTGAGCTGCTAGCAAAGCGAATAAAATCAATGGCCTCTTCTTTATTCTGGCTTCCTTTTGGAATGCCGAACAGATCCAGCTCAATCACACGGCCGTCCATGTTGACCGTAAAATCGGAACCGTCTTCCTGGGCGGCCGTTGCACCGGTAGTGGCCCAGATCGATGACATCGCAATGTCACCAGAGTTCAGCAGACGTACGGGTTCACGCCCGGTTTCCCAGATTTGCAGGCCGGTTTTTATGTCGTCCATCTTTTTCAGCGCGCGCTCAACACCTTCTTCGGTTTCGAGCGTTGGATACACATCATCGCGGGCTACGCCGTCGGCCATAAGGGCCCATTCCATGATCACTGTCGGATCATTTCGGATGGCACGTGGCCCAGGATAGGTTTCTGTGTCGAAGAAATCCGAAATGGTTGATGGAGGCGTTTCTGCGAATTGAGAATTGTTATACGCATATGCGGTGCCCCATACGATGACTCCTACGCCACAATCATTCAGGGCACCTTCGACAAAATCCTCTCGAAATGGTGTGCCATCGACTCCATCAGGCAGTTCTATGTCAGATATGTTCTCCAGCAAGCCCTCTTCGCAGGCGCGAAGTGAATCTGCTTGCGTAAGGTCGACCACATCCCAAATCACATTTGCGCTTTCGACCTGATCGCGGATTTCCGAGATGCCACCATTGTAATGTGCAACATGCACATCGGCGTTTTTGGCTTGCTCATAAGGGCGCACAAACCCAAGCATCTGACTTCGCATGTAAGGGCCGGTCCAGGATGTGAAGGTGATGGACGGCCCGGGCTCTGGGATTGTGGTTTCGCTCTCAGAGTTACTTTGCGCCATCGCATTACTCACAGAGAGAGTAGAAAACAGCGCAGCTATCATTATCCGACAGCCCCTGACCGCCTTTAGCCTATAGTACATCATCAAATTCCTCCCTAGTCGCTTCAAATTTTGTATAAGCGCTTTGTTTGGGTCGTCCTCCTGGTCAATTCCCAGCACATTCAGCAAGAATACATCAAATTCACCCTGATGATCAGCAATAATCAAAAATTGCGAAAGCTAAATACGACTATTCCGCCAGACAGAGCGACAGATTTGGCAGAGCCACCAAGAAACAAGGCTTGCGGTTACAGGCTGTTTTCCAGAAGCCAGCGATACAGAGAAATCGGTTCCTGTTCATCTACCACAGTTAATTACGGACCTGATCTTGGGGCCTATCTCACCTTCGGCGAAAGAGCCTCAGGGGCGTGCGCAGGCGCTGGAATGACGACGCCCACGGGCGTAAAATTGATGTTTTTTCTCAAAACCTTGATGTGTCATCGCAATAAATCTGACCGACAGATCGCCAAATTGAATGCACACACAGCGTTTCAAACACGCTCAACCGAAA
>NZ_JBXWQG010000010.1:0-112153 GCF_059612265.1 Ruegeria sp. CDSA077
GTCTTGCCGTGGTCAACGTGCCCAATCGTGCCAATGTTGACGTGCGGCTTATTACGCTCAAACTTTTCCTTTGCCATTCCTCAGGCGCCCTTTTGTGCTTTGGGGGACCCTTGGTCCCGTGGTTACATCTGCGCGCGCGAGATATTGGGTTCAAAGGAGAAAATCAAGCACATCCTGCGGGAAATGCCGTTCTTTAAGCCGGATTTTGCGTTGCTTCACCTGAATCGAGTGGCTGGATCAGTTCGGGACGCCGGTCGAACCAACCGTTTTCCAAATGTTCCTCGGCCAACCATTCTTCGACTCGGTCCGCAACTTTCAGAGCCAGCCCGCTCATTTGCTCTTGTTTCGTCCGTTCATGACCCGACCCTTTCAGGGCACTGCCGCCGGTTGTGTCTTCCAGCACCTGGAATTGCTTACCTTTGGCAAGAAACTCTTTCTTGTTCACGTCATAAACGTTGACCAGAACAATCGCAGTGCTCTTGGGGTTGTAGATCACCGGAATTCCGGGAGGGGCCAGCATGTAGCCCTCGAGGCTGATGCCGATGTCGTATTCCTGAGCGCCCGTATAGCGCCCAAGGCGGATGTCCAACGCGTTTTGAATGGCAGCAGTCCATTCGTCGGGCGTCGCATCCCGGCTTACCGGCCCCTGCACCGCCTTATCGGCAAAGGCATAGTTTACCCGCAACTTGAATTCGCCCAGCGACTCAGGCTCTTCGTAAACCTGCGTTTGGGTGCAGGCGCCCATCAGGGCCAATCCGGTGATCAGTGTCAAAATGCGCAACATATCTCGTCTCGATAGGCCTGTTTTTCTTTGATCTAACGCACCGATACGGCTTGTGCCAAGCCGTATCGGCATAAATCCTCTGTGACCGGGCCTGATCAGGAGAATTTAAAATCACGCGGGAAGCCGTATGGCGGCTTTTTCCCGACGCTGGCACGCTTGGCCAGCCATTGCGAAAGATCTGCCTCGTGCCGGGTCTTGTCGCCACCCATGGACCATTTCAGGCCCTCTTCCCAGTTGAAGGTGGTGATATCTGACAGCCCGCCGTCCAATTCCAGCGTCCCCTGCCGCCCGCGCGCCATATTGTATTTCTGCAGGCGAACGCCCTTGCCGCGGGTCATTTCAGGCAGTTCCTCGGTCGGGAAGACCAGAAACTTGCCGTTCTGAGAAACCACTGCAACGTGGTCACCTTCGATCGCCTTACAGATAATCGCTGTTTCGTCGCCTTTGACGTTCAGCACCTGTTTGCCGTTTCGGGTCTGTGCCAGCACGTCATCCTCGGGCACGGTGAAGCCGTTACCCGCATCCGAGGCCACCAGCAGCTTGCGCCCCGGTTTGTGGATCAGGATGTCGATTATCTGCGCCTCATTCGGCAGGTCGACCATCAGGCGCAGCGGCTCGCCCATACCCCGACCGCCGGGCAGATTCGCGGCACTGATGGTATAGAATCGACCGTTCGAGGCAAAGATCAGCAGCCGATCGGTGGTTTCCGCATGGAAGATAAACCGTGGCCCATCGCCATCCTTGAATTTCAACTCGCGGTTCAGGTCGATATGGCCGGTCATGGCGCGAATCCAGCCCATCTGAGAGCAGACAACCGTGATCGGTTCGCGGTCGATCATCGCCTCAAGCGGGACCTCTTCGACCTGACCGGCTTCGGCAAACTGGGTGCGCCGCGCTCCGCCCTCATAGTCCTTGCCGAAGGTTTTCTTGGTCTCTTTCAGTTGCTCGGCGATGCTGGCCCATTGCAGGCTTTCGTCGGCTAGCAGATCTTCGAGATTGGCACGTTCCAACATCAGCTCATCGCGTTCGCGAACCAGCTCCATCTCTTCCAGACGGCGCAAGCTGCGCAGACGCATGTTGAGAATTGCGTCGACCTGGACCTCGGACAGCTCGCCCTCGCCCGGTTTGGGCGAGACATAGTCGGCCTCATTGGTGGCGCGGACATGGTCGATGCCCCAGTCTTCGCGCATCAGCGCAGCCTTGGGGTCATCGTCATAGCGGATAATGTCGATCACGCGGTCAAGATTCAGGAAGGCAATGATAAAGCCCTCCAACACCTCCAGCCGATGGTCGATCTTGCCCAGACGGTGGCGCGACCGGCGCAGCAGAACCTCTTGCCGATGATCAAGGAAGGCACGAAGCACTTCTTTCATCGAGCAGACTTTGGGCGTCACCCCGTCGATCAGCACGTTCATGTTCAGGCTGAACCGCACCTCAAGGTCTGAGTTACGATAAAGCATGCCCATCAGCACCTCGGGGTCCACGTTCTTGGAACGCGGCTCAAGGATCAGGCGAATGTCATCTGCGGATTCGTCACGAACGTCGCCAAGGATCGGGATTTTCTTGGTCTGAATCAGCTCGGCGATCTTTTCGATCAGCTTCGATTTCTGAACCTGATAGGGAATTTCGGTGACGACGATCTGCCACTGACCGCGGCCCAGATCCTCGACCTCGAACTTACAGCGCAGGCGGAATGACCCGCGCCCGGTGCGATAGGCCTGCGCGATATTCGCAGGCGGTTCAACGATTACGCCACCGGTTGGGAAATCCGGTCCGGGCACGTAGTTCAGAAGCGTATCGTCGCGCGCATCCGGCGTCTTGATCAGATGCAAACAGGCGTCACACAGTTCCGAGATGTTATGTGGCGGGATATTCGTCGCCATGCCCACCGCAATACCGCTGGAACCATTGGCCAGCAGATTCGGAAATTGCGCGGGCAGAACCACCGGTTCGGTCAGCGTGCCGTCATAGTTGTCACGGAAATCGACAGCATCCTCGTTCAGACCCTCAAGCAGAGCCTCGGCCACGATGGTCATCCGAGCCTCGGTATAACGAGAGGCCGCCGGGTTATCGCCGTCGATATTGCCGAAATTCCCCTGCCCGTCGACCAGCGGATAGCGCACATTAAAATCCTGCGCCAAACGCGCCATCGCGTCATAAATCGCGGCATCGCCGTGCGGGTGATAGTTGCCCATCACGTCACCAGAGATCTTCGCCGATTTACGGAAGCCACCCGTCGCGCTCAGTCGCAGTTCGCGCATCGCATAGAGGATTCGCCGATGCACCGGCTTCAAACCATCCCGTGCATCGGGCAAGGCCCGGTGCATGATGGTGGACAGCGCATAGGTCAGATAACGTTCACCAATCGCGCGGCGCAGCGGTTCGGCTACTTCGCCCCCGTTTTCGGGGGCCACCATATTGGGGTCGTCGATCGTATCATTCATAGATGATGTGATACGACGCAAGGGCGCGCGGGTAAAGCAAGCAAGACATATTTTACTGGGGACAAGTGGCGCTTTTTGCAACAGGGGGAGGCAACCCCCCGATTTCCCCCGTTTTTCGACTTGGGTCGCGAATTATGCTAGGATGTCTGACATTAGTCTGCTGCCTTTTTTTGTTTTGATTGATCGACCGGGGGATGCGCCATGACGCGCCTGATTGTAATGAGTTTCGCTGCACTTGGCTGGTGCTTTTACGTCATGAGTGGCGGGCCTAATTTCGAGCCGCGCGGTGTGCGATCGGAACAGCCTGTGCGAGTCGCCTCGAAAGCGGCCCCCAAAACCGTAGCACCGTCTCCGGCAAAAGAGCTTGTGACAAATGTCGCTATGCGCTCGCCGGTCGTGCGCGAGCGCCCGATTGATCCCCAGCCAGCAGTCGCAGCGATTGTCGCAGAACCCGCCAGTCTGGACACTTTCAACGCGCTTTCGGTGTTTGACGATCAGACTGCCAGCATCACGCTTGCGTCTCTGGAAGACGGTGTGACTGGCCTGAAGCAAATCACCAAGGACGTGCAGCCTGAACCCGCCGCCCAGCCTGAACCCAGGAAAGATATCCGGGAAATCTCCGGGACCCGCGTGAACATGCGTGACGGCCCTGGAACGATCTACCCGATTGTTGGCAAAGCGCGCATCGGCCAGAAGGTCGAGGTGCTAAGTGACTCGGGCACCGGATGGTTGCGACTGCGCGTGTTGCCGCAGCAACAGGTGGGGTGGATTTCGACCTCTTTGGTCAGAAAAACACCAGACTGACGTGGAGCAATGATTGTTCCCATACTCTGTGCACCCTAGCTTGGGCTGGTTCAGAATCGGGAAAATCATGCAGAAGACCATTTTAATTACTGGCTGCTCATCGGGCATCGGACTGGATGCGGCGCATGGGATGCGCGCGCGGGGTTGGCGCGTGTTTGCCTCGTGCAAACAACAGCGCGATTGCGACCGGTTGCGGGCGCAGGGGTTTGAAAGCCCGCGCATTGATTATACCGACACGGCCAGCATATCCTCGGGTTTGAACGAAGTGTTGGAGGCCACCGGAGGCACCCTGGACGCGCTGTTCAACAATGGCGCACATGGCCTGCCCGGCGCGGTCGAGGACCTGCCGACCGAAGGCCTGCGTCAGATTTTCGAGGCGAACTTCTTTGGCTGGCACGAACTGACCAGGCAGGTCATCCCGATTATGCGCAGTCAAGGACACGGGCGAATCGTTCAGAACTCTTCGGTGCTGGGTCTGGTGGCCTATCCGTGGCGCGGCGCCTATGTGGCCACGAAATATGCAATCGAAGGGCTGACGGATACACTGCGCCTGGAACTGGCTGATACGGGGATCAAGGTCATTTTGATCGAACCCGGCCCGATCACATCTAAAATCCGCGAAAACTCAATCCCGTTCTTCGAGCGGTTCATCAACTGGCAAAACTCGGCCCTGCGCGAGCGTTATGAGTCCTCTTTGTTGAAAAGACTGTATGAATCGTCGGGGCCGGATCGGTTTGAACTGCCCGCATCAGCGGTTACGACCAAGCTGGCCCACGCCGTAGAATCCAAGCGCCCGCGCCCCCGATACTATGTGACAACACCTACATTTATCGCCGGTTGTTTGCGCCGCATCCTGTCGACACGTGCGATTGACCGCATCCTTGCAGGGGTCTGAGGCGAAATAACCCGTTCGCTTTTGGCACGCACGGGGCTAGATGATAGCCCTAGGCAAACAGAAACGCGGACGGTGTACTCATGGACCTAATGATGGTCATTTTGCTTTTGGCCATGGCGGCGGTTGTCGTCGTATTGGCGCTTGGCATCTCGAATTTCGGCAAAAGCGGCAGGGACGCGGCACTGAAAAGCAACAAGTATATGCGCCTGCGTATCCTGTTTCAGTTCATCGCCGTGATTCTGATCGTGCTTTACGTCTGGCTGCGCGGTCAGGGAGGTCAGTAAATGGTCGTATTGAACAAGATTTACACCCGCACCGGTGATGATGGCAAAACCGCACTCGGCAATGGCGAACGCGTCGCCAAATACTCGGGCCGCGTGACCGCTTATGGCACCGTGGACGAGTTGAACGCCTTTGTCGGCGTCGCCCGGACCGAGGCAGATGGGGATGTCGAAGCTGCACTCGCGCGCATTCAGAATGACCTGTTTGATCTGGGCGCAGATTTCTGTCGTCCCGATATGGAAAAGGATGCCGAAGCAGACTATCCGCCTCTGCGCATCGTGCCCTCGCAGATTGACCGGCTCGAGGTTGAAATCGACGCGATGAACGAAGCCTTGGAACCGCTGCGCAGTTTCATCCTGCCCGGTGGCTCGCGTCTTGCGGCACATCTGCATGTATGTCGAACCGTATCTCGCCGGGCCGAACGGCTTGCGGTTGAGCTGACCAACATGGAGCCGGTCAACGAAACCGCAGTCAAGTACCTGAACCGTCTGAGCGACTGGTTCTTCGTCGCAGCCCGTTGTGCCAATGAAAACGGAACCGAAGATGTTCTGTGGGTTCCGGGCGCGAACCGCTGAAAGCGGCGTTGCGTCCAGTGGACGCGGCGGCGACCGGAAGGGCGAAGCCCCGGTCCGACGGGCGGGCGCAAACCGATAGCTTCCTGCCTTTTGGGTGGGTGTGTGGTGCTTGGTCACGTCAAAAATAGCAAAACGCGACGTCCGTTGCAGATGACGTGACGATTTTGCCCTGTTGCCGCCTGAATTGAATCGCTATTCAAGCCCTCATGAACATTGGTGGAGTCGCGACGCGGCTTGCCGTTTTTTGTGAGGAGCTAGCGCAAAATGAAGGTACTCGTGCCTGTCAAACGCGTGATTGACTATAACGTTAAAGTTCGCGTCAAAGCGGATGGCAGCGGTGTCGATCTCGCCAATGTCAAAATGTCGATGAACCCGTTCGACGAAATTTCTGTCGAAGAGGCAATCCGTCTGAAAGAAGCCGGCAAGGCAGACGAAGTCGTCGTTGTTTCTATCGGCGTAAAACAAGCCCAGGAAACACTGCGCACTGCGCTGGCCATGGGCGCGGACCGTGCCATCCTGGTCATTGCTGCAGATGATGTCCACCAGGACATCGAACCCCTGGCCGTTGCCAAGATCCTGGCCAAAGTGGTCGAGGAAGAGCAGCCCGGTATCGTTCTTTGCGGCAAGCAGTCTATCGACAACGACATGAATGCAACTGGTCAGATGTTGTCAGCACTTTTGGGCTGGTCACAAGGCACCTTTGCGTCCGACATCGACATCGACGGCGACAGCGCAAAGATCACTCGCGAAGTCGATGGTGGCATGCAAACCATCAGCGTCAAAATGCCGACAATCGTGACCGTGGACCTGCGCCTGAACGAGCCCCGTTACGCGTCGCTGCCCAATATCATGAAGGCGAAGAAAAAGCCGCTGGACGAGAAAACCGCCGCTGATTACGGCGTCGACGTCTCGCCGCGCCTGGAAGTCGTCAAAACCGAAGAACCACAGGCACGTGCCGCTGGCATCATCGTCGGCTCGGTAGACGAGCTTGTCGCGAAACTCAAAGAAGCGGGGGCTGTGTAATGGCTGTTCTTCTTCTCGCCGAAGTCAACAATGGTGAACTGGCGCTGGACGCAACCGCCAAAGCTGTAAACGCAGCAAAGGCACTGGGTGATGTAACCGTTCTGGCCGCAGGCGGTTCCGCTGCTGCTGCCGGTGAAGCTGCCGCCAAGATCACCGGCGTCTCAAAGGTTCTGGTCGCCGAGGACGAATCGCTGGGCCATCGCCTGGCAGAATCCACTGCTGCGCTGATCGTAGGTCTTGCTGATGGTTATGAGCACATCGTTGCCCCCGCCACCACCGATGCCAAGAACGTTATGCCGCGCGTTGCCGCGCTGCTGGACGTCATGGTCATCTCGGACGCGTCCGGTGTCGTCGACGGCTCGACCTTCGAACGCCCAATCTATGCGGGCAACGCGATCCAGACCGTCAAATCTGTGGACGCCAAAAAAGTCGTCACTTTCCGAACCGCAAGTTTTGATGCTGCGGGCGAAGATGGCTCGGCAGCCGTTGAGACCATCTCGGTCGGCGAGAACCCCGGCCTATCGTCCTGGGTCGAAGACAAGGTAGCTACAAGCGACCGCCCCGAGCTGACTTCGGCTGGCGTTGTTGTGTCGGGTGGCCGTGGTGTCGGTTCTGAAGAGGACTTCAAGCTGATCGAAGGTCTCGCTGACAAGCTGGGGGCCGCAGTTGGCGCATCGCGCGCCGCAGTCGACTCGGGCTATGCTCCGAACGATTGGCAGGTGGGTCAGACCGGCAAGGTTGTTGCCCCGGATCTGTATGTCGCTGTCGGCATCTCGGGTGCGATTCAGCATCTGGCAGGTATGAAAGACTCGAAAATCATCGTGGCGATCAACAAAGACGAAGAAGCGCCGATCTTCCAGGTTGCCGATTACGGTCTGGTCGCCGACCTGTTCCAGGCCGTTCCGGAACTGACCGAGAAACTCGGCTGATCAACGGGCTAGACTTTTCCACGAAGAATCTTGCATTGGGCCCGCCATCGGCGGGCCCTTTTCATTGCAGGTTTCTGATCGGACCGACCAAGGCGTCAGCAATCGACCTGTGTGCCGCAGGACCTATCATATGTTCCGCCATGGGCTGTTGCAGTGTTCCAAACAGCATATCTTCAAGCTCATCGGACTGCCCCGACACGCTGACCGTCACCTCAACGATCTCGGCGCTGAGAGGGCGCAGGGCCTCGATCATCTGTGGCGTGATCCGAATATCAGCACCGTGCTTGGGCTGATCACTTTCTGCCTCACGCAGGACCTGCAAATTCAACAAGACAACAGGCGCTTCAAGCGCCTCAACAAGCCCCCCAATGCGGTCGATCCAATTCCGTCGCAGCTCTTCTGCGATTACCTCGAACCGCGCATCATTGCGGCCCTGCAACAAAATCATCAGGTGATGTACGAAATGGACATCAGCAAAGTCGATCTCGGGATAGAGAGATTTCAGATCCTCTGTCGGAGCCAGAAAACGGTCGTTGCGTCGGGGATGAACCCGGTAGAATCGATTGGACTGCCCCAATATGTCGCTAAGCTGCACCAAGCAGAGCTCTGCTTGGTTCAGTAAACCCCTCAACTCCGTGTCATCGCACAGCGCATCTACGCCGCAAAAAAGACTTCCGAAATTCAGGCATCGTCTGTCCAACCTCTCTTCGAGAACTGCCGCGAATGGCTGCTCGACGAATCGCCCGAATGTTTCGGTCCCACCTGCGCAGGCCACAAATGACGTCTCCAGCGAACGCATTGGCCCACGAAACCACAATCGTGATTCACCGTATTGGCACACGTCATGCTCGAGTCGCCCCGAGCCAGCTTGATGATAGCTCATATCACTCACCCAATTTTCACCCGGATGCCATCTTGCAGCCGCAAGTCTTGAGAATCTCCTAATGTGCGCATTTGAAGCAAAGTCGAACGGTCTGATCCCCTTGCCGCCCGCCCCGATCTGCCGATAGTGTCATCCTACCCCGTGGCACAGAGGCATCAAAAAATGGATGTAAAATCAGTCGGAGTGATTGGCGCAGGCCAAATGGGCAATGGTATCGCCCACGTACTGGCTTTGGCGGAATATGACGTTCTGCTGAACGACGTTAGCCAGGACGCGCTGAACAGCGCCATGGCGACGATTGAAGGAAATATGGCGCGCCAGGCATCGCGCGGAAAAATTTCGGATGAGGAGATGCAATCCGCGCTGAAACGCATCACGACTACAATGGAGCTGCCACAGCTGGGCCAGACTGACCTGGTGATCGAGGCCGCAACCGAGCGTGAGACCGTCAAACAAGCCATTTTCGAAAGTTTGCTGCCACATCTGCAACCGCATACAATCCTGACGTCAAATACGTCATCTATTTCGATCACACGTCTGGCGAGCCGAACAGACCGGCCCGAACGCTTTATGGGTTTTCACTTCATGAACCCAGTTCCGGTGATGCAACTGGTTGAACTGATCCGGGGCATTGCTACGGATCAACCAACATTTGCTGCCTGTAAGGCCGTTGTAGACCGCCTGGGCAAAACCGCCGCCAGCGCCGAAGATTTCCCGGCTTTCATTGTCAACCGCATCCTGATGCCGATGATCAACGAGGCCGTATACACCCTGTATGAAGGCGTGGGGAATGTTCAGTCGATTGACCAATCGATGAAATTGGGCGCAAACCACCCGATGGGACCGCTAGAACTGGCTGACTTTATCGGCCTAGACACTTGTTTGGCCATTATGAACGTGCTGCATGATGGATTGGCCGATACCAAATATCGCCCTTGCCCGCTGTTAACGAAATATGTCGAAGCGGGCTGGCTGGGACGTAAAACGCAGCGTGGTTTTTATGACTATCGGGGCGATGCCCCAGTGCCGACCCGGTAAAGGCCACCGCCCGGAATTCATCCGGGCGCAGCCACGAGATTGTCCTGATCAGGTGAAATTGCAGTTCAGAGCTTGGTTGCCTGCCCCAGACCCAGCGTGTGTTTTCTGAGCCAAGCCATAAAGCCGCGCGGATCTCGTTCCAGCAGCTGCATATCCTCATCCGAGATCGGTTCTCCGATCACCGGGGATTGCGGTTTGTTGCAGGATCGAACGATCTCGTGCAGCAACAAACCCTGGCGCAGAATCGCAGAAAGCTTGTTGGCGATCTGGTAGGCACGCGAATTCCTGCCAGGGAAAAAGATCGGCAGGACCTGCGCGCCGGATCGACGGATCATTTTGGCCGTGAACACGTTCCACTCACGCTCGATCACCGGCCCGAACCAGTCATCCGAAGACATCACGACGCCTGAAGGGAACAAGGCCACAACGCCCCCGTTTTTCAGATGCTCCATCGCATTGCCGCGCATCTCAAGCATCTTGGCCTGTGCCTCGGGATCGTGCGGGAAGGGCACCGGAATCATGAACGACGTCGCCGCCTCGTCCAAACCTGTCAGAACCGAACGGGTCAAGATCCGATAGTCGCTGCGGACCCTGCCGATCAGCTCTGCCAGAATCATGCCGTCGACCATGCCATGGGGATGGTTGGCTACGACGACCACGGGCCCCGTTTTCGGAATACGCGCGATCTGTTCCTCTGGCGTGGTCAGGTCGATGCCCATTATGTTAAGCGCACCTGCCCAGAACCGTTGGCCGCGGAATTGTTCATTCTGCTTCTCGAACTTGTTAACCATACCCAAAATGGTCAACTTACCCGTACACCATTCAATGGTGCGGATCGCTGTTGCAGTCCAAGGGTCGTCGAACGAGTTTGCGTAGGTCAGGGTCTTACGATCATAGATCTCGCCCTGGTCCTTGGTCCCATCCACCACCGGGCCTGTCTTGGTCTCGTGCGTTGTTTCCGCCAATTCCTGGTTATCCCGTTCTTCGTATCACGGCGGGTGCGGTCAGAAACCTTCTCCGAACTTGTCGTTCACCAGAGTCTCCAACGCATCAGCCAACGCCTCAGCATCCGGTCCGGACGTCTCGACGTCAATAGTCGTTCCACGAGACGCTGCCAACATCAAAAGACCCATAATGCTGTCACCGGATGCGGAAAGCCCGTCTTTCGACACCTCGGCCTGAGCGTCGAACCCTTCTACCAACTCGACCAGCTTGGCCGAGGCGCGGGCATGCAGGCCCTTTTCATTGATAATTTTCAAGCTTCGGGTGGTCATTCTTTATCTGTCCGGTTCTCGTCAAACGTCACATTTTGCGCATTGATATACTTACGTCCAGCTTCCATTGCCTGCCGTACGGCTTCGCCAATCGGCAGGTGGCGGGATTTGGCCAGTTTTATCAACATGGGAAGATTTGCGCCGTAAAGGATACGGCGATCCTGCGGCGCGCAGGCACGCAGGCTGAGATTCGACGGGCTTCCGCCAAACAGATCGGTCACGACGACAACACCGTCACCAACATCAACACTGTCGGCGGCCGCACAGATTTCCGATTGCTTCGCTTCGCGATCATGATCGGCCTCGATCGAGATCGCGGCCAGGCCGGGCTGATTGCCGACCACATGCTGCATCGCGGCCAAATATTCTTTGGCCAGCCCACCATGTGCTACGAGTACGATCCCGATCAATCCGGCCTCACATTCAACGATCGTCTTTCCATTTCGCGATGCCTAATTGCCACTTGCTGCCCCCCCTCTGCAAGGGCCTTTGCAACCGCTTCGGCCATTGCAACCGATCTGTGTTGCCCTCCGGTACAGCCAAAGGCCACGGACAGGTAGGCTTTGCCCTCGGCCCGGTAGGCGGGCAACAACAAAGTCAGCAGGTCAACCACCCTTTCGAAGAAAGGCGCATAGTTCGCGTCGGTTTGAATATAGCTCGCCACATCCGAATTGCGACCATCTTCGGCCCGAAGCTCGGGACGCCAGTACGGGTTGGTGAGAAAACGGCAGTCAAAGACCATATCCAATCCGCGAGGCAAACCACGCTTATAGGAAAATGATTCGATGGTTACCGCCAGATGCCGCCCACCCTGAGGTGCAAACCAGCGCTCAACCTCTTCGCGCAGTTGGTGAACATTCAGTGGCGTGGTGTCGATCAACGTATCTGCGAGTTCACGAATTGGGGCCAGCGACTCTTTTTCCTGGCGCACTCCGGTTTCAGGACTCGCATCCGCAGACACCGGGTGACGTCTGCGGGTTTCCGAATACCGGCGCAGAAGGACTTCATCGCTGCAATCGAGATAAAGCGTGGTCAGGTCAACCTGTTCCATCCACCGAAGCTTAGCCAGCAATTCGATGACGCCAATCGTGGAAAAATCGCGGTTGCGTGCATCAATACCCAGCGCCATGGGACGGTCGGTTTTTGGCCCGTCTAATAGACGCAGTAAAAGACCCATGGGAAGGTTGTCGATGGCCTCGAATCCCAGATCCTCTAACACACGGATTGCGGTGGACCGGCCTGCGCCGGATGGGCCGGTGACAAGTACGATGCGTCTTTGGGTCGTCATTGATTGGGCCATTCCGGGTCTGCGCACCCGTTTTTCATCAGTAGCAAGAGCGCTGCTGGTAAACTGGAGACGCCAGCGCCCCGAAGCAAGGGAACAGTTTGCCTCAGGATAAGAATTGAACGGGGTTCTGGCAGGCGCGCGGGTTCTTCTTGCGCCATGTCCACCACAAAGCCAACTGGCACCGGCCCAACAGAGACTGCCCGCAACAGGCCAAGACCTCTTGCCTCGATCAGTCCACCGATATTTGGAGCCGCCTCTGCCAGGGCGAGATTGCCATCCATATACAACCGAACCCGATCGTCCGCGACCAGATCGGCCCCCAACGCCATCATCTGCAAAGACAGCGCTGATTTCCCGGTGCCCGAAGGCCCCACAATCAAAACAGCACGGTCTGCTACCGCGACGCAAGAGGCGTGAACGATAGCAGTATCATGGTGTTCAACAGAGGAGAGTGCGGACGTGCTCACCGCATCAAACCGGCAGGCCCACGACAAATCGCGCGCCTTGAGGGTCTGATGTTATGTCCGCTTCGGTCGGGCGGATATTTTCGGCCCAAATCACCCCGCCATGCGCCTCGACGATCTGCTTGGAAATTGCCAGACCCAACCCCGAATTATTGCCGAAATGCTCGGCTGGTCGCTGGGAATAGAACCGTTTGAACACTTTGGTCAGGGCTTGCTCGGGGATGCCTGGGCCGGTGTCTTCTACAACGACCAGAACCCGATCCTCGCGCCGGCGTACCCACACACGTATGGCATCGCTTTCTTCGCAGAAGGAAATCGCATTGGTGATCAGGTTTACGAACACCTGCGCCAATCGCGCCTCAAGCCCGGTCACGGTGATTGGTTCGGGCGGCAGATCAGTGATGTAATCGATTCCCTTGGCGCGCGCATCCTCGCCCAGATACTGACCGAGGTTTCCGATCAGGTTCAACAAATCAAATGGCTGCTCTTCCTCCTTGACCAGTTCGGCATCCAGGCGCGAGGCGTTCGAAATGTCGCTGACCAGACGATCCAGCCGACGGACATCATGTTCGATCACCCCCATCAGCTTGTCGCGCTGGTCGTCTCTTTTAACCATGCGCAACGTGCCCACAGCGGATTGAAGGCTGGCTAGGGGGTTTTTGATCTCATGCGCCACATCTGCCGCGAATTGTTCGTTTGCATCAATCCGGTTGTACAGCGCGGTAACCATGCCGCGCAAAGCTCGGCTGAGTCGTCCGATTTCGTCCGGTCGCGCGCTCAGATCGGGGATGCGGATGCGGCCCGGGTTGACCCCCGCACCGCGGTCTTTGCCCATCTCGGCGGCGGATGCCAGGTCGGCTAACGGGTTGGCGATGGTCGATGCAAGGACAAGGCTCAATCCGACGGACACCAATAGTGCCACGACGAACATGCGCAGGATCCGCTCTTGATCACGGCGGGCCAATGCGTCGATTTCTCCGGCGGGACCGGCCATGGCAACCGCGCCAACGGGCTTTCCATCCAGTTGGATCGGGGCCGCAGCAACGATAACCGTTTCGCCTGCGTCATCCTGAACCGCCTGAACCTGAATATGCCCGGTCAGCGCCTGTGGAATTATGGCCTGAACGCGTTGGGCCAAGGTTGGCGCTTCGCTGGTTTCATCTTGCTTGAACACTTTGGACAGCCCGGTCCAGACCGCGTTCAAGGCATCACTGATCAGTGTGCTTCCAGTCTGCGCATCAGCTTCTGAGCGCAGCATGACCGGCATCTCTGAGACCGCAGGCGCGCCGCGCGTCCAACCAATCAGCGTCCCACGAGCATCGTAAACAAAGACTTCACCGCCGACCGGCAGGCTGAGACCAGCCAACGTATCTTTGACATCCAGGATGGCCGCGTCGCGGGTAATGCCAGTCACATTCTGTCGCAGCTGGGTTTCAAATACGTTGCTGACCAACTGCGCATCACCAACCAGGTTCCGGGCGGTTTGCTGCACCTGTTCTTCTCGCGAATTATCCAGATATAGCAATCCGGTGACCAGAATCACCAATGCAATCATGTTGAATGTGATGATCTTGCGCGCCAGAGGCGAGCCCCGCAGAGAAAACAGATTGCGGCGGCCGCGTGTGGCCCTGAGTTCGGCGGAATCGTCGCTCTGGGGGATGACCCAGTCATCCCCAAGAACGACGTCACCGTCGCGTAACTCGTTTTCTTGCTCAGTATCGCGCACGAGACCCAGTAACCCCTTAACTTAGGCCACGCTTATTCTTCGTTGTACCGATACCCAATACCATACAACGTTTCGATGGCCGAAAACTCCGGATCAGCAGCGCGCATCTTTTTGCGCAGACGCTTGATGTGGCTGTCGATCGTGCGGTCATCTACATAGACCTGATCGTCATAGGCAACATCCATCAGCTGATCGCGGCTTTTGACAAATCCCGGACGCTGCGCCAAGGCCTGCAGTAGCAAGAACTCGGTCACTGTCAAAGAGACATCCGATCCCTTCCAGCTCACCGCGTGGCGCAAGGGGTCCATCCGCAATTCGCCCCGTTCCATCACCTTGGCGTCGCCTGTGTTGGCAGCCACGGGATCACCCGAGGTCGCTTCCTGACGGCGCAGCAAGGCCCGTATCCGTTCTACCAGCAACCGTTGCGAAAAGGGCTTTTTGACATAATCATCAGCACCCATGCGCAAACCCAGAACTTCGTCGATCTCGTCATCTTTCGAAGTCAGAAAGATCACCGGCATCTGAGTCTTCTGCCGCAGTCGCTGCAGCAAATCCATGCCATCCATACGCGGCATCTTGATATCCAGCACTGCCATATCGGGCAGCTTCTTGTTAAACGCATCCAGAGCAGCCTGCCCGTCGTTATACGTTTCTACCTCGAAACCCTCGGCTTCGAGCGTCATGGATACGGACGTCAGAATGTTCCTGTCGTCATCCACCAGTGCAATCTTTGACATCGGGTTAACCCCTATTCCTGCTCTCATACGAAACAATTCGCTTATTTGTAGGGCATTTTTGTCGTTTTTATGGCCGCGAATCAATCGCCATCTACGAATCGTGCGATTGTTGTCACACACATGCGGCAAAAAAGCCGTTAATGGTCTTCGAAAAGTGTCTGTATTTCCGGCAGAAAAAACATGGTGGCGCTAAACCTGAACTTGGTTGCGCTAACTGCGCCAAACCGTCCTGTTCACGCCCTAAACGACCATGATAAGACCCGCCCAATCGCCGGTTTTCCCGGTACACTGCCCCAAGAGCGCACCTTGGCCAATCTGCCGCCGCGCCGCCACAGGAGAAGACACACATGACATCTGGACGGGTGAACCCGCAATTCCGCCTCGAAGATCAGGGCATCGAGGGTCTGGGCAATGTCTATTACAACTTCATGGAACCGGCACTGATTGAAGAAGCCCTCAAGCGGGGTGAAGGTACACTTGGCAATGGCGGAGCTTTTCTTGTCAGTACCGGCAAGTTCACTGGCCGTTCTCCCAAGGACAAACATGTTGTCCGCACCGACAGTGTCGCCGATTCGATCTGGTGGGAAAACAACGCCGAGATGAGTCCCGAGGGTTTCGAAACGCTTTATGTCGATATGATCGAGCACATGAAGGGTCGTGACTATTTTGTGCAGGATCTGGTCGGTGGCGCCGACCCCGCTTATTCGATCAACGTGCGCATGGTCACCGAACTGGCATGGCATAATCTGTTCATCCGTCACTTGCTGCGCCGCCCGGATCGTGAAGACCTGGATGAGTTCATCGCGGATTTCACAATCATCAACTGTCCCAGCTTCCAGGCTGATCCGGCCAAGCACAACTGCCGTAGCGAGACAGTGATCGCACTGAACTTCGACCGCAAATTGATTCTGATCGGCGGCACAGAATATGCCGGTGAAAACAAGAAGTCCGTCTTCACCCTGCTGAATTACATGCTGCCCGAAAAAGGCGTGATGCCGATGCATTGCTCGGCGAACCACGCGGTCGGCAATCCCGTTGATACCGCAGTCTTCTTTGGCCTCTCGGGAACTGGCAAGACCACCCTGTCCGCTGATCCGGCCCGCACCTTGATTGGCGATGACGAACATGGATGGTCAGACCGTGGCACTTTCAACTTCGAGGGCGGGTGCTATGCCAAGACGATCAACCTGAACGCCGAGGCCGAACCCGAGATCTATGCAACCACCAGCAAATTCGGCACCGTGATCGAGAATATGGTTTTCGATCCCGAGACCAAGGAGCTGGATTTCGAAGATGACTCGCTGACCGCAAACATGCGTTGCGCCTATCCGCTCGAGTATATCTCCAATGCCTCGAAAAGCGCGTTGGGCGGGCATCCGAAGAACATCATCATGCTGACTTGTGACGCGTTTGGTGTTCTGCCCCCGATTGCGCGGCTGACCCCCGCTCAGGCGATGTACCACTTCCTGTCGGGCTTCACCTCGAAGGTTGCTGGCACAGAGCGCGGCGTGACCGAGCCCCAACCCACATTCTCGACATGCTTTGGCGCGCCGTTCATGCCGCGTCGCCCAGAAGTCTATGGCAACCTGCTGCGCGACAAGATCGCCCAGCACGGCGCGACCTGCTGGCTGGTGAATACCGGCTGGACTGGCGGCGCCTATGGCGTTGGCAGCCGGATGCCGATCCGTGCGACCCGCGGTTTGCTGACTGCCGCTCTGGATGGATCGCTTCGGGATGCGGAATTCCGCAAGGATGCGAATTTTGGCTTTGATGTGCCGGTTTCCGTCCCCGGTGTCGCCGAAGTTCTGCTGGATCCGCGTCGCACCTGGGACGACCAGGCCGCTTTCGATAAACAGGCTGAGAAGCTGGTTCAGATGTTTGCTGAAAACTTTGAGCAGTATCTGCCTTTCATCGACGAAGACATCAAAGCCGTAGCAATCGGCTAATGTTGCAAAAGGGGGGGCAAACCTCTCCCCTTTTTTCGGACAGCACATCTGTTGGCAATCGTCCTTATACGTCTAACGTAAGGTGTCCTTACAAATTCGTTGCCCGATTTGCCGGTTTAAGCTATCCAATGATGTCATTAAGACAAATTCGCCCGACGCAATCGCGCCGGGCGTTGTTCAAAAATACCTTGGGTAACTCAGCCGCGCACTCACATTCGCGAATTGAGAATCCTAATCAGATAGCAAGTGTATGCCAATGGGGATGAGTGTCAATATGAGACTTTCTGAACATTCAGATTTCAGTTCGTCTCATACCGCTGCTTTGTCGCAGCGCGTGACATGGGAAACGACAGGTAACGAAATGACTGAAATCTTAAAACTGACCGAACTGCGCAAACTGATGCAAAGCATGGAGCGCACGTTGGGGCTGGAACAACTCTCACCGGTAGAGCGCGATATCTATTACGCCGCCGAAGAACTGTCCAAAGCTGACCAGGAAGTTCGGACATTTGGGTTGATTGAACACACGCTTGTGCAAAGCGTCTCGCGCCCGACCTTTTTTCGTGCGCTGAAGTCGCTGGTGCAGAAGGGGTATTTGTCACAAAGCGGTAGCGCGAACCGTGGACGGTATGTTGTGCATGCGCCTAAGTAGTAAAGCGTTTGATCTGCGCATTGCTGGCTGACCGCCGTGCGCAGATGGGCCTCTGAAACGTTCTTTGCCTCACTGGCCTACGTGATTGCCTCGTTCCTTACGTTCGAGGTTCTGATGCCACTGCAGAACGTTTTCTTCCCCGAATATCCCAGCAAGGCCAGCCTGCTGTTTCTCCCGCATGGTGTGCGTGTGCTCTCTGCTTGGTTGTTGGGGTGGCGGGCGATTTTTGCGCTCTTGCCCGGTGTCTTTCTAGTGTTTGCCTTTCTCGGCGGAAGCGACGTCTTCCTGCCCAACCGTCTGGCCGCCATTGCAATCGCCGTCACAACCGTTCCTGCTGTATTTTACCTATGCAAATGGGTCGGCTTCGATCTGTTTCCCCACCCGGACCGCAAACCATGCTGGTCCTGCGTCATGGGGGTCGGGATCGTCACGTCAATATTGGTGTCCGTGCTGACCAATCTGGCTTTTGGCAGCGGTGGGTTGGAATATATCGCCTTCCTGATCGGCGATATCTCGGGCCTGTTCTTTCTGATGCTGGGGCTCTATTTCACGCTGCGCGCGATAGATCGGCGTGCCTAGCCCATCAGCCCGCGCCGCAACAGGTTCAGCCCTGCGATAAGCAGCACGAACAGGGTGATCTTGCGAAACAGCGCCTGATCTATGCGCGACTGCAGTTGCAACCCCACCCACATGCCCGCCAGCCCCGGCAGCACCAGAGCAGCCGAGAACGGAGCGGTTTCGGCGCGGAAAATCCCGGAGCCCATATGCGCGAACAGCAACGCCAACGCCCCCAAACCATAGATGACCCCCTGCACACGCATCTGCACCGCTTTCGGGGTGTTTAAGGCGGTCAGATAGGCAACGGTTGGTGGTCCCCAAATTCCAGACATCCCCCCGACAAAGCCTGCAACCGCGGCGATCATGGCCTCTATTCGGGCAGATGGGCTGGCCAATTTCAGACGCAGACCCAATACTTGGATCAATGCAAAGACTGTCACCGGGATGCCAATCATCAACAAAAAAGTTGATGCTGGCACAGCGCTGACCAACTGAGCACCAATCAGCAGAAACACCAACCCGACAACCAGAAATACACGGAACTGACGGATCGAGGACACGGCGGCCGGAACACCCCCGCGCAATGCCTGCACCCCATTTGTCACCAGGGTTGGCAGAATAAGCCCCGCGATCGCCATATCCGGCGAAAGGAACATGCTCAGCCCCGAGATCAGAACCATTGGCATGGCAAACCCGACCATGCCTTTGACCCAACCGGCAATGAAGGCAACCCCACAGGCCAGCAGCAGTTCTTGGGCAGAGAGCATAGAAAACAACGTCATGGCTCCCTGATATCACTCCTGACAGGTGCTGCACTGCAAAAATGATCAAGCAACTTTAGAACTTTTTAGTCGCATAATTCGTATTTTTGTTGCGCTGCACGTGCAGCATGATATGACCAGACGACTTTAGGAGAAAGCTGATTCATGGCCCATGACGGACAGGATATGACCCAGATGATTACATCCGCGATTTTGCCCGAGCTTCTAACGCTGACACGTGCGGCTCTGCCCGCCGTGGACACCGTATTCGAACGCGCCCGCGAGTCGGTCCGCGCGATGGTGACAGAAGATGGTCGCGTGTCCGGCGCTCTGATCGAGGCCAATCAGACCGCCGCTCATGGCCTGGCCTGGCTGGCGACGTACAATCAGTCACTGCAACAAATGCAACGCTGGGCCGAAGCCTTGGAGGCAGACGGAAAGTTCGGTGAGATCGAACAGTTGCTGCTCCAGATCGCCTTTGGTGAATACCTGCACCAGGTCGCGGGCGGCATCCCGATGAACCAGGGTGAGGTTCTGCGCCTTCAGGATATGGGATTGGGCTGGGACGCCCTGTCCGGTTTTCAATGCGCAGAAGTGCAGACACTAATGGCGCAGGCCAACTCTCAGGCCGCCCGTACGCGTCTTGTTCAGCTGATGGAAGATCAGGCCGGTGCTACAATGTTTGGCGCTTCCGGTTTGGACGAAGAACTGGAAATGATCCGCGACCAGTTCCGCCGCTATGCCCAGGAAAAAGTCGAACCAAACGCCCATGATTGGCACCTTAAGGATGAGCTGATCCCGATGGAGATCATCGAGGAGCTTGCCGAGATGGGTGTATTTGGTCTGACCATCCCCGAAGAGTTCGGCGGATTTGGCCTGTCCAAAGCCTCTATGTGTGTGGTCTCGGAAGAGCTGTCGCGCGGCTATATCGGCGTTGGCTCATTGGGTACCCGGTCCGAAATTGCGGCCGAGCTGATCATCGCAGGCGGCACAGACGAGCAAAAAGCCAATTGGCTGCCTAAAATCGCCAGCGCCGAGATTTTGCCGACCGCCGTATTCACTGAACCCAACACAGGTTCGGACCTTGGCAGTCTGCGCGCCCGCGCCGTCAAGGATGAGAACGGCGATTACCAGATCACCGGCAATAAAACCTGGATCACCCACGCGGCGCGGACCCATGTGATGACCCTGCTAGCCCGCACCAACCCCGACAGTACCGATCACCGCGGCCTGTCGATGTTCCTGGCGGAAAAAACACCTGGAACGGACGAGAACCCCTTCCCCACCCCCGGCATGACTGGCGGTGAGATTGAAGTGCTGGGTTACCGCGGCATGAAGGAATACGAGCTCGGCTTTGATGGCTTCAAAGTCAAGGGTGAGAACCTTTTGGGTGGCGAAGAAGGCAAGGGTTTTAAACAGCTCATGGAAACCTTCGAATCCGCCCGCATCCAGACCGCGGCCCGCGCCATCGGTGTGGCCCAAAGCGCGCTGGACATCGCCATGCAATACGCGCAGGACCGCAAACAGTTCGGCAAGTCGCTGATCAACTTCCCCCGCGTGTCCGGCAAGCTGGCGATGATGGCGGTCGAGATCATGATCGCACGACAGCTGACCTATTTCTCGGCTTGGGAAAAAGACAACGGTCATCGCTGCGATCTTGAGGCCGGGATGGCCAAGCTGCTGGGCGCCCGCGTGGCCTGGGCTGCTGCCGATAACGGCCTGCAGATCCACGGCGGCAACGGCTTTGCACTGGAATACAAGATCAGTCGCGTGCTGTGTGACGCACGTATTCTCAATATTTTTGAAGGGGCTGCCGAAATTCAGGCACAGGTGATCGCGCGGCGTCTGCTGGGCTGACCTGTTACGGCAATCCTGTTTCCCCAACTCGACCCGGCGCACGCGCCGGGTTTTTTTGCCCGCAATACTACAATCTTCTGTTCCCAGTATTATTATTGATACCTGCCCTGATGTCCACGCTCGACCATGACCAGCCGCAGCACAAACTTCCCCCTATCACTGCGTCGATTATCCCGGTAGATCAGCGATTGATCACGAACCAGCGGCGAACACATGACCCGATCCATTCTTGTCCTTCTGGCCACGCTTGCGGCACTGGCCCTTGCCGGCTGTGCCACCCCTCAACCGACCGCAACGCAGAACGACATAGACGAGCTGGCGCTCGCCATCCGTTCTATGGGCCCTAAGGTTGATCCAGCCGAGGCACAGAAGGCGGCCACCATTGCCTATACCTATTCGCAGCGTCTGGCCCGAGAATGGCAGGTCACCGACCCGGCCATCATCCACAACGCCAAGGTCATCAACGGATTTCGTGAGCGCGGCCTGTGCAACGACTGGGCCGAAGCGATGACCAGCCGTTTAAGGGCCGAAAACTTCCGCACCCTGGAAATGCACTGGGCTACATCACCGCCAACGCCGCTGAGGATCATCCACCATTCCGCAGTGATCAGCGCAAAGGGCGACACGATGTTCGAGGGCATCGTCCTTGACCCATGGCGCAACAGTGGCGCGCTGACATGGGCGCCAACGCGCGAAGATACGCGATACAACTGGCGTACCCGCATGGAGGTGCGCACCGCTTTGCTAAACGGAGAGCAACCCTACTGAGTTTAGGACGGGGTCTTACACTGGCTGATCCGTTCTGCCACCACGGGCAACATCCGCGCAGCCACCAGCTTTGACCCTTCGGGCGTCAGATGCGTGTAATCGACATACAGCACCTTGTCTTTGTGGAGGGAGCCGCCGATCTCGGCAATATCGGTGAAAGGCACATTGGCCTCTTCAAACAAAGCAGGGAAATCGACCCGCGCGCGATGCATCAGATCTTCGCGTCCCGGCTTGTACCAATCCCGCGTGAGCTGGGCGATTTCGCGGTCGGTCTCGCTTAGGACATTGGTGTCCTCATAGACGACCTCAGGCTGCAAAAAGACGTGATAGCAAAACCCATGATAATCACCGAATGTCTCGATCAGCTTGTAATTGCGCAAAAAACCGACCTTTGCAGTCTGCGCAAGCTCTGCTGAAAAGTCTCTTTGCAAGGCGGTAACATCCCCATACGTGATATTTTTGGGGATTTCATAGCGGTCGAACAAGCCTTGCGTAAATTTCGAAGCCAGTTTGAAGGTATAGGAATACTGCGCCGGGTACCGCAGGAACGCATAGGCTGAAAAGAAGGGTTTGCGATCATTCAAGGCGTCAATCATGCGTGCGGACGAGTAAGCATAACTTTGGACCGGATTGTCGACCCCAACATTGTAAAAATCATTGTGGCCATCCAGAAACACAATCATGTCAGGGCTGTACTCATATAGCGTCTCGTACAGGTACAACACATGTTGAAAACTGTGATACGCAACAACTCCGGCGTTGATCACTTCAATCGTCACACCGGGCATCTGATCGCCCAACCGCTCGCGCAGGTCCTGCTGCAGGAAATACGCAACCGTTTCCTGATTGGTGAGCGTTGGGTGGTCAGGATAAATACTGCCCTGCGATCCGATGGCATAAGCAGTTGAGCCACCCATCAGAAAAATGCGGAACGTGTCGTCGGGTTTTGGCTGTTCAATCAGCGTATCGTGGCGGAACCCTTGATCGGAATGGATACGCTGCCCGCCAGTATCAAATCCTCGCTGATAGTCTGGGTTCAGTTTGTGACCACGGATCGAAGAGTATAGATGTCGCTCTGCCGTATTGCCCAGCGTGTTGTCATACACATAAACCACGGTGAAATACGAAAGCAGTTCAACCAGCAGGAAGAGAAAGAGGGCATAGATCAAAATCATAAAAAACTTGGTTACAGGTCGCATCCGCCCTATGCCAACATCATCATTTCCGCTCACTACGAAGCTCCAATTCTATCAGGTCAAAATCAAATAAACCTGGCGTAGATACCGGTGTAAAAATTCCACCTAACTGCCCAAATCTTAGGAAAGGCCCGTTATTCGCTTTCAATATGTCCAAGATGTTTTGCAAGTCAACGGTCAGCATTGTATCCGATCCTTTACCTAGTCGGTTCAAAACAATGCGTCCAAGCCCAGGAAACTGTTCTTCGCTGATTTCAGGAATTCTGCCATGTTGCGTTACATAATGCTGCTTTCCCTTTCCGGATTACTCCAATGTCAGAAGGATGAAACCGTTGCGGCCTATGGTGCTGCCGAACGGGAATGGGCCCTGCAAGAGATCAACGGTCAGCCCTACAATGCCAGTGCCTTATTGCGATTTCCGGAAGAAGGCAAAGTAGCGGGCAACGCCCCCTGCAACAGCTACACGGGCAGGCTTAACGCGCCCTATCCATGGTTTGAGCTGACCAGCCTGACAGCGACCCGTGCCGCCTGTGCCGGGCTTGAGGCAGAAGGGATCTATTTCGCCGCCTTGCTTGTCATGACCCAATCCGAAGTATCAGGGAACCTGCTGATTTTGCGCGATGAGGACGGGCAGGAAATGGTGTTCAAAGCTGCCGATTGATCTGATCAATAAACCGCGCCCGTGCGCCGGGCAGAGGGTTGTTCCCCAACGACGGAGCGACATGGTTCTCTAGAAAATGTCCGGTGGTCAACAATCCTTGCACCAATTCGGTATCCGGCGCGTCGCCCACGCCACGTAGGCAAGGTGGCAAGGGAAGCAACCTATCCACCCAGTCCCCTGCCCCATCAGCACTGACCGCACGGCCTGTTTTCGGAGAAACATAGACCAACCCATCGTTCGCCCCGGTCACGGCACAGCGTGTCAGGTCAAGGCCAAACCCCAGCTCTTCCAGCAGCGACAATTCCCACCGCAGATAGGCAAGCACCCAAATTTCGTCCTGACCCAGCAGGTCCATCAACTGTTCGGTTTGTTTATAGATGCGCGGATGCGCTTCGCGCTCAGGCAAACAGAACGAGAGCAGGGCCACCACCGCATTCAATCCGGCCAGCGCAAGCCTACCCGAAAACGCCGCCGCCGCCCGCGACCGCAGGGGCTCGACCTGAAAAGTGCCGATATGCTCCTCGAGCCGTGCGCGCCAAAGCACATCTAATTGCGCCCCGGGCTGCAGGATCGGCGCAATCTTGCGGCTGGTTCCACCACGTACGACGCCGGCATGACGACCGTGGCCTTCGGTAAAGACCTCGATAATTGCCGCCGTTTCGCCATGGCGGCGTGAGGTCAGAAGTATGCCGTGGTCGCGCCAGTCCAAAGCGTGTCCAATCTTGTGGGGTCAGTCCTGCCCGAGCAAAAGAACGCAAAGCCGGGACCACTGCAAGAGAGACCGGGAAATCGTCGACCTATTGGGTCAGAACGTGACCCCCGCGTGGATCAGGATACCCAGTACCATAAGAAGGTTCAGCACCATAGAAATGCCGTTGCCAATATAGATGGGCAACTTCTTGACGATCAGACCGTAGATGAACCAAAGCAAAGACAACGCCGCATAGAGCGACCATGTTAACAGCGATTGGCCCGACGCATGTTGAGAGTGGGTAAAGAAGAGCTTCACAAGCTGTGGAAGCGTGGCAAATGGGCCTAAAATGCCGACAAATACCATGAAGCCCTCGAAGTGCTTCATCACGAGACCAAGGTTTGACTTTATGAACTTCTGACTAAATGTTTCAGCCAACGTAAGACCTCTATCCTTGTCATATGCCGCAACAACCCGTTTCAGCACCATCCGTTAAATACGCATACAAATAGCGAAAATGGACCGTCTTACCAAGACCTATGACATAACTTTGGCAGAGACCTGCACCGCGTCTGTGCTACTACCGCTAATCCAGACCGTCCTCACCCAGCAAATGGCGCCCCTGCCGGTCTTCGACCTCAATCACCCAGAGGTCAGGGTCAAAGCTGCGCTGGCGTTGGATAGCCTCGTCCACATCGACTTCGGGACCAGAGGAGAGTTCAACCCACTTGCGCTCACCGCTCATCAGATCAAAGCTGCGCTGGAAGGCTGTGGCCTGACCGTCCAACGTGTTGAGCTTGATCAAAACCGCGCCGGCTGTGTCGTCACCATGGGCCACAACAAAGGCCGGTATTTCCTGAAATCGCAACCGTGCCAGATAGGCGTGAACCCAGAAGTCTGCCGTCAGTCGCGTCATGCGTTTCCGTCTTTGAATTCCAGACCCATTTCCGAATAGCGCTCGGATTCCTCCAGCCAGTTTGGCCGGACTTTGACCTGCAGGAACAGGTGGATCTTGCGATCAAGGAACTCTTCCAGCTCGGCCCGTGCCGCCTGGCTGACGGCCTTGATGGTCTCGCCCTTTTTGCCCAGAACGATACCTTTATGGCCGTCGCGCATGACATAGATTATTTGGTCGATCTTTGCCGACCCGTCCTTGCGCTCTTCCCAATTCTCGGTCTCGACGGTCAGCTGATAGGGCAGTTCCTGATGCAGCCGCAGGGTCAGCTTTTCGCGTGTCATTTCAGCCGCGATCATACGCAACGGCAGATCAGCGATCTGGTCTTCCGGATATAGCCACGGGCTCTCGGGCAATTCGCCCGCCAACCATTTTCGCAGATCGTCAACGCCATGGCCCTTCTCGGCCGAGATCATGAATGTCTCGGCGAAAGAATAGCGGGAGTTGAGATCGCTGGTCAGGGCCAGCAGAACTTCGGACTGCACCCTGTCGATCTTGTTGATGGCCAGCGCGACGGTGCGGCCCTGCCCGATCTCATTCAAACCTTCAAGGATGCGCTCTACACCCTCGGTGATGCCACGATGCGCTTCGACCATCAGAACAACCACATCGGCATCCGCGGCCCCGCCCCATGCGGCGGCCACCATTGCCCGATCCAGACGGCGACGCGGTTTGAAAAGGCCCGGCGTGTCCACAAAGACCAGCTGTGCATCACCTTCCATCGCCACGCCCCGGATGCGGGCGCGGGTCGTCTGAACCTTATGTGTCACGATCGAGACCTTGGCCCCGACCATGCGATTCAGAAGGGTGGATTTGCCTGCGTTGGGCTCTCCGATCAGGGCGATAAATCCGGCGCGTGTCGTCATCTGGGGTTTGATCCTGTTTGCAGATGGGCCTCCCTATCGCAGAAAGAGGCAGCGGACCAGAGCGATTTGCAGCTTTGGCACATGCGTTCAGGATGGCATTGGGTGGGGTATGGTGGGCGACCCGTCACCGGAAATGACCCGGGTTCGACCGATAGGCATTTCCGGCCAGCCCTCAGGAGACAGACTGTTTTTACCCGGTAGACTAATTCTGCAAACGGTCCAGCAACGACTTGGCAGCCGCCTGTTCGGCCTGACGCTTTGACCCTGCTGTTGCCTGCTCTTCCGCCCCGTCCTGAAGACGCGCAGCAATGGTGAAGACCGGCGCATGGTCCGGGCCAGAACGTCTGACTTCGACATAGCTGGGCGGTTTCTGGCCCCGTGCCTGCGCCCATTCCTGAAGCGCCGTTTTGGCGTCACGGGCGTCGGCCTCGACATCGTGGATGCGATCACCCCAGAGCTTTAAGATTACGGCGCTGGCGACCTCGAAACCGGCGTCGCGATAAACCGCAGCAATGACTGCCTCCATCGCGTCGCCAAGCAAAGCTTGTTTGCGCCGCCCTCCGGACAGCATTTCAGATCGGCCCAGTTTCAGTACAGCACCCAAATCAATCTGCAGCGCCACATCTGCACAGGCCTCTTTGCGCACAAGCGCATTGAACCGGGGTGCAAGCTGACCTTCGCTCGCTTTTTTGTCGGCTTCCAACAAGGCCGTCGCCATCACCAGACCCAGCACCCGGTCGCCCAGAAACTCGAGCCGCTGGTTGTCCGGGCGCGTGGCCGAGGATACCGATCCATGGGTCAACGCGCGCACCAGCAACTCGGGGTTGGCAAATTCATGCCCCAGACGTTTTTGAAACGCCTTTATTTCGGCGGAAAGCTTCAATTCACAGCCTTAAAGAAGCGGTCTCCGCGCCAGGTCCAGAAGAACAGCATCGACCGGCCAGCGGATGAGAACATGATACGATCTGCACGACCAATCAGGTTTTCATAGGGTACATATCCGACACCCCCGGCCGATTGCGGCAGGCGGCTGTCGCTGGAATTGTCGCGGTTATCGCCCATAAAGAAGTATTCGCCTTCGGGCACTGTATAGACGCCGGTATTGTCCGACCCCTGATTACCGATATTGAGCACATCATAGGACACCCCGTTGGGCAGGGTTTCGATCATGCGGGATTTCTCACACACGCCACCACGGCCAACCGGGCCGTTTTCACAGCGCGGGCGCAACCCTTGCGGACCTTGCGGCGCCGCGACCTCGGTGAAGACGCCATCGGGTTGCTGCGGAACCGGAGTACCGTTCAAGATGATCTGGCCCTCGATGATCTGGATACGATCGCCGGGCAGGCCGATCAGGCGTTTGATATAATCGCGGCCCGTTACCGGATGACGGAATACGATCACATCACCGCGCTCGGGATCGCCGGCCCAGATACGGGTGTTGTCATCACTTTGCATCCAGCCACAGACATCCTCGGCGTCGATATTGAGGCCGGCGCTAGGAATAATCAGACTGGGGCAAGAGGCATAGGAATATCCATAGGCCATTTTGTTGACGAACAGGAAATCCCCGATCAACAAGGTCTGTTTCATCGACCCTGACGGAATCCAGAACGGCTGAAAGAACAGGGTACGGAAAACGCCCGCGATCAACAGCGCATAGACGATGGTTTTGATCGTCTCCCACACGGGATTTCCGGTTTTGACGTCCTCGGCCATACTGCTCTCCGGTCCTTGGTTTGTTGGGGTGCTACATGCGCGGCGCGGCGGGGTTAGTCAAGACAGAGCGCTGCGTTCGCGAATTGGGCGCGCCTCGATCACCACGAAGGCCTGCGCCCAGGGGTGGTCATCGGTTAGGGTGACGTGGATGATCGCCGCATGACCCTCGGGGGTCATATCGTTGAGCCGTTCCGCCGCCCAACCGGTCACATGCATCACTGGTTGGCCGGTTTTAAGGTTTGTTACAGCCATGTCCTTCCAGGAAATCCCCATACGAAGCCCGGTGCCCAGCGCCTTGGAGCACGCCTCTTTCGCGGCCCAGCGCTTGGCGTATGTGCCTGCTGTGTCGGCGCGGCGTTCAGCCTTGCGTTGTTCAGTGTCGGTAAAAACGCGATTACGGAACCGGTCACCAAACCTGTCGAGCGTGCCCTGAATGCGGTCTATGTTTGCGAGGTCTGTGCCGATGCCTAGGATCATGACAACCGAACCGTCAAAATCTTGTAACTTGCCACCCCAAAGAACCCGGCAAAGGCAAAATCGAACCAGCGGCGGGCGCGGCGGTAGGCGCGGACTGTGCGCTCAGACGAGAACAGGAATGCATAGCTGATGAAAATGAGCAGCGAGCCCGCGTAGAGTAGGCCGAAATAGCCAAGCAGCATCGACAAGCTGGCGTCATTCGGGGCAACGATAGCGTAAATCGAGCCCCAGCTGAGGATCGCCTTGGGGTTGGTCAGGTGGATCGCCGCGCCTTTGGCAAAGATGGTGCGTAGCGAGCCGGTGACCGGGTTGCCCAACGCCATCTCATCCGACGACAGCGCCCGTTTCAGGGCCTTGAGCGCTAGCCAGCCCAGATAGGCTACACCGACATAGCGGATTACTTCGAACACCCAGACATTGGCTAGCATGATCGCCGACAGGCCCAGCGCGGCGGCGATGCCCCAGGCAGCGGACCCCGCACAGATACCCAGTGCAAAGACCAGACCGGCGCGGCGGCCTTCGTTCATTGCAGTTCCGGCGATGCCCATGGTTGCCGGACCGGGTGAGCCTCCGGCCATCAACCAGGCGATCCAGATTGCTATGAAACCCGAGGTTATCATCCCCGCGCCTCATCCATCAGGCGGCGCATTTCCTGAATGGCGGGGGTCATGCCCAAAAAGATCGATTCGCCAATCAGAAAGTGACCAATGTTCAACTCGCGCACCTCGGGGAAAGCGGCGACAGGTTTGACCGTGTCGTATGTCAGACCATGTCCGGCATGCACTTCGAGGCCAAGCGAATGGGCAAAGGCGGACATATCGCGTAGGCCTTCCAGCTCTTGCGCTGCCTCATCCAGTTTGCCTTCGGCATGGGCGTCACAATAGGCGCCTGTGTGCAGTTCGATCACTTCGGCCCCGATGCGATGCGCGGCCTCGATCTGGCGACGGTCGGCGGCGATAAAGATCGACACGCGACAGCCCGCATCACGCAAAGGTGCAATGAAATGGGCCAGTTTGTTTTCTTCGCGCGCGACTTCCAGCCCGCCTTCGGTGGTCCGTTCCTCGCGCTTTTCGGGGACGATGCAGACCGCGTGCGGCTTATGGCGCAAAGCGATTTGTTGCATCTCGGGCGTGGCTGCCATTTCAAAATTCAGAGGCACCGAAAGAACCTCCATCAACCCGTCAATATCTGCGTCCGAAATATGCCTGCGGTCTTCGCGCAGATGGGCAGTAATGCCATCTGCACCGGCCTGCTCGGCCAGCGTGGCCGCGCGCAAAGGGTCGGGATAGACCCCACCACGTGCATTCCGCACTGTGGCCACATGGTCGATATTCACACCGAGACGCAAACGGTTCTCAGACATCCTTTGATTCCTTTCCCAAATCCTGGCTCGAGCCTAGTTGGTTTGACTCTGGAACGGCAGCCTCGGATTCAGCCAGACGTTTGATTTCTTCAAACTTCTTTTTGATCCTGTCGCGACGCCGTTGCTGATAGGTGTGGACCAGCGGCAGGCTGAGATAGTAGCAAACCACCCCAGCCAGCAATCCGGGAAGAATGCCGCCAATCAGGTACGGAAAGAAAACCTCGTCGTAGAAAATTCCCAGCCCGTGCCAGTCAGCCACCCGGTCGGTGAATACTGCAATCAGGTTGTCTTTGAGATCACCGATCGCATTGGCGAACTTCCCCATAAGCCCATGGGTGTCGCCCTCTTCAAACTCGGTGCCCAACAGGAAATGCCCGGTCTGAAGGCAAACCACCCCGATGGGCACATAGGTCAATGGGTTTCCGAAAAACGTACCGCTGAGTGCAGCCAGCATATTGCCGTTGAACAATCGCGCAGCCAGGGCGGCAATGCCAAAATGCAGCCCGTAAAAAGGTGTAAAGGCCGCAAACACTCCAAACCCTACCCCACGGGCGATGCGTTCAGGTGAATCCGGCAATCGCCGGACGCGGTGTTTCACATAGTGAAAGGCCCGGGTCCAGCCACCACGAGGATAGACGAATTCCGATGCGATCTGGACAGGCGAGCGTCGATCTCGGCGCTTGAATACCACTCCTGATCACCCCTTCTCAGCCAGCCGCAACTGCGGATTTAGCTCTGTCTCTGAAACGTTCAACCGCTGCAACATCGCTTTCGGCCTCAAGCATCAACATCAACGAATGCAACTGCTCTAGGTCGCGCAGTTCTACGTTGACCAGCAGGCGGTAAAAATCCGGTTTGCGATCCACAAATTCTAGGTTCGAGATATTGGCCTTTTTCTCGCCGATCAATGTACAAATGCGACCCAGCACACCTGCGTCATTGCCAATCGTAACATCAATCGTTGCCCCGTAAACAGCCGGGTGAGTTCCCGAGTGCCAGTGCAGATCGACCCAGCGTTTGGGCTCACTCTCGTATTCGCTCAGGCGATCGCAGTCGATTGCATGCACGACAACACCTTTGCCGCGATAAGTGATCCCGACGATCCGTTCACCCGGCAATGGCTGGCAGCAAGGGGCGCGGTCAAACTTCTGCCCCGGCTCAAGACCGATCACGGCCCGGCGCATCGGAATGGCATCACCATCATCCTGCGTCAGTTCCGGGTAGACGGCGCTGACCACATCATGGGCAGTTAGTTCTGCACTGCCCAGGCGCGCCAACAGTTCATGCCGGTCTTTCAGGCGCAGATGCTTGGCAGCAGTGTCCAGCGCCTTGTCGGTCGCTTTGCGCCCGACATGTTCAAATCCCGATCGCGCCAGTTCTTTGCCCAGCTTGATGAACCGCTCTCGGTCAACCTCGCGCAGGGCGCGACGAATGGCTGTACGGGCTTTACCGGTGACGGCAATTTCCAACCACGTGACTTGGGGAGTCTGACCGTCAGCTGTTATGATATCCACCGACTGCCCGTTTTTGATCCGGGTCCAAAGTGGCACGCGAATACCATCAACCTTGGCCCCTACACAGGCGTGCCCGATGCGCGTGTGGATGGCATAGGCAAAGTCGATCGGCGTCGCACCACGCGGCAGTTTCACCACGTCCCCCTTAGGCGTGAAACAAAAGACCTGATCCGAATACATCTCGAGCTTGACTGCCTCGAGGAAATCCTCGTGATCCTCTTCGCTGTCGAATTGTTCGGTCAGGTTGGCGATCCACTTAGCCGGGTCGACTGCAAAGGGGTTTTCCGAACGCACGCCATCCCGATAGGACCAGTGCGCGGCCACGCCAGTTTCGGCGACATCATGCATCTGACGGGTGCGGATCTGAACCTCGACCCGCTTGCCGTCACGGCCTGAAACGGTGGTGTGGATCGACCGGTAACCGTTCGATTTCGGCTGACTGATATAATCCTTAAACCGCCCCGGCACGGCGCGCCAACGCTGGTGGATCGCGCCAAGGGTTCGATAGCAGTCTTCTTCGCTTTGCGTAATGATGCGAAAACCGTAGATGTCGGACAGGCGCGAAAAGCCCTGATCCTTTTCCTGCATCTTACGCCAGATCGAATACGGCTTTTTGGCACGACCAAACACTTCGGCTTCGATGCCCGCCTTTTCCAGCTCGTGCCGCATGTCGCCGGTGATCCGGTGAATCACGTCGCCGGTTTCACGTTGCAAGGTGATAAAGCGGCGAATGATCGACTGGCGACCCTCGGAATTCAAAACGCGGAAAGCAAGATCCTCAAGCTCTTCACGCATCCACTGCATACCCATGCGACCGGCGAGCGGCGCATAAATATCCATCGTCTCGCGCGCTTTGACGATCTGCTTTTCGGGCCGCATCGCCTTGATTGTGCGCATATTGTGCAGACGGTCTGCCAGCTTGACCAGAATGACCCGCAAATCCTTGGACATCGCCATGAACAGCTTGCGGAAGTTCTCGGCCTGTTTGGTTTCGCGGCTGGACAGCTGAAGGTTTGTCAGTTTGGTGACCCCATCAACCAGCTTGGCGACTTCTTCGCCAAACAGCTCAGACACTTTGCCGTAATTGGCCTTGGTGTCTTCGATCGTATCGTGCAGTAGCGCCGTGATAATAGTCGCATCATCCAGACGCTGTTCGGTCAGGATGGCGGCAACGGCAACGGGGTGGGTGAAATAGGGCTCGCCAGAATGGCGGAATTGCCCATCATGCATCTGCTTGCCGAACTCATAAGCTTTGGCAATGCGGTCTGCATTCGTCTTGGGATTGTAGTTGCGGACCAGCGCAATCAGGTCTTCAGCAGAAATCATCCGGTCCGCACCTTCATTTGTGGGGATTACCCCTGGCCTTGAGCCTCCATCAGAGCGCGCAGCAGCTTTTCTTCGGACATGTCGTCATCCGCAGGCTTGTCTGTTTCCGCACCCATCAGCAGCGCCATCTGGTCTTCTTCAGGCTCGTCGACCTCGATTTGGGTCTGGTTGGCCTCAATCAGCCGCTCGCGCAGCTCATCAGCGCTCTGGGTCTCGTCAGCGATCTCACGCAGAGAAACAACCGGGTTTTTGTCGTTGTCACGGTCAACGGTGATCGGACCACCGGCGGAAATCTCGCGCGCACGATGGGCGGCAAGCATCACCAGTTCAAACCGGTTCGGAACCTTGTCTACGCAATCTTCAACCGTCACGCGGGCCATGGGGCGCTCTCCGTTACTGAATCCATGTCAGGAAGAGGTTTATCTAAGGGCGAATCCCTGCCTTGACAAGCAGGAAATGCTGCAAATGCACCAATCATAACGGGGTAACTGCCGCAATATCGTCCGAAGGAAGCCCCGCAAGCATTTCCCTGACGGTCTGGTCCAGTATCGGATGCCGCCAGTTCGGGGCAACATCCGCCATGGGAACAAGCACAAACGCACGATCCTGTACCCTTGGGTGCGGCAGGATCAACTGATCCGGCGCCTGCTGTTTCTGATCTTCGGGCGGCAGCGATAACCAGCTTTGAAAAACCTCGCGGTCGGGCAGAACCAGATCATCGTAACAGACCAGGTCCAGATCCAACGTCCGCATTCCCCAGCGCTGAATCCTCTCGCGCCCGTAATCATGTTCAATTCCATGCAATATCTGCAGCAACTCAATGGGTGACCTTTCAGTCTCGATCAACACGGCCGCATTCACATAGTCCGGGCCCGCGCCCGCAGGAAAACATGGGGTCGCATAAAAGCGGCTTTCAGCCCGAATCAACAGCCCCTGGCGCAAAATCGCGTCAATGGCATGCCGTAGCGTCAGATGGGGCTCAAAACCTCTCACTTTGAGATTTGCACCGAGGGCAAGCACTGCTTTTGAGGTGGTTTTGCGCATCCTACTCCCTATATTCGGCGAATTGCATACTTGCGATACACCATAAAACCCCTAATTATGGAGATATCAATGCGCTGTATTTTCCCAAGACTCACTCACGTAACACGCAGCGCGCTGATTTGTACCGGAAGGACCTATTTATGTTTTATAAAGACGAACGGCTAGCGCTGTTCATCGACGGCTCGAATCTTTATGCAGCCGCAAAAGCACTGGGGTTTGACATTGACTATAAACTGCTGCGCCAGGAATTCATGCGCCGCGGTAAGATGCTCAGAGCTTTCTATTACACAGCGCTACTTGAAAATGACGAGTATTCGCCCATCCGTCCACTGGTTGATTGGCTGCATTACAATGGCTTCACCATGGTTACGAAACCGGCAAAAGAATACACCGACAGCATGGGGCGTCGGAAAGTCAAAGGTAACATGGATATCGAACTGACCGTCGATGCCATGGAGCTTGCACCACGTGTAGACCATATCGTGCTGTTTTCCGGCGACGGAGATTTCCGCCCGCTGATCGCAAGCCTGCAACGTCAGGGGGTACGCGTTTCTGTGGTGTCGACCATCCGCAGCCAGCCACCCATGATCTCGGACGAATTGCGCCGCCAGGCCGACAACTTCATCGAGCTGGAAGATCTCCGCGACGTGATCGGTCGTCCGCCGCGCGAAATGCCGATGGAACCGCGCACCGTTGCCGCAGGCGGGTAGTAACTGGCCCCAAAGCAAACTCGGTTGAAAATTAGCGCGGTCAGGGGAAACCCTGGCCGCGCTTTTTAAACAAAGATCAGGTGCTGAAAACACCTATTGGCTAGCATTGAACCATGTCGGATCAATGACATTGTCCTGACTGGACCATGGCCGTGAAAAGACTTACCTGTGTCGGTAAGGAGAACGCGACATGACCAAGCCCCCCCTGACCCTCTATCTCGCCGCCCCGCGCGGGTTCTGTGCTGGTGTCGACAGGGCCATAAAGATTGTCGAGATGGCGCTGCAGAAATGGGGTGCCCCGGTCTATGTTCGGCACGAGATTGTCCATAACAAATTCGTGGTCGATGGACTGCGTGCCAAAGGTGCGATCTTTGTCGATGAACTGGAAGACTGCCCCGACGATCGGCCAGTGATATTCTCGGCGCACGGGGTTCCCAAATCGGTACCCGCGACGGCGGCGCAGCGCCAGATGGTCTATGTCGACGCCACCTGCCCGCTGGTCTCCAAAGTCCATGTCGAAGCACAGCGCCACGCCGAAGCCGGGCTGCAGATGATCATGATCGGACATAAGGGCCATCCCGAAACTATCGGAACGATGGGACAGCTACCGGAAGGAGAGGTTTTGCTGGTCGAAACGGTTGCAGACGTTGCAGACGTCCAGGTCCGCGACCCTGACAAACTGGCCTTTGTCACTCAGACGACCCTGTCGGTTGACGATACAAAGGATATCATTGCAGCGCTTCGGACCCGGTTTCCATCTATCGTCGGCCCTCACAAAGAAGATATCTGTTACGCCACAACCAACCGGCAAGAAGCAGTCAAGGTTGTGGCCCGGAAGTCCGATGCCCTGCTGGTTGTGGGGGCGCCGAATTCATCTAACTCGCGCCGTTTGGTCGAGGTCGCGGCACGCGCGGGATGCAGCTATGCCCAACTGGTGCAGCGCGCGACCGATATCGATTGGCGCGCCCTCGAAGGTATCTCTTCGGTCGCTCTGACAGCAGGCGCTTCTGCCCCCGAGGTTCTGATCAACGAAGTTATCGATGCGTTCCGCCAGCATTATGATGTGACGGTCGAGATGGTCGAAACAGCGACCGAGAATGTCGAATTCAAAGTCCCGCGCGTCCTGCGCCAACCCGCATGAGCGGCATACCAAGGGCGCCGCTGTTTCTGGGGTTGGCCGGGCTGATCCCCTTCATCTGGGGCGCTCTGACCTATCTGAACGACGATCTGAACGACTGGGGCCGACAGGCACTGGGCGCACGTTTTGTCGGTCCGTATATCCAGTTGTATTATGGGGCGATCATCCTCAGCTTCATGTCCGGCGTGCTGTGGGGGTTTTCCAGTAAAACCTCTGGCAGCAAGGCCGCGACCTGTTATGCGCTGTCCACATTACCCGCCCTGTGGGCCTTTCTGAAAACCGGCAGCGGGCCTGTCAGCACTGGCACAAATCTAATGTGGGGGTTTGGCGGGCTACTGGTGTTGGATGCCATCTTTTCGTATTGGCGGCTAACACCGGTCTGGTGGATGCGGTTGCGCATTTTGCTGACCGCAGTCGTATTGGCCTGCCTTGCCGTCGGAGTCTATCTGTGAGCGATCCCAAAACTATCAACGCCTATACCAACAACGTGGCCGAATACCTCAAGGTTCCTCTACCACCGGAGCAGCTGACATCGCGTCAGGAATTTGTCGATGCCGTCGGTAAGGGGCATGTTCTGGATCTGGGCTCGGGCCCCGGGTCAGACAGCGCGTTCTTTCTACGCCAGGGCCTGAGCGTGCATGCGCTGGATGCGACGCCCGCTTTTGTTGACTATGCGCGCGCCAATGGCGTGGACGCGCATCTAGGTACTTTCGACGACGTGACCGAAGTGGCCGCATATGACGGCATCTACGCCAGCTTCTCGCTGCTGCACGCTCCCCGCAAGGATTTCCCACGCCATTTGGTGGCCATCCACCGGGCGCTGAAAACGCAGGGCGTTTTTTTCCTGGGCCTCAAACTGGGCACGGGCGAACATCGCGATCATCTGGATCGCTATTATAGCTACTTCTCGCAGACCGAGATCGAGGAGGCCCTGGCAGATGCCGGCTTTACCATCGACGGGATTAGGACCGGGATCGGCAAAGGTCTGGCGGGTTCTTACGATGGCTTCATTCTGGTGCTGGCCCATGCCTGAACTGTTTGCCTATACTGACGGTGCTTGTTCCGGTAATCCAGGCCCGGGTGGCTGGGGCGTTTTGCTGCGCGCAATGGACGGCGACACCGTCCTGAAACAGCGTGAACTGAGCGGCGGCGAAGCTGAAACGACCAACAACCGAATGGAACTTCTGGCCGCAATCAGCGCGCTTGAAACGCTTGAACGTGCCTCTAAAATCACCGTAATCACTGACAGCGCCTATGTGAAAAACGGCGTCACCGGCTGGATATTCGGTTGGAAAAAGAACGGCTGGAAAACCTCGAACAAAAAACCGGTCAAGAATGTCGACCTGTGGCAACGGCTGGATGAGGCGCAGGTGCGTCATAATGTGACCTGGGAATGGGTCAAGGGCCACGCGGGTCACCCGGAAAACGAAAAAGCCGACGAACTGGCCCGTGCAGGCATGGCCCCGTTCAAGCCCAAGAAGACGCAGCCATGAACGGCCTGGACCTGCTCGATTATGCCTCGGTTCTGGTTTTTGCGCTGACCGGCGCATTGGTCGCCAGTCGCGCGCAGCTTGATCTTGTAGGGTTTGCCTTTATCGCCTGCCTGACCGCCGTTGGCGGCGGCACGGTGCGTGACCTGCTGTTGGATCGGAATCCGGTGTTCTGGGTTGGCCAGCCCAGCTATGTCCTGATGGCCTGCAGTGCGGCAGTCCTTGTGTTCTTTACAGCCCATCTGGTCGAAAGCCGGTATAACTGGCTGGTCTGGCTGGACAGTTTCGCCCTGTCCATCGCGGTCGCTGCCGGCACGGGCGTCGCATTATCCTTGGACCAATCCGGTACGATCGTGGTGTTGATGGGTGTCACCACCGGATGCTTTGGCGGCCTGATGCGGGACGTGGTCTGCAACGAGGTTCCGCTGGTGCTGAAACAGGGTGAACTTTATGTGTCTTGCGCCCTTGCAGGCTCGGTAGCGGCCGTTATTGCCAACCGGATGGGGTTCGAGGAGCTGACCGTGCTTGCCGCCTGCGCCCTGATCTGCTGGGCATTGCGCGCAGGATCGCTGCTGTTCGGCTGGAAACTGCCCGTCTACAAAAGCCGCCCGCCACGCAGTCGCCCTTGATCAAGGCTTAGCGGCGCTTATAGGTCTGCCAGATCCAGATCACCAGAAGCGCGCCCAGCACAGCGCCGATGAACCCGGACAGCCAGCCCATCATCGTGACCAATGCCCGCAGAAGAAATCCACCAACCAAGGCACCAATGATACCGATCGGCATGGTGGTTGGGATATCTGCCTCAATCCGCATCAGGCGGGTGGCCAGAAAACCCGCAGCGGCGCCGATGACGATCAGGGCGATGACGGGCATGTCACTTCCTCCAATGGGTCGGAACGATGATCAGCGCCCCGATCGAGGACAGCACTGCATCCAGACCAGGCGGGCCAAAGCTGACCCCGAACATAATGCGCACGAAATAGAACAGGAATGCACCACCGACGCAGATGATGATCGACTGCAGAATGCCATTATGGGTAAAGCCGGATTTCTCGGACAGATAGCCGACAATCCCAGCAATAACGACAGTCCCCATCAGGATCATGAACATGGTGGCCTACTCCGATGACAGGCGGGTACCAACGGCAATCGGCCACCCCCGCAGAAAAGTTTCCCTATCCTGTGCCCCTTTACCCGCCCGTTGCAAGCGCAGTAGCTCAACCGCGTCATCGTCACAAGCAACCTTCAGTTGGTCGTCAAGAACCTCTCCTGCAACACCCTGCCCCTCGGCCAATTTGGAACCAAGCAGCTTGATCCGCTCCCCATTCATCTCGGTCCAGGCGCCGGGAAAGGGGGACAGGCCACGGATCTGACGGTCAATTTCGACCGCGGGTCTGGCCCAGTCAACACGCGCCTCAGCCTTGTCGATCTTGGCGGCATAGGTCACGCCGTCGTCGGGTTGAGGCTCGGGCGTCAGGTTCGGCAGTTTGGACAGTGCCTCGACGATCAGAGAAGCGCCCATTTCGGACAGCCGGTCATGCAACTGCCCTGTGGTCTCCTGCGCACCAATGTCGGTGGCCCGCTGCAACAGGACTGGCCCGGTATCCAGACCAGCCTCCATCTGCATGATGCAAATACCGGTCTGCGCATCACCCGCCATGATCGCCCGATGGATCGGCGCAGCCCCCCGCCAGCGCGGCAACAGGCTTGCATGAATGTTCAGACATCCTTGCGTAGGCGCATCCAGAATCGGTTGTGGCAACAACAGGCCATAGGCCACGACGACAGCCACATCCGCATTCAACGCGGCAAAGGCGTCCTGTTCTTCCGCTGATTTCAATGAGACCGGATGCCGAACGGTCAGTCCCAATGCCTCGGCCCGAGCATGAACGGGGGTTGGACGATCCTTTTTGCCCCTGCCCGCTGGGCGCGGAGGCTGGCAGTAGACGGCGGCAACCTCATGCCCCGCATCAATCAGCGCGTCCAGCACCGGAACCGAGAAATCGGGTGTCCCCATAAAGATCAGCCGCATGCCTACCCCAGCTTTTTAGCTTTGCGCAGCAGAATGTCTCGTTTGACCTTGCTGAGCCTGTCGAAATACATCCGCCCGTTTAGATGGTCGATCTGGTGCTGCACGCTGGTGGCTTCGATCCCGACAAAGTCACGGCGGTCGATGATGCCTTTTTCGTTGAGGAACTTTACCGTCACAGCCCGGGGACGTTTCACCTTGGCCGACACGCCAGGCAAGTTTGGGCTGGCTTCTTCATGCTCGCGCAATTCGACCGATCTGTGCAGGATCTCAGGGTTTGCCAGCCGCACAGCCCGCCCCCGCTCGGTCGAGCCATCGACCACCGCCAGCCGGAGCATCACGCCGATCTGCGGTGCGGCAAGGCCGACGCCGGGCATCGCCTCCATCGTGTCGATCATGTCATCCCAGATGGCACGAACCCCGTCAGTAATTTCGGTGATATCTTCGGCTTTGGTCCGCAGACGCTTATCAGGCCATGGCAGGCAGGTACGAACGGTCATTCGCGCGCCTGCTCGCGTTTCAGCTTTTGCATTTTTCGGGTGATCATCTGGCGTTTCATAGGCTTGAGATAGTCGATGAACAGCTTCCCGTTCAGGTGGTCAATCTCATGCTGGACACAGGTTGCCCAAAGGCCATCGAATGTTTCCCGCTGCGCGTTACCATCACGATCGATCCAAGCCACGTCCACGACCTTTGGGCGCGTGACGTCGGCGAATTGTTCAGGGATCGAAAGACAACCTTCTTCATAGACATTCGTCTCGTCCGACGACGCGACCACTTCGGGGTTGAACATAATCAGCGGGCGTTGAGCCTCGCCCTCTTCCTTGACACAGTCCATAACGATCAGCCGGTCCAGCATCCCAATCTGAGGCGCTGCCAGCCCGATACCAGGCGCATCATACATCGTCTCAAGCATGTCATCAGCCAGCTGGCGCAATTCGTCCGTCAGATCCACTACGGGAGAGCAGATCTTTTTCAGGCGGGGGTCGGGATGGATCAGTATATTGCGTTTCATGAGGTTGATTTAGGCCATCACGCCCTAAGCCGCAACGCCCCCCTTGCACCTGCCGAATTTGCGGCTAGCTTTCATCCGGACAGATGGAGCAGATATGACATTCAACGACCTGATCGACCGCCGCGGCACTAACAGTTCGAAATGGGACAAGCTTGAAAAGCTGTATGGCCTTTCGCCGGATGACGGTCTGGCAATGTGGACGGCCGATTCCGACTATTCTACGGCGCCTTGTGTGATCGACGCTGTGCGTAACGCGGCGGATCACGGTGTTTTCGGATATTCCTGGATGCACCCGGACTACCTGAATTCCATCCAATGGTGGATGAAGAACCGCCACGGGTGGGAGATCGATTCTGATTGGATTCTGACGTCGCAGGGTCTGGGAAATGCGATTGCGCTCTGCCTCGATGTCTGGACCAGTCCGGGCGACGGAGTGGTCATCTTTACACCCGTCTACCATGAGTTTGCACATAAGGTGAACAAGTCGGGTCGGCGCGTGGTGGAATGCCCCTTGATGCGCGACGGCGACGGCTATGGCCTTGATCTGGAAGACGCGCAGTCGCGGCTGGATGGAACCGAGAAGATGCTTTTGTGGTGCTCGCCTCAGAACCCCTCGGGCCGGGTCTGGACGCCAGAGGAATTGCGCGCAGTCGCGGCATTTGCGGAACGGAACGACCTTATTCTGGTTTCGGACGAGATTCACCACGATCTGGTCTATCCCGGCACGACCTTTGTTCCGATGGATGTCGCCGCGCCGGATGCGCGGCCCTGGACCGTGACACTGACGGCAGCGTCCAAGACTTTCAACATCGCCGGTCAACGGACGGGGAATATGATCATCCCCGACCCGGACCTGCGCGCTGCGATGCGTCACCGAATCCAGACACTGGATTATGATCCCAGCGCATTGGGAGTCGCAATGATCACCGCTGCCTATTCGCCTGAAGGGGCCGCTTGGGTGGATGAACAGATCGCCCATCTTGATAGCAACCGAAAAATCTTTGACGCTGCAATCGCAGAAATCCCTGGCCTGTGGTCAATGCCCTTACAGGCAACCTATCTGGCTTGGATTGATTTCTCGGGCACCGGAATGGACCACGCAGAATTTACCCGGCGTCTGCGCGAGGATGCAAAAATCGCCACCTCGCCCGGCCCCGGCTTTGGTGCGGGCGGAGAGACATTCGAGCGGTTCAATCTAGCGACGCAACGCGGGCGTGTTGAAGAGGCCAGCAAACGGCTGAAACACGCGTTTTCCGATCTGCAATAGCGGAATGCCCATCGGCAGACCCGATGGGCAAAAGCCTAGTCCTTGTTTCCAAGCAGCGCGATGGGCGCGTCCGGAGATCGATAGAAATCCAATGGGGCCTTGTCGGAGGCGGCCGTGCTGCGCTTGAATTCATAGCGCATTTCGCCTGCCTCACATTCATCGGCAATGATCAGGCATTGATATAAGTGACGCGCGCCATCGTAGATATCGACCAATCCGCGCAATCGAGGCGTGGTTGCAGCCTCTACGGTGAAGCCATCCTTCCACAATCGGAGAATTTTGTAGGTATTGTCACCCAATTCGACACGAAGTCGGCTGGTTTTCTTCAGACTCGCGATTCGCGCAGCATCCAATTCGGCGCTGATTTCTTTGGAAACATAGGTACTCATATCAAAACTCCCCCGCAGCGGACTCTATTTTGGAACGTAGACTGTAAAAATCCAGTGAAGCCGATCACTCAACGCGGTCGAATCCAAACCTGTTGCACGGAAATCCCATTCCAACCTGTGCGAAAACGCAGGCACAATGCGCGGCGGCTCGCATAGGATCGGTCCCCTTCAAAGCGTATGTTCCGGGAAACCGCATTACGGAGGATCCAACCATGGGCCTATTGGTCGACGGCAAATGGCATGACACGTGGTATGATACCAAATCCACAGGCGGCGCCTTCAAGCGCAGCGCGGCGCAGTTTCGCAACTGGTTGACCGCCGATGGCAGTGCCGGCCCCTCTGGCAAAGATGGTTTCAATGCCGAGCCCGACCGGTATCACCTTTATGTCAGCCATGCCTGCCCCTGGGCCCACAGGACACTGATTTTCCGCGAACTGAAAGAGCTGTCCGATCTGATCCCGGTTTCGGTCGTACACCCAGACATGCTGACCAAGGGATGGACATTTGCAACCGACGAACACGGGGCGGCGGGCGACGTACTGTACGGAATGGACTATGCCCACCAAATCTATACCAAGGCTGACCCGACCTATTCGGGGCGCGTAACCGTTCCGATCCTGTGGGACAAGGAACAGGAAACCATCGTCTCAAACGAAAGTTCGGAAATCATCCGGATGTTCAACTCGGCCTTTGACGGGATCACCGGGAACACCGATGATTACTGGCCCGAGGCGATGCGCGACGAAATCGAACAGGTCAATGCCCGCATCTATTCCGACATCAATAACGGGGTCTACAAATCCGGCTTTGCCACCAGCCAGGCGGCATATGACGCAGCCGTTGGCCCGCTCTTTGACACTCTGGACTGGCTCGAAGACCGGCTGTCCACCAGCCGCTATCTGATGGGCGACCGCATCACCGAGGCCGACTGGCGGTTGTTCACCACGCTGATCCGGTTTGATCCGGTCTATCATCTGCATTTCAAATGCAACCGGCGGCGTCTGATCGACTATCCCAACCTGTGGGCCTATACCCGCGAGCTGTACCAGTGGCCGGGTGTCGCGCGGACCGTGAACTTAAACCATATCGTGCGCCACTATCACTACAGCCATGAGAGCATTAACCCGCACCGGATCATCCCGACGAACCCGATCCTGAACTATCTGGAGCCCCACGGGCGCGATCAGCGTCCCGCCGCGTAGTGCTCAACCATCGCCGCCAGATCCTCTGGCGGCGTGCCGCTTTGCACATAAGCGCAGGCATTCGGGCTATGGGCAAAGATCGAGCCATCCGAAAAGAAAGTGGTGTTGGTCACGAAGATCACCCGGGCCTCGGGCCTGCGATAGCTGGCAAAGTCAGCCACGGCCAAGGCGCTACCGGTTTCCAGCACCAGATCCATCACGATGATCTCAAATTCGGCACCATAAAGGGCAAGGATCGCATCCTCTTGCCCGGTCACAAGCGTGACCTCGGCACCCTGTCGCTCAAGATGCCTTTTCCAGACCCGACCTAAATCAGGGTTACTCTCAACAATCAGTACATTCATCATCAACAACCTCGGCACTTATATTGGTGAGTGGTGCCGACCCCTAAGGTTTGTGTTCACGCGAATTCATTAACAAAGTGTTAACCAGGCCTGAGCACACCTCTGATCACGCGGATTTGCTTGTAAAACCGGCAGAAATCCGCTTGAAACAAGCAAATTTTGGTGATTCCGGCGAGGGGCCCGATGGCGCGCGAAAATAGATATTTGAATCCGCGGGCCGCTCGGGACCATGGCGGTGGGCTGGATGGGGCCATGTCAGTTTATGGCGGTAAGCGAACCGATTGGATCGACCTGTCCACCGGAATCAATCCGGTTCCATACGAGGTTGCCGGGCTCACCCCATCGGATTGGATGGAATTGCCCGACCATGGTGCATTTGAACGGCTGGCCGATGCGGCCCGCAGTTTCTGGTCAGTTCCCGAGGGTGCAGAGATCCTGCCTGCGCCCGGCGCATCTGCTCTGATCGCCCGCATTCCTGCGCTGGCTGCAACCGGCCGAGTTCAGATTACCACTCCAACCTATAACGAACATGCCGCCGCCTTTGCAGCGCAGGGCTGGACGCTACAGAACTCGGGCCCAGTTGAGGCGCGCGTGATCGTGCACCCCAACAACCCAGATGGGCGCATCTGGAGCGTGGGCGATGTGGATGCCCCCCTGACGATTATCGACGAGAGCTTTTGCGACGTCACGCCCGATGCCTCGCTGATGCATCTTGCCCACCGGCCCGGTGTTATCGTGCTAAAAAGCTTTGGCAAGTTCTGGGGGCTGGCGGGGGTACGGCTGGGATTTGCCATCGCGCGCCCCCATCTGATCGCACGTTTGAACGATCTGACCGGGCCTTGGGCGGTCTCAGGTCCCGCCTTGCGGATCGGAGAGCAAGCGTTGCGCGACACGGCCTGGGCTGACGAAACCCGCCTGCTTTTGGCGGCCGATGCCGCCCGGATGGATCGGATGGTAACGCAGAAAGGCGCGCAGCTGATCGGCGGCACCAGCCTGTTCCGGCTCTATCAGGTCGACGACGCCAGCGCCTGGCAAGACCGGCTGGCCCGCGCACATATCTGGACTCGTGTATTCCCCTATTCGCAAACCTATCTGCGCCTTGGCCTGCCACCGGCAGATGGCTGGGCGCGGCTTGAGGCGGCCCTGTGAGCACCGCCTTTATCTTGGTCTGCGCCATGTGTCTGGATGCTGCACTGGGCGAGCCGGATTGGCTGTGGTCGCGCGTCCGGCACCCCGCCGTTATGATCGGTAAACTCATCGAGTGGCTTGACGACCGCCTGAACCATGGCTCGTACCGTCGCCTCAAGGGCATAGCTGTTGCCGCGCTGCTGGTCGCAGGTGCCGCTGGGCTTGGGGGGCTTCTGTCTTTGCTTGGCCCGATCATCGGCACCATCATCTGCGCTGTGCTGTTGGCACAAAAATCGCTGGTGGAACATGTTCGCGCTGTTGGCGAGGGTTTGCAGATCTCGCTGGTCGATGGGCGCGCGAAGGTCACCATGATCGTGTCACGCGACACCAAGGACATGACCGAAGCACAGGTCGCCCGATCCGCGATCGAGAGCGCGGCTGAAAACCTCAGCGACGGAGTCATCGCGCCGGCCTTCTGGTTTCTAGTGGGTGGCCTGCCAGGGCTTCTGGTCTACAAGGCGATCAATACCGCCGACAGCATGGTCGGCTATCGCACGGATAAATACCGTGATTTCGGATGGGCAGCTGCGCGGTTGGACGATGTCCTCAACCTGATCCCCGCGCGACTGACCTTTCTGTTGATCGTCATCTTGTCAAACCAATGGGCTAGATGGGATCAGATGGTCAGCGATGCACGCCGCCATATCTCTCCCAACGCTGGCTGGCCCGAGGCGGCAATGGCACGCGCGCTGAGCGTGGCCCTTGCCGGGCCGCGCAGCTATGACGGGCAGCTCAGGGATCTGGCCTGGGTCAACGGCGAGGCCCCGCGCGACATCGGCGCGCCAGAGGTTTTCCGCGCATGTGACATGCTTTGGAGGATATGGGGGCTTGCGCTTGGCCTCGTGTCAGTGTGGGTTGGGGTCAGCTTCATAATCTGACGGACCTGTCCATGCGTTTTCTTTCCGGCCTTGTTGCCGCCGCCTTGTTTGCTTCACCTGCGTTTGCCCAATGTGGCGGGGGTTTCAATTCCTTCGTGAAGGGGTTGAAGGCCGAGGCCGTTCAGCAAGGCTTTGACAAATCCACCGTCAATGCCTTCTTCAAAGGTGTGCAACAAGACAACGCGGTATTGAAAGCCGACCGGGCACAGGGCGTGTTCCAGAAACCGTTCATTGATTTTTCGCGACACCTGATTTCACAAAACCGGATCGACCGGGGTCAGGCCATGTCGCGCAAATACGACGCGGTGTTTGACCGGATCGAGCAACAATATGGTGTCTCGCGCGGGGTGCTGTTGGCATTTTGGGCGTTCGAAACGGATTACGGGGCGTTTCAGGGGGATTTCAACACCCGCAACGCGCTGGTGACGCTGGCGCATGATTGCCGTCGTCCAGAATTGTTCCGGCCTCAGGTGTTCGCCGCGATTGAGCTGTACAGCCGGGGAAATTTCGACCCGGCCCGCACGTCAGGTGCCTGGGCTGGCGAGATTGGAATGGTACAGATGCTGCCCCGAGACATTCTGGAAAACGGAGTCGATGGCGATGGTGACGGCAAGGTTTCTCTAAAAACCTCTGCGCCCGATGCGCTTATGTCGGGCGCCAAGATGCTGTCGCATCTGGGCTGGCAACCGGATCAGCCTTGGCTGCAAGAGGTCACCGTACCCGCACGGATGGATTGGTCGCTATCGGGCCCGGGCAAACCGCGTTCGGTTTCTGACTGGCAGGCGATGGGCGTTCAGGCGCGCAACGGGTCGCTGTCCAACCTGCCCGCCTCGCTGATCCTACCGCAAGGGCATAACGGGCCTGCCTTTCTGGCCTATCCAAATTTTGATGTGTATTTCGAATGGAATCAGAGCTTTGTCTATGTGCTGACCGCAGCCTATTTCGGCACCCGGCTTGAAGGGGCGCAGGTCTATGACGCGGGCAACGCGGCCCAAGGCTTATCGGGTGCACAGATGAAGCAGCTGCAAAGCAAGCTGCAGGCGCGCGGCCATAATGTGGGCAAGATCGACGGGATTCTGGGCGCAGGGACACGCGCGGCTGTCCAGTCAGAGCAAGCACGACTAGGCCTGCCTGCGGATGCCTGGCCAACGGCTGAGTTGTTGAACCGGCTCTAGTCGCTCTTCGATACGGCGATCTAGGCGACTTCGGCGTCCAAAGATCGCCCGTTCGGCTCAAACACATGCATCTGCAGCCTATCGCCGCGTGTTTCGATGGCGGTATTTGCCGGGATCTCGGCCCAATCGCCATTCTTCGCATCCAGCGGCTCAGACGCGATAATGATCCCATCATCGCAGGGCCTGTAATGCAGGCTAGGTGCGAAACGGTCCGAGGCATAGCGCGCAGCAAACAGGCGATCTCCATCGGACCAGCAGGCGGCAAAGCGCATATGGGGTAGGCTTCCTTTGGCGCGGGCAAGCACCTCGACACGGTGCACCGCACGCTCCATCGCGGCGATGGGTTCGGCGTCCAACCCTTCGCCATGGGCAATCAGAAAAATCGCCTCGCTTTCAGTTGCGCCAAGGCGATGATCGTACAGGTGGCTAGGTATCATCCCGTCAAGCTGTTGGCGGATACGGTCATGGCCGCCGGCCTGCCCGTTATGCATAAAGCTCCACTTACCACAGCCAAAGGGATGGCAGTTGTTCCGCGACGTGGCAGTCCCCGTTGAGGCACGTACATGCGCCAGGAACAGGTGCGATTTCGTGTGATGGGTCAACTGTTTCAGGTTGGCATCCGACCAAGCCGGGTTGGTGTCTTTGTAAAAACACGGCGTTTCGCGCCCGGAATACCAGGCCAACCCAAAACCATCCGCGTTGATTGGCGTTTTGCCAATCAGGGCGTTTCTGCTTTGATGCACCAGCGACTGTTCCTGGTCCATAACAAGTTCGTCCAGAAACCGTTTCGCACCCGCCCAAGCCAGAAATCTGCACATCGACCCGCCTCTTTTGATCCGTTGTTGATACGGGAACTTACAACAACGCGGGGTGAGAATTCGCCCCTGATCCCCATCTAATTTTGAAATATTACGATTAAATGACCACCAAAAACCCACATATTCAGATCAATTTCAATAGTTGCCGCGGTTTCTTCAATGTCACTCGGGCCGTACCGGGAAACGCTCTCCCTTTTCCGTGATCAGGATCAGGCGTCCAGCACTCAGGACATAAAGATCACATCGACCGAACCCGTTTCTGTATTGCACGCAGATACTGCCATCCTCCGCGATGGAATAGGTTCCGAACGCGGATTCTCCGCTGGCATAGGTATAGGAATAGGCCCCGCCAGCCGAGTATCGCGACTGCCCGTCATCATAAAAGGTCAGCGTCCGACCCGCCAGCGCCATCAACTCTTGTTGGGTCAGAGGGACGTCATCGGGCTTGGTCGTCCATTCCGCGGCCCCTAAAGGGGTAGCAGTCAGTAGGGCGATGATCAGGAAACGGGTCATGGCAGCAGCCTAACCCAATTCATACGAAACCGCTCATAACGTTGCAGTGAGAGGTCAGGCGACCATCTGTTCGGCTTTCTTCAGATCAACCGAAACCAGCTGGCTGACACCCTGTTCTTGCATGGTGACGCCGAACAGACGATCCATCCGCGCCATGGTCACCGCGTGGTGGGTGATGATCAGGAAACGCGTATCGGTCTGGCGGCACATCTCGTCCAGCAGGTCACAGAACCGGGTGACGTTGGCATCATCCAGCGGCGCATCGACCTCGTCCAGAACACAGATCGGAGCCGGGTTCGCCAGAAAGACGCCAAAGATCAGGGCCGTCGCGGTCAGGGTCTGTTCACCGCCCGAAAGCAGGCTGAGCGTCGACAGTTTCTTGCCCGGCGGTTGGCACATGATTTCAAGGCCTGCATCCAGCGGGTCGTCGCTTTCGACCATGACCAGATTGGCCTCGCCACCGCCAAAGAGATGCTTGAACAACATGGCGAAGTTCGAATTCACCTGTTCAAACGCGGTCAGTAGCCGTTCGCGTCCTTCGCGGTTGAGGCTGGAGATGCCGCTGCGCAGCGCTTTGATCGCCTCTTCGAGATCGGCCTTTTCGCCGTTCAGCGTGTCGAATTCTTCCTGAACCTCTTTGCTGTCCTCTTCGGCACGCAGGTTTACCGCGCCCATCGCATCTCGCTGGCGTTTGTGGCGGTTGACCTCGGCCTCAAGAGCATCGGCAGCCGGCATCTGGTCGGGATTCACATCCAGCTGGTTCAGCAACTGGTTCGGGGTTAGCTGTTGATCCTCAGCGATACGCTCGGCCGCTGCCGATACGGCCTCTTTGGCGGCATCACAGCGCGCCTCAGCGGCGGCGCGGCTTTCGCGCGCTTCCGAAGCCAAACGTTCCGCTTCGCGCTCAGCCAGCACAATCTCTCGCTGGCGGGACTCGGCGGCAGCCAGCTTGTCGGCGGCCTCGGCCCGGCGGGCTTCGGCAGTTTCAATCAATTCGTTCAACTCTTCACGCGCCTCGGCGATTTCGCCCGGAGCAGCCATCGCTTCGGATAGCTCTTCCTCGGAACTTTCCTTGCGCTCGGCCAGTTCCGAGATCCGCTTTTCGGCGCTGTCCAGGCGGTGCCGCCAACCGCTGAGGTCTTTGGTGACCTCTTGTGTACGGCGGGTACGGGCCTCGCCCTCGCGGCGCAGCTCGTCATGGGACGAGCGGTGAGTCAGCATCGTGATCCGCGCCGCCTCGACCGTCTGTTTGATGTCTTCGACCTGCGCGCGGGCATTGTCGAGATTGCCCAGACCGATCAAGGCGCCCTCGGCCTCGCGCAGCTGGGCACGGGCGGACATCGCATCCTCTTTGTGGCGATCAACGGCAAGCGCCAGCGTTTCCAGCCTGCCCTGCGCCAGATTGCGATCGGCCTCGGCCCTGCTGAGCAGACGCGCGGTTTCAGCCATGCGCTGATCGGCGGCGCGGCGTGCCTCGCGGGCGCGGCGATCAGCCTCGGTCACGTCGGCCAGTTGTTGCGACAGCGTCTCGTGCGCGGCGCGGGCCCCGTCGGCCTGCGCCTCGGTCCGGGCCAGTTCCTGTTTCAGTGCCTCAAGTTTGTTGAGCTGTTCAAGCCGCAGGGCGGCCGCACTTGGCGCATCCTCGGCCCAGGCACGGAATCCGTCCCACCGCCATAGGTCGCCCGAACGCGAAACCAACCGTTGACCAGGTTTCAGCGAGGCTTGCAAGCGTGCGCCCTGATCCGCGTCAACCAAACCGATCTGCGCGATCCGGCGGCTGAGGCGATCCGGTCCGGATACATGCAAGGCCAGCGGCTCGGCCCCATTGGGCAGCGATTGATCGGCATCATAGCCAGCAACCGGAACCCAGCCTGATGGCCCGTCGCCCTCGACCAAGGGTGCCCTCAGATCATCCGCAAGCGCAGCGCCCAATGCCTTTTCATAACCCGGAGCCACACGCAGCATGTCGAGCACCTGCCCGCCTTCTGCGGTATCCCGTTCAACCAGCTTGGCCAGAGCTGTGGTCTCGGCGCGGATCGCACCCAGCTCACCTTCAGCTTCGGATCTTTTCGCACGCGCCTCGGCCTCGCGGCCCTGGGTTTCATTGCGTAACTCGTCAGCGGCGGCCAGTGCCTCTTCGGCGGCTTCAGAGGCCTCGCGAGCCTCTTCTTCACCCTCTTGCGCGGCCTCAAATGCCTCGGCGGCGCGGGTCAGGGCTGTTTTCGCCTCATCCACCGCTGCGCGGGCCTTTTCCTCTTCACCTTCCGACCTGGCCAGCGTTTTGCGGCTGTCGTCGACCAATCGCTGGCCGGACTGGTGGCGCGCAACCAGACGCGCCATATCCTCAGTCTCTTGTGACAAGTGGTCTTCGCGGTCTTGCAGGACAGAGGCCGCTTCGCGCGCGACCTCGGCGGCCTCGGCGACTTTTTCGTCGTGGCCATCGGCAGCCTTGGCCAATTCACGAGCTTCCCATTCCAGCCGTTCGATCATCTGCCCCGCATCGCGGTTCAGCCCGGCCTCGCGCTCGATATCGTTGCCAAGCTGCTGAATGCGATTGGTCAATGTCTCAATCGTCTGACGGGCGCGGGTTTCCTGATCCGACAACTGATCCCGCTGCACCTGTTGGCGCTGCAGGACGGCGGCGGCAATTGCCTCTTCTTCGCGCAGGGGTGGCAGGGTTTCTTCGATTTCCGCCCGACTTGCGACGGCAGAGCGTGCATCAGCTTCGGCGCGCGACGCCTCGGTCAGGCGTTCGCGCAGCTTTTCCTCGGCCTGCTGGCGGGCCATGTCGGCCTCTTTCCAGCGACGATAGAGCAACATGCCTTCGGCTTGGCGCAGCTGCTCTCCGATTTCGCGATAGCGGGCGGCCTGACGCGCCTGACGGGCCAGCTGCGCCAGCTGTCCGCCCAGTTGTTCCAGCACGTCATCCACACGGGTAAGGTTGGCCTCGGTACCCTTCAGCTTCAACTCGGCCTCGTGCCGACGCTGATAGAGGCCCGAAATTCCGGCCGCCTCTTCAAGAATGCGGCGACGAGAGCGCGGTTTGGCGTTGATCAGCTCGGCAATGCGGTTCTGTCCGACCAGCGCCGGAGAATGCGCACCCGTTGAGGCGTCGGCGAACAACATCTGTACATCACGCGCCCGCACATCCTTGCCATTGGTCTTATAGGCGCTGCCGACATCTCGGGTGATGCGGCGGACAATCTCAAGCTGGTCGCTGTCATTGAAACCCGAGGGCGCGAGCCGCTCGGAGTTGTCCATGGTCAGCACAACTTCGGCAAAATTGCGGGCCGGCCGCGTGGCGGCCCCGGCGAAAATCACATCTTCCATCGCGCCACCGCGCATGGATTTGGGTCGGTTTTCCCCCATCACCCAACGCAGAGCTTCCAGCAGATTGGATTTGCCACAACCATTAGGGCCCACAACACCGGTCAACCCATCCGCGATAATCAGATCGGTCGGATCAACAAAGCTTTTGAAGCCGGTGAGTTTGAGTTTGCTAAAGCGCAAAGGCAATGGGTCCCGTGATTCCTATACCTTCGAAGTCTGCGCAACGGATTGGGGGTGAGTCAACGGAGTCGCGCAGGATATGGGATATATGGCCCACTTATCCACAACATCTTGCCTAAATCCGCAAGAAAAAGCGCGATTCAGTAGGCTGTACACTCAAAGACCTGATAGCCGTCGCCGTTACCAAGGTCTTGAAACAGCCCGGTATCAATGCATTCGTAATTCGGGACTGAAACCGCCGTCAGCAGCAACCGCTTGCCCATTGCGCGGTCACAACCCAAAACGCCAACGGTCACGGCCGCGTCGCCCAGGACATCCAGTATCGGGCACCCCGAAACCTGAGCCATCGCCATGGCCGCTCGTTCGCGGATCGGGCCAAGACGCGGAGCGTATTGCGAATTGACCCGAACGGCTTCAGCAAGATCTCCGCGCAAGCGAACATCAAATACGCTGCCATTCACAGCGATACGCGTCGCCTGAACATCGCGAAAGTGGGGGGTCCCGGCCGAACATGCAGCCAGCATCAGAAAAGACAAAATCCGGATCATATCCGCATCATTGCCAAAACTGGTTAACAGAACCTTTCCTTCGCTCAGGCCCTAAGTACTATCCCCAAGCGGCGAATACCTTCGCGGATCGTATCCCCATCCGAGTTCGAGAAACTCAACCGGATCGTATTGGCGCCCGAACCATCTGCGAAAAAGGCCCGACCCGGCACAAAGGCCAGTTTCACTGTGTCGAGCGCACGGGCCAGCAGGTCTGCCCCGTTCATACCAGTAGGCAGAGTCACCCAGATGAACATGCCACCCAGGGGATGCGTCCACTGAACGCCATCGGGCATGTTCTGTTGTAACGCATCCAGCATAGCATCGCGCCTGGCACCATAAGTCTGGCGCAAAAGCGGGATGTGCGTGTCAAAATGCGCGCGGGCAACCTGCTCAACCGCCATCTGGTTCAACGTGGGCGAATGCAAATCCGCCGCCTGCTTGACCAATACCAGTTGCGAGATAATGGGCTTGGCGGCCACCACCCAGCCAACGCGCAAACCGGGTGACAGCGTTTTCGAGAAGCTACCGCAATAGATCGTTCGGCAGGACTCGATCGACCCTTTTCGCGCCTGTTCTAACGCCAAAACCGGAGGGATGGCATCTCCTTCATAGCGCAGAGCCTGATAGGCGCCGTCCTCAATCACTGCGATATTCAGATCATCGGCAAGATCCAGCAGGGATTCCCGATCGCGCAGGTCAACGGTCTCACCCGTTGGATTTGCGAAATCAGGCGACAGATAAGCGAATTTGACCGCGCCCTCGCCTGCGGCTTCGGAATATTCGGCGGCACCTCTATTGCCATTAAGCATAAGACGGTCGAACCGGGGCTCGTAGGCATCAAAGGCGTTGATCGCCCCCAGATAGGTCGGCCAGCCGATCAACGCAGTATCCCCTGGCGACAAATAGAGCTTGCCCAGATAATCCAAAGCCTGTTGCGATCCCGAGGTGATCAGGATGTTATCGACACTACAATCGACGCCGATCTCGCGCATATGCTGCACAAGCCATTCGCGCAATGGACCATAGCCCTCGCTGACTGAATATTGCAGCGCCTGCGGCCCAGCATTCAAAGCGGCCTGACAAGCTTGGGCAAAGGCCTCGGTGGGAAACAGGTTTGGGTCTGGGATGCCGCCGGCGAACGAGATGATTCCCGGCTGATCAAGAAGTTTCAACAACTCGCGAATTTCCGATGCTTTCATCCGGGACGCCCGCGTTGCAAACAGATTCTGGGTCATCCTTGGCCTCCTCCTGCCCTGTTGCGACCCACCCTAGGTGCAAATCTTATAATGTCAATATTGCTGACCTAAATTCAACTCCACCCCCCTGCTTGAACCAGGCCCGGATACGTGGTCATATGAATTGACCAATTTCGAAAACGCGCCGCCATGCCCTTCCAAAAGATCCAAACTGAAAAGCTGTCCATTGCGGTGGTCAAACAAATCGAGTTGCTGATTCTGCGCGGGATTCTGCGCCCCGGAGAACGTTTGCCTGCAGAACGGGAATTGGCCGACCGTCTGGGCGTTTCACGCCCCTCACTGCGCGAAGCGATCTCTGATCTTCAGCATCAGGGTTTGCTGACAGCCAAGGCAGGGTCAGGAATCTATGTTGCCGAAGTCTTAGGCTCGGCTTTTTCACCGGCTCTGATCCGGTTGTTCAGCAGCCATGACGAGGCGGTTTTCGACTATCTGTCCTTCCGCCGGGACATGGAAGGGCTTGCAGCAGAACGCGCGGCAAGACTGGGGTCCGAAAGCGATCTGAAGGTCATACAGGCGATCTTTGACAAGATGGAAGCCGCCCATGCCCGCAATGCGGCCGAGGAAGAGGCCCATCTGGATGCGCAGTTCCACATGGCCATCATTGAGGCCAGTCACAACGTGGTCATGCTGCATATGATGCGGTCGATGTTTGACCTGCTACGACAGGGTGTCTTCTACAATCGGCAGATGATGTTCCGGCAGCGTACGACGCGAGACGCCATTCTGGATCAGCACCGGGAAATCAATTCAGCGCTGCAGGCTCGCGACCCTGAGGCGGCGCGCGTTGCAGTCCAGGAGCATCTGGGCTTTGTTCGCATCTGCATGGAAGACCACCAGAAAGCCCTGCGGAACGAAGCCATTGCGCAGCAGCGCCTGGACCATGAGACAGGACAGCACTGATGTTCATTGGGCACCTACCTGGTGCGTATCTGGTCTTTCGCACTGCGACGCCCGGATTGGATAAAGCTGCGTTTGCCGCTGCGATGATTGGTTCCATCGCCCCAGATATCGATTTGCTGTGGTTCTATTTCGTAGACAATCGCAGCCACCACCATCACGAATACCTCACACACCGCCCTCTGCTTTGGCTCGGCATCCTGACGCTCGGCCTGCTGCTGCGGCTAAGATTCCCGCGCGCAGGACTCATTACTGCAGCCTTCGGCGCCGGGGGTCTGGTGCATATGACCTTGGATTCGATTGTTGGCGAAGTGGCATGGGCTTGGCCAATTTTCGAATTCACCCACCCGCTGGTGGTTGTTCAGGCCACGCATTCTCATTGGATTTTATCTTTTCTAAGCCATTGGACCTTCAAGATCGAAATCGCAATCACTCTCCTGGCGGCCTATGTGTGGTGGACCAGCAGGCGCAAGAAACAGCAGGGCCTTGAGGGTTAAATTCCGTTCAGCCGCCGCTTAAGACTGTGAACCCACAAATTTGGCCGTTTCATTGCCTTCGGGTCCTGACTGGACAGCGACGGAAACAACCCTTCAGCTTCGGTCCGAGAGCGCAATTCCAACGGCGTGTCCAATATCGCCCCGATCAGGTCATCCGACCGGCTCTGCGCCTGACGCTCGACCTCAATCGCCTGAAGCATTTCCGAATGGTAAGCCTCAGCCGCTTCGGACCGCTGGCCCTTGCGGAACCGGAAAGCCCCGACCTGAGCATGCACGGGCACCAAATCGGTATGTCGCGAAAACCGCAGCCATAGCTCTCCGTCGACGGCAAGCTTGAGGTTCTCGTTTAGTTGGCCCCCGACCTGATCCCAAAGGTCACGCCGCCAATAGGTCGATTCCTGCTGAACCCACTGATAATCCCCGGCAAGCAGTCTTACCCGTGAAACGGGCTTTGGGCGCCGTACAGTCAGGACATTGTCTTCTTCGTCAATGCACGTGACCCGCCCGGTCATCCAATTCATGTTACTGTTCAACGCAAACAGCGATCCTACCGTGGCAAGGCCGCCGGGAATAAGAACATCGTCCGAATTGATCCAACCCATTACGTCGCCCGTGGCCACTGCAAAGCCTTTGTTTACAGCGTTGGCCTGCCCGGTATCCGGGCCCGAGATGATATGTGAAAACGCATCGCGGTACTTTTCGACCACCTCCATCGAACCATCGGTGCTACCGCCGTCCGACAGGATCAGGTCCAGCTTGGGATATTCCTGCTCAAGCACAGAGAGGATTGTCCGTTCGATGAAATCGACGCAGTTCAGGTTGGGAATAACGACACTGATCGTCGGCAATTCGGTCATAAAGGGCTCTTATCCAGTCCGGTTTCGGCAAATGCCGTCGCACGGGCGCAAAATTGGTTGGAGTGTTTCCGAATATGTAACGCAGACAATCAGTCCCCGGTCAAATCGGGAAGCGGGGTGCGATATTCGCAGCCCAATGTCCGGACCCGGCAGATGTGCTGCCGGGTCGGAATTGTCTTAGTGAAGCTTTTCGTTCACATCCACAATGGATGCGTCGATCAGCTTGTTGGCCTGCGCGGCGGTCATCTGCTTGGCCAGCACAGCATTGGCTGCAGAAATAGCAACGGTGATGGCCTGATCGCGGACTTCCTTGACAGCCGACGCTTCAGCCGAAGCAATCTGATCCTGCGCGGTCGCCAGACGGCGCGCGATGGATTTCTCCAGATCGTCCTTGGCCTGCTCAGCTGCCAGAACCGCATCTTCCTTTGCGGCGGCCACGATGGCATCCGCCTGACCCTGAACCTCGCGTTGCTTGCGCTCGTACGAGGCAAGCAGGCTGCGCGCTTCTTCATGCAGGGCGCGAGCTTCGTCCAGTTCGGACTTGATGCCTTCGGCACGCTTATCCAGCGCTCCACCGATCATGCCCGGGACCTTGAAGTAGAACAGGACTGCGATGAAAACGATGAAGCCCAGCAGAACCACAAAGTCGGTGTTGCCAAGCGAGAAAAACGGGCCACTTGCGGCCAGCGCGGGGCTGGCGGCAGCAAATGTCAGGATAAGGGCAAGAGTGTTCCGCATGTCACTTATCCTTTTGTCTGCGCGTCAACCGCACCGTTGATGGTTTTGGCATCAGCCTCGCCACCCAGAGCGGTAACCAGTTCTACTGCCGTATCCTTGGCAACGATTTGAATGCTTTCCAGCGCACCTGCACGGATGTCGGCAATTGCCTTTTCCGATTCAGCCGCTTTTGCAGCGATTTCAGCATCTGCCTTGGCAATCGCGTCATCCAGACCAGACTGGATTTCGGCGCGTGCTTCGGCAGCGATACGCTGTGCCTCAGAACGGGCATCGGCCAGCGCCTTGTTATAGGCCTCTTCAGCCTCGACCGCTTTGGCCTTTAGATCTTCGGCCGCAGCCAGGTCATTTGTAATGGTCCCCTGACGTTCCGCCAGGATTGCCGCGATGCGGGGCAAAGCCACGCGGGACAGGACCAGAAAGATGACGACCAGCGTGATGACCAGCCAGAAAATCTGGTTGGGGAACCAATCGAAGCAAAGCTGAGGCATACCAATCGCCGACCCATGAGAGTCAACGCAGGTGCCAGCCACCTCTTCGTATACGGGTTCTGTCGCCATGATGTCCTCCGTCGGAACGTTGTCTTTACAACAGGCGGGCCGCTATGGCTTGGGCCCACCTGCGCGTAAGGATCAGGTTCCGCAGATTAGACGGCGAACATCAGCAGCAGCGAAACTAGGAATGCAAAGATCCCCAGGGCTTCTGCAAATGCGATACCGATGAACAGGGTTGCGGTCTGCGAAGCAGCCGCCGAAGGGTTGCGCAGAGCGCCAGCCAGGAAGTTGCCTGCTACGTTGCCCACCCCGATTGCGGCTGCGCCGGAACCGATTGCTGCCAGGCCTGCGCCGATGTGTGCGAGATCGCCTTCCATGATGTTTCTCCTTACGAATTGGAAGTTTCGATGTTTGGGTATCGGACCTTAGTGCGACGGATGCAGTGCATCCTTCAGATATACACAGGTCAGAATGGTGAATACGTAGGCCTGGATAAAGGCCACCAGGACCTCAAGACCGTACATTGCGGTGATCGCCAGAACGGACACAGGCGAGATCACGGCAATCGCGGCGAAGCCTGCGAAAACCTTGATAACCGCGTGGCCTGCCATGACGTTACCGGCAAGACGAATAGAGTGGCTGACCGGGCGAACGAAATACGAGATCAGCTCGATAATCGCCAGGATCGGGCGCAGCGCCAGCGGCGCGCTTGAGACCCAGAACAGGCCCAGGAACCCGGCGCCGTTCTTGACAAAACCCAGAATAGTCACAGTCAGGAACACGGCCAGCGCCAGTGGGATGGTCACGGCGAAATGCGATGTGGTTGTGAACGAGGTCGGGATCAGACCCAGGAAGTTCGCGGACACGATGAACATGAACAGGGTCATGACATAGGGGAAGTATTTGACGCCATCCTTGCCGCAGATGTCTTCAAGCATCTTGTAGATAAAGCCATAGGCCAGTTCGGCCACCGACTGCATGCGCGTCGGGACAATGGCGCGCTTGGACGTGCTGAGCACCAGCAGGCCGATCACAGCGAGAATTGCGAAAAACAGCCACAGAGTGACGTTAGTGGGCGTGTACCAAGCAATCGCACCGTCGCCAAAAAGCGGTTTGACGATGAACTGATCCATCGGATGGAAAACCAGGCTGCTGCCTTCTGCTGCGGTGGTCTCGGTTGCCACGTTCAGTCCCTCTCGTCTTCGTCGGCCTTGTCGGCCATCTGTTTCTCTTGCGCCTGTTGTGCGCTGCGGAGCATAACCTTTACCCCGGCGACCAGACCCAGCAATGTGAACAGCACCAGGAAGATCGGGATTGTCCCGAACAGGCTGTCCAGCCCGTATCCGATGCCAAATCCGATCCCCAGACCGGATACCATTTCGATGACCATCCGCCAGGCAAGCTCGCCTCCCGAATAATCGGCGTCCGCACGGGCCTCAGGCTTTGACTTGGCCTTTTTCGCCGCCGTGATCTTAGCCTCAAGCTGCGCCATACGCTGCTTTTGGTCATCATCAGTCACGGGCGTTTCCCTCGTACAGTCTTGGGCACGGTGCTAAGGGGCGGAGAGCGCAGAGTCAACGGCGTTGGCAGCCCGAATTGCCGCACTTTACTCTATTGTTTTTAAAGGCATTTTTTCTAAGTCACCATAGGCGTGATCAGCCCGAACCACAGGAAGCGGGTACAAAGGCACGGAATCCGCATATTCAACCTTTTGGTTGATCTTTGCCCGAGACCCCCTGCCAGATACGTCTGATCACGCGCCCGTCGATCAGCAGCAGACCGGCGAAGATCGCTGCCATTCCCAGCAGATGCTCGGGCCGCAGGGTTTCCCCCAGCACCCATGTTCCAAGCACCAGCGCCGAAACAGGCGCAATCAATGTCACTGTCGAGATATTGGTCGGGCCAACCTTGGGCAGCAACCAGTAGAACGCGATAAAGGCGGCGGATGTCAGCACAAACCCGATCATCGCCAGCGAGGCCCAAGTCTCGGCCCGGGTTATATGGGGTAGTCCTTCTTGCCAAAGCGCCAAGGGCGTGATGGCCAGCGTAGCACCCGTCAATGCAAGGGCGGTCAGAACCACAGGTTGCATATCCCGGAAGGCCCGCGCGATGTTGACTGAGAACGCATAGCAGATCGGTGCGCAAAGTGTCAGAAGGATCGCCCAAAATTCGGACGACGCGCCACCGCCCAGTACAGGCAGAGACAGCACAACGATACCGGTGAAGCCGCAAACCACGCCCAGAGACTTTAACAGGGTGGCACGTTCACTTCCGGGCCAGAAATGCGAAACAATGACGGCAAAGGCCGGTGTCGTTGCATTGACGATCCCTGCCACACCCGAAGCGATATGCTGTTGCCCAAGCGCATAGAAGGCAAAGGGCGCGGCATAGCTGAGCGCACCAAATCCCAACAACCCAAACGCACGTGCCAGTGTCAGATTGACTGGCAATCGCGCCCCGATCACATAGACCCAGCACCCGAGCGCCCCAAATGCAACCCGTCCCATCGACACCGAAAGCGGCCCAAGTTCCCGCAGCAAAATGGCATTAAACATGAAGGACATGCCCCAACCGATGCCAAGAATACAAATCACCAGCCAGTATTTTAGTGACATCCCAACCCCCGATACACATGCCGGGGCACAGTGACCTCATACCGAAAATTGTCAAACCGGTTCTTGCGCTTTAGGAAAGGAGTATGTCCAACGATCTCGATACCGTTTTTGCGGCCCTTGCCGACCCCACACGCCGCGCCATCCTTGCGATGCTGCTGGAGGATGACATGGCGGTGACGGATGTCGCCGAACCGTTCGAGATGTCGCTTGCCGCGATTTCAAAACACCTGGTGATCCTGACCAGAGCCGGTTTGATCAGCCAGGAAAAGCGTGGACGGGTGAAGTGGTGCAAGCTGGAGCCTGACGCGCTGCGATCCGCATCCGTCTGGATGCAAGGGTTCGGGCAGTTCGAGCCGGTCAATCTGGACGCGTTCGAACGATTTCTTGAGGTTGAACTGCCCGCAGCCGAGGAATGATCCGCCTACCTGACTACAAAAACAGAGACACTGGCATGTTTCGCCAGATACCCCGCATGGCTCGAGAATATATAGTCGGTAATACGCGGCGCATGGGTGCCGACGACGATAAGGTCAGCTTCGATTTCTTCGGCAGTCCGTGTCAAGTCACCGTCAACTTCGGCAGCGACATCAACCGAATGGATATTGCGATACGCCACTTCGGTCCCGCTGCTTTCAGCCAACTGTTTGGCAAAATCACGTAGGTTCTTGTCAACCGCAGCATCTGACTGAACAGGGTCACCCGGTTGGGTGCCGGTGACACTGACCAAAGTAATCTTGGCCCCCTGCCATTCGGCTATAGCTGCTGCAACTTTGGCGGCCTTGCGCACCTCGGGTGGCAGATGAAGATCAACCGGGATCATGATATGACTGTACATGGGACGTTCCTCCTTGGCCTGAAGCATAGAGAAACCAGAGGGTGCCAGGCCTTGATCTGCCTCAACACCCTCGCCCGCTTGGTCAAACATTGAAACGGGCTAGCCTTCCTGACTGTATTCAACACCGGTCACGACCCCCGAAGGGTCCGCCCGACACAACCACGGGGCCTGGGCCCCGGCAACGGAAACCGTCGTGACCGACCCGCCCGGTTCGGTATCGGTGGACAATGCCCGAACATCTCCGGGCCGCGTTCCGGTTTCGGCTGCGACCAGCGCCTCGCAACTGGCTTGTAAATCCGTTTCAGATGACCCGGCACAGGCGCCGCAAACCACCAATATCATTATGGAAAGAACTGGTTTCATGTCGTCCCCTTGGACGTTTCATATTCTGGTCTAGGGCCAAGCCTGACACAATTTGGTCGTTTCACAAGTTCAATCGGCTTGCGGCAAAGGACGCGTGGGTTTGCCCTCCTCGGATTTCAGCAGCAAAACCAGGGCCAGGATCGTCAGACCGGCACCAAAATAGACGACAGGGCCAACCGCCTGCTGCCCCAGAGAGATTTCCCACAGAATGACCCAACTGGGAACCAGATAAGTATAAGCCATCACCTTTGCCGATGGCAGGCGCAGCGTTGAATACTGAACCAGCACGAAACTTGCCGCGGTTGCAAAGACCGAAACATAAATCAAACCCACCCAGACTATCGCTGGCAGGTTCGCCCAGTCGGTGGCACGGATCTCGGACCACCCGTAGATCGTCAGCATCAGGCATCCCGCCAGAAGCGTACCAAAAGTAAACACCACTGCAGGCTCTCCACGGTTCAGCTTGCGTACAAGGGGGGTATACAAAGCATGCGCGACACAGCCCCAGAAATAGATGATTTCCCCCTGCCCGATATCGAACGCGCGCACGGCTTGCCAATCGGCGCGAAAGATCACCCACAGCGCCCCGACTGCCCCAAGGGTCAGTGCAAGCGCCATCCTTGGTGTGGTGATCTGGCGCAACAAGATCCAACCGGCGAATGCGGCCATAACCGGAGTCAGCGTAAAGACCGCTGCCGCGTTGACAGGCGGTGCAGTTTTCAACCCGTAGAACATCAACACGAAATAGGCCGCGAATACTCCGCCCAGAACCAAATAGCGCCACGGGGCTTGTGCCGCGCTGCGCGGCAGGCCGGTGGTCATAAGCGCGGCACCCCCAATCACCACGGATGCGATGCCGAACCGGGCCGCGGTAATGGCTTCGGGCGCGATCTGATTGGCGATCAGTGACCCCAGCGAGAAACTCCCTGCAACCAGGGCCGAAAAAATCAGCATGGCCAGATGGCCACGCGCCTGTTGACTCATTTTGCCCAGCTCTTGGATTGCTCTTTCAGATAGGTCAGAAAGGCCTGCACCTTGGTCGTGCGATGCAGATCCACATGGGTAACAAGCCACAGATCACCAAACCATTCCGGCATCGGGTCGATCACTTCGACCAGGTTCGGATCTCCTGCAGCTGACCAACGTGGCATGAAACCGATACCCGCGCCGGACAGGACCGCTTCGCGGATACAGAAGTTGTTGGTACAACGGAAGGTGATGCGCTCGGCTGGCACGGTCTGGCGCAACCAGCGGGAAAACGGCGCTCGGCTGTTTTCGTCATCGGTACTGATGAAAGAATGATCTGCAAAGTCATCGAGGCTGCCAGGCTTGCCGTGCAGCGCGACATAATCGGTGCTGGCGTATAACCCGACCTCTTGCTTCATAAAGGACTGAACCACGTTGTCGGGCTGATCAGGCGCTGACCCGGCACGGATCGCCACGTGCGCCTCGCCATATTCCAGACGAAACAGCCGATCACCGGTCAGATACCGGACGATCAGTTCCGGGTGCCGTCGCTGAAACTCGGCAAGAACCGGCACCACCAGAGATGCCAAAGAGGACAGCGACGTCACGACCAACTCGCCCGACACGTCATCACCCCGACCCTTCATCCGGCCGATCAGTTGATTGAACTGATCCTCAGTCGCCTGTGCCACACGCAACAGGTCCTCTCCGGCTTCGGTCGGGGTATAGCCGCGCGCATGGCGCTGGAACAGCTTGACCGCCAGCCGGGCCTCAATCGCATCAATGTGGCGAATGACGGTGGCATGATGCACACCCAGCACCTCGGCCGCGCCACTGACCGTTCCCATACGCGCCACCTGATAGGCGGTTCTTACCTCGTCCCAGTTGTCCACTGCGGTTTTCCATTGTGCAAATTCTAACAGACCCTGTTGACTTACCAGAGTTTTGTTCGCTCGCGCAACGCTCATATCGGGCCAAGACACATCCTGCACACCAAAGGAAATTGAACCATGACCAAAACTATCCTGCATATCGACGCATCGGCCCGCCGCGAAGGTTCGACCACTCGTGACCTTTCGGCACGCATCGTCAATCACCTGGGCGCTGACCGCATAATTCGCCGTGACCTTGCCACACCTCTGCCGCTGCTGACCGAAGCCTGGGTCAGCGCAAATTTCACCCCTGCCGATCAGCGCAGTGCCATGCAACAGGACCAGTTATCCCTGTCTGACGAGCTGGTAACTGAACTGCAGCAGGCCGATACGCTTGTCATAGGCCTGCCGATCTACAATTTCTCGGTGCCCGCGGCGTTCAAAGCCTGGATCGACCTGATTGCCCGCGTCGGAGTGACCTTTTCGTATTCCGAAAGCGGTCCAAAAGGCCTGTTAGATGGAAAGCGCGCGGTTTTAGCCGTGGCGTCGGGTGGCACAGCTGTCGGGTCTGATGTCGATTTTGCCACCACCTATGCCAAGCATGTACTAGGCTTTATCGGTATTCATGACGTGGAAATCGTCGCCGCCGACCAGTTGGCGCTGGATGCCGAAGGTTCTCTCAGCAATGCACGAAATGCGGTTTCGCAACTGGCAGCCTGATTGACCTTCACCTCAGAAAGCGTCCAGTCTGTCCTGGATACCAAATGGGCAGACTGGACGCACGCAATGAAAAAGATCGGCATTCTGGGCGGCGTGGGCTGGGCCTCGACCGTTGATTATTACCGGGCGATTGCCGAAGGCGCGGGGCGGTTTTTCGCCCAGCGCGGACATGGATCCCCTCTGCCCATCCCACCCATGACCATCGAGTCCGTGACCCAGGCTAAAACCCGTGCCCTGCGTGGCGTCGCGGGCGATGAGGCCAGTTGGGCCGGATTTGATGCAGTATTTCGGGAAGCTTTGTTAACTCTTGAAGCCTCTGGCTGTGACTTTGGGATTATCGCCTCGAACACACCCCACGCGCGGCTGCATGCAATCCGACAGGGCGTTACGATGCCCATTCTCAGCATCTTCGATGCAACCGCCGAGGTTACGGCCTCGACAGACGCCACGCGCGCGCTGGTTCTGGGCACCACGGTAACGATGCAGGCGACGCACTATGCCAACAAGCTGGGCGAGATTGGCATCAGCGCAAACGCCCGCCTGCCCGAAAGCGAAATTGCAAAGATGCAAGCGATGATCGACGGTGATTTCTACGGCGGCGCGTCAGAAAGCGCCCGTGCGCGCCTGCTGGCCTTTTGTAACCGGCATGCCGAAAACGGAACCGCAATCCTTCTGGCCTGTACGGAACTGCCGCTGGCCTTTCCCGATCATCTGGACGACCCTGTGTTCGAGGCTGACGGGCATCTGTTCATCAACCCGTCCGCTGCACATGTGGCCGCGGCCCTGGAGGAGGCGTTAGTGCCCTGATCAGGGCAGCCAGTTCACCGCGCATGTAATCCGATCGAAGAAGGCCATCAAATCAGCGCGCGAGATGGCAACTGTGCGGTCGTTGACCAAGGGATGCATGTTGATCACATCGGCCTGTTGTGCGGCAGCATCCATGTAAAAGCGTACATCATTCTGCACCCCGTTGATCATCGCCAGCGGGCTGACAGCCCCAGGGCGGATGCCGAGGTTTTGCAACAGCCGATCCGCCGAGCCAAAGGACAGGCTGCCGACACCCAGCTCGGCGCCCAGCGCCTTGAGGTCGATGTCGCGGCTCTGTTCCAGCGTCACCAGATAGTTCCGCTTTTTCTTATCGCGCAGATAGAGGTTCTTGAGGCGCAGGGTACGCTCACCCGGCACAAGAAACTGATCTTCGACGCCTTTCGCATCCTCAACCGTGCGCAGCGGGATGTGGGTATGCAGCCTATAGGTCAGGCCCCACGCATCCAGCTGCGCCAACAGCCCATCGGAACTGAGCGGCAATGTGTCTTGAAAAGCGGATGATGCGTCCATGGGAACCTCCTGTCTACCTCGCTCATCGCCCAACACGGGCACGATTTCAAGCCGAGACAAACCGCAAAACGGGTGCTAGCGTGCCGCCATGAAAGTGACGCGCAATTCCTCTAACCAGTTGATCCTTTCCGATACCCCTTGGTTTATCGGCATCATGCTGGTCTTCTTCATTCTGGCATTTGTCGGCGCAGGCCTGTTCTTGGCCAGCGAGGGCGGTGAGGGCATCTTGTTTGGCATCTTCTTCGCACTGTTCGGCGGTGGAATGGGCTTTGGAGCATTCTGCGCATTTGTCCGTCGTGTTCAGGTCATCCTGGACCGAAAGGAAGACCGCATAATGATCCGCAGGCAGTCGGTTTTTGGCTATGAGACTGTCGAGCATGTGCTTTCAAACCTATCCCATGCGGAGATTGAAAGCACGATATCTAGAAGCGACAAGGGGTCATCCACCCTCTATCGCCCTGTGCTAATATTGGACAAGGGGATGAGCGCGGGACGTCATCCTATCGTCGAAGCGTTCTCGAACGGTCGTGGTGCGCATCGGCTGGTTGATGCGGTCAATAACTGGCTTCCCGCGCACAAGGTTGACACCGCTAGCCGTTCAGCTTAAATCCCTGCCCAACATCCGGAAGCGTCTGATCTTCCGGTCCCTTGAGTCGTTCAGGGATCGCCCCCCACCAGCGAGTTTCGCCCGTGGGGGCAATTGTGTATTTAACCGGTGTTTCTTATCTGAGAAGCGCCACCAGATAACCGGCTAAGGAGGCCGCAGGCATGTTTGAAAATCTATCCGAACGCCTCTCTGGCGTCTTTGACCGGCTGACCAAACAGGGTGCGCTGTCTGAAGAGGACGTCAAGACCGCCCTGCGCGAAGTACGGGTTGCCTTGCTTGAGGCTGACGTCTCGCTGCCGGTCGCGCGGGAGTTCGTCAAGAAGGTACAGGATCAGGCCACCGGACAAGCGGTGACCAAGTCGATCACCCCCGGCCAGCAGGTCGTCAAGATCGTGCATGACACGCTCGTTGACGTGCTGCGCGGTGAGGATGATCCCGGTGCGTTGAAAATCGACAACCCGCCTGCCCCGATCTTGATGGTCGGTCTGCAAGGTTCGGGTAAGACTACGACAACCGGTAAGCTTGCCAAACGGTTGAAAGAGAAAGAGGGCAAGAAGGTCCTGATGGCCTCGCTGGATGTTTATCGCCCGGCGGCGATGGATCAGCTGGCCGTTCTGGGCACACAGGTCGGCGTCGATACGCTGCCGATTGTTCCCGGCCAGAAGCCCGTCGACATCGCCAAACGCGCCAAGCAGCAAGCGACGCTGGGTGGCTATGACGTCTATATGCTCGATACCGCGGGCCGTCTGCACATCGACGAAGTGCTGATGAACGAGGTCGAGCAGGTTCGCAACGCGGTCGACCCGCGCGAAACCCTGCTGGTCGTCGACGGTCTGACCGGTCAGGTCGCCGTTGAGGTCGCCGAGGAATTCGAAGCCAAGGTCGGTATCTCGGGCGTGGTTCTGACCCGTATGGATGGCGATGGGCGCGGCGGTGCGGCGCTGTCGATGCGCGCGGTCACCGGCAAACCGATCCGCTTTGTGGGCTTGGGCGAAAAGATGGACGCGCTTGAGACGTTCGAGCCGGACCGGATTGCAGGACGTATTCTGGGAATGGGCGACATCGTTGCCTTGGTCGAAAAGGCCCAGGAAACAATGGAGATCGAACAGACCGAGCGCATGATGAAGCGCATGGTCAAAGGTCAGTTCAACATGAACGACCTGAAGATGCAGCTGGAACAGATGATCCAGATGGGCGGCATGCAAGGCATGATGGGCATGATGCCCGGCATGGGCAAGATGGCCAAACAGGTCGAAGAATCGGGCATGGATGATAAGGTGCTCAAGCGCCAGATCGCCTTGATCCAATCCATGACCAAGCGTGAACGCGCCAACCCGCAACTGCTGCAAGCCAGCCGCAAGAAACGTATCGCGGCGGGTTCCGGTATGGAGGTCAGCGACCTCAACAAGCTGCTCAAGATGCACCGGCAGATGTCGGACATGATGAAGAAGATGGGCAAGATGGGCAAAGGCAAGATGCTGAAACAGGCCATGAAGGGCATGTTCGGCAAAGGCGGCCCCAGCCCCGAAGATATGGCCGCAGGCATGGACCCCAAGGCGCTGGAACAGGCAGCCAAGGCCATGGGTGGGCGCGGCGGTCTGCCCGGAATGGGCGGCGGCATGGCTCTGCCTCCGGGCCTCAGCGGATTTGGCAAAAAGAAGTAAATGACCGCCGTTTCGCCTCATATCCCCCGGCTTGAAACCGAACGCCTGATCCTGCGCGCCCCGTGCGAGGACGATTTCAGCGCGCTGGAAGCATTCTTTGCCAGCGACGCATCGAAATTCGTCGGCGGTCCCAAGCGTGCGGATGAGACATGGCGGACACTTGCCCTACTGCTGGGTCACTGGACCCTTCGCGGCTATGGGTATTGGGCGGTAGAGGAAAAAGGCGCCGGCAAATACATCGGCCATGTAGGGCTGTGGTTTCCGCATAGCTGGCCTGAGCCGGAAATCGGCTGGACACTGATGAGCAGCGCAACAGGCAAAGGATACGCGACCGAGGCGGCGCTCGCAGCACGGACATATGCCTATGACGTACTGGGCTGGGATACTGCTATTTCTCTGATCGACCCCGACAATCTGGCGAGCAGAGCTGTGGCCGATAGATTGGGTGCGCGGTTTGACAGCATCTATAAACACCCGGCCTATGGCGAGATGCAGGTTTGGCGGCACCCGGCTCCATCAGACCTTGAGAACGGTGGAGTGGAGGCATACGCATGACGACGTTCTCCATCCCGATCATCGAAACTGAACGCCTTTTTCTGCGGGCCCCGCATGCGGATGACCTGCCTGAGTTGACTGCCTTCTATGCATCCGAGCGCAGCCATATGGTTGGCGGTCCGCGGGATCAGGTGGGCAGCTGGAGCTCTCTGGCAATACGTCTGGGTCACTGGGCGCTGAAAGGCTACGGCCTTTGGCATCTGACCGAGAAATCCAGCGGTCGCTTTGTTGGCGGGGTTGGCATCATTGATGTACCTGGCTGGGACGAACCCGAACTCGGTTGGACCCTGATGGAACGGGCGGAAGGCAAAGGTCTGGCTTTCGAGGCAGCCCTTGCAGCTCGCGACTATGCAGCGCGCCAACAGGGTTTGAATAGCGTCATCAGCTATATCGCGCATCAAAACACGCGCTCTCGTGCCTTGGCCGAGCGTATGGGGGCCAGCTTCGAGCGCGAAGGCGAAGTGATGGGCAAGCCCTGCCAGGTCTGGCGCCATCCCACGCTCGATTTATCCGAACCTGCTTTGACCACCGAAAGGACCGGCCAATGACCAATCCCGTGACTCAGGCTGCCGCGTTGCTCAAGGACCACCGCGAAAGCATCGATCGCTTGGACGCGATTCTGGTTTACACACTGGGCGAGCGGTTCAAGCACACACAAGCCGTTGGCAAACTGAAAGCGGCACACGACCTTCCCCCGTCCGATCCCACGCGCGAAGCTGCGCAGATCGCACGGTTAGAAGACCTGGCGAAAGAGGCCGATCTTGACCCCGATTTCGCCAAGGCTTTTCTGAATTTCATCATTCAGGAAGTCATCCGACACCATAAGAAACACCAGAATTGACCGGGCCGTTCCCGGCACACGCCATCTAAAGGAGATACCACCATGGCAATGAAAATTCGTCTCGCCCGCGGCGGCTCGAAAAAGCGTCCCTTCTACCGCATCGTGGCTGCCGACAGCCGCATGCCGCGCGACGGCCGTTTCATCGAAAAGCTGGGCACCTACAACCCGCTGCTGCCGAAAGACAACGAAGAGCGCGTTAAAATGGACATGGAGCGCATCCAGTACTGGCTGGACCAGGGCGCCCAGCCCACCGACCGGATCGCCCGCATGCTGGAAGCAGCCGGCGCCAAGGAAAAAGCTGAGCGTAGCAACCCCAACAAGGGTACCCCGGGCAAGAAAGCTCAGGAGCGCGCGGAAGAAAAAGCTGCAAAGGCCGCTGAAGCTGCCGAAGCTGCTGCTGCGCCTGCTGAAGAAGCAGCAGCAGAAGAGTAAGCAGGGCGGCGCGTGCGGCATCAGACCTTTACCGACGATTTTCGCGCGCAGTTCGATCTGTTGTTGCGGCTCCGGCGCGACGTGCGCCGGTTTCGCGACGAAGCTGTGAACGAGGCAGTGCTGACGCGCTGCCTCGACGCGTTTCGACTGGCGCCTTCTGTGGGGCTCAGCGAGCCTTGGCGTGTGGTCCGAGTCGAAAGTACCGCCGCGCGTGAGGCTGCGCTTAAGAACTTTCAGGCGGCGAATGCCCAGGCCCTAAAGGGATACTCGGGCGACAATGCGCAGCTCTACAGTCAGCTGAAACTGACGGGAATGCAGGAAGCACCGGTGCAGCTGGCCGTGTTCTGCGACGATTCCACCGACAAGGGACGCGGTTTGGGTGCAGGTTCGATGCCCGAGATGCGGCGCTATTCCGTGGTCTCGGCTGTCACGTTGTTCTGGCTTGCGTTGCGGGCCGAAGGGATGGGTTTGGGATGGGTGTCTATTCTGGATCCCGAACAAATGGCGCGTGATCTGAATGTGTCGGATAGCTGGCGGTTGATCGGTTACTTCTGTGTCGGATGGCCCGAAGAGCACTCGGAAACCCCCGAGTTGCAGCAATCTGGCTGGGAAATCCGCGACGACAACCTGCTTGTGGAGGTACGATAGACGTATGTTCGGACTATTACGGCTTCCTATCCTGTTGATGATCGCCTTTATTGTGGGCGTGTTTTTCGAACGCTCGAACCAGCGCGAAGCGTGTGAGGCACGCGGGTTATGGCAAGACGGGCTATGTGTGACGGTGGATGGACCAAATGAATGACCTGATCTGCGTAGGAAGTGTTGCGGGCTCATACGGGGTGCGCGGCGAAGTGCGCCTGAAAAGCTATTGCGCGATCCCTGAGGATATCGAAGCCTATTCGCCGCTGACGGATGAACAGGGCGCGGAACGCTATCCGCTGGTCCTGACTCGTCCAATCAAGAATGGCTTTGCCGCCAGATTGGGCGGAGTTGAAACCAAGGAACAGGCAGACGACCTGAAGGGGCTGCGCCTGTTTGCGCGGCGCGATCAGTTGCCTTCGCTACCTGATGACGAGTTCTACCACACAGATCTAATCGGGCTTGCGGTCTATGACACAGGGGGCGCGTTGCTGGGTCAGGTTAAATCTGTCCAGAACCACGGTGCGGCGGACCTGTTGGAATTGCACGGGCCGGGCCTGAATTCCACTGTTTTGCTACCGTTCACACTCGAGTCGGTTCCTACAGTTGATCTGGAACAGGGCCGCATCGTCGCCGACCCGCCCGAAGGGCTGATCTGATGCGTCGGGTCCTGCTGCATCTGGGCCTGCACAAAACTGGCACAACAGCAGCGCAATCCTTCCTCTATGAAAATCGCGAGCTGATTTGGCCGCATTTTGCGCTGGTCCTACCGTATCGAACCCGCAATTCCGGCCTTTCCCGCGCGGCCACCAACCATTCCGTCTATGGAACAGTGGGAACCCTCTCCGAGTTTGGCAGTCAGCTGCGCGAATTTCTGGACAGCCTGGATTTCGGCGACAAGCGGGGACTGATCCTGAGCGAAGAAAACTTCGCCGGCCTCAGGCCCAGCCGCAATATCGACCAAGGCTATGCTGCGGCCCCCGATCTGGCTGCCTGTCTGGTGGATTCAATTCGCCAGCGATTTTCAGGGCAAGAGGTTGAGATCACGATATACCTGTCTCTGCGCCAGCGCGGAGGCTGGTTGCGCAGTCTGTGGGCACATGATCTGGAACGGATGCGACAGGTTTTTGACTTTGAAACCTTTCGCGACAACCTGGACCACCTGCCGCCGCTGCAAGACACCGTCAGCCGCATCAAGGAAAAGCTGCCTTCCGTCTCTGTTACGACTGAATGGCTGGAAGATTTGCAACTGCGACGGCTTGGACCTGGCGACCCCTTTGCCGAATTTATGGACCTGTCGCGTGACAAGGCCAACCTTCTGGTGCCTCCGACTCAGGTCAATACCCGGCTCCCCGCAGACGTCCTGTCCGAGTTGCTGGACCTGAACCGTTCGCGCCTGGACGAGGCGGCTCTGGTGGCGCAAAAGACTGCCGTGATTGAACGCGCGCAGACAGACCTGATTGGTACATCATGACTGATACGTCCCCGAAATCTCATGGTCGCAAGGCGATCCGTCCTACGCTGAAACCGCGCGAACTGCTTACGCCCACGCCCGATTTGCATGGGGTGTGGAAGGCCAAGATCATCACCTTGTTTCCGTCGGCCTTTCCCGGAGTTCTTGGCGAAAGCCTGACTGGAAAAGCCCTGCAAGAAGGGTTGTGGCAGCTGGAAACCGTTGACCTGCGTCAGTTCGGTGTCGGCAAGCATCGCAATGTGGACGACACCCCGGCCGGCGGCGGAGCGGGGATGGTGTTGCGCTCTGATGTATTGGGCGAAGCAATCGAGCACACGATGACCGAGGCGCAAGGAAACTGGCCTCTGATCTACCTTAGCCCGCGCGGTCGCCGCATGGACCAGCGCATGATGCAGAACCTCGCGCGCTGTGATGGCATGACCCTGCTTTGTGGGCGGTTTGAAGGTGTTGATGAACGGGTGCTGGAGCATTACGGCGTCCAAGAGGTCTCGCTGGGGGATTTCGTGATGACCGGAGGCGAGATTGCCGCGCAAGCGCTGATCGACGCCACGGTGCGTCTGATCCCCGGCGTTCTGGGCAATCAGGCCTCGGCCGAAGAAGAGAGTTTTTCGTCGGGCCTGCTGGAGCACCCCCAGTACACCCGCCCGGCCGAATGGAAAGGCCGCCCAATCCCCGAGATTTTGATGTCAGGCCATCATGGTCGCATCGCCGAATGGCGTCACGATATGTCCGAACAGATCACCCGCGAACGGCGACCCGATCTGTGGGAGGCCTATCTGGGTGAACCGGAAGAGACGTCTGAATGACATCCCCCGTGTGATATGAGCCCCGCAACTGAGCGGTCCCGGCTGCAGAATTTTTCGGGGGGGAAGCGCGAATGCACGCTTGGTCACTTCGTCGTGGGCGACACCGTCGAAACCTATGGGGTGCCCAAAGTCTAAGGGCTACCAGATTTCCAGCGCGCCCAGATTTCCGGTGGCCCGTTGAAGACATTGATATCAACCCTCCCCTGAACACCGGGCACCAGCCCGGTGCCGGTGTATTGCCAGAGCCGCCACACCGCTTTGGGATACACATTTCGCGGATGACCGGCGACCGAACGCAACCAGAACTCGGTCTTGGGCAGCCGCCCGATATTCGTATCACCATAGAAATCCACCGTCGTATAGACGATCGGACGGCGCCCATAGTGGCGTTCGAGGATATCTAGGAACCGTTGAGCCTCGGCCCGAACCGTCGCACCATCGGGGCGCAGGGTGCAGGTCTTAGAATGCGGAGTCCACTCCATGTCCAGCACATGTGGCAGATCCGATCCCTTGGGTACGTTTTGGATGAACCAGCTGGCCTGTTCCCGCGCCGACCGGCAGAAATAGTAGTAATGATATGCCCCCCAAGGCACACCTGCTGCCCGCGCACCTTGCCGATGATCGGCAAACATAGGGTCTGCCACGTCGCCCCCTTCGGTCGCTTTGATAAAGACGAAACTAACGCCGGACTGCTTGGCGGTGCGCCAGTCTATCGCTCCTTGCCAGCGCGATACGTCCAGCCCGTGCACCGGGTAATGCCCCGGATGTCGCCCTTCCCATTCGTGGGGGTCTGCATCTGCAAAGGCTGGGAAGATCACAGAGGGCGGCGTAGCATCTGGAAACGACTGGGCCTCGACCAGTTGCGGCGGCGGGCTGCTGCGACCGCAGGACAGGGTTGCAAAGGCCATGACGGCGAGCATCAATGCGGTGCGCATGATCTAATCCTGTATCAAATGACTGCTCTTATAATTACGTCCAGTTTGCCTGATCAGCCCCGCAAGGCAATGGTTCTGTTTGCGTGCGGCGGAAACCCACCGTTTTCCCCGCCTTGCATGGCGATTTAGGCTTGATCCCTGCCCCCGATGCCCGTAAATGACCGCAATCCGGTGCCGCAACTTCGCGACTCCGGTGTTTTGGTTTGCATCATGTCGTGACGCCCGGCTTTCTTCAGCCACGGCGCGGCGGGCAGGCCAGAGACCAAGTGAACATTCGATCTGACCTCTGGCGGGCTGTACGCAGGACCCGGTGAAGACCAAGAGCTCTCAGGCCGTGCCCAAACTTCGTGGACCAACCACGAGCAGATAGGAGAACCTGCGATGGACCTGATCGCACAGCTTGAGGCGGAACAGATTGCCGCCCTGGGGAAAGACATCCCCGATTTCAAAGCCGGTGACACCATTCGTGTCGGCTTTAAAGTGACCGAAGGGTCGCGCACCCGTGTTCAGAACTACGAAGGCGTCTGCATCGCCCGTAAAGGTGGCAACACCATCGCCGGTGCGTTCACCGTGCGTAAGATTTCCTTTGGTGAAGGCGTGGAGCGTGTGTTCCCGCTGTATTCAACCAATATCGACAGCATCACCGTTGTCCGCCGTGGCCGCGTTCGTCGCGCCAAACTGTATTATCTGCGCACTCGTCGCGGTAAATCCGCACGTATCGCAGAGGTCACCAACTACAAGCCCAAAGCTGGCGCCGAAGCGTAAGGAACGGAAAGATGAAAAAAGACATCCATCCCGATTATCACGTCATCGACGTCAAAATGACCGATGGCACCATAGTTCAGATGAAATCCACCTGGGGCTCCGAAGGCGATCAGCTGGCTCTGGAAATCGACCCCTCCGTGCACCCCGCATGGACCGGTGGCGGCGCGCGTCTGATGGACGCCGGTGGCCGTGTGTCGAAGTTCAAAAAGAAATACGAAGGTCTGGGCTTCTAAGCCTGACCCGTTTCGAATGCGAAAGGCCGCCCCTCTGGGCGGCCTTTTTCGTATTACCCGAAACCTCTGACACCGCCCTGACAAGAAACGCGTCAGGATCAATCCCTCAGGGTTTCGTCGCGCGTGTCAGATCCGCCGCGCTGTGCACCGGGGGCACAGGGCCGCGCAGCAACATCAACCCCAGCGTCACGCCGATCAGCGCCGCAATCGCCGTCACCATCATGGCGCTGTCAAAAGCGTTGTCTTGCAGGTCGCGCAGAGCCCTTGCCAGAGCACTTCCCGAAGTCGGATCCATGCCGGCAATCAGTTGCTGGATTTGACTGGGCGTTCCGTGGGTCAGCGCATGAGCCAGATCATCACGGGGGGCCGAGCCGGCCGGTAACGCGTCGATCACTCCGGCAAGACCCCGACGAGAGGTGATGGCTTCGGCAAGCCCGCAGACCACAGCCCCCAACGTAGCCCCGAAATAGAGGCAGGCATTGATTACACCTGAGCCTTGCCCCACATGCTCATCAGGCAAAAGCCGCAACCCAAGACGCGGTAGCAGCGAGAAACAGATACCAAGACCAATGCCGACGATCATCAACTTCCACCAGATCTGCGCATATTGAGTGGGAACTGTAATCGTGGTCAGCAACAAAAACCCAGCGGCCATTGCACCCAGCCCGATCACAACAGGCCATTGAAAGCTGTAGGGCGCAAGAAATCGGGGCGCAATGACCGAGATCGCGAACATGCTAAGGCTGAGTGGCATAATCGCAAGTCCAGCCCCGATAGGCGTGTATCCGAATGTATCAGGCGATTGGACGAATGTGTTGAAGTAGACGAAAAAGCCAAACAGCGTAAAGCCGGTAAGGAACATCCCCGCTGCCGCCATGAAATAGCGCGGATGAAGGAAATAGCGCAGCTCGACCAACGGATCTTCACTGCGGCGCGAAGCCAGCACAAGGCCGACCATGGCCAGCATGGCCACACCCAACGGCACCAGCGTCAACGGTGCCCGCCATCCACCACTTTCCCCATTGCTCAGGGCAAATGACAACGGCCCCAGAAACAGCACAAGAGCCACAGCGCCGAGATAATCGAACCGGGCACCGGCCAGTCGCGTGTTCGGTACATAGTTCCGTTTTCTCACGGTCAAGCCAATGATAAACGCGGTGGTCAGCAAGATCAGATCGGTGGCGAAAACGGCTCTCCAACTGATGTAATGGGCGAATGCACCGCCCAGGATTGGGCCGATCCCGATCGCCAGTCCGACAATGGCGCCCCATGCTCCGGTAACGCTGGCGCGTTTTTCCTCCGGGGTCGCTGCAGTCAACAAGGGCAACGACGTGCCAAACAGCGCTGCGGCCCCTGCCCCCTGCGCCCCACGGCCAAACAGCATCATCGCCCCGTCCTGCGCGAACAAGGCCGAGGCAGAGCCTATGGCAAAAACGATCATGCCAACCAGAAACACGCCCAGCTTGCCCGTGATATCACCCAGCCGACTGATAATCGTCACCAGCGTGGCACTGACCACGGTATAGATGGCCATGACCCATTGCAGGTCCGAAGGCGACAGATCGAACTCATTCTTAAGATCAGGCAGGATGGTCGCAACCGCCGTGGAATTGAAGCCAACAACAACCATGCAAATCGCCGTCATGACCAATACAACGCGTGCGCCGACATCAGATGAATTCGTTTGTAACATCAAATACGTCCTAAAATACGGGCGGCGACTATGGAGCGCCACACCGACAGCTTAGCAGGAATGTGCAAACCGCCTAGCCTTAGATCCAGTAGGACAGCGCCAGCGGCAAAGCGATGATCGTTGTCAGGGTCGAAACCAGTATGAACCCGGCAACATCGGGGCCGTATTCCGGCACATGCTGGTCTATGAACAAATAGGTCGCCACCGATGACGGCATCAAACAGCACAGGATCACCGCGCCGCGCTCAGCGCCTGTAAAGCCGAAGGCCCAGACCAACCCGCTGGCGATTGCAACTGCCATCACCAGGTGCAAAGCGGTCAGTATCACCGCACGCCCAAGGCGGTTGACCCGAAGGCTGGCCAATGTGTGGCCCAATGTCAGCAGCATCAGCGGGATGGAAAGCCCACCCAGGATATCGAATGACTTCGCAACAGGCTGAGGCAGGCTATAGCCGCTGGCCATCAGCACCAGCGATAGGACCACCGCATATATGATCGGCGAGGTGGCGAGCTTTCTGGGCGAAAACTCTTTGGCTGGTATCCACATCCCTACAGTGAAGATGCTGACAAGAACGACCACTACAAATGCCATCGTATAGGCCATCCCCGCATCGCCTAACGCAAGCAAAGTGATTGGCAATCCGATATTGCCCACATTCCCATGCATCAGAGGCGTCAGAAAGGCCCGCGCCGGTAGGCGCATAACCTTCAGCGCCGCAAATCCCAGAACACCAAACCCGGCAATCGCCAAAACCGCAGCGGCCATCACGTCCAGAAACGTTCCAACAGCGATCTTTGTGGCCGACAGATGCGAGATGATCAGTGTGGGATATCCAACCCGCGAAACGATCGCGCCAATGACCTTGTTGTCAAAGGGCGTTTTAGTCAACGCCAGTGCATACCCAGCCCCGGCACAGATCAGCACCGGCAACACCACATTCAGTACGTTCAGAAACAGATGCTCCAAGCCATGTCTTTCTCACAGTCCTTAAGCCTGGAGATTGAAACATAGTCCTGGCTTTCGCAAGTCAGCGGCCTATGGGCAGGCTGAGATTTCCGCAACACCGCCTTTTTATGCCGCCATACATTGTTTCGGGTTCTTCCCTTCCCGCTTTCCACAACATATAGTGGCCTGCAACAACGTGTACGCAAACACGGTGAGACTTGGGAATACAGGCATGGCACATATTATCGTAGTGGGGAACGAGAAGGGCGGCGCGGGCAAATCGACTGTGTCGATGCATGTGGCCACCGCACTCGCCCGCCTGGGTCACAAGGTCAGCACCCTGGATCTGGACCTGCGGCAACGCAGCTTGGGACGGTATTTCGAGAACCGGAATAGCTTTCTGAAAAGCGCGGACCTGACCCTTCCCAGCCCACGCCACCATGACCTGCCCGAAATTGACGCAAGCACGCTGAAACCCGGCGAGAACATCTATGACCACCGTCTGTCAGCGGCCGTGTCCGAGCTAGAAAGCGATAGCGATTTCATCCTGATCGACTGCCCCGGCTCTCATACCCGTCTCAGCCAGGTGGCGCATTCGCTGGCTGATACGCTGATCACTCCGCTGAACGACAGTTTTATCGATTTTGACCTGCTGGCACGCATCGATTCAAAGGGTGAGAAAATTCTGGGCCCGTCGGTCTATTCCGAGATGGTCTGGAACGCACGCCAGCTGCGCGCGCAAGCCGGCCTGAAGCCCATCGACTGGGTCGTTGTGCGCAACCGCGTCGGTACCCAACGCATGGTCAACAAGGAAAAGATGCAGCGCGCGATCGAGATGCTGTCGCAGCGCATCGGCTTCCGGGTTGCTTCGGGCTTTTCCGAACGCGTTATTTTCCGAGAGCTGTTCCCGCGCGGGCTGACCCTATTGGACCTCAAGGATATCGGGATCAAACAGCTGAACATTTCGAACATTGCAGCACGTCAGGAATTGCGCGACATGATGAAAGAGCTGAACCTGCCGGGTGTTGAGATCGATTTTTAGAGGCTTTTTACGACGGGTAGACGGACTATACTGCCGCTCACCTGGAAAAACGAAAGTCCGTTTCTGGCAATCGTTTTAGCTTCAGAGCCCTTGTTGGGCCTAAGCTATCACTGCTTTCCAATACTCAGGGTAAACTCGAACGAAACCAAATCCATCGACAGTCAAATTTGCTTCGTATCCACTATTGATCGAAGTGTACCTATAGGTATTCTCGTTCAGCCGCTCATATCGTTGCTTCAGCGGTTTGAATGTCCAGGTTTCATCATCCAACCAAACAGCAGTGAACTCTGCCTGATCTCCAATCCCTAGCTGGAGTCGCTTGATCGCATTCGTGTTCGTGGCCGGTGTAAACCCAAGATCGATGTCGAGCAATTCATCAACAGCATCCACAACTTTGTCATTCGAGGTCCATGTACCATCGTCTTGCTTCACTAAAACAAGATCAACCCTATCTGCCCCAATCCAACGCTGTACGGTGGCGGCGCTACACTCCCATTCGTCATTACAGGTCACGGAATAAGCTATTCTGACAGGAGAATTTTCAACTACGTAGACAGCCATGCCCGAGATTACGCGAGACGTTCCGTTACGGTTAACCGAACAGGCTTCTGTGCCCACGACATCAATCCGTCGCCACATTGTACTTCGCATCATCGCCTCAACCATCGCTATTGCTTTGCTTGCCCCATAGCGGACATTCATGCGTGTTTCAGCATAGGTCAATCAGGGCTCTCTCCAACCGTTCTCGGCGGCGTGCATGAACGGCTGGGTCAGTGTTGTCAGAAGTCGAACGAGCTAACCGCTGTTCCTTGCGATGATGAAAGCAGTCGAACCCGTTTCGGGACGCCACTTTTGTTCAATTTCGAACCCATGAGCTTGCATACGCTCTACAAGGATTTCTTGCGTCAGGACGCGGATCTTGGGCAATAGGCCGATGGTCCCGAGAGCTGGTATGACGAACTTCTCGAGACCTTCCAGGCAGACCGTCGAGCTGAAGAACAGGCCACCTTCCTTCAAGGAACTGCGAACACGATCCAGTGTCGCGTCAAGATCCAGTACCAAGTGCAGGATCGACATAGCCAGTACGGCATCATAATGTTGACCCTTCGCCGGAATAGGCCAGCACTCGAACGCGCTGACTTCAAAGTTGATGTTCTTGCTGCCCTGCGCGTCGGCTTTTTCCCGGGCGATTGAGATCATTTCGGATGAATAGTCGATGGCGTCGATATGGGCGACTTTTGGGGCGTGAATGAGCGCCGTCGTACCTGTGCCACAACCAAATTCCAGGACACGATCTTGGGGGGACAGGTGTCTTGCAGTGATGTCCAGTTTGTATTCATACGCGGCTTGGTTTTGGACCGGACGGCGGGCATAGGATCTCGCCATCAGATTCCAGAACCGGGTGGGTTTGATGAACATATCTAATCCTTTGGTAGGGTGCAGCAGACGCGATGATTTAGCTGGCGTCTTGAATGTCGAAGACTTTTTCGAGGGGCTTGTCGAATACACGAGAAATCAAGATCGCCAGTTCGAGCGTTGGCGAATACTTGGCATTTTCAATGGCAACGATGGTTTGTCGGGTGACTCCAACCTTTTCGGCGAGTTCTTTTTGCGTCATTTCATCTGCGTCAAAGCGTAGACGTCTAATGTTGTTGGTGATCCTGAGCTTGCCCATGGATCAATATCCCCGCCGATAGCTAGCAAATTTGACAATATCTGCTGACAGGGATCCGAAAGCCATTCCGAAATAGATGATGTTGAAGCCGGTGAGCGCTGATGCGTTGAGAGCCATGGCGACGACAGCTGAGACAAAACCCGCACCCGCGAAGATAATGATGGCGTAGCTGCCACGGCGCTCGAACATCTTGTCACGTTCATCAACGACGAAGCTGGGTTTGGGTTCGTGTGTAACAATCGCAAACCCAATGTTGAACAGTATGGTGCCGATGATGGTGGCCACGACGCCCAAGGGGATCAGCCAGATCACCATGCGGGCCCAGTTGTTTACAGCGTCTGGGCCATCAAACAATCCAGAGGCATTCATATCCAGAAGCCGTGAAACAACAAATGCACTAACGGCGAGGTTCACGAAGATCGAGACGACCGTATTGCGATCTTGGTAGGTCATTTCTGAAATCCCTATTGGACAGTACACTTCTAGTGAGTCGATTATTACTTACATCTTGTATGAAATATTATACCCAGTGTCTAAAATAATGTACTTTACTATCGAAGCGTAGTTGCAGCTTGTGCTCGATGATGGGCATCTACGACTCCAACTGGAGTGCTGCGCGTTTGCGACTGGCCCAAAGGTTGTGTCGCCAACTTTTCGAAGACTAGAACCAGCATTATGCTAGACCCAATTATCCTGCGATCTCAGCAAACATCCGAAAGCCAGAGGTTGTATTACTAGAGAATTGTTTCTTCCGGATCATGTTGACTACCTCAATGCCATCCAGTGTGGCTGAAGCTGATCTAAATGGCTTGAACCCACACATGTGCCGTACGCGTCATCTAAAGTTTGCGACACAACCCCTTCGCTTCAGCAGCGGCAACTTTGGACGATATCGAAGTCCCTCACATAATCCGCAAGGGGCAATTCACACCCGGATTCTGTCCGTTTCGGCAGTTCGCCGAGCTCGCGGCCTAACTCACGAGCGATTGCTGAAACCGCTCGGCAGGTTCAGAACTTTGTAACAGAACCGTTCGAGTGCTCGAAATAGTTAAGAATCACCTGGGTCAAAGGCTGCGAATGCGTGGCAAGAAAGGTATGAGGTTCGTTCTGGGAAATCTCAGGGAAAACCTGAGCCCCTAAAATCACGACTCAATTCGACGTTGAATCGCGTCAGCTTCGGATACAAGCTAAGAAAGAGCGCCAACTGTGGTCAGAATCTGCCTCAAACGTGTCCATAAGTGGGGGGAAGCAAGGCAATTTTATGTATCCCCGCTGCAGCCTTGACTAAACTTCCCGCGTACCGCTACGTCATTAAGAAATTATGAAGGTTGTATCAGTTTTTGCGAAACAACCTTGAGTAAAACGAGAATCAATAATCAGAAGTTTGAGGTTAGGAAAATGTTAAATCGGGTCCTGAAAACTACCTCTGGTGCGTTGATGTTGTCCGTCGCGACCATGGCAAACGCTGAAACTGTTCAATTGAACAGTTTAGACGGCGGAATGACTCTGACCGGAGAGCTAATAGATTTTGATGGCGCCAATTACGAACTCCGAACGGTGGTTGGTACAATCACGGTTGACGCTTTCAAAGTTGAATGCATTGGCGAAGCCTGCCCCAGTCGGAACGAAGGTCCGGTCGAATATGGCATTTCTGGTTCTTCTCGCCTGGTCGATGTCTTATTCGCTGATCTTACGACGCAATTCGGTGAGGAGATTGGCGGCACTGCTTTGCGCTCTGAGGAAGAAGGTGTCGATAAGCTACTGCTCCGTAACGAACTAGGCGAGTTTTTGGCCGAAGTCTCCTTGATGGGTGGTGACTCCGCAGACGGGATCAAACAACTGGTCGATGGAAACTCAGCACTGGCAGTGACCACACGCCCTGCTCAACCCGACGAGCTGGCGAGCGCATCGCAGGCTGGACTCGGGGATATCACCACGAGTGAAAACGAGAAAATTTTTGCGCTGGACGGTCTAGTTGTTATTACATCGCAAAGTAACCAACTGCGGGCAGTCGCCGAACAGGATCTAGCGCGAATATTTTCCGGAGCCATTTCCAACTGGAGCCAGATTGGTGGGCCCGATGCCCCGATCCAGCTTTACATGCGAGTGCCTGAAAGCGGAACTGCGTTGGTTTTCAATGACCTGATCATGAACCCCGTGGGCGCAACATACGCGAGCGATACAAGCTTTTTCGAAACAGACACGGAATTGGCTGCAGCAGTTGCTTCTGATCCGCTTGGTATCGGAATTACCAGCCTCGCAAGTGCTGATGAGGCCAAGGTTCTTGCAATTCGCGGTGTTTGTGGAATTCAGGTTCCAGCGACACCTTTCACCATCAAGACAGAAGAATACCCGCTTAGCCGACGCTTGTATGCATATACCGGCAAAACTGCGCCAGCACAGTTGAACCGCTTCATGCAATTCCTCGAAAGCGAAAAGGCGCAAGAGACAATTGATGCTTCGGGCTTTGTGTCACTTGGTGAATCCCTGCAAGGCCCCAATGAGCAGGGACTACGCTATCTTGGTGCAGTTATGCCAACCGATGCAGAGGTTACTCTGAAACAGTTGCAGGAAATGTCGGCTGAGCTGTCCGGTGCGGACCGTAGTTCTATAACCTTTCGGTTTGCATTCGGATCCTCTCGCCTGGATACGCGGGCACAGGACGACATAAGGCGCCTTGCTTCGTTGCTTGCCAAGGAAGAAACCACAAACAAAGAACTTCTTTTGATCGGATACACAGACTCTGTCGGTGCTGGCGGATCCAACCGGTCACTCAGTCAGCAGCGTGCCAAACAAGTTAGCAATGCGTTGCTACAAGCAGCGCCTACCAACAGCCTGGACGGGTTAACCATCCGAACTCTGGGTTATGGTGAGATCTCGCCGCTAAGTTGCAACGACACTGAGAATGGTCGCCGTATCAACCGCCGAGTGGAAGTCTGGTTGCGAGACGTTGTCACCACATCCCAGTAGCGAAGCGCCAACGCAGCTTCGGAACGGGAATACAACGGTCAGTGACCAAGACGATAATTCAATGGAGTAACGTCGTATGAGAATGCTCGCAGTATTGGCCAATGTTTTCCTACTGCAATTGTCAGGGGCGGCTGTCGCGCAGGAAGACCCATACAAAACCGCAGTAGACAGCTGGCTCAATGGTAGCGAGGCCGAAGGCCTGCAAGGTTTGTCGGAAGCGGCCAGTCAGGGGAACACGTCGGCGCAAATGATCCTTGGTCAGATCGATCGCGATACTGTACCTGGAGGATTTTCCGATTACTTGATCAATCATCAGGCACGAGACCAGCTTCTTCGTGCACCGGATCCCGATAAGGGAACCGTAAACTGGTTGCTTGCTCTGAGCAATCCTGCCCTACAAAAACACGGCGAAGCCATCTTTGGATATCGGGTTGGTCGTCAGCCAATCAGCAATGCGATAGCACTGCAAACTCATGGTGAGATTGAAGGCGCCGAGTATGTACTGTGGAATACACTGAATAACGGCCGTTTTGATCTGATCAATTCCATGCCTTCAGAAAACTACGGCCTGTCCGAAGCCGGTTTTCTCAAGTGGATCGAAGCTTATATGGCGCGGGAAAACAAGGCGATCACGATGCGGGCCTTTGTGGAAGAATCCAATCCCAAACGTGTTTCGGGGTTGTTGGGTCTCAAACGACTGGCACGGCTGTTGAACCTCAATCAGCATTTTTCCGACGAAGCCAACCAGTTCACGACAGTGATGCTGGGCCGGGGCTCGGACTTGCCTGAAAGTGTCGATTTGGTTCGCTTGAACGAAAGCATTTCCCGCATCAGTGAAACCGATAAATACTTGGACATAGTAAAACGCTACTGCGACTCATGCGAAGGTGAAACAGTAGACTACGATTGCGTGGTTCAGGCTCTGGAAATCATAGGTGGCTACAAGACGCTGATGTCCATCCGCACCCCAGTTGAGGGGTCAATTGACCAGGCTACATTCATGAATTCTAATCGTGCGGTCGAAATCTTCGCGCAGTTGGTAAACAACATGCGTCGCCACTACTCTCGTGGCATTCGATCGTCTTGCATTGCCGCTAATCTGAAAGCCAAGATCTAACATATAGCTAAAACAAGGTTTGATTGAGATTATCACATGTTTGAAGGCGTCGTGAACCTTTGCAAAATAGCTTAACCGTTCAATGGTTCCGGTTCCGGTAAAGCAAAAGTAAAACGTTTGTATGTACTGACTTCCTACGCTGACCAACTTGGATCGAACAGTGTGCATACTGGAAATCACGAAACAAACGGACTCGCGTAAAGAGTGTGTATAACAGAGAAACGTTTTGTGATTGGAAATTGAATAATTCCTGATGTGCAAGGGACGATAACGGACGGGACGAGGCATGGGCAACGTAATGAAACTAGTAACGACTGGTGATGAAGATACGGGTCAGATGATCGGAGCCTCTTCCGCAGATGATCTCCCTGCCGGCGCCCGGTTGTTGCATGGTCAGTACAAAATTGACCACTACCTGAACAGCGGCGGCTTCGGCATTACCTATCTGGCCAATGACAGCCTCAACCGCAAGGTAGTCATCAAAGAGTGTTTTCCAGCCATGTTCGCGCGCCGACAGAATCTGCTGGTGAAGGCTCGTGTGCAAAAACACAAAGAAGATCTTCGCCAGATTGTGCGGCACTTCATCAACGAAGCCCAGCGCCTGGCAACTATGGATCACCCCAATATCGTTGGTGTGCACCAAGTCTTTGAGGACAACGACACTGCCTATATGGCACTGGACTTCGTTGAAGGCCCGGACCTTTTGGACGCAATCGACGACGCTGAAACCCAGCTGGACGAAGCCGATGTCATGTCGATCCTGCGGCAGATTCTGGATGCGGTCGCATTTATGCACAAGCAAGGGATGTTGCATCGGGACATATCGCCTGACAACATTCTGGTCGGACCCAACAAGATACCTGTATTGATTGATTTTGGTGCTGCGCGTGAGCAAAATAGGAAAACAAACCGTGTTTTGTCTGCCTTACGCGCAGTCAAGGATGGCTATTCCCCACAGGAATTTTATGTCACTGACGGCGTGCAAGGGCCGTTTAGCGACCTCTATTCCTTGGCGGCAACATTCTATCATGTGATCACCGGAGAGCGCGCGCCAGACAGCCAGACTCGGGTCTCTGCGATTGCCGAGCAAAAGCCCGATCCATGCAAACCTTTGCAGGGGCGCTTTGATAAGTATGATGACGTCTTTCTCGAAGCGCTCGACAAGGCTATGTCGGCGATGCCAAAGGATCGCTTTCAAACCGCTGATGAGTGGCTCGAGGCGATAGATCACTTGACCGAACCGACCGCCGTTGAACAGGATGTTAGAGTTGCGGTCTCTTCATCCGGCGGAATCAACCGTGTCGCAATAACCGGCGGGCTGCTGGCATTTGGAGTTGTAGGTGCCGTAGTCGGCGTGCTGGCCATCGGAGCATTTTCACCATCCTCCGAGCCACAAGCAACGCAAGAGGACGTTTTGGCTGCCGAAGCTGAAGCCCGCGCCCAAGCTGAGATCGAAGCAGCGGCGACGGCAGAAGCAATCGCAGATGCCACCGCACGGGTCGCAGAAGCCGAGGCACGACTGGCCCAAGCCGAAGCCCGCGCGCAGGCAGAGACCATAGCGCGTGCTGAGGCCGAAGCCGCAGCTCAGGCAGCGGCTCAGGCCGAAGCCGAAGCCCGCGCCAAAGCGGAAACTGAATCGGAAGCTCGTGCACAGGCTGAGGCCGAAGCGGCTGCTCAGGCGGCTGCCCAAGCCGAAGCCGAAGCACGTGCCAAAGCCGCTGTCGAGGCAGAAGCACGCGCGCAAGCCGAGGTTGAAGCGGCCGCCAAAGCCGCGGCAGAGGCAGAAGCCCGCGCGCAGGCCGAAGTCGAAGCGGCAGCCAAAGCCGCAGCAGAAGCGCAAGCCCGAGCACAGGCTGAGATCGAAGCAGTCGCAATGGCGATGGCAGAGGCAGAATCGCGCGCGCAGGCTAACGATGAAGTTGCTGCTAAAGTGAGCACTGGCGACACAGATCAGGCGAATGTCGAAGCTGATACTACCACTCAAATCGTTCAGGATTTAGGGCCGACTTCAGTGAAGTCTGAATGGAAGGTTCTTTTGCCTTTTGTAGCGTCGGCGGATAGTCCCGATACTGTGGAATACGTCGCTAGCGAGGCCCCGGTTTGGGTTCACGCGGGGCTGCGTATTGACTCTGTCAATGGGATTGAAATCAATGATCTGAACTCCATCGCTGCCGTTCTACTTCAATCTGGGGCTACTCCTTCGCAAGAGGGAACCATGGATGTGACCATCGGGCTTTCTAACCCAAGAGACGGTGTCGAAGTGCGGGACGTTACTCTGGGTGTCGTACAAGACACGACCTTGTCGAATGGCGTCGTTTTTCAAACTCAATATGCAGAGAATGGAAAATGGGTTACGAGCGTGGCTCATGTCCCAGAAGATGTAGGCCCAGGCACAACTCTGAAACCGAACGACCAGCTGACAGCATATTTTCCGACAGATGAAAATATCGATGGGCAAGATACGATTGCTGATCTTCTGCGAGCAGGTTTGAATGACGACCAGACTGACTTCAAGTTCACGGTCAGGAGAGGCACTTCTTTGTGGCTGGCGGACTTGCACTACGTGGGCAAGTAAAAGAGAGATCATGGCTGAACGCAGTGTGCGCGTTGACCACGCCACATTGAATAGGTGGGTTGTGAAAAAGCATAAACTGGTTCTAGTCTTTCGAAAAGTTTGCGACGCATCTGTCTGGGCGTTCGTCACAGACGAAGATAACGAAACCGGTATGTTTCATTTCACCGTATATGGAGAAAGTGAGCCAAAGCTCTCTGAACAAGTCGGTGTTCTGAGCAGCGGAATGCTTACCAGCCTTGCAATGAGCAAGCTATGCGGTTCCATTCGCGATTGGCGCGAAGTCCTAGCCTGTTGTCGGCACATTCATTCACTGAGATTGTGACTTTGCTAACGCAGCATGAAGGCTGCGCCACGGACGCGGCTTCGAGCCGAGACTACTGTCATTCGATTTGTGACCAAGTATTTACGCCGAGTGTGAATGCTTGGAATTTTGCGGATTATGGTCGTCGAATTGTGGTTTCTCTTTTGAATTTCGAAGTGCGCGGTACTCGATAGGCGATCGTCCGTAGACCCGTTGGAATGCACGATAGAAGTTGGAGCGTGCCAAAAACCCTGATTGAGTAGCGATGTTGGCAACGCTTTCATTAGTTTCTGCAAGCAACCGGGCCGCATGCGTCAAACGGAACTCGTTCACGTATTGCGACATGTTGGTTCCTTGAGTTCTGTTGACAGCAGACGACACAGTGCGGGCCGGAAGGCTTAAGCGCTTGGCAAGTCGTTGGACAGTTATGTTGGGGTCCAAAAAAAGCTGTTGTTCATCCAACAATGCCTGCAGTCGTTCTAGGACTTTCGCATCTTCAGTATTGGCTACTGGCGCTGCGTATGACACCGCGTCGGCTTTGGAGAACATCACTGGGAGCGTGATTGACGTCGCAAGAAGAAGAAAGATCAACGGAACAGTTCCGTAAGAAATCAGCATTGAGGCATTGGCGCCCTTGTTGAATGCAAAGTCGATTGCGATCGCGCTATCCAAAACCAGTACAAAGACAAGAAATCCAATGCCGCGTAAAAGCCAGTTGGAAAGCGCCTGGGTGACATCGACCCGTGCTTGACTCAGTGCGTCGGGCCCCTTCCGCCAAAGTAAGAAGAGAGCGACGCAATAATACGAGTAGCTGGCACTGATTACCCAATCCATACTTCTCAAGTCGCTGGCCAAGAGCAGATACAACCCAATCAAAATGAAAGGCGCACCTAGGTGCATCATGACGATCTTGGCGACGTCGTGCCTTTCGACAGCCATCGATGCAAAGCTCAGATACAGGAGCGGTCCGAGGAACAAGGGCAAACTGCGTTGCAGCGGGATCAACTCCTCGACTCCATAGCCAAATCGCAGACCGACCAACAGGGATGAGAAGGCGCCCAACCCAAAGAAGGCCGAGAACAACATGTTGGCCAGACGAAAGCCCAGATCCAGCCGCCAAGCCAGCATGGTAAGCACACCGCAAAGAAACGCTGTCGCCAGCGGCAGGGGGAAACTGATCAACCCGGGGCTGTCCATTTGTCCTCTTTCTATCGAGACCTGTCCTCAATCAGGATCAAGGACAGGTATAGGCAGTGCAAAGCATTGTTTCAAATAAACCTACGGCTCAGCTTTGACTTATCTTGAATGATGATCGGAGCTTTCGATGAGACAATCTTCTCACCTTCTTGCAGGATTCTTAGCTATGTTCGCTGCCACGGCATTTGCTCAGCCCTATCGGGCTGCAATGACAGAACTGAAAGTCGCCGACGTTGAGGGAGAACGCGATCTGTCTGGATTTATTTGGTATCCAACAGATGCAACTGGACCAGAGACTTACGACTTCGAAAGTGAAGTGTGGGTGGGGACAAAAGTCGTGAAAGATGCTGCGCCAGTGACCAGCCGGTTCCCACTTGTTGTCTTATCTCATGGTATGTTTGGCAACGCTTACAATCAGGCGTGGCTTGCCGGTGCGTTGGCACGACACGGTTACATTGTGGCCGCCATCAGCCATCCTGGTACATCAACCTGGTCTCGCGACCCCGAGCTGACTCGGCAATTATGGGAGCGGCCAAAGGACATTTCCCGTGTCATTGACCATGCAACCGGTTCGTCTGATTTTGCGAGGTATGTCGATACAGACAGAATCTATATGGCGGGACACTCACTGGGTGGCTTTACGGCTGTTGCCCTTGCCGGCGCGCGGTACGACGCGGCTGGGTTAAATCTGTTTTGCGACACTCAGCCAAACGAACTGGCTTGTGGCATCCTTTCGGGTTGGAAAATCGCGCAAACACCTGAAGATCGCGCTCAGATGGAAGCTGACCTGTCTGATGCTCGGATCAAGGCATTTGCAGTTTTTGATCTTGGCGGAACACAGAGCTTTTCCGAAGCGAGCCTTCGGAAAATTGACCGACCGATGTTGGTCCTTGGGGCGCCGATCATGAATTCTGGTCTGACCCTCGACATTGAATCCCGTGCCCTGATTGCCGCGCTACCCACGCAGAATGCACGCTATATCGAGCCCGAGACGCTATCGCATTTTGACTTCCTGGGTCGCTGCAAGCCCGGAGGCTACGAACTGCTCGCAAGAGAAGAACCGGGAGACGAAATCATCTGCTCAAATGGCGGCACAGCACGTGCTGCCAAGCATGAGATGATCATCGACGCTGTTACGGATTTCTTTTCGAATTCATAACCGTGCGGAGGCGGAATGGTATGGTGAATCCTGCCTTCCGCCTTCGCCTCCTGTCATGATCGCATAAACCAGTTTAGGCGACACCACCGTCGACAACTTGCTCGGGATATAGCTCCGCCCAATCTGACAAAAACTCGGCTACGGCATCTTGGCTTGCCAGTTCTATGGCACGGCGCGGAAGAGCGACGCCTTCCCGCAATGCTAGACTCAGGCACCGAGTATAGTCGCGGTCTAAACGCTGCGGGCAGTTCTCCGACCCATGAATAACTGTAGACAGAAGTGTTCCTCCATAGCCGTTCACATGTGTCAGGTCTGGCTTTAACGACAGAAGGTACTCCATGACGTCTGGCAAGCCCTCCCATCCGGCAACCTGCACCGGTGTCAATCCTTCGGTATCTGGACGGTCATATTCAACTCCTACGGCGACCAGTCGTCGAACGTGATCCAGTTTTCCCGGGATGTGCAATATCATTCGAATGATATTGCGGTAAGCGTCAGGTATCTTGTCTGGGTCAAGGTTGCATGGCGGCTGAACGCCATCGGCAACGGCACTCAATGTAGTTTCGATTTCACTCAAGGTCGTATCTGCGCCGCGCTCTTCGAGCATCCTCGCCAAACTGACATTTCCAAATACCCGCGCATAAGCATAGGGCGTAGTGTTTTCAAAGGGCCGATTCAGATCGGCTCCATTTTCAAGAAGAAGCTCGACCATATCTGGCGTGGCCATCCTTCGCGCCGCCTGGTGTAGCGCAGGGACGACCCACGGTGCCTCGCCGCCAACATGCGTCCCGTCAAATTCATCTACTTTAGCCCCGTGGTCGAGAAGCATCTGAACCGCCGTTGTGTCATGGAAGTCCATCGCGCGCAGCAATGCGTTTGTCCCCTTCGGGTCGGCGCCATGATCCAGAAGCAGTTGCAATCCCTTATGATGACCCAGCTCGGTTGAGTGATAAAGGCTCTCGCCGTCGTTCGGATTTGCGCCGTTCTCCAGCAGCCATTGCCCAAGAACCATATTGTCCGAATGGCCTATGGCGAAGTAGAGCGGTGATAGCTTGTAGTCGTTGCCATGGTAGACCGGCGCACCAAGATCAACATCAGCACCAGATTCCAAAAGGGCATTTGCGATATCAAGCATGTCATTGGCCAGCCCGGATGCGCGATGAATCCACTTGGACCGGGCGAGGATCGTCAAAGGCGGCGCCAGATCGCCAATAAGCTGGGTCGCCAGTTTCGGCGTTTGGTTGAGAAATTCCAACACATCCGACTTGCGATAAAGGGCCAGACACAGCCCGAAATCTCTGTCAGCCAGATCGGGCGCGTCAGCCAGAAGTTGATCAACAGCCGTAAAATGACCCTGAGCGAGAGCCAGTTTCAGGCGCTGCCGTTTGGCGGCTCTGTCCATGCCTAGTAGTTCGGCTGCGAACTTTAAGGCAGGCCAGGTCGGAAAACTGTTCTCGCACGCAATTACGTGCAAATAGTCCGAGTGCCTGAGTGCTGTTGCCTCCGGTCGAGGTGGATAGTTTGCGATGCGTTGACGGGCGCGTAATTCGCCTGCTTCATAGTCTTTGCGAAGTGCTTTGGCATCGCGGCGCAATTGGTCCAGGGATTTTGTCATCGGTGTCCTCACTTTTGGCTCGATGGTCCGCTGAATCCGAGCATGAGACATACCGAAATAAGGCTGTCGTATTGTTGATAGAGATGCCGATGACAGCTTTCCGCGGACCTGGAGGCTTTCCCTAGAAGCATTCTTATCATAACCATCCGAAGCAGCACCCGCAAGATCGGCTTGAGTGGATGACACTGATGCGAATGACCGCAAAACGAAGGCCGCGGCGCAGCGACTGACCAGATCGTCGATGTCGGCTCTGGGCCGTAAGATAGGTCGTGGAATCTGGGCAGGGGCTTACGCTGCGCCTGCTCCGAGGTCTGTAACGAGCCCAAAGTTGCAAATGCTGCTCAATACACGAATGTCGGTTCAGCGGATCTTGCGTTTAGCAAATACCCGACAACACCTCTCGAATTCTTACGGTCGCAAACTCGAAGAAAGCGTGAACTCGGGCGCTCCTGCGGATATCAGGATGAGCCAGCATCCAGAGGTTGGAATCAAACTTTTCCTCAGGATCGTGGACGCGAACAAGATCAGGGTAAGCTTCGCCCAAATAGCATGGCAGTGCTCCAAATCCGAGGCCGCCGCGAACCAGGTCGAAGACACCCATCAGAGAACTGGATACTGTCACCGGCGCTTTCTTGGCTTTGTGCTGCAAGGTGATCTGGCTCATCGGTGATTGGTTGAGACTGTCGTTCAGTCTGATCCATCGGTGCTCGTTTGTGGGCTGATCTCGCATTGTATCGAGGTAATCTCTACTCGCATAAACAGCATAGGCGAGATTGTTCAGATTGCGACCGATCCAGTGTTCCGGCGGGGCGCTTGTCGGGCGCAGTGCAATATCTGCGTCACGCTGCATCAGGTCGAGAGGGCGCGTGCCGGACAAGAGCCGCAATTCTATGTCGGGATATTTCCGTTGAAACTCTGAAAACACCTGGGTCAGACAGTGGAGCAATGTATCCGTTGTCGTCACCGTCAACGCGCCTGCCAATCGCAGGTCCTGGCCACCCAACTCCCGTTCGATACTGTTCATGCCATCGCGCAGCTGAAGCCCGTTTCGGAAGAAGTGTTCCCCAGCCGCTGTCATTATATAGCCGTGACTCAACCGTTCAAACAGAGTGACACCTAACCGGGCTTCAACTCCTTCAATCCTGCGAAAAACGGTCGAATGGTTGACCCCCAACTGGCGCGCCGCGCCAGACAGGCTGCCTGCCTCGCATACGGCAAGGACAAAGGGGACATCGCTCCAGTCGATTTTCTGTGCATTCATGCAAGCTCTCCTTGCCTGAACTGTGAATTATTTTGCGCATTGTAACAAGCTATCTGTTGTTCAAGCGAACATTGGAGACACGAAATGCATACTTCCCTGAACTTGCCCAAGCGTGTTGGTTCCAAACCGGAAACCACACATGGCCTGCCGCACGCCCAAGTCACCCAGCACGGTCCTGATGACATCGTTGACCAGATGCGCGACTGGGCGTTTTCCCTGCCCGGTGTTGATGAGGCGCACAGCCTTGTGTCGGTTCCAGGTGCTCGCGCGATGGTCATGCAAGACGGTGCCGCCTGCAATCATGATGCCTTCATGATCGGGCGCGAGATCGCCCACATACACCCCAAACCCGACAATGGCAGCATGCATGTGCAACTGCCCAAGACTGACGCACTGGAAGTGGTCGATAAAGGATGGGGTGAACATCACACCCTAGTCGATCTGGGCCGCCGTCCCGTTGGGTTGGTCATGGTCTATTCGCCACGTAACGAGGCCGAATTGGCCATCATCAAATCCATCCTTGGCCGGTCCTACAAAAATGCCACCGGCAAAGAAATCGCAGCGTAGCCCCCCCAACCCATAAAATGGAGACTCCAATGAAACACATGCTCATGAGTGCTGTTGCAGGATTGCTTTTTGCAAGTTCTGCGGTGGCAACAGAAATCGAAACAAAGTCGCTCGAAGAACTTTACGCCGAAGCCGTTGCCGAAGGCGGCGAGCTGGTCATCCGCGCAGGCGGCGATAAGGATGATCAGGCTGATTACTATCTGGATATGTTCAAAGAGCGCTTTCCAGAAATCAATGTCACGCACAGCGTTGATCTGAGTTTCTATCATGCATCCCGCTATGACAATGCACGAGAAGACGCCAGCAAGGCAGGAGTGCCGGATATCATCCAACTGCAAACACTGCATGACTACGACTACTATGCTGAGCGCGGATTGCTGGAAAGATACAAGCCAAAGAACTGGGAGAAGGTCTACCCGGATTATAAAGACCCACACGGGCGTTGGATCGGCCTGTTCGGCGTGGCCTTCACCAATGTATTCAATTCCGGCCTGATCAATGAAGATGACGCTCCGCGCGATGCGCTGGATTATTTGGACCCTGCGCTGAAGGGCCAAGTCATCCTGACTTACCCGCACACCGATGACGCCGTACTGTACCAGTTCTGGAATCTGAAAGAAAAATACGGTTGGGAGTATCTGGAAAAACTCGTTGCGACAGAACCGACCTGGGTGCGCGGTACATCAATGCCATATGTCGCGATTGACAAAGGCTGGTATGGTGCGAGCTTCACAACATCCTGGGCATTTGTGCCATTTGAAGGCAGCGACACCCGCCTCGTGCTGCCGGAAGAAGATTACTTCCTGACTTGGTTCCAGACCGCGGCCATCCCGACCGATGCCAAGAACAAGGCGGCTGCCAAGCTCTACCTTAACTGGATGCTCTCAGAGGAATTCCAGGGCAAGTGGCTGCAGTTCCCGGTGCGCATGGATGTTGAATCGCCCGATGGCTACAAATCTCACCTGCACTACAACACCTCACCTGCAGACTTCCACCGGTTCATGCTGAAGCGCGATCAGGTCGAGCGTTTCCGCCTGCAGATCGAACAGCTTGTCGGTCCGGCAGAAGGCCCAGCCCCTCTGGAACTGGACTACAGCGTCAAACCATAACACCGCTCACGGCTTCGCGTTGCGACCAAAACGCGGCAACGCGAAGCCCTTCAATATCGGAGATATATCCATGAAAATCCTTATCGTAGGCGCAACCGGCCTCATCGGCGGCGCAGTCGCAAATGCCCTCTCGGCCAACCATGAAATCATCAGCGCCGGATACAGCGACGGCGATGTGAAAGTCGATCTCGGTTCTAAAAAGTCCATTGAGGCGATGTTCAAGGATATCAGCACCGTTGACGCCGTGATCAGCACCGCTGGGCTTGCCGGTTTTGCGCCCTTCAACGAGCTGGACGACACGGCTTACGATCTTGCGCTTGGCAACAAGCTGATGGGCCAGATCAACCTTGTCCGCGTTGGACAGAGACATATCAGCGATGGTGGATCGTTCACGCTTACTGCTGGCATACTGTCACGAGAACCGTTGCCGGGCTCGGTGGTGATCAGCATCGCCAACGGCGCGCTGGAATCCTTCGCCAAGGCTGCAGCACTCGAACTTGATCGCGACCTGCGGATAAACACCGTCAGCCCTGTCTTCGTCAAAGAAACGATGGAGATGATGGGTATGGATTCAAGCACGGGCTTATCGGCGGCAGACACTGCAAAGGCCTACGTTGCTGCCATCGAAGGCAATATGAACGGCGAAACGTTGGATGCGCCTGATTACGTATAACGCTATGAGCTAAGCAAACTTGCTTGGAATACAAACCTGCCGTTCGGACCGCGAGGCCGAATGGCAGAATTGTCCTGCATTGCGTAAATTCAGCCCCTGATCCTTGCTGCACTCTGTACGAATGGCGGCTTTTCCCGCTGCCCGACAGCACCATACTTTACGCTACCGCAGCATTTCCCACACCGCGAGCGCACGCAGCATGAAAACCGGACTCACAAAATGGGCTGTTACCACCAGTTGAAGCGCTCCGCAGAGAGTGGCGACAGGAGAGCCCATAGATACAGACGCAGCAACGTGAACCAATGTCTGCTGTTGCTATGCTATAGCCACAATCGGAGGGATTTTACGACCATGGGACAATTCGCCAGCTGATTGGATCAACGCGTTGGCGTCAATGCGGAAATGACGGTACAAATCCGCAATAGACCCGGTCTGGCCGAAATGCTCCACACCGTGCGGAATCGTTTTGTGGCCATGAACGGCACCCAACCAGGACAACGTTGCCGGGTGTCCGTCGATAACTGTGATCAATGCGCAGTCGCGCGGCACATCTGCCAGCAGCGTTTCGATATGTGCCTCAGCGCCCCGAATGCCATTTGTGCGCGCCCGTTGCGCTGCAGTCCAGCCGGCGTTCAACCGGTCGGCAGAGGTCACTGCCAGGACGCCGACATCCCGCCGCCCCTGGGCGATATGGCCCGCTGCCCTGATGGCCTCCTGGGCAACCGCGCCCTGATAAGCAATGACAACTTCGCAGTTCGGCCCCGGTTTGCGTAGCCAATAGGCACCGTCGATGGCCCCCTGACGGAAATCGTCATCCACGCGCTTACCGGGCTGCTCAATCGGGTTGGTCGTCAGACGTAAATAGACCGAACCGCCGGTCTCGTCGCGCAACCACGTGCGTTCATCGGGATCTCCCTCGCCATCTTTTTGCATATAGGCAAAGGCCCATTCCATGATGACCGCCAATTCATCCGCAAAGGCGGGCTCAAATGCGGCCAACCCGTCTTGCGACATGCCAATCAGCGGCGACGCGATTGATTGATGCGCCCCGCCTTCCGGCGCCAAAGTGACGCCAGAGGGCGTGCCCACGATCATGAAACGGGCATCCTGATAACAGGCGTAATTCAACGCATCCAAGCCACGGGACACAAAAGGATCATAGACCGTCCCAATGGGAATAAGCCTTTTGCCAAAAACCGAGTGCGAAAGCCCTGCCGCCGCCAGAAGCAAAAACAGGTTCATTTCAGCAATGCCAAGTTCGATATGCTGACCATCTGGTGTAAACTCCCACTTCGCGGTGGAGGGGATATTTTCAGCCTTGAAAGTGTCGGATTGATGGGTGCGCGCAAACAGTTTCCTGCGATTGACCCAAGGGCCAAGATTGGTTGTGCCGGTCACATCCGGAGAGGTCGTCACGATCCGCTCGGCCAGCGCGCTGTTGCCTTTGGACAGGTCATCCAGAATCTTGCCGAATGCCATTTGAGTCGAGATTTCACGACCCGGATCCAACTCAACTGAGGGGACGTCGATAACGTCATCTGAGTATCGGCGCGGCCCGCTGGCGAAGAAGGGCGTCTTTGCCAGCATTTTCTCAAACGCTGCCGGGTCTGCGATGGTGGCAAAGCGCTCCCATTCATCACCCTCAGTAACACCCATGAATTTCTTCCATTCGGCCATCTGAGTCTTGTTCATCAACCCACCATGGTTGTCCTTGTGGCCAGCAATCGGCGTCCCCCAGCCCTTGATCGTATAGGCAAGGAAACAGACCGGGCGGTCGTGATCTATTGCGGCGAAGGTATCTGCCATGGTGGTGACGCAGTTCCCACCCAGGTTTTCCATCAGAGCGGCCAGTTCGTCATCGCTGCGCGCATCAAGCAACGCGCTTACGTCGCCTTGATCGCCGAGGGATTCCATCAGTCGCTCGCGCCACACAGCGCCCCCCATGAAGGTCAGTGCCGAGTAGAGTTGGTTGGGGCACTCATCGATCCATTGACGCAGCTTCTCTCCGCCCGGCTCTTCAAACGCAGCGCGTTGCAGAGCGCCGTATTTGACCCGCACAACATCCCATCCGAAGGCGTCGAAGATTTGCTCGATCCGTTGGAACAGGCCTTCGCGCACCACGCCGTCCAATGACTGGCGGTTATAATCAATGATCCACCAGCAATTGCGCAGATCGTTCTTCCATCCCTCTTGCAGGGCCTCATAGATATTGCCTTCGTCCAGCTCAGCATCGCCAACCAATGCGATCATGCGTCCAAGCTTTTGCGAATCGCCCCAGGATTTGGCCTGTACATAATCCTGCACAAGTGACGCAAACGAGGTGATAGCAACGCCAAGGCCCACCGAACCGGTCGAAAAATCCACGTCATCGATATCTTTCGTGCGGGAAGGATAGCTTTGCGCGCCACCAAATCCGCGAAAGTTCTCCAACTTCTCACGGGTCTGGTTTCCCATCAGATACTGAATCGCGTGAAAGATCGGCGAAGCATGTGGTTTGACAGCAACCCGGTCTTCCGGGCGCAGGGTCTGAAAGTAAAGCGCAGTCATGATCGACACCATCGACGCCGAAGACGCCTGATGCCCGCCAACCTTGATCCCGTCAGCCTTGGGCCGAATGTGGTTCGCATGGTGGATCATCCAGTGGGACAGCCACAGCAGACGTTGTTCAATTGTCTTGAGATCAATGGACATGGTCAATTTCCTTAAGCTGCGCTGCGGACAGGGGGTCTTGGCAAGGCTTGTTCGAGATCGTGGATCACGTCGTCGACCCCCTCCAGGCCAATGGACAATCGCACCAGCCCATCGCTGATGCCATGTGCGGCGCGTTCTTCAGGCGTATAGGTGGAGTGGGTCATGCTGGCCGGATGCTGTACCAGTGTTTCCGCATCTCCCAATGATACGGCTCGGGTGATCATTTGCAGTCTGTTCATCATCACGCGCCCTGATTCCAGACCACCATCCAGTTCAAATGCAATCATGCCGCCGAATTTGGACATCTGCCGCTGCGCGACATCATGCTGCTCGAAACTGCTCAGCCCCGGATACCAGACCTTTTGCACACCGGCGGATTGCTCCAGATATTCGGCGATGGTCGCAGCGCTGCTGCAATGCCGGTCCATCCGTAATTCCAGTGTCTTGAGCCCGCGCAGTATGAGCATTGCGTTAAACGGGGCCATGACTGCACCGGTCATATCCTTCATCCCATAGAGGCGGATTTCAGTCACCAGCTCGGCCGATCCGGCTAGCAACCCTGCAACAACATCTCCGTGACCGCCTAGATATTTCGTCGCCGAGTGCAGAACGATATCTGCGCCATGTTTGATTGGCTGGGTCAGATAGGGCGTGGCATAGGTATTATCCACCACCACGTAGGCGCCGTTGGCATGGGCAATGGCTGATACAGACTGGATATCTACAAGGCGCATATTCGGATTGGCGGGTGTTTCAAAATAGACCACCTTGGTTTTTCCGCTGATCGCCGCTGTCAGGTTTTCCGGCTCCGTCAGATCCACATGGGTCACTGTCACACCGAATTTTGCCAGCCCGTGCCGCATGAAGGAAAATGTGCAGCCATAGAGCGTCTTGTCGAGAATGACCTCATCCCCCGGGGCAAGAAGAGTCCACATCGTTGCGGTGATCGCCCCCATCCCCGAGGCCAGGGCCAATCCTGCCTCTGCCCCCTCAAGCACCGCGATGCGTTGCTCCAGCAAATCGCAAGTCGGGTTCGAGATGCGCGAATAAACATGCCCTGCCTGCTCGCCCGCGAACATCGCTCCGCCTGCTTCCGCGGTTTCGAAAGCGAATGTCGAGGTCAGATGCAGCGGAGGCGTCAACGCGCCTTCGTTTTCCATCGGGTTATAGCCATGGTGAATGGCAAGAGTGGAAAAGCTGTCGGGGCGGTTGCGCATTGGGTGACTCCTTGGTTTTCAAGAAGCAGAGTATGACGACACGAGTGGCAAAATATTCCAAAAATGTCTTATACTACCTCGTTTGTAGCAGTATATGCTAATCTATGAAAAAAATAGACCGTAAAGACCAACAGATCATTCGAGCGTTGCAGCGCAATGGCCGAATGACGAATCAAGACCTGGCAGCAGAGGTGAACTTGTCACCTTCGCCCTGTCTGAGGCGGCTGAAGCTGCTCGAGCAAAATGGAATCATCACCGGCTATAGCGCCAACATAGACGCCGAGGCTTACGGGTTGCCGGTAACGGTATTCGTTCACGTCAAACTGGAAAGCCATACTGAAGCGACAGTAAAGAAATTCGAAGCAGCCATTGCGCGGATTGACCAGGTACTGGAGTGTTTCGTTATGACCGGCTCATCGGATTACCTGCTTCGTGTGGTCGTGGCTGATCTTTCAGATTACGAAAAATTCGTTCGCAGAAAGCTGCATCCTCTTGGAGGTATTGCCTCCATGGACAGCAGCTTTGTCTACGGAGTTGTCAAGAAGACAAATGTATTTCCAGTGACAGAGTAACGTTGCTTGATGAACTGAGATGAAATGATTGCGGACATTAGCGCAGATGCAGCGAAAGCTCGCTTTATGCGTCATTCCAACAAATGCTGCACATCGAGCGAATGAGTGGATTAGGTCATTCTATGGGGAGTACTTGAATTTATCCCTAACTAGGGATATATGCACAGCATGAGACATAAAAATCAAGCCCGAGAAAACCAAACTCTGGTGCTGGCCCTGCTACGCAGTCAGCAATTATTCATGCGCGCTATGGTGTCTGCGTTTCGTTCGGCGGGCCTTACAGCGCCACAATGGGACGCGCTGGAAACACTTAGCAACAAGGGTCCGCTGTCAATCAACGATCTGATGCGGCTGACACTGTCTACATCCGGCAACCTGGATGTGGTTGTCAAAAACCTGGTTCAAGCCGGATGGGTGGAAAAGAGTGTCGATGAAACCGACAGACGGGCGCGTGTTCTGTTATTGACCGCAGCCGGGCGCCAAAAAGTGGCCGAATTCCTGCCGCTCCACAATCAAGCTCTGGAACAGATTTTTGGTGATCTCAGCGTGCAGGACAAACGCCAGACGATCAAGACACTCAACCAACTCCGAAAAAAACTGCCTCAACCTTAGAAAGTCGTAACATGCCTAACAAAACACTCCTGACCGCACATGGCGTGATTTACATGTTGTTCGCGCTCGCGCTGTTCTTTGCCCCGGCCATCCTCTGGCCAAACTACGGCCTGCAATTAAACGACCAATACGCTGTGTTCCTGTCACAGCATAACTCGATATTTCTGGGCGGCATCGGGATCATCAGCTTTCTGTTTCGGGACGTTGAACATGGCAGTGAAGCTGCAATCGCCATTCTCACAGGATTGATGTGGACCAATCTACTTGGCGTCATCATCACGCTTTACGCCTGCCTGACAGGAGTTTTCACCGGGTTTGGCTGGTCTGACCCCATCTTCTTCGCCTTGCTTGCGGTCCTATGCTTCTTCCAACTCGGGAAAAACCGCTGAACTTTCCCAAACTCACAAAGGAAACTAAACATGAGTACACTGAAAGTCTGGGATCTGCATATGACCTATGAAGGTCCGATCACAGAAGAATTTCTCGCCGGCACCGAGCAACTTGCAAAGAGTATCGCGCAGGAGCCAGGAATAATCTGGAAGATTTGGACTGTCGAAGATGGAACCAATCACTATGGGTCCACATACCTGTTTCGGAACCGCGAATATCTGGAAAGCTATAAAAGTATGCATCTGAAGCGCCTGGAAGCGATAGGGATCACAGTGACCGCCGACCATGTTTTCGACATTATGGAGGAGGTCAGTCGCATCAACAGAGCCCCGCTTGAAGGCTAGCGAGCAATGACCGGACATTGACACGCTAAACGTTGATGTCCGGTTCATCCGCTATCCGGAATTGCAAAATTTGGTCTTGATTGTCCGCTTTGGGCTGGGTCTGTCATTTGTCGCGTTTGGTATCACCGCTGCTTCATTAAGGTACTCGTGATTTTGCTTGAGCTGGCGTCAACACGACCACCATGCTTTATGACAGATCAGACACATTGATAAGGTAGACGAAAACCATGGCAGAACGATTTGAGCGTCACCGTCAAGCTTGGACACAAGAGGAAATTCAAAAATTGCACCTACTGGTGTCAAAGGGGATGGGCTTGAAGGCCATTGCCAAAGCTCTCACGCGCTCTGAGGAATCGACCAAGAGCAGAGCGAAGCTTGACAAAATAAAGATCAAGAAAGCACGCTGATTTTGGTGCCTTTAGTGTACTCCTGTCGTTCTTTACTGCCACGACCAATGTCCGATTTGGGCCGATTGAGCTAAAAAACCCAGATTTTAGTGAAGATGGGCGAAAAACTTGCCCGCAGAAGGCCTTTCCGAATATTCGTCGGGGGTCGGCCCAATACTCTCGTCGGCAATGTCCGAAGCTTTCAGTGGCCCTACCAGGCACTGGGTTGCAATTAAGGCGCCACAACGGGTTCTGGCAGAATGGAATTCAGTTGCTCGGTTTGTTAGGGTTCTGCACCCAAACACCCAATTTAAAAAGCTGCCTTACGGATTAGCGTTGTAAAAAGAAGGAAAGCTATGCCTTGCAACGATCCTAACTTCTGCTGATACAGTGGCGAATTGACCTACAACTTGGCATTCAAAAATCCCGCCCGGTGCTTCGATTGTCACGGACCTGCCGGGAGATAGCGACCCGTTGCCCTCGCACGCTACCACAACGGACAATGCGCCTGTCCCCCCAGCCGAATTAGCCAGTTCTCCCTTATCAGAGACCCAGACAGTTTTAATATGGTTCTTCCCTGATTTCGAACTGAACATGACCAAGTATTTACCGTAGCTGCCGCCAATGCCAAAATTAGACATCGGGAATTGTTTACTTGCCGCCCCGCTTAACTCAATTGCAGCGTTGGTCAATTTTTGGCGCTCACTAAGCGAAATACCTAGATAGTCTGCATCGACAACCAAATACGGCAACCCGGCATCGACTAGAGAAACTGGAATGTTTCCATTTAGAGGAAGATTCAATATTTGATTATTAATCAATAGCTTGGGCTTGACAGTAAACCACTTGGCATGTGTCATAACGCTATCTGTTCGGATTACTTGTACTTCCATGACACCATTTGCTGTTTCCAAAGCAACAACTTGTTGATCTTTGGCTAATGCTTGACGCTTCGCGCTCGCAATTATGGTGGCTGCAGCCATGAGTGCGGTTCCGGCATATGGTGCGTATGCAAACTGAGAGGCTAGAAAAAGTGCCCCATCGGTACCTTGCTCAAAGGGTGGATAGAGTAGGCAAGAGTTGATGAGGTGGTTTCCATTTGGTGGGAGGTTCAAAAAACCCCGAAACTGTTCATGATCCGAACGAAGCTCCAGCAAGGCGCCAGCCGCGTTCCTAGAAACTAGTTTAGGAAGACCAGAAACCGCCACTCGAAGAATATCTCCAGCGAGATCAACATCTATCGCATCCGTTTGTCCCTGGTGTTTATTAGGCATTGTTCGGCGTCCTGGATATCGTGTGCTACCTTGTAGCTTCTGGCTGCAAACATCCATGCTTGCTTTCAGCTGATGGTGTATTGGACTGAGTCTGTGTGAATACTCTGGTTGATGTATGCTTTTCGGCAAAGGCTGGAGGCATGTATGTCGAGATTTATTGCAGGCGCCGAGCGAAGTCAGTCGATGCTTTTCCCGACCAGCTTGAAGATTGGACCAACGGGTGCGTAGCCACACCACGACGTCAATAACGCTGCAAAACCTCACTTTGTTGCGCATCTCGGACTACAAAGTTTAATTGTGAAAGTCCGCTAATAGCGCACAGCGGACGTCGAGATTTTTCAATAGCTAGGTGGATGCTACTTAGACGCTAGAGGCCTCACCAATACCAGTAGTTGCTTTCCAGGAAGAGGCATTGTTTCCATCTCAAACCTGAGCGTCGTGAAGGCTCACAACTTGAATTTTTCTGGAAAAAGCCCGCCTAAAAATCTTCGAATAAGTTCAGCAGAGCGCCGTCGCGAAAAAACCTGCATATCGGTAAGGTAATTTACCCACATACCTTCCAGTAAGGCCAACGTTCCGCTAGTGGCATCATTCACCAAGTTCGGATCATGTCCGTTTTGTTGGGCTATCTCCGTGAACGCACACCGCAAAGTCTCGACAAGTTTGGGATCCTGAGTGCTGCTGTATCGGGCAATACCTGGGTGTGAGCTCGCGATGCCTCGGAATGCATGCCAGATTTTCGTACTTCGTGGATTGAGCAAAGCTTCGGATAGATCCGCCTCGATCACAGCCATCACTCGCTCTTCGGGCGATGCATCCGAGCCCAGTTCGGTCATTCTGTCCATCTCGGCATAATACTCAGTACTGAAATGCTGGGCCGCTGCGGTCAGCAAATTGTCCTTCCCCCCGAAATGCAAATGGATCATTCCGCGCGACAGACCTGAGCGTTCGCAAATGCGACTGACCGAGGTATCGGTGACTCCAATATCAGCAATAGTATCCAGTGTCGCCTTGATCAGAAGCTGCCTGTTGGCTTCTGGATCGCGCTTCGAGCTACGTTTTCTTCCTTTAGGCTCTGTCACTCTATTCAATGATTCCATCAGCTTAGGGTCTTCTCATATGGGTGGCTCACAGGAAGATTGACACGAAAGGCCTTTCTGGCGCAACATTAAATGGACGATCGTCCATTAGAGACTCGTAAGTACCGAGATGGGAGATAGGGTGATTTTTCGTAGCGAAGCGTCCCGGGGTTATACCCTCAGCGCACCAGCCACGGCTTACGTGGGCTTTCTGGTGGCGGCGCCTTTGGTGATCCTGATCGCCTATTCATTCTGGACCCAAACCTACGTAACGCTCGACAAGACGCCGACGCTGAAAAACTATAGCGACGCGTTTGCTGATCCGCTGGTTCGACACTTAATGCTAAGGTCGATCTGGATTGCCGGAGCAGTTACGGTAGTCACTGTCGCACTGGCCTATCCGATCGCGTACTTCATCGCGATGAAGGCCCGGAAAAAGACCATCTGGCTTCTACTCATCACCATTCCGTTCTGGTCCAGCTATCTGCTGCGCGTATTTGCCTGGAAGCTCATCCTTGGGTTCAACGGGGTGATGAATTCTGCACTGCTGATGCTTGGTCTGATCGACGAACCGCTCGACTTCCTGCTGTACAACGAATTTGCTGTCGTGCTGACGCTTGCTCATGCCTGGGCACCTTTTGCGATCTTGCCGATCTATGTCTCGTTACAGAAGATCGATCCAAGCCTGTTGGAGGCTGCCACCGACCTCGGCAACAGTCCTTTGCAACGCTTCATGCGGGTGACGCTGCCGTTGACCATCCCAGGGATCATTGCGGCTTGCCTGATCATCTTCATTCCGACTGTCGGTGACTATGTGACTCCAGCGCTGGTCGGCGGATCGGACGGGAAGATGATCGCCAATCTTATTCAGGTGCAGTTCGGGGCCGCCAACAACTGGCCTCTCGGCGCCACACTTTCGCTGATCGCGATGCTTTCAGTCGGCTTCGTCGCCATCGTGTTTGTCATTACCGCCACCCAGCTTGGGAGGAGGATCAGATGAAGCGCCCCTCGACCCTGACAGCCTATGCTTTCCTGTATTTGGTTTTTCTGTACCTGCCGGTTCTTTTCCTACCTTTGTTCTCGTTCAACAGCGGAACAATCGTTGCCTTTCCGATCAAGGGCTGGACGCTGGACTGGTATCGGAAGTTGGGCGAACAGGATACTTTGATCCAGGCCCTTTGGAATTCGCTTGGTGTTGGCACGGTCGTCGCACTTCTATCCACCGCCATGGGGCTGTTCGCTGCGCGCGCCTTTGTTCGATACCGTTTTCGGGGCCAGCGCGCCGCTGAAGGACTGGTAATGCTGCCTCTGGTCATACCTGGCATTATCGTGGCCTCGTCAATGCTGGTCCTGTTTCTGTTTCTCGGTCTCAAACCATCTCTGCTGACCGTTGTTTTGGGCCATACGTTCCTCGCCTTGCCATTTTCCGTTTCGATCTTGAAGTCCGCGTTCGATGACTTCGACGCGTCGCTGGAAGAGGCGTCTTACGATCTGGGCGTCGGCGTGTTCGAAACCTTCCGTCGCGTGACGCTGCCGGTCGTTTCCCCCGGTATCGTAGCCAGCATGCTGGTCACTTTTACGGTCAGCTTCGATGAGTTCGTCCTGGCCTTTTTCCTGTCAGGCAACCAGCCAACCCTGCCGGTCTATATCTGGAGCCAGATCCGTTTCCCCGCCAAGCTTCCAAACGTTTTGGCTTTGGGTTCTATCCTGCTGCTAACCTCGGTTCTGCTTTTGGTGCTGGCCGAGTACTTCCGCCGCCGCTCATCCGCATCAGAGGTCCGATGACAGACAGAAACATCATAGAACTCAGGGGCGTCGAAAAGCGCTATGGCACATTCCTGGCGGCCAGCGGGATCGATCTCGATCTCAAAGAGGGCGAGTTTTTTTCACTCCTCGGCCCCTCGGGATGCGGCAAGACTACGGTATTGCGGATGATCGCGGGCTTCCAGGAACCGACCGAGGGTACCGTGCTGATCGACGGCCAGGATATGGAAGGTGTCCCGGCCAACAACCGTCCAACGAACATGGTATTTCAGAGCTACGCCATCTTCCCGCACCTGAACGTCGGGAACAACGTGGCCTATGGCTTGCGGGGCAAGGCGCCCAAGGCCGAGATCGAACAGCGCGTAGCCGAGGCCCTGGAAATGGTCGAGCTGGGCGGTCTTCAGGATCGCGGCGCAAGTGAATTGTCGGGTGGGCAGCGGCAAAGGGTGGCGCTTGCCCGCGCGCTTATCATGCGGCCCAAAGTGTTATTGTTGGATGAGCCCTTGTCAGCACTCGACAAGAAGTTGCGCGAGCAGATGCAGTTTGAAATGCGCAATCTGCAGCAGTCGCTTGGCATCACCTTTGTGATGGTCACCCACGACCAATATGAGGCAATGACGATGTCCGACCGTATTGGTGTGATGTTCGACGGACGGCTCAAGCAGGTGGACACACCAACCACGCTTTATGCCCGTCCTTGTGATCAGCAAGTGGCCAGTTTCATCGGTGAGATGAACATACTGCCTGCCCAGATGTTGGGAGAAACCGGCGATATATTGTCGATTGATGCGGCTGCTTTCGGGCGGATTGAGATTGAGAGAAACCCCAACGTTGCGACCAGCTCTAAAGACATGAACATCGGTATTCGCCCGGAACAATTGGAAATCGCTGCTGAAAAACCAGAAGACTATCCATCAACGGTTCAAGGCACTGTCAGCAACGTCGCCTTCTATGGCGAGAACATTCACTACCACATTCAGGTTGCGGGAGCTGAAAAACCAATCTCGGTCTCAGTTCCAAATTATTTTCACACGGTCGATTTCAAACGCGGCGACGCAGTTTGGCTGGGGCTACAGGGGGCAAGCGTGATCGATCTAGGTACAGACACAAAGTAAAATAGTGGGAGGATAAAATGAGACTTCAGGGAATTGCGGCCTTCGCATGTGCGACGGCGATAAGTACGGGAAGTGCCATAGCAGGTGGCGCTGATCTGACGGTTTTTGACTGGTCGGGATATGAAGATCCCGGGTTCTTTGCCAGCTACATGGAAAAATACGGGAATGAGGCACCAAGCTATTCCTATTTCGGAAGTCAGGAAGAAGCCTTTACGAAACTAAGTTCGGGTTTCACGGCTGATCTGGCGCATCCTTGTTCTGACGCGGTCCGGAAATGGGTCGCAGCCGACCTGATCCAGCCGCTGGATGAAAGCAAACTGACCAACTGGGCCGATGTTCTGCCCGAGATCAAGGAAGTCGACGCCATCGTCCTAGACGGCAAGCTTTACATGTTGCCGTTCGAGTGGGGGAACACGGGCCTTATCTACCGCACCGACAAAATCTCAGGCGATGATATTTCGCTGCAAATGCTGGCGGACCCGGCCTATGCAGGCAAGATCGCCGTCCCGGATGCCGCGTCATCTGCGTACGCCCTGGCTGCGCTGGCCACTGGAAACGCCGACGATTATACCAATCTGAGCGACGAGCAGTTCAAGGAAGCATCTGATTTCCTGCGCTCGATCCACCCGAACATGCGCTTTTACTGGTCCGATGCGGGTCAATTTGATCAGGCCATGACCAGCGGTGAGATCGAATTGGGTTGGGCCTGGAACCAGTCAGAACTGAACCTGATCTGGAACGAAGTGCCTGCCGCGATGATGCGTGATGTCGATAAGGGCATCGCGACTTGGGCGTGCGGTTACGTGCATCTGAAGTCTTCCACGACTCCGGTCGATCAGGTCTATGATCTGTTGAACGCGCTCACTGATCCTGCCAGCGGTCAGTACATCATCGACAACTGGGGCTACCCACATTCCAACGCAAAAGCGTTCGAAGTTGCCGATCAGGCCAACATCGAAGCCTATGGTTTTGCTGACCCTAAAAGCTTCTTCGAAGGCAGTTTGTTCTTTGATGCGGTGAATCCCGAGCTTGAGGCGAAAATGCTGGCAGAATTTGAACGGATCAAAGCCGGCTTTTAACACAACCACTTTTCCGGGGCCTTACGGCTCCGGATCCCAGATACAGGAAAACGCGTGAACATGTCGAACGCGAACCCATATGCTCTGCTTTTTGAACCGGTTCAGATTGGACCAGTCACAGCCAGAAATCGCTTTTATCAGGTGCCACATTGCACCGGGCTGGGGCATGTCCGACCGCGGGCGGATGCCGCCGTTCGTGGGATGAAAGCCGAAGGTGGGTGGGCGGTGGTTTCCAATCAGGAGACCGAGATTCACCCAACCTCAGACCTGTCTCCTTACGCCGAGGGGCGGCTATGGGACGGGCGCGATGTTCCCGCGCTGCGGCTGATGACGGATGCGGTACATGCGCATGGTGCGCTGGCAGCTATCCAGCTGGTGCACAATGGCAACCATGCGCAGAACCTGCTGACCCGGGCTCCGGTTCTTGCACCTTCCGAGATGTCTGTCGATACGACGCATCCCAAGCAGGCGCAGGCCATGGATAAAGCTGATATTCGCGAGTTCCGCCGCTGGCACCGCGAGGCCGCCCTGCGCGCGAAAGATGCCGGATTTGACATCATTTACGTCTATGCCGGACACAACATGACTTTGGCGCAACATTTCATGCTGCCGCATATGAACCAGCGTAGTGATGAATATGGCGGGTCGCTTGAAAATCGTGTGCGCCTGACACGCGAACTGCTGGAAGACACCCACGAAGCTGTAGGTGACAGCTGCGCTGTGGCGCTCCGTTTTGCCATTGATGAGATGGTGGGCGCTGACGGCATGCAGGCTTCAGAAGAAGGCCGTGCCGTGGTCGAGCTTTTGGCCGATCTTCCTGACCTATGGGATGTGAACGTAGCCGACTGGTCCAATGACAGTGCCACAACCCGCTTTCAACCGGAGGATGGCTATCAGAACGCATTTCTGTCGCACGTCAAACAGATCACACGGAAACCTGTGGTTGGTGTCGGTCGCCTGACGTCCCCCGATATGATGCTGTCGATGGTCAAGAAGGGAATTGTCGACCTTATCGGAGCGGCGCGACCTTCCATCGCGGACCCATTCATTCCCAAAAAGATTGAAGACGGCCGCATTGACGAAATCCGCGAATGCATCGGCTGTAATATCTGCGTCTCATCTGACAATCTGGGCATCCCGATCCGCTGCACCCAAAACCCGACCATGGGCGAGGAATGGCGTCGCGGCTGGCACCCTGAGATCATTGCACCGAAAAAAAGCGAGGCGGAAGCACTGGTAATCGGTGGCGGACCCGCGGGTCTTGAGTGTGCCATGCAAATCGCACGGCGCGGCTATCAGGTGACCTTGGCCGAAGCCTCAGCTGAATTTGGTGGACGTGTTGCAAAGGAAAGCAGGCTTCCCGGCCTAGCGGCCTGGTCGCGCGTCGTCGACTATCGCCTGAATGATCTGAAACAGCGCGGCAACGTTCAGTTGTTCACCGACAGCAGACTTGACGGCGATCAGGTGGCAGAGCTTGGCGTCGAACACGTCTTTGTCGCCACCGGCAGCCGTTGGCGTACGGATGGCATGGGGCGAAACACCCAGCGCCGTATGCCTCATATCGAGCAAAGCGCCAGAGTGCTGACACCTGATGATATCATGAACGGCATATTGCCTCCGAATGGCCCGGTGTTGATCTATGATGATGACCATATCTATTTGGCAGGTGTGATTGCAGAAAAACTGGCAGCTGCCGGATATCCGGTGGTCTTTGTCACGCCGGAGAGTTTGGTCTCTGCTTACGCCGTACATACTTTGGAGCAGCCCCGTATTCAGGCTCGTCTGATCGAACTTGGCATAGACATTTACTGCAATCAGGTGCTGACCGCGGTTGAAGGTGACATGGCCCGCATCGGATGTGCCTTTACCGGTCGCGAAGCGAGTATTCCCTGTGCCTCGACAGTTCTGGTTACCGAGCGCCAGCGAGAGACAGCGCTTTACGACAGCTTGCGCGGGGTTGGGTTGAAGACCCTCGAACTTATAGGCGATGCCGCGTCTCCGGGACTGATCGTCGACGCTGTCTTCGCAGGCCACCGCGCGGCCCGCGATTTTGAACGCCCAAAGGCAGAAGCAGACAAGGATTGGTTTCGCCGCGAGATAGTCGATTTGGAGGAAACGTGATGAACAGCCGACCGTTTGAGTTAGATGTTTTGATGGCCTCGCACCAGCACGGCCACGCTTTGCCGCGCGGATTCTATACCTCGCAAGACATCTATGACTATGACATCGCCCAGGTCTGGAACCGTAACTGGCTTTGGGCAGGGCATGTCAGCCAAATCCCAAACCCCGGAGACTATTTCCTGTTCGACTATGGCCCGGAGAGCATCATTATTGTTCGCGACCGCGAAGGCGAAGTTCGCGCTCATTTGAACGTCTGTCGCCATCGTGGATCTCGCGTCTGCACTGAACAGTCCGGCAACGCCCGTGTTCTTGTTTGCCCCTATCACGCCTGGACATATGAGCTATCGGGAAAACTTCGTGCAGGCCACAATATGGGGGAACACTTTGACCCGTCCAAATTCGGGCTCTTTCCCGTTCAGGTGAGTGTCTTCAAAGGCCTGATCTTTGTCTGTACCGATGTAAACACACCATCGCTTGATCCTGTCCTCAGCCAGCTTTCGCCACTCGTCGAACCCTATGGCTTTGACGATCTGAAAGTTGCGCATACGGCGTCATTTCCCGTTCCAGCGAATTGGAAACTGGCGGTTGAGAACTATCTTGAATGCTACCACTGCGGACCAGCACACAAAGAATACTCTCGCTCTCATAGCCTGAAATCGCCACAAGACATGGCTGGCTTGGTCGAGCCGCTAAATGCAAGGGCTGTAGAAGTCGGGCTGGCACCTGATGAATTGGCGCTTGTTGGCGAGGCTGCGCCCACCCCATTCACCAGCGGGTATTATCGGCGCTACCCGCTTTACCAAGGTTACAAAACCGGCAGCAAATCGGGTGAGGCACTTGCGCCATTGCTTGGAACGCTGAAAGGCTTCGACGGTGGCGCAACTGACTTTGATATTGGCCCATTGAATTGGTTCCTGATCTATTCGGATCACCTGGTGGGCTACCGCTTTATTCCACGTGGTCTACAAGAAACCGACATTCAGGTGGTCTGGTTGGTTAACGCTGATGCCGAAGAAGGCCAAGATTACAACAAGGAAGACCTGACCTGGCTTTGGCATGTCACATCTTTGGATGACGAACGCATCATTCGGCACAACCAGTCCGGCGTTAATTCTCAATACTTCCAACCGGGGCCCTTGGGCGAAATGGAAACCTCGATCCAGGATTTTTACGATTTCTATTTTGCGATGATCCGCTCGGAACCAGAACAAAGGATGGCCGGTAATGGCTGAGGTAAAATCACGCCGTCGCGGAGGTGGTGGGCGCGCCGCGCGCATAAAGGTTCAACAGGCGACCACGGGCAATGAGGCCGTGCGTGGGGGATTAAGTGGCGGCCGCTATAAGCCGCTTACCCCAACAGATATGGAGAACATCCATCAAGCGGCTCTGACCGTTCTGGAAAAAACCGGCATTACCGACCATTTCCCAGAATTACTTGATCTGGTGCTGCCCAAGGGCGCGGTGATGAATGATCTAAATCGGCTGTGCTTCCCCCGCGCACTGATGGAAGACATCCTGGCTGGTGCTGCCAAGGAGTTTTACGTCTATGCCCGCGGAGAGCGTGAAGGCAAAGACGACATGCATTGCTCGGCGGAGAGCGTCTATTTCGCCAACTCCGGCACCGCCGTGACCACCTTCGATTCCGAAACTAAATCTTATCGCCCTTCGATCCTGCGCGATGTCTATGATTTCACCCGTCTGGTGGACCGTTTGGACAACATCCATATGCTGGGCGACACGGTTTTGGCCACCGATGTGACTGATGATTTCGCTCATGACATGAACACCATTTATGCCATGCTCGCAGGCAGCCAAAAACCTGCCTGTCTGACCTTTCGCGACCGCAGCCATATTCCGCATGCCATCCGCATGTTTGATTTTGCTCAAGGTGGCGAAGGGGCTTTCATGAAAAAGCCAAGCGTCATATTTGGCGGCTGCCCTATGGTTTCCCCCTTGCGGGTCGGCAAGGAAAACATGGAAATCCTGATTGATACCGCCAAGCTAGGCCTGACGGTTGATCTGGCGGTGCCTCCTCAGGCCGGGGCGACAGCCCCTGCGACGCTTGCGGGAACATTGGTGCAAACCGTGGCCGAAACGCTGGCCTGCGTTGCCATCGTAAACCTCATCACACCGGGCTGTCCGGTCTGCTTTGCCGCCTGGCCCTTCATCACTGACCTGCGCAGCGGGTCGTTCACCGGCGGCAGTGGCGAACAGGCTCTGATCGGGGCCGCAGCCATTCAGATGGGTAACTTTTATGGCCTTCCAACCTCTGTCGGCGCAGGCATGACCGATGCCAAGATACCCGACGCGCAATACGGGTTGGAAAAGGCACTAACCTTCACGCTTGCCGCTCATGCCGGTGCCAATCGTTTGTGCGAGTTCGGGGGTATGATCGGTAGCCTGATGGGATGCAGTTTTGAAAGCATGGTCATCGATGACGAAGCGGGCGGTATGATCCTGCGGTCGTTGCGCGGGATTGAAGTCACGGATGAAACCATGGCGGTGGATGTGATCCATCAGTGTGCCATCGACCCTGGTCATTTTCTCGGCAACCCGCACACACTGAGCTATATGAACAGCGAATTCGTCTACCCACGGCTCATGGATCGTGAGCGCACGGACACATGGGAAAACGAAGGCAAAACTGATCTTCTGGACCGCGCCCGTGACAAGGCCAATTCCATTCTCGACAGCCATTTCCCCAACTACTTCGGCGCCTCAGACGCTCAGGTTCGCGAAGAATTCCCAATTGTGATGAGCACAGAAAGCATGGCCCGCCGTGGATAACTCTAACGTCAAGCAATGGGATAACGATCACTTCCTGCACCCGTGGGAAGGGATGGCAACATTGGGCGAAAACGACCGCACTTTTATCGAAGGTGCCAGCGGCATTCATGTGGTGAACGAAAAAGGCGAACGCTTGATCGACGGACCGGGAGGCATGTGGTGCACTCAGATCGGTTATGGTCGAGGGGAGATGGCCGAGGCCATGGCTGAGCAAGCTCGGAACCTTGCCTATTTCTCGCCCTTTAACAATTCCAACTCGACTGCCGCGCGGTTCGCGTGCGAAATCGCCAAACGTGCGCCAGGCGATTTGAATAATGTCTTTTTTACCACCGGCGGTTCCACTGCAGTTGATACGGCCATCCGGTTTGTCCATTTCCGCAACAACCTCTTGGGACGCCCCGAGAAAAAGAAAATCATTTCACGGCAAAAAGCTTATCATGGAAGTACTTATCTGGCGGCCAGCATCAGTGGAAAAGAGCGTGACAGACTTTGGCTCGACAAGGCGGATGACCTCGCACATTTCCTGCCAGACGTGAATCCGCTTTACCGTAAGTCGGGTCAAAGCGATGAGAGCTTTCTGAAAGAGAAAGTTTCGGACCTGGAAAACGCCATTGTGACGCTGGGCCCAGAAAATGTCGCCGCGTTTATCGCCGAACCGGTTCTGGCATCTGGCGGGGTGATCGTGCCGCCAAAAGGATATCACAAAAGCTGCCTAAACATCTGCAGGAAGTATGATGTTCTATACATTTCCGACGAAGTAGTGACGGCTTTCGGACGATTGGGCCATTGGTTTGCTTCGGAGGCAGTTTTTGGCATTCAGCCAGACATAATCACCTGTGCCAAAGGAATGACATCTGGGTATGCACCGATGGGCGCTGCGATTATCTCGGATGGATTGATCGCCGATGTTTCAGGAAAAGACGCAACTTTTTCTAATGGTTATACCTATTCTGGTCACCCGGTCAGCGCGGCCGCTGGTCTGAAAAGTATGGAAATTATTGAACGGGAAAAGCTTCTCGAACACGTTCGAAGGGTCACTCCGATTTTTCAGGATCAGCTACAGCAGTTGGGTCAGATTGACATCGTTACCGATGTGCGCGGCATGGGGTTGATGGGATGCGTTCAATGCTCAGTCGATGGTGATCCCCAGAGCGATCTGGGGTGCGACTACGAGATTGGTAGCCAGATCGATATCGAATGCCAGAAACGTGGGTTATTGGTTCGGCCTGTGATCAACATGTGTGTTCTTTCACCGCCCCTAATCATTAGCGAAAGTGAAATTGAGCAAATGTTTGCTGTCTTGCGAGAAGGGCTTGAAGCGACAAGTGCGTGGCTCAGCGGGATTAGGGGCCAATGAATTGCTTGCGCTATTGTTGCGAAAGCCCGGAGGTCGCCATTTCAGCGTATTGTCGTATGCTCCACGATCTCTGCCAAAACCGTTCGGCCTTGACGGATTTGAAGAAGGTTTTGACAGCGACGATATCCTACGGGTTGGCATTATCTGTTACGGGTCCGTCACAGTGTTTTTCTCGTACTGCTTGCTTCCACAGTGCTTCCAGTTGTGATGGTGCAACGCAAAAGCCCGCTCGGGTACGGTGTGTAATATATTGATATTGTGTAGTGATTTTGGTTGCGGGAGTAGGATTTGAACCTTTGGCCTTCAGGTTATGAGCCTGACGAGGTGAAGAGGTTAGCAATTGATCCAGTGGATC
>NZ_JBXWQG010000011.1:0-105774 GCF_059612265.1 Ruegeria sp. CDSA077
CATTCGGTAGCCGATGTCCGCTTCGGGGAAGCTGCATCGCGGCGTCCAGCGGGTCGGCCGATGTCTCCTACGGGCCGCCCGCGAAGACGGCCCCTCCATTCTATATCTCTATGGCTTCTGCGATGGCCAAAGCGTCTTCCAGCTCAACACCCAAATATCGAACAGTACTGTCCATCTTGGTATGTCCCAACAGGAGCTGGACGGCCCGCAGGTTGCCAGTCTTTTTGTAGATCTGTGTGACCTTGGTGCGTCGCATTGAATGCGTACCATAGGCTGTTGCCTCAAGACCTATAGATGTAACCCAATCGCGAACGATCCGTGCATATTGGCGCGTTGAAATGTGTAACCGCTCGTGGAAGCGGCCTGGCCACAGAAATTCAGAACCAACCATAAGAGGGTCCTCCATCCATTTCGCAACTGATGCTCGAGTGCCTTCCGAGATTTCAAATCGAACTGGCTTCTGAGTCTTGCTTTGCAGAACAGATGCGCGTTCCTTGATCTGACCGGACGCCATCACATCCACAACTTGCATGCGAACGAGGTCACAGCCCCGAAGCTTGCTATCAATTGCCATATTGAAAAGAGCGAGGTCTCTGTGGTTTTCGGCGAGTTCAAGGCGAACTCTTATCGCCCAGACATGTTTCGGTTTCAGTGGGCGCTTCTGTCCGACGATCCGGCCCTTGTTCCAAGCAGGGCGAAGTGCGCGAATGGCAGGTAAATTTGGTGTTTCCATGACTGATCCTCCGATCCGCCATGCCCTCCCAGAACGACAACCCGACGTTGACGGCCAATCATATCACAGGATGCCGCATTGCATTCGAGGTCGGTTCGGAGCCCAAAGTGCATGATGCTGCGCTTGAACGAATGGCTGCTTTTGTGGAAAGGCTGCGACCAGCCCATTGAATTGATGGTTTTGTGGAAACCTGGACTTGAGCAATGCGAGTTCTACGGGCCTGCATGAGATCTCCGGTATTTTTCTTGACCAAACGGTTAAAAAAGTAATTACTCTTACGAAACCCTGGGGAGGAACGATACGATGATTAAAACAACAAGTCTTAGCCGCCGCAGATTTATGGCGACGACCGCGGCAACATCGCTGATGCTTGGGGCCGGACGTGCCACGGCGGCAGAACCAATCAAGACGGCAGGTATCTATACGGTACCCGTCGAACAGCAGTGGGTCAGCCGTATTCATCAAGCGGCACTTGCAGCGCAAGATCGTGGCGACATAGAGTATTCGTTCTCTGAAAATGTCAGCAACACAGATTATACACGCGTGATGCGTGAATATGCCGAGGCGGGTAACACGCTGATCATCGGTGAAGTCTTTGGCGCGGAACAAGAAGCCCGCGAAGTCGCAGCGGAATATCCGGACGTGGCATTCTTGATGGGCTCAAGTTTTAAAGAAGACGCCGCGCTGCCGAATTTCTCGGTCTTTGACAACTATATCCAAGACGCATCGTACTTGTCTGGCATCATTGCCGGAGCAATGACAGAGTCTGGAAATATCGGCATGGTTGGCGGCTTCCCGATCCCCGAAGTGAACCGCCTGATGCATGCATTCATGGCCGGCGCGCGCGAAATGAACCCGGACATCCAGTTTCAGGTCAGCTTTATCGGTAGCTGGTTTGATCCGCCAAAAGCCAAGGAAACAGCATTTGCGATGATCGAAAACGGTGCAGATATTCTTTATGCCGAACGTTTCGGGGTATCAGATGCTGCGCAGGAACAAGGTATTCTTGCCATCGGAAACGTCATTGATACGCAAGCTGACTACCCCGAGACCGTTGTGGCATCAGCGATTTGGCATTTTGAACCAACACTGAACAAAGCAATTGCTGAAGTTCAAGCGGGGAGCTTTGCGGCCGCTGACTATGGTGTCTATTCCTTTATGATCGAAGGTGGGTGCAGTCTGGCCCCATTGGGCACGTTTGAAGGAAAAGTTCCGGAGGCGGCACTTGCGTTGGTTGCGCAGCGAGAGGCCGAAATCAGGTCCGGCGCGTTCTCGGTCGTGATCAACGACAGCGAACCATCGTCGTCTTAATCGATCATGTCCAAGGACGCAGTTGAGGCTCTTTCCCTTAACGCCATTACCAAACGATTCGGAGAGCTGATCGCGAATGATGCGGTCAGCCTTTCCGTGAACGTCGGGGAGGTTGTCGCCCTGTTGGGCGAGAACGGGGCGGGCAAGACAACCCTGATGAATATCCTGTTTGGCCAGTACACGGCCGATAGTGGAACCGTCCGTGTATTCGGAGAGACCATACCGCCGGGCAATTCGCGTGCGGCTTTGGACGCAGGTGTCGGCATGGTGCATCAACACTTCACGCTTGCAGACAACCTGACCGTTCAAGAGAATATCACCTTAGGGGTCCATTCACTTCTGCGCCCAAGTTTGGGACGGTCAGCCGCGAAGGCGCGGATTGTGGCGTTATCAAAGAAGTTTCACTTGGCCGTCGAACCGGACGCACGTGTTGGCACACTCTCAGTAGGCGAGCGTCAGAGAGTTGAAATTCTCAAGGCACTCTACCGTGACGTCCGTATTCTTGTTCTCGATGAACCGACAGCCGTGTTAACCCCACAAGAGACTGATGATCTGTTCGCGACCCTTAGGCGTGCCGTCGCTGAAGGGCTATCGATCATCTTCATTTCACACAAACTCCACGAAGTCATGGCGATTGCAGATCGTGTTGTTGTGCTGAGGCACGGGAAGATGGCGGGCGGAGTAAAAACAGGTGGCACCGACAAGAACGCCTTGGCCGCGATGATGATGGGGACTGAAGCAACACCACCGGAAGTGCTTCCCTCGAAACCCGGTATGCCGCTGCTCGCGCTCCACAAAGTCACAACTCCTAATGTTGGAAGCGCCCCGGGTTTGAAAGCAGTTTCATTGGCTTTAAAAGCGGGTCAGATTGTCGGCTTGGCGGGTGTGTCTGGCAACGGACAGGCTGCAATGGCCGATGTCGTTGGTGGTTTGCTAAACCCAAGCGATGGACAGATCAACCTGGGTAGTAGAACCGTTCACAGATGGACACCCCGTATCGCGGTGCAAAGTGGCATCGCGCGTATCCCAGAAGACAGGCACAAGACTGGCACGATTGCTGATTTTGACCTTGTGGAAAACGCCATTTTGGAACGTTACAAATCTAGTTCCTTTAGCAAGGGTGGTTGGCTGAATTGGCGGAAATCTAGGGCCTTTGCGGACGGTATTGTTGAGAAGTACGATGTGCGATGCCCCGGATCGGATACGCCGATCCGTCTGCTGTCTGGCGGAAATATGCAGAAGTTGATCCTTGGCCGTGTGCTAGAGGCCGATCCGCAGATCATACTGGCAAATCAACCTGTTCGCGGTCTTGATATCGGGGCGGTCAACTATGTGCACAGCCAGTTGCTGGCGGCACGTGAAAGCGGTGCTGCGGTGCTATTGATCTCTGAAGATTTGGATGAAGTTATGGCGCTATCCGACGTAATTCATGTCATTGCAGACGGGCGACTTTCTCCAGAATTTAAGCGAGGTGAAATGACACCTGCCCAACTTGGGCTTTGGATGGCCGGCCAAGGATTTGAAGCGGACATCGCCCATGCGTCTTGAACCGATCAAGAACCCGACGCTGGCCCGCAAACTCGTCCCACCAGCAATTGCGCTTACGTCAACCGTTGTGATTGCTTCGCTTTTGGCAATGGTTGCGGGCGCGAACCCTTTTTCTGTTATTGGGTTGATCCTGAAGGGCGCGTTTGGCTCGCAATTCGCGATCCTTGAAACACTTAATCGAGCAACGCCGTTGATTTTCACCGGTCTTGCTGTTGCTGTCGCGTTTCGCGCCAAGTTTTGGAACATCGGTGCGGAAGCACAACTTTATGCCGGTGCACTTGTGACAGTCCTACTCGGGACCGGACTGTTGCCCTGGCCAAGCTTTGCGATCCTACCCATTATTGCCATCGCATCCATCATAGCGGGAGCTATGGTTCTTGTGGTGCCCGCGCTTCTCAAAACGCGGTTCGGCGTGGATGAGGTTGTCACGACACTGCTGTTCAATTTCATTTTCCTTCTGTTTATCTCAATGCTCCTTGAAGGGGTGCTCAAGGATCCGATGGGCATGGGGTGGCCGAAATCGGCCCGCATCATACCCGAAGCGAAATTGCCGAGAATTGTTGATGGGCTGCGCCTGCATTGGGGGTTCGGGTTGGCGATCTTATCAGCCGTTTGCATTTGGGTTATCCAGACCCGCAGCACTTTGGGATATGAAATGCGTGCCGTTGGATTGAACAAGGATGCGGCTGCCTTTGCTGGTATTCCAGTCAACGTCGTGATCGTGAAAACGGCACTCCTCTCTGGCGGTCTTGCAGCATTGGCAGGGTTTTCCGAGGTGGCCGGACTAAAGGGAAGTCTAACGCTCGATCTGTCACCGGGGTTTGGTTACACGGGGATCATCGTCGCGATGTTGGCTTTACTGAACCCACTTGGTGTGGTCGTAGCGGCGTTGTTTGTCGCGGGCATCTTTGTGGGCGCTGACAGCATGAGCCGCGCCGCTGACGTCCCGACGTATCTGGCCGATATCATGCTTGCGACAGCCCTTCTTCTTATGGTGCTGGCAATCATGCTGACGCGGTTCCGCGTGGTGAGGGACTAGCTATGGAAATTATCGAGATCCTCTTTACAGCCAGCTTTTGGGCCGCAGCAATTCGCATCGCGAGCCCTTTGATCTTTGCAACGATGGGGGAGTTGATTTGCGAACGCGCGGGCGTGCTGAACCTTGGTATAGAAGGCATCATGGTCGCCGGTGCATTTGCCGGCTGGATGGCCGTCTACTCGGGCACCGGGCTTTGGACCGGTGTGTGTGTCGCGATGCTGGTGGGAATGTTATTCGGCCTGCTGCATAGTACACTCACGGTGCCGTTTGGCTTGTCTCAGCATGTGGTCGGCCTTGGCGTCACGCTGCTGGCGACGTCTTCGACTTATTTTGCATACCGGCTGGCGTTGCCAGAGGTCACAAGCCCGCCAAAAATCGAAGCGTTCAAACCTTTTGAGATCCCGGTCTTGTCAGACATTCCGCTGCTTGGCCCTGCGTTGTTTTCGCAAACCCCGCTTACTTATCTTGCCTTCATTCTTGTTGGGGTCGTCGGTGTGGTCCTCTATCGAACGCCCCTTGGCCTCGCTGTACGCGCTGCCGGTGAAAATCCCGCGGCCGTTGCGGCCCAGGGTCTATCCGTCACATCAATCCGCATGGGGGCAGTTGTCGTTGGCAGCGGTTTAATGGCAGTCGGCGGCTCTTTCTTGACCATGTCGGCATTCGATAGTTTCTTTTTTGAAATGGTAAATGGCCGTGGCTGGATCTGTATCGCGCTGGTTGTCTTTGGATCGTGGCGGCCGGGCAAGGCCCTGCTTGGCGCAGTTCTTTTCGCGGCTTTTGATGCGCTGCAGATCCGAGTACAGCAAACAAGTCTGGGCACCCAGATCCCTTACCAGATTTTCCTGATGATGCCTTACATCCTGTCCATACTCGCGCTTATCCTGATGTCACGGCGCGCCGAAGTGCCCGCCGCGCTCATGGTTCCGTTCAATAAAGGAGAACGCTGATGTTTGATCTGATCGTCAAAGGCGGCACGCTGCCAGATGGACAAGTCTCAGACATCGGGATTTTGGGCGATAGGATTACTGCAATCGGTTCACTTGAAGCGGCAGAAGCAGGTCAAGTTGTGGATGTAACTGGCGACTTGGTCAGCCCGCCATTTGTCGACCCGCATTTTCACATGGATGCAACTTTGTCCTACGGTCTGCCTCGGATCAACAGCTCCGGCACACTTCTGGAAGGTATCGGGCTTTGGGGCGAACTCAAGCAAGTCATGACCCAAGATGAGATCATCGCCCGTGCGCTCACCTATTGCGATTGGGCCGCGAGCATGGGACTTTTGGCAATTCGAAGCCATGTTGATACCTGCGACGACCGGCTCTTGGGGGTCGAGGCCCTGCTCGAGGTGCGTGAGCAGGTCAAAGACTATATTGATCTACAACTCGTGGCTTTCCCACAAGACGGTTTTTACCGCGACCCCACTGCACGCGATAACACCATCCGCGCCTTGGACATGGGTGTTGACGTTGTCGGGGGAATCCCGCATTTCGAGCGCACCATGGCTGACGGTGCGGCAACGGTAAATGAGCTTTGCGAAATCGCAGCTGCGCGTGGTTTGCAGGTTGATATGCACTGCGACGAATCCGACGACCCACATTCACGCCACATCGAAACACTCGCATACGAAACGCAGCGATTGGGCCTCAATGGCAGGGTCGCGGGATCGCATTTGACGTCGATGCATTCGATGGACAACTACTATGTCTCGAAATTGCTGCCGCTAATTGCCGAAGCCGAAATCAACGTGATCCCAAATCCGCTAATCAATATTGTTCTACAGGGACGGCATGACACGTTTCCGAAGCGACGCGGTTTGACGCGCGTTAAGGAAATGTTGGCCATGGGGATCAATGTCGGATGGGGGCAAGATTGCGTGCTGGACCCTTGGTATTCGCTGGGCACTGCCGATATGCTCGATGTGGCCTTCATGGGGCTACACGTCGCGCAAATGACCAGCCCTGAAGACATGCGGGCCTGTTTTGATATGGTCACTGTAAACAACGCCAAAACGATGGGTTTGACAGACTACGGGCTGCACGTCGGAGCTAAGGCATCCTTGGTTGTACTTGATGCCAGCAACCCAATCGAAGCCCTTCGCCTGCGTTCTGCCCGACTTTGTGTTATCGCCAATGGCCAAGTTATTAGCCAGTCGCCTCGGGCCGACGCAACGCTATCTCTGTCAGGACGCCCAAAATCATCGAGAAGAAGGCACGGCTCAGACATTGCGTAATTCCGGACGCACCGACACCGGTATTGAGTGGCAAAATCGTTGGATGCGGAATGATTGTCGCTAGATATGGAATCCCTAAAAGCGGCCATTGACGCACTTGCAGCGAATTCAAGCTCCGTCCGCAGTACAGTCGTCCTAATAACTGAAATGCTGCGCGTCGCACCAACGGCAGCTATGACGGGCCGCACCGCAGCACTGCAGAAAGTGAGTGAAGGTCCGGAATGGGCCGAACCAAGAGTTTTCTAGGTCTGCTAGAATGCCCCCTGAGACGCATACGAAAAACCTACGGTACCCGATATGTCGCCGCCGATGAACCTGCATGATCTCATTAAAGATCAGGACCTGGCACCCGACCTCATCGGGCATATTGACAGACTTTTGGTGTTAAAAAGCAAAACCAAGGAAATCGGCCGTGGACAACGCATAGCGATCCTTGACGATTTCATACACGATCAAATGGCGTGGGCAGCCGTGGTGAAAAAGAACGAAGACCGCCTCGACCTCATCGCCGAGGGTAGTAACTTGCTGCGGTACATCGTTAGGGAAAATGCCACGGCCAGAAATGCCATTATCGAAGGCATGTGACAGCAGATCGGGCGTTCAAAGAGGGACAGGTGCATATAACACCCGAACTGCGATGTGCAGGAGCTTTCCGTTATTGTTTTGTTTCCAAGAAACCAAAACCGGACCCTAGTACAGCGTGCGGCGAAGGTTCCAAAGGAGCCCTTGCTACTTATTCCTTGGGGTTCGGAGATTGCTGGGTTCAACTTCACTTACCAGTGCTCTTTTGGCACCCAATCTTCGGTCTCGTTGTTCCAGAACCTGTTAGGATTGTCCTCGTCCATTCCCCGGATATGAAGCGTCCGGATGCACGGCTCTATGAAGATCACCGGCTCTTCGTAGGGGTGTGATGAATAGATGTTTCTTAGAACCTGCTCGGTTTTGGCTTCGTTGCTGCCCAGAAAGAATGACAGTTCCACACAGGGTACCTCGACAACCTTTTTGGTTGCCGTGTTGCGCCCACTCCCCAGGGATCTGAATTGTTGCATTCCCGGCGCGGTCTGATAGGTGACGCAATCGTAGTCGCCATATTTCAGAACGTCATCGACCAGTACCGCGTCAATGATCTTTTGCGCATGTGTATCTGGCACCTGGACGACGATCCGCAGACCGTTTTCAGGAACGAACCTGTCATTTTCGAGTTTGGGCAATGTCATGTTTATCTCCAGCAGCTTCTGCCGAAATAGCTCGTATTGGCGAAGCTGTGGAAAAGGACGGTTCGTTATCGGCCGAACTGTCAATTGTCGTCCGAGCCGTCCAGAGCCTTTCTGCTCAGGCCAAACCAGCGTTCGAGCGCATCGAACCCGTCGTCGGAAATGGTAAGAGCGCGACTACCGGTCCTGCGCTCCAACCAATTCGCTGTCAGTGACTTCTGCATGATCGCTGTGGCCAGCGGGCCGGAAATGTGGTGCCGACGCTCTGTCCAGTCAAGGCAGAGTTTTGCCGGAGGTTTCCCCGATGAAACAGGTGGCGGCTCGATCCCGATATCATCGAGGAAATCCTGATAGCGAGGTCCGGATGTCAAAGCGTCATCTCTGAGATTCAGCACATTAAGGGCAACAAGGCGCTTCGTCATCAGGACGCCGAGCTTACCAGCAATATGATTGTAGCAACTGCGTGCGCGTTGTGTGTCTGTCGCGATCCGGCCCGGCCGAGACAGGTGGTCGGTCGGTGACAGGGTAGCCAATCCTTCCAGCACCCGGGCAACGTCAGCACTTGCCACCCAGTGATAAACATGCCGGCCGCTTCGCAAAGAAGCGGTCAGACCGGCAACTTCGAGTTGCTTCAAATGGGCACTCGCGGTCTGCGGGCTTACCTTGGCCGCACAAGCCAGCTCTTTGTTGGTGAATGCGCGCCCGTCCATCAATTCGCACAGGATGCGGGATCGGCTGGGATCGGCGAGCGCGGCCCCGATTATATCCAGTCTCGGTTCGATTGCCATGCAAGACAGATTAAAGACAGAACATGAATGCAGCCAGTAATAACCGTTCGATGGCGAACGAAATGAGCTTTAGAGCGGACGCTGATCATGTGTCTGTGTTTGTCCCGCTAGAAAGCCACTGGCGTTAGTCCCACTGAATCGCCACTACTCAACCAGAGATCGCTTCACATAACACCGGTTCAGGACGTTCGCAGTTTGTTACAGCGCAGCGATTCAGCCGAAGATTGCAAAATCTGCCGCTCCTGACGTGGGGCGTCGACAACCGCAATGCGAACAACGTTGACCTTCTTAACGCTTACCTCAAGGCTAGGTTTCGGAAACTGAATGCCCAAAGCAACAACAATGTCTGGGCCTTGTACTTTACCAATCCGGAAAACGTGTGGTGAAATAATTGGGGATACGGACTGCAAACAGGCGCTTCAGCGCAGACCTATAGGCAATGCCTGTGGAAACTTTTGCCGGGCTCCCATCTTTCGGACCTTAGACGTCCAGACAGTATACACTGTGCCGGGTGAGCGTTGACGCTAGGCGTCGACGGTAAACTCGACCTTGCGTTTGATCTTCAGGCCGGACGTTCGAGTGCGGCTACGGCATCCCACAGGCAAGAGCTCGCGTTGTTTTTTGCGCAGTACAAAATGGTGGGAGTAGGACAAGCAGAGCCCGGATCTTGCCAGACCAAATCATGGTTCCTAGGATTATGCGCTTAGGGGCACCATTGTGCGCAATAAGATATGGAATCAATCTGCGGTGGACTCATTGAGGCCTACTTGCCTGAATCAATTTGGCCGAAACACTATCTTTAAGGGTTTGATATGATATCTATTTTATTGCAGCTAGATGTCGTAATGCCGGTCCATTGCAAGGCGTGGTCGAATACTCCAGTGGCGCGTGGGCTGCAACTGACAATCTACACCAACGTGAGCAATGGTCCCTCGGCACGGATTGCTCGATAGTTCTGACGGCTTCCATCTCCAAATCCTATCAGATGAGAGATCAGGGGATGTCCATTCCATCAGAGCCCTTCTGCACCTAGTCGCTATCTAACCCAGAGCATCGGGTAAAGGACCAATCCTAAGCCGCCATTGTCCAGCACGCTCCGGTCTTTCTGTTAGACCGTTGCCCCTTTGATACGGATCGCAGAACCCATTGTCCCGGCACACAGACCCACAACAATGGCAATCAAAAGTTCGGTCGTTGCAACATTGGCAAAGTCCCAATGGGCAAACAGCAGCGTCCCAACAATGCCGATCAAACCGCCCATCATGGCCCCCAGCCAGAGGCGGCGCGTCATCATGCCAAGCGCAATGCCCAGAATGCCTGGAAGGCCGATGATGTTGCCTCCGATTGTTCCCAGAAGTTCCAGCATGACTTACCCCTTTTCAGTCCGACTGTGTGGTCAGGTATGACCGGATTTCTGTGCTGCCGTCAGCAACCTGTTGTTGCAAGTTACCTGCAGATTTATTAGCCAGCGCATCGGTGATTTTTTGGTATTCTTCCTGATAACCCTGCGGCAGGCTGTGTGCGATGCCTTGGTGGCAGTCGATGCAGGTCATGTTGTTGTCAATTGCCCGCTGATGTTCCGATGCAGCGCGTGCTTCTTGGATGGTGAAATCCATATAGTCAAAGTTATGGCAGTTGCGGCACTCGCGGCTGTCAGAGGCCTTCATCTTTTTCCAGACCGCCGAAGCCATACTTAGCCGATGCGCTTCGTATTTCTCAGGCGTGCTGATGGTTCCGGCAAGCTCGTGATAGACATCTTTAACAGCCATGATCTTGGCCTTGATCTTGTGGTTCCATTCATGTGGCACGTGGCAGTCAGAACAGATCGCGCGGACACCGGAATGGTTGTTATAGTGGATCGTCTCGCGGTATTCGCCCAGATTGGTTTCCATCGTGTGGCACGAGGTACAGAATTCCTCGGTATTGGTCAGTTCCAATGTCCAGTGGAACCCACCCCAGAACAGAATACCGGCCAGAAACCCGGCGAGGATCAGAAAGCCCGAGCTGAACATAACAGCCGGGGTCCAGATCGCGTTCCAGAGGCGGTGGATCCAACCGCGGTTTTCGGGGGAGTCTGCCATCTTGGTGCTCCTTTCAGACATGCGTTGGATTAGTTGCCGGACGAGGGTTCAAACACGTTGTCGACCAACGCAGGCGCATCTGCCTGAGGCACGTGGCACTGGTTGCAGAAATAACGGGTCCCGGCGATGTGATCCAACTCATTGCCGTCACGATCCAGATAATGGGTCATCGACAGGGTCGGCGCATTGCGTTCCCCGGCTTTGGTCCAGTCATGGCAGGACAGGCATTGATTGGTGCGCACGTCAATCTGGTATTGCTCGATCGAGTGGGGGACAAGCGGTGGTTGCTGGCGATAGTTGCGCTGCATCCGTCCTTCCACGTTCTTGTGAATCTGGTCCAACGGAATGGGTTCATCCACCTCGGCGCCACGCAGGGTTTGCACCGGCGCAGATTGCGCAAGGACGAACCCACTCAGGAATATAACGGGGATCAGGGCGACGACACCTGTCAGGATTGGCTTGTTCATCTCGGCACTCCCTTAAATAGGTCTGGCTACGCGCGGTTCAGGCGCGGGAACTGGGTCGGAAGGTGCGGCGACTTGGTCGTCGAACCGGTGAGTAAATTTGAAGACATCAACTGCACAGACATCGATACAGCGACCGCAGTTTGAGCAGTCGGTTGATAGGATCAGCGGCGTGGCACCCGGCTTGCCCTTCAACGCGGGCGAAATGATGTGGTTTTCGGGGCAGACGGCATAGCAATCCATGCAATCGTCACAGGCCGAGCGGTTAACCGCGCTGACCCGTAACAGGCTTTTGGTGCCGATCAGGCCATAAAACGCACCGACCGGGCATATGTGGCCGCACCAGCCGTGACGGGCGACAAGCACATCAAAGACAAAGATCGCAACGACCATGGCCCAGACAAAACCGGCCCCAAAGATCAGTCCGCGATGCAGCATGGTAATTGGGTTGATAATCTCCCATGCGATCACGCCGGTGAGGCCCGAGACGATCAGCGCGGTTGCCAATATCCACAACCGCGTGCGCCGTTTAGGTTGCCAACCTTTCGGCAAATCCAACCGCCTGTGCAACCAGTTGGCGGCGTCGGTCACCGGGTTGATCGGACAGACCCACGAACAATAGACGCGGCCCCCGACCAGCGCATAGGCCACCACGACGATCAAGCCGCCAATAAAAGCGGTCATCGCCGGCCAATGCCCGGCGATGATGCTTTGCAATAGTATGAATGGGTCCGTCAGCGGCAGTACACCCAGGGTCTGCGATCCTGCCAAGGTACCTTTTACGACCCAGATGCCGAACCAGGGTCCCAACAGGAACAGGACCAGAAAGAACAGCTGACTGATACGGCGCAGTATCAGGAATTTATGCGCGCCGACCCAGCCTTTGACCGCCACGGCTTCTTGGCCTATGGGCATATGTGTGCGGGTGGTCATTGTCCCACCCCTGGAAGATCATAGCCGGGCTCAAAACCACCCGGTGCGATCAGGTTGTCGACCCCCGGGCCGGGCAGGCGGTCGGGCAGGTCGATTATGCCTTCAACAACCGGCGCGCCCTTGGCATCTTTTTCTTCCCAACCTTTGCGGTAATGATCCGCGCTGCTGCCCCGCGCTAGACGTGCCGGCAATACCTTGATTGCGGCTTCTGGCAGAACACAGCTTTTTTCGCACATGCCACAGCCGGTGCAGCGGTCGGCATGTAAGGTTGGGATAAACATCGCATGGTGGCCCGAGCGGGCGTTATGCGCTGTTTCCAGCGTGATCGCTTCGTCTATCACGGGGCAGACACGGTAACAAACGTCACACCGCAATCCCAGGAAGTTCAGGCAGTTTTCCTGATCGACCAAAACCGCGACGCCCATTTTGGCATCGTCAATGTTATCCAACTTGGGATCTAGCGCACCGGTCGGGCAGGCGGCAACACAAGGGATATCGTCGCACATTTCACAAGGCACATCGCGAGCGGTAAAATATGGCGTGCCCGTCGCCCCGGCATCCGACCCAAGCTCGGCCAGTTTCAAGGTATCATAGGGGCAGTCTCGCACACACAGCCCGCAGCGAATGCAGGCCGACAAGAACTCCCGTTCTGGCAGCGCGCCGGGGGGCCGCAAAGCTTCGGCCGACAATGCACGGGCGTCGCGGGTCAGCCAGGCCAGCAGTGACCCGCCGACCACACAGCCGCCTGCCGCCCGCGCCGTATCCTGAAGGAAGCGGCGACGTTTCGGCGAAAGAGGTTTCTCGGCGAGGGGCATGGGGATAACCTTTGCGATCCGTGCCGATTACGCGCGCTCGACCTTACAGGCGCATTTCTTGTAGTCGGTTTCCTTCGACAGCGGACAGGTTGCATCCAGCGTCAGCTTGTTGGTCAACTGGTGTTCATCAAACCACGGCATAAAGACCAAGCCGCGCGGCACCTTGTTACGCCCGCGTGTCTCAACCCGACTGGTGACCTCGCCACGGCGGGTCGACAACACGATTTCCTGCCCGCGGCGCAAGCCGCGATCCTTGGCGTCTTGTGGATGCATATAGACAACTGCCGACGGGAACGCCCGGTGCAGTTCCGGCACCCTGCGCGTCATCGAGCCTGAATGCCAATGTTCCAGCACGCGACCGGTCGACAGCCACAGATCATATTCTTCGTCCGGCTCTTCTGCGGCGGGTTCGTAGGGGGCAAAGATGATTTTTGCCTTGCCGTCCTTGTGACCGTAGAATTTAACATCCGCGCCTTCGGGCACATACGGATCGTACCCTTCGCGGAAGCGGTAAAGGGTTTCTTGCCCGTCCACGACTGGCCAGCGCAATCCACGCGCCTGATGATAGGTTTCGAACGGTGCAAGGTCATGTGCGTGGCCACGGCCAAATTCGGCATATTCCTCAAACAGGCCTTTTTGAACGTAGAACCCAAAATGCTCGGATTCGTCGTTGTCAAAGCCTTCCGCAGTTTCGGCTAGGGGGTACTTGTCCACCGATCCGTTGGCGTAAAGCACATCATACATCGTCTTGCCGCGGTGTTCGGGCATCTTGGCCAGCAGCTCTTCATCCCAGACCTCTTCAACGGTGAAGCGCTTCGAAAACTCCATCAATTGCCACAGGTCCGATTTTGCTTCGCCGGGCGCTTTCACCTGCTGACGCCAGAACTGCGTACGGCGTTCCGCATTGCCATAGGCGCCTTCCTTTTCGACCCACATGGCGGTGGGCAGGATCAAATCGGCAGAGACAGCCGTGACTGTTGGATAAGGGTCAGAGACTGCGATGAAGTTTTCGGGGTTGCGATAACCCGGGTAACCTTCCTCGTTGATATTGGGTGCCGCCTGCATGTTGTTGTTGCACTGCACCCAATAGGCATTCAGTTCACCATCCTTCAGCTTCCGGTGCTGCAAGACAGCATGGAACCCGGGCTTAGGTGGAATAGTACCTGCCGGGATATTCCAGGCGGTTTCGCAAATCTGACGGTGTTCGTCATTTGCCACCACCATGTCAGCAGGCAGCCGGTGTGCGAACGTGCCCACCTCACGCGCGGTTCCACAGGCCGAGGGCTGACCGGTCAGCGAGAAAGGCGAGTTGCCGGGTTCTGAGATCTTACCAACCAGCAGGTGTACATTATACATCAGCGAATTCACCCACGATCCGCGGGTGTGCTGGTTGAAGCCCATGGTCCACAAGCTCATCACTTTGCGGTTCGGGTCTGCATATTGTTGCGCCAGCTTCTCAAGTTTATCGGCGGGCACGCCAGACAGTTCGGCTGTGTATTCCAACGTATAAGGCGCGACCGCCTCGGCGTATTCTTCAAAGCTGATCGTCTCGAGCTTGCCCGAGTTTGGGTTCTCTGCCTCTTGCTGCAGCGTGTTTGTATCGCGCAGACCATAACCGATATCGATGGCGGTCTTGGTGATGTTGACGTGTTTGTTGACAAACTCTTCGTTCACCGCGCCGTTCTGAATGATGTAATTGGCGATGTAATTCAGGATCGCCAGATCGGTCTGCGGGTTAAACACTAGGCCATTATCGGCCAGTTCGAACGAGCGATGTTCGAATGTCGATAGAACATGCACTTCGCATCCCGGCTTGGTCAGGCGCGTGTCGGTCAGGCGCGACCACAGGATCGGGTGCATTTCGGCCATGTTCGATCCCCACAGCACGAAAGTATCCGCGTGTTCCAGATCGTCATAGCAGCCCATCGGCTCGTCAATTCCGAAGGTACGCATAAAGCCCACGACCGCGGACGCCATACAGTGCCGCGCGTTGGGGTCGATATTGTTGGACCGGAACCCGGCTTTCATCAATTTCGATGCAGCATAGCCTTCCCAAACCGTCCACTGGCCTGACCCGAACATGCCGACACTGGTCGGGCCCTTCTTGGCCAGCGCCTCTTTCCATTTGGCAGCCATGACGTCAAAGGCTTCGTCCCAACTGACCGGCTCAAACTCACCGTTCTTGTCATATTCGCCGTTGGTCTTGCGCAGCAATGGGGTGGTCAGGCGATCCTTGCCATACATGATCTTTGACAGGAAATAGCCCTTGATGCAGTTCAGCCCGCGATTGACCGGCGCGTCAGGGTCACCCTGAGTGGCGACAACACGCCCGTCCTTGGTACCTACCAGCACAGAACAGCCGGTGCCACAGAACCGGCAGGCGGCCTTGTCCCAGCGAATGTCAGGGGTGCCCACCTGCGCGGCGGCCTGACCAGTGGCCAGAGGAATACCTGCGGCAGAGGCCGTCGCTGCGGCCGCTGAGGCCTTGAGGAATGTCCGACGAGTTTCTGATATGGTCATAGCGTGGGCCTCCGGCTGGTGGTTTGGCTTGGGGCATCGGGATGCGGATGGCCGTCCGCAGTGTCCTCGAAATGGTGGTACGTCAGCGTCAGAGAAATCACCCCGGGGATCTGGTGCAGGTCCATGATGATCTCGGACGCAAGGCGTGTCGGCGTGTCTTCGACAACAACTACGAAACGGCCGTCTTCGGCCTCGGCGTGAATTTCGACACCGACCGTGCCTTTCATTGCCTCGGACGCCGCCAGTGCCTGCGCTGGTGCGATATGTAAAAGGCATCCGCAGATATTCATTGGCTGACTTCCGTTTGAGATATGGTTTTGCGTTTCAATGTGACGGCATCGACCGGGCAAGACGCCATACACGACCCACAGCCAGTGCAGGCGTCGAGGTCTATTGATGGATCCGCGCGGCCACCCAGTTGCAGCCTGAAGCTGATGGCGTTCTGTTCGCAATTATCCTGACACACTCGGCAGCTGACACCATTGGTAGACAGGCAGGACGCAGCTTCGACCGACGCGCGCCACGGCCAATCTTGCGGGCGTTCTATGTCCAGGGCATCCGTGGGACAGGATTGGGCGCAACTCCCACAAAAAGTGCAGGGACCCTCGGTGGGTTGAAACACCGGATACCCATCCTGACCAATGGCAATCACACTTTCGGGGCAAGCCTCGACACAGTCGCCACATTTACTGCATTGATCTGCAAAACCAGGCACAACCGAACCCGGAGGTCGAACAAGATTACTGTCCTCCCGGAATGCGGTGACGCCCAATAACGCGCGTCGGCTGGTCAGTTGACTCATATCGCTTTGACCTGGCTATCTCTGATTCCTTTTCTGAGTTTACTGCATAATCGTTCTGAGGCTGGTACATTTTGATCCAGATCATAATTTGAGCGCATCGTTCTTAAACGTTTTGAGCTATTTGACGTCTGGAATGCCACCATCCGTGCTGCTTGAAACCAGATGTGCGATGACACAACAAAGTCAAACCGCCATCTGTCTCAAAACATCTGATGACGTATAGCCGTCCATTGCCTACCGTTGCCGCGTCGACATGTGATTGGGCCGTAGATCATGTCGTCGCGCAACTTCATTGACCCCACACCCAGGACCAACGACTTGGCCACAACACGACCCTTGAACGGTTCTGAAGGTGTAGACGCCCCCGCTGGCCTCGGTGTGCCATTGTGGGTTTGCAAACAACCTGAATGGAGGCGTCACTGGAAGAGATTGGCCTGAATTTGGCGAAGAATGTGTTCCAGGTGCACGGAGCGGCTAGAACAGGTCACCCGGTTCTTCAGAAGAGACTGCGCAGGGGCCGGGTCCTCGAGTACTTTGCCAAATTGCCGCGTAGCGTGTTTGCAATGGAGGCCTGCGCCAGTGCGCATTATTGTTGGGGCGCGAGATCGGTCGTTTGGGTCACGAAGTCAGGCTGATCCATCCGGCCCTTGTTTCAGGCTGGGCGAAGCGCGCGAATGGCGGGTAAGTTTGGTGTTTCCATGACTGATCCTCCGAACCTCCATTCCCTCCCACTTCGACAACCCGACGTTGACCGGTGCAGCATATCACTGGATGCTGCATCGCATCCGACGTCCAGTTTGAGCCCAAAATACCGGATGCTGCAAGTCGCACAAATGGCCGCTAATCAACTTGTGCGGCAAGCCATTTGACTAGTCATTTCGGGACGAATATCGGCCAGGACCCGAAAACTGCGGGCGAGAAAGAAGATGCCCAGGCCCGAGATCATCCACGCAACCAAGATTGCCCCAAGTGCCGCAGATTGAGCCATATTCTGCGGGATATTGAATACCCCTCCGCCAAACATGGCGCTGACCACCAGCAGCGTTATAGCAAAATGCCCAAGCTTCTTGGGGCTTGCGCTCTTTGCACTGTCGGCAGTCGAGGATGAAGGGCTGGATGCGGTCTCGGTTGACATCAAGTCTGTCCTAAAGCTTAGGAGGTGAGGGCAGTTGGCCTGCCTCATGCACATTCAGGCAGCAACAGATTTTTCATCCTTACTTTAATACCTTGGGGCTGTTGCGGGAAGCATTCTTCGTGTGGCCGCAATTGGCTCCATCAGAAGTAATGCCGCGCTATCCGTAAATTGCTGTAGGTCGCTTGATGCAAGGCGTCGTCGAATTGCCGCACCAACGTCTGCAATTATCGCTAATTTCCAAGGAGTGTAACGGGCCAACCCCTCTGCGGCCCATAGGTCAGTTCTAAGCCCATGTTGAACGATGCCAATTGAACAGAAAGGGCAATTTCCATCGACATTTCATGGTCGCTGTTAACATGGCAATGCTTATCGCCATTGTATCAAATTTTTCGCAAATATGCCCAGGAGACATACCCTTTGAGCCCACGCGCACGCACCAAAGAAACGCGGCACCAACGGGTGCCACCGGTTTGCTCGCAACTGTGAACTCGTAAGGCGGTTCCATTTGGCAGACCAACAATCACATTGTAGCCTGTTCCGGGTCCACCACGCATTTTCAGCATGTCACCGTCTTCGACGCCAAAAACCTCGTATCGTCCGAGTGAGGCGGCCGTTGCTGGTGCAGCGTATATTGTGGCCCCCAGGAACATCGCCGCTACGGGTAAGAAGATTGCACTGCGCATCGCGTTATCCTGCTTGTTGCCTCATCTACCATCGTAGCGATTCAGCTCACCAAGAGGAATAACCCTAAGACAGGAATGCGCAAATTGGCCAAAGTCTGGTGGCTATGACTGCCACGCCCGGTTCGAAGGGCCGCAACGCAGTATCTCGATTGTCAGGCAATTTACTGGAATGGGTTGATCCAGAAACCTCAAGGAACGACGAACAATGTTCGTAGCGTGGGATACATGTGGGCAGCTATGCCAGATCAAATGGTTGCGTTGGAGGGGTTGATGCGTGAGGTTGCGAGATGGCCGCAAAAGAGACCGCGACATGATGATCTATGGATTGAACACCTGCGCGATTTGCCGGAAGGCCCGAAAGGCGTTGGAGGCAGAAGGCAAGGAAGTTACTTTCCGCGATGTCAGGGCGGAACCTCTGACCGAAGCGGAGCTGGCTGAGCTGATTGCAGAATTCGGGGACTTGCTGGTGGACCGAAAATCGAACGAATACCGAGCGCTTAATGACTGGCTAAAAAATTCGGAAGTAGAGGCACAGATTTCAGCCCAACCCAAGGTGATGGCGCGCCCGGTAATACGCGATCGGGATGTGTTGTATCTTGGCTGGGATGAGACGATTCAAGTCGCTTTGCTACAGAGCTGAGTTTTTAAACAAAAAATGCATAATTAGCTGAACGAAACCCGCTGAAATGCTGCACAGGGCCGAATGCCCGCTTTCGGAGTGCCGTTCGGTAGATCGTGGTAGCTGCAGAACGTCTGCAATGGGCGGAGAGCCTTTTTGCATCAGGCATCGGTCATATGCTGGACCAGTGAGGTCAGCTGTCTGTCGCCATGGCCATCGTCCCAAGCCGTCTTGGTTCGGTCATGCATCAACCGGATGAAATCAGCGGGAGCATTAAGTGAGAGATAGGTCTTCAACGCATCCTCTTGCGCCATCGCGTAAACCTTCAGAGAGGCTTCTGCATTGTCGTAATCCTCGGTCGGAACGGTTCTGGCAAAGAGATCATGGTAGTCCTTGACCAATTTGATCGTGGCAGGAAGTTGGTCGGCATAAACTTGCATCGGGATGCCCGCTTTCTGACAAACAAGTGCACCGTATATCATTCCGAACATAAACCCCTGCCGAACCGTGAAGAGGCCGGCGAAGAGCGCGGCAAGCGCCGCTGGCTTCTCTCCAATATGGGCGGACTTTCCACCCAAGTTTCCGATGACGCTGCCATAACGGTCCCAGGTTCCGGCACTGCCGACCGTCAGGATTGTGGTTTCGTCACCGCCAATGCCAGAAGGGTAGGCATTGATCATGCCAAGCATGTAGCCAGCCCCCTGTTTCTCCAGGATGGCGACCAGTCTATCGGCATCCAAGGTATCGCCGGTGCTCATGTCGCAGATAGTCTTACCCTCTAGCGAAACACTCAGCCCGTTGACTAGTTCAACTGTTTCCGTGTGGCTCTTGATACAAATGATGACAAAATCAGACGCCGCGATGGCATCATTCGGTGAGGAGCAGATGGTGGCGCCAACCTCAGCGAAAACCTCTGCCTTTTCCGGCGTGCGGTTCCAAACGCTGACATCGTGACCTGACTTGAGCAGGCAATGCGCCAGCGCTGACCCCATGTTGCCCAGTCCCAATACAGCAAGTTTCATGATCTTAGCCTCCTGTGTCCGCCAATGAGTTCCAGCACCAGCATGCGCCGGCATGGGGAGATGACATAGTTGTAAATTTTTCTATATTGTTAGATGGTCTAACTTATGGATTGGCGCACGCTTCCCTCGTTGACATCTCTCAGAGCTTTCGCCGCCGCCGCCGAGTTTCAAAATCTGACCCGGGCGGCAGAGGCACTGAACGTGACCCATTCCGCAGTCAGCCAGCAAATCCGCGGGCTAGAACAACAACTCGGCACCCGGCTTATCACTCGTACCCGGCACGGTATTTCTCTGACATCGCAAGGCGAATTCCTGTCGGCTGGTTTGCTTGAAGCCTTCGCTGAAATGGCCTCTGTGACCGAGAGGGTGACAAGTGCGGAGTCGGTTCGACCGTTGGTGGTCAGCGCGACTCCGATGTTTTCAAGCGCGTTCCTCATGCCGCGGCTGTCGACGTTCATTGACGAATTCCCCAATATCGAATTGAGGATCGATTCAACGATCCAGGCTGTCGATCTCAAGCCGGGCGGAATTGATATGGCCGTCCGTTACGGAACAGGTCGCTGGCCAGGGCTTGTCTCGCAGATGCTGCTACCTGGTTGTCTGACGGTCGTCGCGTCCCGCGAACTGATCGGAAACAGGGTGCTCAGAAACCCTGTAGAATTGCTTGATTTCACACTTCTTCAGGAACAGGCGTCGGTCGAGTTTGATCTGTGGCTGGAAAAGGCTGGCATCCCGCCCGAAGCGGAACGGAAAGTGATCCGCATGCCGGGCAACATGCTGTTGGATGGCATCCGCCGAGGTGACGGTATCGGGGCGACAGTACCGGCCTTTGTCTCTGACGAGTTGAAGTCAGGACAACTCGTGGCGCTGTTTGATGATCCAATACCACGGATCGGCTATTACCTTGTCACGCTGTCTGGTCCGGTTCGGCCAGTGGCAAAACTGTTCATACAGTGGCTTTCAAAATCAATTACCGAATATGAGAAAAGCCTGTTCCGATGGCCGCCCACTCACCTGTTGTAGACGATAAAGAGCACCGGTTAGAGTCAAATAGGGTCTGGCTTACAAGGTAACGACCCGACAATGCTGCGCTACGACTGAAGGTCCGCTCTGTGGATGCCGCACCGCTGCGTTAATGGCAGGGGCGAAGGTCCGGTGTGGGCCGATCTCCGATGGTTGAATAGACTACTCCTCTGCAGGCGACACGGCCCGATTGTAGAGATGCCATGTGGTGTGACCGAGAATTGGCAGGGTGAAGATCAGGCCCAGAAACGCCGGAACCAATGACAACAGCATAGTGACTGAGATGATCGCCGCCCAGGTGAGCATGACCACCGGGTTTTCCGTGACGACACGAATGGAAGTTAACATGGCGGAAACAAAGTTTGTTTCCCGGTCGAGCAACATGGGCATGGCAACGACGGTCACGGAGAACAGTACAGTCCACAGAATTGCGCCTACACAGGTTCCAATTGCAAGGAAGGTCCAGCCTTGCGGTGTGAAGAATACGGTGTTCAAAAACCCGTCAAAGTCCGAGAAAGAGGTATTCTGCAGGATGATCGCCAGCCAAAGCCGAACCTGGTAAACCCACACCCAGAAAATGAACAGGGTGACAAAGGCCATCCAGCCCATTTCGCGCTTGCGTTGATTTGCCATGGCGGTGAGAATTTCTGACCAGCCAAAACTCTCTCTCTTCTGCAATCGGCGGGACATTTCATAAAGCCCGGCCGCGGCAAAAGGCGCGACCAGCGGAAAGCCTACAATGGCGGGTATGATCATCCAAATCTTGCCGAGCCAGACGAAGCTCCAAACAAGCGAGATTCCGAAAACAGCATAGAACAGGCCGAAGAAGCCACTCATGACGGGGCGAGCCAGAAAATCGGAAAACCCGGCCTTCAGTGACGCGGTAACATCACCCGCCGTCATCTGATTGACCTTCGGCATGGCCTGCTGTTGCGGTGTCAGATTGTCCGGTGGTGTGGAGCCTTCGGACTTGGATGTCATGACGCACTTCTCCCTAAACATGGCACGTCGCTGGTCTTTTTGCCAACAGAGCTAACTGTGAAACAGACATTCCTCTTTCGCATACAAAGTGCATCAGGTGAGGCATAAGGGCAAGGCGGGAGTATGGCAGCTACGTCTCGCAAATTGAGAGTTCGACCAGCCCCACATTTCACAGGTGCATCTCATGTCGGCATTGCGGGTTGCGACCGCAGCATCTTGACCCTTGGGCCAACGGCAGGAAAGGGCCGTCTTCGCTTGGAAAAGCAGCTGCGAGGCGGCATGAACAATGCGCCCTTGTTGGATCCTCGACTGTCTCCGCATTTCTTCCTAAGCCGAGTCCTGTAGCGTAACGGTCTTTACGACCTCATCCACAAACCAGCGAATGGTCGGATTGAATTGTCCCCGTTCATGCCAGAGCAGGTAGTAAGGAAATTCCGCCCCTGACCTGAAGGGAACCGACACGATGCTGGAGAATGAGGAGAGTTGCGTACCCAAGCGCGACGGAACGGCTGCAACGGCATCATTGTTTGCGACGTGGAAAGGCATGGAGGTGAAGAAAGGTACAGACAACATTGCCGGGTCACCATTGTTGGTCGCGCGCATGACGGTATCCGCACGCAATCGCTCAACCGTCGGGTAGCTGAATTCGATTTGTCGGTACGGTGCGATATCCGGTGGTTCCAGATAACCCTTCTGCGCCGCATGCTCATACAACGGATGACCCTCACGCATGAGAAGGACGTAGCTGTCTGTAAAGAGTTTTTTGACAATCAGATCACCCTTCACTTTGAGTCCAGCGTAAAAGACAAAATCAATTTCGCCGTCCTGAATTGCCGAAAAACTGTTTGGTACCAATGGTGACACATCCACTCTAACATGTGGCGCGACCCTCGCCAGCCGATCGACAAGTGGCCCAATGATGCAGGCTGCAGCATAGTCGGTACCAGCGATGCGAAATCGCCGATTTGAATGGGCGGAGTCGAACTTGGGCGGCAGAAAAACCGCTTCGGTCGCGTGGATCGCCTCAAGCACCGGTTCCTGAAGCGACAGGGCGTGATCCGTCAGCTGATACCCTGCCTGAGTTCGGATTAATAATGGATCGCCAGTCAGATCCCGAATGCGGGCAAGAATGCGACTTGCTGCGGGTTGACTGATCTCAAGCAGTTCAGCAGTTCGGGTCACGCTGCCAGTCTGCAACAGGATCCGCAGAAATCGCAAAACGCGAAAATCCATCGACGCCAATTCATCATTCGGTTTTTGCATGACCAGCATGCTAGTTGCGTCATTTTGATTATGTCAAGCTAAGCGCATTTAGATCCCATCGAAACTGTACACGATGAGGAACCCCCATGAGACTTGTCCAATTGGCTTTCACAGCCGGGAGCGTAGTTTTTACAGCCGCCATGGCGCATGCCGATGTATCGACCGAAACGCACGACCTGAACCAAGACGGAGTCGTGACGTTTGAAGAAATGCTTGAGTATCACCCTGCGGGAATTGAGCGGACCCAAGTATTTATTGATCGTCACAGAGTTATTTTCGATGGTGCAGACACGAACGGTGACGGCGTCGTAGACGCGAGCGAAAACCAGAATGGCGGCGCTGGAAAAACGAAGATCAAGGGCGCCAAGAAGTCTTAAAGTACCAAGTCTTCAGCGCCGAGGTTGATTCAACAAACGATAAATTCCAACCTCACAATGCACGTAAAGCCTTGAGATTGAGGGAGAAGTATATATGCACATAACCCGCAGAACTCTTGCCGGGCAGATGGCACTCTGGGGTGCCGCGGCAGCGATACCAGCAACCATACCTAAGCACGCCGCAGCACAACCCAGGGCTTCTGGCATGTACGACGTACGCGATGTGTCATTCCCCAGTGGCCCAGAAACGCTTGCAGGCAAAATCTTCCTGCCTGCAGGAGAGGGTTCGCATCCTGCAGTGGCGATCATGGGCCCCGTGGCGTTTGTAAAAGAGCAATCACCAGTACAATACGCCACAAGGCTGGCACAACAGGGCCTTGCGGTTTTGATCTTTGATCCGCGCAATCACGGTGCCAGTTCAGGTGAGCCGCGCCGGTTTGAATCCGGTGAGGCCAAGATCGAAGATCTTCGCGCTGCTGTCGATTTCCTTACTGAACAGGATGGGATTGACCAAAGCCAACTCCATCTCCTTGGAATTTGTCAGGGCGTGAATTGGGCGATTGAAGCTGCGGCTCAGGACGAGCGGATCGCATCGCTTGGAATTGTTGCCGGTCACTACCTGACCCCCGATACGGCAATCATGTATCTCGGCGATGCTGCGTCAGTCGAGGCACGCATGAACCGGTCAGCAGCGGCGTCCGCGAAGTTTTCCGAAACCGGTACGGTGGACTATATTCCAATAGTCGGTTCCCCCGAAGCCCTGTTGACAGCCACGGCGGTCGCAGAGTGGTATCTGCCATGGGACAACGAAGCGCCGTGGTTTCTCCATCGCGGTGGTTGGGAAAACCGGATTACGGCAATGAGCGAAGCGGGAATTTGGGGCTGGCAGATCAGCGACGCGGCATCGCGCCTCACATTGCCGGTTCTCATGGTCCACGGTGACAAAGCCGCCAGCGGCCCGGATATTCCGAAGCGAATCTATCAACAGATCCCTTCGGCTCATAAAGCACTTCACTGGATCGATGGTGCCAATCAGCTTCAATTCTATGAGGACCCGCTGACCATCGACCGTGTCGTTGCGGCTCTTGGCCCGTATTTCCGGGGTGAGCAGATCAGCCTTTAACGCTGCTCCGATACGCGGTGATCACGAGCCATCCACAAATTCCGGTTCGTGATCATCCGTTGTGGAGCAATGTAGCATGGCCTCGACGGCAGGCCGTTTCAAAGAGAGTTTTGACAATGACAAAATGCTTGAGCGCCTTGTTAACTTTGACGATTATTCAACCTGTTTCCGCGGAAGAGGTACTGGTCAGTGGCCTGCCACCCTTCACCGAAGCAATCCTGCCTTTGGGGGCAGACGTTTATGCGATTTCTATTGGCCCTGGCGGACCTGGTGAGGAATTTGGGTCCCAAGCCACCAATGGTGGATTGTACAAACTCGGACTGAGTGGCGCACATGAAAGCATCACTCTTTCCGACGGCGAAGGCCTCCGCAACCCGACCGGGTTGGTTGAACTTGGCGAACAAATTGTCCTTGTGGATGGCAATCAAGTCATCTCGCTTTCCCATGAAGGCGAGGTCAACTGGCGGAAGAGTTACAACGAAGAAGGTGTTTTCTTCTACGATGTTGAGGTGCTGAACGATGCCACTTTGCTTGTCAGCGATTTTGGGCGTGGGGGTTTTGTTACTGTGTCGGCAAACACCGGAGAAATTCGACCGACTCTGAAAGATGTTCAGATCAATGGTCTTGCCAGATTCGAGATTACTGACGGCCAGATCTATGCGGTGTCATGGGGTGCTGATGACGCTTGGGATAGCGCTGTTTATCGTATCTCAGAATTGGATGAGGCCGGTCTGTCAGAAAATCTGGCGGGTGGATTTGGAAATCTTGAATCCATTGAGGTTGTAGATGGAACAGTGGTTGTCGGCGGTTACCGCGGGCATCAGGATCACCAGGCGTTCAAGCTGATGCAGTTGGATACGGAAGGCGGTGTACATTCGCTCGACGCAGGATCAGATACCCGCGGCGTTTCTGATATTTACTCCGATGGTCATTCCGTTTGGTTGAACTTTTTCTATGATGGGGCTTACACCAAAATACCTGCAAAACACTTTTTGGCAGGTAGCTAAACGCGGTTTGAACGAGAAAAGGTGGCGACTCCCAATAGACTGTTCGCAGCCCCAAGCGGGCGTCATTCCTAATCGGTACAACATGAATGGTAACAATTGATTAAATGACAATGTATTTGCGGAGCTCCTCAAGATTGCGCAAAAAAAACCCAAAAGGAGTGATCAATTGACTGACGTACTTGTTTCTGGTGCCGGGCCCAGCGGGTTGGTGCTAGCGATTGAACTGGCGCGCCGCGGCATTGATCTGCGCATAATCGACCGCGATACATCCGCACCAACTACGCCGCGCGCATTTGTAGTAAAGCCGTCAACGTTTTATGCAGCAGAGCAGTTGGGTGTCCTTGATCAGATATTCGAGCAAGGTGTTCCGGTTCAGTCTATGGAGCAATCCTTTGAAGGCAGAACTGCAGCGCTTGCTATATCATCTGATGAGCGCTGGCCATGGCACCTCAATCTCGGCGAAGATGATCTGATCCCTATTCTGATCGCGCGGCTGGAGAGCCTGGGCGTGCTTATCGAGCGCGGGTTGGAGCTTGTACGTTATGAACAGAGTGCGAAAGGAGTCATTTCTGTCTTGAAAAACCGAGCCGGTGGGGAAGAGAGGGTCGAAACCTCTTGGCTGATTGGTTGTGATGGTGTGCACAGTACAATACGGCAAGCTGCTGAGATTGGGTTTGAAGGCCACGATAGTGACCTTCACTGGCATGTGTTGGATGCGCAAATCGAAGGTTGGCCATACAAAGCAAACCACGGGATGTTGTATCTGGATCATCTTGTGGTCGCAATTTATCAGACAAGATCGGCGTTCAGAATATATTCTCTTTCGTTGAACCACTGTGACGACAGTTGGACTTCGTTGAATGATATTCTGCGCGATGTCGCACCAAGCGTGCGCCTCGGCCCACCGATTTCAGATGTCAGCTTTCAATGTTCGGCTCGATTAGCTTCTGATTACCGAGTTGGAAGGGTGCTAATCTGCGGGGATGCATGTCATGCCATGTCAGCAGGAAGTGCTGCGGGAATGAATACCGGAATACAGGACGCGATGAATTTGGGTTGGAAATTAGCCTCAGTTGTTTCTGGGCACGCCGATGATGCTCTTTTAGACACCTATGAAAGTGAACGCCGCCCCGCAGGGCGCGCTATGATTGATGTTGGTCAAAAAAACGACGACCTTTGGTCGACCAGCGATCCAGTTGAAAGAAGCAAGGCAATTCGACGGTTTTCAGTGAATTTTTGGGCCTATCTGAAAAACGGTGGAAATGGGTACGAACCAGTGATGGGGAACTATGCAGCCAGCAGCATTTCTGTTGGAGAGCAGCCGTCGATTGGGCCCGGCCCCGGAACTCATGTGCCGGGCGACATACGCCTATATAAAGCAAACGGCGCTGCAGTTTTTCTCACAGGTGCGTTGTCGTCACCGTACAACACAGTTCTTCTTCTGATCAGTGATGGTGGATTGGAGGCCGAGCAACTTGTGAAAGCAGCAATTGACCTTGTCAAAGTGAGCAAAAAGGCGCTTGATCTGGTCGTAGTCGCTCATAGCACCGAAGGGGCAGCCGCGCGCAGAGTACTTGATTTTGATGAGAATTCGCTACTGATCGATCCAGAGCTGAATTGTCACAATCGGTTGGGTATTGCTGTGCGCTCGGCTTTGTGGATCAGACCGGATGGTCGTATTGGCAGTCGAAACGATGATGTGGACGATATCACGCTGCTAAAAAATCCATTGGACGCTGCATTTCCTGGCTTGCTACAATCACCAGCTCTCTCATGAGGGCTTGAACAGGTTAACGTCCGCTTTCAGGAAGCCGCGCCGCAGCGTTTGGCTATGAGATGAAGGGCAGCTCTGGGCCGACCGTGTAGGCGGCCCAGAATGTTAGATTTCAATGGCTTCAGCAATGGCCAAGGCATCCTCAAGTTCAACGCCAAGATAACACTGACTGTACTGTCCATCTTTGTGTGCCCCAACAGAAGCTGAACGGCGCGAAAGTTGCCAGTCTTCTTGTAGATCTGAGTGACTTTCGTGCGCCATATCGAATGCGTGCCATATGCACTGGCTTCCAATCCGATCGACGTGACCCAGTCCCGAACAATCCGCGCATACTGACGTGTCGATATGTGAAGCCGCTCATGAAAACGGCCTGGCCAAAGATACTCTGATCCGACCATCAGTTCGTCTTCGATCCATTTCTCGACGGATGTGCGGGTGCCTTCCGATATCTCAAACCGAACTGACTTCTGCGTCTTGTTCTGTAGCACTGAGGCGCGTTCCTTGATCTGGCCTGACGCCATCACATCCACAACTTTCATCTTCACAAGGTCGCAGCCGCAAAGCTTGCTGTCGATTGCCATATTGAACAGAGCAAGATCACGATGGTTCTCTGCCAATTCAAGCCGCACCCAGATTGCTCAGACATGCTTAGGTTTCAGTGGCCGCTTCTGACCGACAATGCGGCCCTTGTTCCAGGCTAGCCGAAGTGCGCGAATGGCAGGTAAGTTTGGTATTTCCATGACTAATCCTCCGATCCGCCATGCCCTCCCAAAACGACGACCCGACGTTGACACAGGCGTCGTACCACAGGATGCCGCGCCGCCTCCGATGTCAGGAACCTAGTCCGACCTGCCCATTCGACAGAGCGCAGCGAAAGTCAGCTTTTTATGGCTTGGCCATAAATGCGGCTCTGATCGCCTCCTTCATGGCGTCCTGAGGCCCTTGCTCTTTCGGCTTGCTGGATGCCATCACCAGCTTGGAGGCAGGTGTGTTCCCGAAGCCCAATGCGTCGTTCACCACAGATAGACCTGCGTGAAACGACGAGCGACCAAGTAGACCTACTGCAATCCCAGCTTCAACCGCTGCAATCACGCCAGAGACGCTCTGGCTGGAATATACAACGCGATATGGCTCTCCGCGGGCCTGCAATGAATTGACTGCCGCGTCGCGCCACCAGCATGCATGATCGAACAAGGCAACCGGAAGGCTTTCATCGATCTGAAAATTGCGGCGCGCCGACGACACCCAACAAGTTGGGTCTTCATAAAGAACTTCCTCATGGCTGGACGGGTTTTCGACCTCATAGACCGCAAGGTCCAGCGAACCTTTGTCGAGGGCCTCGGGAAAACTGGTGCTCAGAGCGCATGTGATATCCAGTTCGACTTTCGGATGATGGCGGGTGAAGGTCGCAATGATCGCCGCGAGTTTCGTTCGTCCGTGATCGTCGGGTATGCCCAAACGTAGTTTCCCGCTTACAGTGTTCTGGGAAATCTCCCGTAGTGCCGCGTCGAGACGTGCCGTCACCTCCTGCGCGACTGGAAATAGCTTTCGTCCCGTGTCGCTCAGGACCACCCCACGACCATGCCTGTCGAAGACCGGCTGACCCAGGATCGCTTCGAGGCGCTTGATTTGAAGGCTCGTTGCAGACTGCGACCGGTGGATGCGGGCGGCACCGTCTGTGACACTGCCGGCATCGGCCACGGCGACGAAGGTTCGCAAAAGATCGCTATCCAGGTTTTCCATTTGTTTTTCCAATATCGGAAATTGAAACTATGCGTTTCACAGATGCCTCGCGCCGCACTATTTTTCAAGGTCAGAGGAGTATCCCATGTCCGATCAGACAGCTGCCAACCGACCATCCAACCGGAAACCCTTAGTGTGGGGCCTGTTTCTACTTCTGTTGGCAGGTGTAGGTTTTGCTTGGCCGGAACACGCCGCAAACGCAGCAAGGTTCGTCCTATGGGGTCTAATTGTCGTTGCCCCCATTGTCATTCCGGGCATCATACTAGCAGCTTGGATCATCGCCAGCGGCGCGGATACCCACATCGCTGGCGCGTTCGAGGGCAGGACGCTGAGAGCGGTTTTGGCTGCATCGCTCATCGGAGCCATCACGCCGGTCTGCGGTGTGACGGTGCTGCCCTTAATGGCCGGATTGCTGGCAGCGGGCGTGCCACTCGCTCCGATCATGGCATTCTGGCTGTCCTCCCCAATAACTGATCCGGCGATGCTCGCGACAACAGCCGCGACACTGGGTTTGAGCTTTGCGATCGGCAAAACACTCGCAGCTTTCGGATTAGGCGTATTCGGGGGCGTGATCACAGGGCTATTCGCCAAGACACCTTGGGCAATGAGCGCGCTTCGAGACAATGGTCTGGCGCGCCAACTGAGTGCCGCACGATGCGGCAGGGATCAACCCTTTGATCCATGGGTATGGCGGTCTGAGGCACGAAGGCATTCTTTCAGCAGACAGTTCTGGGCGACCACGCGGCTGATCCTGATCTGCCTGATCCCGGCATTTGCCGCCGAGTATGCCCTGAACACCGCACTGACGCCGGGCGCACTAGCAACATATGTTGGCGAAGACAAATGGTGGGCAATACCCGCCGCAGTCTTCGTCGGTGCCCCGGCCTATATCGACGGTTACGCTGCGCTCCCGCTGACACGCGGGTTGATCGACAACGGCATGTCCGAAGGCGCGGCGATGGCTTTCCTTGTCTCGGGCGGTGTTGTCAGCATCTGGGGTGCTATGGCCATCGCACCGGTGCTCAAATTGCAACCGTTCATGCTCTATCTGCTGCTTGCAGTTCTGGGGTCGCTTGGGGCGGGGTATGTCTTTGGGTGGATCGTCTGAGATTCAGCGTTAACGGGAAGCAGACGTTCAGCAACCGGCAGCTTCGTCCGGCGGGCTGTAAGTTCGACTCGCCCCCGATTTTGCGCTCACAGCGAAAGTCCGGTCTGGTGAAGCTGCATTGCGGCGTGGTCTGTCCTGATGAATGGCTGGTATGGGCCGTTCAAATCGATGGCGAGTGGTTCTTGAACCGAAATGCTGCGCTGCACCCAAGGTCTTGAAAGAGCCCACAGCGTGAATACGATTTTCATGCTGCGCGTGCTCGCAGCACCAATTTCACTCCATCGTCTTTGTGTCCCATGCTGGGTATCCAGCATTCGACTTGGAGCACCTGCCACAAAACGACTCAGCGGACCACGTGGACAGAACAATTGGCGTGGTGAACGACCCGGTTCGCAGTCGACCCAATAAAAATGTTCTCGATCCCCGGCTTGTGTGAGGCCAGCACTATGCAATCGATGTCATTTTCATTTGCGAAATCAACGATCGCTCGGCCAGCGCTCCCCGAGATAAGCCGCGGTTTCGCACCCGGTAGCTCTGCAGCGTTCCGATGTAAGCCCTCCTGAAGCTCTTTTCGCGTGTTTGCCAGAACTTCCTCGGGTATCTGGGATGCCACATATGCAGGGATCGGCTCCTGCACATGGAGCACTGTGAATTCCGCATCGGCATTCGCTAGCAAACGAGCAGCTTCAAAAGAGGCCTGTGTATCGTGATCTTTGTCCAGCGCGACTGGAATCAGAATGTTCTTATACATGTTAGTGACCTTCGATTGCTCCAGCTACGATCATTCCGGCCTCCGCGGTGATACGGCACTCTAAACCGGTTCGGATTTCGAAGACTTACCCGCTTTCTTTGCTGTGCTTGCAACATCATCTATTGTTTTTTCCACAGCTTCGGCTTCGGTTTCCGCTGCAAATGCTGCACATCGGGCAACTGTTTCGAACCATTCCTGAGCGTCAGCCACGAGGCGTTCGGCTGAATGCTTTTGCCACTCTGCTATCGATTGCAGTGCTTTCGCCGGATCAGTCGGGTCTGCAGCAGACGCCGAGCGCGCAGCTTCTAGCGCGGTTCGAACAGCCTCGTGACGCCTCTCAAACCAATGTTGAGCAAAGGCCTCTGCCTCTTTCAGTGATTTCTCCTGCGTGTCCCAGAATTGCTCAAGCTGAGCGCCTAAAAACGGATTGGCCGTAGTAGTCGGTTGCATCTGCTTGAAAACATCAACAAGTGGGTTGGAGTAACTTGATTTTGGCTTCTCTTCAGGCATCGGAGATTCCTCCTCATCTTCCCAATGCTGAATGTTACTAAATCCGGTAGAAAATAACCTTAATGTAGATCAACCGGCGTCAACAAACGTGGGCGGTGGTGCTCTACAATCTAATGGCAGCATTTGTACCAACCTACTCGATTTGTATGGACTCAAGATAATAAATCACATTTGCCAACGGCACACCTGCGAACATCGGCTGGCCGTCAGGCATAGTCAGCGCAACTTTTTGGTCCGAATCCAAAGCTGGTCCAAAAATGGGCATTTCTCCGCCATGCGCGAGCAATGGTGCGCGACCATCAATTTGACGCGCCACCGCCTCAATCGGAAAAACACCGTCGTTTTGGGCCGCAAGCCTGGTCAGATCAGGCGTCCTTATTGCCAGCATCTCCGCCATTGGACCATCTCCAGTGGCCTCGAAACCATGGCATTGCCAGCAATAGGTTCTGTAGAGATTGTGCCCGTTTTGAAGGTCAATATCCTGCGCCAGTGCAGCACTTGCAGCAAATATTGACAAAAGAAGTCCGCGATAAACTGGCATCTGTTCCTCCTCGAACGTCAGCATTTCGCGTTTAGACTACGCGGTATTGAGCGAACGCTTCATTGATCTCGCTCATATTCAGCCTTTGAGTACCAGCTGGGAAAAACTGCGACGAAAGTAAGTACACTGCAGTCGGTTCCGCTTGGCTGGTCGGTTCTTGGCGACCAATGACATAGATCAATTCAAAAAGGTACATTACATAGTAAAGCATGAATGTTTCAGCGGGATTGCCGTTCATCGCCTGCATCCAAATCAAACATGGTGATAAGCGGAATTGCAAAAGCGTGGAAATTCCACCGCAGGGGCTCGGAATGAATGGTGGCGAGCCCCTCGTTAGTGACTGGTGTACTTAACCGCGCTGTAGCTCGGTACACAGGCGTTTGTTCATTGAGGAGTGAAGCCAATGCATACGGCCGATCCACCGACACCTAAACTCCGACGCGCGCTTACTGCCCCGTTGCTTACGCTTTACGGGCTCGGTGTCACCGTCGGTGCGGGAATCTATGTGCTTGTCGGTGCTACCGCTGAGGTCGCTGGTCCTTACGCCGCTGTTTCGTTTCTCATTGCAGCGCTCGTCGTTTCGCTGACGGCTTTGTCGTACGCCGAACTCGCGACACGTTATCCCGTAAGCGCGGGAGAAGCGGCATACGTCGAAGCGGGGTTTCAAAGAAACTGGATTGCTGTGTTGGTGGGTCTCGCCGTCGCTGCTTCGGGAGTGATATCGGCTTCGGCCGTTGCGATTGGAGCGGCCTCCTATCTTCACACCCTGACCAACCTTGGCACCACGTTGCTTACGATCGGCATCGTGTCGTTTATGGGACTGATTGCACTCTGGGGCATTGGGCAATCAGTATTTGTGGCGGCAGTGATCACGATCATCGAGATTTCGGGGCTTCTGTTTGTGATTGGCTGGGGCATGTCCGTGCAGGATCCGCAAGGCTATGCGTTCAGCGAGACGATTCCAGGTTTTGAGATCAACGCTTGGCGGGGCATTTTCGCGGCGTCGCTTCTGGCTTTCTTTGCCTTTGTTGGATTCGAGGACATGGCAAACGTCGCCGAAGAAGTAAAAGACCCAGTTCGCACAATTCCTAAGGCAATTCTGCTGACGCTCGTTCTGGCGACGGGTCTGTATCTGGCGACCTCAATTACGGTCCTGCTTGTTGTTCCTATCGATACCTTGTCGACTTCGACTGCCCCGCTTGCTTTGGTTTTTTCAAATGCACCCGAAGTAATCAAACAGGGGTTTGCCGCAGTCGCAGTCGTTGCAACAGTCAATGGCGTCCTGATCCAGATGATAATGGCGTCGCGGGTAATCTACGGCCTTGCCGATCGGGGTCATCTGCCGAAAATACTGGCGAGTGTCCCGCAGGTAACCCAGACACCAGTCGTCGCAACCCTGCTGGTTGTGGCGCTAATCCTTCTACTGACCCAAACGCTGCCGATCGGCACCCTAGCAGAACGCACATCTCAGATCGTCTTGGGTGTGTTTGTTCTAGTCAATTTCTCGCTGATCTTTTTGAAGTTGAAACCGGATTCAACCCGACAACATTTCCACGTACCTCTTGTCGTGCCAATCCTTGGTGTGCTGACCAGCACCCTGCTTTTCGGCGCCGGGTTTCTTTGAGAGGAAATCCGACGGCGTTAGGTCGCCAGAACGGGATCCGAATGACGTATGAACACTGATCGACCTACACTTGGAAGGCGGCTCTCTGACTGGTGGCACCGGACATTCGTTGATCTGGTCGCGCAATTACAATGGTCCTACATGCCACCGTTGATGGTGTACTTCGCGGCCGGAGTTTCGGGACTGACATCCGTCGTTGGCGCGTTTTTCCTCAAGGACTATCTGAATCTATCTGCTGCTTTCGTGGCGGGGTTGGCATTTTGGGCCGGGCTGCCCTGGATTTTGAAAATGCCGCTTGGGCATCTGGTGGATCTGTTCTGGCGTTGGAAATCGCTGCTGATATTGGTTGGCGCGTCTCTTATCACGGCCTCGTTGCTTATCATGTATGGACTTGTGACCGCGCCTGCCCAGATGGCCGGGGCCATGCTGCCTGAGCATTGGTATGTCGTTGCCTTGATCCTGGCACCTTCTGGTTATGCCATTCAGGACGTCGTGGCAGATGCCATGACGGTCGAAGCGGTACCACAAACCAACCAAGACGGGTACGCGTTTACGCATGAAGAAGTTCGTGCCCGCCACACTACCATGCAGACCCTGGGCAGGATTGCGATCATATCCGGGTTTGCGGGAGTCGCAGCGGTTAACATCTGGATTTTTTCGGGCGCGGAGGATCTGGATAAAAGCGATCGTTTGGTTCTTTATGGTCAGGTCTATCTCGTCGCTCTGGTTGTCCCCTTTCTGTCGATCAGCGGAGTGGTTCTTCATGCTCTGATACAGCGTCGCCTCGTTAGTCTTGGGCACCTTCCACACAAACCGGATCAAGCCACCGAAGTAAGGTGGCCAATACTGCTGGGAGGTCTCGCGTTTGTTGTACTCAGCGTTGTGTTGGGAACCGCAAATTTCGCCTTTGCGCAAGAAACTGTTTTTGCGGTTTCGCTCACCGTCATTCTCTATCTCATGTCACGGCTGCTAAGGGAACTGGAGTCGAAACAGGCCAAGGTTCTGATCGGGACGGCGACAATCATTTTCGTTTTTCGCGCGGTCCCGTTGCCTGGTCCGGGATTGACCTGGTTCGAAATCGACGAGCTTGGGTTCGACGAACAGTTTCTGGCAATTCTGGCGCTCCTGACCTCACTACTAGCACTGCTTGGCCTGATCATCCTCAGGCCGTTTATGGCCAGTCGTTCCATCGCGCAGGTGGTGGTACTGCTCACCATTGCCGCCGGAGTGCTGGCCCTGCCTAACCTTGCTTTATACTACGGAGTGCATGAATGGACGGCCGCGCACACAGGCGGGGTTGTGGATGCAAGGTTCATCGCCATACTCGACACAGCCGTAGAGTCACCGCTGGGTCAGATCGCGATGGTCCCTATGCTGGCCTGGATCGCACGTAACGCCCCGACACATCTCAAGGCGACCTTTTTTGCTGTCATGGCGTCTTTCACCAACATGGCATTGTCGGCAAGCAGCTTGGGCACAAAATACCTAAACCAGGTATTTGTCGTGACTCGTGTCGTGACCGAACCCAGAATGGGTACAGTTGCATCCATCGCTGACTATAGCCACTTGGGGAATTTGCTGATTACCGTGGGCCTGATCTCTGTCATAGTCCCACTGATTATGGTTTTTCTTGTGCAAAATTCACCATATCGGACAGGCGAATGAATACGCGGATCAGTCGCTTTCATTGAGAAGTTTCTTGAGGTGCGACACCGGAACGCCAATATTCGAACCACCAAACTCGGGTAAGATCGCGGCGTTGATCGCAACCACCTTACCGTTTCGGTTCAACGCAGGTCCCCCGCTTCCTCCAGTTGTGGTCTCTGCATCATAAACAATGGCGCCGGGACTGGTCTGGGCTACGATTCCCCGGCTGGCCAGGGGCCGGATTTTATTTTGTTCCGAAAGATGGGTCGCAATTGTCCAGAAACCCACGGCGCCTTTATTCTCTAGCGTTTTCAGAAAGCCCGGACCGGCCTGCGCGATAAGAGCCTTCAGGCCGGTTGGATATCCAAGCAGGAAAACTTCCTCTCCCGCTCGCGGTGGCTCATCTGCAAGTAACAGTCCAAGACCCCGAACGCGTGTGGCGTCGATAGAGAGAAGCGCCAGATCTGCGGTTTCGCTTGCTTTATGCAAGACAGCCTTAATTGGCACAGTTTGATCAGGCAAATAGACCAGCAAACTCAGCATCTCGGCCTCCAGCGCTGCGGCCTGAAGGGCTTGTGCACGGTCGCCAGTGGTCCAGGGCAAGGCGACATGACGGTTGGTCACCAACAGAGGCGGGTCCTGTAGAAGAAACCCGGTTCCAGTAAACTGAAACTCAGCAGGCTCGCCCATCGCATCTGGTTCGAGCCACGGTTGTCCAAATGGCGTTTGCAGATTCTCTCCATCGGGGCCAACCACATGCCTCAGCAATTTCCCGCTTTTGATCTGCCGCAATCCATAGGCGCCCTGGACGAACGCGACGGAACGCGTAGAGGCTGTGATAATCCGCGTTGATGCGCCTGCGCGTTCCTCCAGCGTGCCAAGACGCTGCTCAGTGGACAGCACCTGACTTTCGAAAGCATCTTTGAGTGCACCCAAATCCTCTGGCGTCAACGAGTCTTCCCGGGTCTGTGCCAGCATAACGGCAACCGCTTCGATCTTATGGGATTCTCGTTCCAGGCTGTCCGCCAGCTTCCTGTCGTTCTGAAACAGTAAATACCCAAATACGGCGATCAGAAGGATTGCGCCAATAACGGTGATCCTGAAGAGAATTGTGGTTTGTGATGCTAGCCGACGCCCACTGTCGCGCAGTGCACCGGAAATTTTTCTTGGAAAGGGTCGACGGCTTGTTCTCGCATATGCGTACGCGTCGCTTAGGATATCCTCGACCGTGCGATGTGCAGGGAATGAGTGGTCGCACACCCTGTAGCGGGACATCGGGCCTTTTTCGCCGAATTCGATCATGTCGCCGTGCCTGAGGTCAACCGAAGCGACCTTGTGACCATTGACCCAGATATTCCGATCAGACAACGCGTTTAACGTGTAACCGTCATCTGACCACTGAAGAGTCGCAATGTCTTCGTCATAAGCTGGCACATCTTCTTTCGGTCTCAGCCTCAAGGTACGGTCCGGACTGACCGAGGCCGACACCGCGTTGTCGGCAAGCCAGGCTACGGTCCCGCGGGACGGGCCGGTCAAGCTCTCCAGGAATGCACGGACATTACCTGTATCAACTCCTGTGTCGCCTTGGTCCGGTGTCCGCATGGCCCATCTCTGTTTAATAGCGCTATACCCACTCTATCATGGGCAACCTCGAAACTTCCACGTTTGGCAATAAAGCACACATTCAGAGTATGCCCGGGAGCGGTTCTCCGGCGGTTAATTGTTACCGTCGAGTTAATTGCAAATAGGTGATGCTATCAGGAGAGGTCCAATGACCGACCGGCCTTCTATATATGTTGACCCGATCATGGTGAACGTGCGTGATCTTCTTCTGGCCACGTAGTGTCAATTGATGGTCCTTGATTTGGATGTTTTGCTGGGTCTGTTTGCCTTCAAGCATCTGAACCTCCTCCTTTAGTGCTATACCGGCGAGGCAGTATTATGCCAAATTACGGGCGCGGCCATTGATCTTACGCAAGCGGGTGCTCTGTCAGCCGCCTAGTTTGGCTCAGGTGCAAAAACTTAATTAGGTCTCTTGCGCAACCGAGCGTCTAAAAAGCAGCAGACTTGTTGCCAGAAGGATCGCGCCCAAGCACGCCATCCATACGAACTCTGCCCAGACCGTCTCGATCCCGGCACCTTTGAAAATGATGGACTGACTGGCTGACATGTAGTGGCGGGATGGGAGGATAGATGTTCCGATCTGAAGCCAGCCGGGCTGCCCTTCGATTGGCGTCTCTCCTCCTGACAGCATCAACATTGGAAGCACCGTCAGCATAACCAAAAGTGCGAATTGAGCCATTGAGCGCGCAATCGTCGCAAGAAACACCCCAAGCGCCGTCGCCGTGAAGAGAAAGAGAGCTGTGCCAATTAAAAACAACACCTTCGATCCCGCGATGCTGATCCCCAGGAAGTCTTGCATAACAAAGGTCAGCGAGAGAGCGGTCGCTACCAGAACCACCGCCGCGTTTGCCCAGATCTTGGCGACCGCAATGTCAAATGGAGTAAGCGGCATCGCCAGCAGGTGTTCGATTGTTCCATGCTCGCGCTCACGGATCATGGCAGCACCGGTAAGGATTGTGGTCAGCCACATGATCTGGCCGATCAGCGCGACGATACCTGCGAAACGAACAGTGTCGCGATTTGGATTAAATGCGCTGCGCACAATGATATCGATGGGCGGCGGGTCTAACAATTCTGCTCCGATGGCAAAGCGCCGGATCTCGGCGCTCAAGATATTGATGATGTAGTTCGCTCCAATTCCGGCCTGCTCCATCGCTGTCGCATCGATCAAAACCTGAATTTCAGGCGCGCGCCCGGCTCGAACATCTTTCTCGAACCCTGGGGGTACTGCGACTACAAACAGGAAATGCCCTGCATCCATCTTTTCGGCCCCGGTACCCGGTGCGATCTGGATAACGGGTTGGAATTCAGGCGGAAAAAACGCTGAGGCAAGCGAGCGCGAAAGCGGCGAGCCATCCTCGTCGGCAAATGCAATGGATGCATTGTTGACCGAGTTTGAAACGCCCGTAGCCTCCATTACGGGCGCCAGCGTGAATGACCAGACAAGCAGCGCCATCATCACCCAGTCGCGCCGGAGGCTCATCATTTCTTTCAAACCAAGCCAGAATATGCGGGACAATCGTTGCATTCACTTCTCCTGCGCTCGGAGTAACAGTGCAGCGATCAAGGTTAGCGCAGGCCCGAAACAGGCTAGGGCCAGAAGGTCGGGGGCAAGTGCATCCCAGCTAAGACCTTTGGTGAACGCGCCGACGTTTAGATGCAGGAAATAGGAAGAAGGCCAAAGCGATCCAATTGTCTGGGCGCCGCCTTCCAACGTCGAGATCGGTTGTAGCAGCCCGGAGAATTGAATGGTCGGCACCACCGACGCGATAGCGGTGGCAAAAGTTGCGGCCACCTGGCTCGACGTTATGGTCGCAATAAGCAGTCCATAAGATGTGGTTGCCCAAACATATAGGAAAGCACCAATTGCAAGAGGCACCGGATTTCCTTTTAGGGGCACGCCAAAAATGAAGATCGTCATCGCTGCCAAAAGTAGGAAATTGACGAACGCTATCGCGATGTAGGGGATCTGTTTGCCAACCAGAAATTCGAGCCGCGTCGTTGGCGTTGCGTAGAAATTGGTGATCGTGCCCAACTCTTTCTCCCGCGCGACACTAACAGCCATCAAAACGGCTGGCAGCATTATCAACAGGATCGCAGGCATAGCAGGGGCCATTGCAGCGATACTTTCAAAGCTTTGATTGTATCGGAAGCGCGGTTCGATGCGGGCGATTTCGACCGACTGCTCACCACTTTGGCGGGCCAGTACTTCCAGAAACGTACTGTGAAGCCCGGCCACATAGCCCTCTATTGTCTCACCCTTGAACGGTATCGCACCGTCCACAATTGCCAAGACTTCAGTTGGCTCGCCGGCGCGCAGCTTGCGACCAAAATCGGGTGGAAGTTCGACAACCAGCGAGATGTCTCCTTTGGCCAACCGCTCGCGGCCGTCTTCAAAACTGGCCAGTGGCGCCGTGGGGTTGAAATAGCGCGAACCAGAAATCTCGGCGATATAGGTACGACTCTCAGGCGATTGAGACAGGTCGAGTACCGCGAAATCCAGGTCTTCTATGTCCAGAGTGATCCCATAGCAAAAGACCAACATCAGGATCACCGAGCCAAGGAAAGCAAAAGCCAAACGGACGCGATCGCGCAGAACCTCGGTTGTTTCGCGCCGTGCATAGGCCAGTATGCGCCCGATACTTCCGGCAGCGCCCGGGTTGACAGCATCAACCGAAACATTGGGTGCTGCTACCGGCGCGGGCGGCTCGACGGCCTCCAGGACAGCGATGAACGCACCTTCCAGACTGTCCGACTGCGCCGTTGCGATCAACTCATCTGGTGTACCTTCAGCTAATACCCGGCCTGCATGCATGAAAGAAACGCGATCACAGCGCTCCGCTTCGGTCATGAAATGTGTCGAGACGAAAATCGTTACATCATCGTCTCGCGACAGCTCGATTAACAGCGCCCAAAACGAGTCGCGCGCCTCGGGGTCCACGCCCGAGGTTGGCTCATCCAGGATCAACACCCGAGGCTGGTGGATCACGGCGACGGCAAGGGAAAGACGCTGCTTGATACCCAGCGGAAGCGCCGACGCCAGCGTGCCCATATGTGCCTTCAGGCCGAAACGTTCGGCCAATTCATCAATGCGTTCTACACGATCCTTGATCGCAAAGATGCGAGCGTGCAACTGGAGGTTTTGTTGAACGGTCAGCTCGCCATAAAGCGAGAATGCCTGGCTCATATACCCGATCTCGCGGCGCATCCTAAGATCGCGCGCATCCACCGGTCTGCCGAACAGCAGCGCCTCTCCCTCACTTGCTGGCAGAAGACCTGTCAGCATTTTCATGGTGGTTGACTTGCCGCAGCCGTTTGATCCGAGGAAGCCAAAGATTTCGCCTCGGTGGATCGAGAATTCGACGTTGTCGACGGCAGTAAAATCGCCAAAGCGCCGGGTCAACCCACGCGCCGTGATCACCGGGTCTGCACCTTGATGATGCATGGGTACCTTGTTCGGCACAAACCGGAGTTCTCCTCGCGCCTGTAGCTGCCTGTAAGATGTTTCAAGATCCCGGGCTTTACCCTTCAGCTTGGCAGGGGGGCCGTGAAATATCACCCGACCGGCATCCATCGCTACGATAAAATCGAATTGTTCGGCTTCCTCCATATAGGCTGTTGAAACCAGTATGGAGAGACCGGGCGTTTCTTCTCGGACCGCGTCTATCAGCGCCCAGAATTGGCGCCGCGACAGGGGATCAATTCCGGTCGTCGGTTCGTCCAGTACCAGAAACTTAGGGTCGTGGATCAGCGCACAACACAGTCCAAGTTTCTGCTTCATTCCGCCCGAAAGTTTGCCCATAAGCCGGTCCGAAAAGGGCGCAAGTCCGGTCGCTGACAGCAAGGCCGCGATCCTGATTTCACGTTCCTGTTGCCCCTGTCCGAAAAGACGTGAAAAGAACTCGAGATTCTCACGCACAGACAGTTCCGCGTATAAGTTGCGGCCCAATCCCTGCGGCATAAATGCGATCGCCGGGCACACGCGGTGACGGTGCGCGTGGTCACCTATCGATCCCCCGAGAACATCAATTTCCCCGGTCTGAAGTTGCTTTGCGCCGGTAATCAATCCCAGCAGCGTTGACTTGCCAACCCCGTCCGGCCCGATCAATCCGATAAGCTGGCCAGTTGGCAGAACCAGCGAAAGGTTATCCAACGCAACATGCTGTCGGTACGTGTGTGTGACACCGTTGATGCAGAAACCCGATGAGCCCCCCTCGGCGCTCATTCGAACAGCTCGGGTGGAATTCGTCTATCCAGATCGTCTGGCCACGCGCCATCGGAAGTAAGTCGGATCACTGCAATGCCGCGAAGGCCGGTCTTCACATGCTCTATCCGCGCCGTAACCAAATCCCTGGGAATGCGAACCCGAACGCGAAAAACCAGCTGCTCCCGTTCGCTCAAAGTTTCTACCTGCTTGGGAGTGAATTGAGCTTCGGGAGAGACGAAGGTTACGGTTGCTGGGATGGCAAATTCCGGCAACGCATCAAGCACGATGCGCGCCTCGGCACCGATGGGCAATAGTCCCGCTTCGCGTGCAGGCAGGAAGACCTCCATATAGACGTTTTCCAAACTGAGTAACGTCAAGATCGGTTCGCCCGCTCCAACGACCTCGCCGGGCTCGGCCAGTCGATACAGAATACGCCCCGGCATGGGAGCGATGAGAGAACCATCCTCTATTTGTGCCGCAATCCGGCGCACCTCGGCCTCTGCGGCGGCAATCTGGCTATCCGCCGTTGCAACCCGGGCCTTGGCCGCGCCCAGCACGGCATCCGCAACCTGAAACGCGGTTTCACGATCCTCAAAGACAGTCATCGAGATATTCTGACCGGCCAGCAACGCCTTGGCCCGGTCAAGCTCCTGCGAAGCGCGACGCTGCTGGCTTTCTCGCTGGATGACCACGGCTTCAGCTTCGGCCTTGGTTTGGCGCGCCAGCGCAACCTCGGCACTGGCACGGTCAAGGGCTGCAGATAATTCATCTGTATCCATTTCAACCAGCAGTTCACCCGAAGCAACCAGGCTGCCCTCAGCTGCCATGACCCGAGCAACGCGCCCGGCAAAGGTTGGAGCGATTTCTACTTGTTCAGCCTCGATCCGCCCATTGCCCTGTACAAACCCAGCCGGCAATTCATCACTGTCTTCTGCGACGACAAAGTAAACAGCTGCACCTGCAAGTAGGAGCGTTATGGCGATCAGAATTGCGCGTACGTTCTTTCTCATGGCCCCGCGCACATTAGTTAATTTTCTATTCTAATTTAGCTCGCTCTCGACGTGATGCCTTGAGTTGGATCAAACAGGTTCTATCTGATGATTGTCCAAGTGCTTTTCGGGTACGAAATTGCGGCACAGGTCTGGTTGTTGGCCCACATCCATGGCCCAATGAGGCTTTCGGGGTGTGACTCTCTATGACGGCTGCGCCGAATTGGTCGCAATGATGCGCAAGGGCAAGCATCCCATAGTCGAAATAAATGCCCAGTTGTCCATCTGTCGTGTCAAAGCTCTTACGAGTCACGCTTCCAACGTGCAGATAAAACCAACACTGCGTCAGCGTTGCTGGCTGTCGTTCCTACTTCGGCAACATGAAGAACTCTTCAAGTACAATTTTCCCATCTGCTACCGAATAAACTGCGATCTCGCTCAAGGTCATGTGTTGCCCTGTAGCCTTCTGCGTTACGTTAACCTTATATCGAACACCGAAGCGGTTTGGGGGATGAACATAGGGGCCATCCACGTCGAATTCGACGATTTCATGAGCTGCCAGCCAATCCTCTCTTTTTCCTTTGATAGCATCCCGGCCCTTGGTGATGCGAAACTGTCGAACCGGAGGCACAACCGCCTCAATAGATTGAGCGTTTTCTGCATACATTTCACCAACGTTTGCAAGACCTCTGCGATCACGCATTGCCTGAACGAATGTTCGTCCAATCTCGACTAATTCTTCCATAATAGCCCCCCAAATTTCAGCCTCAACTGTATCACATCTTACCTTTGCCAATCTTGACAGGGATCAACAAAATTAGATATTCGCGAAGGATTCAGATCAGGATCGAGAGGACGACTTGCACAGTGGAAATGAGCGGCCCAATTCCCGGCGCCGTCTTCAGCCAGTGCGCTATTAGACAACGCCTTCAGAACCAACTGTTTCCGATCATTTCTCTCCGGCGGGTGCTGAAATCGAAGAAGCGGATCTTACCGGTTTGTTCCGCCAAGATAAGCAAACCAATAGGCCAAGGCAACTCCTCCCGCCCCGCCGACAATGTTACCCAGAGTAACCCATAGCAGATTGGCCGCCGCTGCGAAAACCGGCACAGTTGCTCCCGCAGCCCAGCCCTGCGGGAAGAAATACATGTTCGCAATCGAATGCTCGAGCCCCAGCAGCACAAATGCAGAGACGGGCCACAAGACCGCTAGAATTTTTCCAGCGACGCTGCGGGCGGCGAAGGACAGCCATACGGCAAGGCAGACCAGCCCGTTGCACAATGCGCCGCGGGCGAAAGCCTCCATCGGTTCCAACCCCGCTTTGGCATCGGCTACCCTTATGGCAGTGCTACCCATCGGCCCCTCGAGCAAGCCGGTCAGGGCGAAGGCCAATGCAAGCCCAACGGCACCCACGAAGTTACCAACGTAGACGATGCCCCAGCTTCGGAACAGCAGCCGCAGCGGTATCTTGCGATCGACCGCTGCTATCACCATCAGGACATTGCCGGTGAACAGTTCCGCACCACCTGCGATCACCAGGATAAGGCCCAGGGAAAACACTGCTCCTCCCAGAACGCGGGTCGGCCCTGAAGCGCTGTCTGCCCCCGTGACCGCCATCGTATAGGCCGCTGCGCCAAACCCTATGAATGCTCCAGCCAGCATCGCAAGAACGAACATGGGTGCTAGTGGCAGCTTTGCCTTTGCGACCCCGGCAGTCTCAACTAACGATGCAATTTCAGCGGGTTTATGAGCATCGAACAGGGCCGGGGGGTTCATGTGGCGCTCCAGAGTTGGCACGAGTTTACGTAGCAGGTAGTTTAAGCCTGTCTTCTGACCTTGAACTAACGCGCAAATAAAACCGGAAGCCTACCTGTTCCCTCTGAGTTCGGATAGTTCCACCTAACACAGTTTGGCGCGCGGTCATGGCCATAGGTACCCATGAGGTCTACTTCAGCTTCCGCTTTCGCGAGATCTCAACGCAGAACTTTTCGATCCTCATCGTTTAGCGCCGATTGGGGCCAAGTTTGAAATTCAGGCAACGGTTAAAACAGCACAAGTGGCATTCCGACTGATGCCTAGAGAGGTGCTCCCTTGAATTAGGCTACTAATGCTTCCCAATCCACGGCGGCCCGTCACAATCAGGTCAGCTTTGCATTGCTCGGCACATGCGATGATCTGGTCGACGGGATCACCGCGTTGGGTATACGTTTGCGAAACCGTCTGATTGTACTCTTCGGCGATCTCTCTACCAGAGGAAATAATCTTGTTTGCTGCCTGCTGCACCTCTTCGTCTGAAGGCATTGTCGTGACGGCGTGATAGCCAGCCAATGCGCCCATTGCGAACGCCACGGTTTGGGGTTGAGGTGTATGAACAAGGTGAATTTGGGAGCCATATTTGCTTGAAATATCACAGGCAACGCGCAGAGCTGCTTCTGACGCCTCAGATCCATCCAAGCCAACTACGATCTTTTTGAACATGTTGCACTCCCTCCTTAGTGAGGGGTTAGTATGGGCGAGCTTGCAGTAGTTAACTTTGACTCAAATCAACACATTTCACTGCAGGTTCGAGCGTAGTCGTCCGTCTATTTCCAGAAGATATACGGTAACTGAACCAATTTTGAAAAATGTTAGGAGTTGCAAACGGGTCATCTCAAAGGGGTAACAGCGCATAATTATTGCGAAAAACCTCGCGCAGACGCTACATTTTTTCAAAGGGTATCAAGTTAAGCCCAATGATAAAGATCAAGGGAAATGGCGAGAAGAATTGCTATTAGGGGCGTGCGTTTCAGTTCATTTGGCAAGGTTGGTAGATTGCCCACGACACGAGATTCAATCTTATTTCTGAGGAAAACAACGATGCCTTCCTCTCCGCCTTGGGTTCGCCCAGTTACGATAGCCGCAATACTCTTTGGTCTCCTTACCATTTTCTCGGGAGGAACAGCCCTGTTTGGGGGTGCTGCTGCCAGAGCTGCAGTCGGAGATGCAGTTCCATTCGTGCTTTGGTTCAATTTTCTGGCTGGATTTATCTATTTGTTAGGCGCTTTCGCGCTCTATAAATCCACAATCTGGGCACAACGAATTGCCTGGTTGCTTGGCTTATCTACACTATTGGTGTTCGTTGTTCTGATACTAGTGGCACTTAGTGGAACGCCGTTTGAATGGCGAACGGTCGGTGCAATGACCATACGCAGTGCATTCTGGTTAACTGTAGCTTTCGCGCTTTCCAAAACCGCATAAGCCAGCCAATGGGTGCCTCACCCGCGCCCAAATAACTTGGCAAGACAGGCACTTTTGATTGGGATCAAGGGCCGAAACGAGCTGTTTCGACATAGTTGGTGCGTTTTTCGAACCGATTTGCAGGAGGATCGGAATGACTGTGCTGATTGCCTACGGTACCCTAGAAGGCCAAACGGCTAAGATTGCGCATTTATCAACGATGTGGTCAGAGAAACTAGCTACGAAACGAAGCTGATCAACGCCAGCGGTCACCCCCGCTGTCTGTCTCAGTGGCAGCTTGAATAGCACCTTGGTCGACAGGCAGAATTGGATCGCCGCATTCGAAAAGACCGGCTGTGACAAGGCCGACCTTCGTGCGCCGCGAGCCAGGTCATGTCCTTGTCCAGCCAGACAAGAAGTGAGCCGCGCTCCTTAAGCGCAGCATTGTAGTCGGACCAATTCGTGACGCGTTAACGGGCGGAAGATGGCTTACTCATCCACACCGTTTAACCTTATGGATTCGCGTTGTGAATCCCTCGCTGCGAGAGATATGCAACAACGCCCATGTTCGTGAGAACATAGCGGTCTAACTATCAGAAGGTAATTTAAGATGAGATTGATACTCGCGATTTTGCTTCCGTTTGTGGTGTTCTTCACGATCCAACGCCCTTTTCAGGGCTTTTTCTGCCTGCTCTGCGTATTCCCAGTGAATTGCCGCGTGAATCCCAATAAAGCTGCCGCCCAATCTTGTTGACAACGTGCATCCAGACCGATGTCCTCCAATCGACGTACCACAGGCTACTTGGCAGGAAGGCCACACGGCAGACCATCGCCGCGCTTGCATCAACAAGACCTACAAACGGCGGCAATGCACTTGAAGCAGACCCTTAGTCCAAGATGCAGTGTTGTGGAGCTTTGGACAGTGGCTATACGGACAAAGCTGCCATCGGGAAATAAAACCAAAATGGCAGCATTTTCTTATATGGCGGTCAATGCCCCCCAGTTTGTCCACTCATACGCAACAACATTAACCGAACGTGAACAATGTATTCTCAGAGTGTTCAACCGTTATCGTTCATACTTCCTTACTCAGGGCCGATCAATGCGTGCCCGGATGCACTGAAGGGGAACAGCATGATCAATACTGCCAATGAGGGTGCGCCTAGCATTCCTACAGCAATGCAATCCTCGCGCACCGTCTCAGGCGGTGAATTGTCAAGCATCACAAATTCGAGCAACGGTCGCTTCCCTCCTATCGAAAATGCACTGTCTGAACTATTCAACAATGAGCGGCTAAAAGAGGCGAAACGAGGCGTCTGATCTCTCAACAGAACGTCTGCGTATATCCCAAGTCACGTGGTGTTGTCTGGGATGTAGTGAAACCCGCTCCGGATCGGAGCGGGTTTTTTTATTTGTGATGTTGTTATGCCTGCTGGCTCGGGTCTATTTGACCTGGTGATTGATTGGACAATCAGCAATCAGCTTTCAAGACCAAGCAGAGTTTTTACGGCAGCCTCGACCTCATCCGTCACAGGCTTGTTGGCGGCAGCCTCCAACGCTTCACGCTCGGTCTGCGGTTGATTTTCTACAGCCTCAGTCAGCGCATCGACTTCTGCCACCGTTTCGTTGTAGTCGACCGCAGCCTGCCGTTCGGCGCCTAGGTCTTCGGCCGTATCGAGGGCTCCCTGAAGTTCGTCATTGGCGTCCTTAAGCTCTGCTTCAATATCAGGATCTGTGCCCCCGGCATCGGCAAGAGCGTCCTCAAGCTCGTTCACGCGATCCTGTTTGTCCTGAACATCTGACAGAGCCGCATCAAGGTCCTCTTCGATCTCAGAGACCGGGCGGTCCGGCGGGGTCATGCCATCCAGCAATGCCTGTGTTTCCGCAAGCTCCTCGCGCAATTCATCTCCGGCCAGAACTGCGTCACGAAATGCGGCGATGCGGCCCACACGGGAATTAGGAGAGGCGTTCTTGAGAGCATTCTCATTAGCGTTGGCGGCGTTCAGTGCGCCTAGTTCAGATGGGTGCACGCCCAGCAGATCCGCCATCTTGTACCCTTTCGGTTTCGGGGCGGGGCGAATTGCTTTGGTCACCTGATCCACTGGTTGACTTTTGCGTACGGTCTTTACGGCTGTAGTTTTGGCTTTGGTCTTTTTACCCCCAAACAGGTCTTTCAAGGAAAACTTGTTTTTTCCCGATGACTTTGACTTACCAGCGTTGGAAGATTTCCGGTTAGATTTTCCGGCCGCTTTATCACTATCGCTAATGGACGCACCAGATCCGCCATTACCGTTTCCACCACCATTGCCGTTTCCACCGCCATTGCCATTGCCGTTACCGCCGCCGTTTCCGTTACCGCCGCCGTTGCCCCCTTTGGCATAAGCAGCATCAGGAAACGCGACAGCTCCGACAATCGCGGTCGAGCCCAACAGGGCGATGGCAATAGCAGAGGCTTTTAGCAGGCTGATCGATTTGGTGTTCATAATGGTCCTCGTTTATCAGGTGCGATTCTCGTCTGTCACGGTAATCAGCGGCGAGCAGACGCAAAAACTGGGTGCCGAAAACAGAATCCGACACCCCTGATCTAAACCCATCATCGTTGAACCCACGCGTAACTGGCTGTTCACCGTAGGTTCACATAGAAATCGGTAGATTGAGCCGGCGTTTTCGCAGTAATGAGTGACAAGGATGAAAAAGCTTATTGCCATTGCCTGTCTACTTGCCTTTCTCCACCCCGGAGAGGGACAGGCCGCTGCACGTGAGTTGACGCAATCCGAGTTGCGCAAGGCGACAACCTCAGGCAGTGCCATTCGTTTGAAAAAAGTAATCAAAGGCGTTGAAAAGGCTTTTGGTGGAACGCCAGTTGACGCGCGCGCCTTTCAGGCTGACAGGCTATATTACCGTATTCTCGTCAAGAAACCGGATGGTATAATCGTCAGTGTCATCGTCAACGCTCAGACGGGTGTTGTTGTCTCCAACCGATCCGTTGTTGGCCGCCAGATTTCTGAAGCTGCCCGCGCTGCGCCGGGTAAATCCGGCAAGGGCGCTTCGCAGGGAAAATCTGCAAACAAAGGCAACAGAGGCGGTAACTCCGGTGGCAATGGTGGTGGTAATTCCGGTGGTAACGGTGGCGGTAATTCCGGTGGTAACGGTGGCGGTAATTCCGGTGGCAACGGCGGCGGTAACTCCGGTGGTAATGGCGGAGGTAACGGCGGGGGCAAAAAGTAATGGTTATACTTCCATTTGCTCGCCTATAGTCCCTAAGTATGAGAGTATTGCTGGCAGAAGACGAACCGCACCTCTGCGAACAGATCAAAAAACTCCTGAACGCAGAAGGCCGCGTTGTGGATGTCGCCAATAGTGGGCTCGACGCCCTGCATCTGGGTGCGACCGAACCATATGACATGATCATCCTTGACCTCGGCCTTCCGGAGCGCGATGGCATTTCGATTCTGCGCGAATGGCGCAACGAGGGTGTCAAAACACCGGTGCTGATCCTGACTGCCCGCGATGGCTGGAGCGAAAGGGTCGACGGCCTGGATGCGGGCGCAGATGACTATATGACCAAACCGTTCCACATGCCCGAACTGGCCGCGCGTGTTCGCGCCATCCTGCGACGGCAAAGTGGACAGCTGAATCCCGTGATTGAAATGGGAAACGTCATTCTGGATACCCGTAACGGCCGGGTGACAGCCGATGGCGTGCCGGTAGACCTGACTGCTCAAGAAATCGCGGTGCTGACTTATCTGGCGCATAATTCTGGTCGGATGATTTCACGATCAGAACTTTCAGAGCATATCTATGAATACGATGGAGACCGGGATTCGAACACTATCGCCGTATTTGTTACCCGTCTGCGCAAGAAGCTTGGCACTGACCTGATCACAACGGTTCGGGGTCGTGGATATATGATCGATTCGGCCTGATGTTATCGCTGCGACAACGGGCATTGCTGGGGGGAATTGCATCTGGGGCAGTGTCTGTGGGCGTAGGCACACTGGCGGTTTTCTCATACATTGATGCACGGGTGTCCAACCGGTTCGACTCTGCGCTGCTGGATCGTCACACACAGCTGGTTGTCGGGCTGAATGTCACAACCGAAAACCCGGAGGCACTACGAGATCTGATATTTGACCCGGCTTATGGCACCCCATATTCCGGACGATACTGGCAGGTCAGAAGCGCCGACGGTGTGGTCTTCACCTCTCGCTCGCTGTTTGATGAGGTCATCGCGGAACCCCCCGGTATTCCTGACATCCCCACACTCTGGGACACAAGCGGTCCGGAGAATGAAGTGCTGCGCAGCGCTTTTCAGAAGATCACTTATGAAGATGGCACGGTATGGGGCGTCAGCGTCGCCGAAAGTCAGGCTCAGCTCGTGGCCGAGCGGCGCGCGGCGCAGAAAAGCCTGCTGCCGGTGTTTGGCCTAGTTGGCCTGATCGGTTTAGCCGGCTCGTTGTTTCTGATTTCAGTTGTTCTGGGACCATTGCGAAAGCTGCGTACGGATGTGGCCCATCGCTGGGATCAGGACGAAGACCTTAGGCCAACAGATTACCCCGAAGAGGTTTCGCCATTGGTCGAAGACCTGAACCTGCTGCTGCGTCGGAACCGCGAGATCGTCTCGGGTTCGCGCCGCCAGGCCGCAGATCTGGCACACGCATTGAAAACTCCTACAGCCATATTGCGCAATGAACTTGTGACATTGTCCGACGCCGGAGCGGTGACAGATACCGCACAAGAGGCGCTGGACAGGATCGATGCTCAACTTGGTCGATCTCTGGCCAGGCTGCGGGCTTTGAACGCTGCTGACCTGACCCATTCGCGGACCGATCTGTCTAACTCCATCGAGCGCCTGGCGCGGCTGTTCTCGGCCATGGCGGACCGCGAAGGCAAATCGCTGCAGATCGATGGCGATCCGGGTCTTTGGGTGCGCATGGATACGCAGGACATCGAAGAGATTTTGGGCAACCTTCTGGACAATGCGGTCAAATGGTGTCGAAGCGCGGTACGGCTGACCGCGAAACGTAAGCAGAAATGTATCGAAATCAGTATCGAGGATGACGGTCCCGGAATTCCAGAAGACGCCCACCGCGAAGCCTTGCGATCTGGCGGACGATTGGACACCTCGGTCGTTGGTAGCGGGCTTGGGCTGGCGATCGCGGTCGACTTACTGAAAGCCTACGATGCCAGACTAGATCTGGACCGTTCTGAATCGCTGGGTGGGTTGGTGTGTCGGATTGTGGTCCCGACCTGAAGTCGCCCGGAATCTGATCTGCAAAGTGTCGTTTGAACAATTCGCAACTTTAACTACCAATGGGCCCGAACCTGTCGTCTGACGATCTCAGTAGGTCATCGGGTTGGTTCAGACCGCACAAAGTCGGCCTAATGGACAAATCAGGCGTTCGGCTAGGTTCACTTTTGCAGAAAATGATGGCGCATTTTTTTCGCGTTGGATCGGGCGATCAAAAGTTACAGCCAAAATACTTCTGTGAAGGTAAACCGATAGGAAGAACTGCCGAAGACAATGTATTCAGTCAAAAAGCCAAATTGCTTAAGTGAGGGACTCTGTGACTTCTGAGAACGCCTTAATTTACCTGTCTGACGACGACCTCGGGGGTTTAGGCATCCAACCTTCGGAAGTTGCCGATGCCATCGAGGCTGCTTTAATAGCCAAGGCAGACGGAAGGCTTCACACTTCTCCCAAGACAGTCATCTTGCCCGGCGATGGGCGCTACGCAATGTCTACTTTGGCTATGGGAGATGATGGATTCATCGTGACCAAGCAGGTTACAGTGTGTCCGGAAAATCCGGCGAGGGGTCTTCCCGCGATAAACGGTGCCATCATGGTTATGGATGCGCAAACCGGACTGCTTCGCGCGGTCTTGGGAGCGAATTGGATTACGGCAATCAGAACTGCGGCTCTGTCAGTGGTGGCAGCGCGTCGGCTTGCTGACCCTCATGCCGAGACAGTGGCTTTTGTGGGCGCGGGCGTGCAGGCTCACTCCCATCTAGCTGCGTTTTCAGAACAGTTTCCCTTGAAACGAATCTGCGTGTTCGGGCGTGGTAAAGAGAATGCCGACAAGCTTTGTCGTTATGCTAGGGGCATGGGTCTCGAAGCTGAAACATGCGCCAATGCCAAGGACGCTTTGAGTGATGCCGATCTGATAGTGACATCGATAACGTTGGACTACTCCATTGAACCCTTCTTGGATGCCCGATGGCTGAAGCCGACTGCCTTCGCCACCATAACTGATGCGTGCATCCCGTGGGTGCCGGCGCATATGACTGCTTTTAAAACGGTAATTGTCGACGACCGTTTGCAGGAGCTGGAAAGCGACAAGCCGATGTTGCCATACGAGCAAATTGCTGCCGACTTGACGGAATTGGTCGCTGGCAAAGTCGATGTCCGAGCACGCAATAAACCGGCGGCTTTTGCTTTCAGAGGGATTTCATTGGGGGATTATGCTGCTTCGGTCCTCGCAGTTCGCCGGTTCACCGAAAAACCCGTGGAGTGAGGCCAAAGACATGAACAACCACTTTGTAATTAGATACCGGAATGGTCGCTTTGGGCGCAGATATGCCATTCTCTGCGATCAGTTCAATTAGTTGGTCGCAGCCCAAAGCGGGCATTTGCTACTGAGCTTTGCAAATTCAACTGCGCGGGACGGGAGTTACTATTGGTGCTGAAGGTTTGAACGCGCGCTCCGAGCGCTTCGCCACGGCAAGAATGTAAGAAAGAAATTGACCGTGAAAAGCAAGGCGGCTGAAACAGCACTCTTTAAGGAAGCAGGCGCCACCGCACACTTTCGGGCAAAACAGGTTTAACCCAAGGTGTTGCCGGTGATGAAGGTGTACGAACTTTCGACCAGATCGATGACGACATCCAGCTCTTCTGGTGTGGTCGGTGTGTATATCATGACAAAGCCGCTCCATCCGGGGCGTTGATCGGCCCAAGGGTGAGCTACGGCCCAGCCAGCCTCAATAGCTTTTCGCGCCAATGCTGAGTCGAGCGAAGCGTGCAAACTGCCGTCAGGATGCAAATGCGCAAACTCAAACCCACCGACGATAGAGCTCGGTCGAGACAACAACATGTCGGGATCAAGCTGAAAGCCAATCGCGCCAGGTAGTGATATGCGTGTGGGGCCAAGTGTGACCCCTGGGAATTGCGCAACTCGCTCCAGCAATAGCCGGGCCAAATCGGCATCAATTTCGACACCGATCTGAGTATGCGGTACGCCGCTTGTCGTTTCGGGACGGGGCGAGGTGCGATCCGGCAAGGAGCGCTCTTGCGCGGACGCCATTGAGCACATCAATACCACTACCGTCACAGCAACCGCCAATGTTCTCAGGTGCACATTCATCGTGTTGACCATCTGCCAATCAAAAAGATTGAGTGTTGAGCGCAGTATCGGCGCCCTTGCACACATCATTCAGCCTTTAACGCTTCGATATTGATCAAGAGCTCTATTTCGTCGCTCACTGCTGGCGCAAATGCCCCAAGTCCGAATTCAGACCGCACGATAGTCGCCGTGGCAGCCAGCCCCAAGGTTGGCGTGCCCTCTTTTGGGCCAAACGGGTATGGCGCTGACTTGTTAAGCGTTGTTTCCAGAACAACAGGTTTGGTGACGCCATTCATGGTCAGGTCGCCAGAAATATTCGCGGTGTTGTCCCCGGTCACTTCAATGCTGGTTGAGGCGAATGTGACCACGTCACCGTCACTCGCGCTAAAAAAGTCATCGGACATGAAGTGTTGCAAACGGGCATCCCAGCCCGTGATCATGGATTTTACAGGCATAGACACTGTGACAGATGAGGCCGACGGATCATCTTCGTTGAACTCTATCTCACCGCTAAAACCTGAGAACATTCCAAATGTTTCTGAGAACCCGATGTGGGCGTAGCTAAACAATACCTGGCTGTGTCCAGGATCCAGCTCGTAAGTGCCACTCTCGGACAATGCGGTTGTCGCGCCCATCGATAAGATTACCGCCAGCGGGGTTGCTGCCACTTTAAACATTGATACGCTCCCATTTTGACAAGACGTGTTTGCGAAATTGAATTTTGGGATTTAGTTTTTAGCTTGCCATACTTTTAGGACAAAATGTTCTACTATGCAACAAAATGTTCTATAGGAGGGGTGATTGAAAGAAGATCCTAGGCTGATCGCCACACGACTGACCGCGCTTGATGCTGCGCAAGAGATACTAATGGATGAGGGCGTGCTGCATGTAACTCATGGCTCAGTATCGAAGGCAACGGGCATTTCGCGCAGCACACTTTACAGACACTGGCCAGATGCGCGTAGTCTGCGTGATGCAGCGTTCAGGCGCATCGCAACACCGCAGAACATACCGCCCAAAACCGATGGCCCGCTACGATCTGACCTGCGCTGGCTACTCGGTGTACTGATGGGAGCCTTGAATGACACGCCATGGGGCCAAATCGCGCCTCAGGTGGTCGCTGCTGCGTCCAACGATGCAGAAGCGAGGTTGGTGATCACTGAATTTATGAAAGACAGGTTCGCAAGTGTTGAAGCAGTATTTGCAGCCGCAATAGGCCGCGGTGAGATCACCGCCGACATCCCGGTTGACCAACTCATAGAACTAGCAGTCGCTGCACCTTATTTCCGCAAACTCATACGTCACGAGGCACTGGACGAGGATTGGTTGGATCAACATGTTGATCTGCTTTGCAATATAGCGAAAACCAATACGGGACATTGAACATCGCCTGAATTTGCAGACAAAGCGACCAAGAAGCCTAACGATTTCCAAGATCGCGGTGGGGCCACGTTCGCTGCGTGACATCAGCACGTCGCATGGTCAAAACGAACTGCTACTCACAACGTTGATGTCTGTACTCTGATTTGTCGCTGCTGCTCTTTCCTATTGCAACATGAACACCTTGGGTTCAGTGTTGCCATTGTCTGCAGCAAGCACGATAGGCCGCAAGCAGCCCAAAGCGAACCTTCAAGACAGGAATTTGCAGTTTCGTTGATGCGAACCTACGCGCCGTTCGCTACTCTCGCATAAAAAGCATTCACAGTCTCGGTTAGCGGCCATTCAACAACGCTTGCCATGAGTTGACTTTTGGTGCGAAGGAAGCTTTCGCTTGGATCTATGTTAGGCTCAGGATGCATTGATTTTCGCTGCGCTGCGTGATTCACAGCTCCAAATATGGAGCGATGACATGAGCGACCTTTATTGGCTGACAGACGAGCAGATGGCCAAGCTTTCCCCTTTCTTCCCGAAGTCGCACGGCAGGCAACGGGTCGATGATAGAAGGGTGCTGAGCGGGATTATCTTCATCAATCGGAATGGGTGCGTTGGCGAGGTGCCCCCAGGGAATACGGACCTCACAAGACGCTCTACAGCCGGTGGAAGCGTTGGAGCGAGAAGGGCATCTTCGCACGGATGATGGCTGGTCTGGCCGCCGAGCACGGTGAAAGGAAGATGGTCATGATCGACGCCACATATCTAAAAGCCCATCGCACGGCGTCCAGCTTGGGCGTCAAAAAGGGGGGCGTGGCCGCCTGATTGGCAGAATCAAAGGCGGCATGAATACCAAGCTGCAAGCTATCTGTGATAGCCAAGGTCGCCCGCTCAACCTGTTCGTTACCGCCGGGCAGGTCAGCGATTACATCGGTGCTCGGGCTCTGCTCAGCAGCATACTAAACGTGGATTGGCTGCTCGGGGATCGCGGCTATGACGCCGACTGGTTCCGTGAAGCGTTAAAAGACAAAAGGATACGCGCCTGCATCCCAGGCCGTAAGCAACGCAAGACACCGGTCAAATACGATAAGCGCAAATACAAACGCCGCAACCGGATCGAGATCATGTTCGGCAGGCTCAAGGATTGGAGGCGCGTGGCGACACGCTACGACCGTTGTCCCAAGGTCTTCCTCTTAGCCTTCGCACTCGAGGCAACCGTTATGTACTGGTTATGAATCTTGACCCTAAGTAGAATTGGTCAAGTTGAGAACTCTGTCGGTTTCAGCGCCAAGCCTTGTTGCAACAAACGTCATTGAGCCGCCTGGCGCTCTTTTTCCGGCCAGAATTCATCTACCACGACATATGCGATGATTACAAAGAAGGCGGCGCTGGCAACTTGTAAAACTCGAGTGATGCTCTTGACGTCAGCCTCGTCTGAAAACGGTGCAACCGACCCGCCGTATACAATCAGAGCCGTTGTAATAGCAGAGCCGGCAGCGGCGGCGAGTGGGGCTTGAGATTTACCGAGTGCTCCGAGTGTCAGGCAAAAGAAAAAACACAGCAGAATGGGCGTTAGAATAACCGGAGCTATTACGTTTATCTCATAGCAAATGATGGATACTGCCGCCCCAAGAAGGTTTGCCGTCAGCATTGCTTTTGCAACTGTTTTGCCTGCAGCGGGCATTGCCGCAAGTTGCTGGCTCAGCAGGGCGACAAAAAACAAAACAAGTAGTGCAGATGCGCCGGAAACAAAAAACGCCAAGGCAAACGGCACTGTTACAAGCGACATCCTGACTATACGGCGATGTGGGTCGAAGTTCAGCGACGATGCGGCCTTCTTCTGGGCCGCTGTTTGAGGTTCGGCGGGGATCAGCGCGAACATCAGTGTCGATACGAAGCCTGCGAACAGCAGGTTCAACGGTATCCAATACACGAGCACCAAAGCCAGGTCCTGTGATTGCAGAACCAGGTTCGGGATCATCAATGCTCCCATGAGAGCTATGACACCGGGTAATACTCCGGCGCCGGAAACTGACCACATGAAAGACAGGATTATTCCAATCGCCACCAGCATCAGAAATACAAGCGGATATGGTGAGAAGATTGACGACACCAGAAACGAAATGAACATCAACCCAATAGAGAAGACAAAGAGCTTCGCAAATGCTGTCAAAGGCAATGCGGCAGGTGCTTGCAGAAAAAGGGCGGCGAACACCGCCCCAACGACGGCAAGCGGCCACCCAAGAAATAGGCCCAATGAAAAGACGCCGGTAACACCCAGCGCAAGCCGGGTGACAGAGCGTTGGTCCTCAGTACGCATAGGACAGAATTGAAACCACGCGGATGTAGGTGCGACCTACGAGGTTCAGCAACGAGTTGTCGCTTAGGTACATGATCACATCGGCTTGCCCATTCAGTTGAAAGCGAAGGTCATCTTCGGCGCTTCCAGCTTCATAGCCAGGTAAAACGATCCTGACTGGGAATCTCTCAGGCTCGCGCAAAAAACCTTTAGTGCTTGGAGGGCTCGCCAATTGCCCGGGCACATCACCGCCACTTAGGGAAACAGCCGCACTAAAGCTCTCAATGACGCCGGGAATAACCTGACCTGGATGCATGTCCAACACGACATCAACCGGAGACCCTATCGAGGCTCTTCCTAGGTTGTTCTCGGAAAAATACGCCTCAATCCAGACGTCAGTTGCGTCCAGAAACGTCAACAGATCCTGGCCGGATCGCGCATATGTTCCGGGGGCTATCAGCAAATTAGAGATGACACCTGTCGCCGGAGCACGCAGTTCAGTCCATTCAAGGTTCAGTTCCGCATCAGCCAAGGCCGCCAACGCGCGCTGGATTTTCGGGTTTTCAATCCCGTCGTCACCAAGTCTCTGTTTTGCTTTTTCCAGATCTGCTTTTGCGTTCTCATAGTTTGCCTCGGACTCCCCCAGTTGCCCTCGCGCATCATCGGCCTTTGAGACGGCAATCAACCCTTTCTTTTCGAGCGCAAATACGCGTTCTGTTTGAATGCGCATCGTATCCAGATCGCTCTGCGCCCTTGCTAGTTTGGCCTGTGCGGCTCTTACCTCTGCCGAAGATGCGCCCACTTCTTGAGTGGCTGCTTCAAGGTCAGCTTCCGCTTTGTCGCGCTGAATCTCATAGGGTCGCGAGTCGATCCGGACAAGGACATCTCCGGCCGATACAATCTGACCATTTTCGACCAATACTTCAGTCACGGTGCCAGTCACCTGCGGGACGATCTGGGTCGCCACGGCTTTTACTCTTGCGTTCCCGGTAAATGGCGTTTTCCGATCAGCGATCAGGTACCAGACAAGAAAAATCAGAATGACAGCCAGGGTTGTCCATATCGTCTTCCTCATTTCGCCGCACTTTCTGCAGCGCCCTCAGCTTCGGGCGAGGTATCAATCCAAACCTTGAACAGCTCATAGAAGACAGCGAAGAGAACCGGTCCCATAAAGACGCCGATCAAACCGTACGCCATCATACCTCCGAGAACACCGATGAGGATGACCAACATAGGAGTCTCGAGGCCTTTTGAGATGAACACGGGTCTTAGGAAACTGTCCATTATAGTGACGGGAACAGCCAGTATGGTGAAGATCAAAGCGGTTCCGCCGGACATGGAACTCCATGCGTAGATAATTACCGGTATAAGAACCAATCCGGGCCCGATTTGGATAATCGAGAGTATCAGGCAGATGAATGCCAACGTGGCGGCCGAAGAAATCCCAAACAAAGCCAACAGTATCCAAACGCAGACCGCTTGAATGGCAGCTACGCCAATCACGCCTTTTGTAACGTTCCGAATTGTTGCGCCTGCCAGTGTTACGAATTCTCCACCGCGCGGAGCGAAAACACGGTTGGCAAAGCGCTGAAGACCCTGGACCATATTTGGCCCGGGGCTGAACAACGCCCCCATAATCAATACGGACAGAGCTAAGCCAAGAAGCCCGATGCCGATGCCCAACACCTTTCCAAACAGCGACTTGGTGATCTCAAGGATTTGCGCGCCATATTTCGTAAGCGCGCCGTCAAGATTGCGCTCAAACATCCCCCAGACATCGGAAATTTTGTCTCCAACCAATGGTAATTCCTTGAGGCCCTCGGGCGCAGGGGGGACTTTCAGCTCACCCTTGTCAGCTTGTTCCGCGAATTCAGCCCCTAGTTCTGCAGCACCAGACACCGCAGTTGCGACTGGCCCGAGGGTCAGAACAAGGCCCAGCAAAACCAAGATCGTCGTGGCAAGCTTTTTCCGACCTCCCAGCTTGGACTGCAGCCAATCAAATGCCGGGTAAAGCGCCACACAGAGGATAGTTGCCCAGATAACCACGCTTGCAAGCGGGGCCACCATGACCAGAGCGCTGTAGAGGAAAAGTCCGAGAAAGAGCAATCGTATCGCTAGATCGACAATCTTTGCGTCCTGTGTCTTTTCCATTCCATCCCTCCATATATTTTTTTGAATGTTATACTCAAAAAACATAATATGTATATTTTTTTGAGTTTTAGTGATCATCTATCAGCTTGAAGGCGCAAATGAATCCAGGCCGCGGCTTGAGATGCAGAGACGGGCCAATGCCTGTGCAGGAACTCGGTTTGGCTCATTTGAGTGCAATCTATTAGTCCGCTTTTTTGTCGTCTTGGGACAAGATTGTATCTGCCACTGTGGTCGCCGCGGTAACGAAGACACCGAGGCCCACGATGATGTAAATCATTGTGAAGATCTTCCCTGCCGCGGTTTCAGGTGAGAAGTCACCAAACCCTACGGTCGAAATTGTCACTACAGAAAAGTAGATTGAGTCGAGCCAACTCCAACCTTCGACAAAGTGGTAAAAGACCGAGGCCCATAAGATCATTCCAACCGTGAAGGCAAGAATACCTTTCACTCTACTGTCCTTGAAAGCGACGCCTATCCCACGTGTTATTCTGGTTAGTGAGTTCATCCTGTCCTCGTCGTTTGAAAAATTCACATATAACAGTAATTGGATAAATGTAGGAAATCGAAGAAATCTGGCTGCCAATAGCTTGGGGGATGCGTCGAGCCGCTGAAGTCGCAACCCCTGCAACGTGTCCAGTTCTGGTCGGTCAGACTCGCTTCAAGCCGGCTGATTGGAAGCTGGGTCAGCGGTACAAAAGTTATTTTGTCATCTACCCGTGATTTAGCTGTCCGTCCAAATCAGCGAGAGTTATCAGCTGTACGGTCAAGATCATTCAGAGGTCGGGAAATTTGCCGACCATATAATCCATTAACCTAACAAATAAATGGTTTAGGTTGCCCAAGGTATGAATCGGAACATTAGGAGAAAAGCGTGCGGTACGTTGCAAAAGGTGTATTTGTTTGTTGCGCTGTCGCGTTTGTGGCTGTGTTAGCAGCTTGGCTTTTCCTGTCTTCTACGTTGTTTTCTTCTGTAAGGACCACCTTCGTTGAAAACCTGATCTCCAAGAAACTTGGTCAGGACGTCATCATAGAGGATGAAGTGCGTCTAGGCCTTGGCCGGCACTTGCAGGTGTCAGCGGCGGGGCTGGTACTGCCTGGTTCGCGGAGAGCGAACGAGAATCTGGCAGCAATCGACGAAATAGAGTTCGAAATTTCCACGCGCGACCTCTGGAACAGTAATCTATCGCTGAGCAACCTTTCTCTCTCGGGCGTTCACCTGAACCTGATCACAGGCAAAGACGGCGTCGGAAACTGGCAGTCCCTTTCCCAATCAGATGTAGAAGCCGGGCAAGCTGCTAAGTCTCCGAAAATGCCTTTGGCTGGAGTTCTAACGGACCATAAAATTGACCTGACCGAATTCGCCGTTTTTTACCAAAACGATCTAAATGGGCTTGAGCTGGATCTGCAGCTTTCTGAGCTGCTTCTAAAACGCGATACGGAAACCGACGTTGCGACCGCAGTTGGGGCCGGTTCGCTAAATGGAGAGAGGTTTGATCTGAACGCGACATTCCCTGCGGAAGACCCGTTTCAGGTAGCGGTGAACTTCGAACAGATTTCGATTACCGCAGAGGAAACCCCCATAGAAGACGGGCTGCAAGTGAAGACGACCCTAGAGGTTGTAGAACTTGGCCAGCTTCTCGATATCCTGAAGCTTGACCGTGTCCTGGAAGGTTCAGGGAGTATTGGTGCAACATTCAAATCGGTCGACGGCGTTGCCCGGATTGATGATCTAAGTGTTTTGACGGAGTTGGATGGCGGGCAAAGCCTCTCGCTGACAGGACAAATCGGAGAATTGGGGAACCCGGAAGACGTATCGCTGACAACCCGCATTCGGTTGTACCCTGAAGATGCTGAACCGGGCACAGCCGCATCGCGGTATGATCTTAAACTTATCGCGGTCGACATGGTTATCGACAGCGTCCCCGGGCAGATTCCGCAGCGGCAAATGGTCATTAAGACCAACGGATTCACATTGGACACGTCTGGCGAGGGTCCGCCTCCGATCAAGTTCTCCGAACTTTCCAGAACACCAGAAGGCACCTTAAGGGTCGGAAGCATCAACTTGAGAATTGGGAACCCGGCTGATCCGTTTATCATTTTGGACGGTTCGGTCGATGACGCGCTGCAGTTACAAGGAATATCAGCAGAAGGTCTAATGGACATTCCGGCAAGCAGTTTGATCTCACCAGAACTGTTAGGAACGGACGACCAACTCGGCAGGTTTTCCGGCGACTTTCATTTGAATGGCGATATCAATCAGCTATCGCTGACGAATTTGGATGGCAGGACAAGCGAAACGGAAGTCTGGAACCTCGAGGTACATGGCACTGTGAAGAATGTACTCAAATTCGAGGACCTGGATTTAGCAATTGATGTCGAAGTCCCGTCAGGAGCGGACCTTTTGGAGGCACTATCGCTTGAACGCGTGGAATCCGGACAGGCTCGCCTTGAGATTGACCTCGCTAGCGAAGGCACCGATTGGAACGCGAGTGCCAATGTCGAGGTCGCTGAATCTGTCCTGGAAATTGTCGCCGATCTTGATGATGCAACAAGTGATCCTGTGCTGAAGGGTTCCATAGAGAGTGACCTGATAAAGATAGATCATATTCGAGCTATCATTCAGACCGCCGCACAGTTGCGGAAGCTAGGCGGTACGGAGCCCGACGAGGAAGACGTCAATCAAGAAGCAGATGACACTGGCCCTTTGAGAGATGTGACGCTCAAACCAATTGGGCGTTCAGTTCTCTTGTCCGGTATGGATATGGATGTCGACATTGACCTTCGGCACATAGAGGGCGCCAAAAGCATCAGCAGTTTGCAGAGCGAACTGACGCTTAACAAAAATGAGCTTAAGGCCGGGCCTTTGAAATTTGAATACGGTGGCGCTCATTTCGACGTCAGCGGGCAAATGGATCTATCGAACGACGCGCACCTGCTCACGTTGACCGGCAAGGCAGGCGGCTGGCAGCTGGATGATATTCTTCACGGTCTGAACTTCAAAAAAGGTGCAAGCGGTACGATCTATGCAGATTTTTCGGTGTCAGGAGGAACCGATTCACCCAAGCACTTTGCCAACAGCATGAACGGCAACGCCACAGTTTCATTACGTGATGGCTCGATCGAGACCCAGCTTTTGGATTTGGCGGGGCTGGGTGTGCTACCTTGGGTGTTTACCAAAGAAAAACAAAAGGTTGCTCCGATCGTGTGCTTGCGCGCGCCGATTAGTATCTCCAATGGAAGTATTTCGACGAAACAAACCACCTTGGAAACGGATCATGTCCAAGTTGTGGTCTTTGGCGGCGTCGATGTGGCTGGCAAGGTCTTGGATTTAGATCTACAGCCCCGTAAGATTGGCGAACCTCTTTCGAAAAGCCCCTGGCCAGTGACTCTAAAAGGCCCGCTAGCTAAGCCGAAAATCAAGGTCAAGGACGGCCCGAAGCGACTGAAACGATCAGATGGTGCAGACAAAATGCCTGCCAAAAGAAAACTCTGCGTACCGGATATTTTGCAACTGCAGTAGTGGTGGAGGCAGTTGGTTCAGGAACAATCTAGAATTAAAGAAAGATGATAATGCTCCCGAAAAGGGAATTCCGCTTTGAGCCCAGAGCCGCCGTCGCTGAGTGAATTGGCAGCTGCGAGCGCATTGGGCCGCTTACAACACTTTACCGACATTTGTCGCCAAGTTGTTCGTCAACTGCCAGAGTGAAAGGATCGGATGTCGGCTCCAAGCCTAGAGAGATAGATGCCGCCATTTGTAAGAAGGCTGTTCCCACGCCGCATGAAACTTGCACGCGACTAGAGCAATCTCGGCACCTACGGCACGCACCAGTTACTGTAGGCATTCGGGCCGCATGCGCCTTTCGCTATATGGGAGTTGCAAATCTCAGTTAGATCGCAGTCTTAGCGGATGTGCGGAATTGTAGGATTCTAGACACAAGAAGACCGCCCAGGGCGTAGATAAAGAAGGTTCCAAAATCCAAATCAAAGCCTTCTATAGAAATGTCAAAACCCCTAAACAAGATCAATGGCATGTCGATATAGACTGACGTAAAAACAAGGGAGGCGGCGGCGAACCAAAGCGACTGGTTCCAAAGCCAGCGAAAGGATCGCCATGATCTTGCCGCTGCTGGTCGGCCCACAAACATAATTGCGAATGCGACGCCAAAGAAAAACGCGACATCATAGATGATCCCTCCGAAATCTATGATGCTATAGTTTAACATACTGATGCCGTAAGTTAGTGTTGCGATTAGCTGTAGTGCTAATTCGGCAAGTGCTGCGACGACGAAGAGGCGAAGCGCAAAGATGATTTCCTGACGCGTCCATTTGGCAAAAGAGAGTTTGTCGTTGAGATAGGCGTAGGTCAGTGACCCGCCCAGAACAAACCCGGCGGCGTGCCGAACCGAGACCACCACATCGTATTGCCAAGCCCGAAGTTCTGTTTCGGTTACATATTCGACGCCCATGACGATCAGGCTGAACGCTGCCCACACGATAAAGTAGCCGATCCCCAAAAGGGTGGAGGCCACGAGATTCGCTGTTCTTGACCGTGTCGTGCGCCAACTGAATACGTTGAGCGCGTTGAATACCAAAATGGCGAGAAGTGCGCTCCAATAAAGGCGGTGCAAAACGAACCGGCCGACCTCTTGCACCACAGTGTCTTGGCCGCCGCCGAACAGGAAAAACGGGTCTTCTGCGACAACCCATCGAATTGCCGCCAAAGGGATGCACACCAGCACTGCCATCCAAAGAACACCAAACACATACCGGCTGGCTTTGCTTTGGCGCGCAGTCCTGTACATCACCGTCACAGGGCCATCATCAAGGGTGCCGGTTTCGCGGCATTCGGACGCTGCCGATTGTATCATCGTGATCACCGCGTCACGCCGGAACTGGAGGAAGAAGAATGACAACGCCATCAGAAATGGAAGGATCGAGATGATCACTGCGACCGTGCGATAGCTATCAAAGTCGGCGTGTTCTTCGACGATAACTGGAATTTCGATGGGGTCGTTGGCGACCGAAGGCTCAACAACCGGAGTGTCACTGGTCCGGTCTTCTCCTGAAGGGGGAAGGTGGCCCTCGCCGTCTACGAAAGGATCTTGCGGGATTACTTCGAGCTCCTCCGGTACCAAGTAGATTACCTCGGAGCGTTCTGGATATTGAAACACGGTTTGTAAGTTTGGGACCACCAGCGCCAAATAGACCAGCGACCCCATCAAAACCGCGGCTATCGCAGTCGATGCGTCCGCCTGTCGGTCCAAAAAGCTGGTTACTGAAGCACGTCTTTCGCCAGCTCGTTGCAGAATTTCTTCGGCTGCATGTTCGTAATGTATGCTGGTAGGGTGCAGAAGTCCAAATTTCACCGCAGGGCTGAGACCTGCAAACAGGTCTTTGCCTCGCTGATCCAAATGCTCCTCGAGACGAATCTTGTAGCTGGGTACGCCAAAGATCCGACGGATGAGAAGATAAGTGGCGACAAAATATCCACCGATGATCCACCAAAAGAGAACCGCAACAAAGCGATACGGAATCGGAAGCCAAAAAAAGCGCTTTAGCGGGTAGCCAAAGGTTTCAGCCAGAACACTGGAAAAATGCAGAAGGAGACTATTGCCTGCAAATTCGGCCAATGAGCCAACTAAATAAGCCGTGAGCAGGAACACCGTCGCGAAAAGAACGGCGTTAGATTTCATCAGTTCTTTGTAGACCTCCTGGGTGGCGGTTTCTATCACTTCGACATGTGCGAATGCGGCAAAGGTGATCACCACAAAGCCCGCAACCAAACGTCTGACAATATGAAGATTTCCGCTTATGGATGAAATAACATCAGTCATCTAAATACCCTTGGCTTCAATATTCCGCAGGGCGCTCAAAATTCGCGGCGCTTGCGTATACAAAGTCAAGTATAGCAAAAAAACGGCAGCACGAGAAATCGTGATGTAAACCATGTTTACTTGGGCAATCCGCCAGCAGTGTATAGAAGGTTGCGCTGTTGATCCAAACAAAGCTGTGTGCTGACACGTCGTAGGGTCCGAAGCCATTAACATCTTACTTTGGCGATGGAGTTGACACTATTAGGCAGAATAAAGCAGACCTCCAACGAAATCTCTCGAACGGTAGGAATGTCCCGCGATGTGTGAATTCGTTAGCAGTTAAATTATGCGCTTGCAGCGAATGACCGCAAAGCAGGCTGCGACCGCAGAATCTTGCTTGGGTGTTCAATGTTCGGAATGGGCCGTTTGCCGAGGTAGGCGGTATTGCCATAGAGATGCTGTGTTTGCTCCGAGGTCTACAGCGAGCACAAGTTACTCATGGGTGTTATTGCTTTGGATCATACAGATATCCGATTCCGCGTACGGTTCTGATTATCTCCGGCTTTTCGGGGTTGGATTCGAGCTTGCGGCGCAATCTGGAAATTCTGATGTCGATGCTGCGGTCGAAAGGATCCCAGGATCGATCGTGAGCCTGTTCCAATAGCTGATCTCGGTTTAAGACGCGTCCTTTGTTATCCGCGAAAACCTTTAGCAACCTGTATTCCATTGCGGTCAACTGAACTTCGGATCCATCAGGGGCCAGAAGTTTTGCCGCTTCGTTGTTCAACGTGTAGTCACCAAAACGTGCTCCATGACTGTCGTTCGTGACTGACGCCGGTTCAGTGATGGCCCCGCGACGCAGGATCGCCTTGATCCTGGCCTCAAGCTCTCGAAGATCGACGGGTTTGCCCAGATAGTCGTCGGCACCCATTTCCAAACCGATGATGCGATCTACAACATCACCCGCCGCAGTGAGCATGATCACTGGTGTTGTGTTTTCTGGGCGAAGGGATCGCAGTATTGATAGACCGTCTTCCTTGGGCATGTTGATGTCCATAATCATGACATCTACGACCTCCGCTGAAACTATCGCCCGAAGTTCTTCCCCCCCAGACGCGGCGGAAACCCTGTAGCCACGTTTGCTCAGGTATTCCTGAAGCATCTCGCGCACATCGATTTCGTCATCGCAAACCAGTATGTGAGCGTCTTGATTATCCATCGGAGCGGTCCTTCTGGTCGGCGAGTAGTGTTCCGACAAGCATTCTGAGCTCTGACGGAGAGACAGGTTTTTCCAGGTATGGAAGACCGGATTCGCGCAGCAATCCCAATGAGCTTTCCCCCATTGTGTCGCCGGTAATATATGCTGTTCTGCTTAGCATATGAGGGAAATGTATCAGCAGAGCTTCATAGATCTTGCGACCGTCAATGCCCGGCATGTTCAAATCACTTAGAAAGATATCGTATTTGGCAGATTGCAGACGGCTGAGCGCCTCTTCACCCGACGTGACAAAATCAACATAAAGTCCTTCTTTTCTAAGAATTCCGGCGTTCAGTTCACCTACTTCGACTTCATCATCTACGATTAGGGCCCGGTGTCTGACAACGTTCGGTGAGATTTCAGGCGGCTCGTCAATATTGCTGGCGTCAGACACCGCGACAGGCAGGGTGATCCGAAAACAAGTTCCAGATTCGTTAGTTTTTTCCAACCCGATCTGACCACCATGAGACAGGACGATCCGGTGGCAGAATGCCAATCCAATTCCGGTTCCGTCGCCTACTTCTTTTGTGGTGAAAAATGGCTCAAAAATGCGTTGACGAATGGCTTTGGGAATTCCGGGTCCGTTGTCCCGAACTGTAATTTCCACAATCCCTTTGCCCGGATTGATTTCGGCAGACAATATGATTTCGTCACCGATGCCGGCCGACGTCATCGCTTGTTCTGCGTTGATTATCAGGTTGAGGATGACCTGCGTCAGCTGATCAGCATCTCCGGCAATAGGTGGCAAATCCGCAGGTATGCTTCGCAGAATTCGAATTTCATCCGACGTGCTGCCGTAACCCGCGACATCCGCTGCGGTCTCGATCATTCCGGCTACGTCGACATGTTCGATCTTGCTGGGTTGTTGACGCGCCATTGCAAGGAAGGTTTTTACGATCTTTGCACAGCGTTCGGCGGCGTTGCCGATCTTTTCGATTCTGTGAGTCAAATCGGGATCCGAAATTTCTTCTCTCAGCATGAGCGAATGGCCCACAACAACAGAGAGCGGGTTGTTCAGCTCATGCGCAACCCCGGCAAGCAGCTCGCCAAGGGCGGACATCTTCTCGTTCTGAAAGACCAGCTCTCGTTGTTTTTCAAGTTCTGCTTCGATCGCCAGCTCGTCGGTCAGGTCGCGCGTGTTTGAAACGATGACTTCTTCGCCATTAAACTCGATAAGGCGGGATGAATCCGCAGCCCAGAACGCCCGCCCATTGACGTCGACAAATTCCATGCGGCAGTCTTTCAGCCAGCCCGCCTGTCGCAGATCCTGCAGATAGCGTTGGCGCTCGTTGGGATCTGCATAATACGATCTTGAGTTTTTGGAGTCCCCAAACAACGCTCTGATTTCCGGCGTTGCAAAAAGCACTTCACCGGTTTCGGCATGTGTCATGTTGATGGCGGCAGGATAGGCCTCCATGACCTGACGGATGAGGGCGTCCGCCTCTTTTTGAACAGTCAGATCGATAATGCTGGTAACGATGACTTCTTCGCCTTTGTAGTCAATCAACTGAGAAGAAATCGAGGCGGGAAAGGTTTTCCCTTCCGCGTTAACCAGATCAAGTTTGTAGTCCTTCACCTGCCCATCAGCCAAAAGCAAAGTGATAAAATCCGCGCGCTCTTCTGGCCTGAGATAATGTTCTCTTGCTGACCGCGCCGGGCCAAACATCTGAAGAGCGGCGGGTGTGCGGTACAAAATCTGACCGTCACCAATCCGCGCCATTGTAACAATCGCCGAGCTGGCATCCAGAACCTTACGGATCAGAATATCACCGTCGCGTTCTTCGACTTCGGCCTGCTTTCGGGCGGTAATGTCTTCGCGCGTGACAACAAAACCACCGAGTTCCGTCGGATGCACGGAAACCAGATAAGTTCGCCCGTCAGTTTCGGTCAACTCATAGTCTTGAATAAACTCGATACCGTTGGCCAGCCGATCTGAAACCCATTGCCGTTCGTTGCCTATGGCGCCGGCATAGATCCCCCGGCGCGCGGTTTCCCGCATCAGTATTTCCCAGTCTAGACCGGGCTCCAGCAGGTCCGCGACCCCTTTGTTCATCTCGGCATATCTTTGATTGAACATAACAAGTCGACGATCGTCATCGTAAAGGGCAAACCCTTCCTTGAGCGCTTCAATGGCGTCACGAAGAAGATCTCTTGCCTTCTCGACTTCTGCCAGATCGTTTGCCTTACCCATCGTCATCCCAAATTTCTAAGATACCATTGTTTCAGTGCCATTTCAAAATCAGAGCCTTGTGTTTCAATTGTTTCAGAGTGTGTGACTCCGTTCTAGTGTCTGCCTAAAATCTGTCTTTGTTCTAGGTGGATAGCGCGTTGAGTGACTTGGGTCACATAGCTACAAATGAAACATTTTGCGCTGCTTTCAGAAATCACATTGAAACATTGGAAGGTCAGTTAATTCCCATCGCTAATGTAATTGGGTGAGTACGATGACCATTTCATTTAAACATACTGAAACGATAAACACACCTGTTGTTGCCTTACATTCTTCAGCATCGAATGGAGGACAATGGTGCCAGTTGGCAGCGGATCTGGAAGGCCGCTTTGAAGTTCATGCCTTCGATCTGCCCGGCTATGGCAACGCCCCTCTGGTCGGAGACTTCGCACAGAAAGGAGCGGCGGTTTCGGCAATCCCCGTGATCCGGGAAATTGAGGCCATGGGGCGAGCCGTGCATCTGGTTGGTCATTCCAATGGGGGAGGTGTCGCCATCAAGATCGCGCTGATGCGTCCCGATCTTGTGAAAAGCCTGACTGTCTACGAACCTGCGACCTTTCATTTTCTCAAGCATGGGGACACGGTCAGCCGGCAACTGTTCAGTCAGATCCAATTGCTATCTGGCGTAGTGACGGCTGCGGCTGCCGATGGCGACGCCGAAGCTGGGATGCGTCATTTTCTGGACTTCTGGAACGAAAAGGGGTTCTGGGATGCGCTGCCCGTTCCCGCTCAAAACCGCTTTGCTCAGCAGATCGTTTCAATCATGACCGATTTTGCTAACGGGTTTGCCGAAAACTGGACGCTGAAGGATCTGTCCAGTCTCGAAGTTCCCACGTTGGTCATGACTGGCTTGGAGTCACCAGAGATCACCCAGCATGTGTCGGTCGCTATTGCTAAGGCTTTGCCGAACGCACGGATCGCATTGCTACCAGAGCTTGGCCACATGGCGCCGGTTTTTCAGCCCGAGTGGACCAATTCGAGAATTCTTGAGCACGTGGCCAGTGCAGAACGGCCCGTCGTAAACATCAGCTGGCCGGAACGGGAAGCTGCATAAGCCGTCTGCGCTCTGTGTCGCAGCTCGGATTTCAACCGCTGGTGTCAAGCCAGTAATCGCCAGGAGGAACAAGAAATGAGTATTCAAACTGCAATCAACTCCACAACGGATTTCACTGCAATCAAAGCCAAGCAAAACGTTGCATGGGGGTCAGGTGATTACAGCAAAGTTGGGGTGACGCTCCAGATCACCGGCGAAGAACTTGCCGAGGCCATGGATATGATGCCGGATGCCAAAGTGCTTGATGTTGCAGCCGGGAATGGTAACGCCACACTGGCCTTTGCGCGGCGCTTTTGCAATGTCACCTCGACGGATTATGTCGAAGCCCTGCTGGAGGCCAGCAGCCAGCGCGCCAAGGCGGAAGATCTATTTGTCACCTACAAGGTCGCTGATGCGGAAAACCTGCCCTTTAATGATCAGTCATTTGATGCCGTCGTGTCGACGTTCGGGGTAATGTTCACGCCAAATCAACAGCAATCCGCCGCGGAGCTGCAGCGCGTCGTGAAACAGGGCGGCAAGATCGGTATGGCGAACTGGACACTCGAGAGCTTTATCGGCCAGTTGTTCAAAACAATTGGCAAGCATGTGCCGCCACCCGCTGGCGTACAATCACCCGCTTTGTGGGGAAGCCAGGACTGGGTCGAGGACACCTTCGGCGCCAATTGTGATATTACGTCGTTCAGACGCAAGAACTTCATGTTCCGTTACAGATCAGCGGAACACTTTCTGGAGTACTTCCGGACGTTCTACGGCCCCATGCAAAAGGCCTTTGACGCTCTGGATACCGAAGGGCAAGCCGCGCTGCGCAACGATATCATGGCGCTGATCGAGAAATTCGACATCTCGACCAATGAAACGCTGTGCATTTCATCGGAATATGCCGAGATTATCGCACAGCGGCACTAGTCACATTACCCGCACTCACTGCTCTTTGGCTTTATGCGAAAGAGCAGTGACGATTTGCGACAGGCATGTCCGATTAGTCAGTTTTGGAAAGGTTTTAGTATGGCTGCACCTACACTTTATGAGAAATACGGTGGTTTTTCGAGGATCAGCAAAATCGTGATCTCTTTCTATGACATTCTTCTGGATAACGATGAGGTCGGACCCTTCTTCGACAATGTCGACATGAGCCGGATGGTCGACCACCAGACCAAATTTATTGCGTCACTTCTTGGCGGCCCGGCTTCGTACACGGATGAACAGTTGCGTCGCATGCATTCTCATCTGGACATCACAAACGCCCATTTCGATGAGCTCGAAGCTGTGTTGCAAGGTGCTCTGGAAAAACACAACGTGGCCGCAGAAGACATTGACGCGGTTGTCACGGAATTCGGCAAACGCCGTTCCCTGATTGTTAGGTAAGCCATGACTATAGAAGCCATCAATGAACAACTGCTGCGCGCGATTGGCGTGGGCGTTGCACTTTTGGATCGTGAAACGCTGAAGTTCGGTTTCCGCAATGACACATTTGACGAGTGGTTCATTGGCGATAATCATTCGGATCATCTGCAGCAGCTTTTTCCCGATCTGGATCTGACTACGGTTCAAAAAAGCCTGTTTGAGACACGGCGATACACGTCGGAGATCAGTTTCAAGAAAAAGCGCAGAACGTTGGTCATCGCGCTCGATTTTACGGTCGCGGATGAGGATGTGCTTGTTCTCGTTTGTCAGAATATCACCCGCATCAAAGAGTTGGAGTCGATGATCGATTCATACTCGATGATGGTCGAACGCAACACGCGCGAGTTGAAGCGGGAAAAGGAACAGGTGGAAAAACTACTGCTGAACCTGATGCCGCGATCTGTTTATGAAGAATACAAAACATTTGGCGTCGTGACACCTCAGCTTTATGATCCGGTGTCGGTGCTGATGCTCGATTTTGTCGGGTTCACGGAGATGGTCGCCGCGCAAGATCCAAGCGTCACTGTAACCGAACTGAACGATATCTACAGCGCGTTTGATCGCATCGGTGAACAGTTTGGTTGCGAACGTATCAAGACGATCGGTGATGCCTACATAACCGTCGCCGGTTTGCCGGACCCAACCCCTGATCACGCCAAGGCGATTGCCAATACTGCAATAAGGTTCGTGCGATATCTGAACCGCCGAAACCTGAGCCACCCCCATCAGTGGCGGTGCAGGATCGGGTTGGCTTCGGGTTCCGTTGTGGGGTCTGTCGTAGGCATTCAAAAGTACGTCTACGACATTTTCGGACCGGCGGTTAATCTGGCTTCCAGACTTCAGGAGTTTTCCGAACCCATGCAAATTACGGTGCAAGGCAACGTTGCGCAGATCCTCAACGATGAGTTCGACATGGAAGATTTGGGCGCGAAGACGATCCGAGGCTTTGGTGAACAACCAGTTTGGCGCCTTTCCGATAAAAATTAATCGGCTTTGTCGCAAAGTACTGAGCCGGGCGAGTTTCTTGGCGAGCCAGCCCATTCCGGTCCACCGATACTCCCCAAAAATCAGAACTTACCTTTCCCGTTCGCCATTTCCGCCGGGGTGGGTGAAACGACATCCCAATGCTCGACGACCATTTCGTCCTCAACCAGCCATAGGTCGAAGAAAGCCCAAGACTTCTCGCCGATGGTGGCATCTCAGGCGACGAAGACAAAGTTGCCTTCTGCCACGACTATCCGAGGCTCAAATTTAGTAATCACATTTCGCTATTTGGGCCGCAATTTGTTGGATATGCTTAAGCCATTTGTATTTTGGTCGTGTTAACAGATGGACGGAGTCAGACAATTTCGCATGCAATTCGACCGTGAGCAGGCACGTTGATCTCAAAACAGACCTAAAATCAACGACTTCAGGTGGCGGCTTTGTCCGCAGATTGTAAGTTCTACAGACCCTAATTTCGCGAATGCGGCGAACGGCAGGTTCGGCGGGCGCAACGCAGCATCTCGTTCACCGGTCGAGCCACCACTCGTCAATGTCTGCTTCTGGGAAGCTGCAATGCGGCATCAGCGCTCTCGACGGTCGGCAGCTCTGGGCCGTCTTCATATTTGGCTAGCATGTCCGCCAGCTAGATACTGCGTTTTCTCCGACGGCAGCGCTGAGCCCAGACCTACCGGATGCTGCACGATGTACTAATGTCAGCTTTTTTAGAGATGACATTGCACTTGTCAAAATGACATGTATAATGTCGATATGAAAGCAGGACAACTTCACCAACTGATTTGGATGTCACGCACTTTGATGCAGGCCGCAGAAGCCTGCGTAGAAGCGGGCTTGGTCGGAACCAACCTAACAGTCCGGATGCGCGCCGTTCTGGAGATGCTGGACAAATACGGAGAGCAGACCGTCCCAGAGATTGCGGCAAGACTCGAAATCAAACGGCAATACGTTCAGATCATGTGCAATGAGACGCTGGCCTCAGGTCTGGTCGAGCAACGCCCAAATCCTCGCCACAAGCGGTCTCCTGTCCTGGCGTTGACCGATCACGGTCGCACCCTCATCGAAGAGATCATTTCGAACGAAATGAAGCTTATGGAGAGGGTTGGTGCGAACCTACGCAGTGAGAGCATTTCCACGGCGCTTGAGGTCGTGCTCACAGTGACGGACAGACTAAAAACCCAAGCGGGAGAGAGCGAATGACTTTCGGTGTTATCTTGGCCACCGCGGTCTTGCTCCTAATTCTCTGGCTCGCCAACGGTATAAGACGCATTGGCGCGGTCAGTGTTGGAGAAACGATATCGGACCGGAATGGATCAGCACTACTGCTGATTGATCTACAGTCGGTATTCTGGGAGTGCGGTCCGTACTCGAACGCCGCAAAAGAAGCCGCCGCAGGTGTCATTCTTTCGGAAGTAGAAGCTGCGAAAGCGCAAGGCCATCCCGTCATCGCCGTGCGTCAGGAATGGTCGATCCCTTCAACCAAGGCAGTGGCAAAACTCTTGATGAAAGGGCAGGCGATAGAGGGCAGCGACGGGACCGAAATTGCCGAGGTTTTTACATCTCTACCCGACCATGTGCTTGTTAAGCGCGTGCAGGACGCATTCGAAATGGGCGAACTGGGTGCTCTTTTAAAGAGTTACGACGTCGGCAGGCTGCGCCTTGTTGGTTTGGACTTGAATTACTGTGTGCAAAAGACGGCGCTGGCGGCCAGAAAACGAGGCTATGACGTCACCGTCGTGAAAGAGGGGGCGCTCGCAGCCGCACCGACGGAAAGCGCTGAAAAGAAGATGTCGTCAGCAGGTGTGGCCATTTGCTGAGCGGACATTGATCTTTCAAGCGCAAACGGCAGCAAAGTCCCGCAGACTGTGAGTTTCCGTTCTACAGGATTTTGCACGCGCAACGAACGGCAGCTATGCGGGCTGCGACTGCAGCATCGAGACAAGCCGATGGATGTCTGCTAAGGGCCGAGTCTGCTTGCGCAATGCACATAGTTGTTTCGGCGGGTTCGTTCATTGCTTTGCGTTCTCAAACTACTCGGTCATTCTTGTTTGGCCTGAACATCCAAATATCGGATTAGAACTCTTGGGATGGACGGCTAATACCTACTGTGATCCTATGCTGTCGCAGTTCATGGGCATTCAATGCGATCAGCTTCGTATATTGTAGGTATTTTGGTAGCCATTGTCGCCAGCATTGGCCTTTATTTGGTTTCTTACCAGTACTTCGTTTCGGAGGAGCTTTCGAAAGCTCAGGGCCGGCTCTCTCTCTACCAAAGCTCGGTAAACAGCGAACTCGAACGATTTTCCCACCTCACATATGTGCTGTCACAAGATTCCTTTGTAATTGGAACAGCCGAAGGAGACGGCACCGGAGCTTTAAACCGACGCCTTGAGGATTTTGCGGAGCGGGCGGAGCTGGATGCTATCTACCTGATGGACGAAGACGGGATCACGATTTCCGCATCGAACTACCGCGACACAGGGAGCTTTGTTGGCCAGAACTACGCTTTCCGCCCATATTTCCAAAGTGCCATTTCTGGTAAACAGGGCCGCTTCTATGCCATCGGGGCGACGACTGGTCTGCCAGGATACTTCATCGCCAACGCAGTGCTTGACGACCAGGGTGATTCAACTGGTGTCATAGCGATTAAGATCGATTTCTCTAATCTTCAGGATAGTTGGAAAAACTCGGGCGAACAGGTTCTTTTGGCCAATGAAGACGGTGTCATTCTGCTTTCTTCGAACTCGGATTGGCAATATCGCGCGTTGACGCCATTGTCAGAACCACAGCGAGAGCGAATTCGAAACGCCCGGCAGTTTCCGGGGCAAGCCTTAGATGCGTTGGATTGGGTTGAGTTGCCGGGAGATCAGGCCAGAATTGCGGGGACGAAGCGCTTGCATCTTGCAGCAACGGATTTGCCTCATGGCTGGTCGCTTCACTATTTTGCAAGTGACGATCAGGCTGTAGCGCGCAGTTGGCTTGTAACTGCAGTTTTTGTCCTCTTGGCGGGGCTCACATTTATCTTCTTCCAGATACAACGTGCGAGACGTGTAAGCGCTGCCTTGGCGCGGTCCGAAGAGGAAGAAGCAATGCTGCGCGAAGCAAATGAAAGGCTTGCCATCGAAATCGACGACCGCAAGACAGCCGAGCGGAGCCTCAGACGCACCCAGGGCGAGTTGGAGCGCGCAAGCCGACTGGCCGCTCTGGGGCAACTATCCGCGTCGGTGACGCATGAGCTGGGCCAGCCCATCGCGGCGATGCGCAATCATCTGGTGGCTGCAGAGATTTCATCTTCCGGTGAAACCAAGCTGCCACAAAAAATCGGCAACCTGGTTGACAGGATGGAAGGGATCACACGCCAGTTACGGTTTTTTGCACGGTCGGAGAGTGAGGCGTTCGACGACGTAGACTTACGCACTTCGGTTAATGCCGCGTTGGCTCTGGTTGCCCCAAACATCGAACAGGGTAAGGTGAAAATCTCAATTGATGCGTCGACTGGTCCGGCGTTTATCCGGGGCAGTGCCCTGCGGATCGAACAGGTCATCACAAATCTTTTGCGCAATGCCATAGATGCTACGGATGAAGCGGATGCGCCTGAAATCCATATCGCTGTCATGGCTTCTGGTGATGAGGTCGTGTTGGAAATTCAGGACAACGGTCACGGGTTGGGCGAGGCAACGCTGGCAGAGTTGCAAGAGCCATTTGTAACCACAAGAGAGAGCGGGAGAGGCATGGGCTTGGGACTGGCCATTTCCACTAGCATTGTCAAAGATCACGATGGCACAATGACGGCCCGAAATCGAAATGGCGGCGGAACAATTTTCCGTGTCACCTTCCCGATAGCCTCAAATACTGAAGAAACGGACGAATGAACCTGCAGCAACCCTTCAAAGTTCTGGTCGTTGATGATGACAAATCAATGCGACAGTCTCTTGTTGAGTTGCTTGAAGCCGCCGACTGGTCTGTCAACGCCTTGCCACGCGCGACCCAGGTGACGGAGCATCTGGCTAACGCCTCGCCCGATGTCATTTTATCCGATGTGCGTATGCCCGGCATGTCGGGACTTGAATTGCTGGCCAGCCTGGACAGGCATGTGGCGCCTCCGGTCGTACTGATTTCGGCGCATGGTGACATCCCGATGGCCGTTCAGGCCATACAGGACGGGGCATATGGGTTCATCGAAAAGCCATATGAACCACGGCGATTGCTTACGGTGCTGAGGCACGCGGCCGAACAATACCGAATGCGAAGAAGTAATGCCCGCCTCAAAGACCGGCTGTTCAAACTGTCAGGCCTTGACCGCATCCTGCTGGGCCAAACGGACGCCATTACAGACTTGCGACAAGAAGTACTTGATCTTGCTGATACGTCGGTTGCGGTTTTGTTGCAGGGAGATACGGGCACCGGGAAAGAGCTGGTTGCTCATGCTTTACATGATTTGGGCCGCTCGCCGGAGGCACCGTTTCTGGCGCTGAATTGCGCCGCATTGTCGGCCGATACATTTGAAGCGGAAATGTTCGGCGTCGCGGGTGAATCCGACGGAAGGCTTGGGGCGGCATCGGGTGGGACCTTGTTTCTGGATGAAATCTGCTCGTGCCCACCAGCGGCGCAAGCCAAGCTGTTAAGGGTCATCGAAGATCAACAAGTGCTGCCGGTGGGGGCGGTGTCGCCGGTGCCGGTAAGCTTCAGGGTCGTGTCAGCAACCAACGAAGACGTTGTACTGGCGGCCGAGGAAGGCCGCCTGCGTCAGGACCTTTTGTTTCGATTGAATACTGTCGTCCTGTCGTTACCCCCGCTTAGACAAAGACGGGATGATCTGGTTCTGTTGGCAACGCATTTCTTAAACGAATACGCGCAGGTTTATGAGATAGACGTACCAGAACTTGATCAGGACGATTTGGCGGCTCTGCTTGCACATGACTGGCCCGGCAATGTGCGTGAATTGCGCCATGTCTGCGAACGGCGCATTTTGGCGGCCCGACGCGGAGGCGGTTCGGTGGCGCAGGCTATCCAAAGCGATCAGCACTTCGACGAAGTGCCGGATACCCTGCGCGATGCCGTTGCCGCATTTGAACGCGAGCTCATAGGCAAAGCCATCAAGGCGCATAAAGGCCGCATGGATGCCGCCGCCGAAGCGCTTGGGATTGGCCGCCGGACGCTCAACGAAAAGATCGTCAAACTTGGTCTCGATAAAGAGGCTCTGTTGTAGGCGAAAACAGCTCTGCGGAAATCCGCAGGGCGCCCGGGAAAACGCGCGCATTTTCCTTCATAGTCAGGACGCCGCGCATTCTGAATACTCCGCCCAAACGAATTGCATGATCTGGGAGGAGCCACTATGCGCAAACACCTTAACCGGGCGGCCATTGCCGCCTTGTCGCTGACCGTTGCATCCGAAGCACTGGCCGTCGAATGGAACGTATCCCTGTGGGGCAAGCGTCGTGCTTTCACAGAGCATGTCGAAAAGCTGGCCGAACTGGTGAACGAAAAGACCAACGGTGAGTTTACACTCAACATCAGCTATGGTGGCCTGTCGAAGAACAAAGAAAACCTCGATGGTATTTCGATTGGTGCGTTTGAAATGGCCCAGTTCTGCGCTGGCTATCACCGCGACAAGAACCCCTCGATCACTGTCTTGGAACTGCCGTTTCTGGGCGTGACATCGCTGGAACAGGAAATTGACCTGTCGATGGCCGTTTATCAACATCCAGCCGTTGTCGAGGATCTGGCCCGCTGGGACGCGACTCTGCTGATGCCGTCTCCGCTACCGCAGTACAACCTTGTCGGGGTAGGTGACGCGCCGAAATCTCTGACCGATTTTGAAGGTCTGAGCGTACGGGCGACTGGCGGCATCGGTAAAGCGATGGAGACGGTCGGCGCGGTTCCGACTTCGATGTCCGCATCCGAAGTACGTCAGGCAATGGACAGCGGCATCGTCAAAGCCGTCAGCTTTGCACCACACGCCCATATGTCCTTTGGCACTATTGAGAACGGTACGTGGTGGACGACGAACCTGAACCCCGGAACAGTCAACTGCCCGGTCGTCGTGAATACTCTGGCACTGGAAGATCTGTCCGATGAACATCGTAAAGCTCTGCTGGGGTCGATAGACGAAGCGCTGGATCACTACGTTTCCCAATACCAGACCAAAACGATGGAAGCTTGGGGCCCCGAGCTGGATCAACGCGGCATCGAACGGGTCACGTTCAGCGATGAAGAAATCGCGGCATTCAAAGAGGCCGCCGCCGCACCCGCAGCAGAAGCCTGGATTACGGAAAACACCGAACGCGGCCTTCCGGCGCAGGAGCTCTATGACCTCGTGACCGGCAAGATCGCCAACGGTAGCTAATCCACTCACCACCCGACGTCGGCCAAGCTGGCGTCGGGTGCCTATTCCCCTGATAGCGGAGCACAACGATGGCCGGGTCATCCCTGGTGCTGTCCGACGACAGCCGTCTCAGCATTCTCGATCAACATCTCTACAAACTGGAGAGCTTTCTGGCTTTGATCAGCGGTCTTGCGGTTTTCTCTCTGATGGTCATGGCCGTTGTCTCCGTCGGTGGTCGGAACATCGCCAATGCGCCGCTTCCCGGGTATGTCGACTGGATTGAACAGGCCATGCCGTTGATTGCCTTCATGGGGATATCTTATGCGCAGCGCGATGGCGGCCACATCCGAATGGACATGTTCGTTGGTGCACTTAAAGGCCGGACGCTCTATATCGTCGAATTCGTAACAACCGCCGTCATTCTGGCGCTGATCGTCTTGCTGATCTGGGGGAGCTGGGCGCACTTCGCGCGCAGTTTCGACTTTGGTGCCCCACTGTGGAGCCGCGACAGTTCCATTGACATCAGTATCCCGCTGTGGCCCGCCAAACTGTTGGCACCCGTCGCCTTCAGCGTGCTTTGCCTAAGGCTCTTTCTGCAGCTCTGTGCCTACGGTCGTGCGATTCGCCATCCTGACCAGCCGCCTATCGCCGTCCCGTTGATTCCCGATGCCGCCACCCAGGCTGCGATGGAAGCCGAGCATGTCTCGGGCCACGACAACTGAGGTAAATTCTGATGGAACCCATTGATATTGGCCTGATCGTCTCGGGCGGAATGCTTGTTCTTGTGGTGCTTGGAATGCGTGTGGCTTTTGCCGCCGCGACTGCCGGCATGGTTGGTCTAATCTGGATCTTCTGGGCCAAATTTGGATACGATCCAGCGCGGTTCGGCAAAGCAGTAACTGTGGCGGTCAAAACCGCCGGGCAGGTACCTCATTCTAAGATTTCGAGCCAAGCGCTGAGCCTTATCCCGACCTTCATCCTTATTGGCTACCTCGCCTATTACGCGGGCCTGACTAAAGCGCTGTTCGAAGCCGCCAAGCGATGGCTCGCCTGGGTTCCAGGCGGGCTGGCGGTGTCGACCGTCTTTGCCACCGCCGGGTTCGCTGCGGTTTCCGGAGCCTCGGTTGCCACATCCGCCGTTTTTGCCCGCATCGCCATCCCCGAGATGCTGAAGATCGGCTACGACAAGCGCTTTGCTGCAGGTGTCGTCGCTGCAGGCGGCACGTTGGCGTCGCTCATCCCTCCCTCGGCCATTTTGGTTATTTACGCGATTATCGTGGAACAGGACGTGGGCAAACTGCTGTTAGCCGGTTTCATTCCGGGCATGTTCTCAGCTTTGATCTATGGCTTGCTGATCATTGGCATGGCTGTTGTGATCAAAGACTTTGGTCCTGCAGTCTCAGGCTTTACATGGAAAGAGCGTTTCATGTCTCTTCCGCCCGCACTGCCTATCTTGTTTGTCGTCGTTACCATCATCTTCTTTGTCTACAACCCATTCGGAGGCGATGCTTGGGGCACGCCAACCGAGGGTGGCGCAATCGGTGCCTTCGTTGTCTTTCTGATGGCGCTATTTCAGGGCATGCGCTGGTCCGAACTTAAAGACGCGTTGCTGGAGACAGCCAAGCTGAGCGTCATGATCTTTACCATCATCTGGGGCGTGCTGGTCTATGTTCGTTTTCTGGGTTTTGCCGAACTACCCAGCGCGTTCTCCGACTGGATCACCTCGCTTGAGATGTCACCAATGCTCATTCTGATCTGTATCCTGCTGGCTTATGCTGTACTGGGCATGTTCATGGATGCGATAGGTATGCTGCTGCTGACGTTGCCCGTAGTTTACCCAGCCGTCATGGCGTTGAACGGTGGTGAAGCGGTAAGTGCGGCCGATAGTACCTTTGGAATGTCCGGCCCGATGTGTGCCATCTGGTTTGGCATTCTGGTAGTCAAAATGGCCGAGTTTTGCCTGATCACCCCACCTATCGGGCTGAATTGCTTTGTAGTGGCTGGCGTGCGTGATGACCTAAGCGTTCAGGATGTTTTTAAAGGTGTAACGCCTTTCTTTCTGGCGGATGCAGCGACGATCGCAATGCTCGTTGCGTTCCCTGCTATCGTTCTGTGGCTTCCTGGACAGGTTTGAATTACATGGGATGATTTTGGAGCGCGGTTTGCCGGTGCGGCTTAGACAAAGATGCAAGATGCGTGCCATTCATGAATAAGCAACGGCAACCAAAAGCATAGATAGCTGGCGTCACTATCTGTTCAGTCTTGTAAAGGCGTGTCGACTGATTTGGACCGCTTTTCAATGTCTGGTTTGACGGAGCCGCATGCGTGCGTGGATAGTACCCATGAACGGCAGATTTGAGCCGTCCGCATGATCAGTTATTGGTGGGGCGGGGGCCCTTTCTGCAGTGGCACCGGAGTCTGTTGTGAGCCCAAAGCGTGAATTTGGTTTTCTCGCTGCGTGCGCTCGCAGCACGAAAGTCGTCACAGCCGCATCATTCTCAGCGCCGCTGCGCGGTGTGAAAACCGCCCATTCAAGCATGCCGCTGCGAGATTTACTTCCCAGATTTACAGGTTGCGGACAAATCTGCCCTTCACTTGTTTGGTTTCAATGATCCCTCGCAACCAAACGCGGACATGTCCGATCCGCAGATTGGACAGGAAGCAACTATGGCTGCCCAGGCAAACAAACGTTGGGCATGCGACGAAGTGGGTTTTTGTGCGCAGGCGCATTCTGCGCGGTTGCACCTGAACCGACACCGAGGCAAAGCGCTTCAGAATCCACTTATGCGTTCTATGAGCCAGTACATCGATACCGAACCGATGCCATAGGCTGTAATCACAATCGCCCTTTGGCTAACTGGACGTGCCATCAATCGCCAGATCGCGACAAGAAGTGCCAAGGCCCCGACAAAACTCAACTGGCCGGCCTCGACGCCCAGGTTGAAGGCAAGCAAGGCCGCAGGAATATCGTTTGAGGGTAGTCCGATATCGGCCAAAGCGCCTGCAAAACCAAGGCCATGCAAAAGCCCAAACCCGAAACAAACGATCCAGGGCTTCTGCTTTGAAAGTCGGAAACGCCCGTCGCCACCCTTAACAATTTCCATCGCCAGAAAAACAATAGAAAGCGCTATGATGGCCTCGACCGGCGGACCAGGGACATTCAGAAAACCTAGCGTTGCCAGTGCCAGTGTTATTGAATGCGCCAGTGTGAATGCTGTGACTGCTCCTACCAGTCTCCACGGATCACGGACCAGAATAAACAACGCGAAGACAAACAGCAGATGATCCCAACCTTCCAGTATGTGTTCAAAACCCAACTGGAAATACGCGGTGAAAACAGACCATGTGGTCTGTTCAGAAGGTATGTTCTGAACGGCCGTCTCTGGTGTGAACCGAAGCGTCGTGGGCTCAGCCTGCAGGGGCTGCACACGGACCAATACGTCGTTCTTTTGAACCTCCAGACCTTCTATCTGGAAGGGTTGGCCCGCAATATCCCCGCGGCACTCGATAACCCAGGAAGAAACCCATGCTCTGCCATCGGAAATTGGGGTAGGGCCGCGCGCCGGGGTGCAACCATCCGGCGCCATGACATCGATCGCCATGGGTTGACCATTCACATCGGGTTTTCGCCAATGAACGCTCCAGGTGCCCGATGTGATTTGGCGAATTTCCAAGTACCCCGGATCAAGCGCATGCGCCGAGGCATTTCCTGCGACCCACGCAATCAGCAACGCAATCAGTAGGCCAAATACAGCTTTCATTTGGTTTGACCTGAGAGAGCCGGCACTATGATCTCATAGTTGGCAGCAAGAATCTCATATTGCGCCTGCGCCAGATCTTCGCTCATCACGCGACGCCAATCCCGCAGCACGGCATCGTGAATTTCTGACAATGGGGGTATTTGGCTAGGTTCGATGTCTTGCACCTGAACCAGATGGACCCCGTAACCCGACTGGATCGGGCCAGCCCACTGACCTTTATCCAATGTTGTAAGACCCTTGGAAAAGCCAGATCCAAAGACCGAGTCTATCACTCTGGTCGCGGTCAAGGGCATAGATGCGGGCAGCAGTGTCGAGCCGCCCAGGTCGGAAACCTCATCTCCCGCGCGCAGGGCGGCCAATACCCCCTCGACTTCAGCTTTGTTTGGCTCCTCACCAATAAAGACCTGAATGAAGGCCAGCTTGCTGGGCGTCGCATAGCGCTTCGAGTTGTTTTGCAAAAAGGCCTCTAAATCTTCGTGTTCCGGAACAACAGACGTGGCGATCGCTTCGGTCAGGAAATCCATTTTTTGACTGAGACGAGACCGGATCACAGAGTCTCCGCGATCAAGGCCAAGCTTTCTTGCTTCTCTGACCAGTACCTCTTCGCGAATTGTTGCATCAGTCAAAGCTTGCAGCTCGGCATCGCTTGGGCGCCGTTTCCACCGTGCTTCAAACTGATCAGACAAAAGCGCGATATCGTTTTCGTCGATTGTTATTGTCCCAAAATCTTCGACAGTCTCGTTTTCCGGCGCAACCATTTGGAACCAAATGAAAATAGCTGCTCCAATCAGGAAGAAATGGAACAGGGGTTCTTTCAATATTCGCATGAAAGCTCCTGCATGAAACGCGCTCCGGTTTTACGTATCGATGCTGACATCAGTCGATTGAGCATTGCAAGAAAATCAACGCGACGCACAAATCGATCGTCTGGTGGATGGGCCGAGGTAAAGGCTTCTACCTCGGTTGCCAACGCCGTGATCAGCAGTGTTATTCTGCCGGTGTATACCAAATCGGGGAAGAGTAAGCGCGTTCCTGATGTGTGAGCACCGCGTCTTCGGGCAATTCGGCGCCAAATCTCAGCTTATCGTAAAGAATCCAACGCGGTGTTGGAATTTCGATCGCACGTACGTAATAAAATGCGCGTGCATTTGGATCGAATTCAGGATCAGACCAAACGGTTACAAGTTCGGCAGTTCCAATCGTGTTGGTCCAACTGGCGGTTTCAACATCTACTGTGTTTCCAACCGCAGGGATCTTGCCGTTTTGGTCAGCAACACGGTTGTCCGACCACGCCACATCGTAAACCTTTTCCTGCAAGGCCCCTTCAGAATCCAGCCAACCCTTTACCACCTGCACGCGATCCAGATTGGCACCAACCGGGTCGCGTAGTGCAGCGATCAGGAATGCGGGCGCACCTTCACCCTCGCGAGGTCGCAGATCCGAGCCCATCGGAACACCTTTGGTGTAGCCCACATCAGCAAGGAAGCGTGTTTCAACATCCGCGTCACTGAAACCCCAACCGCCAAAGAACCGCAGACCGATCCGAGGTCCGGTGGTTGCATAGGTTTCGCGTCGCTTGAACGCATCGAAGATTGCAGCGCGAGTATTATCGGTCGCCCAGACTGCCGTGTATCCCGATGCGACAAGAAGGTCGCCAGGAATTTCGCCAAGGTCATTGGCGATGAAAGGATGCTTTATTCTCGTGGCCGAAGGTTCAACACTGACGGATTTTCCAAAGAAGTTGTCTTCTTCGGCAGTCGCCAGAGACGTATGGCTGTCCGTCGCGCCGCCCATGCCGAACTTATATGGGTTAACGCCGAACTTTTCTTCTAACAACAAACCGCGCTTCAAAGCTTCTCGGGCGTATTCTCCAGCCAGCATGTCATCGGTTTTCAGCTCGGTTATGTCGAGGTTGCCGACGTCCCAGTTTTCGTAATCCGCGAATTCATCATCCGGACTCAGGAGGGGGTGCGCTTCACCGTCGCCCTTGATCTGCGTGACTTCATAGTGGGGTTCCCATTTCGCGCGGGCGGCCACATATTCCTCGTCTACCTTGCCACCGTGATAGGTGTCTTCGGTCGGGAACATCCATCCGTTCGAAAGGTTGCCGTTATGGGCGAAAGCTACCGCCCGACCACCCGTTTTTTCTTGATAGTCTTCCAGCCATGCATATAGCGCCTTTGGGTCGGTATCACCAAAGGGTGGTTGCGTGACCGGCGGCACCATCTGAAGCGCCCTGATCGGCCCATCACGCAGCATGACGTTTCGATGCAGATTGAAACCCTTGGGTACAGAGGTCCATTCGAATCCGATGAAGGCTGTGAAATTGCCGGGGTCGTTATGTTCTTCCGCAGCCAGAACGATTTGCTCCCAAGTAAAAGCAAAAGCGTCTGCACCCGGGCTGTAAGATTCCAGAAGAACTTCTGGCAGGGTCATTTGCGAGAAGTTGGTGATGATGTCGAACGCCGCTTTGCCGGCCTCTTCGCCGCCTGCCTTGTAACCTTCGTACCATTCCAAACCTTTTGGATCGGCAAGAACGCCCGGCTTGCCAGCCTGAAGGTCCGGGGCAAATCCCATTAGGTCAGTGTGATCCGTGAGAACCATCCAGTCCAGAGGCCGGGCCAGTCTCACTGGTTGACCCGTAGACGAAATGACCTGTTCACCTTTTGCAAAGCGCCAAGCTTCATCAGGTAACAGAGTGTTCCCGAAAGCACCTGCATCCAGCGAAAGCCCGGTGTGAAGATGCGAGTCTCCCCACAGCGGGCGCTCAGGGAAAGTCCGGTTCGCATATGGAGAATACGGCTGCTTTGAGAACAAGCCTTCCGCCGCTTCTTCGCTAGGAACAGCGTCGGCAAAGACCGTCGATGATGCCAGCCCCAGTGAGATAGAATAAACAAAAGCTCGAAGCATATTGACCTCCCAACTCAAGATCGCCCGGTGGTGCCGGTGACTTACATCTCAAGAATTAATATTCCTATTTCTCTATATAACATCAATTTTCCATTTGTGGGAATACTCAGCTCTCGGCTTTGTCACGATGATGCAAGTAGGAGTGTGGCTGCCGAAGTTGGTCTGAAAATGACTCGATAAGTCATAGCCTCGATTGTTGGGCTCAACATTGAGAACGGAAGCTTTGGAGAACTTGCGGTTTGAATTGGCGAATGTCCATCGTGAGCCATGTATGCACTTTAGCAAAGTCGGCATAGCTGCGCTTAGATGACATTCTTGGCTATCGTGGCATGGATCATTTTGGACTGGTAGCAGCCGAATGCATCGGCAGAAATGGTGTTCTCGGCTGACTTCCGAGAGCCGGTTTCACGACCGCTCGCATATCTCAACACGCCAATATGGTCGACTTGTGCGAGATTGGGTGGCGGCGATCAGGCTGGAGCCCAGTGGATACGGCGCCCATTTGCTGCGCCGGACCAAAGCAGCGGAGATATACCGCAAAACCGGAAATCTCAGAGCAGTTCAACTCCTGCTTGGACACACAATGGTAGACAGCACTGTCAGATACCTTGGTGTCGAACTTGAAGATGCGCTGAGCATCGCCGAGCAGATCGACATTTGAACCACGTTAGCGGGCGGCACTTGCCGTTCGCCAATCCGGACCGGACTCACATTCGCGCCGCAGCAGTTGTTCGATTCAAGCCCGTATTGACCGATGCTGCGGCTTGTATATTTGGGTAGTAAGGGCGGAAACCGGACTTTCTCTGCAAGTGCGAAATCACAGAGCGCTCTTGGACAGAGCGGACATTCAATGCAACCAACTCGATCTTCGAACTAGTTAGGACAGGCCGCCAAGAAACCGGGCCTCCGCTGGCATTTCTGTCAACGACCGGCAAGGTTTGCTTGATCTGAAACATATCTGCTTCTGCGATGACCTAAAGAAGTATTATATGTTGGCTATGACAAAGGGTTCGAAAGCAAAAAGGCGGGCAAATTCGGCGACAACCCGCTCCACTTCAGGCTCGGGGTTCGCATTCGAAGACCTTGTCGCGGCTGATCTTCTGAGCCGGTTTTTGCTAGACATGCCAATCCCGACAATTGCGGTGCCCGGGGTCGAAATCCTCGCGCAAGCAGGAGCTGCGGGCTGGCGGATCGATGATCTCGTCTGCGTTGGGGCCGATGCTGAAGGCGAGCCGCGCAGGCTTGCGATTTCCTGCAAGAGCAATGTCCAAGTTACTGCGACCGGCTGGCCGCCCGAGTTCATTGTGGCAGCCTGGGATCTTTGGCGCGCAGGCTCTCCTTTCAATAGGAGGACCGACAGCATAGGATTAGTGACGCGCGGGCGTAATTCAAAGTTTGACGCAGTCTGGTCCGATCTCAAACTTTGGTGTGAAGATCCTGACCCGACGTTGGCATTGGGCAGAGTTAACGCCAGCCAGAAACACCGAAAAATGTTCGATTCTGTCCAGCAACCAGGCAAATCGAATGGTGAGCTACCGACAGATATTGAAACGATCGCGCTGATTGCGAAGCTTGAAGTTTACCCACTCGACTTTCAGCTCAGCCCGTCATTCAGCCTTGAGCAAGCCAAGCAACGGTGTCGATCGGCACTCAGTTCCGAATCCCACGAAGAGGCCAGCAGGTTGTGGGACGCCTTGGTAAAGTGTGCCGAGACCGCACGATTGGGCAACGGTGTTAATCGTTTGAGCGATCTCCTCCGAGAATTAACTACTCAATTTGAACTCAAAGCGCATCCCAGCATCGCCACGTCATGGAGAGCTCTCCTGAACCTTTCGCTTGATCAACGTGCCCATGTAGAGACAGCGCTCCCTAACGGTTATCTTGTCGAGCGCAGTCAAGAGTCTTCTCAAATGCTTCAAATGCTTGATGCGGCCAAGGCCTGCATCGTTGTAGGAGAATCCGGCGTGGGAAAATCAGCGTTGATTGCTGATGTGCTGGATCATGAATTCAGCGGCGAATCCCAGCTATGGCTAGGCTCAGATGCCCTTGCTGCTGCGTTGAGCTCAGTGGAACGAAACTCATTGGGCCTCAACCACGACCTCGAATTCATACTCGATCGCAGCCCGGGCGAGCACAAAGTGCTAATCCTCGACTCGCTCGAACGACTCGACTCTACCAAAACCCGGCAGCTTGTCGGCCTAGTATCAGCGCTTGCGACCAACAATTCGTGGCAGATCATCTTAGTTACACAGCTAGGCTTTGAGACACGAATTCGCGCAGCTGAAGTGCTTTCTGGTTTTCCAGTATTGCGGGTCCCAGCACTTTCGGACGTCGCAGTCCAGGCTGCCCTTTGCAGTGTTCCTTCACTTGCCTGGATCGCCAAAGATTCTACGGTACTACCCTTGTTTTCCAACCTCAGGACACTTGGCTGGGTAGTCGCCGCCGAAACCTCGTTTAGCGAGGAAAATAGCATAGTACCCACTTCGAGCGCCGAGATTGCGGATCGACTTTGGAAACGATGGACAATCGGATCAGCGGCAACCCAGCTTCAACGTTTGCTCGTTAGACTTGCTGTCCGCGACGCTGCATTCGAACGAAGCTTTGCGATCAGCGATCTCGATAGCGGTGATCTCGCAGCATTCGATCAGAGGTCGATTGAATTGCCGCTAGTTATTAACACACTCAATCGAATCGAGTTTCAACATGATCTTGCATCAGATTGGGCACGCTATCAGCGGCTAAAGGAAATTGCCTTTGACGTCGAGCAATGGTCCGCACTAGCGCCACAGCCGATGTGGATTCCCGCTCTTCGGTTGCTCGGGCAGTATCTTCTCGATCTCCCCGATCAGGCGCGTGAAGGTTGGGACCGTGCGTTTGAGCAGACGACTGCTGCGAGCAATATCGAGGCGAGCGACGTTTTGCTCGACGCACTTTGTCTCGATGCGCGTCTTGATCAACGTCTCGATGACAGGATCGAACTTTTTTTTGCGGATGACGGCGCGCTGCTGAAACGGTTGTTTCATCGCTTCCTCCATGTAGCCACAATTCCTAGCATCTCGAGCGATGCAGACATCGACAATGGGCTGCGCATTTATCTCGAAGCAGAAATGCGCTTCCCGCTCTTGGAGCGCTGGGGTTCGATGGGCCGCTTCCTAAGTCGGCACGCGACGAGGATTGGGAACCTCGGCGCACCGGTTGTAGCGCGTGTCTGCAAAGTCTGGTTAAATTTGCCGCACATGCTTGGCGAACAGCCGATGCCGCTTCGTGATATCATGGCAAAAGTGGCGCTCGAGACGGCCCGCACCGAACAGGTCATGAGTACTGCGCGCCGTTTTCACGGCGGCGGCGATACAGATAAGTTGATCTATGGAACCGCATTGGCTGGAGCGCCCGACTTGCCTGAGGAGGTGGCCACATTTGCCCTTGAAATGGCGCAACGTCGACCAATGGCGGTGGCAACGCAGGCACACCTCGACGCACTGCGTGCTGCCGATCACGCGGCCCGCCTCGCCCGCTTGAAGGATAGCCCACCACAACGGAGTTCCCCCAGTTCGATCTTCATATCCGGCCGCGAAGAGCTGCCACCCTGGCCCCTAGGGCCAAAAGCGCGCCTAATTGACGCGTTCCGCGATGCCGTACTTCATTCAAATGCTCTAGCTCCGCTCATGAGAACCGATCCTGCCGCTGCATCGGAGGTGCTCCTCTCATGTATCATCGAGGATCAGCCAGTCCGAGAGTATGGCCGCACCACTAGCTTGGATGAAGACCTCGGGCTCGAATTCGACCACGAAAGTTATCCGACGGCTTTTTGGAAGAGCCCATTCTTCACCTTCCTGAACACCCAGCCTGATGCGGCTCTTGATGCCCTCACACAACTGCTAGGTTTTGTGGTTGAACGCTTCGTTTCAGCAGCGCCGCCCGGAGCAACGATACCAGGTCTGTTAGTACGGGTTTCCGACGCAACCCCCCATAGATTCTCTGGTACTTGGTCGCACTTTGGCTGGTCCCAAAAGAATTCGACGTCCAATGGGCAGCTAAATTGTGCGCTTGACGCTCTTGAGCGCTGGCTGGTCCTCAAGATCGACGCCGGCGAAGACATCGGTCCCTTGTGCGAGCAGCTACTGGAGCTGGGCGGGTCTACCGCAATCCTCGGCGTGCTGGTCAATGCCGGTAAATATCAGCCCTCTCTGTTTCTCGGACCGCTCCGTCCCCTCGCTGGGATTGAGGAACTCTATTGGTGGGACCATGGACGGGTCAAACACGTTGAATTGAACTTCGACACCTACTCTTGGTCCCGCCAGGGTGAAGTGATCTTCAACACAGCGCGAGATTGGATACTCGCCCCGCATCGGCGGCTGGAATTCCGGACAGTCATCGGCGACCTCACGGCGCAGGACGCCGACTTCACCCGAAACCTTCTTAACAAAACCGCTGCCTGGGCGGTCCCTGAAGATGAGAAAGAACACTTGGAGCAGCGCATGTTGCTCAGCGAGTTCGATCCCGCCAATCGCCATCAGGTTCCGGACGAAGAGACCGGCGAGTTGGTTTCGAGACTCGTCTATCCCGACGATTTGCAGGCTGATGTCATTGCCTATCAATCCGAGGCCAACGTTACGTTGAAACCGATCACCTTACCACATCAGTGCCGACAGGTTTTGGCGCAAACTGGGCCGCTTGACGAGGCTGACTGCGACTATCTCGCTGGCCTTCTAGCGAGCGAGGATGATGAGCCAGAAGTAGAGGGGCAGGATAGACGGGTCATGTTTGCGGCGGCCGCAACCACGTTGATTGCGCGTGGCAGAGCTTGGATAGAACAAAACCGGGAGGCTAAACAACGTGCGGAAGCGCTCATCCGGCAAATAATCAATCAGGCTACCGGTGACGAAGAGCGGGATCGCACCACAAGCGACGAAGCGCTTTCTTTCGCAGCAATGGGAGCCTTGGATGCCGCATTAACGGCAGAAGACCCCCAAACCTGGGATGCGGAATTGGTCCGCGTGATTACCAGCGGAGACCGCGGTGCAATTGGTACGCTGATGACCGAAGCCTATCAACACAAGCTTAGTCTCGGACCCGCCTGGTATCGGCTGAACTTTATAATGTTGCTCGCTGCTGCTCTGGATCGTCTTTCGCCTCGCTTTGATGAGGAGGATCGTGCAGTCATTTGGCAGCGCTGGCTCGCACGTCTTCGGTCGCAGCCAACTTTCAGAATTGAAGCAACGCTCGCGAATGTCGATCCCGCCAACGTCGCGCGCCGGGCAGAGCGTTTGTTGGAGCGTCGGCGTGCACGACTATACCCAGACCAAGTAGCGCGTCTGAGCGGCAAGGGGCGGAGAGTCGCTGGGCTCAGTAGCCATACGTTAGAGGCTGGCTATGCCTGGCTACTCGACATCGAAAGCGTCGAATCCGTCTCCAAAGTAGTTGAAAACCACTCGTTGCTAGCAAATCTCTGGGCTTTTGAAGCATGGCGTATGGAGGGTGAGCGCGACGGTGACGCCGACGATGGTGAAAATGACGAGGAGTATGATCTACCCAGCGGATTGGGGTACGCGATCCTAAATGTGGCTCCAAACTATGTTATGGCCACCACGCCGGACGATTCCGAGCCATTATGGCGGGCAATCCTCAGTATTGGTCCCAATGGCCACCACGCAATTGAGCACTTCGCCAGTAGCTGGTTCCTTCTCCTGTATAAACGTCCGAATCCCGACCGTTTCGTAGCGGCCTGGAAAGACATGCTCGACTATGCATTCGCGGCAAACTGGTCTTCGGGTCGGCGTTGGTTTCGTGGGCGCCGAATGCTCATGAATCTGCTCGGTTTTTATGCACACAGCCAGTTGAGCCAAGCGGCTGACGTCTTGGCGCGGTTGCCGGATTTAGCAGACTATCACCGGCGCTGGGCGCAGAGTGGTGCACTTCGCGACGAAGATGACCTGACAACCTTCAGCCACTTTCTGACGACCGACGCGGGGAGCTTCATAAGGCTAGAGGGCATTTGTTGGATCAATGAAGCCCTTGCGCATCTTGACAAGTTTTACAGGTCCAGAACAGGCAACGACATTGTTGAGGCCGTCGACACCATTCTCACACAGAATGCCGACGAGCTTCTCAGGCAGGCCGAAGTGCGCGATGCCGTCATTTCTGTTGTCTCGAAGCTCGTAGCGGCGCAGGTGCAAACTGCAATGGGTCTTCAGGCGAGAATCGCTGCATTGAAGTAATAAGGTGGCAACCGCTCAAATTTGCGTCAATGCTCGACGCCGACTGAGCCCGGGATTACCAGTTCCAATATCTAAATCCTGCGCTGTGATCCGACTGACGCACGGAAGATGGTCTTAACACCGCTGCTGGCTGGATTGTTCAAACACAATTAACTCGCGCCAACTTGTCGTGACACGTTCGTATCGCAAAGCGCACGTTCCTAATATTTTCTGAATGAATAAGCAATCGTACCTATGCCAACAACGATCGTGTAGGCATGGACTAAGCCTCAGAAATTTGCGCAATATCACATTCGAAAAGGTGTTTATAGATCGGGTATTCGTGTGGAATTTCAGGCCAAACAGATTGTGCCACCAAAATATTGGGAAACGTTCGAAAGGCTATGCCTTCATATCTTTAAGGGTGTTTGGTCCGATCCGCTCGCGGAGATGCATGGTCGCCGCGGGCAGGCTCAGCATGGCGTTGACATTTATTCGTCCGCAACTAGCTCATTGCGAGCACGACATGGGGTGCAATGCAAGGGTAAGGATATTGGCTACGGCCATGCTGTGGAAACAAAAGAGCTTGAAATTGAGATTGCAAAGGCTGAGAGGTTCACGCCTTCACTGGCTCATTGGATTCTAGCAACTACAGCATCCCGCGATGCCAGGTTGCAGGCTGAAGCTCGCCGCATTTCAGATGAGCGCGAAAAGGCAGGCCAATTTACCGTTCAGGTGCTCGCTTGGGAGGACCTTCAGGAATTAATGGCCAACTCACCCAAGGTCATTGAAGAATTTTTTCCAGAGCATGCATTTGATCTGAGAGGCCTTGTTGACGCAATACACGCACTACCCAAGGCCAAGGACGTCGACTTGCTCATGTCCCGCCTTAGAGCAGATGCTGCAAACCCTCCCAATCTTGGCGGATGGAGCGAGATAACCTTTGATTCCAGTCGCGACCTCGGTCCAGCATTGCTCGGCCAGGGGCTGGGACCGGCCGATGCGGTCGCTTGCCCCCGTCTTATTGAAGCTGATCAAGCGCGGAAGCGCTTAGAAATCGGCTATTGGGCGCGATTGGTGGGAACTCCAGGAGCAGGCAAATCGGTGACCGCCTTTCAGACCGCCTACGAATTAGCCAAACAAGGTTGGCGGATATGGCGACTAGACGATCCGCAATTGCCCATTACCTCCGCACTCTTTGAGGACGATAACAAAAGAACACTCATTCTGATAGATGATGCTCATCTCATGCCTGCGGCGACACTACGCCGCCTCGAAGAGAGAGCGACCAAGGAGTTGCGTGTACTCTCTACACACAACGTAGTTGAAGGATCCGCCCTCCCAATCGGTTCGATTTTCTTAGACTCCAAGCGGGCGGTTAAGACGATCGCCCGTACTTTGCTCGAAAGACGGGAAGAGACTTTGGTAGCGGTGCGTCGCGCGGATGATCATATCGGCGACCGGTTCGCGGATGCAGACCTTGATCGACGTATTCTCTCCGCTGAGGATGCTTCGGAGCTACCGTGGCAGTTCTGCTTTATTCTCGGGGGCGGTTGGCGCAGGGCGAGGGAAATCGCGGCGAGCGCTCGCTTCGCTCGAGCAGATATCGTGTTAGCACTAGTCGCAACGCGACAATTAGCCAGCCGCGACGCTCGCGCGTCTTATCAAGACGTACGCCAATTGTGCGCTTCCGGGGCCATCTCTGACGCCGAATTAGACGAGGCAATTGATTGGCTGACCACCAATCGATTAATCATCTCCAAATCGGATATTCGCTGCCCGCACCAGTGGTTCGCCGTCGAGGTGCTGAAAGAGATTATCTCGGGTCAGACAAATGAGCGACTGCAGCAAATCATCAAAAATTGCCGAGCTGTGGTTGCGAATAAGGATTTTTCGCTCAATGGCGTGGCTTTCCTTCTCACTGAATTGGGCCGTCTGGATGTCTTTCGCTGGCGCAGGGCCACGTTGCTGGAGAATGAAACAATCGAGGCGTTGAAAGATCGGGCGTGGATTTCCAAGTCCGCCGAAGAGATTTCGTTTGCAGCGAACCTATTAACGGGTCTTGAGGCCTATGAGCTGAATTGGCCGCGTTCGACTTTGGAGCCACACCGATCCCAACTAGGTTCTTGGCTTTCGAATCCAAGGGACCCGTCCGGAATCGGATTGGCAAGCCTCATCAACAACGTATGGAACAAGGACGAGACATTCGCACGTGAACTGATTGCCCTTTGCGATCCAGAGGCGTTTTCCTCTGCGATCTCGGCTGCGACTCCTCAAGACGCATACAGTTTTACGCAACTTTTAGGGCGTTTGTGCCTCGGAGTATCCGACCGATGGAGAGATGCTTTTTTTCAAGCGCTGGACAAAAAGCACTTCCTTACACTTTCGCGCACATGGCCACTCGATCGTATTTGGGTCTTTGTCGAAGTTGTCTCTGTTTTTGACCACTTTGATCACGCATACGCGCTCGATTTACTTGACACCGGCATGTCCCAACTTTCAGCACGTTTTGAGCAAGCCCCGACGACTGCCTTCTCCGAATTTCACGATATATTTTGGCATGTGCTAAAGGTTTGGATACCGTTAGGGCCGACGTCGAAACAGGCAAAACGGAATAGCCGCGAAGCGCGCATTGCTAGGATGATCATGGGCAATGCGAACCCGTTGACAATTGCGGAGCAATTCTCCTCGACAAAACGGCGTGACCTCGGGGAGGTAGCTGCGATTTTGTCGGTGATGCGCCGAATTCACTCAAAACGATTCGAAAAAATAACTGCCGAGCTAGCGTGGCCCAAGATAGAGCGAACGATAGGTGAGGGCTGGCGGGATTTGGACCACAAAGAACTCAACATTCTGTGCATCGCCTCGCAACGGAAAGCCACACATAGTGTAATAAATGAATTGCTTCTGAGGCACGCGGCAAAAATGAATGTGGTCGACACGCGTGTAGCCGCTTTATTTCCTGAGGCCGCACTTGCAGCCTACGATGCAGGAGCCGACATCGCTATCGGCCGATCAATGACTTTCGATTGGGTATTAGCAGCATTTGCGCTGCACAAGATCGCGCAGCTGCGAACCGAAGCCGCAATTGACGTTGCTCGCAAAAGTCTCCCAAAGATGATTGAAGGATTTGAGCGCGACCAAGCTAACACATACGCAGACGTCAATCTCTACATAGATACGCTTCGAGAGTACGCTCCCGAAGTCATGGCTGAAGGGCTCGATGCGCTGAATCCGGAGAAAGCAAGGGTTGCGTGGGCAAACGCCTTACGCACCGGTGGGAAATCTCGCCGAGCGGCAGCAGCTCTAGTTGCCGCTGCCATCGAGCGGCCCGGCGTGATCCGCGAGACAGCCAAACAACTGCGCAATCAGTTCCCCAAGGCGTCCGTTCCTTCGAGCAAGTATTAGATTGCAGCCCACCCGGTGCGAAACGATCCGAAGAACATCTATCTCGACGACTAACGAACTTTTGACAAATTTAGCCCATCTTCCAACGGCAGCATTGGGCCGATGCGACATCAAGGGTTGGCACCTTGCTGCTACTTGCGCTGCATTTTGTTTGATCTAACCTGCTATGTATGGATTTGATTTACCCGATAAACTTCGTCGGCCACGATAAGTGGATGGACGGTGGATACGAACCCAAACTGGCACATGGCGACGTCATTACTCGCGACAGTGAAGTTCTCGGAAGCTGGCGGGTCGTGGATTACGACCACAAAGACGAATATTCGAGTGGGCGGTTCGAGTTCATCTTGAATGGAGATGGTGTTGTGAAGTTCGCTGAGGATTTTGCGATGCTCGACGTCCGGACCAGCCGTGGGTTTGCATTGTCAAACCTGACCAGAGCCATCCGCGAATGGCACGAGAATGAATGGAAATGAGGATTTGGGTAGGTTTGCTTGCATTGGCTGGGGATCGTTGATTTGGGAGCCCGGCGACTTGCCTATTTCGCATGAATGGCGCGAAGATGGGCCAGAGATGCAGCTTGAGTTCGCCCGAAAATCGAACGATGGCCGCATGACACCTGTTGTGTGCAAACAGGGAACACTCTGCCCGACACTTTGGAACACTCTGTCATCTACTTCGTTGGAGGAAGCGCGCGACGCACTTGCCAAGCGCGAAGGCCTCCCGAGCAACAGGAATGCTGCATTCTGGACGAGTTCGGGAGCATCTGGTCACCATGGTGCGGAACTTGTTGAGGCTTGGGCGAAAAAACATGATTTCGCGGGCATCGTATGGACTGGTCTTCCCCCAAAATCACCAGTCACGGATCAGAACAACGATCATCCGTCTATCGAGGAAGTCATCACGCACCTCAGCGGCCTCACGGGACATTCCGTTAATAGGGCCGAAGAGTATGTTCGTAGAGCACCAATCCAGATTGCCACTGCGTATAGAACTCGCATTGTCCAAGAGTTTGGTTGGGACTGACTAAAATATAGGTAGTTTCGTAGTCACCAAGGTCAGCTTTGAGGAAGCTGCAATGCGGCACTGGTCGCCAAGGCAAGTGTCGGGTATGGGCCGCCCTCGTGATCAGCTACTATTGGGGCAGGGGGCTTTGCTGCAACGGCACCGAAGTCGGCAGCGAGCCCAAAGTCACAAATTCTGCAGAGCGAACGAACAATCACAAGGCGTCATAAGCCGGACATTAACTGACGCGAAAGCGGTTCTTGCTTCAAGTCAAAGGCGGAGATGTTTCTCCCAATCAACGCCGTGACATAAGTCTAAACACCGAAACTGAGATGTACCTCAGGACCAAATGCAACCCTCGGGCGGGTCGATGGCAACCACGTCCTTGTATTGTTCTGGAGCCAATTCCTCAAATGTTGGGCCGGGAAAGGGACGGGCGCGGATCCAACCCTTCCAGCGTCCGAAGAATTCAGCGTCATCAAGAACCACGTCGGGCTCAGCCCATTGGCATGGCCTCGCAAATTGCAAGGGCATCAAAACTGAACCATCTCCAAAAGTGTCTCGAAAATCCGCGTCATCTCCAAGGACTGCTTCTGAGAAGTCAACGTTTCGAAATGCCCCGCCGGTGTTTTTGAGGTGGAACAGTGTTGCACCGCCAAATTGAACTTTCTCGGCCTCGCTTCCAGCGATGAAACTATAGCTAAGGATAGCACCACGCAAATTGGCAAGCGTGAAATCCACGTTCTTGGCATAAGCAAACCGAAAATCGGCGCCCCACAGCCTAGATTCCTCAAACGATACGTTTCTCAATTTTGCTCCCATAAAAATAACGCCCTCTGCATTTTCGAGTTCTGAAAAGTCGGAATCTACAATCTCAGACGTTGCAAAATCTGCCATTCGAATATCTGCGCCTGCAAAGTCAACCGAATAGATTTTGGATCCAAAGAAATTTGCGCCCTGAAGACTAGCAGAAACTAAGGTCGAATCTTCGAGTCTTGAAAAGGCCATAAAGGAACCAAGCATATTCGATTCTGAAAGGCGCGCGCCTTGCAATAGAATTCGAGGAAACTCTTTGGGATGAAGGTTGGCAAATAACGTTCTTCTTTCTTTACGGAATGCCGGGACGAAGCTACCTATTTGCTCGAAAATATGGACATCGCATTCGTTTGGAAGGGCCTGCTCGCCGCAGTATTCTCGAGAGTATTCCTCGCGATGTATTGAGTAATCAGGGACTTGATCAGAAATTCCGGAAAAGTCATACCTATTGAGTTCTAAAATCTGATTCATAAAAGTATTGATATGGCCAGCTCGACTATAGCTCAAAAATGATATTGCAACTGCACCAATCAATACTATTAAAAAAGCGCATCCGGTAAGTAATCCTCTCAACTTTCCCGAGGTTTTTCCAGAAATATGTAGTGCGGTAAGAAAAGAGGACGCCACCATAATAGAAATTATTAGGGAGTGTATCAGCGTTGTGAAAATGGTTGGATCGACATAGCTACCACCGAGCGCGACGACTGTGGCGAGTGGCACCCCAAAGATCGAAATTGCAAATACGATCTTGACCACAAACGTGTATGGGTCTGAGGAGTGCGTTGCGAGGGTCAAGGACCCAAACCATGGTGTAACAACGTCTCCAACTCCGCCCTTGGAATGTCCTTTGGTTATTTCTGAATAGAACCACCACAGCCTCGACAAAACTGAGAAGAAGTAAACACTAACTAAAACAATCAGTATTGATAGAAAAAGAAAGAAGTTCTGTGGCGCGACTGTGCTGCCTACAAACGGAAGTTTCAGAGTCTCGGCATTGGTGAGAATTTCTGCATCGCTTGTGGAAGCAAGTGCTATAGCGCCAATTGCACAACCAGTAAGTATTGCCAGCCACGTGTTTCTTGCTGACTTTGATAATGCTTCGACCATCTTCAATAAGTGTTCTGAAGGAAGCCCTGATTCTTTTGCCACCATATCAAGCCCTTATCGGTTGTGTTTACGGCCATCTAAACCTAAGCCAGCAAGGCATTCGGCCATCAAATTTTACACGAATCAGAGCACAAGACCGTACGAAGTGACCTTTTGCTCCGATCCAGTAATGACTGCAGGACATTATACGATTTTGAAGCTAAAGACATGGGGACTCTCAGGTCTGAACGGTTTGCTGTCGTAGTAAAGGGCTGCTCACCCCTATGCCATTTCTCGTAGGTGTTGCGAAGTGTACAAGACCGGTCGTTCATATTGAAAGCATAAGCAACCGCTTTGTCCTGCGATGTGTGAGTTCGACAGAGCCGGGAGTTCGCACTTGCAGCAAATGACCGCAAAGCGGGCTGCGACCGCAGAATCTTGCCTGGGTGCTCAGTGTCCGGAATGGGCCGTCCTCGTGATCAGCAATTGGCGGGGCAGGGGGCTTTGCTGCAACGGCACCGAGGTCAGCAGCGAGCCCAACCCGTGAGTTCGAAATTCATGCTGCCTGCGCACGCAGCATAGATTTTGCGGCGAGCGCATCATCTTGAACACTGCAATGCGGCGCAAGGAGCGGCCATTCGTGCTGTGCGCAGCGAAATTTCGTTAAGCAATGAGCCAGACGCGGGACTTTGCCGGCTTTTGCTTCTGCTGTGCATATATCGGCTTTGGATGATGGGCCGGATCAAAAATGGTCTTTTACGCCAATGACATAAACTAAAGGGACTTGTCGCTGGCTCGCCTGAACATAGCTTTACTCCACAATTCGGTAAGCAACACCTCCGAACTCACTACGCCGTGTGTGAACTCCAACCACGGCGTTCGTTTCAAGATCAATTATTGGGCTACCTGAGGTCCCTGGACCGGTGTCACAAAGGTGGTAGAGGAGGTCATTCTCCCACTTGAGAGCCTTGCAATCTGTTGCGCCCCAAACAGCCCTTTTTTCATTGCCCCCACGAATGTAGATAACACCCAATTGAACGCCTTCTGCGCCGGTGCTCGGGTCAGTGTTGAGGGGTCGGAACGCATCACTAATTGGTTGCTCAAGACGCAAGGTTGCGTATCCACCCGTTCCATCATCTCGGTAGATTTTTGGGTCCTCATCTGAAACATCGTAGACTTCGAACTCTCCTTCCGAGATTGAAGTTTCCAGACCGTCAGGGAAGAGCTCGAAACGTATACGTTGGTATTCTTGATCAACGCAATGCCGAGCCGTTGCGATCTGATCCTGAGATACAATAAATGCGGTGCAAATTCTAACTGGCTGATTTGCATCCATTATTTTCAACCGACCTACAGATCGAGCTAACTGACGGACGGGATGATCAACGTCAAACCCCGACACGAGACCAGAATCGTCGGGGCCAACGATACCGCCTAGATACTGCTGCGAAGGACTGAGTTGAGGGATAATGGTTGCATCCGGCCGTTTTATTTGCTGTTCGGCCATCTCTCTAAGTTCATCTTCGTTGAGCGTGCTTAGAACTCCAGCTCGCACAAGAAAAAGTAAGACAGCAGCTCGCTCAGCATTAGATTTTTCAGAATTTGTAAGCTCGGAACGTACGATTTCATACTGAAACTCTCTTTCTCTGGCTTCAGCTTCGAGCTTCGCAAGGTTTTCGCTCGCAGCAAGCTCCAATTCTTGCTTCAAACGGGCTTCACTTTTTCCTAGTTCGTTTCGAACTCCCTCCAAGGTAATCGTGTTAACGGTTTCGTCTTTGGCAGTAAGGCGTTCAAAAACAAAAGTTGCTGTAAGGGTTAGAATGCCCGCTACTGCCGCGACAACTGGAGTATTCCAAAGAAATTTTGTTCTTTCTGATGCGAGCCGCTCAGTTTCAAGCGTTCTTTGGGCCTCACGGTCATCCGCACCAAGTATATGTTCCGCAATTTTCGCGCGTATGCTTTCAGGAATTTCTTGGTTCGACAGAATATCAATATCGTCTGAATTCAATGTTTTCTCCTTGCACTGAGAGGCTAAGGGCATTGCATAAGCTTACGGCAGGCGCGCGCTCTGGACAACTTTCAGGTGAAAATATCAAAAACCCCTGGTTAAAACCATTTGCTCAAAAACGGTCGTTTTTGTTTCTTGCGTCGATCCACCCGCAAGCATTGAGAAACCTTGTACCACAAACCCCAGGGCAAAACTCGGTTTGATTTTGTCACGCTTTTGGCCGCAGCCCGAGGAGCGGACATTCGTGCATGGTCCAGCATTGAACAATTTGGGCTCGTAGTCGACTTCGGAGGTAGTGCAGCATCTGATCCTTTCCGTAATGCGTTCCAGAAACTCGCGGCCCACTCCCGTCGTTCGAGAAGATGCGAAATTGCTGCGCCCGCAATCCGCAATGCGGATATTCGCTGAGTGAGCAAACCGGGGGTTGCTCAAACCGACACTATGCGCAATGGAGCCAAACTCAATTGGCTGGCTTCTATGCGGAAGTTCAACCTTTCTAAGGTTCCGTACTGCTTTCACGCCACTTGGGCTTTTTGACCTCAAATCCGAGAAGTCGAAGCCTGACAGGAAGTAATTTAAGCTTTCATCACTTGCCTTGGTTTGGCAGGAGTTCCTTCTCTAGTAGACATCTGATGGGGGGCTCTCCCCTTTAGGGTCAAGGCCAAGTCTTTGTAAAACATACTCTCATCATCAAACCACCACCGGTGCGAGTAAACGTCTCCATCATCAATTGGCTTGGCGAAAGTTTTGTAACGTGGCTCACAGTCGACATCGAAATGTTCTTGCGAGATTTGGGGTGGCAAGCCCGCGCGCCCCAACCGGTCTTTGAAGCCATTGATACGACGTGACCACTTCAAAATATCATCGGCACCGTTGTGATAGTTGGTCAATCGTCGAGATCGATATTCCATCACCAACGCCGTCTGATTTCCTTTGTCCATGGCCTCTGCCGCTAAGTCAGCGGATGCAAAGCACACTTGTTCCAACATCCATTTGCTGCCGGGCCCAACCCCATCTCCGAACTGCCCAAATCCAAATGATGTCAGATGCGCACCCATGGAGTGCGCAAAGATATGTACTTTCGGTGGTGGTGACAAACCGAGCAAGGGAAAAATGGCATCCTCTACGAGGGAATGAGCAACCGCTTCGGCATCCTCCAGGTCAGGATTGTAGGCTGTCGGTCGACCTTCACTTGGCCAGTCGAACCCGACAACGACGCCCGGAAAATTGTTTTGCGCCAAACCGTTCTCAATCTTGACCAAACGAGCCAGCATATCCGATTGCAACGTATTGAAGCCGTGAACAAAGATCACAACACCTTTGTCACCTCCAGCGGCAACCACCCGCTTCAACCACTCGGCCTGGCTGACGATTTCATTTAATCCACTGGCCGCGGCCCAATCAACGTATCGTGTGTCTTTGGACCTCGCGCGCGTGAACTTGCGAGTCGAGCTGTTGTAGCGCCGGCGCGAAAAAAACAAGGACATCAAACCACCCCAATAAAAGTCTACGAACTTATAGTATGTAGAGTGGCACAATTACCCGATTTCGCAAATCACGGGCGAACACTGAACGAGTTAGGGTCAGGATGCATTGATTTTCGATGCGCTGCGTGATTCACGGCTTGGAAAACGGAGCGGTGATATGAGCGACCTTTTCTGGCTGACCGACGAGCAGATGGCCAAGCTTTCCCCTTTCTTCCCGAAGTCGCACGGCAAGCCTCGGGTTGATGACAAACGGGTTCTGAGCGGGATTATCTTCAGGTTCCGTTGCAAACTTTTGGCCATTGACGCTTTCGGAATTAACGAATGAATGACTGTCGGTCATACCAAGTCGAAAGCCAGCTCATGATTTCCTTGAAAGGCGCACAGTATCCGAAAGATGTGATCCTATTCGCAGTATTCTTCTACGTTCGATACGGTGTTTCCTACCGCGAACTGGAAGAGATCATGGCGGAGCGAGGTGTACCCGAAGCCTTGGGACGTGGTCATGTGCAATGAACACAATCAACAGTGCAACGTAGATAATCCTTGCCAGATTGAGGTGGCACCTGATTGTGTGACCTGAAATTGAACGGCTTTTGGGGAGAAGCGCGTGCCGGACGAACAAGAACAGGACTACGAAGGCGAATTACGCATTCACGAAGCACTGGATGTTGCATCGACGACGCCTGTATTTGCACTGTCTTTCTTGATGGCATTTGCTGTGATGATATTGCAGATCGGTCCCTCGAACCTGACACTGGCCGCTATCGCATCTCTAGTCATGTTGCTGATCATGAATGTGATGGGGATGAAAAGCTATTACGCCCTGCGTAACAAACCAAGACCCAAATCAATCTCGAAGAGGCGATTGAAGGTTATTCTCATCACCTCACTGATCCTTGGAACGGGCTGGGGTAGCTTCAACTTTTTTATGATGCCGGTTTTGGCGCCGCATGAGCAGATGGTTCTATATCTATTTGCATTTATCGGAGCATTTGGCGGCTCCACAACATTTTCACTCAGGGTATCTTGGGGCTTCTCAAGCCCAGTTCTTTTTCTAACTTGGCTGTCCATGCTTCTATGGGGCCCCCTGGAATGGTATTTTAATACGCTTACTATATTGGGCACGATTCTGGTCATTACTCAGTTAACGCTATTAACCAGAAAAAGTGCGATCAACGGCATCAAGTTGACGCTGGCCAATACTAAGGCGCTGAACGATCAGCTTAAGGCCGAAAACCGGATACGTGAATTGGCGCGCATCCCGGAAGAGAACCCGAACCCGGTGTTGCGTATCACCGATCAGGGCGAACTGACTTATGCAAACAAGGCAAGCGCTCCGTTAATCGAAGCGCTGCAGCTAAAAGTTGGTGATCGAGTGGGAACGGGTTGGCGCAAACGTGTTGCCAAGGGTTTACAGGAAGATCAACGGGCAGATTTCCAGTATAAAGCTGGTGGTCAGACCTATTCTCTTTTGCTGTGGCCGGTTCCGGAAGGAGGATACGCGAATATCTACGGTCGGGATATTACGCGGCAAAAACGGGTGGAGAGCGAGTTGCGGGTGGCCCGCGATATAGCAGAAACCGCTAACAAGACCAAAAGCACTTTCCTTGCTAATATGAGCCACGAACTGCGCACACCGCTGAATGCGATTATTGGATACAGCGAACTAATGCTGGAAGAAGCCTTCGACCAGAAGGATGACGCAAACCTGAGCGACTTGAAGAAGATACAATCCGCCGGAAAACATTTGCTTGCCCTGATCAACGACGTATTGGACCTGTCCAAGATCGAAGCTGGCAAGATGGAGTTCGATCTGGAAACTTTCGACGTCTACCAGATGATCAAAGATGTCAGCGCGACAGTGCACCCGTTGGCCCAGAAGAACGACAACACCTTGGAAGTCTTGTGCTCCGAAGATGTCGGGGAAATGGTCTGTGATTTGACCAAGGTGCGCCAGGCATTACTCAACCTTCTGTCCAACGCTTGCAAATTCACCGAAAACGCGAAGATCAACTTGTCGGTTGTTCGGTCGAAGGAGACAGATCAACTGGAATTTTCAGTAGCCGACCAAGGCATCGGCATGTCACCCGAACAAGTCGACAAGGTATTTGAAGCTTTCACTCAGGCGGACTCCTCCACTACACGCAACTATGGAGGCACGGGTTTGGGACTGTCGATCACCAAGGTCTTCTGCGAGCAGCTGGGTGGCGACATTCATTGCGCCAGTACTCTCGGCAAAGGGTCAACTTTCACCATTCGCCTTCCGAGTGTCTGCCGTGATCCTTCAACAGACATTCTGCGGGACACAGGGCACTCAGAGGACGATCCAAACAGCGACCCAAACGCTCCACTGGTTCTGCTTATTGACGACGATCCGACAGTGCATGACCTCTTGGGACGACGGATGCGCAGGGAAGGATATCGTACTCTTGCCTCGACTAAAGGCGAGGAAGCGTTGGAGCTGGCACGAAAGACCAAGCCTGACGCCATTACGTTGGATGTGTTCATGCCCGAGATTGATGGCTGGGCCGTGTTGTCTAAACTGAAAGACGACCCGGAACTGGCCGACATACCTGTCATCATGCTGACCTTCGCTGAAGATCGCACCCGCGGATTGTCGCTGGGCGCAAGCGAATACTTGGGTAAGCCGATCGACACTGTCGAGCTGCTGAGTGCTCTCAAAGAGCATTGCCCCATCGTGTCGACCCCACGCGTGCTGGTTGTCGAGGACGAAGCCGCTACGCGTGAAATGATCTGCCGTGTTCTTGGAAGGGAAGCCTGGCAAATTGACGAGGCGGTCAACGGATTGGACGCGCTTCAACGTCTCTCTGAAGCTGTGTCGGACGTGATTTTGCTGGATCTCATGATGCCCGAGATGGATGGTTTTGAATTTTTGGCAAGGGTGAGGAAGAATCCGGACTGGAAAGACATTCCTGTTATCATCGTAACTGCAAAAACCCTGTCCCGCGAAGACCGCGCGCGCCTGAATGGCTCGGTCCAGACCTTGATCCGCAAGGATGGGGATGAAATCGAAACCATTCTGAGCCGGTTGAACGAAATCCTGCCAACTTCGCGATCCGGGGACACATAGGTTGTGAACGACTTTCTTGATCCCGAGGCTCAGCAAGATCGGGCCATGTGGCTGGCAAACTTGCGCCAGAACCTGATCTCGCCGGTTAGCGCGATCGTCGGGCTATGTGAGTTTCTCGAATCTGAAGCCAACCGCCTTGCCCTGAAGGACGCCGCAACTGATCTAGGTCGGATTTCCCAAGCCGCGACCGAGCTGAGTGTGTTTGTGGACCAGCTTCTGCATCAGGGTATGGTCTCGAAACTCACGATCAATGGCGATGAAGGCGTGAAACGACTTCGTCACGATTTGCGCACGCCTATGAATGCGATCAAAGGCTACAGCGAAATGCTGCTTGAAGATCTGGATGACCTGAACGCAGGACATCTGGAGGCAGATCTGCGCGGGTTGCTGGAGCACACGGAGGCTCTTTTGCGGCAAATTGATGTCCTCGCCTCTTTGACCGACAACTCATCCGGCGATGGCTTGAAAATTCCTGAGGCGTCGCACGGCACGGCCGCGATGTTCGCGAGTCTCGCTCAAAGCATGCGCTTGGTTGATCCGATTACGAAGACTGCTTCGTTGGCCGGATCCATCTTGGTCGTGGATGATGTGGAAGCCAACCGGACGCTCTTGGCCCGACGGCTCGAACGGGATGGTCATCAGGTCTGGACCGCCGACGGGGGGTATCCAGCCCTGGAAAAGCTGTCTCAACAAGCCTTCGATCTGGTTCTGCTTGATCTCATGATGCCGGACATCAACGGCTATGATGTGTTGAAACAGTTAAAAGAAAACGATGACTGGCGCGACATCCCGGTCATTATGATTTCCGCCCTCGATGAGATTGAAAGCGTCGCCCGCTGCATTGAGGTCGGTGCAGAGGATTACCTTCCTAAACCATTCAACCCAATCTTGTTGCAAGCCCGGATCAGCGCCGCGCTTGAGAAAGGGCAGTGGCGCGAGCGAGAGCGCCTGTATCTATCGCAGATGGAGGCAGAGAAGCAGAAATACAAAGACCTGTTGCACAGTATCCTGCCGCAAAAGATCGTGACGCGCTTAAACGACGGAGAGACTACGATTGCCGATCGTCATGACGATGCGACTGTCCTGTTTTCGGACATCGTTGGCTTTACGGAGATGTCGGCAAAATTGCCACCCGCGCAGGTGGTTCAATACCTTAATCGGGTTTTTTCAGGCTTCGACAAAACCGCATCGGAACTTGGTGTCGAAAAGATCAAGACAATCGGAGACGCGTATATGGTCGCCGCCGGAGTGCCTGATCACCGGGGCGACCATGCTGAGGTGATCGTTGAGATGGCACGTCGGATGCAATCTCAAATCGAAGCGCTGAACCATGATTTGGATTACCCCATGCACCTCAGGATTGGCGTTCACAGTGGACCCGTAGTTGCCGGAATAATCGGGTCGCATCGATTCCTCTACGATGTTTGGGGAGATACAGTGAACTTCGCCAGTCGTCTTGAATCAACAGGCTCGCCGGGCCGCATCCAGATCTCAGAGGAAACCGCGAGGCGGGTTGCGCATCGCTTTGAGCTATCTGATCCCATGGACGTAAGGATAAAGGGCAAAGGGCAGGCCAAAACCTTCTATGTCCTCGGACGCAGGTCCAACCTATAGTAGACCGGCGTCGTCAAGAGGCAGGCAGAAGCTTTTCCATTTTCTCTAGCAAGCGGTCGAGTTCGACAGGCTTGGTATCGAAGTCATCGCAACCTGCCTCAAGCGCCTTTTCCCGGTCGCTGGCCATTGCGTGCGCGGTCAGGGCAACCACTGGGATCGAGGCGGTCTCGGGCTCTGCCTTGATACGCCGCGTAGCCTCCCACCCATCAATTTCCGGCAAGCTCATATCCATCAAAATGATGTCCGGAGATTCGCTGCCGGCCATGGATACGCCCTCCAACCCATCTTTAGCGGCAACGACGAGGAACCCCTTACGTGCCAATCTGCGCGAAAGCATATCGCGGTTCATTTCGTTATCTTCCACCAACAGAACTTTAGTCAAAATCCCCCCTTGCGCCTTAGCGCGTTTTGACTGCACACAATATTGAGCGGTTCCAGATCAACGTTCAAGACGCCAGCTAAGTCGCAAGATTGTGCAAACCATCTCGACTGCTGCAGTCTTTCATCAATTCAGTATTACACAAAGTGTATTTTGATCGCCAATAGCCACCGAAGGTTCATTTTTTGAAAGCCGGGTCGGACCAGATCTGACATTCAGCAATTATACCGACTTGCGCGGTCGCTGCGAATGCTCGTGCAAATGGTCAAGGTCAGGGCAGGCTCGTTCGACTATCGGAACTTTGCCTCTCAGCGAATTTCATCG
>NZ_JBXWQG010000012.1:0-99495 GCF_059612265.1 Ruegeria sp. CDSA077
TTCGGCTTCGGCTTCGGCTTCGGCTTCGGCTTCGGCTTCGGCTTCGGCTTCGGCTTCGGCTTCGGCTTCGGCTTCGGCTTCGGAAGGCGTTTCGTCTACGGGGTCAGCATCGTCAACAGGTGCCTCATCCGGGGTCTGGACAATGTCCTCGACTGCGTCAGCCTTGGGGTCATCTTCCGGCTTTTGATCGGTTTTCTTCTTACCAGCCACCGCAATGTTCCCCTTTTCGAATCCAAAACAACCTGAACAACTAACCAGACTAAGTTAATCTGTGGCCTCGCCGCCCTCAACCCGCATCGCATGTTTCACAAGCTTTTTAACGGCTTTCCGCATTTTCTTCGGTGTCGGCTCTTTGGCAATCTTCAGGCGGACATAATCCAAGGAATAAAGGGGTTCAGCCGTGGCCTCGCTGATTGCAGCCAGCCAAAGTGGTGCCGAACCCACCCAGATGTCGGCAAATTGTCGCGCTGTTCTGGGTGAAAATATGGGGGCAATCACCGGTTCATTGCCTTCAGCAACGGCGCCTGCCCGATCTGTGAGCGGTAACAGGTGCTGTTTATAGACAGGCTGTTCACGCACAGCCAGACCGGATTCGGTCAACCGTTCAGCAATGTTACCCCGGCTGTGTTCCCCCCGAAGATGAAGCAGCGGGCTTTGGGGCCGGTGCTTTAGCAGGTTTGCAATCAGCTCTTCGGCGGTAGCACCCACCATCCGGGCATCCCAGCCCGCGCCTTTGGCAGTTCCGGTGGTAACAGGACCGACACAAAAGGCCGGCATCTTTCGAGATACATCTAAAGACATCGCCGCATTAACGGCGTTGGCCGAAGTAAAGATCAGCCCCTTTGCTTCATCCGCATGCACTTGCACCGCCAAAGGTTTTATTTCCAGGATCGGCGAATGGATAACCTCTACCCGGCTTCTGATGCGGGTTGGCAACTGCGCGACGAACCTTTCAGACGCAGCGCGCGGGCGGGTCATCAACAAATACAACAGTTGGCGCCTTCGGCCTTGGGATTGTTTGCATCCGCGCAGGGTGATACCCCGCTTGGCAACCAAGGTGTAACGGATCAGGCCAATGGTGCAAACACTTACTGTCCTCGGGTTGGAAAGCAGCTGTGATGACACGGCCGCCGCAGTCGTGCGCCAATCCGATGATACAGCCGCCGAGGTGCTGTCCTCGGTTGTCTATGGCCAGACCGAATTGCACAGCGCATTTGGTGGCGTGGTGCCTGAGATTGCCGCCCGCGCCCATGCGGAAAAGCTGGATATCTGTGTGATGCAGGCGTTAGAGGCCGCAGGTTTGGGCCTTGCCGACATGGACGCTATTGCCGTAACCGCCGGTCCCGGCCTGATTGGGGGGGTTATGTCAGGCGTCATGTGCGCCAAAGGGATCAGTGCCGCCACGGGCCTGCCATTGATCGGAGTCAACCATCTGGCCGGTCACGCGCTGACGCCACGCATGACGGACGGGATCGCGTTTCCCTATCTGATGCTGCTGGTTTCGGGCGGGCACTGCCAATACCTGATTGCCCATGGGCCCGAGGAGTTCACCCGCCTTGGCGGCACCATCGACGATGCCCCGGGCGAGGCCTTTGACAAGACAGCCCGCCTGCTGGGCCTGCCGCAACCCGGTGGCCCCTCGGTCGAGGTCGAAGCCCGCACGGGCGATCCCAAACGGTTCCGGTTTCCGCGGCCACTGCTGGACCGTCCGGGCTGCGATTTGTCCTTTTCCGGGCTCAAGACCGCGCTGATGCGAATGCGCGACCAGATCGTGGCCGAAAAAGGTGGCCTGACGCGACAGGACCGCGCCGATCTTTGCGCCGGGTTCCAACAGGCCATCGTGGACACTTTGGCCGAGAAAACCCGCCGCGCAATCGACCTTTACCTATTGGAGGGCCCTGCGGAGGCGGTTGTGTCTGTTGCGGGCGGCGTTGCAGCAAATACGGCCATTCGCACCGCGTTAGAGTCTATCTGCGCCGAAAAAAGTGCCAGATTTACCGCCCCCCCGTTGGCCCTGTGCACCGACAATGCCGCCATGATCGCCTATGCCGGAATTGAACGTTTCCGCACGGGTGCCCGCGATGATCTGACCCTGACCGCGCGTCCGCGTTGGCCTCTGGATCAAACCAGCCCGGCCATGTTGGGCAGCGGTAAAAAAGGAGCCAAAGCATGAGCGTGTCGGTTCTGGGATCCGGAGCGTTTGGAACAGCTCTGGCGATTTCGCTGGCCGGGAAAGGCCCCGTCACGCTATGGGCTCGGGATCCGGAACAGGCCCAGATGATGCAGAACCATCGCGTAAACAGCGCGCGCCTGCCGAATGCACCTTTGCCCAAGGCGATCACGGTTACTTCGGACGCTGATCTGGCGGCAGAAAGCGAAATCATCCTCCTGTCCGTGCCGATGCAGAAATTGCGGAGCGCGCTGTGTGTGCATTCCGCTACCCTCAGAGATAAAACGCTGGTCGCCTGCTGCAAAGGGATAGAGCTGACCTCGGGCCTTGGGCCGGTTTCCGTTATCCGTGAAACCATCCCAGAGGCACGCGCTGCGTTGTTGACCGGGCCAAGCTTTGCGGACGACATCGCGCGCGGCCTTCCCACCGCATTGACCCTCGCTTGTGCGGATGATGCGATTGGCCGTGACCTGCAGCATGAATTGAGCACCAAAAATCTGCGCCTCTATCGCACTGCGGATACTGTCGGTGCCGAGCTCGGCGGGGCCCTGAAAAACGTCATGGCCATCGGGTGCGGGGCCTGCATTGGCGAAGGCATGGGCGAAAGCGCCCGTGCCGCCCTTTTGACGCGGGGCTTTGCCGAGATGCAGCGCTTTGCGCTGATGCGCGGGGCCCGCCCTGAAACATTGATGGGCCTGTCGGGTATGGGTGATCTGGTACTGACCTGCTGTTCCGAACTGTCCCGGAACTATCGATTTGGCCTGTCGCTTGGGCGTCAGGATGCTTTTGACACAAACACAACCGTCGAAGGTGTTGCCACGGCCAAGGCTTTGGCCAAAATTGCCAAAGCAGAAGATTTGGACATGCCCATTAGCACCATCGTGTCAGAAATAAGCACCGGAGAATGCAGCGTTGGTGAAGCCATGCGCTGGCTGCTGAACCGACCCCTGAAGGAGGAATAACATGCTGATCGCCCTTATCGCCAAGGATAAACCCGACGCGCTGCAAACCCGGCTGGATAACCGTTCCGCCCATCTTGCCTATATCGAAGAAACCGGTGTTGTAGCCCAGGCCGGGCCCCTTCTGGAAGGCGATGCGATGATCGGATCACTGATCATCCTCGAGGTCGAGGATATGACGGCGGCGCAAAACTGGGCCGACAATGATCCCTATGCCAAGGCAGGTCTGTTCCAGTCAGTTGATCTGATCGTCTGGAAAAAGGTGGTCGGCTGATGGCGTATTGGCTGTTCAAATCCGAACCCTCGACCTGGAGTTGGGACAAGCAAGTCGCCAAGGGCGCAGAGGGCGAAGAATGGGATGGGGTGCGCAACTATCAGGCACGCAATTTCATGCGGCAGATGGCCGTGGGCGACCGTGGTTTTTTCTATCATTCGCAAAAAGACAAGGCGATTGTCGGCATTGTTGAGGTTTGCGCCGAAGCCCATCCAGACAGCACCACCGAGGATGAGCGTTGGGAGTGTGTGGATATCAAAGCCGTGCGCCCGTTCACCATCCCGGTCACGCTGGATCAGATCAAAGTGGATGAACGTCTGGATGAGATGGTTCTGGTCAAGAATTCCCGCCTGTCCGTACAACCGGTCAGCGATGCCGAGTGGCAAGTGATCTGCGATCTGGGGCAGACGAAATCGGATTGATTAAAGGGAAGGTCCTGACAGATGCAGAACCTTCCCTACCCCGCGTGCTCCCGACTCACCACACGCGTATAGAATTTCGGTTCTGACCGTCCTGGTCACAAACTGACACTAGCCCATTTGGCCGGTTTGGCACAAACAACAAGTACTTAAAATTGGAAACGCCCGCCACAGATCGGGCGGGCGCTGATTGGTCGAAACCCGGATTTAGCTATAGACCGACTCTTTGCCGAAATGCTTGGTCAGCATATAGTAAACGACAGCACGATACTTGTTGCGCTCGGACATGCCGTAGGTTTCCAGCGCCTTGTTGATCGCTTCCATCAGCTCGGGACCGTCGGAAAGGCCCAGTTTCTTGACCAGGAAGTTGTTTTTGACGGTCTCAAGCTCACCTGACTGAGTGGCTGCCACGGTCGACGCGTCGGCGTCATAAATCGCCGGACCACATCCGATTGTGACCTTGGTCAAAAGGTCCATGTCGGCGTCCATCCCGCATTTGTTTTTCAGATCATCTGCGTATTTGGCGATCAGTTCGTCGCGTTTTCCCATGAATATTTCTCCCGTTGAGCAGCTTTGGCTGCGATTTTCAATGCGCCTATGAACAGGTGTCGGAAGGTTAGTCAGTTGTTCTGTTTACACAAAGGGAAAATTTCAGGTCATTCCCCGTAAGCGAAATTATGGCAGCACAGATAGACTCCGCGTACCACAATGCCTGATTCTGGCCTTCTGTAAGGGTCAGGTGGTTTGGATTCAGGGCGCAGCGGGAAAATGTTGAAACCAGTGCAGCGTGCCGACATGGCACCTACTAACCGACCGGTGGTTATCTGCAATATCCCCAACCCGGTCCCTGAAGATGGAAGTGGTCCGCATGCAGCCGGTTGTAGTTTGGCCCAAGTACCACCCGAAACCATTCGCATGCACCCCGGCCAATCCGGTGTAGAAAATCTGCTTCGGGTCCGGGTGTTGTCCAGTCCGATAGCAGGCTCAGGCTTCGCCCATCTGCCAACTCGACCCCGACAATATCGATGGCATCAGCGGTGGCATGACTGCTCCAACCGCTGTCCTTTCCCTGCGCGGTGCGCATTCGCCGGCAGCTATAGCTGCCCAGGTGGCGCAAGCTGCGCACCCTGCTGCCCAACATCTCGCGCGCGGCGGGTTGGACCACATGGTGCTCCCACATCGCCAGTCGCACGGCCGTGGCACATCGGGTTTCGACACCGCCAACACTGGCTGTGGTTAGACCAGACAGAACCCCACGCCCGGCTATTCCGCAATTCTGATCGACAACCAGATCCTCGACCACGGAAAAGCTGACCCCCGCCCCGGCCAATGCGGCCCTGCATTGGGCGTCATCAGCCAAAGCGCGTCGCATTTGCAAGGATGTGACCGGCGTGAGCCGCGCCGTAATGGACAGATCACGCAACGGGTTCCAATGGTCCGGAACCGGTGATTGCGGGTGAGACAAAAGCCAATAGCCACCCCCGCCGACCAAAACCACCAGGGTGAGTACCGAGAAAAGAAAAGACGCCGCCAGATGCAAAATCCGACGGCGTCCAGAAGGTTTGGTCATAGCTGACCCGCAATTAATAGCGGTAGTGTTCAGGCTTATAGGGGCCTTCCGGCTTCACTCCGATATAGGATGCCTGCTCGCTGTCCATCTGCGTCAGCTTCACGCCGATACGGTCCAGATGCAGGCGTGCAACCTTCTCGTCCAGATGTTTAGGCAGGATGTAGACCTTGTTTTCGTACTGATCGCCTTTGGTGAACAGCTCAATCTGGGCCAACACCTGATTGGTGAACGAAGCCGACATCACAAAAGACGGATGACCGGTGGCGTTGCCCAGGTTCAGCAGGCGGCCTTCGGACAGCAGGATCAGACGATTGCCCGAGGGCATCTCGATCATGTCCACCTGTTCCTTGATGTTGGTCCACTTGTGGTTCTTCAGGCTAGCCACCTGAATTTCGTTGTCAAAGTGACCAATGTTGCCGACGATGGCCATGTCCTTCATCGCGCGCATATGCTCGATGCGGATCACGTCCTTGTTGCCGGTCGTGGTGATGAAGATATCCGCGCTGTCAACTTCGTCTTCCAGCAGCGTAACCTCGAACCCGTCCATCGCGGCCTGCAGGGCGCAGATCGGATCAACTTCGGTCACTTTCACACGGGCACCGGCACCGCGCAGCGACGCGGCCGAGCCTTTGCCCACGTCACCATAGCCACAGACCACGGCAACTTTACCAGCCATCATAGTGTCGGTGGCGCGGCGGATACCGTCGACCAGCGATTCCTTACAGCCATATTTGTTGTCGAACTTCGACTTGGTGACACTGTCGTTGACGTTGATCGCGGGGAAAGGCAGTTGGCCTTCCCTGACCAGCTGGTACAGACGATTCACGCCGGTCGTGGTTTCCTCGGACACGCCTTGGATCTGGTCGCGCATTTTGGTGAACCAACCGGGGGACGCGGCCATACGTTTGGCGATCTGCGCCTTGATGGCCTCTTCCTCTTCCGAGCCCGGTACGGGGATAATGTCTTCGCCCGCTTCGGCGCGGGCGCCCAGCAGGATATACAGCGTCGCATCGCCACCATCGTCCAGGATCATGTTGGGGCCGTCGGTGAACAGGAAGGATTTGTCCAGATAATCCCAATGCTCTTCCAGCGTCTGGCCCTTGATGGCGAACACCGGAATTCCGGCTTCGGCAATCGCCGCCGCCGCGTGGTCCTGGGTTGAGAAGATGTTGCACGACGCCCAACGCACATCCGCGCCCAGCGCCACAAGTGTTTCGATCAGAACGGCTGTCTGGATGGTCATGTGCAGCGACCCGACAATACGCGCGCCCTTCAGGGGCTTTGCGTTACCGTATTCCGCGCGCAGGGCCATCAGGCCCGGCATCTCGGTCTCTGCAATATCCAGTTCTTTGCGGCCAAACCCGGCCAGCGAAATGTCTTTGACGATATAGTCCCCGGCCATCAGGTGCTCCATTCCGGTATAATTCAATCCGGGTTGCCCTAGCATCCCTTTTGGGACGTGGCAACGCAGATGGCCGGAAACGGGGTTTTAAGCCGCCAAAATCAACTTGGTATGCCCTCTACCTTGATTTTGGGGATCGCTTGGAAAAAGTCGGTCCCAACGGCGACAATGCAACTGATGCCGTTCGGACGTGTCACCAAAACGGTATAGCTACCCGTTTCCTCTGAGGTCCAGACCTCCATCACCGATTGCGAGCCACGGGATTTTTGCAATCCGCCAAAGGCCAGTTCCTCGGAATAACTGTCCTGTAGCGTTGAAATCAGTTGATCACGCAGCGCACAGCTTTGCTGGGCAAAGGCAGGCGGTGCAGTGGCGGCCATACCAAAGGCCAGAGCAATTCCTAACAAACGCTTGAACATAGCAAGCTCCTTTCGATACGAGTTACGTCCGAGAGGGGCACACCGGGAGGAGCATGCGCCCCCCTCGGTACAAATGTCGGTATCACCGCGCGCTTGTTCAAAGCACGATTGCTCAAGAAAAAGTTGGCAGCTGGTGATCTTGACAGGTACAGCTTACCACAAAAATGCGAATTTAATGTGTCCCACTTCACAAGGCATGGCAGAATGGCAACACAACCCCGCGCATGGCAAAGAATGCTTTCCGGGCGCAGGCTGGACCTGCTGGACCCAACACCGGTGGATATCGAGATTGAGGATATCGCGCATGGGCTGGCCTTTGTGGCCCGCTGGAACGGGCAGACACATGGCGATTTCGCCTATTCGGTGGCCGAGCATTCGCTGTTGGTCGAAGAGCTTTTTGGTCGTATTGCCCCCAAGGCACCGGTCAAATGGCGGCTGGCGGCCCTGTTACACGATGCGCCGGAATACGTGATCGGAGATATGATCTCTCCGGTCAAATCCGCTGTCGGTCCCGACTATGGCGCACTGGATGACCGGCTGGCTGCGGCGATCCACATCCGGTTCGGCCTACCCGCTGCGGTGCCTAAAACAGTAAAACGGCAAATCAAAAAGGCCGACAAGATCAGCGCCTGGATGGAAGCCACCCAGATCGCGGGCTTTTCCGAGACCGAGGCGACAAAATTCTTCGGCCGCCCGGACAGGGTTATTATGGAAGGGCTGCAAATCAAATTGCGGCCACCTGTTGAAGTAAGATGTGCCTATACGCATAGACATTCGGCATTGATGGCCGAGATTGGGCCCTGACCACTATCAGCCTTCTGATCGCGCCACCTTCTGAAAGACGTTACCGTCCATCTCATGGGCATGCCAACGCACTGGCGTCGCCTTCAGATTTGTTATTTCGGCCTTGCCCTCAGTCTTTTGTACTTCAATCTGCATAATCGTACTGCTGGCAATGTCTCTATCGGCGAAACCCCACAGCAGACTTCCCAGGGAATAGGCGATTGGCACCGTCCGATCTCCGGTCTGTGTGCGATACAGCTGAATCGGCTGGGGGACATGGGGGTGGTGGCAGACGATAAGATCAGCTCCGAATTCGGCCAAGTCCTGTGCGGCCTCTTGCTGCGCTCGGCGCGGGAACAGCTCGAACTCATGACCCCAATGAATAATCGCAATAACCAGATCACAGCCAGCCGCTTTTGCGTTCGAAATCTGTGTCTTTAGAAGGGTGGTGTCCGGCGCTTGATGCTTTGAAGTCAGCTTGGCGATATTGATGCTCTGCTTTTGACCTTCAGGAAGCGCGTGGCCGTTGGTACCAAAAGCGCAGGACGCAAATCCGAACTTTACCCCTTTACGTTCGATCGTTTTGACGGCTGTGGCTTCTGTCAAACTCTCATTCACGCCGATTTGCATGATATTTCTGTCACTTAAGACGTTTAGAGTCGTCTCAAGCCCCTCAACACCCATGTCGAGAATATGGTTGTTTGCAAGGTTCAAAACATCAATGAACCTCTCGTTATGGCTGGTCAAAGCATCGAACTGTTCTTCCGACGCACATTCGATCGGCGGGCCGGCGTCCCCGATCACTTCGTCAATCAAAGGCTGTGTCGTTACAGGTGACTCGTAGTTGGCGACCAAAATATCATCCTGAAACAAAAGATCTTCGATCTCAGCATATACCTGGTCTTTTGCGACACTGGCCCTGTGGGTTCTTAGAATGTCCCCGGCAAAGCTCAGAGTGACCGAATTTGATGTGTCACTGATGTCAGCGGTTGAAAGTCGTACGGCCGTTTTAGTCATAAAGCCGGACTGATCCAGCTCCGCTTCAGGCTGCTGAATGGGGTTCTTACTTTTATAGACCCAGTACAGGTTGTCCAAAATGTTCATTTCGGAAAGCTCACCCGCAGCGCCCTTTCGTGGTCGCGCCCAAAACCCAAATCTCTCTGCTGCCCAGGTGACAACAGAGACAATGACTTTAAGGGCAGGGTTGGAAATACGGAGGCTTTCGTATGGCGTATTAGGGAGCGGCGACACTTCGATACATCTCAACTATTTGTTCGGAAAATATAATTATTGAACTTAACGACAACACAAATTGGTTAACAGACACTAAATTAAAGTCTTCAGGGGTGGCGGTCCATCAGCCGCGACAAAGCATATGTTTGGTGGCCGCATGTCGAGACTCAATTCGGTTTTTCGGCTTCATGAGTTCTGGTCTGTTATGCGCAAGCTAAACCCACGACCTCATCGCGGGCTACGCTTCGCCAAGATCCGTTGCAATGTCCGGCGGTGCATGTTCAGGCGTCGCGCGGTTTCACTGACGTTGCGATCACACAACTCATAGACCCGCTGGATATGCTCCCAGCGCACGCGATCCGCGCTCATTGGGTTTTCCGGCGGCGGGGGCAGCTCGTCGCCCTTTGCCAGCAATGCGTTGGTGATGTCGGTGGCGTCGGCGGGCTTCGACAAATAGTCGGTGGCACCGATCTTGACGGCAGCCACAGCGGTGGCAATCGCGCCGTACCCTGTCAGAACCACAACCCGGCTGTCGGGGCGCTTTTCGCGCAGCACTTCGACCACATCCAGGCCGTTGCCATCCTCCAACCGCAGGTCAACAACCGCATATGCAGGTGGACGTGCTGTGGAAATTGCGCGGCCAGCGGCGACAGAGCCCGCGGTTTCAACCTCGAACCCGCGTTTTTCCATGGCCTTGGCCAGACGTCTCAGAAACGGTTCGTCATCATCCACCAATAACAGCGATTTATCCGGGCCGATGTCGAGGTCAGAGCTGTCCGCCATATTCTATTCTTTCCGCTAATTCACGCCGTTGGCTTAAACATGAGTAATAGCAGCGCCATTGCAAAGGTCAAACAGACCGTTGCGTTCTAGATCTTGTCCAGAAAGCAGCCCACCTTGTCAGCCATCTGCTCGGCTGTGTCATTGCGATCGAAAAATTCGATAAACCCGTCCTGGGGTGTGACCAGATAAGTAAAGGTCGAATGATCAACCAGATAGTACTCATCACTTTTGTCATGGGCCTTATAATAGGTCTTATAGGCCTTGCTGGCGGCCTTGACCTGATCGGGCGTGCCGGTCAGGGCGATGGTCTTACCACCAAGGTTAAAGGCGTAATCGGCCATAACTTCGGGTGTGTCGCGATCCGGGTCGATCGAGATAAACAGCGGCGTCACCGATTGCCCGCGTTCGGCCAGAATATCCACCGCTTCGGCATTGCGGGACATGTCAAAGGGGCAAACATCCGGACAGAAGGTATAGCCGAAGTAGACCAGCGTAGGTTCGGTTATCACCTGTTTGTCGGTCACAGTCTCGCCCTTGCCGTTGATCAGTTCGAAGGGCCCGCCAATGGTGGCCGTGCCCCCTGCGATCTGGCTGGACCGGCACTGTGCGAATTTGTCGTCCGAGCCTGCGCCGCGCGTCAGCAGCCACATGGCCCCCAGACCTACGGCCAAAACAACTGTTGCAAGGATAGCGTATAGACGGACCATGGCATCTTACCTGACGATAGAGGAGTTGTTGATCGTTCCGGCCGGGACACCTATCAAGATGAACAGCCGATGCAACAGGACATAATGGACCAATGGCAGATTCCAACATCACTTTTTGGCCTGGTCAGGAACGCAGCTGGATTCGCCTGCGGACGCTGATCCTGCTGCGCTGGGTGGCCATTTTTGGCCAGATCACCGCAATCACCGTGGCGCAACAGACCTATGATGTGCAGTTGGATGTGACGCTGTGCTATCTGGCCATCGGCATTTCGGTCATGGGCAACTTGACGGCTATTCTTGTCTTTCCACGCAACAAACGCCTGTCCGAGTTCGAGAACTTTCTGATGGTGTTGTTCGATTTGTTGCAGCTGACCATCCTGCTGTACCTTACCGGAGGCCTCAATAATCCGTTCGCCTTGCTGTTGGTGGGTCCTGTGACGATCTCGGCCAATGTCATGAGCACCCGGTCAACCCTGATCATCGGTACGGTGGCCATCATTCTGACCACGCTGCTAGCCGAATTTCACCTTCCCCTGCACACGGATGGCGGTGTGGATCTTGAGATCCCTGATATCCTTCTGTTCGGAAACTGGGCTGCCATCGTTATCGCGATCGTTTTCCTGGGGGCCTATTCCCACCGCGTAAGCTCTGAGGTGCAGTCGATGTCTCAGGCGCTGTCGGCCACGCATATGGCCCTCGCTCGTGAACAGAAACTGACCGATCTTGGTGGAGTTGTCGCCGCCGCCGCGCACGAACTTGGAACACCTCTGGCAACAATCAAACTGACCAGTGCCGAACTGATTGAAGAGCTGGACGACCGCCCGGACCTGAAAGAAGACGCCGCCTTGATCCGCGAACAGGCCAATCGTTGCCGCGACATTCTGCGCGACATGGGTCGGGCTGGCAAAGACGACCTCCACCTGAGACAGGCCCCCCTGTCCACTGTCATCCATGAGGCCGCCGAGCCACATATCAACCGCGGCAAGCAGGTACACTTTGCCGAAGGTCCGGTTGGGGATGGCGATGTTCAACAACCTTCGATCCTGCGTAAACCTGAGATCATCCACGGAATGCGCAACCTCATCCAGAATGCTGTGGATTTCGCGCGCAGCAACGTCTGGGTCGAAGCGGAATGGACAGCCGAAAGGATTACGATCAACATCATGGATGACGGCCGCGGGTATCCTTCGCAAATGATTGGCCGGATCGGGGATCCGTTCATGCGCCGACGGCGGGCAGAATCGGAAAAGCGGGCCCGGCCGGAATATGAAGGTATGGGCCTGGGCCTGTTCATCGCAAAAACCCTACTGGAACGCAGCGGTGCGCATTTGGATTTCGCCAATGGCTCTGATCCATATCAGACCTTGTCGGACAATCCCGAACGTATAGGGGCCATCGTCCGGGTATCCTGGCCGCGAAAACTTGTGGATGCACAGACCGGCGACACCCCCGTTCCTTCAGGTGTAAATCAGCATATCCAAGTCTGAGTTAAGACCCCGTTAACCATTTCCACCCATAGCTATACCCGTGAATTCACCGCGGGAGAGCACATGGTCGACTGGATCATATTGGCCGTCATCAGTGTGGTGTCTGCCAGTCTGGCGGTTCAATGGCTTTTGCCCCGTCGTCAGCAGACAAGTGACAATTTCGGCCTGTCCGAGCCGGCCTCGTTGTTCAATGTCGTGTTTCTGTTCGACGGTGACCGCCTGATCAGCCACACAGACATCGCTCTGGATGGGTTTGAGGCTGTGCGCGACTGGTCAGATCTGCGTCGGCTGCTGCAGCGAGATTTTCCGGGCTTTCCTGAAACCCCTGAACGCGTCAGGCACGAAGGGAATCTTGTCATCCCCGCCATTGATTGTTCGGTCGAGCGGGACGTTTTGTGCGAATGGATCGACGGGGTCGTGCGCGTACAGCTGCGGGAAAGCTCTGATTACCCCAGAACCGTATTGCGCGAGAATAGCGATCCGATCCGCCTGGCGATGGAACTGGCGCCCTACCCGGTCTGGCATCTGGATTATCAAAACAAGATCCGCTGGTGCAACGCCGCCTATGTCTCGCTTGTCCGCAAAGTGCGCGGTGGCGATACCGACCTGACTGCACCTCTTTTTCCCGGGCCCGAAAATGGCGCGCGTATCAGCGCCAAGACCCGTGTATTCATTTCGTCCGAAGACAGTGCAAACAAGCTTTGGTTTGACCTGACGATGGTGGACCATCCGGAAGGCAGCCTTTGCTACGCTGTGGACATCAACGCCATCGTCGCCGCCGAGACGGCGCAGCGAAAATTCGTACAGACGATGACCAAAACCTTTGCACAGCTGTCCATCGGCTTGGCCATTTTTGACAGAAATCGCCAACTTGCCCTGTTCAACCCCGCCTTGATTGACCTGACCACCCTGCCCCCGGATTTCCTGAGCTGCCGCCCCAACCTGTCCAGTTTCTTTGACCGCCTGCGCGATCAGCACATGATGCCGGAACCCAAGAACTATCGCAGCTGGCGCAATCAGATGAACGATCTGCTAGAGGCCGCAGAAGACGGAAATTACCAGGAAACATGGTCGCTGCCATCCGGCTCGGTCTATTCCGTCAGCGGCCGCCCGCACCCGGATGGTGCGGTGGCCTTTCTGTTCGAAGATATCACGGCCGAGATCACGTTGACCCGCCGCTTTCGGGCGGAAATGGATTTGATGCAATCCATCCTGGATAAGCTGGCCGACGCGGTTGCCGTTTTCGGTGATGACGGTACCTTGGCCTTCACCAATTATGCCTATCAGAAATTATGGGGTGAAGCCGATGGTGCCGGATTTGAACCCGACACGGTTCTGGACGTGACCCGCAACTGGCAGAAACATTGCACGGCCACTCCAATTTTGGGTGAAATCCGGGATTTCGTGGAAATGCGGGACAGCCGGGCTGAGTGGTCAGCCAGAATCCAGATGCGTAACGGAACCGATCTGAACTGCACCATCTGCCCATTGCAAAACGGGGCCACCATCATTCGCTTTGCCACGCACAATGCGTTGCCACAGCACGAGATACAGCAAATCAGCGCCTGAACCGGGTTGCAGCCAATCCAGCGTGGGGCCATTGTGGCGCCATGACGTTACCACCCCTCAGGATCACCCTGAATTCGCCCGAAGATACGACAAACTTTGCCAGTCGGCTGGGCGCGATTCTGCATCCGGGCGACATCCTGCTGCTGCAGGGTGAGATCGGAACCGGTAAGACCCATTTCGCGCGCAGTCTGATCCAATCGCTGATGACCCGGCCCGAGGATGTGCCCTCGCCCACATTCACGCTGGTTCAGGTCTATGACACCCGTAAAGGTGAGATCTGGCACTGCGATCTATACCGGCTGAGCGCGGTGGAGGAAGTCGAAGAGCTTGGGCTGGCCGAAGCGATGGAACAAGCGATCTGCCTGATTGAGTGGCCCGAGAAACTGGGCCCGCTGACACCCGGTTCTGCCCTGACCATGACATTTGAAACAGACCCGGACATGCTGGATATGCGTCACATCACCCTCACATGGACCGACGAAAAATGGGCTCAAAAACTGGAGGTCAGCGAATGACAAACCGCGCCGTCCTTGCCGAAGCTCTGATTTCACGCACGCCGTGGTCCAAGGCCCGCCGAGAGCCTTTGGCGGGGGATGCCTCGAACCGCCGGTACGAGCGCCTGACCGACCCGGTTACGGGCAAGTCCGCTGTTCTGATGGATTCACCACCGGGCCAGGCGGAACCGGTCGAAGCCTTCGTACGGATGGCCCGGCATTTACAATCTATCGGACTAAGCGCCCCACAGATCTACGCCGAAGACACGCAATATGGGTTTCTTCTTCTGGAAGACCTTGGCGATGACCTGTTCGCGCGGGTTCTGGTCAAACATCCCGATATGGAGCGGGAATTATACGAGGCCGCAACAGATGTCCTGATCACGTTGCACGAGGCCCCGACCCTGTCGCTGCAATCTTACGGCCCGGCACTGATGACCGAACTGGCGGCCTTATCCTTCACCAAATACGCCCAAGGGGTTCTTGGCGAATATGACCGGGATGCGCAGGATCGGTTCGAACACCGATTTGCTGATATCCTGCATCAAGAAACATCCAGCACCAAAGTTGTTGTCCAACGGGATTACCACGCGGAAAACCTGATCTGGCTCCCTGACCGCCAAGGGGTTGAGCGGGTTGGATTGCTGGATTTTCAGACCGCCATGCTGGGCCATCCTGCCTATGATCTTGTGTCTTTGCTCCAGGATGTGCGCCGCAAAGTGACGCCGGGTACGGAAATGCGGATGGTCAGCCACTATATCTCGGCTATGGGCGTCAACGATCATGATTTCCGCAGTGCCTATGCCGTGCTGGGGGCCCAGCGAAATCTGCGGATTCTTGGTGTGTTTACCCGGCTTGCGACTGAGTATGGCAAACCCCATTACATCGATTTTATCCCCGCTGCGTGGGACCATCTAATGCGGGATCTGGATCACCCGGCGCTGGTGAATGTTGCCGACCTGCTGCGCGCGGCTCTGCCCACACCAACACCCGAAAACCTGAACAGGCTCAGACAGAGATGACCCAGCCCCCCAATGCCGTCATGCTGTTCGCAGCCGGGTTCGGCACCCGTATGGGCACCCTGACCCTGAACCGCCCCAAGCCGCTGATCGAGGTAGCCGGGCGCCCGCTGATCGACCACGCGCTTGATTTGGTTGACGCGCTTGGGCCGGTTCGCAAAGTGGCCAACCTGCACTATCTGCCGGATCAGCTTGAGGCGCATTTGGCACCGAAAGGCGTACTTGCTTCACACGAACAGCCCGACATTCTGGATACTGGGGGCGGATTACGGGCAGCTTTGCCCTTATTAGGGTCTGATTCAGTGTTCACGTTGAATTCAGATGCCATATGGTCCGGCCCAAACCCGCTGACAATGCTGCGGGCCGCCTGGAACCCTGATTTGATGGACGCATTGCTAATGTGCATCCCGACCGCGCAGGCGATTGGTCATGCCGGCGCCGGAGACTTTACTGCTGATGAAGCGGGTCGGATTACCCGCGGCCCCGGATTGATCTACGGAGGCGCGCAGATCATGAAGACGGAAGGGCTGGTCAAAATTCCAGACAAGGTGTTTTCGCTGAACCTGCTTTGGGATCGGATGCAAAAGAAAGACCGGCTGTTTGCCCTAACCTATCCCGGCCGCTGGTGCGATGTTGGCCATCCGAAAGGGATCGCCCTTGCTGAAGGTCTGTTGGCGGATGTTTGACCCCTCACCCCTGCCCCGCGTCTTTGCCGTACCTCCGGGTGTGGATTTTCCAAAGACGCTGGTCCGGGGGTTGAGAAATCGCTGTGCCGCTCTTCCGCCCGAGGCTTTGGCCCGAGTGGAGCTGGTTGTTAACACGCGGCGTATGGCTCGCAGGGTGCGTGAGCTATTCGACCAGGGCCCTGCCTGTTTGTTGCCGCGCCTTTCACTGGTGACTGATCTGGGTGAAAGCGTGAATCTGGCGCAGATACCACCCGCAATCCCGCCCCTACGACGGCGGCTGGAATTGACGAAGCTGGTCTCGAAGCTGCTGGATCAACAACCGGATCTGGCGGCGCGCTCGTCTTTGTTTGACCTGTCAGACAGTCTGGCCGCATTGATAGATGAGATGCAGGGCGAAGGCGTTTCACCCGAAGCGATCCGGCGGCTAGATGTCGGCGACATGTCTGGGCATTGGGCCCGCGCGCAGGCGTTTATCGGGATTGCGGATCAGTTCATCGACACAGAAGACGACATCCTGGACACGCAGGCCCGGCAGCGCCGCGTGGTCGAGAACCTAATCGAACATTGGCGAGTGGATCCACCTCAGCACCCGGTCATTCTTGCCGGCTCGACGGGGTCACGGGGAACGACACTGATGCTGATGCAAGCCGTTGCCTGCCTGCCGCAAGGCGCATTGATCCTGCCGGGTTTTGACTTTGACCAGCCCGATAAGGTCTGGGCTCAGCTGGATGCGGCGTTAACCTCTGAGGATCACCCGCAATACCGGTTCCGAAAACTCATGAACCAGCTTGGGCTGAGTCCGGATCAAATCACAGCCTGGACCCAGGACAATCCACCCTCACCCGCCCGTAACAAACTGATATCGCTTGCGTTACGCCCTGCCCCGATCACGGATGCGTGGATGTCCGAAGGCCCGCAACTGACCGATCTGCATGGTGCAACCAAGGACCTGACCCTGGTCGAGGCGCAGTCCCCCCGGGCCGAGGCCCTGGCCATAGCACTCCGCTTGCGAGAGGCGGCTGAAACCGGCCAGACCGCCGCTCTGATCACCCCCGACCGCATGCTGACTCGTCAGGTCAGCGCTGCGCTGGACCGGTGGAACATCCTGCCCGATGACAGTGCTGGCCTGCCGCTGCAGCTGTCCCCGCCCGGACGGTTCCTGCGCCATGTCGCGGCCCTGTTCGCGCGTCGATTGGACGGCGAAGCGCTGTTGACCCTGCTGAAACATCCGCTCTGCCATGACGGGGGCGAGCGTGGCTCTCATCTGTTGCACACCCGCGATCTGGAACTGGACCTGCGCCGCCACGGGCCGCCATTCCCGGATGCCGCCAGCCTGACGGCATTTGCCATCCGCAAAGAGGTGCCCGAAGGCTGGGTCCATTGGTTGGTGCAGCATTTCTGCGACCAGCAAATTGCTGATGAGTTGCCACTGGCGGATTGGGTTGGTCGCCTCTGCGGGTTGGCTCAGGCCATTTCCGCCGGTCACACTGACGATCCCGGCACTTTGTGGGACAAGAACGCCGGTCAAAGGGCCTTGGCGGTTGTGACCGAGCTGCGAAATGAGGCTCAGCATGGCGGCACCATGACCGCCCATGACTTTGCCGATCTGCTGGGTGCTTTGCTGGCCGGAGAAGAGGTCCGCGACCGCGACGCGCCACACCCCCGGATCATGATCTGGGGCACGCTCGAGGCCCGGGTGCAGGGCGCCGATTTGCTAATCCTTGGCGGTTTGAACGAGGGCAGTTGGCCCGAGGCGCCCGCGCCCGATCCCTGGTTGAACAGGCAGATGCGCGATAAGGCCGGGCTGTTGCTGCCAGAGCGGCGCATTGGCCTGTCGGCACATGACTTTCAGCAGGCTATCGGCGCGCCCGAGGTCTGGCTGACCCGGTCGACCCGGTCCGACGATGCCGAAACCGTTCCTTCCCGCTGGTTGAATCGGTTAACCAACCTGTTGAGTGGCCTGGCAGGACAGGGTGGCCAAACCGCCCTTGCAGAAATGCGCGGCCGAGGGCGGCAATATCTGGGGTGGTCCGAACAACTTGAATACGCTCCAGAAATCAAGGCGGCACCGCGCCCATCTCCGCGCCCTCCGGTCGGGTCGCGCCCGCGCCGCCTGAGCGTCACCGAGATCAAGCGCCTGATCCGTGATCCTTATGCGATCTACGCCAAACATGTGCTGCGGTTGAAACCTCTGGACCCTTTGGTTCAGGCCCCGGATGCGCTGCTGCGCGGGATCGTGATCCACGAGATTTTGGAGCAGTTCGTGAAGGACAGCGTGTTGGACACGGCCTTGCTGACACGCGAAAGCTTCCTGAAACGCGCCGAAAGCCTGCTGGTCCAGCATGTCCCATGGCCCACAGCGCGCAAATTATGGCTCGCGCGGCTGGAACGGATTGCGGATGATTTCCTGCGGGCCGAGACCACCAGGCGCAGCGATGGTGGGCCTGTGGCTTTTGAGGCCGCGATGAAACTGGCGCTCAGTCCGCTGGATTTCACCATAGTCGGGCGCGCCGACCGCATTGACCTGAACAGCCGCGGGGCGCTGCGGCTTCTCGATTACAAAACCGGTGCGCCTCCGACCGAAAGTCAGCAGGCCAAGTTTGACAAACAGTTGCTGATCGAAGCCGCAATGGCCGAGCAGGGCGGGATCGAAGGGTTTGACCCGCTGCCTGTGGCCGAAGCAATTTTTATCGGCATGGGCGGCACCTATAAAGAGGTGCCCGCGCCTCTGACCAAAGAGCCGGTCGACAAGGTCCTAGCCGAGCTGAAACAGCTCATTTCCTCTTATTTAGAGCCTGATCAAGGCTTCACCTCGCGCCGCATGCTGCACAAGGATACCGATATCGGGGACTATGATAATCTGGCACGTTTCGGAGAGTGGGACCGAACCAGCAACAGCGCCCCTGAGGACCTGAAATGAGCACCCGCAACGACGCAACCGAACGGCAGGTGCAGGCCGCACGACCCGATACCTCGACCTGGCTGGCGGCAAATGCGGGATCTGGCAAAACGCGGGTTCTGACCGATCGGGTGGCGCGGCTGTTGCTGGACGGGGTGCAGCCGCAACACATCCTCTGCCTGACTTACACCAAGGCTGCAGCCAGCGAGATGCAAAACCGGTTGTTCAAACGCCTCGGTGAGTGGGCCATGCTGGGGGATGCTCCGCTATTGGCGCAGTTGACCGATCTGGGCGTTCAGGGCGCGATTGACCCGGACCGCCTGGCGCAGGCCCGCACATTGTTTGCCCGTGCGATCGAAACGCCCGGCGGGCTGAAAATTCAGACCATCCACTCTTTCTGCGCCTCGCTACTGCGCCGTTTCCCGCTTGAGGCCGGAGTAAGCCCACAATTCACCGAGATGGAGGATCGGGCCGCCGCCTTGCTGCGCGAAGAAATCGTCGAGGATTTTGCCCAAGGGCCGATGGCCAATCTGATCGGCGATGTCGCCCGTTTTGTGACTGACACAGGGTTCGACAAACTGACCGCCGCCATCACGCAAAAGCGCAATCTGTTTGCGCAGACGGCAGATTGGTCACAGATTTTGCAGCAATTCAATCTGCCCGCAGGCTTTGACGAACAGCTCTTGCTGGATCAGGTATTTTTGGGGGGCGAGGTCGACTTTATCCGCAGCGTCCTGCCCGCACTGACCGAAAGCGGCGGGAACAACGCCAAGGCAGCCACCAGGCTTGCGGCCTTCACCCGCGCCGAAATCGGTGCGCTGCGAGTGCTTGAGGATGTGTTTCTGACCGGAAAGGCGGCCAAGGACCCATTTATCGCCAAGATTAACGCTTTCCCGACCAAACCCCTGCGCGAAGGTGTTCTGGCGGGTCAGATGCCACAGCTAGAGGCGTTGATGCTGCGCATCGAAGCCGCGCGTGAACAGCGGCTTGCACTGGTTGCAGCCCGCAAAACGCTGGCACTTCACCGGTTCGCAATGGCCTTTCTGCCGGAATATGAACGGCGCAAGCAACTGCGCGGCTGGCTGGACTTTGACGACCTAATCCTGCGCGCCCGAAACGTACTGAACGACCCGGCGGTAGCGTCTTGGGTATTGTACCGACTGGACGGCGGGATTGACCATATCCTTGTGGATGAGGCGCAGGATACCAGCCCGGACCAATGGGACGTCGTCGAAAAGCTGGCGCAGGAATTCACCAGCGGGGAGGGGGCCCGGTCCGGGATTGAGCGCACTATTTTCGTGGTGGGTGACAAGAAACAATCGATCTATTCCTTCCAGGGGGCCGACCCTCAAGCCTTTGATCGGATGCAGGCCGAATTTGGGCGGAAACTGGAAGAATCAGGCTCTAAACTGTGGGATTCCACGCTGGAACACTCGTTCCGCTCCTCCAGCGCCATTCTGTCGCTGGTCGATATTCTGTTCGAAAACCGTTCCGAGGCCGGGTTTCACAAAGAAAGCCAGCACCGCGCCTTCAAGTCCGATCTGCCTGGACGCGTCGACCTGTGGCCGGTGGTCGAAAAAGTCAAAGACGAGGAAGATACCGAATGGACTGATCCGGTGGACCGCCCTGGTGCGCGCCACCATACCGTTGTTCTGGCCGAGCAGGTTGCACAGTCGATCAGGGATATGATCGAACAGGGGGAAACCATCCCCGAAGATGGCGAGGTATCGGGCAGTTTCGTCCGGCGAAAGGTACAGCCGGGGGATTTTCTGATCCTCGTCCAGCGCCGCTCGGACCTGTTTGCTGAGATCATCCGCGCCTGCAAGGCTGCCGAGCTGCCGATTGCAGGGGCTGACCGGTTGAAGGTCGGAGCCGAGCTTGCGGTCAAGGACCTGGCGGCTCTGCTGAGCTTTTTGGCCACGCCCGAAGACAGCTTGTCGCTGGCCACGGTACTGAAATCGCCTCTATTTGGCTGGTCCGAACAGCGGCTTTTTGATCTGGCACATCGGCGACAAGAGCAATTCCTTTGGGCAGCGCTGCGAAATCGGGCCGAGGAGTTTCCCGAGACGCTGGCCATTCTGAATGACCTACGCAGCCAAATCGACTTTCTGCGCCCCTATGACCTGATCGAGCGGATTCTGACCCGTCATCACGGGAGACGCCTGTTGTTGGGTCGGCTGGGCCCCGAGGCCGAAGACGGCATCAACGCGCTGTTGTCACAGGCGCTGGCCTATGAACGCACCGACATTCCAAGCCTGACAGGTTTTTTAGTCTGGATGCAGACGGACGATCTGGAGATCAAACGGCAGATGAGCGGTGTCGGCAACATGATCCGCGTGATGACCGTGCACGGATCGAAAGGGTTGGAAGCCCCCATCGTGATCCTGCCGGATACCGGCAGACGACAAGCCCCGCGCGATGCCGAGATCATGGTGGCGGATGCTAAGCCACTATGGAAAGTACCGGCAGACGCGTCCCCGGCGCTGATCGCGCAGGCGCGAGCCGAAGCGCGCGAACGGGAAGAGAATGAGCGGTTGCGCCTGTTATACGTGGCGCTGACCCGGGCAGAGAAGTGGCTAATCGTCGGTGCGGCAGGGGATGTCGGCAAGGACGGAACCAGTTGGTATCAACTGGTGCAGGCGGCTATGGCGCGGGCAGGGGCAACAGCTCTGCCCAACAGTGAGATCCTGCGCTTGTCGCACGGAGATTGGCATGGTCCGGAATTTATCGAACACACAGGTGCCGTTCATGCCCACAGCGAATTGCCACCGACCTTCCTGAATTCCGCCCCCGCCATTGATGCGGCGCCGGAAACCCTCAGCCCGTCTGATCTGGGCGGGGCCAAGGCCTTGCCCGGGGACATGGGCCAGGATGAAGAGGCCGCCAAGCTGCGCGGCACCCGCCTGCACCTGCTGCTGGAGCATTTGCCGCGGGTCCTTCCTGAGAACTGGCCGCAGCTTTGCGCACGGGTTCTTCCCGATATGCGTGAGGCCGAGCGGCAAGGATTGCTGGCCGAGGTGCAAAATGTGTTGACGGCGGATCACCTGAAGGCCGTGTTCGCCCCCGATACCTTGGCCGAAGTCCCGGTAACGGCCGATCTGGGCAGTCGGCGTATCCATGGTGTCATTGATCGGCTGATCGTCACTGAAACGGACGTCCAAGTAATTGATTTTAAATCGAATATGACAGTTCCAGACAATGCAGCATCCTGCCCCGAAGGACTGCTGCGGCAGATGGGTGCCTATGCTGATTCATTGTCGCAGATCTATCCGGACCGCGAAGTCAGAACTGCAATTCTGTGGACCCGAACAGCCCAGCTGATGTGGCTGCCACACGATCTGGTGAAAGCTGCGCTAACCCGTGCGCTGACGCCTTGACCTTGGCATACCCGACACCTAGTTTCAGTGACCAAGCATTCCCCATTCAGGAGACAGAATATGTCGACCGTAGCTGTTACCGACGATACTTTTGACGCCGAAGTCAAGAATTCCGACATCCCCGTAGTTGTCGATTTCTGGGCCGAATGGTGTGGCCCCTGTAAACAGATCGGACCCGCTCTGGAAGAGTTGGCGGCTGAATATGGCGACAAGGTCAAGATCGCCAAAGTCGATGTAGACAGCAACCCGAACTCTGCCGCCGCCATGGGCGTACGTGGCATCCCGGCGCTGTTCATCTTCAAGGATGGTCAGGTCGTTTCGAACCGCGCAGGCGCCGCACCGAAAGCCGCGCTGCAAAGCTGGATCGAAGAAGCGCTCTGATCCGGTTCGGGAAACAACGTTTGAAGGCGCCTTATTCGGGGCGCCTTTTTTCGTATCTGGGGCAAAGCGCTTCCGGCTGAATTGTCTGACTGGAAAAAGCTGCGCAGAAAAAGAAAAGGCCGCCCAGACCCGGGCGGCTTATCTTGAATTCACGAATTCTCGTGGATCAGAGGGTGGTGATATCCGCGCGGCACAGGCCGATATCGTCCAGCTGTTCATCACTGAGAGCCGACAGGGCATTGCGGGTTTTGCGGGATTCATTCCAATCGGCGGCTTTTTCAAAAGCGCCAAAAAACGCGTCCACTACATGCAGGATGGTAGCTGCTCCGAGCGGCGCATGGATATTTGCGGTAGTTGCCATTTGCGCATTCCTTATAAACAGAAACAGCCGACCCGTTGTCGGTTGTGAGCCTCATGTAGGATTTTCAGCTGAGTCCCACAATTGCTGGTTTTACAGCCCCGATTTGCGTTTTTTGCATATCTTATAAGCAAGTTGTGAACTGTTGCGCTGCGGATGAGACCGGCCCATATAGAACAGCAGGCGAAAACGGAGGCCCCCATGGCAGACAGCGACTTTCCCGGTTGGCACGGCACAACCATTATTGGCGTCAAAAAAGGCGGGCAGGTGGTCATTGCCGGGGACGGGCAAGTCAGCTTGGGCCAGACCGTGATCAAAGGGACCGCGCGCAAGGTACGCCGCCTGTCACCCGGCGGATTCGAGGTTGTCGCAGGCTTCGCCGGATCAACCGCCGATGCCTTTACCCTGCTGGAACGTCTGGAAACCAAGCTTGAGGCCACGCCCGGCCAACTGGCCCGCGCCTCGGTCGAGCTGGCCAAGGACTGGCGCACCGACAAATACCTGCAAAAGCTTGAGGCGATGCTGATCGTCACTGATGGCAAGGATCTGCTGGTGATCACCGGGGCAGGGGATGTGCTGGAGCCGGAACACAACGTGGCTGCCATCGGATCGGGTGGCAATTTTGCCCTGGCGGCGGCGCGCGCGATGATGGATGGCGACAAACCGGCGGAACAAGTCGCCCGCGAAGCCATGGCCATCGCCGCCGATATCTGCGTCTATACCAATGGCAATCTCACGGTTGAGAAGATCGGCGGCTAATCCGGCTGCTTACCTTTTCGACGGCAGTTTTGGCCCCAGAATCGTTCCCGACCGAGCGCCAATATTCGGACCCGGCAGGTTTATCTGCCGAGAAGACCCTGGCCGACCCATGAATTGCCCAGACCGCGCGCCGAGATTTGGACCAACAGACTCAAGTGGGTAAAAACTGCGACCCATGAATTGCCCAGATCGCGCTCCAAGATTTGGGCCAACAGACTCAAGTGGATCAAACTTGCGCCCCATAAATTGGCCGGATTGGGAACCAGGCGGTTTCCTCGGCCCCAAAACTGTACTCGAACTTTCGTGTGCTGCCCGCTTGTTGACAACGTGACCGCCTAGATCAGAGGAATCTGCCAGAAACGGCGGCGGCGGCGCCACCTGCTGCGCAGGCAATGGGCCCGTGGCCAACAGCCCAATCAATAGTGCCGCGCCCGTAATCCTGAGGGATTGGATTACCTTCATCTTCCCTGCTCTCATTCGTGGACAATATCCGTCTAAGCCAATAGAGCCGAGATTTCCTTGGATTTCCAGCGCCGATGCATGCCGATCAGCCCCAGTATCGCCGCGACGATCACGATGTAATAGGGCAGGCGGATGTCGATACTCATCAACCCGCCGCCGATCAAGGACATGACGCCCCCGGCCAGACAGAAGACAGCCGTGGTCACCCCCATGACCCAGCCTTGATCGGTGTCGCTGACACTGGAGGAAAACAGGCCCAGCAGTGTCGGGTATGAGACGCCAAAGAAGAAATAGAAGAAAAAGACCGGGACATAGCTCAGCACACCGCTGGGGCTGAAGGCGAAACCTAGGCCGCTGATCACCATCACAACCAGTGAGACATAGATGATCTGGTGTTTGCTGAACCGTTCCTGCGCAGGTTTGACCAGGAAGGTGCTGGAAAAGGCCAGCGCAACCCCAATGACGACCATGGCCATGCTGCCGCCGATGACCCCGTATCCAAATGCGCTGGTCAGGAAGTTGTCGACAAACACATAGAAGGTCACATTGGCGATCATGAACAGGCCATAGACCGGCATGATTTTCAGAACCATCGGATGTTCGCGCACCGCTATCAGGCTGTCGGTGATATCGCGGGGGCGAAAGACAAAGGGCTCACGCTCGGTCCGGGTATCCTTGAAATACGCGGCGACAAGGAAAATGGCGATCATCACCAGAACAAGGGCGCCGTAGAATGGCGTTTTCAGCGTCGCCGCGCTGCCCAGCAGGGCCGAGTCCGACAGGACCGCGCCAATAATGGGACCGCCAACCAGGCCAAAGCTGACACCTGTCACGATATAGCCCATGTTGCGGTCGCGGTCAGTGACATCGGTGCTGCCGTCAATCATTGCCGCCTGCGCGATCGGCTGGTTGCCAGCCGTAAACCCCGTGATCGACCGGCCGACAATCAACAGCAACAGGCTGTTGAGATACAGCGCAGCGATGGTCAGCGCATAACCTATCAATGCCCCTCCCAGACACACTAGCAGCGCGTTCTTGCGACCAATGGAATCTGAAACCTTAGAGACATAGACCACGCCCAGAAACCAGGACAGAAAGAAACAGCCAATCACCAAGCCGTAGTAGAAATGCCGGGTGCCCATGGCCGTGTTTTCAGGCAGGAACCCCGATTTCGTCTCCATGATCAATGAGTTGATGATCGGAAAGACCAACCCTTGCCCGATCAGGTCGACAAACACGACAAACAGCAGGGTGATCTTGGCAATCTTGGTCATTTCCGCGCTCCAGGCCCTCAACGCTTTGAAATCACTGTACCAGAAGCCGGGCGCTTTACCTATGGAAAGCATTTGCAAACCGGGTGGGGCGTTGCTAACCAACGCTGCCGCTGTTGTTTTCGCCGTTGCGGTGATTACCTAGACCGCAGCCAACTTATGCCGACCGAAAGGACTGCCCCCGTGACCGACCTGACCCCGCGCGAGATTGTCTCGGAACTGGATCGCTTTATCATCGGGCAGAAGGATGCCAAGCGCGCGGTCGCCGTGGCGCTGCGTAATCGCTGGCGGCGCAAGCAACTGGCTGATGACATCCGGGATGAGGTTTATCCCAAGAATATCCTGATGATCGGCCCCACCGGCGTTGGCAAGACTGAGATCAGCCGGCGTCTGGCCAAGTTGGCCCGCGCACCTTTCATCAAGGTCGAGGCCACCAAATTCACCGAGGTTGGATATGTTGGCCGCGATGTGGAACAGATCGTGCGTGATCTGGCCGATGCCGCGATCCTGCAGACCCGTGAATTCATGCGTGAGGACGTCAAAGCCAAGGCCCATCAGGCCGCCGAAGACCGGGTGATTACTGCCATTGCCGGGGAAGACGCACGTAAGGGCACCCGCGAGATGTTCCGCAAAAAGCTCAAATCCGGAGAGCTGGACGACACAGTGATCGAGCTGGAACTGACGGATACCTCAAGCCAGATGCCGATGTTCGATATCCCTGGCCAACCCGGCAGTCAGATGGGCATGATGAATCTGGGCGATATTTTCGGCAAGGCCTTTGGCGGGCGCACCGTCAAGAAACGCCTGACCGTCGCCGAAAGCTATGACATGCTGATCGGAGAAGAGGCTGACAAACTGTTGGATGACGAAACCGTAAACCGCGCGGCGCTGGAATCGGTTGAACAGAACGGCATCGTGTTTCTGGACGAGATCGACAAGGTTTGCGCCCGTTCGGACGCACGCGGCGGTGATGTCAGCCGCGAGGGGGTGCAGCGTGACCTGTTGCCTCTGATCGAAGGCACAACCGTCTCCACCAAGCATGGGCCGGTCAAAACCGACCACATTCTTTTCATTGCCTCAGGCGCGTTTCATATTGCCAAACCGTCCGACCTGTTGCCGGAACTACAGGGTCGCCTGCCGATCCGTGTCGAGCTGCGCGCACTGACCGAAGAGGATTTCGTCCGCATCCTGACCGAGACAGACAACGCGCTGACCCGCCAGTACACTGCCTTGATGGGCACCGAGGATGTCACGGTCAGCTTTACCGAGGACGGCATCGCGGCCCTGGCGAAAATCGCAGCGGATGTGAACCAAAGCGTCGAGAATATCGGCGCACGTCGGCTCTACACCGTGATGGAGCGCGTATTCGAGGAATTGTCTTTCACAGCCCCTGATCAGGCCGGTTTGGAAATTACCGTGAATGCACAGTTCGTTGACGACAATCTTGGAGAGCTGACAAAGTCTACGGACCTCAGCCGTTACGTTCTGTAATATCTCCAGCCGGTTTTTGCCGGTCCGTGTCATTGACCCCGCTGGACCTGGGATCAGAATAGAGTAGCGTGTGCGCAAATTCCTTAGGGGGCGACAGGTGCTGCGCTATATTATTTTTGTCCTGACTGCGGCAACGCTTGCCGCATGTGTCGACCGGACCGTATCTCAAACCGTGCCTTCGGCACTGGACATTGGCACGCCCAAAACCATTTACGCAGCAACCACCCGCGCGCGCGAAGCGGACGGATCCTATGGGTACCGCCGCAGCGATCAGCTGCAGTTTCTCGAGATGACAGTCTCAATTCCACCCAATCACAAACCCGGGACATTGGATTTTTCCTATGCCGACCCGGACCCGGAAAATCAGTTCGTGATGGCTGATGAGGACGAGCTTGCCGGACCCCAGGGTCTTGCCTCGCGACTAAGAGGTGTGGACGAGGTTTCGATCTTTATCCACGGCTATAACACGACCCAGTCGGAAACAGTGTTCCGCGCCGCGCAGTTGGAACATGATTTGGAAATACCGGGTGAAACCATGGTCTATTCCTGGCCAAGCCAGGCAACGGGTTATGGCTATGCCTATGACATCGACAGCATGCTGTTCGCCCGTGATGGTCTGGAACAAACTGTTCGCCAGCTGAAATCAATGGGGGTCGATCGGGTTATCCTTGTGGCGCATTCCATGGGCACCGCCCTGACGATGGAGATGATGCGGCAGGCCGAGCTACGCGAACCGGGCTGGTCGCATCGGAATATCGAAGGGGTTGTTCTGATCGCACCGGATCTGGATGTCGATCTGTTCCGGTCGCAGATGGACAGCATCAAAACGCTGCCTGACCCGTTCATTGTGATGATCTCACGCAAAGACAGGCTGCTGAGTATATCCGCACGCCTGCGCGGTACCGCCAAAAGCGAACGTCTGGGAAATATCAGCTCGGCCGATGCGCTGTCCGAATATAAGATCAGTATTCTGGATACGACCGCCTTCAACAGCGATGCCGGGTCGTCTCATTTCGTGGCTGCAACCTCTCCGGCGCTTTTGGCGATTATCAATTCCGCCCGTCGGGTCAGCAGTACCTTTGGCAGGCAACGCGGGATTGACGTGATCGCCCCCGCCGAGGTCCGCAACCCGACCGGGGCGACCGAGATTGAGCTGACCGAGACCGGGCAGGCCAAGGTCAGCTCTCCGTAATGTCCTTTCACCTGGGGCATTATCTGAAAGCAAATGCCTCATGGCTTGGCGCTGGAGTTCTGCTGACCTTTCTGTCCTGTTTTGGGCAAACGTTCTTCATCTCGATCTTTTCCGGCGAAATTCGTGCGACGTTCGGGTTGAGCCATGGGGCTTGGGGTGGGATCTATTCGCTGGGTACGACCGCATCCGCCATCATCATGATCTGGGCGGGCGGGCTTACGGATATCTTCCGGGTGCGTGTGCTCGGCCCCGCTGTCCTGGCTGGGCTAGCCGTGGCGGCGCTAGCGATGGCGTTGAACCGCTGGCTGATCCTGCTACCGCTGGTGATCTTCCTGTTGCGTCTGTTCGGGCAGGGGATGAGCACCCATCTTGCCTTGGTCGCGATGGCGCGTTGGTTTACCACAACGCGCGGCAAGGCCTTGTCGATCGCCTCGGTCGGATTTGCGGTTGGCGAAGCGCTTTTGCCGGTAATCTTTGTCGCTGCGATGGTGTTTTTGGATTGGCGCCTGCTCTGGATCATCTCGGCAGGTATTTGTGTGGCCGGCATTCCGATTCTGCTGCGCTTGCTTCGGCAAGAGCGCACACCGCAAAGTCTGGCCAGCGAGTACTCAGCAGCAGGTATGCAGGGGCGGCACTGGACACGCACCGACGCTTTGCTGAACCCGTTGTTCTGGTTCATGGCCCCCGCCTTGCTGGGTCCTTCTGCCTTTATCACCGCCTTCTTCTTTCATCAGGTCCATCTGGCCGAGGTCAAAGGCTGGCAACATATCGAATTGGTGGCGCTGTTTCCCGTCTACACAGGTGTTTCCCTGATCTCGATGTTTGTCGCGGGATGGGCACTGGATAAATGGGGAACCGCCCGAATGATGCCCTTTTATCAGGTGCCAATAGCTATCGGCTTCATGTTGGCGGCTGCAAGCACCTCGATTGGGGGTGCGGTTGCTGCATTGGTCTTTCTGGGGCTTACCGTCGGCGCAAACAGCACCTTGCCCAGTGCGTTCTGGGCGGAATTCTATGGAACCCGTCATATTGGCGCGATCAAGGCCATGGCCACTGCGGTCATGGTCCTTGGGTCGGCGATTGGCCCCGGACTGACCGGCGTGTTGATTGATCAGGGGGTTCCGCTGGACACGCAGTTCCTGTGGATCGGAGTATTCTTCCTGCTGGTTTGTCTGCTGACCTGGATTGGCATCAGCCGCGCCGCACGCACGCTTTAGCGACTGCGACGCAGATAGACGTAATAGGCCCCGTCGCCACCATGGCTGATATGCGCGGGCGTCACCTGCATCACAGCCTGTGCCAAGGGCGGCAGTGACAGCCATTGCGGTACCTGATTACGCAAGACGCCGCGCGGAGTGGGGATGGGGCCGGGCTCGTCCCGATCCTTGCCCTTTCCGGTCACCACCAGAACCAGACGCTTGCCCGAAGCCTGCGCGGTTAGCACAAAGCGCACCAGCGCCGGATAGGCCGTGTCCATCCGCAAGCCATGCAGGTCCAACTTGCCCTCGGGTCGGAGCTTGCCACGTTTCATCCGGGCAAAAGCCTTGCTGTCCATTTGCACCGGGTTGGCGCGTAACCCTTCGGTAACGGATGGTTTCAACACATGCCGCACACCCCTGCCAGCCGCGTTTTGCCCGACTTCAAACGCCTCGATCCGGGGATTAAATGTCTTTGTCGGTTTCGGCCTGGGCAATGAGGTGGGGTGCACCGACTGCGGCAGTTCGGGATGCAGGCGATCTGCCTGTTTGGTCACCTTGCGCCACAGATCCATTTCGTCAGGGGTCAATTTGCGGCGCGACATCAGAACTCGTCCGGTAAAAGAGCATATGCGCGCTGAATCGGCAGCAGAACCACCATGCGACCCGGATCTTTCAGGCGCCCCGCTGCGGCCCCTGCGGCATCGCCGGTTCCAAAGAAAATATCAGCCCGTTGTGCGCCCTTGATGGCCGACCCGGTATCCTGAGCGATCATCAGCCTGCGCAAAGGATCCTTGCCGTCCTTTTCGACCCAGACTGGAGCACCCAGCGGTGTGTATACCGGATCGGCGGCAATGCTGCGCATGGTGGTGACCGAACGGTTCATCGCACCCAGAGGGCCAAATTCCGGTGCAACACGATTCACCTCGCGGAAGAACACATAAGACGGGTTGTGAAACAGCAATTCGGTACCCGCCTCGGGATTCTTGCGGACCCAGGATTTGATCATCTGCGCACTGACCTGATGCGCACCCAGGGCACCGCGCCGGATCAGTTCGGACCCGATCGAACGATAAGGATGCCCATTGGCGCCCCCATAACCGACCCGCAGCGCCTTCCCATCGGGCAACCGGATACGGCCTGAGCCCTGAATCTGCAGAAAGAACAGCTCGACTGGGTCGTCCACCCAGGCGATTTCAAGACCGCGGCCCTGCATGACATCACCGGTCAGCAGATCGCGACGGGATAACCATTTTTCGGCTCCGCGCGCCTCAGGAGGCATTTTATAGATCGGGTATCTGTACCGCTCCGATCTGGTTTTGGACCCGTCCAGTTCGGGTTCAAAATAGCCTGTGAACAGGCCATCCTTCCCGTCTTCGACCAGAACGGGACGGAAGAACAGCTCAAAAAATGACCGGGCCGCATCGGGCTTATAGGTGCGTGCCACGCCGCACAATGCCTGCCAGTCCGGATCATCCAGATCACCGCACGTGTTCAGAAAAACCGAAAGGGCCGCCCCGTGATCATCGGCGGCCCAACCATTCAGGTCATCATAGGACAGTATGGATCGTGTCACCTCGGCGCTGGCAGAGGTGGTCATGACAGCCACCAGGAAAAGCGACCGAAACGCTGCAATCATGCGTCCGTGGCAACAAGCAGCCAGTTCGGATCGTCCGAGCCCATAACGCGGGCAAAGGTCCAGCTGTCCTTTTGACGTTTAACCGTGTTTGGGTTGCCCTCGATGATATCGCCACCACGATCCCGCACGGCCGAAGTCAGCTCACCAACAAATTTCATGGTGATTTCGGCCTGGTTGGTATCCTTGTCAAAGCTCACATCTGCCAGTGTGGTTTCGCGCACACCGATAAATTCGGCCTCGATGGTCAGCCCCTGATCCTCGCGCGCGGCGACGACCGAAACAAAGGTTTCAAACACCTCTTCCGACAGGAAGGGCTGGATTTCATCCAGATTGCCCTTTTCGAACCCCATGACGATCATCTCATAAGCGCCGCGAGAGCCCTGAACAAATTCACCCACCGAAAAGCCCGGCTCGATCCGTTTCATAGCGGATAGGGTCTGCGCCTGTTCGCTGTCCTCGGGCACGTGATCGGTAATGTCGTGATCTGGCCCACCCTCAATCACCTCAAAATCACGGCGCGACTTATTGGCTTCGGACTGTTGTTGAAGCGGGGGTTTCTCAAAACCCTCACGTGTACCCAGTACGCTTTTCAGGCGCAGGATCAGGAAAACGGCAATTCCGGCCAGGACCAGCAACTGGATCATTGGTTCGTTCATTTCATCCTCTTGGTCAGACCGCGACTTTGTATACACGGCCTCTTGCCACTATGTAGGTGACAGTTCGGGACAAGTCTACCGCCCGACCTGCAGTAAAGGATAATGCAAATGTACCTGTTCCTGGCTTTTTTACTTGTTCCGATCATCGAAATCGGCCTGTTCATTCAGGTTGGTGGGCTAATCGGACTGTGGCCAACCCTTGCGATCGTGGTTCTAACGGCCGTTCTGGGCACCGCTTTGGTACGGACACAAGGTCGCATGGCGTTGGAAAACCTGCAACGATCCTTTGCAGAGCTTGACGACCCGACCGAACCTTTGGCCCATGGCGCGATGATCTTGCTGTCTGGTGTCTTGCTGCTGACACCGGGGTTTTTCACCGATGCCGTTGGATTTGCGCTGTTAATCCCTGGCGTCCGGGTCTCTGTATTCCGTTATCTCCGCTCGAAGGTCACAATCACGCAGTTTCAGATGGGCGGCGGGACGCAGTTCAGGACCGAGCCCCAAGCATCGACCCAGGGCGATGTGATCGACGGTGAATACACCGAGGTTCGCCCCCGTCAGAACCCGTCAAAGCCATCGAAATGGGTCGAAGGGCCGCACCAGCATTGAGGTGCCTCGCCCAACTTGCTAAGCAGTGGCGAATTTCAGTTTCGGAGTAGACCCATGGCCGAAGACGGCGCCCAAGAAAACACCGCGGCCCAGACCGCACCCCAGATCCAGATGCGCGTTCTGGGACAATTCATTCGCGATATGTCCTTTGAAAACGTGATGGCGCAAAAAGGCGTGTCTGGCGATGTCCAGCCCGAGATCGCGGTTCAGGTCAATCTGGACGCCAAAAAGCGCCCGGCTGAGCATCAATACGAGGTGTCGATCAAGCTGAACCTCAAATCCAAAGCCAAGGGCATGGAAGACATCCTGTTCCTGTGCGAGCTGGATTATTGCGGCCTGTTCCATGTGGAAGGTGTCGCCGAAGACCAGCTGCATCCGTTCCTGATGATCGAATGCCCGCGCATGCTGTTCCCGTTCCTGCGCCGCATCGTCAGCGACATCACGCGCGATGGAGGATACCCGCCGGTTAACCTGGACAATATTGATTTTGTCAGCCTGTACCGGAATGAATTGATGCGTCGCCAGGCCGAGACACAAAAGACTCAGGCCTAATCAGGCCTCCCCGCGCCGGAGTGACCTCAGGCGCGGGACCAAAGGGCGTTTTCGCCCAGTTTTTCCACAAATTCCTCATGTGCCGCGCATTCGTCCTGGGTGATCCGGGGCGGCAGGGCGTCTTTGCGCGGCGATGGCCGCCACTCTTCTGCTCCGCCAACCGAAGAAGACGCAGAGGTCGACAGCCCGAAATCTGGCTGACGGCCCCCGATCAGCTCAAGATAGACCTCAGCCAGAATTTCAGAGTCGAGCAACGCCCCGTGCAAAACCCGGTTCGAATTGTCGATATTGAACCGCCGGCACAGCGCATCCAATGAGGCGGGCGATCCCGGAAACCGTTTGCGCGCAATCGCCAGCGTATCCAGCGCCTGATCCATCGGGATCGGCGCCAGACCCATCCAGCCCAGCTCGGCATTCAGGAATTTCATGTCGAATGACGCATTGTGGATCACCAGTTTCGAGTCAGCGACAAAATCCCGAAACCCCTGACCAACCTTGGCAAAAACCGGCTTGTCCTTCAGCGTGACCTGACCTTTTTCCACCGGGCGGGGCGGTTCCAGCAGGTCCGGGCCAATGCCATGCACGCCAAACGCCTCTTCGGGCATGAACCGTTGGGGGTTGATATAGACGTGATAGGTCTCGCCCGTGGCCACATGATTCCAAAGCTCAACCGCACCGATTTCCACAATCCGGTCGCCGCTTTCAGGATCAAAGCCTGTGGTTTCTGTATCGAGTACGATCTCACGCATCTGTCAGCCCTGCCCGTATCTGTCTGACCACATCCTGCACTTGCGCGCGGGCGTGGTCCAGACTGTCCGTGACGATCACAAAATCAGACCGCGCGCATTTTTCGTCATTCGGCATCTGCTTGGCTTTGATCTGCTCGAACTGCGCCTCGGTCATGGTGCCGCGGTCCATCACGCGGCGTTTCTGCTCATCCGCCGGGATCGAAACACAAGCAACCGCATCCATCGCCGCATCTCCACCGGTTTCAAAAAGCAGCGGAATATCGAAAACAAGAATATCTGCGGTGGCTTGTTCCCGGAACGCCGCTCGATCCGCCGCCACCAGCGGGTGAACAATGGCCTCAATCGCTTTCAGCACTGCCGGGTCTGCTGAAATGAACCGTTTCAATACTTCCCGGCTAACCGCGCCGTCGATAATGGCCTCAGGAAACGCCCTACGCATCGGCTTGATCGCTGTCCCGCCAAACGCGTATAGCCGATGCACGGCGGCATCTGCGTCCCACAACGCACAGCCTTCGTCGACGAACATGCTGGCAGTTGTGCTTTTTCCCATGCCGATAGAACCGGTCAGGCCAAGTGCAAAGCTCATCCCAGCACCGCAGCACGCAAATCAGAAGTGACTTCAGGGCGCACCCCAAACCAGCTTTCAAATCCAGGTACGGCCTGATGCAGCAACATGCCAAGGCCATCTACGGGTGTGCATCCCGCCTGTTCTGCTGTTTCCAGCAAGCGTGTCTTAAGTGGCGCATAGACCAGATCGGTGACAATGGCACCGGGCTGTAACCCGTCCAGAGGCACCCGCAGCTCGGGCTGGCCCTGCATCCCAAGCGAACTTGTGTTGACCACAAGTTCCGCATCTTCAACCACGTTGCCCGCTTTCAACCAATCCACCACCGTTATGGTCGTACCAAACTCTTCCTTCAGGCGATCTGCACGTGAGCGCGTCCGATTGGTCAAGAAAATCTCGGGCACACCTGCATCGACCAACGCTTGAAGAACAGCACGCGCGGCGCCTCCGGCACCAAAGACAGCCGCGGGACCATCCGCTGGAATCCAATCTGGGGCGCCGCTGCGCAGGTTCTGCATGAACCCGTACCCATCGGTGTTATCCGCATGGATCGAACCGTCGGGCTGAAACACAAGCGTATTAGCAGCCCCGATCTGCCTGGCCCGGTCCGAAGCCGTATCCGCCAGATCCAAGGCCACCTCTTTATGGGGCACTGTGATGTTGGCCCCGACAAATCCGGCTTTGGGCAAGGTTCGTAGAACAGCCTCAAGATCATCCGGTGCGACATCCATGGGGATATAGTGACCGGCCAGGCCATAAGTTTTCAGCCAATGGCCATGCAGTATTGGGGATTTCGAATGGGCAATCGGATGCCCGATCACACCCGCCAGCGGGATCTGCTTGCCACTCATTGATCAATCACCCCTTTGACCGCCAGAAAATTCAACAGCTCCAATAGGGGCATACCCAAAACGTTAAAATAGTCACCGTCAATGGTTGCGAACAGCCGCACGCCTTCTTCCTCAAGCTTATAGGCCCCGACAGCGTGGCGGATGCTGTCCCAGTTCCGCGCAACATAATCGCGCAGATAGGCGTCCGAACTCATCCTCATCCGCAGGCGCACCTGACCTACATGTCGCCAGATCGGCTCACCATTCTGATAGATGACGGCTGCGGATAACAGCATATGCCGCTTGCCCCGCATCGCTTTGAGCTGCGCCAGCGCATCCTCGGGCGATTGCGGTTTGGACAAAAGCTGACCTTCGAAATCCAGCACCTGATCACATCCCAGAACCATCGGCCCCGGCACCTTGTCGCTGACCTTGCGGGCTTTCATCTCTGCCAGAGTATCGGCAATATCACGTGGAGATGCCTCTTCGGCCAGCAAAGCCCGTTTGGCGGTCTCTTCGTCCACGCGTGCAGTTTGAACGGTAAACCGCACGCCCGCATTCTCTAGCAACTGCGCGCGAATGGATGACCCCGAGGCCAATATGATGGGGACAGAAATGTGGAAAACCCCCTGAGCAAATGGTTGATCGTTCAAGGATGGTTTGTATGGTTTTCCTGTTGACACGCAAGCCCGGTGTTTTCGCGAAAAACTTCTATGAGTCGCCCGAACCCTGTCCAGTCTGGACAAGGATAACTTTGAACATCGGGACAAGCGGGATATCCCAGCTTATTCATCAATTTATCCCCGGAGAATTACGCATTACATATTAATAACATATTGTTTTATTGTGGTTTTTTATGAAATTAACAGAATCACCCAGTTCTCGGGTGAAACTATCCACCTGGGGAAAACAGATGGGTAAATAAGTAATCCACGGAATTTGATCTCCCTACAAAACCATCATCCTTTCTCTTTTCCTATTTTTTTTATAGGGAGAGATCCAAACCACGCCCGGAGCTGGAATGACTGATCTTCTTTTCGCCATCTATCCTTGGGTGAAGTCCCTACACATCATGGCCGTGATCTCTTGGATGGCCGGTTTGTTCTATCTGCCTAGATTGTACGTCTATCACGTAGAAAAAGCCCAAGGCGTTGACGGGGCGCAGGAGATCTTCTTTGAAATGGAAGAAAAGCTGCTGCGGGTGATCATGCGCCCGGCGATGTACGTGGCCTGGGCCTGCGGCCTGATCATGGTATTCACACCAGGCATAGTCGGCTGGGATTTTGCCTGGCCCTGGGTCAAAGGCGCAGCAGTGATTGCGATGACTTGGTTCCACTACTGGCTGATGGTACGTCGAAAGGACTTCTTAGAGGGCCGAAATACGCTCACTGGGCGGCAGTATCGCATGATGAACGAGGTGCCTACCATTTTGATGGTTATCATCGTTCTGGCGGTCGTTCTGAAGTTCTGAGCAGCTATTTGACTCTTTGTAGGTAAGCGCTTATTTATCGCGTAACACGCCCGTCCGGGCGGCGTATCTTCCGTATTGAAATTCCAGTCCGAGCCGCATCCATGCGGCCAAGGTTCTTATCATCATGTCTAATGAATCCCTCAATCTGGCCGATCTGAAAGCCAAAAGCCCCAAAGACCTTCTGGCGATGGCCGAAGAGCTTGAGATCGAAAACGCCTCGACCATGCGAAAAGGCGAGATGATGTTCCAGATTCTGCGCGAACGCGCAGATGAAGGCTGGACCGTGGGCGGCGATGGCGTACTTGAGGTTCTGCAAGATGGGTTCGGGTTCCTGCGTTCGCCCGAGGCGAACTATTTGCCCGGTCCTGATGATATCTATGTCTCGCCAGAAATGATCCGCCAGCATTCGTTGCGCACCGGTGATACGGTCGAAGGTGATATCAAGGCGCCGGACGAGAACGAACGGTATTTCGCACTGATCAAGGTCACCAAGATCAATTTCGAAGATCCCGAGAAAGCCAGGCATAAAGTTGCTTTCGACAACCTGACACCGCTTTATCCGGATGAGCGCCTGAAGATGGAAGTCGAAGATCCAACCATCAAGGACAAGTCCGCCCGTGTCATCGATCTGGTTTCGCCGATCGGTAAAGGTCAGCGGTCGTTGATTGTGGCACCGCCACGGACCGGTAAGACGGTGATCCTGCAGAATATTGCGAACTCGATCGAAAAGAACCACCCTGAGTGCTATCTGATCGTCCTATTGATCGACGAGCGGCCGGAAGAAGTGACTGACATGCAGCGTTCGGTGAAGGGCGAGGTCGTGTCGTCGACCTTTGATGAACCCGCCACCCGCCACGTTGCCGTATCTGAGATGGTTATCGAAAAAGCCAAGCGTTTGGTCGAACATAAACGAGATGTTGTTATTCTTCTCGACTCGATCACAAGACTTGGTAGGGCATTTAATACCGTGGTTCCATCCTCGGGTAAGGTTCTGACCGGCGGTGTAGATGCAAACGCTCTGCAACGGCCTAAGCGGTTCTTTGGTGCGGCACGGAATATCGAAGAAGGCGGCTCGCTGACCATCATCGCCACTGCGCTGATTGATACCGGCAGCCGGATGGACGAAGTCATCTTCGAAGAATTCAAAGGCACTGGTAACTCGGAAATCGTTCTGGATCGTAAGATCGCAGATAAGCGTGTGTTCCCGGCCATCGACATCCTCAAATCTGGCACAAGGAAAGAGGACCTGCTGGTCGACAAAGGCGATTTGGCGAAAACCTTCGTTCTGCGCCGCATCCTCAACCCGATGGGCACCACCGACGCGATCGAGTTCCTGTTGTCCAAGTTGAAACAGACCAAGACAAATGGCGAGTTCTTCGATTCGATGAACACCTGACACAGGTCCTGGACGCAAGCGAGGCGGTCGAATGGATACGATATTCGCCTTGGCCAGCGCACAAGGCAAGGCAGGGGTGGCGGTCATCCGTCTCTCGGGCCCCTTGGCGCATCCTGCCGCGGCTGCTCTTTCCGGTGCTGCTTTGCCCTCCCGCGGGATGCGGGTGCGCAGCCTGTATGGCAAAGACGGATCGCGCCTGGATGATGGGGTAGTTCTGACCTTCCAGGCCCCGGCCAGCTTTACTGGCGAAGACGTGGCAGAGCTACAGATTCACGGCAGTACAGCGGCGGTCAACGCCGTCATGCGCTGCCTTGCGGACATGGACGGTTTGCGCCTGGCCGATCCCGGGGAATTCACCCGCCGTGCCTTGGAAAACGGCAAAATGGATTTGACACAGGTCGAGGGCCTTGCCGATCTGATCGACGCTGAGACAGAGGCTCAACGCAAGCAGGCACAGATCATTCTGGCCGGAGAGCTTGGGAATTTGGCTGAACGCTGGCGGCGCGATTTGATCCGCGCCGCATCGCTGCTTGAGGCAGTGATTGATTTTGCCGATGAAGAGGTGCCAACCGATGTTACCCCTGAAGTGCGCCAGTTGATCACGGATGTCATTGCAGATCTACAACGTGAAGCTGAAGGGGTTCGTATTGCAGAACGCATTCGAACCGGGTTCGAGGTTGCGATTGTTGGCTTGCCAAATGCCGGAAAGTCGACATTGCTGAATGCTCTGGCCGGTCGCGATGCAGCGATCACGTCGGAATATGCCGGAACAACGCGCGATGTGATTGAAGTTCGAATGGACCTTGAGGGACTTCCCGTTACTTTGTTGGATACAGCGGGCTTGCGGGAAACCGACGATCACGTCGAAAGCCTGGGAATTGAGCGGGCCAAAAAGCGCGCCGAGGCCGCCGACCTGCGCGTATTTCTGACTGATGATCCAAAAGAGCTGGGCGTTCAGATGTTGGAAGGAGATATTCAGGTTCTTCCGAAGTCCGATCTGAGAAACAGTTCTGATGAGGGAATCTCCGGGAAAACCGGGCAGGGTGTGGATCGGTTGATTTCCAACATATCGCGTGTTTTGGGTGATCGTACTACTACCCATGGTATCGCCACGCGTGAAAGGCATCGTATAGCGCTGATCACAGCGCGCGACGCACTTAGTGCTGCAATCGCTGTTCTGGAATCAGGTCCCGACCTGTATGATATTGCAGCCGAGGAACTGAGGACCGCGATCCGCGCTTTGGAAGCTCTGGTTGGCAGAATTGGTGTAGAAGACTTGTTGGATGAAATATTCTCAAGCTTCTGCCTGGGAAAGTAAGGAGTGTTTCACGTGAAACATTCGGATTTTGACGTCGTCGTTATCGGAGCGGGCCACGCCGGAACAGAGGCGGCCCATGCGGCCGCCCGGATGGGTGCGACTACCGCCCTTGTGACTCTGTCGGCCACTGATATCGGCGTAATGTCCTGTAACCCCGCTATTGGGGGCCTCGGCAAAGGGCATCTTGTCCGCGAAATTGACGCGTTGGACGGGGTGATGGGGCGCGTCGCAGACCAGGCGGGAATTCAGTTTCGTTTACTGAACCGCCGTAAAGGCCCCGCTGTGCAGGGGCCCAGAACGCAGGCAGACAGGGCTTTGTACCGAGCTGCGATGCAGCGAGAAACCACGGCACAGCCGAACCTCAGCGTCGTAGTCGGCGAGGTGACAGATTTCCTGGTGAATGGACCTGCTGTTACCGGAATTCGATTGGCGGATGAGTCTGAAATACGGGCCGGCGCTGTGATCCTGACGTCTGGGACATTTTTGCGAGGCGTTATTCACATTGGTGACGTATCGCGCCCTGGCGGACGTATGGGGGATCGTCCCTCGGTAAAGCTGGCCGAGCGTTTGGATAGCCTTAACCTGCCGCTAGGACGCTTGAAAACGGGGACACCACCCCGGCTGGATGGTCGGACGATTGATTGGTCAGGTCTCGAACGTCAGGACGGCGATGATGAACCTACGCTGTTCTCATTCCTTTCGATGGGGGTGGTGGCACCGCAGATTTCTTGCGGGATTACGCATACCAATGCCAGAACACATGAGATCATTGAAAAGAATCTTTCCAGATCGGCGATGTATGGGGGACATATTGACGGTATAGGCCCCAGATATTGCCCTTCGATCGAAGATAAGATTGTGCGGTTTGCGGATAAGGAATCTCATCAGATTTTCCTCGAGCCAGAAGGTGTGAATGATCACACAATCTATCCGAATGGAATTTCTACCTCACTGCCACAGGATGTTCAGGTCGATTATGTCAGATCCATTAAGGGGCTGGAAAAGGCAGAGATCCTCCAACCTGGCTACGCCATCGAATATGACTACGTAGATCCTCGCGTTCTGACATCATCACTGTCGTTGCCTGAGGCGCCAGGACTATATCTTGCGGGTCAGATTAACGGCACCACAGGATATGAGGAAGCTGCAGCTCAGGGAATGGTGGCTGGCCTCAATGCTGCCCTTCAGGTATTGGGTCGGGATCCAATCCATTTCACGCGTTCCGACAGCTATATTGGTGTCATGGTCGATGACCTGACCACTCGCGGAGTGGCAGAACCTTATCGGATGTTTACCTCACGGGCAGAGTTTAGATTGTCTTTGCGCGCCGATAATGCCGACCAACGACTGACACCTATTGGCCTACGCCTAGGTTGCGTAAGCGAGACACGCAGCACGCACTTCTCTGAAAAGATGGAGAAGTTGGGGGCTGCGAAAAAGAAGCTCACAGATCATACCTATACTCCGAAAGAAGTGCGAGAAGCTGGTATCGAGGTCAATCAGGATGGCAATCGCCGCGATGGTATGGCGATTTTGGCCTTTCCTGATGTGAGCTTTGAAGACCTTGTTCCCTTGATTCCTGAGTTGCAGGACGTTGATTCAGGCATTCGGCAGCAAGTGGAACGCGATGCGCTGTATGCGAATTATATCGAGCGGCAAAGACGTGATGTCGAAGCGATGAAACGCGATGAAGCCTATGAGATTCCGCGTGATTTTGACTTCTTCGCATTGGATGGGCTGTCGTCAGAGATGAAGCAGAAGTTGTCCAACGCCCGTCCTGAGAATGTAGCGCAGGCAAGCCGGATAGAGGGTGTGACGCCGGCAGCGCTGACTCTGGTGTTGGCCAAGCTTCGCCGAGATCAGAGGGTGCGCAAAGCATGAAGGAAGAGCTGTTTGACGGTCTGAATGTTTCACGTGAAACATTTGATCGACTGGCAACATATGTTGCCCTTGTCGAGCGCTGGAACCCGAAAATCAACCTTGTATCGCGCAAAAGCTTGTCCGAAATCTGGACACGGCACATTTTGGATTCCGTTCAGGTTTTTCGATGTGCCGAGAACTTTTCGCATTGGGTTGATATTGGAAGTGGTGGTGGGTTTCCCGGTATGGTCTGTGCAATTATGGCGATCGAAGAATCGCCAGACGCAAAATTCACCTTTGTTGAAAGCGATCAGCGAAAATCTGCGTTTTTACGCAATGTATCCCGGGAATGTGGTGCAAACTGTAAAGTGGTGGCGAAACGCATTGAAGCGGTGGACCCCCTGAATGCAGATGTTTTGTCTGCCCGCGCCTTGGCAGATCTCGGGGTATTATTATCTTTTTGTGACAGACATTTAGGCGATTCTGGCGTCGCTTTGTTGCCGAAAGGTGTAAGCTGGAAAAAAGAGGTGCAGGATGCGCAGGAAGAATGGAATTTCACCTGTGATCCGATTACAAGTTTAACAGAGCCCCAAGCCGTCATCCTCAAGGTCAAAGGAGTATCACGTGGTTGATCTATCTCGTCCCTCAGGCCCCCGGATCATAGCGGTAGCCAACCAGAAGGGCGGGGTTGGGAAGACGACAACAGCCATAAACTTGGCAGCAGGCCTGGCCGAGGCCGGATGCAGGGTTTTAGTGGTTGATCTGGATCCACAGGGGAATGCTTCAACCGGTTTAGGTGTCGAGGATCGAGATTGGACAACTTATGACCTGATTCTGGATGATGCGCCTTTGGATGCGGTCGTTCAGGACTCGGAGATTGAAGGCATTCTCGTTGTCCCCGCTACGGTAGACCTCAGTTCCGCCGATATTGAACTGATTTCGAACGAAAAACGCAGCTATTTACTGCATGATGCGTTACGCCAGACTGCTATTGATAAGTACGATCTGGATTTCGTCCTGATTGACTGTCCGCCATCGCTGAATCTTCTGACGGTAAACGCGATGGTCGCAGCGCATTCCGTACTGGTGCCATTGCAAAGTGAGTTCTTCGCATTAGAGGGTTTGTCCCAGCTCATGCTGACCATTCGCGAGGTGCGACAGACTGCGAATCCAGACCTCAGAATCGAAGGTGTTGTGCTGACTATGTATGACAACCGCAACAACTTGTCCCGTCAGGTCGAAAAAGACGCACGTGACAATCTGGGTGAGATGGTATTTAAAACCAAAATACCCAGAAATGTGCGGGTCAGTGAGGCTCCGTCATACGCGTTGCCGGTTTTGCAATATGACTCGGGGTCTCTGGGCGCGATGGCCTATCGGCATTTGGCCCGGGAAGTCATGCATAAGAACAATAAAACCGCAGTCTGAGCGGTACTAGGAGGACCCTGTGACAGCCAGAAAATCAAAACCAAGAGGGTTGGGTCGCGGGCTTTCGGCGTTGATGGCAGATGTCACACAAGAGCCCCAGGGACGCGTGCCAACTGATTCACGGCGGCCGGACCTGACGATTCCAATCGAAAAGCTTCACGCAAACCCAAATCAGCCGCGCCGCACCTTTGCCCGGGAGCATCTGGATGAGCTTGCCGCTTCGGTCAAAGAGAAGGGGATCATTCAGCCGCTGATCGTCCGCGAGATTGCCGAAGGCGATTATGAAATCGTCGCGGGTGAACGCCGCTGGCGCGCGGCGCAAATGGCGCAGTTGCATGATATCCCCGTTATCGTTCGCGATTTTGATGACACTGAGGTTCTGGAAGTCGCCATTATCGAAAACATTCAGCGCGCGGATTTGAATGCGGTGGAAGAGGCGGCCGGCTATAAGCAGCTGATGGACCGCTTTGGTCATACGCAAGAAAAGCTGGCTGAAGCATTGGGCAAAAGCCGCAGTCATATTGCCAATTTGCTGCGCCTGTTGTCCCTGCCAATGGATGTACAAACCCTTGTAATAGAAGGAAAATTATCGGCTGGCCATGCACGGACGCTGATCACGGCCGAGAATGCCTCGGACCTTGCAAAGCAAATTGTCAAAGACGGGCTGTCGGTGCGGGCAACGGAAGCGCTGGTGAAGAAGCAACAGCAGGGGGATGCGGCCCGACCGGCACCAAGGTCTCGGGATCTGAATGCGGGTAAAGATGCGGATACCCGGGCGCTGGAAAAGGATCTTTCCGCGATTCTGGCGATGAAAGTGGCGATCAATCACAAAGCGGGCTCGGAAACGGGGCAGGTGGTCCTGACCTATGAGAACCTGGATCAACTGGATGATCTTTGTTCCAAGCTCAGCCGCTAGGGCGGGTCCAGATAAATATCATCACGCCGCCAAGTACAATCGCCTGGATGATCAGGACATGAGACGGCGCAGACATCATGACCGATAATCCAAATACGGCGGCGACCGACAGGGTGGCCGCCTTTTTTGCGGCCGGACGAATCGCACCCGAACTCTGCCAATCGACGATCATTGGGCCAAACAGTCGGTGCGTTATCAGCCAGCTATGCAGCCGTGAAGACGAGCGGGCAAAGAAGAAGGCGGCGAGTAGCAGAAATGGAACCGTTGGTAGTAGGGGAAGTACCACCCCAACAGCGGCCAGCCCGACACATAACAATCCAAGCCCTGCCCACAGATATTGCATGGTCTACCCCAAAAGTTCGCGGATCACGGCGTTCAAGACGGCCCGCCCGTCGGTTGTAGCCATCAGTCTACCATCCAGCATTTGAACCATGCCGATATCCTGAAGATGGCCCAATGGGTCTTGTGGTAAGGGGTGGCCTGATATTCCCATATATCTATCTATATCTAGCCCGTCGGAAACTCTAAGACCCATCATAAGGTATTCACTTGCCTGATCTTCACGCGACAATGCGGCGCGTTCTTTCTCTCCGCTACCACAGGAAGCCGCATCCAACCACCGTTGCGGATTCAGATAGGTTTCAGTCGCGTATTTCTGGCCATTCTGGGTGATCCGCCCATGGGCGCCGGGGCCAATGCCGACATAGTCACCATAGCGCCAATAGATCAGATTGTGCTGTGATTCCGCGCCGGGGCGGGCGTGGTTCGATACCTCATAGGCGGGCAGACCATGAGCCTCGCAGATTTCTTGCGTGGCCAGATACATATCGGCGGCGCTATCATCCAAGGGCAGGCCGCGTAGCTTGCCCACGGCATAGCGATCACCAAAGGCGGTTCCGTCTTCTATGGTCAGTTGGTACAGCGACAGGTGATCGACCGCCATCGACAGGGCTTCGGTCAACTCTGCGCGCCAGGCATCAAGGGTTTGATGTTGCCGCGCATAGATCAGGTCAAAGCTGACCCGTTCAAAACAATGACGGGCTATGTCATAAGCAGCCCGCGCTTCGGCCACGCTGTGAATGCGGCCCAACCGGCGCAGATCGTCATCATTCAGCGCCTGTACCCCCATCGAGATACGGTTGACGCCTGCTTCTCGGTAGGCAGCGAACCGTCCCGCCTCGACCGAGCCGGGATTGGCTTCAAGTGTGATTTCCATGTCATTGGCGGGGTGCCAAAGGGCGCGGGCGGTATCAATCACTGCGGCGACGGTTTCGGGATCCATCAGAGACGGGGTGCCGCCGCCAAAGAAGATGGTGTTCAGGACACGGTTGGGGGTTTCGGAAGCGCTACGGCGCAGCTCGACCAGATATGCATCAAGCCATTGTTTTTGATCAATATTTTTGGAAACATGGCTGTTGAAATCGCAATAGGGGCATTTGGCCTCGCAAAAGGGCCAATGCACATACAGGCCAAAGCCCCCATTGCGCCAATCATCCGCCAAAACAGCCTTTCACGAACATCTCAACCGCGCGACCGCGATGGCTGATCTTGTTCTTTTCCCAGCGATCCATCTCGGCAAAGGTAATGTCATGACCCTCGGGCACAAACATTGGATCATAACCAAAGCCGTCCGCACCGCGAATGGGCCAGATCAAGTGACCGGGGGCGATGCCTTCGAACACCTCATCATGCCCGTCGGGCCAGGCCAAAACCAGCGTGCAACGAAATTGTGCGGTGCGGGGATGGGCAGCGTTCTTCGCCTCAAGCTCCCCATGTGCGCGTGTCATCGCCACCAGGAAATCGCGGCCATTGCCGGTTTCTGCCCAATCGGCGGTGTAGACGCCCGGCGCCCCGTCAAGCGCGTCGATGGTGATCCCGGAATCGTCCGACAGGGCAGGAAGGCCGGTGGCTTTGGCGGCGGCATGGGCCTTGATCCGGGCATTGCCGACGAATGTATCCTCGGTCTCTTCCGGTTCAGGCAGGTCCATGTCCGCGGCACCGATAACAGTGACGCCAAAGGGTTCAAGCAGATGTGCCATCTCCTCAAGCTTGCCTTTGTTATGCGTGGCCACCAGCAACCTGTCGCCGTCGAACTTGCGGGTCATGCGGTGGCGGCCTTTTGCGCAGCAGCCAGTTCACTAACGCCCTGTTCAGCCAGATCCATTAGTTGATCCATCTGAACGCGGCTAAAGACCGAGCCTTCGGCGCTCATTTGAACTTCGACCAATTTGCCGGACCCGGTCATGATAAAGTTGCCGTCCACGCCGGCTTCGCTGTCTTCGGGGTAATCCAGATCCAGCACCGGTTGACCGGCGTAGATACCGCAGGACACGGCTGCAACCGGGTCAACCAGCGGGTCCGAGATCACGTCACCCGTTTTCATCAGCTTGTTGACCGCAAGACGCAGCGCAACCCAACCGCCTGTGATCGAGGCACATCGGGTGCCACCATCGGCCTGGATCACATCGCAGTCGACGGTGATCTGGCGTTCACCCAAGGCAACCCGATCGACACCTGCACGCAGGGCACGGCCGATCAAACGCTGGATTTCCACGGTACGACCACCCTGCTTACCGCTGGCAGCCTCGCGCCGCATCCGTGTATTGGTCGCACGGGGCAGCATGCCGTATTCAGCGGTAACCCAGCCCAGGCCCGAACCCTTGATGAACGGTGGCACGCGATCTTCGATCGTGGCAGTGCACAATACATGGGTATCGCCCATCTTAATCAGGCAGGAACCTTCGGCATGTTTGGTAAATCCCGTTTCGATTGAAACGGCGCGCATTTCGTTTAGATCACGTCCTGAGGGTCGCATGGGAATTCCTTTGTTTGCTGGTTTGGGGATACCGCCCAGCAGCGTCAGGATGCAACCCTGATTGACCTTTCGCCTACCTGCTATTTAATGGCCATCCAGCAGAGGATTGCCGATGAGTGACGCAAGCAAAATTCTGAACGAGATGAATGACCGGTCGCGCGAGGTGTTTCGGCTGATCGTCGAAAGCTATCTGGATAGCGGTGAGCCTGTCGGCAGCCGTACCCTGACGCGTACTTTGTCGGAAAAAGTCAGTGCGGCGACGGTTCGCAATGTGATGCAGGATCTTGAGTTTCTGGGCCTGCTCGACAGCCCTCATGTCAGTGCGGGGCGGATTCCAACGCAACACGGGTTACGGATGTTCGTGGACGGATTGCTGGAGGTCGGTGATCTGGGCGCGGATGACCGGCAGAAGCTGGACGACACACTGGGCGCTAACTCGGGGGATGTCGGCGGGATGCTTGATCGTGTCGGCGCGGCCTTGTCACACGTGACACAAGGGGCCTCGCTGGTTTTGACGCCGAAACACGAAGCGGAAATCAAACATATCGAATTTGTGTCGCTTGGGCATGACAGGGCCCTGGTGGTTTTGGTCTTTTCCGACGGTCAGGTGGAAAACCGGCTGTTCAAGCCGCCACCCGGGCAAACGCCCAGCTCGATGCGGGAAGCGGCGAATTTTCTGAACGCTCTGATCGAGGGCCGCACAATCAGCGAAGTCCGCCGTCAGATGCTGACCCAGATAGATGCGCGCAAGCAGGAAATTGACGTGTTGGCCCGAGAAATGGTCGAAAGCGGCATGGCCGCATGGGACGGGGATGATGGCGACTCGGCCCGTTTGATCGTCCGAGGGCGGGCGAATCTGCTGGGTGAACGCGGCGAAGCAGATGAGTTGGAGCGCATTCGCACCCTGTTTGACGACCTCGAACGCAAGCGCGACATCGCCGAATTTCTGGAATTGACCGAAGAAGGCGAAGGTGTACGCATTTTTATCGGGTCTGAGAACAAACTTTTCTCACTTTCGGGTTCCTCTTTGGTGGTGTCTCCATATATGAACGCTGATCGTAAGATAATCGGTGCGGTTGGGGTCATCGGGCCCACACGTCTGAATTATGGACGGATCGTGCCGATCGTGGATTATACGGCGCAACTGGTCGGCAAACTGATATCCGACCGGAGCTAGAGGGTAAGAGATGGCAGAGCCCAAGAACGAAGATTTTCTGGACGATATCGCAACGGCCGAGGCCGAAGAACTGGCTGATGAATTTGCTGAGATCAGCGATGAAGCGCTGGAGCTGGATGAGCTGCGCGCCGAGCGCGACGACTACAAAGACAAATTCATGCGTGCATTGGCCGATGCGGAAAACGCGCGCAAGCGCGGCGACAAGGCTCGGCGCGATGCCGAACAGTATGGCGGCTCGAAACTGGCTCGTGACATGCTGCCGGTCTATGACAATATGAAACGCGCGCTTGAGGCCGCAACCGACGAGCAAAAAGAGGTCGCAGGCGCTTTGCTGGAAGGTGTTGAACTGACCATGCGCGCACTGAAGAACGTGTTTCAGAAACACGGGATTCAGGTGATCACGCCAGAAGTTGGCGATCGGTTTGACCCCAATGTGCATGAGGCGATGTTCGAGGCCCCCGTGCCCGGAACACGCGCTGGTGACATCATCCAGGTATCTGCAGAAGGCTTTATGCTGTACGACCGGCTCTTGCGCCCCGCGCAGGTGGGTGTGTCGTCCACGCCGGCAAGCTAAGCACCTAAGATATCAATCAATTATTGAGGCGGTCAGGATCTGGCCGCCTCTTTCAGTTTATAGATCAGGTCCAATGCCTCGCGCGGGCTAAGCTCATCCGGCAAGATCTCACCCAACATATCCGCAACGGGTGAAGCTTTTGGGGGAGGCGGTGGCGGCGGGGCAGCCGAGAACAGCGGCAGATCGTCGATCAAAGCCTTTTGCTTGCCGCCTTCGCGTTCGGTTTTCTCCAGCTGGTCCAGCACAACGCGGGCACGTTCGACAACGGATGCCGGCAGGCCAGCCAGTTGCGCCACCTGGACACCATAGGACCGGTCTGCGGCGCCTTTGTGAACCTCGTGCAAAAAGATCACCTCGCCCTCCCATTCCTTGACCGCAACGGTGGCGTTGTCGACACCTTCCAGATTTCCGGCCAGCGCGGTCAGCTCGTGATAATGCGTTGCAAACAGCGCGCGACATTTATTGGCGGCGTGCAGATGTTCGAGCGTGGCCCAGGCGATGGAAAGCCCGTCATAGGTGGCCGTCCCGCGTCCGATTTCATCCAGAATGACCAGCGCATGATCGTCGGCTTGATTGAGGATGGCGGCGGTTTCGACCATTTCAACCATAAAGGTCGACCGACCCCTGGCCAGATCGTCAGATGCCCCGACACGGCTGAACAGCTGGCTGACCACACCGATATAGGCTTGTTCGGCTGGAACATAGCTGCCCATCTGTGCAAGCAGGGCGATCAGCGCATTCTGCCGCAGGAAGGTTGATTTACCCGCCATGTTGGGGCCGGTCAGCAACCAGATTGCAGCACCATCTTCCGCGCTGAGATCACAATCATTGGCGATAAACGCGTCACCGCTTTGTTGGCGCAGCGCATGTTCAACAACCGGATGCCGCCCGCCCTGAATATCAAAGGCACGAGAGGCATCGACCTGCGGGCGACACCAGCTCTCGCCCCGTGCCAGATCGGCCAGCGCAGTGGTTAGGTCCAGTTCTGCCAGCCCGCGCGCGGCTTGGTTCAGTTGCGCAGCACGGGTAAGAATCTCATCAGAAAGCCTTTGATAGAGCCGCTTTTCGATTTCCAAAGCATGATTTCCGGCGTTCAGGATACGGGTTTCGATCTCGGACAGTTCTACTGTCGTGAACCGCACCTGATTGGCCGTGGTTTGCCGGTGGATATAGGTTTCGGAGTACGGCGGGTTCAACATCTTCTCGGCATGGGTGGCCGTGGTTTCGATGAAATAGCCCAGCACGTTGTTATGTTTGATCTTCAGCGAGGTGATGCCGGTGTGCTCGGAGTATTTCTGCTGAAACCCGGCGATGACGGATCGACCTTCGTCGCGCAGGGTCCGGGCTTCATCCAGTTCCACATCATAGCCGGGGGCAATGAAGCCGCCATCGCGCGCCATCAGGGGCGGTTCGGCCACAAGCGCCTCATCCAGCAGGGTCAGCAGATCATCAAACCCTGTCAGGTTTTGCACCGCAGTTGCCAGCAATACCGGCAGATCTCCGGCATTGCACAGTTCGGCGATGGTTGCGGCCTGCGCCAGCCCGTTGCGGATGGCGGCCAGATCGCGAGGACCGCCGCGATCTAGCGACAGGCGCGACAAGGCGCGGTCCAAATCGGGGGTTTTGCGCAAGGCATCGCGCAGATCTTGGGCGATCAGGCTGTCATCGGCTGCAAAACTTACCGCATCCAACCGCCCGTGGATCACATCCAGATTGCGTGAGGGGCTGGACAGGCGCTGTTCCAACAGCCGCGCGCCACCTGGCGTCACCGTACGGTCAACCACCGACAAAAGCGATCCGGCGCGCCCGCCAGACAGCGACCGGGTCAGCTCCAGATTGCGGCGCGTTGCGGCGTCGATTTGCACTACGCGGTCCTCGGATTCTTTCAGCGGCGTTTGCAGCAGGGGCAATTTGCCTTTTTGCGTGATCTCCAAATAGTCAACCAATGCGCCCATAGCGGACACTTCGGCCCGGCCAAAATTTCCAAACGCGTCCAGCGCGCCCACGTGAAACAGAGCGCAGATGCGCTTTTCAGCCGCCGTGCTGTCGAAACTGGCGCGGCCAATGGGCGTCAGCGAGATGCCCAGATCGCGGGCAGGTTCGTGCAGGACCTGTTCGGCCCCGTCCGCCACGATCAGTTCCGACGGGGCCAGCCGGGCCAGTTCAGGGCTTAGGCGTACAGAGGTCAAAGGCATCACGTGAAACGCCCCGGTTGAGATATCGGCCCAGGCAAGCGCCGCTTCATCCCTCACCTCGGCATAACAGGCCAGAAAGTTGTGGCGGCGTGCCTCTAGCAGCGCGTCCTCGGTCAGTGTTCCGGGTGTCACCAGTCGGACAACACCGCGCTTTACCACTGATTTAGAGCCTCTCTTCTTGGCCTCAGCCGGGCTTTCCATCTGCTCGCAAACGGCCACGCGAAAGCCTTTTCGGATCAGCGTCAGCAGGTATCCTTCGGCGGCATGGACCGGCACACCGCACATCGGGATGTCGGCGTCGTTGTGCTTGCCGCGTTTGGTCAGGGCGATGTCCAGCGCCTCGGCGGCGTTGACGGCATCCTCGAAAAACATCTCGTAGAAATCGCCCATCCGGTAAAACAGAAGGGCGTCGGCATGGGCCTCTTTGATTTCGAGATATTGCGCCATCATCGGCGTGACTGTGGACAAGGCTGATCCCTTTTGACGGCGTTCGGTCGCGACCTTACAAATCCGCCATCTGGTGCGAAAGGCAAAAGTATTCTCGTTGAGGCGCGCGCGTGCCTGCGCTATGAGGCAGAAGCCCCGTAGTTGCAGAGAAACGACGTATCAAATGCCCAAAGCGAAGATCACCAACGAAGAGGCGCTGGCCTTTCACCTGGATCCAACTCCTGGCAAGTGGGAGGTACAAGCCACCGTTCCCATGACCACGCAGCGCGACCTGTCGCTGGCCTACAGCCCCGGCGTGGCTGTTCCATGTGAAGCAATCGCGGAAAATCCAGAAACGGCCTATGACTATACCAACAAGGGAAATCTGGTCGCCGTGATTTCAAATGGGACGGCGGTTTTGGGTCTTGGTAATCTGGGCGCGCTGGGCTCAAAACCGGTGATGGAGGGCAAGTCAGTCCTGTTCAAGCGTTTCGCTGACGTAAACTCGATCGATATCGAGCTGGACACCGAAGACCCGGATGAGTTCTGCCGCGCCGTGCGTCTGATGGGCCCGACCTTTGGTGGCATCAATCTGGAAGACATCAAGGCGCCCGAGTGTTTCATCATCGAACAGCGCCTGAAGGAAGAAATGGATATCCCCGTCTTCCACGATGATCAGCATGGCACGGCGGTGATCTGTGCAGCGGGCCTGCTGAATGCGCTGCGTATCTCGGGCAAGAAGATTGAAGATGTGAAGATTGTTCTGAACGGTGCTGGGGCTGCTGGGATAGCGTGTATCGAACTGCTCAAGTCCATGGGCGCGCGGCATGAAAACTGCATCGTGTGTGACACCAAAGGCGTGATCTATCAGGGCCGGACCGAGGGCATGAACCAGTGGAAATCGGCCCATGCGATCACCACGGATCTGCGTACGCTGGAAGACGCCATGAAAGGCGCAGACGTCTTTCTGGGCGTGTCGGTCAAAGGGGCTGTGACGCAAGATATGGTAGCCAGCATGGCCGATAACCCGGTGATTTTTGCGATGGCAAACCCCGACCCCGAGATCACACCGGAAGAGGCGCATGAGGTGCGCGTAGATGCCATCGTCGCCACAGGGCGCAGCGATTATCCGAACCAGGTCAACAACGTGTTGGGCTTTCCCTACCTGTTCCGCGGTGCGCTGGATATCCACGCCCGCGCCATCAATGACGAGATGAAAATTGCCTGTGCCCACGCCCTGGCCAACCTCGCGCGCGAAGATGTCCCGGATGAGGTCGCGATGGCCTATGGTAAGTCGCTGACCTTTGGGCGCGATTATATTATCCCGACACCTTTCGATCCGCGCCTGATTCACCGCATTCCGCCCGCCGTTGCGCGGGCTGGGATGGATACCGGCGCGGCGCGGCGCCCGATTATCGACATGGACGCGTATGAGCTGAGCCTGAAATCCCGCATGGATCCGACCGCCAGCATTCTGCGCGGCCTGAACGCGCGGGCCCGTCAGGCGCAAAGCCGAATGATCTTTGCCGAGGGCGACGATCCGCGTGTGCTGCGGGCTGCGGTGATGTATCAACGCTCGGGCTTTGGTAAGGCGCTGGTCGTAGGCCGCCCGGATGACGTCAAGCAAAAGCTGGAAGAGGCCGGGCTGGGCGATGCTGTGCGTGAGCTGGAGATCGTGAATGCCGCCAACACTGCGCATCTCGATACCTATTCTGATTTTTTGTACGATCGCCTGCAGCGTAAAGGCTTTGATCGAAAGGATATTCATCGACTTGCCGCGCGCGACCGGCATGTGTTTTCATCGCTGATGCTGGCGCATGGGCATGGCGACGGTTTGGTCTCGGGCGCGACGCGTAAATCGGCGCATGTGCTGGATCGGATCAACCATGTGTTCGACGCAGATGCGGCCCGTGGCGCGGCGGGTGTGACGGCGCTGTTGCACAAGGGGCGGATCGTGCTGATCGGCGACACTCTAGTCCATGAATGGCCGGACGAAAACGATCTGGCCAATATCGCCGAGCGCTCAGCAGCCGTTGCCCGCCATATGGGGCTGGAGCCGCGCGTTGCCTTTGTCAGCTTTTCGACGTTTGGCTACCCGGTGTCGGAGCGGGCCGAAAAGATGCACCGCGCTCCTGCCGTTCTGGATCAGCGTGGCGTAGATTTCGAATACGAAGGTGAAATGACGGTGGACGTGGCGCTGAATGTCGACCAGCAGGCAAACTATCCGTTCCAGCGCCTGACCGGACCGGCGAATATCCTGATTGTCCCAGCACGGCATTCGGCCTCGATCTCGACCAAGTTGATGCAGGAAATGGGTGGGGCCACGGTGATCGGCCCGATCTTGTCGGGCATCGACAAGCCGATTCAGATCTGTTCGACCATATCGACGGCCAATGACATTCTGAACATGGCCATTTTGGCCTCCTGCGATATTGGTTAAGCCATGACAATCTGGAATCTAGGCTCGATCAACGCAGACATGATTTATGATGTGCCACACCTGCCGGGCGCGGGTGAGACGCTTTCGGCCAACCGTTTGGATCGGTTTCTGGGCGGCAAGGGCGCGAATATGTCCGTCGCCGGCGCGCGGGCCGGCGCGCGGGTGGCGCATATTGGGGCCATAGGGCCCGACGGGCGCTGGGCGCGTGACAGGCTGACCGAATATGGCGTCGATACCCGGTGGATTGCCGAGGTTTCAGATCCTACCGGGCACGCCATTATCGCCGTAGACGCCGAGGGTGAAAACAACATCATCCTGTTTCAAGGCGCGAATCATGCAATTACGTCAGATCAACTGGGCCAGGCGCTGTCATCGGCGGATCAGGGTGATCTGATTGTGACGCAAAACGAAACCAACTTGCAGGTTGAAGCCGCAAAAATGGGCCGCGAAATGGGGCTGACTGTCTGTTACGCGGCGGCCCCTTTTCAAGCCGATGCAGTGCGGGCGGTTCTTCCGTATCTGGATTTCCTGATCCTAAATGAAGTCGAGGCCGAGCAGCTGCGGCAGGCAACCGGACAGGGCCTGTCCGAGTTGGGGATAGAGCATGTCATTGTGACCCTCGGATCAAAGGGCGCGCGATATCATCATAAGGGGACGACCTCGGATTTTTTGGCTCACAAGGTTCAGGCGGTGGACACAACTGGTGCGGGCGATACGTTCACAGGTTACGTTCTGGCAGGAATGGATCGTGGCATGCCGATGGAGCAGGCAATATTGCAGGCAAACCGGGCTGCCGCGTTGATGGTGACACGGCACGGTACGGCGGATGTCATTCCTGATCTGAAAGAAGTGCGCGAAGCGCGCTTTGATTAAGACCCGGCAAAGGGCGCGTCACTGCCCCACAGCTGTTTGACGCGGGCGTCGCGACCGCAGGCTTTGCGATAGGCCTTATAGGCGTTGCGCTGGCGTTTGGGACCGAACCGCGTAAAGACCAGTTTTTCGCCCTTATAGTAATCCTGATGATAGGCTTCGGCCGGGTAAAACCGGTCCTGTTGCAGGATCGGGGTGACAATCGTTTGACGCAGGACGTTCTGCGCTTTGGATTTTGCAGCCTCGGCCAACGCCTTTTCGCCTGTATTAGAGACAAAAATCGCTGTGCGGTAACTCTCTCCCCGGTCGCAGAACTGTCCGCCCGCATCCGTAGGGTCGACCGAGCGGAAAAACAGGTTCAGCAGGGTTTCACGGGAAACACGGGCCGGGTCAAAGGTAATCTGAACCGCCTCGTAATGGCCTGTGCCGCCTTTGGACACCTCGCCATAGGTCGGGTCCGCCGTTGCGCCGCCGGTATAGCCCGAGACCGCCTGAATCACGCCCGGCACGGATTCGAAATCGGATTCAACGCACCAGAAACATCCCCCGGCCACAGTCAGCGTTTCGGTCCCGGCAGCGGGTGCAGGGGCGGCGCGCAGCATTGCGACGATGAGGATCAACGCGAACAAAAGCCATGGCTTGACTGCATCAAGATATGTGGTTCGGATCATGGTGGGTCTCCTTCCATGATCAGACTGCCTTGGGAAAACCTCAGGCGCAACGCGCTGACATCTGTTCTCACGCGCTGGTGAGACGAGTTTATCGCCTTAGCCCAGCAACTGCCCCAGCTTCATCGCCACACCCATATTGCCCGAGATCTTGAGCTTGCCCATGGCAATACCGGTCATCGGGTTCAGCTTGCCGGTCAACAGCTTGGTCAGGTTCTCTTGCGAGATACGGATGGTGCAATCCGTGTCCTGATCCTGCGTCGTCGCCTGATTGTCGGCCAGAACGATCACACCGTCATCGCCGCAATCGAATTTCAACGACCCATCGAAGTTTTTGCCATTCAGACCGTTCTGAATACCTTCTGCGATATCCTGCAACATGCCCCATCCTTTCAGTGTTGTGACTTGGGTAAAGACATATCCTGCGGTGGAGCAAGAGTGACCTGACGGGAGGTGGCAAAAATGGGCGCATAAAAAACCCGGCATCCTGAGGGGCTGCCGGGTCTTCAGGTCAAAATCTCAGCTGTCTTACTTCGATAGGCGTTTGTCGCGTGCTGCCAGAAGTTTCAAGCGCAGGGCGTTCAGTTGGATGAATCCCGCAGCGTCTTTCTGATCGTAGGCACCAGCATCCTCTTCGAAGGTCACGTGCGCCTCGGAATACAGCGAGTGTTCCGACCAGCGGCCAACGGTCGATGCCAGACCTTTGTACAGCTTCACGCGCACGGTGCCGGTGACATGATCCTGAGATTTGTCGATCGCGGCCTGCAGCATCTCGCGCTCGGGCGAGTACCAGAAGCCGTTATAGATCAGCTCTGCATATTGAGGCATCAGCTGGTCCTTCAGATGCATCGCGCCCCGATCCATGGTGATGGATTCGATGCCACGGTGTGCTTCCAACAGGATTGTGCCGCCCGGTGTTTCATAGATACCGCGGGATTTCATGCCCACGAACCGGCCTTCAACCAGGTCCAGACGGCCAATGCCGTGCTTGCCGCCATATTCGTTCAGCTTGGTCAGGATGGTGGCCGGGCTCATCGCCTCGCCATTGATGCTGACCGCGTCACCTTTTTCGAACCCGATCTCGATGAATTCTGGTTTATTCGGCGCGTCCTCGGGGTGGACCGTGCGCTGATAGACGTAATCGGGCGCCATATCGGCGGGGTCTTCCAGAACCTTGCCCTCGGATGAGGTGTGCAGCAGGTTGGCATCAACCGAGAACGGCGCCTCGCCACGTTTGTCCTTGGCGATCGGAATCTGGTTGGCCTCGGCAAATTCCAGCAGCTTGGTGCGGCTGGACAAGTCCCACTCGCGCCACGGGGCAATCACCTTGATGTCAGGGTTCAGCGCGTAAGCGGCCAGTTCGAACCGCACCTGATCGTTGCCCTTACCGGTCGCACCATGAGATACGGCATCCGCTCCGGTCGCCTCGGCAATCTCGACCAGACGTTTCGAGATCAACGGGCGCGCAATCGAGGTGCCCAGCAGGTACAGGCCCTCATACTGCGCATTCGCGCGGAACATCGGAAAGACGAAATCGCGGACGAATTCCTCGCGGATGTCCTCAATATAGATGTTTTCGGGCTTGATCCCCAGCAGCTCGGCCTTCTTGCGGGCGGGCTCCAACTCCTCGCCCTGACCCAGATCGGCGGTGAAGGTTACGACCTCACAACCATACTCGGTCTGCAGCCATTTCAGGATGATCGAGGTATCAAGGCCACCGGAATAGGCCAGAACAACTTTCTTGGGCGCGGACATCTGACTTCCCTTTATGCGTAGAACGACTGGCCCCTAGCGGGTTTTGAACGCGGGGGCAAGTTATCTGCGTTGACGCAGGTCGGGATTTGGGGTGAAACAGAAGGAAAGAAAACAAGGATTGGTTGAAGGGATAGATTTCAGATGTTGGGTTGGAAGATTTTTGCACATTCGGTGCGGATGGTTTTTGGGAATCTCAAACAGGTTTTGCAGATTACCTTCGGGCCATCTTTGGTTGCGACAGCGGTGATTGTCGCCCTGTTTTTTGTATTGGACGTTCCGCTGGATCAACTCAATACAACCACCGGAGAGTTGCCTGCAGGCGTTTCGAGCGGATCGGTGATTGGCTTTCTGGTGGGCTTTATGGCCGTGATATTTGTGACGATGTTCTGGATTGTGGTGTCGTGGCACCGCTTTGTCCTGCTTGAAGAATATCCAAGAGGTATATTCCCAACCTTCCGGTTCGATAGAATTCTGGCCTATTTCGGGCGGGTTCTTCTGTTGGGTATCCTGATGGCTATCGCGTTCCTGCCGGCGGGCGTGGTACTTTCAGCGCTGGGTGGTGGAGCATTGTCAGTTGTGTTTGTCATTGTCATTGTCGTCTTCCTCATCATCTGCTTCTACCGTTTGTCCATAATCCTGCCCGCAGCAGCGATTGGGCAACCGTTGACGCTTGGGCAAGCTTGGAACAACACCGCCGGTGCGGGTGGTGCGATCATCGTTCTTTTGCTTGTAAGCTTTGTGTTCCAGGTCGTGGTCCAGTTGGTCTTTACAGCGCTCGCTTTCATCCCGGTTCTGGGTGTTTTGCTCTCACTGTTCTTTGGGGTTCTGGTTTTGCCGCTGATCAATGTCAGTATCTTGACCACCATGTACGGCGTGTTCGTTGAAAAGCGCCAGCTGACCTGAACTCGTACACATATGTATTCCTTGCTCTTTCAGCGATGATGGGGCAGGGAAACCGGCATGAGTGATTTCATGACCCGCGCCCGCGCTGCCGAACAGGCGATGCGCTCTGTGTTTCCGGTGACGCCTCTGCAGCGCAATGCCCATCTGTCTGATCGTTTCGGGGCCGATATCTGGCTGAAACGTGAGGACCTCAGCCCGGTGCGGTCCTACAAGATCCGCGGTGCGTTCAACGCCATGCGCAAACAGCAGGGGCAGAACCTGTTTGTCTGCGCCAGCGCGGGAAATCATGCGCAGGGCGTGGCCTTTATGTGCAAGCACATGGATGTGAAGGGTGTGATCTTCATGCCCGTGACGACGCCGCAGCAGAAAATCCAGAAAACTCGTATCTTCGGCGGCGACAATATCGAGATTCATCTGACCGGCGACTATTTCGATGACACGTTGGCCGCCGCCCAGGCGTGGTGCACCGAACAGGGCGGCCATTTTCTGTCGCCCTTTGACGATGTTGATGTGATCGAAGGGCAAGCCTCGCTTGCGGTTGAGATCGAAGCGCAGTTGGGTGGGTTACCGGACCACATCCTTTTGCCAGTAGGCGGTGGCGGCATGTCTGCGGGCGTGGCTACGTGGTTTGGCGATCGAACCCATTGCCTGTTTGTGGAACCCAGAGGCGGTGCCTGTCTGCACGCGGCAATGGCAGCAGGACATCCGGTGGCATTGGATCAGGTGGACAATTTCGTTGACGGTGCTGCGGTTGGTCGGATCGGTGAAAAACCGTTCGAATTGCTGAAATCCCGTCATCTGTCGGATGCTCTGGTCCTGTCCGAAGACCGAATCTGCACAACCATGATCGAGATGCTGAATGTCGAGGGCATCGTCCTGGAACCCGCCGGGGCCCTCGCGATTGAGGCGCTGAGCGATATTCAGAGTTTTATCCGAGGGAAAACCGTTGTCTGCGTAACCTCTGGCGGCAACTTCGATTTCGAACGTCTGCCCGAGGTCAAGGAACGCGCGCAGCGCTATCTGGGGGTGAAGAAATACTTTATCCTGCGCCTGCCACAGCGCCCTGGCGCATTGAAAGAGTTCCTGAACATCCTTGGCCCCGAGGATGACATTGCGCGGTTTGAATACATGAAGAAATCGGCACGTAACTTCGGCTCGGTTCTGATTGGTATCGAAACCCGCAAGCCCGAAAACTTTGCCCGTCTGTTCGCGCATCTGGATGAAGCCGGGTTCACTTTTACGGATATCACCGAGGACGAGACCCTCGCCCAGTTTGTGATCTGAGCAAATGACCAGACTGCAATGTTGTCTGTCGCAGTGATAGATCAACTGCGCCTGAAACAGACAATATACAGGGCCGGGTTGTCACCCATCGCTAGTTACCTGCTTGCTGCCTGTACGGCGCCGCTCAGAGCTCGTTCAATCCTGCCTGAAACTCCGTTGCTGAGGTCCGAAATGTGCCGACTATTTCGGCGATATCGACGGTTGCGGCCTGACCCTGTGCCGAATGGCGCTCACCATCCTGGCAGAGCCTGGCCAATGTCCTGAATCCCAGACTAAGCGCGCTGCCCTTCAAGGAGTGTAGATTCTGTTCGAAGTCAGACCGATCATCATCGCCCTGCAAATGCTCCAGGCCTTGTTGCACCTCATCGAGAAAGATTTCCACTACCTCGTCAAACTCGTCGGCGCCGACCTCGTCCCGCAGCTGTCTGACCCTGGACCAGTCGATCATGGCCATCCTTTCCCTAAAGATAACGACCCGACTATCACTACAGGCCGTTGGTAAATCCGTGGTTAAGATGGATGCATTTACGACCTTCACAGGATGTTAAACAGCCGTGCGCTAGGGTCGTCCCGTTCCGCATTATGTGGCAGAGCTGAGGGTCAGGTGGCAGAGGTCAGTCAGGCAGAAACAAAGGCAGAGCTGGATTTTGGTGCGATTCGCAAGGTGCTGGTCGTTGATGACAGTCGTCTGCAACGTCGCATCCTTGTGGCCTCGCTGAAGAAATGGGGCTTTGAGGTGCTCGAGGCCGATAGCGGAGTGGCCGCCATCGAAATCTGTGCTGCCATGTCCCCCGATCTGGTCTTGAGCGACTGGGTCATGCCGGGGATGAGCGGGCTGGAATTCTGTCAGGCATTTCGGGCGCTGGAGAATGACGAATACAGCTATTTCATCCTTCTGACTTCAAAAAGCGAAAAGCAGGAGGTTGCGCGCGGACTGGATGCCGGGGCGGATGATTTTCTGATCAAACCTCTTGAGGCCGATGAATTGCGGGCGCGCATATCTGCGGGCGCACGGATATTGGATATGCAGCGTGAGCTGTCTGATAAGAACCGTATGATCGAGACCGCGCTCGAAGAACTGAAAGTGGTCCATGATGCGATCGACAAGGACCTGATTCAGGCGCGTAAGATACAGGAATCTCTGGTCCCCGAACTCACGCGTGATTTCGGTAGGTCGCGTATCAGCATGTTGCTGAAACCTTGTGGGCATATCGGTGGCGATCTGGTGGGAATGTTTTCACCGGGGGTCAACCGTGTGGGGTTTTACAGCATCGATGTGTCCGGCCACGGCATCACCTCGGCGATGATGACAGCACGGCTGGGCGGGTATCTGTCCAGCAAACATTTCGATCAGAACGTGGCGATGGAAAAGCGGTTCGATAAATTTTACGCATTGCTACCACCTGATCAGGTGGCAGAGATGCTCAATTCCCGCCTTATGGCCGATGCAGGCGTCGAAGAGTATTTTACTATGGTCTATGCTATTATTGACCTGCGAAACGGACATCTCAAGATGGTGCAGGCAGGGCATCCGCATCCGCTGTTGTTGCGACAGGATGGTGGGACCGAGTATCTGGGGCAAGGTGGCCTGCCCATCGGACTGTTGCCGGATGTCACGTTTCAGCGAACCGATACCTACATGCAGCCCGGTGACAAGCTGTTGCTGTATTCAGACGGGTTCACGGAATGCCGGATGGCGGATGGATCCCTGCTGGAAGAAGAGGGGCTGTGCAGAATGGTGACGGATTGTGCCACCGATCTCAGCGGGCCCGAATTTCTGGACGATATGTTCTGGCGGCTGACACAGGCCATGGATCCGGACCAGGGTATGGATGATGACGTATCTGCGGTTTTCTTTGAATACAGCGGGCCTTAAAGCCCCATCAGGTGTCCCGAAGCGAAATGTCGGTCGCCGCTGTTGCCCAGCATCTGCGCGGCATCCGCACTGTCCAGCCAAAGGGCTTCGTGGAATGGCTCTGAAGGTGGACCTATGCGGCGCACAGGGCGGGCTCGATATATCAAACAGACCTTTTCGGCCCACAGGTCATATTCGGGCATGTATGTGAAACGGCGAAAGGCGCCGACCCGCCGCGGGCTGGCAATCAACCAGCCGGTTTCTTCAAAGACTTCGCGATGCAGGGCGGTGATGGGCGATTCGCCCGGGTCAATACCGCCACCCGGCAACTGTAGATCAGGGCCGGGCTCTGTCTGGCAGGTCAGCAACAGATGCCGTCCTCGAGGCAACAATGCGTATACACCCACACGTCGTGTGTATTTGCGCCCCGCTTGTGGGGTTTCACCGAACCGTCTGATCATGTATGGCCCCTTACAACCCGAAATCTTCGACCTATATGCTGGCGGTATGCCAATCTGTGGCGTTTAAGGAAACCCCATGTCTCTTGGAACAAAAATCGCGTGGGACGACACCGTCCTGCCCTTTCAACTTGATATACCGGATATGCGCGGACGTGTGGCGCGGCTGGACGGAGTGTTGGATGGCATTCTGAAACAGCACGACTATCCCGAAAAGGTCGAGGCTTTGGTGGCCGAGATGGCCTTGCTGACTGCTCTGATCGGCCAGACCGTCTCGCTGCGCTGGAAGCTGTCGCTTCAGGTTCAGTCCAAAGGCGCCGTTCGGATGATCGCAACCGATTACTACGCTCCGCAGGCCGAGGGCGAACCGGCTCGCATCCGCGCCTATGCCAGTTTTGACCCGGACCGCCTGACCGATTCCACACCGTTTGATCAGGTGGGTGAAGGCTATTTCGCCATCATGATTGATCAGGGAGAGGGCACGCAGCCTTACCAGGGGATCACACCGCTGGCTGGCGGCTCTCTCAGCGCATGCGCAGAGGCGTATTTCGCACAGTCCGAACAGTTGCCGACGCGGTTTTCACTGAGTTTCGGCAAATCAACTGAACCTGGCGTCGGTGAGCACTGGCGCGCAGGCGGCATCATGCTGCAGCACATGCCCAAAGCGTCACCATTTGTAGCCAATGCAGAGGGTGACGGTCAGATTCTGTCGGCGGATGATCTGGTTGACGGTGAGGAAGGTGAAAATTGGGGGCGCGTCAACATCCTTCTGGATACTGTTGATGACCTTGAACTGATCGGCCCTTCGATTGCGCCAACCGACCTGTTGATCCGGCTGTTTCATGAGGAACAGCCACGGGTTTATGATGCGCAATCGGTTCAGTTCGGCTGCACCTGCTCGGAAGAGCGCGTGCGCCAAAGCCTGTCGATCTATTCGGCGCGCGACATCGAAAAGATGACAACTCCCGAAGGCCAGGTCACCGCCGATTGTCAGTTCTGTGGTGCCCATTACGTATTGGACCCCGTCACCGTTGGCTTCGATGCCGGTGAAGCCTGATCCAACAGAACAGCTGCGGGCGGCCTTGAGCCGCCCCGGCAACGGGTCCAGTGATTTCGATCTGAACCCTGATGCGGTTTTGCCAGCGGGGCGCAAGCTGCGCCCAGCCGGGGTTCTGGTTCCGATTCTTGTGACGGATGAGGCCCCGCGCCTGCTTTTGACCAAGCGCTCGTCGGCGCTGAAACACCATCCCGGCCAGATCGCCTTTCCTGGCGGAAAACAGGATGAGACCGATCCGGATATAACCGCAACCGCCCTGCGGGAAGCACAGGAAGAGATTGGCCTTTCCTCGGATATGCCTGAAATTCTCGGGCATTTGCCTACCCATGAAACCGTGACGTCTTTTGTCGTAACCCCGGTTGTCGCGATCCTACGAGACGGGTTCGACCCAATTCCTGAGCCGGGTGAAGTTGACGAAGTTTTTTCAGTCCCACTTGCGCATGTTCTAAACCCTGCGAATTATATCGTTGAGTCGCGTCGCTGGCGGGGCCAGCGGCGGTACTATTTCACCGTGCCCTATGGCCCTTATTACATCTGGGGGGCTACGGCCCGGATGTTGCGGGGCTTGGCTGCGCGGGTGAGTGAATGATGAAGCTATCAGAAAGCTGGGTTACAAACCCGGCAACTCAGACAGTCTGCGCCGTTTTGATCGATGCCGGTTTTCAGGCGCTTTTCGTCGGCGGCTGCGTCCGCAACGCGCTTTTGGGGGCGCCGGTCTCGGATCTGGATATTGCCACGGACGCTCCGCCCCAGCAGGTACTGGATTTGATGCGGGCGGCGGGGTTGAAGGCCATTCCAACTGGGATCGAGCATGGCACGATAACCGTTGTCAGCCAAAGCATCCCGCATGAGATCACGACCTTCCGGCGAGATGTCGAAACCGATGGCCGCCGGGCTGTTGTGGCGTTCTCGGACAATGTTGATGAAGATGCCAGCCGGCGCGATTTCACCATGAACGCGCTGTATGCCCGCCCGGATGGGACGCTTTTGGACCCGCTGAATGGATTGCCCGATCTAAAGGCCCGAAAGGTTCGGTTCATAGGCAACGCCCAGCACCGCATCCGCGAGGACTATCTGCGGTCTCTGCGCTATTTTCGGTTTCACGCCTGGTATGGGGATGCCGAAGCCGGGTTTGATCCCGAAGCGCTGTCGGCCATCGCAACCAATCTGGACGGATTGGCAGGCCTGTCGCGCGAACGGGTTGGGGCCGAGTTTATGAAATTGCTGACCGCGCCTGACCCTGCGCCTTCGGTCGCTGCCATGCGCAGCACGGGCGTTCTGGCACAGATATTGCCGGGGGTTGAGGATCGATCACTTGCCCCGCTGATCGCCTTGGAACAGCAGGCTGGGGCAAAGCCCGAGCCGGTCCGGCGGCTTTCCTCCATCGCCACGCCCGAGATTGCCCAGACCCTGCGTCTGAGCAAGGCCCAGATGCAACGCCTGACACGGATGCGGGATGAGGCCGCGGGAACCGCGGGCACTGCCGAGCTTGGGTTCCGTTATGGCGAAGAGGACGGCCTGCACGAAGTTCTGCTGCGTTGTGCTTTGTTGGAACAGCCCTGGTCCGAGGATAAGCGGCAAGCGCTCCGGGACGGGGCGGCAGCGGATTTTCCCGTGCGGGCCGCTGACCTGATCCCTGACTTTACCGGCCCGGCGCTGGGCAAGAAACTGGCCGAGCTTGAGGCGCGCTGGATCGCCTCGGGTTTCACCCTGACGCGCTCCGAGTTGCTGGTCGAGTAAATTGAAGTCTCAAAAGGGGATGACAAGCCGGATCGTTTGTGTTTTCTTGCGCCTGTAACATGAATGGAGGGATGCGAATGTATTACGGGATCTGGTTCGGCTAAAGCCATAACACTTGACCCGTAGGGGTGGTGTTCTGGCGCCATCTTTTTTCGCATGACTTGTTATCTGCTCAATCGGAGCACTCTCTATGTTTCGCTATTTCGAAAATCTCGTCGACCCTTTTGTCGACTACGAAGAAACCGACACGCCGCCGACACGGCTGTGGCCGTTTATGTTGAACTATTCCCGCCCTTTTATGCGGGTGTTCTTCTGGGCCGGATTGATTTCGGTCGTGGTGGCCGCGGTTGAGGTCGGTCTGATCTATTATATGGGTCGCGTTGTTGACTTGCTGTCCGCTCCGCCGGACGAAGTTTGGCAGACCCATAGTACGGAACTGATCCTGGTGGCGCTTTTTGTGCTGCTGCTGCGACCCATGCTGCATGTCGTTGACGTGCTGTTGCTGAACAACACGATCCTGCCGAATTTTGGCACTCTGATCCGTTGGCGCGCGCATAAGCACGTGTTGCGGCAATCGGTGGGCTGGTTCGAGAATGATTTTGCAGGCCGCATTGCCAACCGGATCATGCAGACGCCGCCCGCTGCGGGTGAGGCCGTGTTTCAGGTGTTTGATGCGATTTCCTTCTCGCTGGCATACCTGATCGGCGCAGCCATTTTGTTGATGACGGCTGATGCCCGGCTGCTGTTGCCGTTGTTGATCTGGCTCGTGCTGTATGGGTTTCTGGTGCATTGGACGGTGCAGCGGGTGGGACCGGCTTCGAAGGCGGCCTCAGACGCGCGCTCGGCCGTAACGGGCCGGGTTGTGGACAGCTATACCAATATCCATTCCGTAAAGATGTTTGCCCATGGGGCACAGGAACTGGATTATGCGCGCGAAGCGATCGAGGAAACCCGCCGTACCTTTCAGGCTGAGATGCGGATTTTCACCATCATGGATGCGGTTCTGGTTGCATTGAACGGGCTGCTGATCGTTGGTGTGGTTGGCTGGGCGATTGCTCTGTGGATGCAGGGCAGTGCTACGGTCGGTGTGGTCGCGGCGGCCACAGCCCTGACCCTGCGCCTGAACGCGATGACCGGCTGGATCATGTGGGCGCTGACCAGTTTTTTCCGCCAGCTTGGTGTCGTTGCCGAAGGTATGGAGACAATCGCTCAGCCGATCGACCTGTTGGATGCGCCGCAGGCCAAACCCCTGCATCTGTCCAACGGCAAGATCGAGATTCGTGATCTGTCGCATCATTACGGTCGCAATACCGGCGGGCTGGACCATATCAACCTGACCATCGAGCCGGGCGAAAAGATCGGTCTGATCGGACGGTCGGGAGCTGGGAAATCGACCCTAGTTAAGCTCCTACTTCGGTTCTACGATGTGGAGCAGGGGGCCATTTTGATCGACGATCAGGACATTGCCCGGGTCACTCAGGACAGCTTGCGCATCCATATCGGTATGGTGCAACAGGACAGCGCGTTGCTGCACCGCTCGGTGCGCGACAATATCCTCTATGGCCGCCCCGAGGCTTCCGAAGAGCAGATGATTGCCGCCGCCAAACAGGCCGAGGCGCATGAGTTCATCCTTGACCTGCAGGACCCGAAGGGGCGTACGGGCTATGATGCGCATGTGGGCGAGCGGGGCGTGAAGTTGTCAGGTGGTCAGCGGCAGCGGGTGACGCTGGCGCGGGTGATCCTGAAGGACGCGCCGATCCTGTTGCTGGATGAGGCGACCTCCGCGCTGGATTCCGAGGTTGAAGCGTCCATTCAGGAAACGCTCTATGGCATGATGCAGGGCAAATCCGTGATCGCGATTGCCCACCGCCTCAGCACCATTGCCCAAATGGATCGCATCCTGGTGATGGATGGCGGCCGGATCGTCGAGCAGGGCACCCATTCCGAATTGCTGTCACAGGGCGGGCTTTACGCCCAGTTCTGGGCACGGCAATCTGGGGGCTTCCTGAACACGGAGGCAGCTGAGTGAAACTTGCCGATCTCATAGATCCGTTCAAACCCACCGAAACGCCCCCGCCGCAAAGGCTGGGGGCGTTCATTCGCTGGTGCCTGTCCGGAGCTTGGCCGATGATCCTTGTTGCCTCCGTGTTTTCGGCCTCGGCCGGGGCGATGGAGGCCGGAACCGCCTGGATGCTGGGTCTGGTGATCGACATGGCAAACGAAAGCGGGCCGGATGGGGTTCTGACGGCGGGCAATCTTTGGATAATTGGAGGGGTCGCCGCATTTTTCATGCTGCTGCGACCGGCGCTGTTTGGTCTTTCGGCCTTTTCCAACAACTATATTGTCATGCCCAATATCCCGCCCCTGGTTCTGGCCAAGCTGAACCGGTGGACTTTGGGTCAGTCTGTGACCTATTTCGACGACGATTTTGCCGGGCGGATCGCTCAGAAACAGATGCAAACTTCGAACGCGATGGCCTCGGTCGTGTCCGAGACGATAAGCGCAATGGTTTTTGCGCTGGCGTCTCTGGCAGGAACTTTGCTTTTGTTAGGGTCTATTCATCTTCTGGTCATGCTGCCCTTCGCCGCCTGGTTGGCGGTGTATTTCCTGCTGATCCGCTGGTATTTGCCACGCATCCGGGCACGCTCAGCGGCGCGGGCCGGGGCGCGGGCGATGGTGTCGGGGCAGGTGGTCGACACGATCACCAATATCAAAACCGTCAAGCTGTTCGCCCATTCCGAGTTCGAGGATCAGGCGGCCCGAAACTCGATGGTCGATCTGCGCGAAAAGATGCTGGCCTTTGGCAAGCTCTCCGCCAGTTTTAGGTTCATACTGATGGTTCTGGCCGGGGTGTTGCCTGTGCTGTTGCTGGGGGTGACCTTGCTGCTGTGGCGGTCCGGGATGGCCAGCGCTGGTGATATCGTTGCGGCGGGCGCGATGTCCGTGCGAATTTCGCAGATGACCGGCTGGGTCAGTTTCACGCTAATGGGGCTCTATGCCAATGTTGGTGAGATCGAGAATGGCATGAAGACGCTCGCCAAGCGCGACCGGGTCGAGGATGCGGCAGGGGCAGTCAGGCTCAGCGTGCCAGAAGGTCAGATCGAATTCGACCATGTCAGCTTTGCCTATGGCGGTGACATCGGCGGCGTGACCGACGTGCACATGACCGTACATCCTGGCGAAAAGCTGGGTATCGTCGGGGCATCGGGTGCGGGGAAATCTACGCTCGTTTCGCTTCTACTCAGGCTCTATGAAGGGGAAAACGGCGCAATTCGGATTGATGGGCGGGATGTGTCACAGGTGACGCAGGACAGTCTGCGCAGTCAAATCGGAATGGTCACGCAGGAAACTGCGATGTTCAACCGCTCGGCGCGCGAGAATATCCTATATGGCCGTCCTGATGCCTTAGAAGACGATATGATCGCCGCGGCGCAAAAGGCCGAGGCGCATGAATTTATCCTTGGCCTGCGGGATGCCCATGGTCGCAAGGGCTATGATGCTCATCTGGGCGAGCGCGGCGTCAAACTGAGCGGCGGTCAGCGGCAGCGGATTGCGCTTGCACGCGCCATCCTGAAAAACGCGCCGATTCTGGTGCTGGATGAGGCGACCTCGGCCTTGGATTCCGAGGTCGAAGCCTCGATCCAGACCGCGTTGCATCGGGTGATGCAGGGCAAGACGGTATTGGCGATTGCACATCGGCTGTCGACGCTAAGCGAGATGGACCGGATCGTCGTTCTGGATCAAGGGCAGATCGTTGAAATGGGAAGCCATGACGACTTGCTGGAGCAGGGCGGGCTTTATGCCCGGTTCTGGGATCGCCAATCGGGCGGGTTTATTCAGGCCGCCGCCGCCGAATAAGGGTTTTGTTGTGGGTAAAGCCCAGCTATCAGGCCCTCATGACGCGGCATTACAGCATTTTACGCCTTGGTCATCAGGGCGACGGCATCGCCGATGGACCGATCTACGCCCCCCGCACCTTGCCGGGGGAGGTGGTTAGCGGGACATTGGTTGGTCAAGTGCTGAGCGACATTCGGGTCGAGACCCCCTCTGACCAGCGGGTCAAAGCACCATGCCGGCACTACAAAGCCTGCGGTGGCTGCCAGCTGCAGCATGCCGCAGATGATTTTGTCGCTGATTGGAAGGTTGAGGTCGTGCGCAACGCACTGGCCGCGCAGGGGCTCGAGGCCCCGATGCGGCCGATCTATACCTCGCCGGAACGATCACGGCGACGGGCTACGATTGCGGTTCGGCGGACCAAAAAAGGCACCATGGCCGGGTTCCATGGCCGCGCCTCGGACACGATCACCGAGATTTCCGATTGTCATCTGCTTGATCCGGCCCTGATTGCATCTGTCCCGGTGGCCGAGGCGCTTGCCCTTTTGGGCGGTAGCCGAAAGGGGGCGTTGGCCGTTACGTTGACCCTGTCCGAGGGCGGTTTGGATGTCGCCGTCAAAGGCGGCAAATCGCTGGACGGTCCGTTGGAACTGGCCCTGGCACAGGCGACCGAGGCACATGGGCTTGCGCGGCTCAGCTGGGATGGCGAGGTGATCGCCTCGCGTCACGCCCCGATTCAGCGATTTGGCGTGGCGGCTGTCGTGCCGCCTCCAGGGGCATTTCTGCAGGCCACGAAGGACGGAGAACAGGCTCTATTAAAGGCAGTATTGCAGGCAACCAAGGGCGCCAAGCGGGTTGTGGACCTGTTTGCGGGTTGCGGGACATTCTCATTGCCACTGGCCGAGGACGCCGAAGTACACGCGGTTGAGGGTGAGGCCCTGATGACCGCCGCTCTGGATCAAGGCTGGCGTCGCGCGCAAGGTCTGAAACGGGTCACGACCGAGGCGCGCGACCTGTACCGCCGCCCATTGATGCCTGATGAGCTGAAGAACTTTGACGCGGTTGTCCTGGACCCGCCCCGCGCCGGGGCTGAGGCGCAGGTGGCCGAGCTGGCGCAAGCGCTGCCCCCGGTCATCGCCTATGTCTCATGCAACCCCGTGACCTTTGCGCGGGATGCAAAAAACCTGATTAACACAGGCTATACCCTTGAATGGGTACAGGTGGTGGACCAATTTCGATGGTCGTCACACACGGAACTTGCCGCGCGGTTTGCATTGAACCCCGCATCATGACCAAACAGGAGAGTTTCAGAATGGGGTTTGCCCAGCGCCTGCAAGATATCACCGAAAACCCGACCTTTGGTTGGTTCATCACAGGTGTCATCATCTTCAACGCCATTCTGCTTGGCATGGAAACCTCACCTACGCTGATGGAGGCTGCGGGCCCCTTGATCGTAGCCCTGGACAGCCTTTGCCTAACGATTTTCGTGGCTGAGATTGCGATGAAATTGGTCGCCACAGGGCGCCGTTTCTTTACCAATGGTTGGAACCTGTTTGATTTCATCGTTGTTGGCATTGCCCTGATCCCAAGCGCCGGTGGCCTGTCAGTTCTGCGGGCGCTGCGGATCCTGCGGGTCTTGCGGGTGATCTCGGTCGCGCCACGGCTGCGCCGGGTGGTTGAGGGTTTCATCTCGGCCTTGCCGGGCATGGCCAGCGTTTTCCTGCTGATGGCGATCCTGTTTTACATCGGCGCGGTAATTTCAACCAAGCTGTTCTCGGGCACATTCCCGGACTGGTTCGGCGATTTGGGCCTGTCGGCCTATACGTTGTTCCAGATCATGACGCTGGAAAGCTGGTCCATGGGCATCGTGCGCCCGGTGATGGAGGTTTATCCCTATGCGTGGATATTCTTTGTGCCATTCATCATGGTTACGACATTTGCAGTGGTGAACCTGTTGGTTGGTCTGATTGTGAATTCAATGCAGGATGCCCATCACGCCGAGGATGAGGTGAAAACCGATGCCTATCGTGATGAGGTGCTGGAAAGGCTGGAATCCATCGAACGCCGCTTGCTTGAGCAGTCGAACAGCAAAAAGTGATTTCAGTTTTCTGGATTTCTGGCATAATCACAAAAAAAAGCAGAAGCAGGCATTAAACATGGATCGTCGAGCATTTGGAATGGGTGCTGTGGCTACGCTGGGTCTTTCGGCCTGCGCCTCGGCCAACCCCAGATTTCTGGCCTATGATGGCCCCGAGGTGACCTCTATGGTCATCAACAAAAGCGCGCGGAAGCTTTATCTTCTGCACAATGAACATGTCCTCAAGGAATATAAGGTCGATCTTGGCTTTGCCCCCAACGGCACCAAAACAAAACGCGGCGACGGCCGCACGCCAGAGGGCACCTATCTGATCGACCGGCGCAATCCCAAAAGCCGCTATCACCTGTCGCTGGGGATTTCCTATCCGGATTCGAAGGATATCGCAGAGGCCAAGGCTGCGGGCGTTGATCCGGGCGGTGACATTTTCATCCACGGCGAGCCGAAAACCCGGTCCGAGAAAAAGCGTGCCAAGAAGCAATCGGATTGGACGGCAGGGTGCATCGCTGTCAAGAATGAAGAGATCGAAGAGATCTATGCGATGGTGAATCGCGGCACAGTGATTACGCTGCGCCCGTAACCGGCTTCCAGACGTCAAACCCGAATTGCATATAGTCGCGCTGGTAGGTTTCGGCCGCCAGCGCCTCAAGTTTGGTGTCATAGATATCGCTCAGTGAAAACGGGATATCTGGTCTGGTATTGCCGGGCGCGGGCGGGCTGTCATGACCCAGCCGCCGCGCCAGATCCGGCAGGGCAGTTGCAATTTCTTCCTCGCGCAGGATCAGATCCGGCAGGGCAAAACCGACTACGCCCTCCAACACCTGCGCCTGACTGCACCAAACGCCGTCAACGCGCACAGGGGTTTGTCCCGCCAGGTTTTGCCGCAGGAAGGTCAGAAAAGCCGAGAATGCCTCATAATGCTGTTCGATGGGGTAGTTTTCAGCGCGTAACTGTCCGGGGATCGGAAGCTTGAACCGGTTGCGCAGCATATTGCGGATTTTCAGATAGGCGCCGGGCTCGGTGCTGAGGATATAGGAACAAAAGGCCGAATGTGCGCGTACCAGCGGGTGCCGCACCACGGTGAATTTGCGATGCCCCGGATGATCCTGTAACCACTGGCGGGTCTTTTTGCGGTTTTGATCAGTGATCAGGTCATCCGCACTGATTGAATCAAGCGCTGCCATCCATTGCTTCACAACCCCTTCAATGCCGCTCCGCACGGGCAGATACATTAACGGGGTTTTCGGCGTGGCGACATAGGTCGCAACGGCCGCGCCACGCCGAGGTTCAAAATTCGGAGTTCTGTGCAGGCTGAAACTGTCGATGCGCGACAAGGCCTGTTCGGTCTCATCAGGGTTTGTCACCTTGGACAAGGCCGGCTCAGGGTTTTGGGGTTTGAGCGTGTCGTCGATCGTGGTCAACCGGCCCGATACCCCAAGCCAGGCCGCCAGGCCGTTCAGGCTGTCGAGCCGGTTCAGATCGTCGTAAGCGATGAAAAAGGCGGTTTGCCCGCTGGCCTGAAGATGATGCAGCAAAGTCAGTTGAAAGGCCTGTTGCTGGTCCAGATAGGTTTCGAATTCACGAGGGTTGAAGGCGATCTGCTCGGCGCGCCGCCGTTTGACGTTTTTCAGCTGCCATTGCTTGGTCTCGCGCGCGATCTTCAATGAGATATAGCTGTCCAGAGGGTTGCGCGTCAGAATGATCTTGGCGCAACTCGGATCATCCAAAACAGGCTCTAATACACGCGGATCATGGCCCTGGAAAAAGCGAAACCCGTTCATTTCACCCTCAGCTGATCGGATGGCGTTCAGCAGGGTTTTAGGGTCATTGTCGCGTTCTTCGAGAGTGACGCCCAGCAGGCTGTCCCCCTTTAGCCTGCCAATGAAATGAGGATTGAAGGCCTCACCATGGCTGGAGACACCTTCCAATGCGTTCAGATTTGCCTCAAGCAGGTTCGATCCGGTCCGCATGGCGGCAAGTATTACGAAATAGTCGAATTTGGATGACATGAAACGCTATTGCACCAGATATGGTTTTCGATAAGGCCTGAGTTGCCGGCCAAAAATGTCATCGGCTGGAAAATCTCCCATAAGATAAGGGTGCATACCCTGGTTCTTTAGGTTTTGCAGGAACTTCCCGAACCCGGACAGGTCAACCATCGTAGGGGCTTGGGTCAGGTGGCTGGGGTTCTGGCATCCGGTTTCTTCCAGAATGGATTGCAGAGGCTCCATCGGAGATTCCACAAACTCGGCCAGCGACCAGGTGCGCACTTTGGCCTTGGTCCAGACCGAAGTTAAAACCTCAAGCTGTTTGGTCTCGATTTGTTGCAGGCGGGCGGCTTCGTTACGGATATCCGCGAAATTTCCATTCGAACGGAACAGGGGAATGGCCCAGGCGCCTGTGACAACGGAAATCTGCGCATTTCTGTCGCGCGCCAGAAACCAGTTGATGTCCTGCGTATCCGTGGGGCCAAATTGAAAGCACTGCTTCTCGCCCCGAGTATTCCAGATCAGGTTCGACAAAAATGCCGTAGGATTATAGTCCCGCAGGCTGGCACAATCGCTTAGTGCGCCGTTGACCAAAGGCGCTCCGCCGGCGAATTCCGCACGTTCGGGACCGAAGAGGTGACCGTGGACCTTTGTTCCGGTGGCTTCCGACAGCCAGGGCTCGAAATCTGCGAACAGTTCGGTAAACCCTTGGAATACCGAATAGGGGAACGACGTCAGTCCGTTCTCGCTGCCGTGGCGGGGAAAGCGGCTTTGCATATACAGGCCATCCCGGCCTCGGGTCCTGCGCTCGACCGCTTTCGAGAATAACCGGTCGATCTTGCCCGGGTTGGGTTCTGTAGGCTTCATCGCCTGTGCCTGGTTGGTCAGAAACGCCTGATAAAGCCGATTGGCCTGGGGCCAGATCTTGCGTGCTACAAAACAGTCCGACCGTCGCAATAGCTGTAGGTGATCGTCATAAAAGATATGCGGGCGACCTTGATAATCGAATTTGGACAGGGTCAGAGAGCGACTTTCGATATGTGTTGAATAAAGTCGAGTTAGGGTCTGAAAATAGCTTTCGTCGGGAATCCAGACGCGCCGGAAATAGCGATCATATGTTTTGCGTTTGGGATCTTGCAGAATGGCGGACAGCGTTTGACGGGTCAGGCACCACCATTGACTGCCCATATGTGGCACCAGACCTTCGGGTATCGACCGTCGGATTCCGATGGTCCGCTGTAGCTTTACGTAAGCGTCGAACAATTTGCGCTGTTTACGCCACGAGAACGGAAATCTCAGCGTAAATCGTTCCTGATCCAGTCCGCCAATCGTCCAGCTTACATCGGCTGTTGTCGCGCTTTCGATAAAGTCGACACGGGGCCGTTCCGCTAGATATGTGACCAGCTCATCGACGGGCCGTAGCGGCAGGCAGGCGCCCGAGGCCAGAAAGATATGGTGTACATCGGGAAAGGCCTTCAGCATCAGTTCAGCCGCTGATTGCGAGGCTGCAACAATGCCCCAACCGCCCCAGTTGCAGGTGTGGCGCTCCGAGAACCGGATCAGAGGTTCGTCCGCACAGGAGGCTACAAAGTCATCAAAAACAGTGTCCGCAACCTTGCGGTCGACATGGATCACCACCGGGCAGCCGGATGCCGCCCAATGGCGCGCGACCTGTTGCGCCCTTGGAAGCGCGGCGTGCACCAGCATGATGACGCCAAGGCTGCTCATGCCCAGTTCCCTTTCGACATGAGGCCAAGAATCTCAAGCTGTCGCCAGTTGATATATGCCTCGGACCAGTCGCACCAAAACACCGGACGGTCGTTCAGCCCTTCGGCATAGGCGCGATATTCGCCGGACCCGCGATAGTGCTGACGCCGCTCCATCTCTTCATGTGCCTTGTCGCCCAAGGTGTTGATCAGCTTGGCATGCAGCAACGCCCCGCTGGTCTTTTCGCCGCCCCAATCGTCATAGACCTGGTTCAGCCCGCGTGGCAGCAGCGAATGGGTCGAACTGACATAGACATACCGACGGTCCCACTTGACCAGCGGTATCTTGTTCAACGCAGGCGCCTTTTCCGGAGCCTGGCGGAAAAAGACACGGGCGCGCGGTCCACCCTGTATCCAGAGATTCCCGTATTCAGGGTTTTTGCTGATCACATAATTCCCGGCATCGAACCAACGGGCAATTTCGAAGGGGTCTTGCCCTTCACGATAGGGTTCGGCATCTACCGGGCCCTGCGGGTACATGTCGATCAGCATGGTGCCGAAACTGCGGACGGCACAGCCATCAAGCCAGTCGGTCAGGGCACGAATGGGCCGCGTGTCGCAGAACGGATAGATGAAGAACTCATCCGGATCGACCGTCAGAACCCAGTGCCCATCGGCGTATTTGCGCAGCAGATAGTTCGACCAATCAGTGCCATATGTGGCCCGCTTATAGCTGCCGTTGGACTGCCAGACCGATACGTCCGGCTGACTACTCAGAAACTCGCGGGTGCCGTCGTCGCTGTTGTTGTCCACAAACAAAAAACGATCAACGCCAAGTTTTCGGTAATATTCCAGAAAATAGGGCAGGCGGATTTTTTCGTTTCGCACAACGCTCATCAACAGGATGTCACCGGGTTGAATGGCGTTGGTTTTGTCGGAAACCGCTTCTAATTCGCGTCGTTTGCGAACGCAACGCAACAGGCGGCGCTTGCGCCGCAATCTCATTCGGTATGAATCCAACAGGCTCACGCGACTGCCCAACCTTTGTTTATACGCGAGCATACCCGGGGCCTGAACAAGCCAGAGTGGAGCCGGGCGAATGCCATTTTATGCCACTTTACCATCTAATGAAGCAACGCATTTAAAAGTAGTTAGTCCGGAACGTTGTTTTTCCAGTCAGTTTTGCCCATCAAGCCAAGCTCACACAGTTGGCGCCATCCGATATATTCCACCGATTGTGGATCCCACATGATCGGGCGGTTAACTATGCCATCATAATAGCTGTCGAACTCCGCCGGGTCGTGAAAATGCTGCGCTCGGGTTTTCTCGATTCTTGATTTGATGACCACCTCGGGCAGGAACTTTGTGTGCAGTAGCACGCCCGAAGGGCCGTGGCTCCCCGGTCCGTCATAGGTGGCGTTCAAATCTCGGGGCAGGGCGGAATGGCAGGAGTTCACGTAAGCATAGTGCCTCGACCAGCGTACCAGCGGTATTTTGTTTAAAGTTGGTGACCGCTCGGGCCGGTCAGCAAAAAACACGCGTTCCCGTGCACCGCCCTGAACCCAGAGATTGCCCAGCGGCGATTGCCGTTTGGCGCGCAACGGGCCTGGATCAAACCAGCCCAAAACTTCGATCGGGTCGGTCCCGGGGTCATAGGGCTGTGTGCCGAGCTGATCTTTGGGGTACAGGTCCAACATCAAGGCTCCGAAAGCGTCGCGCCCCTGCACCTCTAGCTGTTGGGTCAAATCCTGCAGCGGATGGCTGTCCCATTCGGGATAGATAAGCAACTCATCCGCATCCACCATCAAAGTCCAATGGCCGTGACCAAATCGCATCTGTAGCCAGGTCAGCCAATCCAGCCCGTATCGTGAGGCGCGATAGCTGGCATCGGTTTGCCACAAGGATACATCCGGTTGATCTTTCAGATATGCGACCGAGCCATCATCGCTGCCGTTGTCCACGATCAGAAAATGATCAACGCCCAGCGACCGGTAGTGATGGAAATACCAGGGCAGGCGCGTGATTTCATTTCGCAGGGTGGTAAAGACCAGTATCGCACCCGGGCGTATCTGGTCGGTTCGGTCGACCAGTTGGGTTAACTGATGGCGGCTGCGAAAGGATCGCCACAACAGCCGCCTGCGTTTCAGGCGCAAGCGATAGCGTTGCACCCATCCGATTGGCGGCAGGGTATCGCTCACGCGGCCCTCATCTGTCGTAATGCCCGTTCTGATGCCAGCGCCAGGCATCGGCAATCATCGTCTCTAACACGGACCTTTTGGGGGACCAGCCCAGTTCTTGCCCGGCCCGGTCCGAGCCCGAAACCAGCTTGGTGCAATCTCCGGCGCGGCGCGGACCGATAGTATAGGGCACTGCGCGATTGGTGACGGATTTCGACTGTTCGATCACCTCCATCACCGAAAAGCCGGACCCGGTGCCCAGATTGAAAACGCGACTGCCTTTGCCCTGTTCCAGCCAGCGCAGCCCCAGAACATGCGCGTCAACCAGATCGCAGACATGCACGTAATCGCGGATACAGGTGCCATCGGGCGTGTCATAGTCGGTTCCGAACACAGTCAACCCGTCGCGCTTGCCGTCAATCGCATCCAACATCAGCGGAACCAGATGGGTCTCGGGGCGGTGGAATTCGCCTACCTCTCCGTCCGGATCGGCGCCAGCCACGTTGAAATAGCGAAAAATCACATGGTTCATCCCGTGAGCGGCCTGGAAATCACGCAGGATATCCTCGATCGCGCGTTTGGAGGCGCCGTAAGCGTTCAGTGGATTTTGCAGGGTGTTTTCGTCCAGGACCACATTGTCATGTTCGCCATAGGTGGCGCAGGTCGACGAAAACACGAAATCCAGACATCCAGCCGCCACGGCGGCCTCGATCAGGGTCAGCGAACCGGTGACATTGTTCGCCCAATATCTTCCGGGTTCGGACATCGCCTCACCCACCTGGCTGAGCGCTGCGAAATGCATCACGGCGGCGGGTTGATACTTGGCGAAAACCTCATCCAGGCGCGCCCGGTCCAGCAGGTCACCCTGTTCGAACGGGCCAAATTTGACCGCGTCCTGCCAACCAGTGATCAGGTTGTCATAGGTGACAGGTGTGTACCCGGCCAGCGCCAGTGCCTTGCAGGCATGGGATCCGATATATCCGGCACCGCCGGTTACAAGGATATGTGTCATATCAGATCCCGTTATTCCGGTTTTTCAAGGTGCGACAGCCTGCGGCACTCAGTCCAGCCCCATCGCGGCCATCATCTCTTCAAGTTTGGGAACGTCCTGCGGATTGTTTAGTTCCCAGAACTGGCGGCCTTTGGATTCGACTTCAACACACAGAACCTTACGCCCGTTTTCCATGAAACGCAGCTGTTCCAGCCCTTCCAGTTGCTCTAATGGACCGACAGGCCAGGACGGATAAGCCGCCAGCGCGTCAGGGCGGTAGGCATAGACGCCGACATGGTGAAACACCGGCGTTTCCTCCCCACCCGCATAAGTCTGTGAAGTAAAGGGCACGACCTCTTTCGAGAAATACATCGCTCCGTGATCGGCGGCGAAAACGGCGGTTGTTCCACCGACGCGCCCGTGTTTGCGGTCATTCAGCAGGCTGTTGAGCGCATCGCCGTCGCAGCGCAGAACCGGAGTGGCCACCCCAGCCTTGGGTGCGGCACGCAGACCGGTGATCAGATCTTCGACGAACCAATGCGGGGTCAGCGGTGCATCGCCCTGCAGATTCACCACAATGTCATAGCTTGCGCCCAGCACATCATGCGCTTCGGCGCAGCGTTCGGTGCCATTGCCACAGGTTCCCGAGGTCATCACAACCTCGGCCCCGAACCCTTCGGCCACCTCGCGAATGCGGTCGTCATCGGTGGCAACCACAACGCGGTCCACGCCCGAGACCGAACTGGCCGCGCGCCATGACCGCTCGATCAGAGTCATTGCATTGCCACTGGCTCCGGTGAGCGGCACCAGAGGTTTGCCCGGATAGCGGGTCGAGGCGTAGCGGGCGGGAATGGCGATCAGAACGGACATCAGGCCTCCTTCAGGTCTACACCCGGAGCGTAGGCGATAAAGAACGGGTTTGCATAGCCGTCCTTGCCATAGGTCAGCGGCGCATGATTGTCGAACCGGACAACTTTGCCGCCCGCACCTGTCAGCACGGCGTGACCTGCTGCGGTATCCCATTCCATCGTGCGGCCAACGCGGGGATAGATATCTGCCTCGCCCGTCGCAATTAGGCAGAATTTCAGCGACGAGCCCGCGCTTTTGCTGTCCTGCACTTGATATTTGTTGATGTAATCGTCGGTCGCCTGGTCACGATGTGACTTCGAGGCCACGACTAAAAGCGCGGAATTGTCTGGATCAGAGACCGAAATCGGAGTCACGGCGCCGGGTTGATCCTTGTCCAACGCGCCGGTTTCCTCGACCGATTGCCCGTCGGCCAAAGTATAGAACATCCGGCCGCGGGCTGGCGCATAAACCACGCCACGCGTTGGGGTGCCGTTTTCGACCAGCGCGATATTAACGGTGAAATCGCCGCGCCGGTTGATGAACTCTTTGGTGCCGTCCAGCGGATCAACGATCAGGAACGTATCGCCTTTTTCAGAATGCGAGGCGGCCTGTTCCTCAGTCACCAGCAGGATATCGGGGAACGCCGCGCGCAGACCGACCGAGATCAGCGCATCGGCGGCCTCATCTGCTTCGGTCACGGGGCTGGCATCGGATTTGACCTTCACGTCAAACTCATCCGAGTTATAGATGTCCATGATCGTATCGCCCGCTTCCAGGGCAAGACGTCGGATGACGGGGATGAGGGCATCATAGGTCACAAAAAAGCTCCGTTCCTGTGATTTGTTGATCGAATAACCTGACGGCCTTATGCTGTGCTGGTTACGGAACGGCAAGAATTTCGTGCCAGATTGCAGGCAATAATACAGGAAAGACGCTTCGGGTGTTTTATTACAAGCGAAACCGGTCGCTTATAGGCGGTGCGTTTACGACGGCGGAACTGGTGTTTCACGCCGTGGTCCGGAATGTCCGGTCTCAACACAGCAATGCCGTGCTTTCGGTGCTTATCAATATTTTCCAGGTTCTGGTGCTGGTGAGTGTGTTTTACGTAATCATGTCCCTTCTTGGCGCGCGCGTTGCCAAAATCCGGGGTGAGTTCATTCTGTATCTGCTGTCTGGGGTTTTCCTGTTTCTGACGCACATTAAAGCCGTCGGTTCGGTTTCCGGAGTGGACACGGGTAATAACCCGATGATGCTGCATTCGCCGATGAACATGATGGTCGTGCTTATGGCTGCCGCTTTCGGGTCGCTGTATACTCAGGTTTTGACAATCGTCATCATTCTGTTTGTCTACAGCGTATCGGTTGCTCCGCTGGAGATTCAGGAGCCCGGTGGCGCCTTTGCCATGCTGATGCTGGCCTGGTTCACGGGCTGTGCGGTCGGCGTGGTGTTCATGGCGATCAAGCCCTGGTTTCCGACCACTGCGACGATCATGAGCACGATTTACCGGCGCCTGAATATGGTGTTCTCGGGAAAAATGTTCGTCGGCAATGCGCTGGGCGGGTTCATGTTGACCATGTTCGCCTGGAATCCGCTGTTTCACATTATCGACCAGTGTCGGGGTTTCGTTTTTCGGAATTACTATCCGCGCAATACCAACTGGGAATATCCTGTCTGGGTCGGGTTGGCTCTGTTGTTGATCGGCTTGCTTGGAATTTTCTTTACCCGCCAGCATGTGTCGCAAAGCTGGAGCGCACGCCGTTAACCCGCCACGCGCAAGGTCAGGTTGATCCGCCCGCCCTTTGGCAACAGTTTTGAAGACCCGAAACGAATGCGATCTACCCCGTGATAGGTTAGGCGCGCGGGTCCGCCCATCACAACAACATCGCCCGAGCCAAGCCAGATCGATTCCGTTTTGCCCCCTCGGGTCGTGTTGCCAATGCGGAACAACGCGTCGTCACCTAATGAGATCGAAAGGACCGGCCAGGAAAAATCGGCCTCGTCCTTATCCTGATGCAGGCCCATTCGCGCCCCTTCGCCATAGTAGTTGACCAAGCAACAGTCGGGGTCACGTTCGGGGCTGGCAAGATCGCGCCAGATATCCAGAATGCAGTCTGGAATGGTGGGCCATTCCATGCCCTTTGGATGGTGCGGCTGATACCTGTACCCGTTCTTGTCAGTGACCCAACCCAGCGCCCCGGCCGAGGTCATGCGAACAGACATTTCCTTGCCCGAAGGGGTGGTCGGGCGGAACAAAGGTGCTGATTTCAGAATCGGACGCAACAGCGTGATCAGCTGTGCCTGGGCAACTCCGTCAAGGTAAGCTTTCCTGATTTCAAAACCGCGTAAAAGCAGCCGCGCCATTCCAGATTCCTCAATCCTTGCCAAAACCTTGCTAAAAAGGCTGCAGATTCCTGAAAACCTGCATTTGTGAATGCTTGCAGGCCCCTGTTCCCGTCCTTATATACGCCGGGACGCGCGATGGTGTAGGACCATTGCGCAAATCAGATCGGGGCCAGATGCCATAACGGGTCGGGCCTCGGGACATCGCCTTGAAGAGAAAGGGATTGAACATATGGGAAAAGTAATCGGGATTGACCTCGGCACCACCAACTCGTGCGTTGCCATCATGGACGGTTCGCAGCCGAAGGTCATCGAAAACGCCGAAGGGGCGCGGACCACACCCTCGATCGTCGCCTTCACCGAAGATGAGCGACTGGTCGGTCAGCCTGCGAAACGCCAGGCGGTCACCAACCCTGACAACACGGTTTTTGGCGTCAAACGCCTGATCGGTCGTCGTGTGGATGATGCCGAAGTCGAAAAAGACAAGAAAATGGTACCATACGCCATCGTTGATGGCGGCAATGGCGATGCGTGGGTCGAAGCCCGCGGTGAAAAGTACTCCCCAAGCCAGATTTCGGCCTTCACTCTGGGCAAGATGAAGGAAACCGCTGAAAGCTACTTGGGTGAGGAAGTCACACAAGCCGTTATCACCGTTCCGGCCTATTTCAACGACGCACAACGTCAGGCGACCAAAGATGCCGGTAAAATCGCCGGCCTGGAAGTGCTGCGGATCATCAACGAACCGACAGCTGCCGCTCTGGCCTATGGTCTGGACAAGGAAGAAACCCAAACCATCGCGGTTTATGACCTTGGTGGCGGTACCTTCGACGTAACCATTCTGGAAATCGACGACGGGTTGTTCGAGGTTAAATCGACCAATGGCGACACCTTCCTGGGTGGTGAAGACTTTGACATGCGCATCGTCAACTACCTAGCGGATGAGTTCAAAAAGGAACACGGTGTCGATCTGTCCCAGGACAAGATGGCGCTGCAGCGTCTGAAAGAAGCTGCGGAAAAAGCCAAGATCGAACTGTCCTCGACCTCACAAACCGAGATCAACCAGCCGTTCATCTCGATGGGCGCCAACGGCCAGCCGCTGCACATGGTCATGAAACTGACCCGTGCTAAACTGGAGTCTCTGGTTGGCGACCTGATCAAGAAGTCGATGAAGCCCTGCGCGGCTGCTCTGAAAGATGCTGGCCTGTCGGCTGGCGATGTAGATGAGGTTGTTCTGGTCGGTGGTATGACCCGGATGCCGAAAGTGATCGAAGAGGTCACTAAATTCTTCGGTAAAGAGCCGCACAAAGGTGTGAACCCGGACGAAGTGGTTGCCATGGGCGCCGCTATTCAGGCCGGTGTTCTGCAGGGTGACGTCAAAGACGTTGTTCTGCTGGACGTGACACCGCTGTCGTTGGGGATCGAGACGCTGGGTGGCGTGTTCACCCGACTGATCGACCGCAACACCACGATCCCGACGAAAAAATCTCAGGTCTTCTCGACCGCCGAAGACAACCAGAACGCGGTGACCATTCGCTGTTTCCAAGGGGAACGTGAAATGGCTGCGGACAACAAGATCCTGGGTCAGTTCAACCTCGAAGATATCCCGCCAGCACCGCGCGGCATGCCGCAGATCGAGGTGACTTTTGACATTGACGCCAACGGCATCGTCTCGGTTTCGGCCAAGGACAAAGGCACTGGCAAAGAGCAGAAGATCACCATCCAGGCATCCGGCGGCCTGTCCGACGAGGACATCGAAAAGATGGTCAAGGACGCCGAAGAGAACGCGGAGGCCGACAAGGAACGCCGCGAGCTGGTCGACGCAAAGAACCAGGCGGAAAGCCTGATCCACTCGACAGAAAAGTCGATGGAAGAACATGCCGACAAGGTTGATCCAACAACCATCGAAGCCATCGAGCTGGCGATTGCCGCGCTGAAAGACGAGCTGGAAACCGAGAATGCCGACAAGATCAAGTCGGGCATCCAGAACGTTACCGAAGCGGCCATGAAGCTGGGCGAAGCCATCTACAAAGCGCAAGCTGAAGACGGCGAAGATGAACCTGCCGCTGCGGATGCTGCACCGGGCGAGGATGACATCGTCGATGCCGAGTTCGAAGATCTGGACAACGACAAGCGTAGCTAACGGGTAACCGGGCCAATTCGGGCCGGTCCGGTCACCGGGCCGGCCCGATTACGTTGAGGCAGAAGGAAATACTGATGTCAAAACGCGACTATTACGATGTGCTCGGCGTATCCAAGGGTGCATCAGCGGACGAGATCAAGAAAGGCTTTCGTAAGAAGGCCAAAGAATTACATCCCGACCGCAACAAGGACAATCCGGAGTCAGAGGCACAGTTCAAAGAAGCGAACGAGGCCTATGACGTCCTGAAAGATGCTGAACGCAAGGCGGCTTATGACAGGTTCGGTCATGCTGCATTCGAAAATGGCATGGGCGGCGGTGGCCGACCTGGCGCTGGCTTTGGTCAGGGCGACTTTTCCAGTGCATTTTCGGATGTGTTCGACGACCTGTTCGGCGATTTCATGGGCGGCCAACGGGGCGGGGGCGGTGGACGTCGTGCCGCACGCGGTTCGGATCTGCGCTATAACCTGCGCGTCTCGCTGGAAGAGGCGTATTCAGGTCAGCAGAAAACCATCAATGTCCCGGCAGCGGTTGCCTGTTCGTCCTGCGACGGATCCGGGGCTGAAGGCGGTGTTGAGCCCACCACCTGTCCGACCTGTTCAGGTATGGGCAAGGTGCGTGCGCAACAAGGCTTTTTCACAGTAGAACGCAGCTGTCCGACCTGTTCGGGCCTGGGTCAAATCGTCAAGAACCCCTGCAAATCCTGTCAGGGTGCGGGCCGTGTTGAAAAAGAACGCGCTTTGTCCGTTAACATTCCAGCCGGTGTCGAAACCGGCACGCGCATTCGTCTGGCCGGTGAAGGCGAGGCTGGAATGCGCGGTGGCCCTCCGGGTGATCTATACATCTTTGTAGAGGTCTCAGATCACAGGCTGTTCGAGCGTGACAGCGTGAACCTCTATTGCCGCGTGCCGGTCAGCATGGCCAAAGCCGCGCTTGGTGGTTCGATCGAAGTTCCGACCATCGACGGTGGCCGCGGGCGTGTGCAGATTCCAGCGGGCAGCCAATCGGGTCGCCAGATGCGCCTGCGCGGCAAGGGCATGCCAGCCCTACGTGGTGGCGGTGTTGGAGATATGTTCATTGAGCTGGCCGTGGAAACTCCGGTAAACCTCACCAGCCGCCAGAAAGAGCTGCTGCGCGAGTTCGACGACCTGGGTGAAGATAATCACCCGGAATCCAACAGCTTTTTCTCCTCCGTCAAATCCTTCTGGGACGGGATGAAGGGCTGAAGTCTTTTCCCAAAAAAGGGGGCGCTGCCCCCGCGACTCCCCCGAGGTATTTAGGGTCAGATGAAGCAGGTGATCCGCTCTTCATCGGGCTAAAATACCTCGGAGCGCGAGGCAGAGCCTCGCAAATCTCCGCTTGATTATTGTCGCCGCTCCTGAGATGGTCCGCGCAACCGTTGGGGTGCCCTGTTCGCAAGGCTGAGAGGTGCTGCTGCATCAACCCATCGAACCTGATCCGGGCAATACCGGCGGAGGGAACGGTCTTATGAATACAGACGTTTTCCCTGCCCCGTTGCCCCTAGAAGATGGAGCAACGACATGGCGGCAATTGCCCTGACCATTGCAGGGTCCGACAGCGGAGGCGGGGCCGGAATTCAGGCGGACCTCAAGGCGATGTCTGCGCTGGGCGTTTATGGGGCCAGCGTTATTACGGCGGTGACTGCTCAGAACACCCTGGCCGTGTCAGCCGTTCATGGCATTCCTCTGAGTGTGATCCGCGCGCAAATCGACGCCGTGCTGAGCGATCTGGATGTCGGGGCGATCAAGATCGGCATGCTGGCAACTCCCGAGATTATCGAGACCGTTGCAGATGCCCTTTCAGGCTATGCCGGGCCCATAGTTTTGGACCCTGTCATGATAGCGAAATCCGGGGATGCATTGCTGGCGGGTGATGCAATCCGGACCCTTATGGACCTTCTGATACCACGCGCGACTGTTCTGACGCCCAATTTGCCCGAGGCTGCGCGCCTGCTTGGACAGTCCGAAGCGCAGTCTCCGGATGAAATGGTGGTTCAGGGACAGGCCCTTTGCGCAAAGGGGGCCGCGTCTGTTTTGATGAAAGGAGGGCATGGACAGGGCGAGATATGTCATGATCTGTTGGTCGACGGTTCGGGATTGGTGGATGAATTCACAGCGCAGCGCCGGAACACAAAGAACACCCACGGAACCGGGTGTACATTGTCCTCGTCAATTTCCGCCGGGTTGGCCAAAGGTCTGAGCTTGCAGGGTTCCGTGGCAGAGGCACATGCTTATTTGCAAGGCGCTATCGCCCAGGCTGATGGGCTGTGCGTGGGCCGGGGCCATGGTCCGGTGCATCATTTCCATTGGGTCTGGCCGGCGTGACGATCTGGTCTGTCATAGGGGCAGGCGTGGCCGGTTTGGCTGTTGCGTCCGAATTGGCCCATCGCGGCGCACGGGTGCAGGTCTTTGACCCCGCCGGCCTGCCGGGTCCGCATGGCTGTTCTTGGTGGGCCGGGGGAATGCTGGCCCCGTGGTGCGAGTTCGAAAATGCCGAAGAGCCGGTCTTGCGCCTGGGGCAGGGTGCTTTTGACTGGTGGGCGAACCGGACCAAGGTTCATCAGCGCGGTACTTTGGTCGTTTGCGGTGCGCGCGACTTGCCGGATTTGCGTCGATTTGGTCGTCGAACGCAGGGGCATCATGAGGTAGATCAGCAGGAACTAGCCGCATTAGAGCCTGATCTACATGGTTTCGGCAACGGTCTGTATTTCAAGGACGAAGCCCATATAGACCCACGCATGGCGCTGCAGGATGTCTTCGACAATCTTATCGCGCGGGGCGTTGCCTTTCATCGCGAACCCGCCCCTGCTGGGTTGGAGAACGCGATTGACTGCCGTGGTCTTCAGGCGCGGGACGCCTTGTCTGATCTTCGGGGCGTAAAGGGTGAGATGCTGGTGATCCGCTGCCCTGATGTGACGCTGACCCGGCCCGTGCGCCTGTTGCATCCCCGGATGCCGCTTTACATCGTGCCGCGTGGCGATGGCATCTACATGCTGGGCGCGACGATGATTGAATCCGAGGATAAAACCCGCATCACCGCGCGCTCGATGCTGGAACTGCTCAGCGCGGCCTATGCGTTGAACCCCGCTTTTGGCGAGGCCGAGGTGCTAGAGATCGGCGTCGATCTGCGCCCGGCCTTTCCCGACAATCTGCCTCGGATCCGGCGTCGGGGCGGGACGATTTACGCCAACGGGCTGTACCGCCACGGGTACCTGCTGGCACCTGCGCTGGCCCAAGGCGTTGCCGATCTGGCGCTTGAACACAAACATTCGGAGATGGTCGATGAAGATCGTGCTTAATGGCGAGCCGCGCGAGGTGCGGGCCGAAACCCTATCGGAATTGCTGATGGAATGCGGCTACTCGGGCCGTGTCGCCACTGCGGTGAACCAAGAATTCGTGCCCTCGGGGCTGCGTGTTGCCCATGCTTTGGTTGAAGGGGATCGGATCGAAATCGTCGCGCCGATGCAGGGGGGCTGAGGATGAAATCCTTTTACGGAACCACATTACCCAACCCGCTGATGCTGGGCACGGCGCAATATCCCAGCCCGGCTATTCTGGAGCAGGCCTTTCGCGAAAGCGGGGCGGGTGTTGCCACTGTCTCGCTCAGACGTGAATCCGGTGCAGGGCAGACATTCTGGCAGATGATCCGCGATCTGGGCGTGTTGGTGCTGCCCAACACCGCCGGATGCCACACGGTCAAAGAGGCGGTGAACACCGCCCATATGGCGCGTGAGGTCTTTGATACCAAGTGGATCAAGCTGGAACTGATCGGCCATACCGACAGCCTGCAACCGGATGTGTTCCAGCTGGTCGAAGCTGCGCGCATTCTGACCAGCGACGGGTTTCAGGTCTTTCCCTATACGACCGACGATCTGATTGTTGGCGAACGGCTGCTTGCCGCCGGGTGTGAGGTGCTGATGCCATGGGGCGCGCCGATTGGGTCAGGGCGGGGGCTGAACAATGAATATGCCCTGCGGGCGATGCGGGCAGAATTCCCGGATGTGCCCTTGGTGATTGACGCTGGTATCGGTCTGCCCAGCCACGCGGCCCACGCGATGGAGCTGGGCTATGACGCCGTTCTTCTGAACACCGCCGTGGCCCGTGCCGGAGACCCCGCGTTGATGGCCCGCGCAATGGCCCGCGCGATCGAGGCCGGGCAACTGGCCCATCAGGCCGACCCGATCGAGGCGCGCGATATGGCGGAACCTTCGACCCCGGTTATTGGAAAGGCATTTCTGTCATGACACTCGACCGGTTTTATCCGATCTTCGATCATTCGGACTGGCTGCGCCGGATGCTGCCGCTGGGTGTGAAACTGGTGCAGCTGCGGGTCAAGGACCAGCCCATGGATGTGGTGTGTGACCAGATTGCCAAGTCGCGCGACCTGTGCCGCGCAAATGGGACAGTTCTGGTGGTCAATGACTATTGGCAGGCGGCCATCGACGCCGGCTGTGACTGGGTGCATTTGGGGCAAGAGGATCTGGACGAGGCCGATTTGATTGCCATCCGCAAGGCGGGTTTGAAACTGGGCGTGTCCACCCATGATGATGATGAGTTAGAGCGCGTGTTGGCCATGGACCCCGACTATGTGGCGCTTGGCCCGGTCTATCCCACCATCCTGAAAAAGATGAAATGGCAGCAGCAGGGTCTGCCCCGCGTCACAGAATGGAAAGCGCGCGTTGGTGATACTCCACTGGTTGGCATCGGCGGGATGAGCGTCGAGCGTGCACCGGGTGTCCTGCAGGCTGGGGCGGATATCGTCTCGGTCGTGACCGATATTACCCTGGATACCAACCCCGAGGCGCGTTTGAGTCAATGGATCGAGGTCACCAGATGAGCCGATATGCCCGTCAGACGCTGTTGCCAGAGGTTGGGGCCGAAGGGCAGGCGCGCCTGTCCTCGGCCCGTGTTCTGGTGGTGGGTGCGGGCGGTTTGGCCGCCCCGGTCCTGCCGTTGCTGGCTGGGGCAGGGGTCGGGCAGATCACGATCCTGGATAGGGATCAGGTTGAGCTGTCCAACCTGCATCGGCAGACCTTGTTTTCTGAGACGGATTGCGGACACCCCAAGGCCGAGCGTGCGGCGGCACGGTGCAAGGCGATCAATGGAGACATAGACGTCAGCGGCAAAAAACAGGCTCTAACAGACGAAAATGCCAGTAACCTGGTCGCTCAGGCGGATGTGATCTTGGATTGCGCAGACAGCTATGCGGCCAGCTATATCCTGTCGGACACTTGCTTGGCGCAAGGCAAGCCGCTGATCAGCGCCTCGGTGCTTGGGCTGTCGGGCTATGTCGGAGGTTTCTGCGGCGGCGCGCCGTCTTTGCGGGCGCTGTTCCCGGATGCGCCGGACAGCGGGGCAAGCTGCGCCACCGCTGGTGTTCTGGGTTCGGTCGTCGGGACGGTCGGCGCGATGCAGGCACAGATGGCGTTGAACCTGATCCTTGGACTGACGCCCTCGGTGCTGGGTCAGATGGTTCAGTACGATGGTCGGACACTCCGCAGCACGGCCTTCCGCTTTGACGATGCGCCCGAACCGAACGGCTGTTTCCGGTTTCTCTCGGCCGGGCAACTGACGACAGATGACCAGATCATCGAGCTGCGCAGCCCCAAGGAATCCCCGCGCCCGGTACATCCTGATGCGCAACGGATATCGCCGGATGATCTGAATCAGATAGACCCTAATAAAGGCAAAAGGCTGGCATTGTGCTGTGCTACCGGATTGCGCGCCTGGCGTGCTGCCGAACGAATTCAACCGAATTGGCCGGGCGAGATTGTTCTTGTCGCGGCTTCAACCTCGTGAACAGAAGGAACCGCGAGATATGAAAAAACTGATCGCTGCAATCGCCCTGCTGGCTGCCGCGCCGGCCTGGGCCGAGGATAAGATGACCGTCTTGTTGGATTGGTTTGTGAACCCGGACCATGGTCCAATTATCGTCGCACAGGAAAACGGCTATTTTGCCGACCAGGGGCTTGAGGTTGAAATCATCCCGCCTGCGGACCCCTCCGCGCCGCCGCGCCTGGTTGCTGCCGGTCAGGCCGATCTGGCGGTATCCTATCAGCCGCAGCTGCATCTGCAAATCCATGAGGGCTTGCCGCTGAAACGGGTCGGCACGCTGGTTGCCACCCCGCTGAACTGCCTGCTGGTGCTGGATGATGGCCCGATCAAGTCGCTGGCCGATCTGCGGGGCAAGAAAATCGGTTTCTCGGTCGCCGGTGTCGAAGAGGCGATCCTGACAACCCTTCTGGGGCAGCATGATATCGGTCTGGATGAGATTGAGATGGTCAATGTCAACTTCTCGCTGTCGCCGTCGCTGATGACCGGTCAGGTGGATGCGGTTATCGGGGCGTTCCGGAATTTTGAGCTGAACCAGATGGATATCGAAGGTGTCGCGGGTCGCTGTTTCTATATCGAAGAGGAAGGCATCCCACCCTATGATGAGCTGATCTATGTCGCCAATCCCGACACGATGGATGCCGACAAAATCGCCCGATTCTTGGCCGCGACCGAAAAAGCGACCCAGTATATCGTCAACAACCCGGAAAAAAGCTGGGAAATCTTCGCGGCCACCTCGCCCGAGCTGCAGGATGAACTGAATGCCCGTGCCTGGGTCGACACGCTGCCCCGGTTCGCGCTGCGTCCGGCGGCGTTTGATGCGGGTCGCTATGCGCGGTTCGAGGAGTTTCTGAAGAACAGCGGCATGATCGACAGCCTGAACCCGGTCAGCGACATTGCCATTGATGTGACCGCGCAATGAGCGATTACGGCAAAGCTTTCGCGCTGATGCGCGATGCTGCGCAAGGGCCTTGGGGGAATTACACCCGCCACGCCTTTGTGGAAGGAATGAAAGACGGAACGCTGCCGCGCGCGGCGTTCCTGCATTACCTGCGACAGGACTATGTGTTCCTGATCCATTTTTCCCGTGCTTGGGCACTGGCGGTTGTTAAGTCCGAGACTCATTCGGAAATGCTGACGGCTGTGGCCACAGTAAATGCGTTGGTTGCCGAGGAAATGCAGCTGCATATCGGTATCTGCGAGGCCGCCGGGATTTCCCAGGAGGAGCTGTTCGCTACCCCTGAACGCGCCGAAAACCTGGCCTATACGCGCTTTGTGCTTGAGGCCGGGTATAGTGGCGATTTGCTGGACCTGCTGGCGGCTCTGGCCCCCTGTGTGATGGGCTATGGCGAAATCGGGACGCGGTTGGCCTCTGAAGCTACATCCGAGGTCTATCGTGACTGGATCAATACCTATGCCAGTGACGACTACCAAGGCGCGTGCGAAGCGGTCGGAGAACTGTTAGATCAGGCTCTAATACGGCGTATTGGTGAGAACTTTGCAGCCTCGCCTCGCTGGGACCGCCTGTGCCAGACCTTCCGCACCGCAACCGAGCTAGAAGTCAACTTCTGGCAAATGGGCCTGACCCCATGACACGGGCGCCCGATCTGAGCATCAACGGCACGGCTACGATTGACGGGGCGACGTTGTTCGCGCCGCTTACCCTGACCCTTGGGGCCGGGCAGTGGACTTGCCTGTTGGGCGGATCGGGCGTCGGTAAAACCACAATTCTACGTCTGATTGCGGGGCTGGACACGGGGGCCGTGTTCACCGGGCAGATCACCGCCGGCGACGGTGCTCCGATGCAGGACCGCGTGGCCTATATGGCGCAGGATGATCTGCTGCTGCCCTGGGCAACGGTCGCACAGAATGTCTCGTTAGGTGCGCGGTTGCGGGGTCAAAAGCCAGATCTGGAGCGGCGCAACCGTCTGATACGGCGCATGCGGCTGCAGGATCATATGACCAAGAAACCGTCCGAGCTGTCCGGCGGTCAGCGCCAGCGCGTGGCCTTGGCCCGCACGCTGATGGAAGATCGCCCGATTGTTCTGCTGGATGAGCCGTTCTCGGCCCTTGATGCTCGCACCCGCGCCGACATGCAGGATCTTGCGGTCGAGGCGTTGCAAGGCCGGACTGTTCTGCTGGTCACCCATGATCCGGGTGAGGCTGCGCGGTTGGGCCAGTCCATCATGGTGATGACGCAACAAGGCCTGACCCCCTGTAAGCCGCCGCATGCCCTCGCCCCGCGCCATGTGGACGACCTTGAGACGCTTGAGACGCAAGGTTCGCTGTTGCGCTTGCTGCGCGAGGCGGTCGCATGAAATATCTCTCAGCCCTTGCAGCCACCGTGTTTGCGATTGCGATCTGGCAGGGGATCGTCTGGACGACCGGCTTGCCCAAATTCATCCTGCCAAGCCCCGCCGTGGTGGCTGAGACCTGGTGGCAGAACCGCTGGCTGATTGCCGAACACACCTGGATCACCGCGGTCGAAGTGGTGATCGGACTGGCATTCGGGACTGTTCTGGGGGTGGTGACGGCGCTGCAGCTGGCCAATTCGCGGGCGGCGCGAGTGTTGGTACAGCCGATGCTGGTGTTCACGCAGGCTCTGCCGGTTTTTGCGCTGGCCCCGTTGCTGACGCTTTGGCTGGGCTATGGTCTGTGGTCCAAGGTTGCGATGGCGGTGCTGATCATCTATTTCCCGATCACCTCGTCTTTCTTCGATGGGCTGATGCGGACGCCGCAGGGCTATCTGGACCTTGCGCGCACGATGCAGGCCAGTCCGCGTGCAGTGCTGTGGTATATCCGCATTCCGGCGGCGATGCCCTCGCTGGCGTCGGGGATGAGGCTGGCCGCCGTCTATGCGCCGATCGGGGCGGTGATTGGTGAATGGGTCGGCTCGTCCCAAGGGTTGGGATATTTGATGCTGTTGGCCAATGGCCGTGCAAAGACCGATCTGATGTTCGCCGCAATGCTGACCTTGGGGGTGTTTTCCATCGTGTTGCATATGGCTGTCCGCCGCGCCACTGCCCGCATGGCAGGTGAGGTGCGTTAACCATCTGGAAACCGATTCTGCGTCAGGCTGAGAGCATGACACAGGACGCCTTTTCCGAAGCCCCAATGCTGTTCGATACAGACGAAACCCCCGCGCAGCCGCTGCCGACGGGTCGGTTACCCTCCTACATCAAAGATCATCGCAAGCGGCTGCGCGCACGGTTCCTGTCTGGCGGGTCCGCCGCCATGCCGGATTATGAGCTGTTGGAGTTGGTGCTGTTCCGTTCAATCCCCCGGCAGGATGTGAAACCGCTGGCGCGTGCGCTGATGGAGGCGTTTGGCGATTTCAACCGGGTGCTGACCGCGCCCGAGGAACGGCTGCGCCAAATCAAAGGTGTCGGGGATAGCGTGATCACCGATCTGAAAATCCTTGAGGCCTGCGCCCATCGCATGGCCCGCGCACGGGTGATGAGGCGACATGTGATTTCCGGATGGGACGCATTGCTGGACTATTGCCACACCACCATGGCCCATCGCGAGACCGAACAATTCCGTGTGTTCTATCTGGATCGCAAAAACGTGCTGATCGCTGATGAGGAGCAGGCCAAGGGCACGGTGGATCATGTCCCTGTCTATCCGCGCGAGGTTGCCAAACGGGCGCTGGAGCTGAATGCCTCGGCGTTGATACTTGTGCATAACCATCCGTCAGGTGACCCGACCCCGTCGCAATCGGATATCGACATGACCAACCGAATTCAGGATGCCTGCCTGGCACTGGGCCTGACGCTGCATGACCATCTGATCATTGGAAAGTCGAACGAGTTGAGCTTCAGGTCCGAAGGCTATCTGTGAGTGCTATTGAACCCAGACCTCGACTCGGCGGTTGACCTTTCGGCCCCATTTCGTGTCGTCGCAGGCCATGGGCATGGCCTCGCCAAAGGCGTCGACCGTGATTTCGACGCTGTCCCCGATAGCGGTTTCAATCTCGGCCAATACGGCATTGCGAACGGTTTTTGCCCGCAACAATGCGATCCGCGCATTGGTTGACGCTGCCCCTTCGCCATCGCTGAAGCCGACAAACCTGAGCTTTCGGGCATCGAGGGTCCCGGATTCCAAAAGAAGGGCAAGATGTCGGATATTGGACCGTGACTGCGCATCCGGGCGCGAGGAACCGGGCTCGAACCGGAAGGACAATGACAGGCGGGACATGGGCCTGAATATCTCGACCAGCCGCTGAAGTTCCTCCAAACCAACTTCTGATCCGCCCGACGCGATCGCATTGGCAAGTCGATCCCCTTGCACCCCAAGACCCATAGTCTCTGGGGTTTGATCGACAAAGCCAGCCTCGCGTATTGCCATCTGCGCCTCGGCTCCCTGGGTGTAGGCCAGGAACTGACGTGCAAAACGCGGCAATCGCCGGTCCGGCAGGTATAGAAACATAGGCGAGGTCAGCGGATAATCTTCGGTCTTGATTGACTCCCGAGTTGCCGCCAGCGCATGACCACACCCGCCGGTCAAAGGCAGGGCGCGCGCGGTGCTGGCTTCGGCTTGGCTTGCGACACCTATTGAAAAGGGATCCGCAGCAACGGTACGCACCAGATCAGTACTGCGGTCATGCCGAATGGCCGCCTCGGAAAGGGCTGTGCCGGAGGGTCCCAGAAGCCTGTCTTCGACATTCTGGGCCAGACCCGAACCGGCTTCCGGAAGGTGCAGTGAAATTGGCGCATCGGGCCCGCCCAACTCGGCCCAACTCGTAATCTCGCCCGAAAACACCCGGGTTAATTCCGCAAGCGAGATTTGCTGTAACGGGTTCGAGTTGGCAACGATTGGTACCAAAGCGTCAAGCGCGATGACGCGGGCCCGGCGGGTGCGGGTCAGATCGCCAAGGCCTACCGCTTGTGCGGCTTGCTCCTCTTCGGGTCGGATTTCGCGCAACGCCAGAACAATATCAGCCTGGTTTTCTGCCTGCGCCCTAAATCCGCGCTCAGTGTTCCCTGCGTCAAAGAAGAACCGACCAAGCGGTGCTGCCCGCCCGGGTTGGTGCAGTTCGTAAGAAAATGTGTTGGCGGTCAGCCTGTTTGGGGTCGCCGACAACCCTTGCTGCTGTGCGAAGCCAACAATCAGCGCTGGTAGAACCTTTTCCGCCATGACCGAAGATCCGGCAAATCGGATTTCAGCCACAAAATCGGTCAGGCTTGGGCAGGCAGGTCCGGTACAGGTCACACCGGACCCATCAACTGTCAGCGTGCCGAATTGTGTTGCCACGCGATAGAACTCGCCATCAAATCCCAGCAGGTCACCGGTGACTTCGACCTTGCCGTCATGCGACATAAGCGAGATGTCTTGCGCCTGTGCGCCCGAAGCGATTGTAACGGAAGCCAGTGCAGCCGCTGCCACACGAAAGAATGTCATAAGATGCCCGAGCCTGCCTGCGGATTTAGTTTGCGGCGATTGTCAGGTCTTGGAAGAGATTATTCAACACCAGAAACTCTCCGGTGCGGGAGCATTCAGGAAAACTCAGCGTCCTGTCTTTTGATCTCAACCGATCATCCCGCAATTCAAGCGACTGGATGTTCAGGTCGCGCCCGCAATTTTCTGAAGTCACCTCGGTTTCGACAGTGATTTCTATCGACCCGTTTTGGTTGGAAAGACCAGCAGGGAACGAATAGATTTCGATGTTTTTCATGTCCCCGGTTCCGGTATTGCCCAGACGCACTACCTGTCCGGCGCCTTCGGTCGGGGTCTCGGCCGAGACATGGCCATTGCCGCCATAGATGGCCCCGAATTCCAGCGCATGAATTTGCAGGTCAGTTTCACCCTGCCATTGCAGGGCAATGCGTTCGTAATTGGCAATGTCAGCGATATGGGTGGTTGCGACTGTTCCATGTTGGTCTTCAAACGAGATCAGAAAGATCGCATATTCTGACAGGGCCGGGATTGTCATGTCCATGCGCCCTACTGCGTCGGTGCGCTGTGTGACTGTCAGGCCGCTGTGGTGAATTTCCACGGATTCATTACTGTGGCAGGGGGCGTTGACGACCAGCCGGGCGGCAGCACCGGGAACGGCAGTAGCGCGCGCACTGAGGGTGCAGTCAATGGGATTGACAGGTTCTGATCGACTGGATTCGATAAAACGGTTGTCGGACCCGGTCTCTTTGCTTGTTCCGTGAGCCGGTGCAGATGAGGTCAGAACGACTTCGCTTAACCCGGGGATGATTGAAGCCTGATCCGTAACTGATGCCACATCAACAGAAGCCCGCTCCCCTCGCGGTTGCGCAGGGGTTCCGTTCTGCATGAGGTAGCCAATGGCCAATGCACAAGCAACGGTGCCGCCAGTGGTTACGTAGTTCTTAATTACAAACAAGACACCCTCCCCAGTTGAAGGAGCGATTCGCACCCTGCAGTTGAATCACGGCTAATATGTGGCCGTGAGGCGGACTCATTGTGTCTCGATTGTGATGACGTTAGGTCAACCGGCCATGGCAATGCTTAAACTTCTTGCCTGAACCGCAGGGGCACTTGTCGTTGCGCGACGGGTTTCCCCAAGTTGCCGGGTCGTCTTCGACAAATCCAGGCCGCGCATCACCCGAGGCTTCGGCCTCGGCCACCGCTTCGGCGTGACCAGTGGCCTGATCTACCGCCTGCTGCGCCCGTGCCTGCTGCGCTTGCATCTGGGTCAGCATTTCGCGCTGCTCCTCTTCGGTCAGCGGTCGCACGCGGGACAGCTGCTGGGTCACGGTTTCGCGCAACGAATCCAGCATGGATTCGAACAGCTGGAAGCTTTCGTTCTTGTATTCGTTCAGCGGGTCGCGCTGGGCATAGCCGCGGAAGCCCACGACCGAGCGCAGATGTTCCAGCGTCAGCAGATGTTCGCGCCATTTGCTGTCGATCGTGTTCAGCAAGACCTGCTTTTCGATGTTGCGCATGTTCTCGGGGCCGAACGCGGCCACTTTTTGCGCCATCATCTCGTCAGCGGCGTTGATCAGCCGTTCGCGCACCTGCTCGTCATCCACGCCTTCCTCAGCGGCCCAATCCTGAACCGGGGCGTCAATGGTCAATTTTTCCTTGACCGCTGCGTGCAAACCCTCGGTATCCCACTGATCAGCATAGGATTTCGGCGGCATATATTCGTCGATCAGATCGTCGATCACCTGTTCACGCATGTCTGATACGATTTCGGACAGATCGTCGGCGGACATGATTTCGCGCCGTTGGCTGAATACCACCTTACGCTGGTCGTTCATCACATCGTCGAATTTCAGGACGTTCTTGCGCATGTCAAAGTTGCGACCTTCGACCTTGGATTGCGCCCGCTCCAGCGATTTGTTCACCCAAGGGTGGACGATGGCCTCACCTTCTTTCATGCCCAGCGTGGTCAGAACCTTGTCCAACCGTTCCGAGCCGAAGATGCGCATTAGGTCGTCTTCGAGGCTGAGGTAAAACACGGTGCGGCCCGGATCACCCTGACGGCCGGACCGGCCCCGCAGCTGGTTGTCGATACGGCGGCTCTCGTGCCGTTCGGACGCCATGACATACAGCCCACCGGCAGCCAGGACCTTTTCTTTTTCTTCAGCATGGCGAGCTTCTTCCGCGGCACGCAGCTCGGCCGGATCTGCCTCGGGGTTTTCGGCCAGCGCCTGCAGAACCTTCATTTCCACATTGCCGCCCAGCTGAATATCAGTACCGCGACCGGCCATGTTGGTGGCGATGGTTACTGCGCCATATCGGCCCGCATCGGCAACGATCTGCGCCTCTTGCTCGTGTTGGCGGGCATTCAGAACATTGTGCTGGATACCCTCTTTGGTGAGCATCTGGCTGAGCAATTCGGACTTTTCGATGGACGTGGTGCCCAGAAGGACCGGTTGTCCGTTTTTCTGGGCTTCCTTTGTCTCGTCGATCATGGCGCCGTATTTTTCGGCCGCGGTACGAAAGACCTGATCGTCCTCATCCAGACGCGCGATCGGTTTGTTGGTTGGTACTTCGACAACGCCCAGACCGTAGATTTCGGCAAATTCCTCAGCCTCGGTCAGCGCGGTGCCGGTCATGCCGCCCAGCTTGTCATACAGACGGAAATAGTTTTGGAACGTCACGCTGGCCAATGTTACGTTTTCGGGCTGGATCTGCACGTTTTCCTTGGCTTCGATGGCCTGATGAAGACCTTCCGAAAGGCGACGACCTGGCATCATGCGACCGGTGAACTCATCAATCAGAACGACATTGCCGTCCCGCACGATGTAATCTTTGTCACGTGTAAACAGCTTGTGCGCGCGCAAGCCCTGGTTCACGTGGTGAACGACTGTGGTGCTTTCAGGATCATACAGCGAATGGTCTTCTGGGATCAGGCCGTTGGCAATCAACTGTTGCTCCAGAAACTCGTTACCTTCATCCGTGAAGGTCACGTTCCGGGACTTTTCGTCCAGCGTGAAGTGATCTTCTCCCAATGATGGGATTAGCGCATCAATCGCGGTATACAGGTCCGACCGGTCCTCGGAGGGCCCCGAAATGACCAGCGGCGTCCGTGCCTCGTCAATCAGGATCGAGTCGACCTCATCCACGATCGCGAAATTGTGGTGTTTCTGGTAAATTTGATCCAGTTCCGCCTTCATATTATCGCGCAGATAATCAAAACCCAGCTCATTGTTGGTGGCATAGGTCACGTCACAGGCATAAGCAGCCTTTTTCTCGGCATCGGGCTGCCCTGACCAGATGACACCGGTGGTCATGCCCACGGCGGCAAACACCTTGCCCATCCATTCCGAGTCGCGCTTGGCCAGGTATTCGTTCACCGTGACCACGTGCACGCCTTTACCGGTCAGCGCGTTCAGATAGGCGGGGAGGGTCGCAACCAATGTCTTGCCTTCACCCGTTTTCATCTCGGAAATATTGCCCTGATGCAGGAAGGCGCCGCCCATCAACTGCACATCAAAGGCACGCAGGCCCAGCGCGCGTTTTGCCCCTTCGCGTACGTTGGCAAACGCCTCGGGCAGCAGATCATCCAGGCTTTCGCCTTCCAACGCACGTTTGCGCAGCTCGGCGGTCTTTGCGATCAGGCCGTCATCCGACAGATTCTCGAACTCGGGTTCCAGCGCGTTGATCTGTTCGATCAGGGGGCGGGTCGCCTTGATCTTGCGGTCGTTCGGTGTTCCGAACACCTTTTTGGCGAGCGTTCCGAGTCCCAGCATGTTCACTCCAGCGGATCTGTTCTTGTCTTGGTTTTGACAGGCTTGCCCACCTTGCGCGCAACCCATAGATACGGGGGGTGAAAGGCGGCCCTGTCCAAGGCTTCAAAGCGATGTAAGCGGCAGGTTCCAGAGTGTCAACGCTGCGCCCTGCCGTGGCAAAGAAATAGGATGATTCCATGCCCAAAGGCCTCACTTTTCTGCCATCGCTGGCCCTTGCAACGGTGATGGCGCTGCCATTGGCCGCCGAAACCAAGCCCGATGCCAGCACGGTGGTCGCCCGAGTAAACGGCGAAGAAATCACTCTGGCGCATGTGATCGCAACAGTTGCGACACTGCCCCCCAACTACCAGCAGGTCGAAGATGATGTTCTGTATGATTTCATCATCGAGCAGCTGATTCAGCAGCAGTTGCTGGGCCAGGAGCAAGAAGGGCTGAGCAATCTGAACGCCTTGGCCATCGAGAACGAGACGCGGTCGTTGCTGGCGGTTCAGACCGTAAATGCCCTGATCGACGAAGTTGTAACGGCAGAAACCATTCAGACCGCCTATGATGCGCGCTTTGCCGAGTTTGAAGGCGAAGATGAGTTTAATGCCAGCCATATTCTGGTCGAGACCGAGGATGAGGCAAAAGACCTTAAGGCTCAGTTGGATGATGGCGCCGACTTTGCCGAGCTGGCCAAAGAAAAATCAACCGGTCCTTCCGGCCCGAATGGCGGGGTGCTGGGTTGGTTCGGCAAGGGGCAGATGGTTCCCGAGTTTGAAACCGCCGTTGTCGCGCTTGAGAAGGATCAGGTGTCGGACCCGGTGCAGACACAGTTCGGCTGGCACGTGATCATTCTGAATGACAAGCGCAAATCCGAAGCGCCCGCACTTGATGCGGTACGCGACGAGCTGGCACAGGATCTGCAAAGTGAAGCTATTCAGGCCCGTATCGGCGAATTGACCCAGGCTGCACAGATCGAACGTCCTGCACTCGAAGATGTGAACCCGGGCATCGTGCGTCAGTTGGACCTGATTCAGGAGTAACCCCGTGGCCTCGATCACCAAAGTCTCTCCGCTGGCCCCGGCGGCGTTTCCCGAATTGCCCGCGATTGACGGTGTGCGCTTTGCGACCGTCGAAGCCGGCGTACGCTATCAAGGCCGCACCGATGTGATGCTGGCGGTCCTGGATCCGGGCACATCAGTGGCTGGGGTCTTTACCCGCTCTGCCACACGCGCGGCACCCGTGCTGGATTGTCAGGACAAGATCGGCGGGCCAAGTGACGGGCCGGCGGCGATCCTTGTGAATTCGGGCAATGCCAATGCATTTACCGGGCATTATGGCCAAAGCTCGGTCGCCGAGGTGACGCAAGCAGTGTCCAAGACCACAGGCGTACCGGTCGAACGGGTTTTTACCTCGTCAACTGGTGTGATCGGTGAACCCTTGCCGCATGACCGCATCGTGGCGCAGCTTGAGGCCCTGAAATCCGGCCTCAGTCGCCACGCAATCGAAGATGCAGCGCGGGCCATCATGACCACGGATACCTTTCCGAAAGGAGCCTCGGCGCAGGTCGAGATTGATGGAAAAACGGTCTCTATTGCGGGGATTTCCAAGGGTTCTGGCATGATCGCGCCTGATATGGCGACGATGCTTGTTTATATCTTCACCGACGCCCAGGTCGAACAATCCGCGCTGCAGCAGATGCTGGGTACGCAAACCGACCGCACCTTCAACTGCATCACCGTCGACAGCGATACCTCGACCTCGGACAGCCTGCTGCTGTGCGCCACCGGGGCGTCGGGCGTGGATGCCACCGGCAATGCCGCCTTTGCCGAGGCTTTGGAAACCGTGATGCTGGACCTAGCCCAGCAAGTGGTCCGCGACGGCGAGGGCGCCACGAAATTCGTAGAAATTCGTGTGACCGGGGCTGTCACCGATGCCGACGCCAAGGTGCATGGATTGGCGATTGCCAATTCACCACTGATAAAAACCGCCATTGCGGGCGAAGACCCGAATTGGGGCCGCGTCGTCATGGCCATCGGAAAATCGGGTGCAGCTGCCGACCGTGACCTGCTGAGCATTTCTTTCGGAGACATCCTTGTGGCCGAAAAAGGTTGGGTCAGTCCCGATTACCGCGAGGAAGACGCCGCCGAATACATGAAAGCTCAGGACCTTGTAATCGGCGTCGATCTGGGGCTGGGCGCGGGTAAATCCACCGTTTGGACCTGCGACCTGACCCATGGCTATATCGAGATCAACGCGGATTACCGGTCGTGAAAACAGTTCTGGTTTCTGCGGTCGCCCTGATAGACATTGAGGGCCGGGTGCTGCTGGCACAGCGCCCCGAAGGCAAATCCATGGCTGGCCTTTGGGAGTTTCCCGGCGGCAAGATCGAACCCGGCGAAACGCCCGAGGTCGCCCTGATCCGCGAACTGTACGAAGAACTGGGCATCAACACATGGTCCTCCTGCCTTGCGCCGCTGACCTTCGCCAGCCACAGCTATGATGATTTCCACCTGCTGATGCCGCTGTTTGCCTGCCGCAAATGGGAAGGCATTCCACAATCGAAGGAAGGACAGGCGCTGAAATGGGTGCGTGCGAATGATCTGCGCAGTTACCCGATGCCTGCGGCAGATGTGCCGTTGATCCCGATTTTGCGGGATTGGCTTTAGGGTCCTGGTTCGATCTTGTCTGGACGCTGGAATTCAGCGGGCGATTTAAACCTATTGCAGCGCTTAGGTCGTGTTGACAAAAGGGATTCACAGCGCCCGCTGATCGTGATTCAAGCCGGTATCTGCGATGGAGGCCAGC
>NZ_JBXWQG010000013.1:0-95242 GCF_059612265.1 Ruegeria sp. CDSA077
CAGCCCGCAAAATCAACCAACTTCCCACCCAACTCAACATGCAAACCATGCAAAGGCGTGCGCTTAATATCCGTCATTTCAGGTACCTTTCGATCAGCGGGACTGGTCACGAACTACCATGACGGTGCAATGCGCATTGCGCACCACGCGTGCCAGGTTCGGACCAATTTCATAATTCGGGAAATCGCCCTTGGTCGACGCCATGACGATCAGGTCGAAGCCCTCTTTGTGAGCGAACTTCAGAATTTCGCGATAGACGCTGCCCTCTTGGACATGGACAGCTACGCCAGCAGCGCCACAATTGTCCAAAATGGTCTGAACCGCGTTACGCACATGTTCTCTGGCACCCGCGCCATAATTGGCAGGCAGGTTCGGAAGCTGGATGATCTCGGGGATGACGGCGACCGCGTGCAGTTCGGCACCGTAGAATTTCGCCTGTTCCAATGCGACCGGCAATGCCTGTTTCCAGGAACGGTCGTCAGAGTGATCAATCGGCAGCAGGATTTTCGTGGCCATCACGCCTCTCCTCGAGATAGGAATTCTGTTTCAAGTCGGGGGGCCGGAATGGCCCCCCGTAGGTTTTCAGTGCCCGGATTATTCGGCAGGCGTGCCGCCCGGCTCTTCGGACTTGCCACCGGAGGCAAAGAACTCTTTCGTCAATTTGAAGACGATTGGGCTCAGCAATGCCAAAGCGATTAGGTTCGGGATAGCCATCATGGCGTTCAGCGTATCTGCAAGCAGCCAGATAAAGCCCAGATCCGCGGTTGCGCCGAAGTAGATCATGATAATCCACAAGACGCGGTATGGCACCAAAGATTTCACACCCAACAGGAACTCGACGCATTTTTCGCCATAGAACGACCAACCGAGGATGGTGGTAAAGGCAAAGATCGACAGCGCGATGGCGATCAAGTAGCCACCAATGCCCGGCAACGACATTTCGAAGGCGGCCGAAGTCAACGCGGCACCGGATTCACCCGTGGTCCACGCACCTGAGGCGATGATTGCCAAACCGGTGATCGAGCAGACGATGATAGTGTCGATGAACGTTCCCAGCATCGCGATCAGGCCCTGGTTTACCGGACCTTTGGTTTCGGCTGCTGCGTGCGCGATCGGGGCGGAACCCAGACCGGCTTCGTTCGAAAAGACACCGCGTGCCACACCAAAGCGAATGGCGGCCCAAACGGCGGCGCCCGCAAAGCCACCTTCGGCGGCCGAGGGTGTGAAGGCGTAGGTGAAGACCAACGACACAGCATTGCCGATTTCACCGATATTGATCAACAGAACCAGCAGACCCGCGATGATATAGGCAATCGCCATGAACGGAACCAGTTTACCGGCAACGGCACCGATACGCGTGATACCACCCAAGATTACAGCGGCGGTCAGAACCATCAGCACCACACCGGTGACCGAGGTATTCAGGCCGAAATTGGCTTCGAGAACCTGTGCAACACCATTGGCTTGCACACCGTTGCCGATACCAAAGGCTGCAACTGCGCCGAACAGGGCAAATGCAACACCCAGCCAGGCCCATTTCGCACCCAGACCGTTCTTGATGTAGTACATCGGACCACCGACAAAGTTGCCCAGCTCGTCCTTCTCACGGTATTTCACCGCCAGAACAGCCTCGGCATATTTGGTGGCCATGCCCACCAGGGCGGTCATCCACATCCAGAACAAAGCGCCCGGACCGCCCAGGAAGACAGCAGTAGCCACACCGGCGATGTTACCCGTACCAATGGTCGCCGACAGCGACGTCATCAGTGCGTTGAACGGGCTGATCTGCCCATCGCCCTGACTTTCTCGACCGGCGAACAGCAGCTTAAAGCCCGTGCCGATACGCAGGATCGGCATGAATTTCAGCCCCACCTGCAGGAAGAAGCCAACGCCAAGAATGAGGACCAGCATCAGCGGCCCCCACACGACGCCATTGATGGCCCCTACGATTGAATTTAACGCTTCCATGGTATTCCTCCCTAGCGCGTTTGGATTATGCCCCGGCAGCAATCGCCCGTTGGCGAGCTTGCTTGAGGGCGGCAAAGTCTTCGTCCGCGTGGAACGACGAACGGGTCAGCGGCGTGGCTGACACGTGCAGAAAGCCCTTTGAGCGTGCGATCTGCTCAAGCTGGGCGAATTCTTCCGGTGTCCAGAACCGGTCAATCGGGTGATGTTTTGCGGTCGGCTGCAGATATTGCCCCACTGTCAGAAAATCGACTTGAGCCGCGCGCAGATCGTCCATGACCTGACGCACGTCATTCAGGCTCTCGCCCAGGCCAACCATCAAGCCGGATTTGGTAAAGATCTCGGGGTTGGCGCGCTTGGCATCGTCCAACAGACGCAGCGAAGTGTAATACCGCGCGCCCGGACGCACCGTGGGATACAGATGCGGAACCGTTTCGAGATTGTGATTGAATACGTCGGGGGCGGCCGCAAATACCAGATCGGCCGCGTCCCCTTTGCCCAGAAAGTCGGGGGTCAGAACTTCTACCGTTGTGCCGGGATTCTGGTGGCGCACAGCACGGATGGTTTGGGCAATATGTTCAGCGCCGCCATCAGCCAGATCATCCCGGTCAACCGAGGTGATCACGACATGACGCAGGCCCAGCTTTTTCACCGCAACGGCCACACGGCCGGGTTCGAACTGGTCCAGAGCGTCGGGGCGGCCAGTGGCAACGTTGCAGAAGGAACAGCCGCGGGTACAGACCTCGCCCATGATCATCATGGTGGCGTGGCGCTTGGACCAGCATTCGCCGATATTTGGGCAAGCAGCCTCTTCGCAAACGGTAGCCAGATTATGGTCACGCATCAGGCGGCGGGTTTCGTAATATTCTGAGCTTTCAACCCGTTTCTTCCGAATCCATTTCGGTTTACGCGGAATGACACTGTCAGCCTTTTTGGCTTTTTCCGGGTGGCGAGGTCGAAGCTGGATGGTCATCTGGCTGATCCTCGTTAAGCGTGAATCGCACGGCCCAGGGCGTCAAGGCAGGCCTCTTTGACCGCCTCGCCCATGGCAGGGTGCGCATGACAGGTTGCGGCAACTTCAGCAACTGTTGCGCCTTTGGTCATGGCCAGAACCAGCTCGGCAATCAGGTCGCCGCCATGCGCGCCGCAGATATGCGCGCCCAGGATTTGACCGTCATCGCCAGCCAGAACCTTGACCGCACCATCCGTTTCACCGGCCGAACGCGCCCGAGAATTGGCCATGAAGGCGAACTTGCCGACCGCGTAGTCAGTGCCAGCCTCTTTCAGCGCCTCCTCGGTCAAACCGACCGAGGCGACCTCGGGGTCGGTGTAAACCACGCCCGGAACGGTGTTGTAATCCACATGCCCGGCCTGACCGGCCAGGATTTCGACACAGGCGACGCCGTCTTCTTCGGCCTTATGCGCCAGCATAGGTCCGGGCACACAATCACCAATCGCATAGATACCGGGCACCGAGGTCTGGAACGCTCCATCGACCTCGATAAAACCGCGTTGGTTGATGGCAACGCCCAGATCTTCCAACCCCAGTCCGCGCGTCACAGGGCGGCGGCCTACAGCGATCAGGACCTTGTCGGCCTCGATCACTTCTTCCTTGTCCTTGCCAACTCGGTCCACGATCAGGGACAGGCCCGCGTCGGTTTTCCCGACCGATTTCAACGCCCTGCCCAGTTGGAATTTCAGCCCGCGCTTTGACAGGGCGCGCTGTGCCAGCTTGGCGATCTCTCCATCAATGCCGGGCAGAACACGGTCGAGATATTCAACCACCGTGACTTTGGCACCCAGACGCGCCCAGACCTGACCCAGTTCCAATCCGATGACACCGGCACCGATCACCACCAGATGATCCGGCACGGTGTCCAGCGCAATCGCCCCGGTTGAGCTGAGGATATCTTGCTCGTCAATCTCAATCCCCGGCAGCGAGGTCGGCTCGGACCCGGTGGCGATCAGGATGTTCTTTGCCTCATGGATCGTGTCGCCGACCTGAACCTGCCCTGCAGCCGGAATACTGGCCCAACCTTCGATCAGGTCGATACCGTTCTTTTTGAACAGGAATCCGATCCCTTTGGTCAGGTCACCAACGATCTTGTCCTTGCGCCCCATCATCGCGCCGATGTCGATGCTGGCCCCCTCGACCTCAATGCCATGGGAGGAGAGATGGCTGATCTCGGCATATTTGGCCGAGGAGGTCAGCAACGCTTTGGAGGGTATGCACCCCACATTCAGACAGGTCCCGCCAAGAGCACCCCGCCCCTCGACGCAAGCGACATTCATGCCCAGCTGAGCGGCACGAATGGCCGCTACATATCCGCCGGGGCCACCGCCAATAACGATCAGGTCATAGGTGCTCATGATTTAACCTCAATAGATCGGATGGCTCGCGCACAGGGCGCGGACTTTTTCACGAGTTTCTTTTTCGACGGTCGCATCCCCGTCAGAAGACTGAGCCAAAGCGTCCAGCACGTTGCCAATCAGATGACCGATCGTCGTAAACTCTTCGGGGCCAAATCCACGGCTGCATCCGGCAGCGGTGCCCAGACGAATACCACTGGTAATCGTTGGCTTTTGCGGATCGCCGGGAACACTGTTTTTGTTGCAAGTAAAACCTGCACGCTCAAGCGCGGCTTCGGCATCTTTGCCGGTCACGCCGATGGGGCGCAGATCGACCAACATCAGATGGTTCTCGGTTCCGCCAGAAACGATGTCACAGCCTCGCGCCATCATCACATTCGCCAAAGCCGCCGCGCTGTCGACTACGCGCTGCATGTAGGTTTTGAACTCAGGCTTCAAAGCTTCACCAAAGGCTACGGCCTTGCCCGCGATCACATGCATCAGCGGGCCACCCTGCAGACCCGGAAACACAGCCGAGTTGATCTTTTTGGCCAGTGTTTCATCATTGGTCAGGATGATCCCGCCGCGTGGTCCACGTAGGGTCTTATGAGTGGTCGACGTCACCACATGAGCGTGCCCAACAGGCGACGGATGCAGCCCAGTCGCCACCAGCCCCGCGATATGCGCCATATCTGCCAGCAGCCAGGCCCCAACCTTGTCAGCGATTGCCCGAAAGCGCGCAAAGTCGATTTTCTGCGAATAGGCCGATGCGCCCGCGATGATCAGCTTGGGCTTCTCAGCTTCTGCCAATGCCTCGACCTGATCATAATCAATCAGCCCGGCATCGTTCAGACCGTATTGCACCGGACGGAACCATTTGCCCGATTGCGCGGGTTTCGCGCCGTGGGTCAGGTGCCCGCCAGCATCCAGCGACATTCCCAGTATCGTGTCACCGGGGCTAAGCAGCGCCAGCTTGACCGCTCCATTCGCCTGAGCGCCGGAATGAGGTTGTACGTTTGCGTATTCGCACCCAAACAGTTTCTTCAACCGCTCGATAGCTTCGGATTCGACCTCGTCGACATATTCGCAGCCACCGTAATACCGGCGACCGGGATACCCTTCGGCGTATTTGTTGGTCAGCACAGACCCCTGCGCATCAATCACCGCCTGCGAGACGATGTTTTCAGATGCGATCAGTTCGATCTGATCCGCCTGACGGGCACCCTCACGGGAAATCGACGCAGAGATTACCGGATCGGCCTCAGCCAGCGACGTTTTAAACATGGTCTCCTCCCACGGTTCCGAATCCAAATTGTGAAACTTTGTTTCCTATAGTGGAATTTTCACCCTTAAGGCAACATTTTTCTTACAATGGTGAATTTGATTTTGATTGGAAATTATGCAAGCATCGATAAAACAGGGGGATTTCACGTGGCAGAAGAGAATTTAACGGATGTTTCCGGAATGGACGATCAGGACGAGGGTATGGCTCTGGGCCGCTCGATCCGCGACGCGCGCCGTGCAAAAGGCTGGACATTGGAAGAAGCCGGTCGTGCTGCCGGGATCGGTCGATCAACCCTGTCAAAAATCGAAAACAACCAGACAAAGCCCAGCTTTGATATTGTTCGGCGGCTCACACAGGCGCTTGACCTCAGTACACCGCAGCTGTTTCTACAGTCCGGTCAATCGGGTATATCAGGCCGTCGCGATTATACGCCCAAGGGCGACGGTGAGATCAAGGACACCTCCACATATATCCATGAGTTGCTGTGTTCAGAGCTGACCAGCAAACGGATGCTGCCCTATATCGCGACAATCAAGGCGCGCGACATTTCCGAATTTGAAAACTGGATTCGCCATTCTGGAGAAGAGTTCATGTTTGTCCTCAGCGGAGAGCTGACTTTTGTGTCGGAACACTACCGTCCACTGCCGATGAAAGCCGGGGACTCGCTCTATTATGACAGTGGAATGGGGCACGGCTGTATTTCAACCAGTACCGAAGATGCCCGTGTGCTTTGGGTATCGCTGGAATAGCCCGCTAATAGAGTGACGTCACCCAACTTGCGAAAACCTGTACCTCGATGCGGTCTTCAGCGCCTTTGCGTTTAACCAGATAGTGCGAAGGCTGAATGGGCAGGCGGTAATCAAAGGGTGCCACCAGCAAACCCTGCTTAATGTACTCATGGGCAAAGCTCTCTAATACCATGGCCGCGCCCTGCCCCGCCGTGACGGCCTGCAGGGCCAAAAGTGACGAATCCATTCGAAGCGTTCTGGAGGGCGCGCCCAAATTGAGCGTGTATTGATCGGACAATCTCATCCAGTCATTCTCGGACCCTTTGATTGTGACGACCCGGCCCTGAGCCAGATTTTGAATGCTCAGATCTGCGCCAAAAGATGCCGCATAATCGGGATGGCAGACCGGCACCGCACATTCATGGCCCAGATGCGAGACGATCCCGTCATCCCAGTCACCATAGCCGAACCGGATATCAATATCGCTTTCTTCCTCGCCAAAGCGGTTCGCCCAGACGAATGTGGAGAGGTCCACTTTGATGTCAGGATGCAGGTTTTCAAACTCAGCCAGTCTTGGTGCGATTACCAGCCCCGCACATGAGATGGAGGCCCGTATTTTGACCACCCGCCTGCGGGAATTGGTGAAAAGGCCGCTGGTTGCGTCTCTTAACTCGGAAAACGTCTTTTGAACCGGCATCGCATAGGCCCGCCCGATTTCGGTCAGGGCAACCCCGCGCGGCAAGCGTTCGAACAGGGATACGTTTAGATGCTTCTCTAACAACCGTATCTGCTGACTGATGGCGGCTGATGTCAGCCCCAGTTCTTCTGCTGCCGCAGAGAAACTGTTGTGACGCGCGGCAACTTCAAAAGCCCGCAACCAGGTGACATGGGGCAGTTTCGCCATTTCTTACCTTCAATGAAAATTATGCCTAATGGATAATATACATTGTTTGTATTGACAATCATTGCGTGCAAATCATGGGGCCAATTACCCAGAACGGTTCGAGATGACGCAGACCTTCGACTATATCATCGTGGGCGCCGGATCTGCCGGCTGCGTGCTGGCAAACAAGCTGAGCGCGTGTGGCAGCCATAAAGTATTGCTGATAGAAGCCGGTGGAACCGATCGCCGTTTCTGGATCAATGTACCGCTGGGATACGGCAAAACCTTCAACGATCCCAAGGTGAACTGGTGTTACTCTGCCCAGGCTGATCCAGGGTTGAACAACCGTCAGGCCTATTGGCCGCGCGGGCGGGTTATTGGCGGATCAAGCTCGATCAACGCCATGGCATATTTGCGAGGCCTCTCGCATGATTTTGATGACTGGGCCAAGGCAGGCGCAGAGGGTTGGAACTGGGAAACAGTACGCCAGACATATGAGGCGATCGAGACCCATGTCGAAAGAGGCCAAACACCTTCCTCCGAGGGCGGCCCTCTCGTGGTCAGCGATGTCAGTGAGGGCATGCACCCGTTTTCGCGCCACTTTCTGGAGGCCTCACGGCAGATGGGCTGGCATATTTCTGACAATCTGAACGGTCAGGACGCCGAAGGGATGATGAGGCTGCGCAGTACTGTCAAAAATGGTCGTCGCTGGTCATCAGCAGCCGCGTTCCTGCACCCCGCCCTGAAACGTGGTAATCTACGGGTGGTATCCAATGCTCTGGTGCAGAACGTCATTCTGGATCAAGGCAAAGCCACCGGTGTTCGCTATCGTGTCGGGGGTCAAATGGCCGAGGCCATGGCGACCCGTGAAGTTATCCTATCTGCCGGAGCCGTAAACTCGCCACAGCTCTTGCAGCTTTCAGGGATCGGGCCTGCGAACCTGTTGAAAAGGCACGGCATCAAAGTGCGCCATAACCTGTCGCAGGTTGGACAGGGATTGCAGGATCATCTTGGCATATCCCATTTCTTTCATGCGACCGAGCCGACATTGAATAATACGCTTGGCAATCGGTTGGGACAGATGTTGTCCGGTATTCGTTATCTGTTGACCCGCAGCGGGCCACTCAGCGTCCCCGTCAACCAGGTCAGCGGCTTTGTGCGTTCGGACGAAACCGCCGAATTTGCTGATATGCAAATCTATTGCAATCCGATGTCCTATAAGACCGACACCAAAGGACAACCCGGCATTGATACCGAAGCAGGCTTTCTTCTCTGCGCCCAGCCCTGCAGGCCGACAAGCAGAGGGGAGATCAACATCCGTTCGGCAGATCCCATGGATGCACCCGCCATCCAACCAAACTCTCTCTCCACAAACCATGACTGCGACATGGCTATCAAAGCGGGTCGGCTGTTACAGAAGCTGGCGCAGACTGAGGCGATCCGCAGTGTTACGCGGACCAGGATAGAACCAGATGTTACGCGGATGAATGACGACCAGATGTTAGAGAATTTCCGCGCCAACGCCGGAACTATATTTCATCCAAGCTGTACATGTCGCATGGGGACATCGGGACAGGATTCAGTTCTGGATTCTCGACTGCGGGTTCATGGGGTGGCAGGCCTTAGGGTGGTCGACGCGTCCTCGTTTCCAAGCATCACCTCAGGCAACACCAATGCGCCTGTGATGATGCTGGCCGCGCGCGGCGCGGACCTCATTCTGGAAGATGCCACAAAGCGCATGAACGCTTGAAGCAGAGGGAAAGAAGACCATCTTACAGAATATTTGGCCTGGAAAGAGGCCTCATTCCCTGATCAGGAAAAATGCAACGCATAGACGTTGTTCAAATACTTCTGATCGTCGATCTGAAAGTGGGTCTCTCCAATGAACTCAAAACCCTTGGCCAGATAGAACTTGATGGCCGAGGCGTTTTCAGCATTGGTCATCAGCCAGACCAAATCTGCCCCCTGATCCCGGCAATGTTCCAGCGCGGCTGCCAAAAGACGACTTCCGATACCTTTTCCGTGATGGCGCGGCTGGACGTAGAATGTCGATATCTCCATGCCCCACCACCCGGAAACAGGGGCGATGCGTGCAGGGGAAACACGGATGAACCCGTCAATCCCCTGATTATTGTCGGACACCAGAACTAATTCATCCGGGTTTTGAATCTGTCCTAGGATTTTGCCTGGCGTAAATTCCGACAAGGCGAAATCCGCAAAAATCCCACTGACACCATGTTTGAGGTAGGTTCCGATCCAAACCTCAATCGAGATGGCAGCGATACTGGAGGCATCTGACTTTTCTGCAGTTCGCAATGCCAAGGCGCTTAAGTATTAAACAAGAAGTGCATCACATCGCCATCCTTGACGACATAGCCCTTGCCTTCGGCGCGCATCTTGCCTGCCTCTTTGGCGCCCTGCTCTCCATTTGCCGAAACATAGTCGTCATACGCGATCGTTTCAGCACGGATGAAACCCTTTTCGAAATCGCCATGGATGACGCCAGCTGCCTGCGGCGCGGCGGTGCCGGTGCGGATGGTCCAGGCGCGGGCCTCTTTCGGGCCGACGGTGAAATAGGTTTCCAGCTTCAGCAGGTCGTAGCCTGCGCGGATCAGACGGTCGAGACCTGGCTCTTCCAGCCCCATTTCCTCGAGGAACATCTGCGCTTCGTCCTCTTCCAGCAGGCTAATCTCTTCTTCGATCTTGGCACTGATAATGACGTGCGAGTTGCCTTGCGCTGCGGCCATTTCAGCCACACGGGCTGAATATTCATTGCCCTCGGCGGCCTCTTCTTCCGAGACATTGCAGACATAGAGAACCGGTTTGGTGGTCAGCAGTTGCAGCATTTTCCACGCCTTATCGTCTTCGTCGCTAACTTCGACCAGACGCGCGGGTTTGCCGTCTTCCAGCATGGCCTGCGCTTCGGCAAGCAAACGTTCCTGTTGCTGTGCCTCTTTGTCGTTGCCCTTCAGCTTGCGCACCAGATTGGCACGGCGCTTTTCGATACTTTCCAGATCGGCCAGCATCAGTTCGGTCTCAATCGTATCGGCATCCGCCACGGGATCGACGCGGCCATCGACATGGGTCACATCACCATCTTCGAAGCAGCGCAACACATGAGCGATGGCGTCAGTCTCACGGATGTTGGCCAGAAACTGGTTGCCCAACCCCTCGCCCTTTGACGCGCCCTTTACCAGGCCCGCGATATCCACAAACGTCATTCGCGTCGGGATGATCTGCTTTGAACTTGCAATCGCCGCCAGCTTGTCCAGCCGGTCATCGGGCACCGCCACATCGCCCACATTGGGTTCAATGGTGCAGAACGGGAAATTCGCCGCCTGAGCAGCCGCTGTCTTGGTCAGCGCATTGAAGAGAGTCGACTTGCCCACATTCGGCAAACCCACGATTCCCATTTTAAAGCCCATCTCGGCCTCCTGAAGCGATACGACGGCGTCTTCTATTCACGTCCGGGCAAATGCGCAACCCGGACGGCGGCAACAGGTCGAGTCCCAGTTGCAACATCACTTATCTGTTAATCAAACGTGTACTTCGAATACTTGATTTTGCCACTGCCACGTCACCAACTGACAGGGAGTTGAGAAAACTAAGAAGTACCGAGATGAAAACACTTTTCTTAATGAGCACTTTGCTGGCCACCACGACCATGGCACACGGGCAGTCCATCGTATTGGGAGCAGGATATGCGGATTTCACCCACACCAGCAGCAATGATCAGGCGGTCGTGTCACTGGAATATCAGCACAGCCCGTTTCACGAAGCCACGCGCCTCAGTGCTGGCTGGGGTGTGGCCCTGACGGTGGATGCAGATTCCGACACGCATATTGGCGCCGGTTTGGTCGGTCTCTATACGATCTCTGATCGGTGGTTCGTAGAGGCCAGCGTGATGCCTGGTTACTACAACGCCTCAAATGATGACAATGATCTCGGCGGAAATTTCCAGATCCGCAGCCTTTTCGGTTTTGGATATGCCCTGGAAAACGGAAACAAGCTCTCGCTGGCCATCACCCATAATTCGAACGCGAGCACGGACAGTTTCAATCCCGGCGTCAACTCAGTGTTCATGCGTTATCACTACGGGTTCTGAAGCAATCTGGCCCGGCGGGATTGATTTCCGGGCAAAGTTTCTGCACATCAGGTTCAAATCCGTATGCAAGGACCGCAGATGACCCGTATCGACGCCAAGTTCGCCGCCCTCAAGGCCGAGGGCAAAAAGGCCTTCGTATCCTACATCATGGCCGGTGACCCCGATTTCGACACCTCGCTTGAGATCGTCAGGGGCTTGCCCGGTGCCGGTGTCGACGTGATCGAACTTGGGCTGCCGTTCACCGACCCGATGGCGGATGGTCCGACCATCCAGGCAGCAGGACAACGCGCCCTAGAGGGTGGGATGACCCTGCAACGCACACTGGATCTTGCACGTGCTTTTCGGGAAACGGATGATACAACGCCTATTGTGCTAATGGGGTATTACAATCCCATCTACAGCCGCGGTGTGGAAAGGTTTCTGGCGGACGCTACTGAGGCTGGCATCGACGGCCTGATCGTCGTTGACCTGCCCCCCGAAGAAGATGACGAACTTTGTCTGCCTGCACAGGCGGCTGGATTGAACTTTATCCGCCTCGCCACGCCGACAACGGATGACAAACGGCTTCCGCGCGTTCTTCAGAACACTTCGGGATTTGTGTATTACGTCTCGATCACGGGGATCACAGGCGCAGCCGAAGCCCAGGCCACGAATGTAGGCCCCGAGGTCTCTCGGATCAAATCCGCCACGGATTTGCCAGTAATCGTGGGCTTTGGAATCAATACCCCGGAAAAATCGCGGGCAATCGCAACTGTTGCCGATGGCGCTGTGGTCGGCTCGGCCATTGTCAGCCAGATCGCCGCCGGGAAGTCGGTTGGTGAAGTTCTGGATTTTGTCAAATCGCTGGCAGATGGGGCACATTCGGCCTGATCCAACGACCAGTTTCGCAATCTTGACCGCAGTCGGCGCAACCCGGCTGCGGTTTTTCTATTGCACCTAATGTTGCGCACGGAAACGTGGCGTTGCGAGGCTTTCAAAAAATTGGTAAAGAAAAAGAACCAATCTTTCGAAAGCCGCATCTCATGCCCGTCATCACCAATATCCAAGACCTCAAACACATCTATGAACGACGCGTCCCGCGCATGTTCTTTGACTATGCCGAAAGCGGCAGCTGGACCGAGCAGACCTTTCGCGACAACAGCTCGGATTTCGAAGATATCCGCCTGCGCCAGCGAGTAGCGGTTGATATGACCGGGCGCACGACGGCGTCGCAGATGATCGGACAGGATGTTACCATGCCTGTTGCCCTTGCCCCCGTTGGTCTGACCGGCATGCAGCACGCGGATGGTGAGATCAAAGCCGCCAAAGCAGCCGAGGCTTTTGGCGTCCCCTTTACCCTGTCCACGATGTCAATCAATTCTATCGAGGAGGTGGCCGAGAACACCACTGCGCCCTTCTGGTTCCAACTCTACACCATGAAGGATCAGGACTATGTCTCTCGTCTGATCCAACGCGCCAAGGATGCAAAATGTTCGGCCCTTGTGATCACCCTGGACTTGCAAATACTCGGGCAGCGCCACAAGGACCTAAAGAATGGTCTGTCCGCGCCGCCAAAGCTGACGCCCAAGACCATCGCCAATCTGATGACAAAATGGGCCTGGGGCATCGAAATGTTAGGCGCCAAACGGCGGAACTTCGGCAATATTGTTGGCCATGTTGATAATATCACTGATACAAGATCGCTGGGCACATGGACGGCGGAACAATTCGACACCAGCCTGGATTGGGGCAAGGTTGAAAAGCTGATGAACCAATGGGGCGGCAAGGTGATCCTCAAGGGTATCCTGGATTCCGAGGATGCCAAGATGGCCGCCAAGCTGGGCGCCGATGCCATCGTGGTTTCAAACCACGGCGGACGCCAGTTGGACGGGGCGCTCAGTTCCATTCGTGTCCTGCCCGAGATTATGGACGCTGTCGGGAACGACATCGAAGTGCATCTGGACAGTGGCATCCGATCTGGCCAGGACGTTCTGAAAGCTCTGGCACTTGGCGCGAAGGGCACCTTTATCGGGCGCGCCTTTGTTTACGGTCTTGGCGCAATGGGCCAGAAAGGCGTGACCACGGCACTTGAGATCATTCAGAAAGAACTTGATACGACCATGGCGCTTTGCGGTGAACGCAATGTGAGCGATCTGGGCCGGCACAATTTGCTTGTCCCGAAAGACTTCGGAGGGAGCTGGACAGATTGATCGCGCGCATGGGGGCTCTGTCCTTGTCGCCGTTTGGCCGCCTCCCCCGAGATATTTAGAGCCAGTTGAAGAAAGGATTCCCTGCTTCATCTGGCCGAAAATACCTCGGAGCGCGAGACAGAGCCTCGCAAAATTGACGAGCTGCAAAAACCCCTTTCCAAACTCAATGAATCAAGCTAAGGACGCGGCTTCACGCGGGTATACAGCCTTGGAGGATACCCGCCCTAACATTGGAGAAATATCATGGCTGGAGAGATTCCTGATCTCGTAGCTCTGGAACGGACGGGGACAGGCAAGGGCGCCGCTCGTCAGGCACGCCGCGACGGCATGGTTCCGGGCATTGTTTTTGGTGGCGACAAAGAGCCGCTGCCGATCCAGATCCCGTTCAACGAACTGTTCAAGCGCCTGAAAGCGGGCCGGTTCAAGTCGACATTGTGGAACCTGAAGGTTGAAGGCCAAGAAGACGTTCGCGTCATCTGCCGCGACGTTCAGCGTGACGTTGTCAAAGACCTGCCGACCCACCTGGACCTGATGCGCCTGCGTCGGACCACCAAGATCGCACTGTTTATTCCGGTTGATTTCATCAACGAGGAAGAGGCCCCCGGCATCAAGAAAGGCGGCGTTCTGACCGTTGTCCGTCCTGAGGTCGAGCTGATGTGTACCGCTGGTGAGATTCCTGAGAAGATCACCGTTGATCTGACCGGTCTGAACATCAACGACGTTGTCACCATCTCGTCGGTCGATCTGCCTGCTGGCACCAAGCCGACCATCGACCGTGACTTTGTGATCGCCAACATCTCGGCGCCAACCGGCCTGGCTACAAGCGATGACGAAGAGGGCGAAGAGGGTGATGTTGCACCCGATGAAGTCGAAGTCGTCGGAAGCGAAGAAGAATAAGGCCGGACCCAAAGTTTCGGTTTTTGTGACGGGGCCCCATTGGGGTCCCGTTTTCTTTTGCCCGTTGGGCTGGAAAATCGGCCCCAATCCGTGCCATCAACCAGTTGCGATATCGCGCTTGAGACAAGGACATGACGATGAAGCTGTTTGTCGGCCTGGGGAATCCAGGATCAAAATATGCTCGTAACCGGCACAATATCGGCTTTATGGCCGTTGACCGGATTGCCGAGGATTGCGGTTTTGGTCCTTGGAAATCCAAATTTCAGGCCGAAATCGCCGAAGGGCGGCTGGGTCATGAAAAGGTTTTGCTGATCAAGCCTCAGACCTTCATGAACCGGTCGGGCCAATCGGTGGGCGAGGCGATGCGGTTCTACAAACTGGATTCAACGGATGTCACCGTCTTTCACGATGAACTGGATTTGGCCCCCGGCAAGGTTCGCGTCAAAGCGGGCGGAGGCCATGCGGGCCATAACGGGCTACGCTCGATCCATGAACATATCAGCCCAGCCTATGATCGGGTGCGCCTTGGGGTCGGGCATCCGGGCCGCAAAGAATTGGTATCGCCTTATGTATTGGGTGATTTTGCAAAGGCCGACGCTGACTGGCTGGAAGATGTTCTGCGCGGCGTTGCAGATGGCGCGGGGCACCTGGCCAATGGTGACGGCGGTAAGTTCATGAATGCCGTTGCCCTGCGGACGGCGCCTCCGCGTTCGTCCAAATCGCCGTCCGAGCCGCCCAAACCAACCGCCCAGACCATGGCAGAACCTGCCGAGGACAACAGGTCGGCCATGCAGAAGCTGATGGACAAGTTCAAATAGCGCGCTCTGCTGTTGCCCCTACGTCCGGATTGCGGAATTTACCCGGGCAGGCTCCAATACCGGCAATCATGGGAGGCGACAGATGAGAGCTTTGTTTAAATGGGTGCTGCGTATCGCGCTGATGCTTGTGCTGGCAGCCGCCGTTGTCGGGTTCTGGAAACGCGAGGAAATTCAACGCTTGATGGCGGTGAACTCATTGTTTTCCCCCGAAAAGATCGTTCACAACTTCTCGCATATGGATGCAGCTTTCAAAACCGTCAACTTGCCGCGCGGGGATGGGGCCACATGGGAATTGCCTTACGGGCCCGGGTTTGACCTGCCAGCAGGCACGGATCAATGGATCGAAGACCGGTCGGTCACATCCTTGCTTGTGATGCAGGGCGGGCAGATCCGGTTTGAGGAATACTATCTGGGCACCACACCAGACGATCGACGCATTTCGTGGTCGGTTGCCAAAAGCTATCTTTCTGCATTGTTCGGCATATTGCTGGACGAAGGCGCAATCGCCTCATTGGACGATCCTGTCGTGCAATACGTGCCTAAACTAAAAGGCACGGCCTATGATGGCACGACGATCCGCAACGTGTTGAACATGGCCAGCGGTGTGACCTTCAACGAGGATTATCTGGATTACAATTCTGACATCAACCGGATGGGTCGAGTGGTCGCCTTAGGCCGAGAACTGGACGATTTCGCCGCCTCGCTGCAGGACAGTTTCGCAACACCCGGAGAAACCTGGAAATACGTGTCAATCGACACCCATGTTATCGGTATGGTGGTCCGAGGAGCAACCGGTCGCAGCGTGGCCGAACTGCTTACAGAGCGCATTGTACAGCCGCTTGGGCTGGAGCGGGATGGCTATTACGTGACCGACGGGGCCGGAGTTGCCTTTGTTCTGGGGGGCTTGAATTTCACCACCCGCGACTATGCGCGTTTCGGTCAGATGATCCTGCAAAACGGGGTTCATGATGGGCAGCAACTAGTACCGGCTGAATGGATCGCCGCTTCGGTCCTGCCCAGTGCCCCGACCGCATCGGGCAAGATCGGCTATGGATATCAGTGGTGGATTCCCGTGGGCGCGCATGAGGGCGAGTTCATGGCCCGCGGCGTCTATGGTCAGTATATCTATTTCGACCAGCCGCGCGGGGTGCTGATCGTGTCCACCGGGGCCGATCGCAAGTTTCGAGACCCTGGCGTGAATGAGATCAACATAGAAATGTTCCGCAAGATTGCGCAAAGCCTGTAAGATGCTCTTATGCAGAAACAGGAAAGCATAAATGTTCTGGGGGGCGTGCTCGCCCCTTGCTCCCGCGATCCGCTGACTGGGTTCTTTCGCGATGGCGCCTGCAATACCTGCCCCGAGGATCAGGGCAGCCACACGGTTTGCGCGGTAATGACGGTCGAGTTTCTGGCCTATTCGAAATATGTCGGCAATGACCTCAGCACGCCGCGCCCCGAGTTTAATTTTCCCGGGCTGCGCGCCGGTGACAGCTGGTGTTTATGTGCGGGTCGCTTCCTGCAAGCCCATGACGAAGGATGCGCGCCCAAGGTTCATCTTGAGGCGACACATCAACGGGCGCTGGACATCGTGCCTCTGCGCATTCTCAACCAACACGCGGTTCAGGACTAGGCAGACCGGCCCGGGATCACCCGGACCGGCCCTTATTCGGGATCAATCCCGCAATTTCACAAGGTCAGACATCAGACCCTCGGTTCCGTTATGAACCGTCAGCCGCTCGACCTTGCCGGCGATGGTTTCCAGCGCTTCCAGCTCTTTCAGTCGCAGCATCACCGGGTTTTCCGCCATCACTTTCGCGGTGTTCAGCAAAGACCGCGTGGCGTTGGTTTCTTCCCTCCGCCGGATGACGTTTGCCTCGGCCTGTTTCTCGGCCGCGACCACGGCGGTCAGGATTTCGCGCATCTCGCCGGGCAGGATGACGTCTTTCAACGCGATCTCACCCACTTCGATGCCGATCCCGGCCATTTGTGTCCGCACCCGATCCGCAGCCTCGGTGTCAACGCCCACCTTCTCGGCAAGTAGCCGGTCAAGCGTCATCGACCCAAGGGTCTTCCGGAACGCCAGTTGCAGGGCCCGGTGCAGGGCCTGATCAAAATCCTTCACCGCCCCCATCGCCTTGACCGGATCGACGACCCGGTAATCGGCGCTGAGGTTGACCCGGATGGTCACCCGGTCCTTGGTCAGTATCTCTTGACCCGTTACCTCATGGGTTCGTTGCCGCAGGTCGATCTGCTTGACCTCGACGTTCCGGCCCACCTTCCAGAAGGCATGAGCGCCGGGGTTCAGCCGATCCACCAGCACGCCATCCACCGTCAGCAAACCGACATGCCCTTCGGCAATCTCGACCCGCGTCAGGTGCATCTGCAGCCCTACCCGAACCAGCCGCTGCGCGACCGCTTTGTGCACAACCATGGACTCGGTCAGCGCGTGTTGCTCAACGGCCCAGGGGCCGGCATCCTTCCAAACTAGCGCCCGTACTTCGGGAATCAGCACTCGAGCGGGCACGCCATCCCGAAGCAGAACCAGAACCTCGTCGGGCCCTGCCCGAAACTCGGTCAGGTGCGCCTCGGCCAGTTCGAGCCGGTTCTGCATCAGCGCCCGCTCATAGGGCGACACGAAAAAGAGAGCCTCCAGATCGTGCAGCTCGGTCAGCACATCCCTGCGTGGCAGCCGGTGTTTCCCGGGGCCGAGGATGGTGTCAATTACCCCCTTGCGCAAAACCAGCATCCGCTGGGTCTCGGTCAGGGTCAGCCGTTGATGACCGGTCAGCCGGTCGATCAGATCTTGGAATAGTATCATTTCATTTCTCCTTTTCATCTCGCTCTATCGTCGTCGCAAAAGCGAACTCCTTTTCATGTTTTCAGTGGGTTGCACCCCGATTGGGTGACAGGTGTGAAGCCTTCGGATAAAGGCTGTGAAAGACCGGGCATCCCCCGCGCCGTGCCCTTTTGCGAGAGGGTCAGAGAGAGGGGCGCGGGACCAATGCGCCGCCTGTTCCCAAGGGATCAAGCGGGGCGTCAATCCGGCGACACCGTCATCTGCCCTCCGGCCCAAGACCAGAGCAGCGAAGACCCCTGCCCCGCCCGACCAAAGCCTGACGTAGCGCGGTGCCACCCCTGCTGGGGAACACTCGGATCTTAATGATTTGGACCGTTTTCACGGACCGGCGTTGAAGGCCGGTGCTGACCTAACAGCGTTTGTTCAAATGGCGGGACTCGAACCCGCTACACATCGATTAACAGTCGATTGCTCTAACCAGAATGAGCTACATTTGGAGCTTTGGAAGGAGTCGAACCTTCGCTCACAGACTTGCCATCTGCCGCTCTTCCACCTGAGCTACAAAGCATGTACCAATCCCCGGTTTCGGCCCTGGCATACGGTTTCGGCAGCGCCGTCCGCACCGAGAGAGTGATCACCTCTGCTCGCTAGGGTCCGGCCCGTTTTGACCGGTAACGGCGGGTTTAGGCGAAGAGGCAGGATTCGCTCAATGATATTCTGAGAGGTGGAAATGCACCTGTGGCGGGTGCGCAACAAAATTACCCAGCTGCGCAACATTCGAAAAGCCGCAGGCTGGAAACCAAAGCTGCACACCGTTCAAAGGCACACAGCTTTTGTCAGAAATTTCAAATTTTACCGCCTGGTCAATCGGCGCTGCGACCTTCGGTATCCGACATGTCGAAGTTCAGATATTTCGCCACGGTCTGAACATCCTTGTCACCACGTCCACACATATTCATGCAGATCAGGTGATCCTTGGGCAGATCCGGCGCGATCTTCATCACATGAGCCAGCGCATGGCTAGGTTCAAGCGCCGGGATGATGCCTTCGGTTGCACAGCAAAGCTGGAACGCCTCAAGCGCCTCTTTGTCGGTGATCGACACATATTGCGCGCGGCCGATATCATTAAGCCATGAATGTTCAGGGCCAATGCCCGGGTAATCCAGACCAGCCGAGATCGAGTATCCTTCGAGGATTTGCCCGTCATCATCCTGCAGCAGATAGGTGCGGTTGCCATGCAGAACACCCGGGCGGCCGCCGGTCAGCGAGGCGCAATGTTCCATCTTGTCGTTCACGCCCTTACCACCGGCTTCGACACCGATGATGTTGACGGATTTATCATCCAGGAACGGATAGAACAGACCCATTGCGTTCGATCCACCACCGATGGCGGCGATGAGCGTGTCGGGTAAACGGCCCTCAGCCTTGTGCATCTGTTCCTTTGCTTCCTTGCCGATGATCGACTGAAAGTCGCGCACCATCGCCGGATACGGGTGCGGGCCAGCAACTGTACCGATGCAATAAAAAGTATCGCGCACGTTGGTCACCCAGTCACGTAACGCATCGTTCATCGCGTCTTTCAATGTGCCACGACCTGACGTCACAGGGATCACTTCGGCCCCCAGCAAGCGCATGCGGAACACGTTCGGGGCCTGTCGCTGCACATCATGCGCGCCCATATAGACCACGCATTTCAAACCGAACTTGGCGCAAACGGTGGCTGTGGCCACGCCATGCTGCCCTGCGCCGGTCTCAGCAATGATCCGGGTCTTGCCCATGCGCCGCGCCAGAATGATCTGGCCCAATACGTTATTGATCTTGTGCGCGCCGGTGTGGTTCAGCTCATCGCGCTTCAGATAGATTTTGGCGCCACCCAGATGCTCGGTCAGGCGCTCGGCATAATATAATGGCGAGGGGCGTCCCACATAGTTGGCCCACAGATCGTCCATCTCGGCCCAAAATGTGGCATCGTCCTTGGCCTTTTCATATTCCTCTTCCAGCGCCAGGATCAGCGGCATCAGCGTTTCGCTGACAAAACGCCCGCCGAAAATGCCGAAACGGCCCTGCTCGTCTGGGCCGGACATGAAGGAATTGAAAAGATCGTTGGCCATGGGTGTCTCCATCGTCGTACCCGTTGTTCATAGGAGGTAGCGGCGGGATTTGCCATGACAAAACGCACATGGGAATCCTTAGATGTGATACCTCAGCCGGCCCGAATTGCAGCGTCTACAAACGCACGAACCATCGCGGCATCCTTGATGCCCGGTGCACTTTCCACGCCCGAGGCGACATCGACCTGACGCGCGCCCGTCATACGGATGGCCTCGGCCACATTGCCGGGGTTCAACCCACCGGCCAGCATCCAGGGCTTGCGCCAGTATTTGCGCCCAGCCAGCAAACGCCAGTCAAACGCCAGCCCGTTTCCACCCGGCAGAATCGAGCTCTTTGGCGCCTTGGCATCTATCAGCAACTGATCGGCAACATCGCTATAAGTATCAATGGCGGCCAGGTCTTCGGCATCTGCAACACCAACCACCTTGATAACAGGCAACCCATAGCGCGCCTTGATTTCCTGCACCCGCTCGACAGATTCTGAGCCATGCAGCTGCAACATGTCAAAAGGGGCGGCTGCGGTGATACTGTCCAACAACTCATCCGTGGCGTTCACAACCAAGGCGACCTTTGCAACCCCAACGGGGACATGCTCGAACAAAGCTGCTGCCTGTTGAGGCGAAACATATCGAGGCGATTTCGGAAAGAAGTTGAAACCAAGATACCGTGCACCCGCATCAGCAGCTGCGCGCACGTGATCTGGTGCAGTCAGGCCGCAGATTTTAACCGATACATCCGACATTCCGGGCCTCAGCTGGCCTCATCCAACAGGGCGAGAACTTCGTCCTGTCCTTCGTTCTGCGCTTTCTTGAGCTTCTTGACCTCACGCTCAAGCTTGCGCACTTCACCTTTGCTGGCGGTAGCATCGCGGCGGTGCTTGTGCTCGCGCAGCCATTCCCAAAGAAAGCCAATGACCAGGCCTGCGACGATGCCACCCAGAACCACCACGAACAGCGGCAACGAGGCGCTGAAATTGAAGCCAAGCAAATCGGCTATAGCCGAGGGAATAAGCGTCAGCTCAACCGCTTCGCGGTTGGCCAGAGAGACTGAAATCAAGACGATCCCGAGGACCGCGAGAAAAGCATATCGAAGGTAGCGCATCATGGCCTAGGCTTTACCGTTCAACCGGTCCCTTAGCAACTTGCCAGTTTTGAAAAACGGAACACATTTTTCTTCGACCTGCACAGTTTCGCCGGTGCGCGGGTTACGACCCACACGGGCATCGCGCTGTTTCACTGAAAACGCCCCGAAGCCTCTCAGTTCAACCCGATCCCCTCGCGCCATCGCATCCGTTACTTCTTCGAACACGGTATTCACGATTCGCTCGACGTCACGCTGATAAAGATGCGGGTTCTCGTCGGCGATTTTCTGAATCAGTTCTGAACGGATCATGTGCGTTACCCTCCCAGGCGACCGGTTAACCATGCCTATTATTCTGAACAGTATAGGAAAAAACTGGGTTCGGGGGAACGTAAACTCTGCGGGCAAAGGCTGAAAATTACAGTTAAGTAACGCGAATTTTTGCCAGTTCATGTAATTTGCCCGACAAATGCATGAACCTAAGCCCCAATTAGCCTGAAAATGCGAACATGTTGATTCGCAACAAAAACGGCCCCGCGCTTTCACGCGGGGCCGCAAATTCGGCTTGGCAGAGGCTCGGACTTAGTCGCCCGACTTCAGCGCTGCACCCAGGATATCGCCCAGTGATGCGCCCGAGTCGGAAGAACCGTACTGTTCCACGGCCTCTTTCTCTTCGGCGATCTCACGTGCCTTGATCGACAGACCCAGACGACGGGTCTTGCTGTCGACATTGGTGACGCGGACGTCGACCTTGTTACCGACCGAGAAACGCTCGGGGCGCTGTTCGGCACGGTCACGGCTCAGGTCGGAACGACGGATGAACGACTTCATACCTTCGTACTCTACCTCGATGCCGCCATCTTCGATCGCGGTGACCTCAACGGTGATGATCGAGCCACGCTTCACGCCGCCCACGGCTTCGGCGAACTTGTCACCGCCCAGGGCTTTGATCGACAGCGAGATACGCTCTTTCTCGACATCCACTTCAGACACAACGGCCTGTACCACGTCGTTCTTGTGGTAGTTCTGGATGGCATCCTCGCCACGCTCGTCCCAGGACAGATCGCTGAGGTGAACCATGCCGTCGATGTCGCCTTCGAGGCCAATGAACAGACCGAATTCGGTGATGTTCTTGACTTCGCCTTCGACTTCGGTGCCCTCGGGGTGTGTTTCTGCAAACACTTCCCACGGGTTGCGCTGAGTCTGCTTCAGGCCCAGAGACACGCGACGCTTGGCGCCATCGATTTCCAGAACCATGACGTCGACTTCCTGGCTCGTCGAAACGATCTTGCCGGGGTGGACGTTTTTCTTGGTCCAGGACATCTCGGACACGTGCACCAGACCTTCGACACCGGCTTCCAGCTCGACGAACGCGCCGTAGTCGGTGATGTTGGTGACGCGACCCTGATGAACCGAGCTCAGCGGATACTTGGCTGCAACCAGATCCCACGGATCTTCCTGCAGCTGCTTCATGCCCAGGCTGATGCGGTGGGTCTCTTTGTTGATCTTGATGACTTGAACGTTGATGGTCTCGCCGATCGTCAGGATCTCGGACGGGTGGTTCACACGGCGCCATGCCATGTCGGTGACGTGCAGCAGGCCGTCAACGCCGCCCAGGTCAACAAACGCACCGTATTCGGTGATGTTCTTGACCACGCCTTCTACGGTCTGACCTTCGGTCAGGTTGCCGATAACCTCGGCGCGCTGTTCGGCACGCGATTCTTCCAGGATTGCGCGGCGCGAAACAACGATGTTGCCACGGCGACGGTCCATTTTCAGAATCTGGAACGGCTGCTTCAGACCCATCAGAGGGCCAGCGTCGCGTACGGGGCGCACGTCAACCTGCGAGCCGGGCAGGAACGCAACTGCACCACCCAGATCGACGGTGAAGCCACCTTTGACACGACCAAAGATTGCACCTTCGACGCGCTGGTCGTCGGCATATGCTTTTTCCAGACGGTCCCATGCCTCTTCACGGCGGGCCATCTCACGTGAGATGACAGCTTCGCCACGGGCGTTTTCTGCGGCGCGCAAGTAAACTTCAACCTCGTCGCCAACAGTGATTTCAGGGGCTTCGCCAGGATTTGCGAATTCTTTCAGATCAACGCGGCCTTCCATTTTGTAGCCGACGTCGATGATGGCTTGGCCGGCTTCGATCGCCAGAACCTTACCTTTGACAACAGAACCCTCTTCGGGCGTGTCCATTTCGAAGCTTTCATTAAGGAGGGCTTCGAATTCCTCCATGGTTGTATCAGCCATCTGGCAGTGTTTTCCTTTACATAACGTTTTTGCTGGCCGAGCGGTTGTCTCCGCCGGTCTTAGTGGATTGGTCAGACGACCTGACATATACCGCAAAACAAAGAGGGCCGGTTGGTCCGACCCTGCTCGTCTCATTGTTTTATGGCTCAAATCGCCTTGTCGACGCGCGCTCTATAACGGGTTCGCACTAGCGCTGCAAGTTTTACCGTGCATATCACAAAATAACACGCAAACCCCAGCCTTGCATGGCTGAGGTCGGGTCGATTTGCATTCTTCTTCAGCTCCGAAAGGACTGAGCGCCTAAAACAGTTGCAGATCTTTTGAGCCGCTTTGGATTTCGGCAAAATTCGGCATGTTCTGGACCGCCAATGGTGCCGGGGCCGCGCCCGGCATCGCGACGGTTGGCTTCGCTGCTGCGGCCTTTCCAAAGGCTGGGCGCTCTAGCTCGCCCCGGATATCGCGCAGCAGGGTTTTGTGATCAGGCATTGATCTGAGTATCTGCGCAAGATCCACTTTCGCGCCTTTCCACCACTGGAACCAGATCGGTTTCTTCAACGGCCGCAAGCGATCGCGGATGCCGGCGCCATAGCCCGTATCATAGACCTGCTTACCCAAAAGAACCGTTTGATAGACGCGGAAATCGAAAAGCGTTGCAAACTCGATATCTCGTTCCAAAGGCAGGCGGTGCTGCCACAGTTCAAGGTTCTCGGCCAGCCGATCCGGTATCTTCATTTCGGTCCGCGCGTCGATCCAATATTGATCATCCGTGCGGTTGCCCAAGCGGTAGTGCAGACAAATGAAATCCAGAACCTCGTCATAGAGCTTGTCCATTTGCTTGTTATATCTCGCCCGCAGCGACGGTTCGATGTCCCGCGTAGGCAGATGCTCGGCGAACCAGCGCACCGCATGATCAATCATGTGGATCGCTGTACTTTCCAGCGGTTCGATGAACCCTCCGGCCAGTCCGATCGCCACGCAATTCTTGACCCAGGCATTGCGCACTCGTCCGATACGCATCGGGATCACGCGCGGCGTCGCACCTTTGCCGCTGTCGCCCAGCCATTCGAGGTATTCATCCGCCGCCTGTTCATCCGTGCGATGCGCAGATGAGTAGACATAGCCCGTGCCCACACGGTTAAAGAGTGGCACCCGCCAGGTCCACCCTGCACCAAGTGCGGTGGACCGTGTGACGCTTTCAATTTTTTCTGGATCCGGGTGCTCGATCTGCAACGCCATGGCGCGATCGTTGGGCAGATAGTCAGAATAATCCATGAAAGGCTCGCCCAGCGCCTTGTTGATAATCAAGCCGCGAAACCCGGTGCAATCCACGACCATCTCAATGTCATGGCGGCCTTTCTTTTCCAGCATCAGATGGCTGACATTGCCCTGCTCATCCAGCTCGACCGATTTCACCTCGTCCTGGATATGCTCAACGCCGCGCTTGGTGCAAACCCTGGTCAACATGCCTGCAAACTTCACAGCATCCAGATGATAGGCATAGCCGAACCGCTGCTCAAACTCTGGTTGACCCAGTGGCCGCCCACCTTTGCACAGGCGCGCCAGATCATCATGGGGCGAGATGGACTGCGTGAAATCCCTATCGCCATTGCCAAAGCGCAGGAAGTATTCTGCGGGCTCTAACCCCTCTAACAACTGGCCATGCGCAAAAGGGTTCACGTAATCAATTCGATTGCCTTTGGCGTCCTTGTTCCAATTACAAAACTTCACGCCCAGCTTGAACGAGGCGTTGGTCTCACGGAAGAAATCCCGCTCTGAAATGCCGGCCTGGCGCAGCGTGATCGGCATCCGTGGAACCGTGGCCTCGCCAACGCCCACAGTCGAGATATTGGGGCTTTCGATCAGGCAGATACGCGGGCGATCCTTGGGTGCTGACGTGCGTGAAAACACCATTTCCAGGATCAGCGCGGTCATCCAACCTGCCGTGCCGCCACCCACAATGGTGATCTTGCGCAAACGATTATTCATATTTTCTGTCCCTGTTGGTTTTGGGGTTTTTTAGCCGCCTGCCCTTTTTGATTTTGGGGCTTGTAAAGCAGCTTTCCCTTTTTGCCTGAGAGAAACTATAACAGCTTTCCTGCATCCAGCTAGGCACTATGACGGCCGAACCTGCATACATATCGGGTCATCAGACCCGGCAACACAGGCCGCTCGCCACTGCGCGACTTTCTTTAGGATGGTGGATGCTACGAGAAAGGATATGCGCAAGTACCGGCCCTGCGTCAGATATCCTCGCCTTTTTTCAGAAGCTCTTCGATCAGAGCGCGCTGAAGATCGTTGCTATCGCCGCCGCCAAATTCCGCAACTCCGCTGGAATACAAGGTGCCGTAGGTGTTGGCGATGTTCACCGTCTGGGCCAGCCCCGAGATCAACTGATCCCTTTCAAGCCGCGACAAGGGGTGGATGAACGCAGCCCACAAGATGCCATTGGCAATCGCATATCGCGCATCCAGGGTACTGTCGAAATTCGCCTGCATCATCCGTTGCATGTCCTGAGCACTCAGATCTTCGACACTTTGGATCGACACCATGGCCCGCATCCGGTCCGCATTGACGTCAGTAATCACCAGAACGGGAACCTCCGCGATGGTAAGCTGAAAGCCCGGCCCAAGAGGCTCTGTCTCGGGGTCAAGCGCAAACAATATCTTGCCCAAACGCTCGTAGGTCATTGGCGGTTCTGCCTCTTGCGCTGAAAGCGCACTGGCGAGAAAGGTAAAAATCAAAATCAGGCGGAACATCGATTACCTCCGGCAGATGTCGATACAAAGGTAATCGACGCCTCGGGCGCTGGCCAAACAAAGCTTAGTGAACAAAGTTGTGTTTGCTCTGGCAAACGTCCCTAGGGCAGAACTGGTTCGATGACCTCAATCGCGCGGGCGAGAGCTGCGTCAATGCTCAGGTCCGAGGTATCCAGTATGACCGCATCCTCAGCTGGCTTCATAGGTGCCGTGCTGCGTTCGGCATCCCGAGCGTCCCGCTCTCGCACATCGGCCAACACCTGTGCGCGTGTAACCTGATGGCCCTTGGCGTCCAGTTCCAGAAACCGTCTCTCAGCGCGCACTTCGGCGCTGGCGGTGACAAACAGTTTCACCTCGGCCCGCGGGCAAATAACGGTTCCGATATCACGACCGTCCAACACCGCACCGCCCGCGCGGCGCGCAAAGGCGCGCTGAAAATCGACCAATGCAGCCCGCACCTCGGGGATAACTGCAACTTTTGAGGCCGCTTGCGCGATTTCAGCCGTGCGCAGATCACCCTGATCCAGGTCCTCGGCTGTCAGCGTTTGCGCGGCACTAACCGGGTCGGCACCTTCCAGCGTTCTGCGGCCAACCGCACGGTAAAGCAGGCCGGTATCGAGATGCGCAAACCCGAAATGGGCGGCAACGGCATTGGAAATTGTGCCCTTCCCCGCTGCTGCCGGGCCGTCGATTGCTATGGTGAAACTGGCAACTGCCATCGCATTTACCGGTTGTTTCGCTGCAGCCGCGCACCAAGGCCAGCCATCAACGGTTCGAAGATCGGGAAAGACGTTGCGATCGGGCCGCCATCGTCGACCCCGACCGGATTTTTCGCCCCCATACCCATAACCATAAAGGACATCGCGATCCGGTGATCCAGAAAGCTCTCACAGGTGCCGCCGCCGGGAACATTGCCAATTCCCAAACCATCCACAGACCACCAATCATCGCCCTCATCGACGGTGACGCCATTAACGCGCAGGCCGCGGGCCATCGCATCAATACGGTCGCTTTCCTTGACGCGCAGCTCTTTCACGCCGCCCATCATCGTGGTGCCCGTGGCATTTGCCGCGACCACAGACAGAACCGGGTATTCGTCAATCATCGAGGCCGCTCGTTCCGGAGGAACCGAGATTCCCTTCATATCGGGCGAATAGCGTGCGCGCAGATCGGCAACCGGTTCGCCGCCCTCTTCGCGCTCATTCTCATAGGTCAAGTCAGCACCCATCTCACGCAGAGTGGTAAACAGACCCGCGCGGGTCGGGTTCAGGCCGATGCCCGGAACCAGAACATCGGATCCGGGCGTGATCAGCGCAGCACAGACCGGAAAGGCCGCGCTTGAGGGGTCGCGCGGAACGGCAATGACCTGCGGCTTCAGTTCGGGGCGCCCGGTCAGGGTGATAACACGCCCCTCATCGGTATCCTCGACTGTGATTTCGGCACCAAACCCAGCCAGCATCCGCTCGGAATGGTCGCGGGTCGCTTCGGCCTCAATCACCACGGTTTTGCCCGGAGCATTCAGCCCCGCCAGCAAAACGGCAGATTTCACCTGCGCGGAGGGAACGGGAACCACGTACTTTACTGGGACAGGGTCTGCTGCACCCACAATCGTCATAGGTAGGCGCCCCCCGGTGCGTCCCACAGATTGCGCACCAAACAACGCCAGAGGATCGGTTACCCGCGCCATAGGGCGTTTGTTGAGGCTGGCATCCCCCGTGAATGTCGCGGAAATCGCAGAGGTCGCCATCGCACCCATGATCAACCGAACGCCGGTGCCCGAATTGCCGCAGTCAATGACCTGATCGGGTTCGGCAAAGCCACCGACGCCCACACCATGGACAGACCATTCGCCACCCCCGTGATCCGTCACCTCAGCCCCAAAGGCACGCATCGCCTTTGCGGTGTCCAGAACGTCCTCACCCTCCAACAGACCGGTGATCCGGGTTTCACCCACGGCCATCGCGCCCAGGATCAGCGATCGGTGCGAGATCGACTTGTCACCAGGTACCTCGGCCGTTCCGGTCAGCGGACCGCAAGGGTGCGAGGTCATCGGGATGGGCGTGCCGTGTCCGGACATGGGGGCTCCTGTTTTCGCTATCAGTTCCCAAGCCGATTAGCGAATTGGAGGCGCTTGGTCCAGCCGCAATCAGTCGTTGCGGCGGAAGGTCAGGTAATGCGGTGTCCGCCCTTCGCGCAGGGCCTTCTGCTCATAGCGCGTGGAAATCCAGTCTTCCCAAGGCTCACGCCAATCGGTGGGGCGTTCCGCCAACCATTCGAAACCAGCGCCAGGCACCTCTTCCAACGTTTGGCGGACATAGTCGGGAATATCTGTTGCAACGCGAAAGATCGCGCCCGGTTTCAACGACCGCGCCAACGGCTCCAGATGTTCTGGGGTCACGAACCGACGGCGGTGATGCCGGGTTTTGGGCCAGGGATCGGGGTACAAAAGAAAGGCGCGTGATATGCTGGCTTCGGGCAAGACATCAAAAAGATCGCGCGCATCGCCGGGATGCACCGCCAGATTCTCGACCCCAGCTTTGCGAATCTTGCCCAACAACATGGCAACACCATTGATATAGGGTTCAGCCCCAATGATACCGATATCGGGATTGCTGGCCGCCTGATGCACCAGATGCTCGCCGCCGCCAAAGCCGATCTCAAGCCAGACATCCTTGCCACCGAACAGTTCCTTCAGATCCAGCGGATTGCGTTCAGGATTGCTCTCCCAGTCCACAGCACCCGGAGACAGCGCATCGAGGTCTTCGCTCAGATACGTCTTTTGGCTTTGCTTCAGGGTCTTGCCTTTGAACCGGCCATAAAAGTTTCTGCGGGGGCGTTGGGGTGTCTGGGTGCTCATGGCGGTGCCCATACTGCGGGGACGGCTCAGAGGCAAGGGGCGGCGGCAGAGCAGAATAGCCGCCGCCTCTCATACATTTCCCAAGAAATAGGCGCGCCCGCAAGGGCGCACCTATTAATACCAGTCAGATCAAACCGCCGCTTTCAACGCGTCTGCTAGATCTGTGCGCTCCCAGCTGAAACCCCCATCCGCTTCCGGCTGGCGACCAAAATGGCCATAGGCTGCTGTGCGCTGATAGATCGGCTTGTTCAGCTCCAGATGCTGACGGATGCCACGTGGGGTCAGGTCCATCACCTGGCCGACGGCTTTTTCAATCCGATCATCCGCGATCTGCCCCGTGCCATGCGTGTCCGCATAGATCGACAGAGGCCGGGAAACGCCAATGGCATAGCTCAGCTGGATCGTGCAACGCTCGGCCATTCCCGCGGCCACGACATTCTTAGCCAGATAACGCGCGGCATAAGCCGCCGAACGGTCTACCTTGGTCGGGTCTTTGCCCGAAAACGCTCCGCCACCATGAGGCGCTGCACCACCATAAGTGTCCACGATGATCTTACGACCGGTCAGACCCGCATCGCCATCCGGACCGCCAATGACGAACTTGCCGGTGGGGTTCACGTGCCAATCGGTCTGATCGGTCAGCCAACCCTCGGGCAAGGTTTCGGTGATATACGGCTCAACAATGGCGCGAATATCGGCCGAGCTCAGCGTCTCATCCAGATGCTGGGTCGACAGAACGATCGAGCTGACGCCAACCGGCTTGCCATCCTGGTAGATCACTGACAGCTGCGATTTCGCATCCGGGCCCAGCGCTGGCTCGGTCCCGTTCTTGCGCACCTCGGCCAGACGGCGCAGGATTGCATGGGAATACTGGATCGGCGCAGGCATAAGCGCGGGTGTCTCGGTGGTGGCATAGCCGAACATGATGCCCTGATCACCAGCACCTTCGTCCTTGTCACCCGACGCATCTACGCCCTGCGCAATATGTGCAGATTGCTCATGCAGCAGGTTCGTAACTTCTACCGTCTCGTGGTGGAACTTATCCTGCTCATAGCCGATATCCTTGATACAGGCGCGGGCGATCTCGTCGATGCGGCCCATATAGTCATGCAGCTTGTCCTGATCAGACAGCCCCACTTCGCCGCCGATCACGACGCGATCCGTTGTCGCAAAGGTCTCGCACGCAACGCGTGCCTCGGGTTCTTCGTTCAGAAATGCGTCAAGTACAGCATCGGAAATACGGTCACAAACCTTATCCGGATGCCCTTCGGAAACGGATTCCGAAGTAAAGGTATAGTTCTGTCGGGACATACAAGTGCTCCATTAAGATTACCCCGTCACGCCAGGAAGCCGTTGTGATGGGCACAAGAGGGGATAAGCCCCCCGAAACTGAGGGTCAATGCGAAATCATAGGTTTCGCCGCCGCAGCCCGTACCAAAACAGGCTAAACAGCACCAATAACACGGCAAAGACAGTATTATCCCCCATTCGGGAATAAGCCGTCGGAGAATGAGGCGCCGGAAGTCCGGCATCAATATAGCCCGCCTGCCCAAGCGGCAGGGCCTCGGTGATCCGGCCCAGCGGGTCAATCATGGCGGAGACGCCGGTATTGGCCGAACGCATCATGGGCAGCCCCTGCTCGATGGCGCGCATCTGTGCCTGAGCCAGGTGCTGATACGGTCCTGAGCGCGTTCCGAACCACGCATCATTGGTGATTTGCAGAAGGAAATCAGCGCGCCCCGGCGCGGATAGGACATCCTGGGTGAACACAGCTTCGTAGCAGATCAACGGCAGCGCTTTACCCAATGGGCCGGCATCCAGCAGCGCCGCCCCCGACCCGGCGCTGAACCCATGTCCGGTGGTTGCAGCCATGCCATAGATCCCGAACCGCGCCATCACGTCGCCAAACGGAACATATTCGCCAAAAGGCGCCAGATGATGTTTGTCGTACAGCCCCTGCTGAGCCCCATCCACATCAAGGTAGATCATCGAGTTGTAGATACGCGGCCCGTCGCCTCGTTGAATTCCCAGAACAACCGGCGTGCCTTGCGCCGCCTCGGCGATGGCATCCAGATACGGCTGCGCGCTGCCCAGCCAGGCGGGAACCGAGGTTTCAGGCCAAACGATCAGGTCTGGCTGTGGTTCGGCGGCAGTAAACTCAATCTGACGTGCGAAGAAAAGAGGTGCAAACTCTGGATCCCATTTCTGATGTTGCAACGCATTGGGCTGAACCAAGCGAACGATATGTCCCGTTTCGACCACAGCGGGCCGCGTCCCTGCATAGCCCAAAGCCAATGCGACCGATGCCACACTGATGCCCAAGGGCACGAATACTCTGGAACGCAGCGCCAAAGCCGCCCCTAGTGGCAGAGTCGCCACCAAGGTCAGCGCCCCAAGCCCGTAAGGCCCAAAAAGTGACAGTAGCTGCGCAACAGGGGTCTCGACCCAGACCTGCGCCAGCCCGGCCCAGGGGAACCCGGTCAGAACATAACCCCGGGCACATTCCGCCAACGAGATTGCCAAGGCGAGAAACAACGCCTGTGAAACCCCGCGCGCGCCGGGCCTGCGAGCAACCCAGAATGCCAGCGCCCAGAACAGCGCCAAACCACCAGCCATGAAGACCAAAGCAAACGGAGCCATCCAAGCGTGACGATCGGCGTCCACCAGAAACGGCTCGACAATCCAGCTGAGTGCATGGGCGAAATACCCGGTCCCAAACGCCCAACCGATCCACGCCGCACGCGCACGTGTCTCGGTGCTCTGAAATATCGGTGCGACCAACACCAACGCCAATACAGAAGCCACCCAATACCCAAAGGGAGCCAGACCAAATGCAGCCAGTCCTCCCAACAAACCAGAAAGGACAAATCTAAGCCAAATGGGCCAAGCCCGTATCAGGCTCATGCAACGATATCCGGCAGCATGACACGCAGCCGTTTGATGCGCCGCGGATCCGCATCAATCACCTCAAATTCAGGCCCTTCCGGATGCAGAACAACCTCTCCTCGTGCCGGAACCCGTCCGGACAACATGAAGACCAACCCGCCAAGCGTGTCGATCTCTTCCTCATCGACATCCTCGTGGCTGGTCAAGGAACGCCCGATCTCGGCTTCGAAATCTTCAAGGGGTATCCGCGCCTGCACCACATAACATCCAGGTTTTTCCTGAACCCAAAGTTGGCTTTCATCCGCATCATGTTCGTCCGCGATCTCACCAACAACCTGTTCGATCAGGTCTTCGATCGTCAGCAACCCGTCGACACCACCATATTCGTCGATCACCAATGCCATGTGGCGGCGCTCGGTTTGCATTTTGGTCATCAGCACACCGATCGGCATCGACGGCGGCACGAACAGCAATGTCCGCAACATCGACACCAGATCAAACTCAGTCGAGCCGCCGTTGAACCCGTGCGTCAACGCGAAATCTTTCAGGTGGATAAAGCCCAAAGGCGTATCCAGCGTTCCTTCATATACAGGAATCCTGGACAGACCGCTTTCCCGGAAAACCTGGGCCAGCTCATCTTTGGATATCGTCGACGGTACTGACACGATCTCGACCGTGGGAATCGCCACATCCTCGACCCGCATCCGGCGCAGGTTAATCATGCCGCGAGGTTGAGCCGGATCGACCTCTTGCCCATTGACCTCAGAAGCCGAGTCTTCACTCTGCGTTGAGAACGCATCCACTATTCGAGAGAAAAGTCCTGGTCTCTCAGTGACATTTTCGTTGCCGTCCTTCGGTTGCGCGCCCTGCGCCGCCATAGAACTGCCGTCTGTTTCGCCCATTTTCCCATTCCAAATGATAAGCCGAAAGGCTCGCTCTAAGCATTATATGGGTCATCAATACCCAGTTTGCCAAGTATCTCCACCTCAACACCCTCCATCAGCGTGGCGTCGAGATCACGAATGTGATCATAACCCAGCAAATGCAACAGGCCGTGAACGATCAGATGTGTGACATGATCATCCATGTTTTTCCCTGCCTCCGCCGCCTCGCGGGCACAAGTATCATAAGAAATCGCGATATCGCCCAGAGCAATTTCCCCTGAGAAATCGGGTTCAGGGAGTATCGGAGTCTGCCCGGCGGAGTCCGCAGCCAAATCTTCGGCTGGCCAGCTAAGCACATTGGTCGGTGACGCCTTTTCGCGGAATTCCGTGTTCAACTGGGCGATCCGTGCATCGTCGCATCCCAGCAGGCTAACCTCACACAGGTCCGCATCAAGATCGAAATGATCCAAAACCGCCCTTGTGGCGCGCTCTGCCAAAAACTCGAGCCCGTCCCAGCGCGGGTCTTCAACCGATAGTTCCAGGTTCATGCCACCATGTCCAAAATCCCGATACCGGGACCCAGAAGATCAACCCGTTTCACGGCCCGTATCGGCCTCATACGCTTCGATGATCGCGGCGACAAGTGGGTGCCGGACAACATCCTTGGAGGTGAAATAGTTGAAGCTGATATTTGGTATCGTGCTCAACAGCCGTTCTGCATCCGCCAATCCCGACTGAACCCCGCGCGGCAGGTCAACCTGTGACCGGTCGCCTGTTATGACCATGCGGCTGCCTTCGCCCAAACGGGTCAGGAACATTTTCATCTGCATGGTCGTGGCGTTCTGCGCCTCATCCAGCACAACGAAGGCGTTCGCGAGCGTACGGCCACGCATGAACGCCAGAGGTGCAATCTCGATGCGCTTTTCCTCGATCAGTTTGGCCAGTTGTTTCCCAGGCAAAAAATCATTCAGCGCATCATAGAGCGGCTGCATATAGGGATCGACCTTGTCCTTCATGTCGCCAGGTAGATATCCCAGCTTTTCGCCCGCTTCGACGGCGGGACGACTGAGGATGATGCGGTCGACATGCCCGCCGATAAACATCGATACGCCAACGGCCACGGCCAGATAGGTCTTCCCTGTGCCCGCCGGACCTATGCCAAAGGCCAGCTCATTGTTGAACAAGGACTGAACATAGACTTTCTGGGCGTCAGTACGCGGCTCGACCAGCTTTTTGCGGGTTTTGATCTCAACCGAACCACCCTTGAACATCTCAAGCTGATCGCCATCCCGGCTGCCGGTTCCTGTTTCCGACCCGCCCATGCGAAGTTCGCGGTCTACATCCGCTGCTTCTACGTCACGACCACCTTCCAGGCGGGTATACAGCGCTTGCAGAACTTCGATCGCCTGTTTTTGGGATTCGTCGTCACCCATGACAACCAGTTGGTTGCCACGGCGCACAATCTGTACGGTCAGCTTCTGTTCGATTTCGGTCAGGTTGCGGTCATATTCGCCGCAAAGATCTATCAATAACCGATTGTCTGGAAATTCAACAAACGCTTCCCGCTGGGGCGTTTCATTTTGCGGTGGGTTCAGGGCGCCAATGGCCAATCCGCTCTCCTGTCTGGGCGTTTCACCCCAAGCGTAGACAACATTTCTTGGTGGGCGCAAGCCAGAGATTCAAATTTTCCGTACAGAATGGTAAAACCGCCGATCAAGTTGGAGGCACCGCGAACGTTCCATACAGGCAAACCTAGAACTGATAGTTCAGGCCAAACCGCAAACCACGGTAACGGGGCGTCGATTTGGTCGTAAACCCGTTGTCAAATTCGACGGTTTCAGAATCGAACCGGACGTATTCATATTCCCCAGTGATCGACCAGTTCTCATTCAATTTGTGCTCGGCGCCAATGCTGGCCGAGAACCCTTTTCGACTGTCTTTATCCTGAAAGGACTGGGTTGTTGCCCCGGATGTAATCGAACTGGTCGTGGTTATATCGCCATGCACGTAACCAACGGAAATAAAGTATAACACTCTGCCACTTGGGTTTGTCAGACCGTTCCGAAAGCGAATTGAGATGACATCCGAAATCTCTGAACCGCCATTGACGACCGAGGTTCCGATCTGCGTCGACACTTCATCGTCCAGAGATCCGAAATCATAGCCCAACTCGACCCCATAGACGTAGTCACGCCCGCCTTTTGCGGGCAGAAGACCGCGCCAACCGCCCCGAATACCACCGTAACTGCCGGTGAGGTCCAATTCGCCGACAGCGAACGTATCTGTAGGCGTCGTCAGGCCAAAGCGGTCCGAGCCGCTGGTCGAATAGCCGGCTGTCAAACCCAGATAGAAGGCGCTGACATCGCTGCCATACCGTGCTGACGATATTACCGGCGGTTCAGATAAATCCGGATCCAGATTCCCTGCGGCAGCGGAATTGAGTACCAGAAACAACGCGGCCATTGCGGGAAGAGCAACCCTGATATTAGGCCCTGCACTAAATCTCAAAAGTTTCACTCGTACCCTCCGTCATCCCGATCCGACACCAGGATCAGCACTGATATGCCGTTTCAGGAGGCGTTAGCCTAGGCCCCGAAAAAACCTGACTTTTCTCGGAACATAATTCCAAGTGATAAATCAAGGGTAAATCTTGGAAACAAATACCAGCGATGGTATCCGCATCACAGATAAAGGACCGGTCAGAGCAACTGGCCCGCCAGAGAATTCGCACCTGATCCGGTGATCAAAACGTCCCGCAACGCACCAATCTCCACATCCGCGTCAGAGACGTGAACCGAATGAAGATATTCAGATTTTCCCACCATCTGTCCCGGCAACCGGCCGGTTTTTTCGAACAGAACGCGGACTTTGCGTCCAACCATGGCATCCTGAATTTCGCGCTGATGACGCGTGATCAATCCCTGCAGCCGCTGTAGGCGGTCATCCGCCACCCCAGGATCAACCTGAGACCGCTCGGCTGCGGGCGTTCCCGGGCGCGTCGAATACTTGAACGAATAGGCATAGCCGTATTTGACCTGCTCGACCAAATCCATGGTGGCCTGAAAATCTTGGTCGGTTTCTTCAGGGAACCCAACGATGAAATCACCAGACATGACAATATCCGGACGCGCAGCGCGGATACGCTCGATCAGACGCAAATAGCTCTCGGCTGTGTGACTGCGGTTCATTCGCTTCAGAATGCGATCCGAACCCGACTGGACCGGTAAATGAAGATAGGGCATCAGTTTTTCGCAGGTGCCGTGCGCCTCGATCAGGTCGTCGGCCATGTCATTCGGGTGCGACGTGGTAAAGCGGATGCGCTCTAGCCCGTCGACCTTGTTCAACTCCCAGATCAGTCCCGCCAGCGTCATGTCGCCGTTCGGTCCAGCACCGTGATAGGCGTTGACGTTCTGACCCAGCAGAGTGATCTCGCGCACGCCACGTTCGACCAGATCCTGTGCCTCGCGGACGATACGGTCCACCGGACGGCTAACCTCGGCGCCACGGGTATAGGGCACCACGCAGAAGGCGCAGAATTTATCGCAGCCTTCCTGAACCGTCAGAAAAGCGGTGGGGCCACGTTTGGCTTTGGGACGATTCTTGAGTTTTTCGAACTTGTCTTCTTCGGGGAAATCCGTGTCCAGTGCCTTGGCACCTTCGCGCGTCTTGGCTTCCATCTCAGGCAGACGGTGATAGCTTTGCGGGCCAACCACCAGATCGACCAGGGGCTGACGGCGCATGATTTCTTCGCCCTCGGCCTGCGCGACGCAGCCCGCGACCCCGATCTTGAGATCGGGTTTTTCGGCTTTCAACCCTTTGAAACGCCCCAGCTCGGAATAGACCTTTTCGGCTGCTTTTTCCCGGATGTGACAGGTGTTCAGCAGAATCATATCCGCGTCATCCGGGCTCTGGGTTTCGACATAGCCCTGCCCCCCCAGGGTCTCGGCCATACGCTCGCTGTCATAGACGTTCATCTGGCAACCATAGGTCTTGATGTACAGCTTTTTGGGTTCTGACATGGGGTTGGGCCTTTGCGTTCGCGGGATCGGCGTCATCTATACCCAACGAACGCCGCTTGCAATGCCAGCGCGATTACCCGATTTTGGCCGAAAACTCCAGTTAGACGGGGCCGGACAGGCAATGCAGTACGACAGTCTCACTTCTTTCCTTCAATCCGGCAAGGCCGCGTTGGCCAAAGGTCCGGTTGCGATGATCTTCGCCGAAGACGATGTCGAGATCGACGGCACCATCCGGCACCATCTGAACCTTGGCTTCAAATCACTGATCGTGTTTATGCCCGAGGCCTTTGCGCTGGATCCCAAACTGACCGAGCGCATCCACAGGGTGACGCTGACATGTGCACCGAGAACCGTCGTCTTTGACACGGTTAATCAGGTCATCCAGGCCGCTCCTGACCTTTGGATGTATTACTGCTATAACGCTGAATACCTGTTCTTCCCCTTCTGCGAATCGCGCACGATCGGCGAGTTACTGGCCTTTCACACCGAAGAACGCCGGAACGCCATGCTAACCCATGTGATCGACCTGTATGCTGATGACCTGGGCGCCTTTCCAAACGGGGTTGCCCCTGACCAAGCCATGCTGGACAGCACCGGGTATTACGCACATGCCCGACACAACGCCGAAGGACACCCGCTGGAAAGACAGCTGGACATATCCGGCGGTTTGCGCTGGCGGTTCGAAGATCACATCCCCTATGAACGCCGCCGCATCGACAGAATCGGGCTGTTCAAATCGCGAAATGATCTGTTGTTACTGCCCGACCACACGTTCAATGAGCCCGAGTACAACACCTATTCCTGCCCCTGGCACCACAATCTGACGGCGGCGATCTGTTCCTTCCGCGCAGCCAAGGCGCTTAAAAGCAACGCGGGGTCGACCTTCGACATCCCCAGTTTCCGCTGGCGCAACTCGGCTCGGTTCCAGTGGTCATCCCAGCAGCTGTTGGAACTGGGGCTCATCGAATCGGGGCAGTGGTTCTAGGCAGCTCAGCGTCGCAGCAGAACCGGGAACCAATCCTCCCGCAAACGCTGCCCGGGCTGCATGTCGTGGCCCGGAAACGGAGGCGAAGTGCGCCCCGGACGTTCCACATATCGCGCATCCTCCCCAACCAACCGCAAGGAAAAAGCACGGCGGCGGCTGTCAGACTGGTTTCCACGCGCGCCATGCAGCGTACGGTAGTTGAAGGCAACCGCGTCACCGGGTTCCATTTCGAATTCAACCACCCTCATACCTTCGGCATCGGGGTCGGGAATGGGGATGTACTGGCCTTCATCCGCGAAAAACCCTTCTTCCGAGACCCAGCGCGTGGGCAGAACCTCTTTCTCCCATCTATGTGAACCTGCCACACAACGAAGGGTGGCCTGTGTCACTGGGTCCAATGGCGACCAGAAACTGATCGTCTGACTGCCCTCGACGAAATAGTATGGCCCATCCTGGTGCCACGGCGTTGCCATCGACGTGCCTGGTTCTTTCACCAGAACATGGTCATGGAACATTTGTACGGTTTGCGACTGCATCAGATCCGCTGCGACCTCGGCTGCCGGTGAATTGTGGATCACGTTCTGGAACTGTTCGATACGCGACCAGTTGCAGTAATCATCAAAGAACAGACCGGTTTCGCCCTGTTTTTGGTTGTCCGACGCATATGGTCCGGGTTCAGCCATATTGGCCGCGATGCCGTCACGCAGCGTATCCACGTAGTCGGCGAACAAACCTTTGATCAGAACCACGCCGTCCTGTTGGTATGTGTCAATCATCTCTTGCGTAACCAGGGGGTGAGCCATCTGTGCCTCCGTTCGAATTTAACCTGAATTTGCTCATGAAATTTTCATCTATTCAAATAATATCTTTGAAATGTATAGTTAACCTTATGTTATACGTTACCCTACGCCAATATGAATATGTCTGCGCCATCGGACGGCATGGCAGCCTGTCTGCTGCAGCGTTGCATCTAAATGTTTCGCAGCCAGCCCTGTCGAATGCGCTAACCCGGGTCGAAGACCAGTTGGGCTATCCGCTGTTTATCCGAAAGCGCGGAGCGGCCATGGCGCTGACACCGCAGGGACGCAGCTTTATTGAAAACGCCGAGGCCCTGCTGACACGTGCCGCACGTTTGGAAAATTCTGGTACAGACGGAACCGCAAACACGCGCCTGCGTCTGGGCTGTTTCGACGACCTCGCGCCTTTCCTGCTGGCAAAAGCTCTGCATAGCCTGCGACAGAACATGCCCGAAGTTGATATCACATATCGCGTAGACGAATTTCAGGGCCTGATTTCCGGCCTCGTCAATGGTGAGATCGACCTTGCCTTGACTTATGGTCTGACACTGGATGCGGCCTTTTCCACGACCACCTTGTTCACCAATCGACCAATCGCGGTTATGACAAAAGGCCACCCCTTGGCCAATCGGGCGCAGGTATCATTGCAGGATGTCGTGGCCTACCCCCTGATCCTTTCGAACGAGGGACTATCTGCGCAGCATTTCCTGAGTCTCTTCCGTCAACTTGGGCAGAACCCCAATGTCGCACATCGGGCCGCGTCGCCCGAGATCCAACGCAGCCTCGCGGCGCATGGCGAAGGCGTTGCCATCAGCTATGCCAACATTCCTGCCAAGACCAGCTATGACGGGATGCCGTTGGTCAGCATACCTGTGTCAGATGAAATCGCAGCAGAACCCGTTGTTGTGGCACGGCATGGAACAGGCCCTATGGATCCGCATAGCGAAAAGGCACAGCACATCCTGACCGGACTGATGACGTAAATTTACTTTTTACGCAGACGGATCACAACGTCGACTGACGCGATCTCAACCCCTTCAGGCGCGTCGGGCAGTCGCTGGATGACCAGCTGTTCGGACGGAGCATCGCTGAGCCGGCCCTCATCTTCCCAATAAAAATGCGGATGATCATGCGTGTTGGTGTCGAAATAGCTTTTCGATCCGTCAACGGTAATTTCTTGCAGAACCCCGGCATCGCAAAAGGCGCGCAACGTGTTGTAAACCGTCGCCAGAGAAACAGCATCTCCGTTCTGTTTGGCCGATTCAAACAGGCTTTCGGCGGTGACGTGGCGATGGCGGCCATCACCGACCAGCAGCTCTGCCAATGCTACGCGCTGACGCGTCGGACGCAATCCGGCGTGAACCAACCAACCTGTGGCTATGCTCTGGCAATCTGCTGTCATCAGTCCAATACCAATTTGTTGCTGAGGTATATATAAGTGCTGTAGTCAGGTAATTTCAAATGAATTTCATTCGCAGAGAATAATGTAAACACAACATGATGTAGGCCACTGCTCTTGCAGGACCTTGCATACGGGTGCTAGACGAGACCAAATTAGATGGAAAGACCCCAGGCAGGAGAGGCGCAGAATGGCCCAATTCCCAAGCAGCTTTGACAAGGACGATCTGCTGAAATGCGCCCGCGGCGAACTATTCGGCCCCGGGAACGCACAGTTGCCCGCCCCGCCGATGTTGATGATGGATCGGATCACCGAGATTTCGGCCGATGGTGGCGCCCATGGCAAAGGTCATATTCTCGCTGAATTCGACATTACGCCCGACCTTTGGTTCTTTGATTGCCATTTCCCCGGCAACCCGATCATGCCCGGCTGCTTGGGCCTGGACGGTTTGTGGCAGCTGACCGGATTCAACTTGGGCTGGCGCGGCTGGCAAGGGCGCGGCATGGCCGTTGGAGTGGGCGAGGTCAAGCTGACAGGTATGGTACGCCCGGACCGCAAGATGCTGACCTATAAAATCGACTTCAAGAAAGCGATCCAGACCCGCCGCCTGACTATGGGTGTCGCAGATGGTATCGTCGAAGCCGACGGTGAGATGATTTACGATGTCAAGGACATGAAAGTAGTTCTGTCCGAAGCCTGAGCCTGACCGGCCCCAAATAAGGAGCACGCACATGCGTCGAGTAGTTGTCACCGGCTTGGGAGTTGTCTCTTCCATCGGGAACAATGCCGAAGAGGTTCTGACCTCACTCAAGGCCGGCAAGTCCGGCATCGTGGCCAATGACCAGATGGTCGAACATGGCTTTCGTAGCCAGATCGCCGGGTCGCTCAAAATCGACGTTAGCGAACATGTGGACAAGCGCACCCTGCGCTTTATGGGTCCCGGAGCGGCCTATGCGCATATCGCGATGAGCCAGGCGATTGCCGATTCAGGATTGACCGAAGACCAGGTTGCCAACCCACGTACCGGCCTTGTCGCCGGATCGGGCGGACCGTCGACCAGCGCCATGCTGACGGCGCATCAGACCGTTCTGAAAAACGGGGCAACCAAGCGAATCGGTCCGTTTGCAGTTCCTAAATGCATGTGCTCAACCATTTCGGCCAACCTTGCGACCGCCTTCAAGATCAAGGGCATCAATTACTCGATCACTTCGGCCTGTTCGACCTCGTTGCATTGCATCGGCAATGCCGCAGAGCAGATCATGATGGGCAAACAAGATGTAATGTTCGCGGGCGGCGGGGAAGAGCTGGACTGGACCTTGTCCTGTCTGTTCGATGCAATGGGTGCGATGTCGTCGAAATACAACGATGCGCCCGAAAAAGCTTCTCGTGCATTCGACCAAGACCGCGACGGATTCGTGATATCCGGCGGAGGCGGTATTGTCGTGCTGGAAGATCTGGAACACGCATTGGCACGCGGCGCCAAAATCTATGCTGAAGTGACGGGTTTTGCAGCAACCTCCGACGGTCACGACATGGTAGCCCCCTCTGGCGAAGGTGGCGAACGCGCCATGCGTCTGGCGCTGGACACCCTGCCCGAAGGCCGCAAGGTCGACTACATCAATGCCCATGGCACCTCGACCCCGGTCGGAGATGTCGGCGAAGTCGAAGCTGTACGCCGTATTTTTGGCGAGGGTAGCGTGCCGCCGATTTCCTCGACCAAGTCGATGACAGGCCATGCACAAGGTGCGGCTGGCGCGCTGGAGGCTATTTTCTGCCTTTTGATGCTGGAACATGATTTTATAACGCCGTCGATCAACGTCGACACGCTTGCCGAGGGCATCCAGCCCGGAGAAATTGCAACTCAGCTAGTTGAAAATGCAGGTTTGGACAGCGTCATGACCAACAGCTTCGGCTTTGGTGGGACGAACGGGTCCATGGTTCTTTCAAAGTATAACGGGTGAATGGAATGTCAGATCTAATGAAAGGCAAACGCGGCCTCGTTATGGGCGTGGCGAATGACCGTTCGATTGCATGGGGCATCGCAAAAGCCATGCACGAAGCGGGCGCCGAATTGGCATTCACCTATCAGGGCGAGGCATTCGGAAAGCGGCTGGAACCGCTGGCGCAGAGCCTTGGCAGCGATTTCATGGTCGATGCGGACGTCACCGATGACGAGTCGTTGGATCGCGCTTTTGACGAGCTTGCCCAGCGCTGGCCCACCATAGATTTTGTGGTCCACGCCGTCGCCTATTCCGACAAGTCCGAACTAACCGGACGGTTCCTGGACACCAGCCGGGCGAATTTCAAGAATTCGATGGATATTTCGGCCTATTCGCTGATCGAAGTGGCCCGCCGCGCCTATCCGATGATGAAAGAAAACGGCGGCACGATCCTGACGCTGACTTATCAGGGGTCTAACCGGGTTGTGCCCAACTACAACGTAATGGGTGTGGCCAAAGCTGCGCTGGAATCAGCGACCCGTTATCTGGCCAACGATCTTGGACCTGACGGAATCCGGGTGAACGCAATCTCTCCGGGTCCGATGAAAACTCTGGCCGGTGCGGCCATCGGTGGGGCCCGCAAAACCTTCAAGTTCTGCGACCAGAACGCACCGATGCGCAGCAATGCCACGCTTGAGGCTGTCGGCGGCACCGCGGTTTATCTGGCTTCGGATGCGGGGGCCTGCACCTCGGGCGAAGTTATTCGTGTTGATGGTGGCTTCCACGTTCTGGGAATGCCTCAACCGGACCATATGTGACCATTTCTTTCCCTGTCAGTGCCAAGATTTGACCATCTTTCGCAGGCAGGGATAGTTGCATGAACAAAGCAGAGCAAATCATCGCCAGCAGCAAGCGGGTTTCCCGCCGAAAACCGGGTTTTCTGGGGTTTAGGGGCCGCGTCGCCTTGATGACCCTAACAATGCTGCTGATGCTGTTTGTATTCTTCACTCAGCCGCATGTACGCGAGATCTTTGCATCATGGACCAGCCTGTTTTCAGGCTGATCCAGATCACGAAACTCAATTCACCGAAACCACTTCGATTTCGAAAATCAGGTCCCTTCCGGCCAGAGGATGGTTCGCGTCTAGCGTGACGGTCACCTCATCAGCCTCGACAACAGTTACCGGCAATGCGTGCCCTTCGGGCGTTTGCATCTGCAACTGGGTGCCGGGTTCAAGCGGGATGTCGTCCGGAATACCTTCGCGTGGTATGCTCTGACGCATTTCGGGATTGATCGGCCCATAAGCATCAACGCAGGCGATCTCGACACGTTTTTTGTCCCCGGCCACCAGACCAGGCATTGCACTGTCCAATCCGGGAATAATCTGCCCGGACCCCACCTCGAATTCCAGTGGATCGCGCCCTTGTGAACTGTCAAAGACATTCCCGTCCTGCAACGTACCGGTATAGTGGATGCGAACTGTGTCGCCCTGTTTTATCGCTGTCATTTTGGCCTCCGGCCGATAGAAAATTGAGCGGTCAAACCTAGGCAATGAAGCAACATTGTAAACCCTTAGCACTTTTGCAAACCTGCACCGAATGAACGGAGGGGAATTGATGCCGATCACAACCTGCATTTTTGATGCATACGGCACGTTGTTCGATGTGGCCGCAGCCGCAAGGCAAGCTGCATCAGAACCCGGCTTTGAGGCGTTACAGCAGAAATGGCCGGATCTGGCCAATCACTGGCGCCTGAAACAGTTGCAATACACCTGGCTGCGTGCGGTGGCCGATGCACATGCAGATTTCTGGGACGTCACGCAAGACGGTCTGGATTGGGCACTAGAGGCAACGGGGCTGGACCAGCACCCGGCCCTACGCCAGCGCCTGCTTGATCTCTACTGGGAATTGCAGGCCTATCCCGAGGTTCCCGAAATGCTGGCCACCCTGAAGGCCGGCGGGATGCAGACTGCGATCTTGTCGAACGGATCACCGCCGATGCTGGATGGTGCGGTTCAATCCGCAGGGATAAGCGGCGTTCTGGATGATATTCTGTCGGTCGAAAGCGTCGGCATCTTCAAACCGCATGCCAAGGTTTATGATCTGGTCGCGCAGAGCTTCGGCTGCGAGCGCGACGAAGTCTTGTTCGTCAGCTCAAATGGCTGGGACGCAGCGGGGGCCAGTGGCTATGGTTTCGTCACCGCCTGGGTCAACCGAACGAACGAACCAATGGATCGGTTGCCATGGCAGCCAACGCATGTACTGTCCGACCTGACATCCATTCCGGAACTTGCAGGACTCTGATGCCCTTTTTTTCGACCAACGACGGCAAACGCCTCTATTTCGAAGACACCGGCAGCGGCAAGCCGGTCCTGTGTCTGGCAGGCCTTACCCGAAACAGCCGGGATTTCTCATTTCTTGCCCCGCACATGACCGATTGGCGGATTATCGCGATGGATTATCGCGGGCGCGGGCAATCCGAGCATGACTCGGATCACGGGAACTATAGCCTGTTACGCGAATCTCAGGACGTGATTGATCTGCTGGATCATCTTGGCCTGGATCAGGTGACCGTGATTGGGACCTCACGTGGAGGCCTGATCGCGATGACCTTGGCCACCACCCACCCAAAGCGGCTGGCGGCTGTTGTGCTCAATGATGTTGGTCCGGTCTTTAACCCATCGGGCATCGCCAAAATAATGGAATATGTCGGCAAGCAACCGGTCTCGAAAACCTATGACGAGGCCGCGCAGGCGCTTCAGCACATGATGGGCCCGCAGTTTCCAGGGATTTCGCTGGAAAGATGGCGGCAGATTGCTGAATTTCAAAATCAGGAAACGACAGAGGGTTTGACCCTGCGCTATGATCCGGCCCTGCGCACAGCGCTGCTGGAACAGGCCGCAGCCGGGGCAATCCCGGATATGTGGATGTTCTTCGAGGCCCTGCACGACATCCCAACGGGTGTCATTCGCGGTGAAAATTCCGATCTTCTGAGCGCGCAGACATTGGCCGAGATGCAGAACCGGCATCCGGGGTTGATCTCGGCTACCGTGCCCGATCGCGGACACGTACCGTTTCTGGACGAACCTCAATCATTGGGCGTTATTCGCAAAGTACTGGACGCGGCATGAGCACACTTGAAATGATCGAAGCCGCAGCCCTGCGTCTGCAAGGGCACGTCAGAGAAACACCAATCCTGACCTCTCCGTTTTTGGATGAAATCGCGGGACGCCGCGTGTTGGTAAAACCGGAATGCCTGCAGCACACCGGCAGTTTCAAGTTTCGCGGGGCGTGGTCGGCCATTTCGGGCCTCAGTGAAGCAGACCGAAAGAAAGGCGTGATCGCCTATTCCTCGGGCAATCATGCTCAGGGCGTGGCTTATGCCGCCGCACAGCATGGTATTTCGGCTGTTATCGTCATGCCCTCGGATGCCCCAAAGCTCAAAATCGACAACACGCGCGCTCTGGGGGCCGAGGTGGTTCTGTATGACCGCTCCAGTGAAAGCCGCGAAGAAATCGGGGAGGCCGTGGCGGCCAAGCATGGCCTGACCCTGATCCGCCCCTATGATGAACCGCTGGTGATAGCCGGGCAAGGCACAACCGGGCTGGAAATCGCGCGCCAGGCGGCTGTGCTGGGCGTCGAACAGGCTGATGTGCTGGTCTGTTGCGGCGGCGGGGGGCTGACCTCGGGTATTGCGCTTGCGCTCGAGGGGCACGCACCCGGTCTGCGCGCCCGCCCCTGCGAGCCCGAAGGGTTTGACGACGTCAAACGCTCGTTGGCGCTGGGACGAATACAGAACAACGCGGCCACATCTGGCAATATCTGCGACGCCATTCTGACCCCGCAACCCGGCGACATCACCTTTCCGATCCTGCAACGGCTGTGCGGTCCCGGCCTGTCTGTGACCGAAGAAAAGGCGATGCGCGCCATGGCTTTGGCCTTTCTGCGCCTGAAGATCGTGCTTGAACCGGGCGGTGCGGTTTCCCTGGCCGCAGCGTTGTTTCGCAGGTCCGAAATTCAAGGAGACGCCGTTATCATTGTCGCATCGGGTGGCAATGCGGACCCGGACGTCTTTGCCAAAGCTATGGAGTTCCTGACCTGACAATCGCCGTCGGTTCCGGCAGCGTGCCAGTTCAGCATGCAAAGACAGAGGATCTTTATGCAGATAGCTGACCTTGGGGATGTACAGCTCCATTACCGGATCGACGGCGACCCACAAGGCGCGCCGATCGTGTTCGCGAACTCGCTGGGCACCGATCTGCGCCTGTGGGATGCGATGCTGCCATACCTGCCTGATGGGCTGCGAGTCATTCGATACGACAAACGCGGGCATGGCCTGTCCTCGGCGCCTCAGGCGCCCTATTCGATGGGGGCGCTGATCCGCGATGCCGAAGGCCTTCTGGATCACCTAAAGGTCCGAGATTGCGTTTTTGTCGGTCTGTCCATCGGCGGGATGATCGCGCAGGGTCTGGCCGTCAAACGCCTGGATTTGATTCGCGGGCTGGTTCTGTCAAATACAGCGGCCAAAATAGCCACCCCGGCGATTTGGGCGGACCGTATGGAAGCCGTCCGGATCGGCGGCATCGAAATGTTAGCCGACGCAACTATGGAGCGCTGGTTCTCGCGGGCTTTCCACGCGTCGCCCCAGCACCTGCTATGGCGCAACATGATGGTGCGGCAACCTGTTGAAGGCTATCTGGGATGTTGCGCCGCCATCTCCGGAACCGATTTTTACACGCCGACAAGTGGCCTGCGTTTGCCGACTTTGGGCATTGCGGGCAGCGAGGATGGCTCTACCCCGCCGGATCTAGTAAAAGAAACCATTGATCTTATTCCCGGTGCCCGTTTCGAATTGATACGCAAAGCGGGCCATCTGCCCTGCGTCGAACAACCCATTGAATACGCGGCGCTACTAAAAGACTTTTTGACTGGCATCGGTCATATCTGAAGGAGCATTGCTTTGGCGGATTTTCTGTTGGTCCATGGCTCATGCCATGGTGCCTGGTGTTGGAGAGATTTGATCCCAGCACTTGAAACACGCGGCCATTCGGTCCGCGCAATTGATATGCCCAGCCACGGATCTGACCCGACGTCGGTCGACCAGGTGACCCTGGACAGTTGCCGGAACGCCGTTCTGGCTGCGAGCAGATCGGATACGATCATCGTCGGCCATTCTTGGGGGGGATACCCCATTAGTGCCGCCGCCGAATTGAGACCGGATGCGATGCGCGGACTTGTTTTCCTGTCCGCCTACGTCCCCGAGAACGGATTGTCGATGGTCGAGCTGCGCCGGAAATCACCGCGGCAAACAATAGTTGATGCCGTCGAAAAATCGACTGACGGGCTGTCCTATACGGTCAAACCCGATAGCGTGAAGGCCTTGTTTTACCACGACTGCCCGGAAGAGGTCCTGCTTTATGCGCTGGCTCGGCTTTGCCCGCAGGCCATTGCACCTCAGGAGACACGGCTTACCCTGACAGAACATTTTCAGGATATGCCCAAAGCATATATCCGAACACTCGACGACCATACCATCCCGCCTGAATACCAGCACATCATGAGCCTCAGCATGCCCGAGGGAATGCGCCATTCCATCCAAAGCTCTCATTCGCCATTCTTTTCGCACCCTGAAAAACTGGCCGATCTATTGGACGACATCGCGCAGGGCTTTGATACTCTTGACTGATCTGCGAAATCTTGCGGCTTTCCTCTGAACCTGACCCCCGATAGGGTGCCCGAAACTTTCTTTGTCGGTTCCCATGCGCTTACCTTTCCTGTTTGTTCTTGCCACTGTTATGATTGATGCAATGGGGATTGGCCTTGTGCTGCCCATTATGCCCGAGCTCATTATTGATGTTCAGGGTGGTACGCTGGCCAGCGCGGCGATCTGGGGCGGCGTCCTAAGCACCGCTTTTGCAGCGATGCAATTTATCTTTGGACCGATCCTGGGCAACCTGTCTGACGCTTTCGGGCGCAGGGGTGTATTGTTGGTATCTCTGTTTGTTATGTCGTTGGACTATGTGGTCATGGCGCTTGCTGGCAGTATCTGGCTATTACTTGCCGGTCGGATCGTCGGCGGGATCACAGCCGCAACTCATTCCACCGCCGCGGCGTTCATGGCGGATGTGTCGAAACCCCACGAAAAAGCTGCGAATTTCGGTCTGTTAGGGGCGGCATTCGGGGTTGGCTTTGTCCTGGGTCCGGTCATCGGCGGATTGCTCAGCGAATATGGAACCCGTGCGCCCTTCTGGGCTGCCGCAGCGCTTTCGGCCATAACATTCGGCGTCGGTTTGATGGTGATGCCTGAAACGGTGACCGATAAGAACCGGCGCCCGTTCAGCCTGCGCCGCGCTAACCCCGTGAATTCACTGCGTGCCATCGCGGCGCTGCCGGGGATCCGTCCGATGTTGTGGGTCTATTTCCTCTATTCTGTCTCAATCTATGTATATCCGGCCATTTGGGCCTATTTCACCGCCGAGCGTTTTGGATGGTCACCCCAGATGATTGGTGTGTCGCTGGGTCTTTACGGAATTGGAATGGCCGCAGTTCAGGGCGGATTGATACGCCCCGCCACACGTTATCTCGGCGAACGCGTAACAATCCTTCTCGGGATGGTGTTCGAGATTGTCAGCTTTCTGCTTCTGGCTTTTCTGACCAATGGAATAATCGCGCTGATGCTGATCCCGATCACGGCTATCGGCGCAGTCGCAACCCCGGCAATCCAGGCTCTGGCCTCGCGCGCAACACCAGATTCGCAACAAGGAGAGCTTCAGGGCGTGCTAACTTCACTGCACGCGCTTTCCATGGTGATTTCCCCTCTGGTCATGAGCAGCGTATTTGCCTGGTTCGCAAAGCCCGGCACCGCCATCTATTTTCCCGGCGCGCCGTTTCTTCTGGCCATGTGCCTTATGATTGTCGGCCTTATCCTTTTTTACAGATCTCGCCCCATTTCTGCATAACAACGACATGACGATGACGGTTTCGGCCTTGCAGGGCATTCCGAACCGCGCCACCGTGATTAAAACCGAATACGAGGACATCATGCAATCCATCAAGGCGGCCGTATGTCGGGCATTCGACAAACCCCTGGTCATAGAAGACGTACTGATCGCCCCGCCCGCCGCCGGCGAAGTCGAGGTCACCCTGGATGCGGTTGCGATCTGCCATTCCGACATTTCTTTCGCCAGCGGCGCCTGGGGTGGATTCCTGCCCGCTGTTTATGGCCATGAGGCCGCGGGTGTGATCACCGCAACGGGCGGCATGACCGAAGGGTTCGAGGTTGGCGATTCCGTCGTGGTGACGCTGATCCGTGCATGCGGTTCCTGCCCCTCCTGCGCGGGTGGCAAGCCAACCTTATGTGAAACACCCCACGACACTGTAAAAGGTCCGTTGCGCACCGCTGACGGGGGCCCGCTGGAGCAAGCAATGGCGTGCGGGGCTTTTGCCGAAAAAGTCGTGGTCAGCCACCGGCAGATCGTGAAAATTCCCGAGGCCCTGCCAAAGGATGTGGCCAGCCTGCTGTCTTGCGGGGTGATCACCGGTGTGGGCGCTGCCGTGAATGCCGCCGGTCTGCGCCCGGGTCAGGATGTCGTCGTGATCGGGGCCGGAGGCGTTGGCCTGAACGCCATACAAGGCGCACGGATTGCGGGTGCCCGGCGTATCGTTGCGGTCGACATGACCGAGGACAAACTGGCCATTGCAAAGGAATTTGGTGCAACCCACAGCGTTCTGGCCACTTTGGACGCACCATGGAAGGCAGCTTACCGCGCACTTGGCGGTCGAGGGGCCGATGCCGTCCTGATCACAGTCGGTGCGATCCCGGCCTATGACCAGGCCGTTCGCTATCTTGGCCGAGGCGGCAAGGCCATCATGATCGGGATGCCCCATTCCGGCGACATGGCAAGCTATGAACCTGTTGTCCTGGCCGCACTTGGTCAGGGGCTGATCGGGTCAAAGATGGGGGATGTGGTGATCCAACGTGATATTCCCTGGATGATCGACCTGTATGAACAGGGGCGGCTGAGGCTGGATGAACTGATCTCGGGCCGCTGGTCCTTGTCGCAAATCAACGAGGCGATTGCGGATACCAAAACCGGATCGGCCAAACGAAACGTCATCATGTTTGACAGGGCCTAAGCAGCCCCGGCTGGAGTATATCCTATGAAACTGCAGGATCTCGATATCATTGTCACGGCCCCCCCTGCTCCGGGTTGGGGTGGCCGGTACTGGATACTGGTAAAGGTTACCACCGACACAGGCGTCACCGGTTGGGGCGAATGCTATGCCTCATCCATTGGACCTGAAGCTATGTGTCACGTAATCCGGGATGTCTTTGAACGGCATATGCTCGGCGAGAACCCCGAGAATATCGAGCTTATGTTCCGCCGCGTCTATTCCAGCGGCTTTACCCAGCGCCCCGACCTGACCGTAATGGGTGCGTTTTCAGGGCTGGAAATCGCGTGTTGGGACATTCTGGGTAAAGATCGCGACCGTCCGGTTTATGCGCTTTTGGGTGGGCTGGTTAATCAACGCATCCGGGCCTACACCTACCTTTACCCCCTGCCCCGGCATGACCTGGCCGACTTTTGGACTTCGCCCGACCAGGCCGCGGAATGTGCAGCTGAAATGGTGAGCCGCGGCTTCACGGCAGTAAAATTTGATCCCGCTGGTCCCTACACGATCCGTGGCGGGCATATGCCTGCTATGTCCGACATCTCGATGTCAGTTGCCTTTTGCAAAGCGATCCGTGAAGCGGTCGGCGACAGGGCCGACCTGTTGTTTGGCACCCACGGTCAGTTCAACACCGCAGGCGCAATCCGGCTGGGTCAGGCGCTGGAACCCTATTCACCGCTTTGGTTCGAAGAACCTACCCCACCTGACATGATCGAAGACATGGCCCGCGTCGCTCGCAACGTGCGAATACCCGTGGCAACCGGGGAACGCATGACCACCAAAGCCGAATTCGGTGCAGTTTTGCGCGCAGGTGCTGCAGAAATCCTGCAACCCGCCCTTGGGCGTGCAGGTGGGATATGGGAGATGAAGAAAGTCGCCGCCATGGCCGAGATATTCAACGCCCAGATGGCTCCGCATCTCTATGCTGGTCCAGTTGAATGGGCCGCCAATATCCATCTGGCAGCCTCAATCCCAAATCTGCTGTTGCTGGAAACCATTGATACGCCGTATCACGACGCTTTGATCAAAGGTTCACTGCGCGTTGAAAATGGCTTTGTCGTGGCACCGAATGCGCCAGGGTTGGGGATCGAAGTGAACGAAGATCTGGCCCGCTCACACCCCTATACCGGCGATGGGTTGCACCTTCAGATGCAGGAAGAACCTTGCGACTATGCCAACGGCAACGCCTTTCAGGGCGGTGCCCCTGCTTCAAAGGGGTGACAAGTACTGAAATTCTGAGTCATATTGCGCCAAAGCCAAGTTTGGAACCAATACGCACGTGACAGTTCAAGACCACGAAACACTGAATACGGACGAAACTCCGCCCGGCATGCAGGAAAGTGCCGCACGTGCCGCCGCGTACCTGAAGACGCTGGCGCATGAAGGCCGCCTGATGATTTTGTGCCATCTGGGTGATGGCGAGAAATCGGTTGGTGAGCTGGAAAAACTGCTGCAAATCCGGCAGGCCGCAGTCAGTCAGATGTTGGCACGCCTACGAGAAGAACAGCTGGTGTCGACACGGCGCGATGGCAAAACCATCTACTATTCCCTGCAGGACGGAAATACAGCGAAAGTCATCCAGCTGCTATACGACCTGTTCTGCAAACCTGAAGCCAACCCCTAGTTCGAAACATAGCCGGCGATCACCTGCATCAGCTTGAAAGCGGTTGCGGCATCGTTTTCGACCACGGCCAGGAATTCTTCCTCACCGATACGCAGACAAGACAGGTCGGTTTCCGCAATCATGCTCAGGGCGCGGGGTTCCTTTCGGATCAACCCCAACTCTCCGACCAATGCGCCGGAGCCAACCGTTGCGATCAGTTGATCGGGACCTTCTGGTTGCGGCAAATACAGGCCTGCCTCGCCTTCCAAAACGACATAGGCCCCATCGGTGGGCTGGTCGTCTTTCAGGAACACCACCTCTCCCGGTTGGGCCTGGAACCAGCGCGCACCAAATGCCAGAAGGCGCAGCTGTCTGCGGTCAAGACCGGAAAACAGCGGCGTCTGTTCCAGCGCACGAAGCTTGCGCGCCAAATCGGCTGATGCTGCGCTATCTTCTTCCACGTCGGCGGGTCCTTCGTCTGAAACCACACGACCTTGCCTTATTTCTATGAACATGTCGAATACGTCAGGGTTTTCGTACTGATCGTTCAGATAAATCACCGTCGCATTTGGCAACAGGGCGCGCAGGTTTTTATAGACCGCAATCTGAGTTTCCATGTCATAGCTTGCCAAAGCATTATCCAGGATCAGAATGTCGGGTTTCTTGATCGTAGCCCGCGTAAAGGCCAAAGGTTCGGCGAAAACCGCAGGCAGGTTCTGCCCGCCCAGCGAGACCGGTACATCGTAAATCAGCTCGACCACCAAAGGTCGGGCACCGTTTTCAGAAAGGACATCAACGATCAGCTTACGTACCTCATCTGATCGCGCGCCGCCGATCTGGCTGACCTTACCGAACAAAGCGTTCTCCATCACGGTCAGACCGGGGGCAAACTCGGTTTCCTTCAGCGGCACGAAGACATCATTCAGATGTTGCAGCAGCTTTTCGGAGTGGCTTTGCCGCAATTCAAGTATGCGGTTTTTCAATTCATCCGTAAACGCGGGGCCAATCTGTTCTGCCGAGATGACAAACGGAACCGCCAGAAGGTTGGCCAGTTGCCCATCATCCAGACCGCTGACACCTTCGTTTCGGGTGCGCTCTACCAGTTCGACTGCAGCTTCGTAGACTTCGGCCTGCAGGCCAAGCTTGCGGAACAACGGGTGGTCCGTGCCGTCCAATCCAAAGATCTGGCGCAACATATCAATGACATCGCGCGTCAGGCTGACCAGGGTTTCGTCCAAGCCCAGCTCGCGCAGCTGCCCCAAAAACACGCCCTGACGGGTTAGTATTTCCTGAGTGACCGGAACACAGGGTGTCGCGAAAAGCAGGTTTTCCGCGACCGGCAAGGCCGCATTATATGCATTGCGGTCAAAGATCAGAGCCTGCTGTTGCAGCCCAGCTTTGACCACCGCCTCCTGAACTTTAGGCCGTAGTTCAACCAGTTTTCTGACCAACTCGGGGTGCTCGTTGGCTTCGAATGTCTGTTCAGCCCCGCGCTGAAACAGGGCAGCGCCCGAACCTAGACCGTCGATCAGTTGTAACCACCAGTCGCGCAGGTCTTCCACGGTGTTCAAACCAGCCAGCGACGGGTCCAGCCAATCAACTCTAAACGGGTCGGTACTGTTGCCCGCTCGTCTTGTTTCAGCAAAGCCGGGGTCGTCTGATTCTGTCGACAGAGGACGAAGACGCATCGGCATCATGACATTGTCGCCCAAAGTTCCCTGGAACATAACCGGTCGCGATGAGGCAAAACCGATCCGCGCAGCAATGACCCCCTGATGCAGCTTTGACAAATCTTCCTGCCCGACCGTTACCCTGCCGGAACTGGGCAGGATCTCTCGGGTCAGCAATTCCGAAACCGCGCGCCGGTCTTCTTCGCTGGGCGCAGCGATTCCGATGGTTTTACCGCCTGGGAATGTCAGATCGAGGTCGTCCAGAACCAGATTCCCATCCATGTCACGAACAGATGCATGTTTCAGAACAATATCCCCGTCCAGCCTGGGATGTTTGTCGGGCTCGCCCTCGAACAGGCTTTCGTCCTGCATTCCAGAGGGCGCAAAGCGTTCGATCACAACATCCCAGCGCAGGGACATATCCTGTGTCTGGTTGTAATATGTGAGCAACTCTTTCCAAGGCGAACTGAGATCCTTGTAAGCCGCCAAAGCCGCAACCAACGCCCCCAACGAGACCGAGCCCTGCAAGACCAGAATGCCGCCAACCAGATAGAACAGGAATGGGGTAAGCTGCGAAATGAAGTTGTTGATGAACTTCATAAAGAACTTTTTCTGGTAGATATCGAAGCGAATTTCAAACAACCGGCCCAGCTGATCCGAGATCATTGCCCGGCGATACCGCCAGCCACCATTTGCCCGCAGCGTTGACGCACCTGCTGCGTTTTCACCGATCTGTGCAGCCAGCACGCGCACTTCCTGGATGCGGCTTTTGTTCAACAGATTGATCTGGCGCTGCAGCTTTGGGATCAACCAGGCCTGTAACGGGATCAGGGAAACGGCAGCAAGCCCGAACCAAAAGCTCTGTAGGAACAGGAAGGACAGGATCGTGATCATCTGTCCCGCCTGCAATACCGGCTGGCTGATCGCATCGCCCATCAGCCCACCCATCGGCTCGCTTTCAGCGGTGATCATCGACACCATTTCGCCTTGGCTGACCCGTTCGAAATAGGGTTGCGGAAATCTCAAGGCGCGGCTGATCATCTGATACCGGAATCGGCGCAGCATCCGTTCGCTCAGGACGCCTTTCATGGTGTTGATGCGCATTTTCATCAAACCATGCGCCAGAACGGCGAGCAGAAACCCAATGCATAATATGATCAGAAAATTCGTTTGCGACAGGCTGTAGCCCAGCACATCAACAACAGGGGTCGCAGCCCCGATCGCGTCATTGATGATGCGCTTGGGCAGTTCCAGCGTCAGGTAAAGCAGCGGAAACAAAGACGTGGTTACGGCCAGCAAAATCAGCTGGTCGCGCTTTGAATATTTCCAGATAAAACGGAAAATCGTGCGTTCTATGGAACCTGCCCCTGCTGCGGATCACTGACCCCGTCTTTACGAAATTCTCGTAAATTCAACAGTCTGAATTTACCGCAATCAAGCCTGCAGACGCAAATAGTTTCCGAATTGAACAGATATTTGCCGAATGTGAACAAGTTCATTTGCGCAACCTCACATTAGCCCCTACTGTTCGCTTTAGGACGATATCGGGAGGAGTCTTTTGCCTGCCACATTAGGCACTGTGTTATTGATGCTCTGCTTATTGCAGATCAAACATATGTTTGCAGATTTTTACCTCCAGACGCCCAAGATGCTGTCAGGCCGGGGTGAGTATTTTCACTGGGGACGCGCGCAACATGCTGCTGTGCATGTTGTTGGTTCGGTATTGGTCTTTTTGGTTTTCGGCGCTCCGCTGCCGTTTATCCTGATCATTGCCGCGCTAGAGTGGATAGTTCATTTCAACATTGATTTTGCCAAAGCCAGCTATTCCGACAAAAAACAGCTTATGCCGACTCAGGCAGCCTTTTGGCGTGCAGCCGGGCTGGATCAGTGCATGCATAATCTGACCTATGTGGCAATGGTCTGGGCCTGGGCGACATTCGCGGCCTGAACCAGAATTACCACAGCAATTCAGAGCTGAGTGGCCGATGGATAGAGCGATAGCCACCGCTGGTCTATGGCATCGATCTTCTGCGGGTCGAACTCGGTCTCAACTTCCCAGTACCGGCCAGACTCCACGAAATACCCAAGATCCGACTCCGACCGTATGATCTCAGCCATCCCCGATGTAGAAGGCATCTCGACCGAAGACAAATCTTCGCTGCTGACCGAGGGGTAAACCAGTCGGCTTGGTCCTTCGGACAATCGCACTGTGCGACAGCCCTGCGCCGCAGCAAACAATCCTAGTCGCGCCGACTTCGCCTCGAGCAGTCGCAAGGTCACATCGGGTCGCAACGGATCTGCGGCTCCGTTGCCGTAGAAATGTGTCCGACCCTGTCCGGAATAGATCATATCGCAACCGCAATAAGCCAGAACCGAGGGCTGCAATGCAGACAAAGCCCAGTATCCGGCCGTAAAGGCCATCGTTCCCCCGGCATAGACAAATCCACCGAAACCGTTCTGTATCGGAACGTATTCATTTGCAGTGACTATACGCTGAATGTCACTGACAGATGTGGGCATGTTCTTGGTCGGGAAATCCTCGGGGTGGATCAGAAAATCCCAGTCTGCGCGGACCCGCCAGGCATTGTTGATAGCGACTATATGCGTGAACAGCGTACGCGCCCAGTCCCGCGCACGCAGCGCCGTGGGGGCGCTGCCGAGGATCAGAACCTTGTTCTTCGATTTGGTCATTATGCGTCCGGGCTCAACTTGATCCCTTGAATGCTAGTGCATCAGGACGCGTCGGCTAGCCCAAAACGGAAAAACTGCTTTCTTTGTTGATCGGGCGCTTGCGGGAATAGAAACCGACGTCGATTGTGCGTCCAATATAGGGCAGTTCAAATTGTAGCGGCGCACTGTCATGATCCGCGCCGTCTTCGCAATACCCGATCAGCGCCGTCATCATCTTGCCTGCAATCGGCGCGTTCTTGTACTGATTTCCACTGGATCCGCAGGCCATATAAAAACCGGGAAGGCTGGATTGGTCATAGATTGGAATCCAATCCGTCGACGCATCATACAGGTCCACCACACCGCGGGTCTTGGAAGGAATGCCAAGGCTAGGCACTCTCTGGGCATAGCGCATCGCTTGTGTCGTCCACTGGTCGGTAAAGTCGCGATTATAGGTTACGTCATCTTCGCACCATTGATGTGGGTCGCATTCGGGGTCTTCCGAGCCCACCAGGATGTGGTTGCCATGCTCAGGCCGGCAATAGCAGGCGATATCGCTGTCCGACACGATTGTGCCGTCATTTTCAAAGTCAAACCCCTCGGGCGCAGGGACGTGAACGACCTCTTGGCGCAAGGGGCGGGTCTGAATGGTCATGTCATCCAGAACATCAGCCATCCCATTGATGATGGCCGAACCCGGCCCGGCTACGTTAACCACAACTTTCGCATGAATGTCTTCTCCCGATGCCAGCCTGACACCAGAAACTCGCCCGCCATCAGTCAAAATCTCGACCACTTCGGCCCCGGTTCGCACCTCGGCCCCGTGCTGTCTGGCGGCATCCATCAGGTTCTGTGCGGACAGGGCCGGATCGGTGACATACCCGGCCTGAGGCCAGTAAACGCCGCCTTGCATCTTGCGTCCGTTGGGCTGCCCAAACTCGGGGTCATCCATGCGACGAGCGGGGGCAAAACTGTCCTGCGAATAGACCGGCAGCCGGTCGGTGACCTGTTCGGGGGACCATTCCTCGAACGGGCAATTCAGCGCGGAACTGTTCTTCATGTGTTTTTCCAGCAGCCCGTTCGCCTCGGTTTTCATGACCAGACAGCCGGTTTCGCGGAATTGGGCCAGATCGGCGCCTTGCGGTAGGCCAAGATACTCGGCCCAGTCGCGCCAATAATGATAGCCTTCCCAGGCGAATGCCGTGCCGTCAAAGGTGGAATAATGCATCCGGATGATCGCGCAGGACCCGGCGGTTGAGCCATGGCCAACCTGAGCGTTCCGGTCCAGAGATACGGTTTTCCACCCGGCCTTGGCCATTTCGAACGCGATGGCCGCCCCGATCACGCCTGTTCCGATGATGATTGCATCTGGTTGACTCATGATGGCTCTCCTTTCCAGTGATGGCGCGAATAGGCGCTGAATTCTTCTACTTCCTCTGGCCTCGGCTCGACCCCGGTGAAGACATATAGATAATGAGGCACCATTGATATCCGCGTGGACATCGGTTCATTCAGCTGCGCCAGATCGTATCCTATCTGCATGTAATACAGCACGCGCGCACGGGTTTCCGCCTCGACCTCGGAATAGCCAAAGCGGGCAAACATGGCGTGCAGCGCTAGCAACCGTCGCGCGTCAGACTGGTCCAGTGCGCGCCGCACCTTGCCCGATTTGCGCGCCCAGTCGCGCACCGCGAAATCCAGCGCGGTGTCAAACAGGTCGGTATTGACGACACAGCGATGCACATTGCACACCGCACCGGTTATCGTCTTTGCCGGAGCTTCGGCCTGCGCGACCAATGCCGCGGTATTGGTGGCCTGCCACCGTGCCAGAAGAGCATCCAGCAGTTCCTGGCGCGATTTGAAGTACCAATAGAAGGACGACCGAGACACGGCCATCCGTTCCGCCAGATTCATCACCTTGATCTGATCGACCCCGTCCGAGATTAGCACATCCAACGCCACATTCAGCCAGTCGTCGCGCGTGACCTTGATATTGCCGATCAGCGGTTCAGCTTCCGGATCGTCCCGGTGCAGGATGGGTTTCGTATTCATTTAACTCTCCGGCGGCGCGCCGCCCTCTTCGGTACGTTTGGCAATAAAGTCTTTCAGCGCGCCAATCTGGTCGCTGTTTTGCTCAGGTGGCTGAAAATTGGCCAAGATTTCCTTCCATACACCGGTCGCACGACTGTTTGCGTCCAACGATCCACGCTCGGCCCAGGTGCCGAAATTGGCATAATCATGGACATGCGGTTCATAGAATTCTGTATTGTAGCGTTCCATCGTCTGGCTGGATGCAAAGAAATGTCCGCTGGGCTCAACCTCGCTTAGCGCAGTGCCGAACCCAATTTCAGCCTCGCCAGCCTGCGCCCCGGCGCACAGCTCGGCCACCATGTTCAACACTTCGGCGTCGCAGACCAGTTTTTCAAAGGACACGGTCAATCCGCCCTCTAGCCATCCCGCCGAGTGAATGATCACCGTCGCCCCTGCCATCAGGCACCCCCACAGGCCAAACTGGTTTTCATTTGCCGCCTGCACATCATTGATGTTTGAAGCCGACCCCGCAGCCGAGCGCCACGGCAGGCCCAGATGCCGCGCCAACTGCCCGGCCGCCAGTGAGGCCTGAAAATGCGAGGGCGTTCCAAAGGCCGGAGCACCGGATTTCATATCCACATTGCTGGTGAAAGTGCCATAGCACACCGGCGCGCCGGGCTTGGCCAGTTGGGTCAGGGTCAGCGCGGCCAGAGCCTCGGCATGGGACAGGGTAATGGCCCCCGCCACCGTGATCGGGGCCATCGCGCCCATCAGCGTGAAGGGCGTGATGATCGACATCTGCCCGTGCCGAGCAAAGTCGATCAGCCCCTGCGCCATCGGAATGTCCAGCGTGCGCGGGCTGTTCGTGTTGATGATCGTATAGCTGTGCGGGTGGGTCCTAAATTCGTCATCCGACAGGCCCCGCGCGGTCGTCAGCATCTCAAAGCAATCCATCACCTGCGGCGTCCCGCGTGAGAAGAAGAACGGGAACTTATCCGTCAGCTCCATCTGCGCCTGCGTGGTGAAATAGTGCCGCAGAGGGGTCGGCACATCCTGCGGTTCGACCTGCGGCGAGATCATTTGAAAGACGTCGAAATGATGGGTGAGTTTCAGGAACTCCAGATAATCCTGCCCCGTCGCCGGGCGACGTCCGCGCTCCAGATCGGTGGCATTGGGGGCCCCTGCCCCCGGTTGAAACACAAGGCTACCCAGCTCCAGCGTGAAATCCCGATGCGACGCACCGGCTCGGCAGGTGATGGATTTCGGGGCCGAGGCAACGGCGGCCTCGACCATGTCGCGACCAATAAAAACCATTTCGCTATCGACATCCACGCGCGCGCCAGCTTTGGCAAAAATGCTCCGCGCCTCAGGCAGCAGCACCTTGATGCCCAACTCTTGCAACAAACGCAGCGCGGTTTCGTGCATGTCAGCGATCTGATCCGCCGGAAACACCTCCATCACCGGGAATGGATTCCTCAGCTGGCGGTAGTCGACCTTGCGGTTGGTCGCAGGCGCGGCATCAGCGCCACGCCCTCGCCTTCGTCGTCCACGTTCGGGGTTGGTCATTGTCAGCCCCGCATCGCTTTGCCCTGCGGATCATAGGGCGACTGCGCAATCACCCGCGCAGGTCGTTCAACCCCAACCACATGGACAGACAGTTCAGTGCCTGGTGCGGCCTTGTCACGATTGACCAGCGCCATCGCCAGGGACTTGCCGGTGTAGTGGCCATAGCCGCCCGAGGTGACAAAACCCACGTGCTCTGCCCCTGACCAGACAGGTTCGTATCCGCTGGTATCTGCGTCCAGAGCATCAACCTCAAGCGTCACCTGAACCTGCGCAGGACCATTGCCATCGCGTTCGGACAAGGCGGCCTCTTTACCGACGAAATCCTTGTCCCAATCGATCCAGCGATCCATACCTGTCATGCCCGGCGTGTAAAGCTGAGTGAATTCAGCGGACCAGATGCCAAAGCTCTTCTCAAGCCGCGTGGACAGCATCGCGTTGAACCCACATTCACGAATGCCCTCATCAGCCCCGGCCTCAAGCAACATCCGACGCAGCTTGATGTGATCGCCATAGCGGCAGTTGATCTCATAGCCTTTTTCACCTGTGACTGACATGCGCGCAACGCGAGCCCTGACAAGACCGATATCAAAATCACCACAGCCCATGAATTTCAGGCCCGAGACGTCCTGCTCGGCCAGTTTTTCGATTACCTCCTGCGATTTCGGCCCGACCAGACCGAACCCGCAATACTCCTCGCCCAGATCGCGAACCTCGACTCCGTCGATCATATGATCGTCGAACCAGCGCATATGCCAGGCGCGCAGGTAATAGCTGCCCATGATCCACCAGGTGCCATCGCCCCAATTCAGAACGGTCAGATCCCCTTTTAGCCGCCCATTCTCACCTAGCATTGGTGCCAACTTGGCCCGTCCCGGCGCGGGCAGTTTCGAAGCCATCACGCGATCCAGCCACAACTCGGCATTTGGCCCGGTGACCTCGAACCGGGAAAAGCCAGAGATGTCCATCAGGCCGACGCCCTCGCGGATCACCTTGCATTCCTTGGCCACGATATCATGCGCGTTGGATCGCTTGAGGGTCGGCGTTTCTTCGAACCCTTTCGGCGCGAAGTACAGCGGCACCTCAAGGTCCCAGCTGACACCCCATTTGCATCCCGCTTCAGTCATCGCGTCATGAGCTGGCGCCATCTTCAGCGGACGACCGGCAGGCAGCTGTTCATTCGGATAAGTCATCACGAAACGGCGGGAATAGAATTGCCCGGTGGTTTCACGGATATAGCGTTTGTTCTGGGCAAAACCGCCATAGCGGGCAATGTCCATCGGCCATGCATCGGCCTCGGGCTCGCCATGGATCATCCACTCAGCCAGCGTTTTGCCAACGCCGCCGCCCTGCAGGAACCCGGCCATGACAGCGCAGGCGGTCCAATACCCGCGCTTGCCTGGAACCGGCCCGACCAGCGGGTTACCATCAGGCGAGAATGTAAACGCCCCGTTGACCCAGGTTTTGATGCCGACATTCTGGATCGACGGATAGCGTTCAAAGCCCAGCGTCAGTTCATTCTCAATCCGGTCAAGCTGCTCCTGAAACAGTTCCTCGCCATAATTCCACGGCGCGCCGTCCATGGCCCAATGTTCATGGTCGACCTCATAGATACCGACCAGAACACCCTTTTGGTCTTGCCGCATATAGGTGAACCCCTCGAGGTCCACGGTCATTGGCATCTCAAAATCCGCCGCCGCCACTTCGGGCACTGTATCCGTGATCAGATAGTGATGTTTCAGCGGCGACACTGGCAGCTCAACCCCCGCCATGCGCCCGACCTGCTTGGCCCAAAGCCCCGCGGCATTGACCACGTGCTCGCAAGTTATAGTGCCCCTGTCCGTCACGACCTGCCAGCCATCATCGGTCTGGATCAATTCCTCGACCTTCGTCTCCTCGTAATACTCGGCACCGCGTTTCTTGGCGGCGGTTGCATAGGCCTGAACCGTACCGGTCGTGTCGATATAGCCCTCTCGATCGGCCCACATCGCGCCCAGAACGCCGTCAGTCGACATGATGGGACAGCGCTTTTGCGCCTCTTGTGGAGTCAGCAATTCGCAGTCTTCGATACCGATAGACTGGAAGATACGATAGTTGGCCTGCAGCCACTCCCACCGCTCGGGCGTTCCAGCCAAAGTCAGACCACCGGTCATGTGCAGGCCGATATTCTGCCCGGATTCCTTTTCGATCTCGCTGAGAAGGTCGATTGTATAGGCCTGCAGCGATGCCATGTTCGGATCCGCGTTCAGCGCGTGAATACCGCCCGCCGCGTGCCAGGACGATCCCGACGCCAACCGCCGCCGTTCCAGCATGACCACATCTGACCAGCCGAATTTGGCCAAGTGATACAGAACCGAGGCACCAACAACGCCGCCACCGATGACCACAACGCGATACTGAGATTTCATTATGCTCTCCTCTGCATGACTCGAGGGAGACGCTAGTGATACTGTTCACACCTGTCTAGACATTTCTGTACAGTGCAAGTGAGCAAGTTCAGACAGCTCAATTTCAACGCCTTAAAAGCTGTGCGCTTGGACGCGAAGCAATCTTGTCAAACCATGATAATGTGGCGGTATTTTCCTGTGGAATCCGCATCTTGATCACGCGGGCAAAGTCAACGAACACAAAGGTCGAGATATCGGCCAGCGTGAACTCAGCCCCCGCAACAAACGCACTATCTTTCAGCCGCGTTTCAAGCAAATCGAAAAACCGGCCAACCCGGTCCATGCCACGCTGTGCCAGCTCGGGTATCTGCGCATAGTTCGCCGGGCCCGGAACCGCCCGATCCTTGAACGCGGGATGGGTGTTGCGCAGAGCCTCAGCAATAGGCACTCCACCCTGCTGCTCGACAATGCTGTTCCACATCAGGACCAGCCCCTTTTCATCTGGTGTACGTCCCATCAAAGGTGGTTCGGGAAAGCGCGCCTCAAGATAGGCGGCAATGCCCAAGTTTTCGGACAGCGTTGCGCCCTCATCCGTCACCAGAACAGGGATCGTCGCATTGGGGTTTACTGCAAGGAAAGCGTCATCCAACTGTTCCGCCTTTGCAATCGAGATATTGCGCGTTTCAATCTCCAGCCCTTTTTCTGCGATGAACATGCGCGCGCGGCGCGGGTTTGGAGCGGTCGTGCAATCATAGAAAAGCATTTGGCAACCCTTTCGCACTCAGCGGCGGTAGATGAAACAACGTCCGTCTACCGCATGCTCAGGCAAGGGCATCTCGGTCAGGTTTTCGAAATACATCCGGTCGCTGGACACCATCAGCCCACCTTCTGCCAACAACGGTTCTATCAGGGGGGAAACCAACCGCGCGAAAGCATCGTTCTTGTCCCTGTTATGGCCGCCAAGATCCGCATGGATCAAACTGGCCGTCGCCCCAAACCGTTCCAGCGCCGCAGGCAGAGTCTCACGCACATCCCCCAGAATCACCAGATCCTCGGGCGGGGTAGAGTCCGGATGAGAGGCCACGGCGCGCTCGAACACATAGACCGGGCGGTTCTGAATATACTGAACCATGTGGTGATAGGTGCGGCCGTTGCCCAATCCCAGCTCGAACACCGGACCGGACATGGTGCTTGTCTGTGCAATGGCATGGTCCAGGCAGGCACGCTGCGACACCATACGGTCGATGAACAGGTCAAGACGGCTTTGGGGATCGGGCACTGGGAAATCTCTCCTTGATATTTGACGACACATAACCTGTGACCGACATCGCATGTGATGACAAATCCTCAAGGCATTGTGTAGGCAAATCGGCCTCAGTTTCACGTTTTCGCGACATTTCACCCTAAGAACGGGTTTGACTATACAGGCACAACCGCGCGAAACTGCGACAAAAAACACAGGGAGTTGATCAAGCCTATGCCGAGCTACGGCCTAACGGGTGGAATACCCGCATGACTGCGTTGTTGTCTGTCCGAGACCTCAGCATCGGATTTGGTGCCGGAGAGTCTGTGGTTCAAGGCGTCAACTTCGACGTCGAAGCGGGACAGACACTTGCGCTTGTGGGTGAATCAGGGTCGGGGAAAACGATCTCATGCCGGGCTGCGTTGCGCATTCTTCCCCGAGCAGCCCAAATTCGAAGCGGCACGATTACTCTGAATGATTCCAAAGGCATGGAGGAACTGACCCAGATCAGCGAGCGTCAGATGCGCGGCATTCGCGGCAATCGGATCTCGATGATATTTCAAGAGCCGATGCGCTCGCTCTCTCCCCTGCACAAAATTGGCAATCAGGTCAGCGAAGTTCTTTGGCTGCATCGCAATGCCTCCGAGGCACAGGCCCGCAAAACGGTTCTGGAACAGTTCGAACGCGTGGGTTTTCCAGACCCTCAGCGCGCATATGATTCTTACCCGTTCGAGCTGTCCGGCGGGATGCGCCAACGCGCCATGATCGCTATGGCCATGGTTTCCAAACCGGAATTACTGATCGCGGACGAGCCGACGACAGCATTGGACGTTACGACACAGGCCCAGGTGCTGGGGCTGATCAAAGAGCTTCAGCGTGAAACGGGAATGGCACTGATCCTTGTGACCCATGATTTGGGGGTCGTCGCCAATATGGCCGAACAGGTCGTGGTCATGCACAAAGGCCGCGTGATGGAGGCTGGAGCTGCGGCACCGATCCTGACCAGCCCTGCTCACCCCTATACCCAACAGTTGTTCAACGCCGCGCCCGAGATTCCGGATCAGGACGCGGTCGGCATCCCGATGCCCGACGAAGATCTGATCCTTCAGATGAAGGCCGTGTCGAAAACCTATACGATGCGATCCAGCAAGGGCTGGCAGGGCGAACGCCTGATCCATGCCTGCCGCGGAGTCGATCTGAACCTCGCGCGCGGCAAGACGCTGGCGATCGTCGGCGAAAGCGGCTCGGGCAAAACTACGGCCGCCCGCATCGCACTAGGGGCTGAGCCGCCTGATCCGGGCGGAGAGGTTCTGTTTCGAACCTCCCCCGATGAAAAAGCGATCACCGTTCACAAGATGACCCGGACCCAGCGCACCGCGTTTCAGCGCAAGGCGCAGATGGTGTTTCAGGATCCCTACAGCTCTCTCAGCCCTCGCATGCGCATTCAGGATGCGATGACCGAACCGTTGGAGATTCACCGTATCGGATCGACCGCCGAGCAGCGCGAAAAAGCGGCCGAGATGCTGACACGTGTTGGCCTGAACGCCGATATGCTGAAACGCTATCCCCATGCTTTTTCCGGCGGCCAAAGACAGCGCCTGTCGATTGCCCGCGCAATGATGCTCGACCCTCAGCTTATTGTCTGTGACGAACCCACTTCGGCTCTGGACGTATCGGTTCAGGAACAAATCCTGACGTTGCTGGAACATTTGCAGGACAGCCTGAACTTGTCGTATTTCTTCATCTCGCACGACCTTGCGGTCGTTGCGCGCATTGCCGACGAAGTTGCTGTGATGCGTCGTGGGCTTGTCGTGGAACAGGCCCCGCCCGAGACACTGTTTTACAACCCTCGTCACCCTTACACCAAAGCACTGATTGCTGCGCAGCCAGAGCCCGACATCAACCGCCCCATCGACCTGAATTTGGTTGCTTTGGGTGCTGGTTCACCTGACAGTTGGGATGACGCCTTCCGATTTACCGACTCCGTGGTACCTTCATTGGTAGAGATGGAGCCCGGCCATAAGGTACGATGCCATGTTTAAGACCACTCGCCCGCTGTTACTGGCCGTTGCGCTGGCCGCAACATGGGCCCTGCCCGCCACGGCAGACATGCCCGAGCTGCAAGAAAGTACTTTCTGGGAAACCGAAGTGAATGCGGGGAACCTTCCCCCCATACAGGACCGAATTCCCGCCGAACCCCTGATTGTGGATCTTGCTGCAAAAGGCAGGGAATTCGGCAAACAGGGCGGCACTTTGCGCACAATGATTACTCGGTCCAAAGACATCCGGCAGATGGTGGTTTACGGATATGCCCGCCTTGTTGGCTTCGACCAGACCTATCAGGTCGTTCCAGACCTACTTGAATCCTTCCAGAACGACGACAACCGCAAATACACCCTCAACCTCCGTGAAGGTCACAAATGGTCGAATGGCTCTCCGTTCACTTCCGAGGACTTCCGATACTGGTGGGAGGATGTGGCGAATAACGAACTGCTCAGCCCGTCGGGACCACCGGATTTTCTGATCGTCGAAGGCAAGACTCCGACCGTGACATTCCCCGATGAAACGACCGTTGTGTTTGAATGGGAAGATCCCAACCCCGGCTTCCTGCAGGCTCTGGCACAAGCGCGCCCGCCTTTCATCTACCGCCCTTCCGAGTTCCTGAAACAGTACCACGAGAAATACGCTGACGCAGAAAAGCTTGCCTTTCAGGTTGAAGATGCCCGCGTCAAAAGCTGGGCGGCTTTACACAACAAACTCGACAACCTTTACAAGTTTGACAACCACGAGTTGCCAACTTTGCAGCCCTGGTTGAATGCAAGTTCGGGCAAAAAGATCCGTCACAACTTTGTTCGCAATCCCTATTTTCATCGCATCGATAGCCATGGGGTGCAGCTTCCCTATATCGACGTGGTCGAGATGGAGATCGTGGCCGGGGGTCTGGTTGCCGCAAAAACCAATGCTGGCGAATCCGATCTACAGGGGCGCGGACTGGCGTTCCGCGACGCTTCGATCTTGAAAAAAGGCGAGGCTGGTGGAGACTACAAAACCTTGCTGTGGAAAACCGGGGTTGCCTCACAGATCGCGATTTACCCCAATCTGAACTACGAAGACGAAGCATGGCGTACCGTTTTGCGTGACGCGCGTGTTCGCCGCGCGCTGTCTCTGGCAATCGACCGCAAAACGATAAATCAGGCGCTGTATTTCAAACTGGCCCATCCCGCCGCGATGTCGGTCTTGCCCGCTTCGCCCTTCTTCAACGAAGAAAACGCAAAGGCATGGGCACAGTACGACATCGAATTGGCGAATGCGCTGCTGGACGAGGCCGGCCTGACCGAACGTGACAAGAACGGCACGCGGCTGTTGCCGGATGGCCGCCCGATGGAACTGGTCATCGAAACTGCAGGTGAGCGGCAAGAGGTCGAAAACGCCTTGCAAATCGTCACGGACACATGGCGCGACATTGGCGTCGATCTTATTATGCGCCCATTGGACAGGGACATTCTGCGCAACCGGGTGTTTGCCGGCAGCACAATGGCGTCGGTCTGGTTCGGCTGGGATGACGGCATCCCGCAACACCACACCTCACCAGCTTATCTTGCCCCTACCGATCAGGTGTTTTTGGCCTGGCCAAAATGGGGGCAGTACTATCAGACCGGAGGCGATGTTGGCGAGAAACCCGATATGCCTGAGGCCGAGCGCCTGATGGAACTGGCCCATAACTGGGAGGTCGCCTCGACTGATGAGGAACGCAAGGCCGCATGGGATGAGATGCTGAAAATCCACGCTGACCAACTTTATGCCATTGGCATTCTGAACGGTGCGCCTCAGCCTATCGTCGTATCGAACCGCCTGCGCAACGTCCCCGAGCAGGCCATGTGGGCCTGGGAACCCGGCGCACATTTCGGCATTCACCGGCCGGACGAATTCTTTTTCGCCGACTGATCAGGAGCAGCCACATGGTCATGCTGCGCTATGCAGTCTATCGCTTTTTCACGATGCTGCTGACCCTTCTTGTGGTGTCGGTTCTGGTATTCGTGATTATCAACCTGCCCCCGGGCGACTATCTCAGCAATCAGATCGCGGAACTGCAGGCGTCCGGACAATCGGCGGGTGTGGCCAAGGCAGAATTCCTGCGCGCGGAATATGCGCTGGATCGCCCCATGTGGGAGCAATATCTGATCTGGATCGGTTTCTGGCCCGGCCCGCATGGGTTCGATGGGCTGGTGCAAGGCAACTACGGCTGGTCCTTTGAATTTGACCGCCCGGTCGCAGAAATCGTGGGCGACACGCTGTGGCTGACCGTCGTGGTCAATCTGGCCGCCATCCTGTTCGTATATGCGGTGGCCTTGCCACTGGGTGTCCTTGCAGCCGCGAAGTCGCGGACCTGGATCGACTATACCTCGGCCTTTGTGGGCTATTTGGGTCTGGCAACGCCGAACTTTCTACTGGCACTGATCCTGTTCTACTATGGGCACCGCTATTTCAACCTACCAATCGGAGGCCTGATGGACCCGTCCTTTGAAGGGCTGCCGATGAGTTGGGAAAAGCTGAAGTCCATCCTCGTCCATTTGATCGTACCGACCTTTGTGATCGGCACATCTGGCGCTTCGGCGATGATGCAGCGGCTGCGGGCGAATATGCTGGATGAATTGGGCAAGCCCTATGTGGAAACCGCCATTGCCAAAGGCATGGCCCCGTCGCGGATGCTGACCAAATACCCGCTGCGCGTGGCCTTCAACCCCTTTGTCGCGGATATCGGAAACCTGCTGCCTTCGATGGTCTCCGGCTCAGTTCTGGTATCGGTTGTTCTGGGCCTTCAGACGATCGGCCCGACATTGCTGACGGCGCTGAAGACGCAGGATCAGTTCCTATCCGCCTTCATCCTTATGTTCGTGGCCTTGCTGACGCTGATCGGTACGATGATCTCTGACATTCTGCTGGTCATGCTGGATCCGCGCATCCGATATGAGGGGCGTGAAGCATGACCCAACACCCTGATGGTCGCTATGTCGACGACGCCCCATTCGATCCCGATGCCGCCCTGCAACAGCTTGAGCGCGCTGATCTGGATGCTCCGAACTGGATTCTGGTCTGGCGCAAATTCCGAACCCACAAGCTGGGCCTGATCTCCGGCGTCTTCCTGTTGCTGTGCTATCTCATGCTGCCCTTTGCGGGTTTCATCGCGCCTTATGGCCCGAATGAACGTAATGACGAGCACCTCTATGCCCCGCCGCAAAGCATCAACTGGTTCCATGAGGGCGAATTCATCGGCCCCTATGTCTATTCGATGGTGGCCGAGGCGGATCTAGAGACCTTCCAGTGGAAGTTTGTCGCCGACACCGACACCCCGCGGCCAATCAAGTTTTTCTGCGAAGGGGCCGAGTACAAGCTGGCGGGTCTGATCAAGTCGGACACGCATCTGTTCTGCGCGCCTGAAGACGCGACTTTGTTCCTATGGGGGTCGGATCGTCTGGGCCGTGATGTATTCAGCCGTATCCTCTTTGGCGCCCAGCTGTCATTGACAGTGGGTCTGATCGGGATTTCAGTGTCCTTCTTTCTTGGTATCCTGTTCGGCTCGATTGCGGGATATTTTGGCGGCAGAATCGACTGGGTGATTAACCGTATAATCGAAATTCTGCGCTCACTACCTGAATTGCCCCTTTGGCTCGCGCTATCAGCGGCGGTCCCCTCGAATTGGAGCCCGGTCGCGGTATTCTTCATCATCTCAATTATCCTGGGGATTCTCGACTGGCCTGGCCTTGCGCGATCCGTTCGTGCGAAATTCCTATCGTTGCGCGAAGAAGAATACGTACGTGCAGCCGAAATGATGGGAGCAAGCTCGGGCCGGGTGATCCGCAAGCACCTGCTACCCAACTTCATGTCGCACCTGATCGCATCGGCAACCCTGTCGATCCCGGCAATGATCCTGGGCGAAACGGCGCTCAGCTTCCTTGGACTTGGGCTGCGCGCCCCGGCCGTCAGCTGGGGTGTGATGCTGAACGATGCACAGAACCTTGCGTCGATCGAGATCTACCCCTGGACGGCCATCCCGATGCTGCCGATCATTGTCATCGTGCTGGCATTCAACTTTCTGGGTGACGGGCTTCGTGACAGCCTGGATCCATATCAGCAATGACGCTGATATCCGTGCTGCCATCACCCGAAGGGTATCGGACAACCGGCACCGGAGCGCGACCCAGCGTGTATGCAGTCTCCGAACTGGCGACCGCCAGCTTTGCAGCTGTTGGCCAGGAACTGGCACGCCTGATGGGCGCGCTGAACCTGACCCAAAGCCCGCCCGAGATTTTGGTCGATCACCGGTTGGCGTCTCTCTGGTACGGATATTCTTTCAAACCCGATGGCTGGGAAATGCCCAACCTCTGGGACAGTATCGCCGGTGATTACCTTGCCAATGACGGTTGGATCAGATTGCACACGAACCTGCCTCAGCACCGTGCGGCCGCCCTGAAAGTCCTGAAGGTCAAAGGAGATCGGGACGCGGTTACAAAGGCTGTTGCAACTTTGTCGGCGGCCAGTCTTGAAAACGCTATCGTGGCTGAGGGCGGTGTCGCAGCCGCCATGCGCAACCGCGGGGAATGGCAGGATCATCCACAGGGGCGCGCGGTTTCACGAGATCCGCTGATCGGGTGGCACAAACCCCGACAAATTACGCTCCGCAATCGGCCACAGGCAACGGCCAAGCGCCCGCTGGCAGGTCTGCGCGTGCTTGATCTGACCCGCGTTCTGGCCGGTCCGGTTTCAACTAGAACTCTGGCGGGGTTCGGGGCAGAGGTTCTGCGCATTGATCCTCCGGACTGGGACGAGCCGGGTGTGATCCCGGATATTTCTCTGGGTAAGCGCTGTGCCTATCTGGACCTGAAATCCCCCGCAGGGATCGAGTTGCTACACGGCTTGCTGACCCAGGCGGATGTCTTCATTCACGGCTATCGCCCTGGCGCATTGGACGCGCTGGGCCTCACCCAAGCCAAACGGGAGGAGCTTGCCCCGAACAGAGTAGAAGTCACACTGAATGCCTATGGCTGGCAAGGCCCATGGTCTTCGCGGCGCGGATTTGACAGCCTCGTACAGATGAGCAGCGGGATTGCCGATGCAGGTCGGTTATGGGCCGGTGCAGACAAGCCGACACCCCTGCCGGTGCAGGCGCTGGACCACGCGACTGGATATCTGATGGCTGCCGCCGTCCTGTCAGCATTGTCCGAAGCCGCGAAGGGTGCGCCGATCATGCAGGCCCGATTGTCGCTGGCACGCACGGCTGACCTGCTGACCATTCTAGGCAAGTTCGACACCAAGACAGAAATTGGCGCTTCGGTTCCTGCGGATTTCACGACCAAGACCGAAACCTCTGGATGGGGACCTGGTCACAGGTTGAAGCCCGCGCTCTCGGTTGGTCCGGCCCAGATGTCGTGGGACCTGCCCGCAAGCAAGCTGGGCACGTCGAGCGCCACCTGGTCATAGCCCTACGCCTACGCCCTCGCCGGCAGCCGCGCGGTCCGGCCCAACGCTTTGGAAGGGGTCTCGTCAGAGACGCAGCCCAAAGAGGCGGGAGCGGTCCCTAGCGGTCGTCGCCTCCAGGACCGATATCGTCCAGATAATCCTCGTCGATGGCCGCATGCACTGCACCGGTCACCGCTTCGCGTTCCTGCGGTGTCAGGTTTTCGGCCTCTTTTCCGTCGGCAAGCCTGACGGTCACCTCACGATGAGCAAACTTGATCCCTTCGCGAGCAAACAATTCGCGGATATCCTGATAGACCTTCTTACGCACCAGCCACTGATCGCCCGGCTTGGTCATGAACTTGACCCGAATGATCATCGCCGAATCCTGCATTTCGATCACGCCCTGCGATTTCAACGGCTGGATAAAATTATCCCCAATCACCGGATCGCTCAAAAGCTCTTGGCCCAAATTCTTGATGAGTTTCCGCACTTTTTCGACATCGGTGTCATAGGTCACCCGCAGGGGCAACTTCATGATCACCCAATCACGCGAATAGTTAGTAAGAACCTTGATTTCGCCAAAGGGGATCGTATTCAGTGCGCCCAGATGGTGCCGCAACTGGAACGACCGGACCGAGATTTTCTCGACCGTCCCCTTCACATCGCCAATGTCGATATATTCGCCTTTGCGGAAGGCATCATCCATCAGGAAGAACGCGCCCGAGAAGATATCCCGGACAAGCGTTTGCGACCCGAACCCAACGGCCAGACCCACGACACCGGCACCGGCGAACAGCGGGCTGACATTGATACCCAATTCCATCAGGACAATCAGAACGATGGTCACAACAACAACCGCCAGAATTGCGCCGCGGAACAACGGCAGCAGTGTCGCAAGACGGCTTTGCCCGCCTTCCCCGCCCTCGTCGCCCAGTTCAACCTCTCCACCGGCTACGTCTTCTTCCTCAGCAATCTTGGTATCAATCCAGACACGAAAGAAATGGAACAAGATATAGCCCATGAACAGGATAACCATCACGTCCAGAGCCCGTTCAATAGGCAGGTCTTCGCTCCAGCTTGCGTCCGGATTCCATATTACGACCAGAGCATATAACCCGACGACAAATGCCAGGATGCCGGCCACACGTCGCGCCAGATCCTCATAGGTGACGATCGAGTGCTTTCTCTTTTCAGCTTGCGGGGTTTGGGGAATCTCATCCTCTTCAACGCCGGCGCCAGTCTCTGTGTTCAGCTCTTCAATCTGGCGATTGCGGACGAAGTAGCGTTCAAGCAGATAGTTCATCGCGCCATAGGCAATGACCACAGACATGAAGATGGCATAGCTGCTGGCAACAATCGGAATGGAATTCTCGTTCTCAAGCACCAGATCAACAGCCAGTTTGAACCAGCTGAACACGATATAAACTGCCAAGACCGGAGCCCAGGCAATCGATATCAGGCGCAAAATCCAGGATACCTGTTCCTTTGACCGCCCGCCTCGGATCGCGTTCGAGATGGCGCGCGCGTTGAACAAAATCATCAGAACATTGCCCAAGGCGCCAAACATGGTCAGGCCGCCATAGACCATCGCATAGACATTGTAGTTCAGACCAAAATCCGCAACCCAGGTAGAAAACAATACTACCGAGATATCATATGTCGCGATTGCCGAGGCCCAGACGTAAAGGCGTTTTGCCTCCCGGTCGGAAAAGGGCGGCAGCCGGTACTGACTGAGGTAAGGAGACAACACCATACGCCAAAGATCGGAAACTGTGCGTGCAAGAAAGAATGCCGTAAATATGGCGGTGGTCGTGAACTGAATCGAAAGATCTTCAGCCTCGCCAAAGATCAGATAGCCCACGATCAGGGCCATCAGCATCGCGAAGATCGTGGCCCCAACACCCATGAAAAAGCGAAAGACCAGAAAGGGCATTTTTTCGCGATAGCCCTGCGGATCTTCTTTTGATCGCGCCACCACCAGCCTTTTTGCAAGACGCTTGCCGTAGATTTCTATCGACAGCCAGCGCCCCAGAAGAAGGAAGAGTATATTCCAGCCCAACACTTCGACATAGGTCTGTATTCGGCCGTCCGGGCTGGTCTCTCGCAAAACATACTGCACTTCGAAGATCGAATACGGCAAAGCCTGTAGGCGCGACTCCATCGACTCGCGGAACTTCGAGAACCGCTCTTGCGCCTTCATCAACTGTGACCCTTCGGACATCGGGTCATGGGCGATATCGTCGTGCGTCGAGGCGGTATTGCCACCAGATGAGACAAGCTGACCGGCGCTGTCGATGACGATGACGCTTGCACCCGCTTCGGTGGCTGATCGGATCGCGTCAGCCAGTTCGCTTTCCTTATCTGCTTCAGATGTCGTGCCAGACCCCGAACCATACCCGGGTATAAGCGAAGTCTGCGCCGTCGCTTCCGACCCCAGAGATAGCATAGCCACCCAGACGAACAGGGCCATTGCAGCCAATAGGTTAAATCTCATGAATTCTCGCTTCCGGGTCGCATGTTGTCGCAGGTTACAGAAGCTTTCCGAACACTTCAATTTATGCGCCGCTGCGGTCCCGATAAAGTGCACAGGCGTGTTCCGGGTGCAATGAGTTAGAATCGGATGTTTTCATCCGCTACAAAACTGAATATGACGGGCTGGGCATACACTTTCGGGCAAGCAGCTAAGGTCTTTGCGCAAAAACGAAAAGGCACCTTGCGGCTTACCAGAGGAATGGCTGACGTTTTACGCAGTCCCTTCCAGTCGGCGGGTCACAAGGCCCTTTGGCAAGACGGGTGAAAGACGATAGGCTAACAGGTGCCGATGCGCGGACCGACACCAAGACACTTAAGACAGGCGAAGGCATGAGCCTAGGAAGACAAAACGATACTACTGGCCGCGCGCCACGGATCCTGTTCTACAGCCATGACACGTTCGGGCTGGGCCATCTGCGCAGGTCTCGTGCACTGGCCGCCGCAATTACGCAGGCGGATCCAACGGCATCATCCCTGATCCTGACCGGATCGCCCGTCGCTGGCCGGTTCACATTTCCGCGCAGGGTCGACCACGTGCGTCTGCCTGGCGTGACCAAACGGGCGGACGGGTCATACGCGTCTCAGACAATCGGGATGGGGATCGACGAGGTGACCGAGTTGCGATCGGGGTTGATTCAGACCGCCGTTCAGCAGTTCGACCCGGACATTCTGATCGTAGACAAAGAACCCACCGGGTTCCGCGGCGAGCTATTGCCAACACTCGAAAACCTGTTGCTCTCGCAGCGCACCAAACTAGTGCTGGGTTTGCGTGATGTTCTGGATGAACCCGAAGTTCTGGCCGCAGAGTGGGAACGGAAAGAGGCAACTGCAGCGACCGAAAGATTCTATCATGAAATCTGGGTTTACGGGCTGCGTTCGATCTATGATCCGACCAAGGGGCTGCCTCTGAATCACGCGGCCCAGTCGCGCATTCACTGGACTGGCTATTTGCGTCGTGATCTGGGGCCAATCGGTACCCCACCGGAGCAGCCCTATATCCTGATTACCCCAGGTGGTGGTGGGGACGGCAAGGCGATGGTGAACCTGGTTCTTTCGGCTTACGAAAAGGACCCCGACCTGTCACCACGCGCGGTATTGGTCTATGGCCCGTTCCTGTCTGGTGATCTGCGGGACGAATTCGAAACACGTGTGGCTGCCTTGAACGGGCGTGTGACCGCCGTCGGCTTTGAATCCCAGATCGAAACGCTGTTCCATGGCGCGGCTGGCGTTGTCTGTATGGGCGGGTATAATACGTTCTGCGAGGTCCTGTCCTTTGACAAACGCGCCGTCATTGTTCCACGGACCAGCCCACGTATGGAACAGTGGATACGTGCCTCACGCGCCGAGGATCTGGGACTGATCCGGATGTTGGACGAGTTCCGTGACGGGCTAACAACCGATTCCATGGTCCGTGCCATTCGCGACCTACCACATCAGCCATTGCCGTCTCAGGCCATTGAACAGGGCCTGCTGGACGGGTTGGACTATGTCACCGGGCGCATTGAGGTATTGCTGAATCAGGAACAGGAACGGGCAACCGGATGACCGCAGGCGCGCCCAATCTGGCGGTGCTGGTCAAAGGATGGCCGCGCCTGTCCGAAACGTTCATCGCGCAGGAACTTGTTGCTCTGCAAGAGGCCGGCCATCAGTTCGACATCTGGTCCCTGCGTCATCCAACCGATGTGAAACGGCATCCGCTGCACGACAGGTTTCGTGGCCAGGTTCGATATCTGCCGGAATATCTGTATCAAGAACCTCAGCGCATATGGGCTGCCCGCGAACAAGCGCAGCGTCTGCCGGGATACGGCGCGGCCTATAAGATCTGGCGCGCTGATTTGCGCCGCGATCCCACGCATAACCGCATCCGTCGGTTCGGCCAGGCCTGTGTTCTGGCTGCGGAATTGCCCGCCAGCACACAGGTTCTCTATGCGCATTTCATGCATACGCCCTCGTCGGTCGCGCGCTATGCCGCGATCATGCGCGGCCTTCCGTGGAGCTTTTCAGCCCATGCAAAAGATATCTGGACGTCACCGGATTGGGAAAAATCGGAAAAGTTGCACTCCGACACTTACGGAGCAGCTTTTGGTGCAACCTGCACCGCGATCGGCGCCCAGCATCTGCGCAGCCTCGCCGACGATCCGGCACGGGTTGAACTGATCTATCACGGGCTGGACCTGGGCCGCTTTCCCGCCCCGCCGGAACGCGGCTTACGCCCCGCTGACAGCCCTTTTCATATGCTGTCCGTTGGGCGGTTGGTCGAAAAGAAAGGCTTCGATCGCCTGATTGATGCATTCGCCATGCTGCCGGATGATCTTGACTGGCACTGGACGCATATCGGCGGAGGAAGCCTGAGCGATACCTTGCAGAACCGGGCCGCATCGGCCGGGTTGTCCGGGCGCATCACCTGGAAAGGGGCCTGTGACCAACCCGAGGTCATCGCCGCGATGCGCACAGCAGACCTGTTTGTTCTGCCCAGCCGGATCGCCGCAGATGGGGACCGGGATGGCCTGCCCAATGTGTTGATGGAAGCCGCCTCGCAATATCTGCCAATCCTGTCGACCCCTGTTTCTGCGATTCCTGAGTTTATCGAGACAGGCACGCATGGCGTCCTGACGGACGACGATCCGGTCGCGCTGGCAAATGCGATCTCAAAGCTGGCGGCCAACCCCGCACAAGCTGCTGGTATGGCGGGCGCTGCCTATGATCGCCTGATCGCCGAATTCCGCATGGACCCGGGCATAGCGCTTTTGTCTGCCAGGTTAAGCGCGCTGGGCGCGCATAAGAGCTGATGCCGCGCATCGCCTTCTATGCCCCGATGAAATCCCCCAACAGCCCGGTGCCGTCGGGGGACCGGGAAATGGCACGAAATCTTCTTCTTGCAATCCAAGCCCGAGGGGATGCGGTGGATCTGGCCTCGGACCTGCGCGTATTCGACAAGCACGGCGACAAAGAGGTCCAGGCCAAGCTGCGCCATGAGGCTGATGCCGAGGTGCTGCGCCTGACCTGCGACCTGCCTGCTGACACTGCACTATGGGTGACCTATCACAATTATTACAAGGCCCCTGATCTGATTGGACCCCGTGTAAGTACGGCGCGAAACATACCCTATGTTCAGCTTGAAAGCACCCGTGCCTACAGCCGCCTTCAGGGGCCATGGTCAGGGTTTGCCCAAGCGGCCCATCAGGCCTGCGACGCGGCCCGGGTGATCTTTTATCACACCGCCAATGACCTCATCACGCTGGAACGCGAGCAGTTCGGAAATCAGGCGCTTGTCGAGCTTCCGCCGTTTCTTCCCGCCTCCTCGCTGCCGCAGGCCTCTAGCTGCGATGGCCCGATGCTGGCCGTGGGCATGATGCGACACGGCGACAAGCTGGCCTCTTACCGGGTGCTTGAACAGGCACTGCGCCACCTGCAGGGCGATTGGTCCCTGTCTATTGCGGGCGATGGTCCCGCCCGCGCCGAAATCGAAGCGCTGATGGCCAAGTTTGGCACGAAAGTCCGGTTTCTGGGGCAGCTTGATCGCGACGCGCTGCGCAAGGCTTATGCTACCGCATCCCTGATGGTCTGGCCCGGCGTGAATGAGGCCTATGGCATGATCTATCTAGAGGCTCAGGCACATGGTATCCCCGTTGTCGCGCAAGACAGGCCGGGCGTCCGGGATGTGCTTATGCCGTCCGACTATCCTTCGGTTGCTGAAGGGGCCAAGGGGCTGGCTGCAAGGCTGCGCACTCTTCTGGACAATCCGGCACTGCGGTCTTCTCAAGGCAGCCAATCGGCCGCATATATAGCCGCGCGCCACCTGATGCCAGATGCAACTGATCGGTTCTGGACGGCTGTTGATCCTTTGCTGGAGGCATCCACATGAGCAAGCTCGCCCTATTGCGCCACGGGCATACGGCGTGGAACCGCGCCGGGCGCATTCAGGGGCGCAGCGATATTCCATTAGATGAACAGGCACAGACAGAACTGGCATGCTATTCCCTGCCCTCCCCTTGGGATCAGGCTGCGGTCTGGTCCAGTCCCTTGGCGCGTGCGGCCCAGACGGCACAACTGGTTTCAGGGCGCGAACCGTTGAAGTCCGAGGCCCTCACGGAAATGAACTGGGGCGCTTGGGAGGGGCAGCACGGCACCGATCTCATTGCCGATCCCGCAAGCAGTTATCGCCATATCGAGGATTGGGGTTGGGATTTCCTACCCCCCGGAGGTGAAAGCCCCGCCGAAATCTGGCAGCGGCTGGAACCTTGGCTTGCCAGTCTTGGCGAAAATACCGTAGCCGTTTGCCATATCGGTATCATGCGGGTCATTCTGGCCCGCGCCTGGGGATGGGATTTTGACGGCCCTGCCCCCTTTAAGATCAAGCGCAACCGCCTCTATATCGTGGACATGGAGTCCATGCGCCCCGAAACTGACCCTATCCGTTTGATCCGGCAGGAGACCCGCATATGAGGGTGATGATTGTTGTGACCCATCTGCTGGGCACCGGACATCTGAGCCGCGCACTTACATTGGGCCGGGCCTTTGCCGCTGAGGGTCACAAGGTCTTGCTGGTCTCGGGCGGAATGCCCGCGCCGCAGCTGGACCATACCGGGATCGACTTGCTAGGGCTGCCGCCATTGCGCTCAGACGGCACCAATTTCACGCGATTGCTGACGCAAACGGATGAGGTCGCAGATGCTGCCTATTTCGACGCTCGCAAGGTTGCCCTGACAGAGGCGCTGCGGAGCTTTGCCCCGGATGCGCTGATCACCGAGCTGTACCCCTTTGGCCGCAGATCTCTGGCGGATGAGTTCGACGCCCTGTTGGAGGCGGCCCACGCACAGGGTCCCCGTCCGGTTATTTTGGGATCAGTCAGGGATATACTGGCGCCCCCGTCCAAACCTGCCAAAGCCCAGCGCACCGAGGAAATCATTCTTGACCTCTTTGACGGTGTCCTTGTCCATTCAGACCAGAACATGATCCCGCTGGATGTAAGCTGGCCGGTCTCGGAACCTCTGGCGCAGCGTCTGTTCTATACAGGGTTCGTGGCGCCCGCTGCGCCGATCCCGCATCCGGACGGGGTTGGTGAGGGCGAGATTCTGGTAAGCGCTGGCGGTGGATCGGTGGGCGAGCCGATCTTTCGGGCGGTCATCGAGGCCGCACGAAAGATGCCCAACAGGCGCTGGCGCCTGTTGGTGGGCGGGCAGGACTCCGCTGTGCGCATAGAACGCCTGACAGCAGGTGTTGGCGACGCCCCTGTCACGCTGGAACCGGTGCGCCCGGACTTTCGCCAAATGCTGCCCTTGGCCGCCGCATCGGTCAGCATGTGCGGCTACAACACGGCGTTGGACATTCTGCAGTCTGGCGTACCCTCGGTTTTCATCCCCTTCGACGACGGAAGCGAAGTCGAACAGACCTTGCGCGGCCAAAGCCTGTCGAAGCTAAGCGCAATAGACGTATTGCCAAGCGACAAGTTGACCGGAGATACCCTGGCGCAGGCTGTCGAGGCCGTTCTGGCCGCCCCCGCGCGGCCAAGTGCCGGTCAGGGTTTTGACGGGGCTGCAAAATCTGTCGAGATTGTAAGATCACTGTTGGATCACGCTCATGACCGCTGACTGGCAACCCCTGATGACCGAGCTTGATCTGTGGCAACAGGAAGGGCTGACTCTGCCGCTGTGGTGGAGGGATGATGACGCGGTCTGTGTCACGCCACAGTTGGAACGTCTAGAGGCGCTGTCCGCATCGCTGGGACTGCCGGTTCATCTGGCGATTATTCCGCGTGATGTGGACGACGACCTGGTTACCCATGTCGAAGGCTCGTCCGCATTGATACCGGTTGTCCATGGCTGGGCCCATCAAAACCACGCTCCGACAAACGAGAAGAAATCAGAGTTTCGACTGCATCGCCCCTTTCAAGACATACGCAACGATGCACGGGCCGGGCTGACCCGGCTACAGACCCTGTTTCCCGACAAGCTGTGCCCAATGTTCGTGCCGCCGTGGAACCGTATCGCCTCAAAAATGGTGCAGGAACTGCCGGGCCTGGGATATCAAATCCTGTCCACTGCGACGCCCCGAAAGGCAAAGATGGCGGCACCTGGCCTTACGCAGGTCAACACGCATCTGGACCCGATCGACTGGCGCGGGTCACGGGGGTTGGCCCCTCGGGACAAGCTGATCGCTCAGGCCACAGATCTGCTGCGGGACAGGCGCGAAGGGCCTGCGGACAATACCGAGCCGTTTGGGATCCTGACGCATCACCTGGTGCATGACGAGGAAATCTGGTCCTTTACGCAGGACCTTCTGACGCGGTTTCTGGATGGTCCGGCGACCGTCTGGACCGCCCCAAAAAACGATAAATCACGGAGACCCGAATGAGCCGATTGGATTCAATGCTGCGCCGCCTGACGGCCCAACGCGACGGGCTGAACTGGGCGGTCGATCAGATTACAGATACGAGCGGCGATATACTGGACATGGGTTTGGGGAATGGCCGCACCTACGATCACCTGCGTGAAATTCTACCAGACCGGCGCATCTGGGTCATGGACAGGGTTTTACAGTGCCACCCGTCCAGCACCCCTCCGGCAGAGGATTTTCTGCAGGGCGAAGCGGGTCCTATGTTAAAGAAATTAGCAGCCGGTGGCCCAAAAATAGCATTGGCACATTACGATTTCGGGCGCGGTATCAAGCAGGATGATGTGGCTGAGGCGGCGATGCTCAGCCCGCTGATCGCTCAGGTCATGCTGCCCGGTGGGCTGCTGATATCCGGCCAACCACTGGTTGGGTTTGAACAGATCACCGGACCGGAGACCATCGCACCCGACCGATACCTTTTCTACAGGGCCTGATCAGGCCACACGTCGCCCTCGCGACCACACTCCGTTCAGGGCAGGCGCCCCTTCGCGCATCCGGAACCGTATGATATCGGCGCGCGCGCCTGCGCACAGCTCGCCTCGGTCATCCAGCCCGACCACCTGCGCCGGGGACATCGTGACAGTGCGCAGACCACGGGCCATGTTGCCCCAAATCTCACCCAGCCGTGCCGCCGACAGCAACAACGCGGCGGGGACATAGTCCGAGGACAGAATGTCCAGGTGACCCAGATCGGCCAGCTCTTTTGCAGCGACATTTCCGGAATGTGACCCGCCCCGGATTACGTTTGGAGCGCCCATCATCACCTTGATCCCGTGATCATGGCAGGCCCGCGCCGCCTCGACCGTGGTGGGGAACTCGGCCAGCCGGATACCGTGGCCCGCTGACACATGTACCTGTTCCCGGGTGGTGTCGTCATGGCTGGCCAGCATGGCCCCAAAACGTTTGGCCGCTTTTACGGTTTCCACCTCGTGCTTTTCGCCGTTCCTGTCCCTCATCGCCTTGAGGTCCGTGACATGCTGCTGGAATTCCTTGCCCTCCAACCCCAGCTTTCCTTTCAGATAGCTTTCGAGCTTTGAGATATCACGGAATTGACGCTGACCGGGCGTGTGGTCCATCAGTGACACCAGCCCAACACGGTCCTCGAGGCCGAATTCATCCAGTTCTTCGACCAGCGTTTCTGAACACAACTCGGCCCGCAAATGCAGGAAATGGCTGATTTTTAAGGCGTCTTGCTCTCGTAACTGCCACAGCTCGCGGGACAGGCCACGTGCGTATTTGTTGTAGCGCGGACCAGTCGGGATCGATCCGACGCGCATCGCATCGAACACGGTTGTGATGCCCGTGCTGGCCAGTTCGGCGTCATGGGCAAGAATTGCCGCCGCATGGGGCCAGTCGACCTTGGGGCGGGGCTGGATATGACGTTCCAGATTGTCTGTGTGTAGCTCGACCAGACCGGGGCTGACATAGTCACCCTCACAATCGATTGCACCGCTTGGAACCGCCGCGCCTGTATCGATCTCGGTGATGCTGTCGCCCTGAACCCGGACGCTGCCGGTAATGGTTTCGTCGGGCAGGATCAGCGTGGCATTGGCAAGGATCAATTCTTCTGTCATCTGAACTTCACACAGTTTGAGGTATTGGAAGGCCACGTAATAGGAGGCCAATGTGACATTCACGCGATACGCGATCTATTTTGCGCCACCCGCCACGGCGGAGTGGACGCAATTCGCAACCCGTTGGCTGGGCTGGGACATGGAGGCTGGCACCGAGGTCGCCCATCCTGGGCTGGATGGCGTGGATGTTGCAGCGGTTACGGAGGTACCGCGAAAATACGGGCTGCACGCGACCATGAAACCCCCGTTCCGCCTGCGCGAGGGGCAATCCGTCACAGCGTTGCAAGAGGCCTGCGCCACTCTTGCTGCCAGCCAATGCGCAATCATGATGGAGGGTCTTGAGATTGCCCGCCTTGGCCGGTTTCTGGCCCTGCGACCACTGGGCGACACATCCGCGCTGAACGCGTTGGCCGCCGCCTGTGTTCAAGAGCTTGATATGTTCCGGTCCCCACCGTCGGCGGCTGAACTTGACCATCGCCGCGCCTCCAGACTGACACCGGATCAGGACGCCAACCTGGTCATATGGGGTTACCCTTATGTGCTGAACGCGTTTCGGTTTCACATCACCTTGAGCGGTAGGTTGGACAAGCCCGTGCTGGATTCGGTCCAGCGCACCCTGGAAAACCATCTGGGGCCGCTTTTGCCGAAGCCCTTTCGAATTGCGGATCTGGCCCTGATGGGCGAGGCCGAGGATCGACGGTTTCACCTGATCCATCGCTATGCGCTTTCCAACTGAAGGCGGGACAAAATTATGGCCACCGTATCCTGCAGAGCACGAGAATTGTCGACCTCGATCACCCGGACCAGCCCCTTAGGCAAAGGGGTCTTGGCCTGGCCCAACCGACGCGCCTGTTCGCTGTCACTTTCGCGCCCGCGCAATGACAAGCGTTGCTCCAGAACGCTCGCGTCTGCGGTCAACGAGATAACAATCAGATCGCCAAAGATCTCTTGCGCCTGCAACAACACAGCGCGCGACAGGTTGACCAGAACCGCATCTGCCACCTGACGTTGCTGCGCAATCTCTTTCGGCACCCCATAGAGCAACCCATGTGCATGCCAGCTGAGCGCGAATGCGCCCTCACCTTCCATCTGTCGAAACGCGTCATCTGTGACCCGTTTGAAATCTTCCCCCGCTTCGCCTTCGGGGCGGGTGACGACACGGCGCAGCCGCTGGATACCTTTTGCGCGGGCTTCCAACGCCTCAATCACACTGTCTTTGCCGACACCTGACGGACCGACAACCGCTATGACCGGGGCAAGCGTCATGCCGCAATTCCCGGCGTGAATTGCGAAACGTTGATCTCGCGATCGCAAACCTGCTTCCGTCCGTCAACATCATGGAAGATGCCGATAATCGCCACTCCGCGCTCTTTCGCCTCAAGGATCAGGGACAGGACGGTTTCGCGATTCTGCGCATCCAGACTGGCCGTGGGTTCATCCAGCAGCATGGCCGGGTACTCATGGGCAAATCCGCGTGCGATGTTCACGCGCTGCTGTTCGCCGCCCGAAAAGGTCGTCGGACTAAGGGACCAGAGCCGTTCAGGAATATTCAGACGCTCGAGCAGACCCGCGGCCTTGTCCAGTGCCTTCTGTTTATCGCAACCAACGGCAAGAAGCGGCTCGGCCACGACCTCAAGCGTTGGCACTCTGGGCACAACACGCAGGAACTGGCTGACATAGCCCAGCGTTTCGCGCCGCAGGGTCAAGATCTCGCGCGGTTCAGCCTTGGCGACGTCTAAACCACCGACCAGAACCTGGCCCGAGGCAGCCAGATAGTTGCCATAGATCACCCGCATCAAGGTGGATTTCCCTGCGCCCGACGCGCCGGTCAGCGCCACACATTCACCCGGTTCAACCCTGAGCGTAGCGCCCTGCATGACCGGGATCACCGCGCTGCCCTGATTGTGCAGGGTAAAGCTTTTGCTGACATTGTTCAGTTCAATCATGGTCCCGGCCCTCATACCTGCAACACGCTGGACACCAGCAGTTGCGTATAGGCATGCTGCGGATCGTCCAGAACTTGATCAGTCAATCCGGCCTCGACCACATGACCGCTTTTCATCACCATCAGCCGATCCGCCAGCAGACGGACAACAGCAAGATCATGGGTGACAATGATGGCGCTCAGCCCCATTTCCCGAACCAACCCGCGCAACAGGTCCAACAGGCGAGCCTGTACTGAGACGTCCAGACCACCAGTCGGTTCATCCATGAAGACCAGCCTGGGGCCGGTCACCAGATTCCGCGCGATCTGCAGGCGCTGCTGCATGCCACCGGAAAACGCGGTCGGACGATCATCAACCCGCGCCGCTTCGATCTCAACCCGACCCAGCCAGTCGATCGCCTTGTCGCGGATATCGCCATAGTGGCGGTCACCTACGGCCATCAGTCGTTCGCCTATATTTCCGCCCGCACTGACAGACATACGCAAGCCATCGCGCGCATGTTGGTGCACGAATGCCCAATCGGTGCGGCTCAGCATCCGGCGTTCAGGTTCCGACATGGTCACGGTATCCACCGGACCGTCTGCACGAGTGTCAAAGATCACCTGCCCCGCATCCGGCTCCAGATGACCCGCCAGACAGTTCAGCAGGGTTGACTTGCCCGAACCACTCTCACCTACGATCCCCATCACCTCGCCGGGATAGAGGTCAAAACTCACATCGGTACAGCCGATACGGACCCCGTAGGATTTTCTGATATCCTGTACACTCAGCAGCGGTGTCATTTCATTCACCTTGGGTCATATGAAAACTCGATCCGATTGCCGCCCGGCTCTCGGATCATGAAATGGAGTTTCGGACCTAAACCCGAGGGTTCAGGTGCAAACTCGACAGCGACGGCAGGCCAGTCTTTGACCGCATCGAAAACTGCAGTCAGCGCTTCTTCATCGGGAACTTTCAAGGCAACATGATGCAACCCCACGTTCTTGTGCCGGTCAAACCCCTGTAGCCCCTTGCCTTTTTGCTGCCAAAGCGTCAGCTTCGCCGCGCCATTGGTTACATAAACCGCCGGATAATCCGGATTGCTGCCGAAGACCTCCCAACCCAGCGCATCGACAAAGAACGTCCGCGTGGCGTCGAGGTCCGAAACCGTAAGGCCAAGGTGGTCAATTCCAAGCACATCTTCTCGTTTCATGCGGCATCCTCTCTGGCCAAACGGCCCACATGGCCCGCCTCGCGGCGCGACCGGCAATAATCAGTGTCCGAACAAACAAACATGCGGGTACCTGCATCATCCATGATGACCTCATCCAGATAGCTGTCCTCGGCCCCGCACAGATCACAGGGATGGTCGGCCTTGGTGGCCTCGAACGGGTAATCCTGGAAATCGAGGCTGACGACCTTGGTATGCGGTGGCACCGCGTAGATGCGTTGCTCGCGGCCCGCGCCAAACAGCTGGATCGCGTCCATCTCAAGCTTTGGGTTGTCGAATTTCGGGATGGGGGACGGGTCCATCACATAACGGTCCGAGACCATCACAGGATAAGCATAAGCGGTTGAGATCGCACCATGCTGGCTGATGTCTTCGTACAGTTTCACGTGCATCAACCCGTATTCTTCGAGGCTGTGCATCTTGCGTGTCTCGGTCTCGCGCGGTTCCAGAAACCGCAGCGGTTCCGGGATCGGCACTTGATAGACAAGAATCTGATCCGCGCGCAGCTTCGCCTCGGGGATGCGGTGGCGGGTCTGGATGACCGTCGCCTTCTCGGTTTCCTCGGTGGTGGCGACGCCCGCCGTATTCTCGAAAAACTTACGGATAGACACAGCATTAGTCGTATCATCCGCACCCTGATCAATCACCTTGAACGTATCGTCCGGGGTCAAAGTTGCGGCAGATACCTGCACGCCCCCGGTACCCCAGCCATAAGGCATCGGCATCTCTCGGCTGGCAAATGGCACCTGATATCCGGGAATAGCCAACCCCTTGAGGATCGCCCGACGGATCATCCGCTTGGTTTGTTCGTCCAGATATGCGAAGTTATATTCAGTCATTTGATGTAACTATTTTGTTTCTGGTGTTTTTATGAACGTATTTGGTATTTGTTCGCTCTTTTTGGCGATTATGCTCTATTTTATCTGGCGCAATTTTCGCGCAAAGTGGCGCCTCGGGGCTATGGCCCGCGACCTTTCGTGCGAATGGGAATCGCTTGAAATCGTGAATTCGCGCGAAGCATTCGGCAGGAAATCGCCCAATCAGGGCAGCGACTGGGTTTTGAACCGTAGGACGAGCCTGTAGGGCAAAGCGTACAGAGCTCATTCCGCAGCCTCCCTCGATGCAGCCCGTTCCTCGGCCTCGCGGCGCAGCTTGCGCACCAATTCCAGTTCGGATTGAAAATCCACGTAATGCGGCAGCTTGATATGTTCGAGGAAACCCGTTGCCTGAATATTGTCTGAGTGGCTCAGGACAAATTCCTCGTCCTGTGCAGGTGCGCCCAGATTGTCCTCGCCCAGCTCCTCCCACCGCAGCGCCCGGTCGACCAGAGCCATGGCGATGGATTTGCGTTCAGACTGGCCAAAGACGAGCCCATAGCCGCGTGTAAACTGTGGCGGCTCAGTCTTTGAGCCTTGGAACTGGTTCACCGTCTCACATTCGGTCAACTCGACTTCGCCGATCTCGATGGCAAAGCCCAGTTCGGGAATGTCCATTTCGACCGCGACCTTGCCGATCCGCAGCTCGCCAACAAAGGCGTGGTTGCGGGCATAGCCGCGCTGAGTCGAATAGGCCATGCCCAGCACAAACCCCTCATCCCCGCGCGCCAGCGATTGCAACCGCAGCGGACGGTCCGCCGGAAACTCCAGCGGTTCGCGGGTCAGGTCGCCAGGCGTAGCATCGCTGACCGGCTCGTCCTGAATAATATCCTCACCCTTGAGGAATTCGGTGATATGCGGGGTCGGCTCGTGTCGCGCCGTACCTTCGGGCGCGGGTAGAGTTTCGCCATCCGCAGCCAGTTTGAAATCTAGCAGGCGGTGGGTGTAGTCGAATGTCGGGCCCAGCACCTGCCCGCCCGGCGCATCCTTGAACGTCGCCGATATCCGACGGTCACAGGCCATATTGCCAGTTTCAACCGGTTCGGAATAACCAAAACGCGGCAATGTCGTGCGATAGGCGCGGATCAGAAAGATCGCTTCGATCAGATCGCCCCGCGCCTGTTTGATCGCCAGTGCGGCAAGGTCCGGATCATAAAGCGACCCTTCGGCCATCACCCGATTCACCGCCAGGCTCAGCTGTTCTCTGATCTGGGCCAGGCTCAGTTCGGTCACATCCGTGTCGCCACGGCGCTCTTCGGCCAGCCACGCATGGGCGTTCTCAATCGCCTTTTCGCCCCCTTTGACGGCAACATACATCGCTTAGCCCTCCGCGCTGATCTGGGTGCTGCGCGGCAGGGCCGCGAGTTTGTCACCGCAGGTAAAGAAGAAGTCACATCCCAAAGTGAACAGAGCCGCATTGCGCTGCAACGCCGGGATATCGGGCAGGTTCATGCGGGCGCTCTGCTTGATACCGGGACCGTGCAAAATGGCACCGGACTGATCCAGGCTGTCACGCTCAACAATCAGAGTGGTTGACCGATCCGGATACTCGGCAGTTCCGATGCGATAGCGATCCAGCCCACCAATTCCGCCCCAAGTGCCGACGGCGAAATCCGCCTCGGCAGCAGGAACCAGCGGCGCGCCGGTGTGGAAGGTCAGCCATTCGCACAGAGCGTCGGTGTCGAGCTCACCCGCCAGATGTACCTTGGTTTCCGGGTCGCATAAAGTCAGCAACAAGGTGCCCGCTGCTACCGACAAGGGCGCAGGGGGCACGGCCCCTGACAGGCTGCGGATTTCGCCAGGGCGTGCCATCACCGTCATCGCCGCGCGAAAAGCATGCGCGGAATCAACCGGTATGTTCTGGAACCCGCCCGAGAATTGAGTTTGCGCAGTCATCAATCTTCTCCCCGAACCAGCGTGAAGAATTCTACTTTGGTTGCCGCCGCCTTTGCTGCCCGCGCGATTTTGACCGCCTGCATTTTCTGTTCCAGCGGACCGAGCAGGTTTTCCCGCACATGGTCTGCTGCCGCAGTCTGCATCATCGCATCAATCACAGCTGCAGCTTCGGCCTTGGGCTTTGACCGGCCCTGAACATAGCCATGTCCGACCGTGCCATCCTGCAAGACCACCGAGCAGCGCGTGACCGTCATTTCACCCAGGTTGAAGGGCGCCCCGATGGCGCCGGTACGTCCGCGCACCATCACGCCGCCCACTTCGGGGCTGCGCAGCCATTCAAAGCCGGGACGGTCCGTGAGGCCCTCCCACAGCGCCAACGTGGCGTCATCTGGCGCGCGGGCCAGCAGGCCCATCCAGGTCTTACGCGCCTCGGTCGCGGAATCTGTCTGTTGTGTCATCAAAGCCTCTTGGCGGGGTTGTCTACTTATCCTATACAACTATACAAATCATAGACCGCCGCCCGGCGACTCGCAATCGCAACTGTGTGAATTTTTGGTGACATGAACAAAACGCCGATCTGGAAAAGCATCGCCCTAAGCCTGACGTCGGACATTGCCGAAGGGCGGTATCAAACCGGTGACCGGCTGCCGACCGAAGCGCAACTGGCCGCAACGCATGGCGTTAACCGCCACACGGTTCGTCGGGCGCTGTCAGATATGGCCGACCAGGGGCTGGTCCATTCTAGGCGCGGGGCCGGTGTATTCGTCGCCACCCGACCAACCGAGTATCCGATTGGTAAGCGGGTGCGATACCACAAGAGCATCTCGGCCAGCGGCAAGATGCCCGGCAAGAAGATCCTCGCCCTGACCACACGGGCTGCGGATGAAGCCGAAGCCGATGCATTGGGGCTTGAAACCGGCGACACGGTGCATGTCTATGACGGTCTGTCTCTGGCCGACGGGCAACCCATCGGCCTGTTTCAAAGCGTTTTTCCGGCCAAGCGATTTCCTGACATTCTGCAGGTCCTGACAGAAACCCAATCTGTCACCAAGGCCCTGCAAAGATGCGATGTGCCGGATTACACACGCATCTCAACCCGCCTGACCGCGCGCGCGGCCACGGCAACTCAAGCTCTGCACCTGCACCTGCCCGAGGGCGCACCAGTCTTGTTTTCGATCGGCATCAATGCAGACCCCGATGGCAATCCTGTCGAGTACGGAAGAACAACCTTTGCCGGAGAGCGAGTCACGCTGACCCTGAACGAGGATTGATCCCGTAGGTCTCCCGCCCGTCTTCAACCTCCTATCGGAGGTCTCATCCCGTTGGTCGTAGCGCCGCGCAAAGCGCGGCGCCCGGCCCAAGGCCGCAAAGGGGGATCGGCGAAACCGATGCTTCTGCGGGCGCGGAGCACTCAGGGTCACAGGGCCAGCTATTCGTATTTCTCCAAAAACGCCTCAGCCTCTAGTTTGCGAAAATCCGGCAATGCGTCACGCAAGCGGCTGTTGTCCCAGTCCCACCAGGCCAACTGCTCTATCCGATCCGCAACCGCTTGTGGGAACCTGGGGCGGAGTGGTTGGGCCGCCACCCCAGCAACGATCATGTAGGGCGGTACGTCTTTGGTCACCAGCGCCCCGGATGCGATGACCGCACCATTACCGATTGTCACCTCGGGCTTGATGATCGCTCCGTGACCGATCCATGTGTCATGCCCGATATATGCGATCCGGCTTGCGCGATGGGCAAACCACTCCGCATCATCCACGGCATCGTCCCAATAGTCAGCCGACCGATAGCTAAAATGATGCAGCGAGGCCTTTTGCAACGGGTGATCCGTGGCGCCGATCCGGGTAAAGCTGGCAATGTTCGAAAACTTGCCGATCTGGGCGTTGGCGATGTCGCAGGTCCGGTCGCAATAGGAATAGTCGCCCCAGACCGCGTTGGCGATCCGACTGCCGGTGCCAATCTCGACAAATGCACCAAAGCTGCTGTTGGTAATCTGGCAATCGGGATGGATGAACGGTTCATCCGTGCGCAATCGTGCCATAGTCCTGACCTTTCAAGCTGCGCTCACGGCAGAATAAAATCTTTGGTTTTCGCGTTGCTCGGCTTGCTCTTCTTGCCGCTGTCGCCCTGGATCAGACGACGCCGTAACCAGCCCGAGAACCAATCCATCAACATCACCATGAGAATGATCAGAACGATGTAATAGGCGACCTCTTCCCAATCTTTCTGAGTGATGATCGCCTGCGTCAGCAACAGACCAATGCCGCCGCCAGTAATCGCTCCAATTATGGTCGCGCTGCGGGTGTTGGATTCGAGAAAGTACAAAAGCTGGCTCAACAGCACGGGAGTGATCTGTGGGATCACGCCAAAGCGATAGCGCTGCGGCGCATTCGCACCGGTCGACTGCACGCCCTCGATCTGCTTCTCATCCACATTCTCCAGCGCTTCTGAGAAGATCTTTCCGAATGTCCCGGTATCGGTCACCAGAATTGCCAGTGCTCCTGTCAGCGGCCCCGGTCCGAAGGCCCGTGCCAGAACAACGGTCCAGATCAAGGCGTCAACACCGCGTACAAAGTCGAACACCCGCCGTGTGGCAAAGCGCACCGACCGCAAGGGGTTAAAGTTCCGCGTCGCCAGGAACGCCAGTGGCAAGGCGATAATCCCTGCCCCCATTGTGCCCAGAAACGCCATCAGGATCGTCTCAAAGATGGCCCAGGCCACATCCTGATGCCGCCAGATCTTGTTGGTCCAGAAATCGTTGAAAATGGCACCGGCCTCACCGGCGGTGGCGCGGCTGACCAACTCGGGGAAGGATTTGCCATAATACGGGCTGTCGAGGGTGAACCAAAACAGCTCCCACCCTGGGAAATAGCGAAACACTTCGGACCGGTTGCGGGTCACGGTCAGACGCCCGGCATCGGTGGTGATCGCCAGCCGATTTTTCGAGACATTGATCCAGTCTGGAACATCGCCCGCCGGTAACTCTGCTTGCACACCAGAGGCCCGGCTGGGCGAAGCGCGCACGACGCCATAGCCAGGGATATCGTATTCGATTGTCTCGGGGCCGAAACGCACCACGTGACCATCTTCCAGGTCAATGATCGTGGTTTCGCCCAACGCCACCCAGTCGGGTGCGGTCCCGTCAGGATAGGTGCCTTTGCGGTCCCCTTCGACCGCAACGGACACATCACCATTGCGGTTATCCCGCGTGACATGGGTTTTGTAGCTGTAGCTGTCGGCAACAAGCGTCTTGCCGTTTTCCCAATTTGCACGCCCGGCAATACCGGGCACGTCAAAGGCAAAGAACACATAGATCAGGTAAACAACGACAAGGCCGGGCAACCCGAAATTCACGATCCGTTTGCGGTTGAACAAACGACCGGCCTCGGCCTTGAGGTCATCTGTCGACAGATCAGTGGCAAAGGTCGTCATGCCGAAGCTCCTTTTTCCGACCCGTGGGTCAGGCGATCCCGCAGATAGCCGGACAGCTGATCCACGACCATGATTGTGACAAAAAGCAGAAGGAAGATGGCCGCGGCCTCGTCGTAGCGCCCCTGCCCCCATGACATCGCGTTGCGCAGCTCATATCCCAGACCGCCAGCACCGACGAAACCGAGGATGGCCGAGGCACGGATGTTGATCTCGAACCGCAGCAAGGCATAGCTGACATAGTTCGGTCCGACCTGTGGGATCACGCCCAAATACATCCGTTGCGACCAGTTCGCGCCCACCGAATGCAGCCCCTCAATCGGCTTCAGCGAAGCGTTCTCGTTCACTTCCGAGAACAGCTTGCCCAATGCACCGGCGGTATGGATGGCAATCGCAATCATTGCCGGAACCGGACCGCCGCCGAGAATAAAGATCAAAACCAGCGCGATAACGATTTCAGGGATGGCCCTGCAGATATCGGAAATCCGACGAAACAATGGGATCAGAGATGGCCACTGCGCCATGCCCCGTGTCGACATCAGGGCAAGAAATGTCCCCACAATTGTACCGATCAGGGTTGATGCTGCCGCGATATTGATCGTCTCGATCAAGGCCGGAAAGAACCGGATCAGATTCTCCGGCATCGCGCCGATCTTTTCCCACGCTTCCGAGAGAACCTCGGCCGGATAGTCGAAAACCCTGCGCCAACCGTCAACGAAACTGCCTGCGTTTCGATCATCCGCAGTGCGGAACCCTGCAGCCATCAAAGCCACAAACAGGATCAGGAGAATGCCACCATAAGCCCGTTTTCGCCGGGTCATTTCTGAGTATTCGTCGCGGATCTGATCGACACTGTGGGACCCTGCGGTCAGGTCTGTCATAGAATGCTCCTGAGAAAACGGGGTCCGGTATAACACCGGACCCCGATCATGTGAGTTGCAGGCTTAGTTGGACTTCAGCTTGCGGGCTTCAATGATGACCTCGTAGGCCTCATGCGTGATGGGATCAAAGCTCTTGGCTTCGCCTGCTGCCACGCCGTAGAAACATTCGCGGTCTTTTTCGTCCAGCGTGTTCCACAGCTCAGTGACCTGAACTTTGACATCTTCGGGCAAGGCCTTGCGCAGAACGACCGGGCCTTCCGGGATCGGCGCCGATTTCCAGATCTCGACCAGATCGTTCATGTCGACCAGACCGGCATCAACAGCGCGGCGCAGCGCGCCCGACTGATAGCCATCTTCCCAATCACCCAGGCCGTCGGCCCAGGTCACGCCGCCGTCAACGTCACCGTTGTTTACAGCAACGATAGTCTGTTCGTGACCGCCGGTGAACTTGACCTCACCGAAGTAATCGCCCGAGTCCATGGTGGCACCGGTGGCCTGTGGAATTTCGATCGAAGGGATCAGGTAGCCTGAGGTCGAGTTCGGATCACCAAAACCAAAGGCCTTACCCTTCATGTCGTCCAGCGAGGCGATGCCGCTGTCTTTGCGCGCAAAGCCTACCGAGTAGTAGCCATAGCCGCCATCACTGTTGACCTTGACCAGAACCGGCTCAACCGCTTCGGGATCGCTCAGATAGGTTTTGGCATAGCCCGACGCGCCCAGCCAGGCGACGTCAATCGTGCCGCCCAGCAGGCCCTGGATCACACCGTTATAGTCGGCGGGTGCAAACAGCTTGGTCGGAACGCCCAGCAGCTCTTCGGTGTATTCGCGCAGGCATTCGTTTTTGCTCATCCGGTCTTGGGCGTTTTCGCCGCCCAGAATACCAATGCGGAATTCGCTGATTTCCTGCGCCATAGCGGGCGCGGCCATGGCAGTGGTCGCAACAAGGGCAGCAATTAGGTTTTTCATCTGTCTCTCTCCAGGTTGATGTCCCCGACCTCTCATCGGGTCGGGCGATGAAAGGTGGTTGGGGTGGCTCAGATGGTGGCTTCGGCTTCCATTAGGGCCTTCTGGGTGGCGTCGAGCGTTTCGATCTCGGTCGAGGTCGCCTCTTCCGAGAAACTCGCATCGGCCCCATAGATCTCGCGAGCGACGCCGGTGGTCAGTTGTTCGGGCAACCCGTCAAAGACGATGCGGCCGTCGCGCATGCCGACAACGCGGTCGCAATAGCGGCGCGCGGTGTCCAGCGTGTGCAGGTTGGCGATGACCGTGCGGCCGTCCTCTTCGTGGATACGGCGCAGGGCCTGCATCACCACCTGGGCATTCATCGGGTCCAGCGAGGCAATCGGTTCGTCCGCCAGAATGATCTTGGGGTCCTGCATCAGCGCCCGCGCAATGGCGACACGCTGTTGTTGTCCGCCCGACAGGGCCTCGGCGCGTTTCGGCGCATGTTCCGCGATGCCCAGACGATCCAGAATGTCGATCGCGCGGTGGATGTTCTCCATCGGGAACAGGTTGAACATGGTGGCCAGCGTTGATTGGCGGTTCAGCGTGCCATGCAGCACGTTCGACACCACATCCATGCGCGGCACCAGATTGAACTGCTGAAAGATCATGGCGCATTCGGCCTGCCACGCCCGCTTGCCTCGCCCCTTCAACTGGGTGACATCGCGGCCTTCGAACAGGATCTTGCCTTCGCTGGAATCGGTCAGGCGATTGACCATCCGCAAAAGGGTGGATTTCCCGGCGCCGGATCGCCCGATGATGCCGATCATGCACGGTTTGTCCACATCCAAGGTCGCCGCATCCACGGCTAGATTATCGCCGAAGCGTTTGGTCAGTTTGTCGATACGCAGCACAGGCCACCCCCAATTCGTCTTGGCGGTCAGCTACAGCCACTGTTCAACGGCTGTGTGTCAGTAAGGTGAAAGTTTTGTTACGGCGCGATTGTCGCGGGGGCTATCCATCATCTGACCTCAACGCTATACGCATCCTCAACTGTTCAGATGACACGAGGCCACCATGAGCTTTGACCGCACTATCAAGATCGCCCCGTCGATCCTGTCCGCCGATTTCGCCAATTTCGGTGCCGAGATTCAGGCCATCGAGGCGCAGGGCGCCGACTGGGTGCATATCGACGTGATGGATGGCCATTTTGTTCCCAACCTGACCTTTGGTCCGCCCGCCGTCAAAGCCTTCCGCCCGCATGTCAAAACGGTGATGGACGTGCATCTGATGATCGCGCCGGTCGATCCCTATATTCAGGCCTATGCCGATGCCGGGGCCGATGTGCTGACCGCCCATATCGAGGCAGGACCGCATTCGCACCGCACCCTGCAGGCCATCCGCGCCGCAGGGATGAAGGCCGGTATCGCGCTGAACCCGGGCACCCCGGCCGAAGCGGTGGAGCACCTGTTGGATCTGACCGATCTCATCTGCATTATGACCGTAAACCCCGGCTTTGGTGGTCAGAAGTTCATCGACATGACCAGAAAAATCCGCCGCCTGCGCCAGATGATCGGCGACCGCCCGGTGCACATCGAAATCGACGGTGGTGTAGACCCCAAAACTGCCCCGCTGGTTGCGGAAGCAGGAGCCGATGTTCTGGTCGCCGGATCGGCGGTTTTCAAGGGCGGGTCGGTGGACAAACCTGAAATTTACGGCAAGAACATCAAGGCTGTTAGGGCTGCTGCTCAACTGGCAGCGGATTGATCCTTCGCAACTCCGAGCAGGCTGATCACGAGTGGTCACACTCAAATTGTCGACCCTTACCAAACTGGCGCAGGTAAGGACCACTCCTCTTGTTGTCGCATTTCTGGATCTCACGCCTTTTGGTGGCCACAGAAGGGTTCCGGGGGAAATTCCAGCTAACCTCTTGATTTCAAGCCAACCAATATACGATGGTTCACCTCAAATAGGCTTTGCCTGGCATTTTCTTGCGTGCCAATGCCGCAGGTGACCAAACAATGGTGGAGAGTTGGTGAATGGAAACTGCCGACAAGTTGTTGGACATTGTCCAAAAAATTGTTGTGATAACAGCCGCGTTGGTCGCTGGTTGGTATGTTCTTGTTCGACAGGATCATTCTTCCCACGCGACCTTGACCGTTACCTCGAAAATTCACGATGACTGTACGCTTGCCGCCAGAATCCAGGTGAAAAACCCAAAAGGAATAGTTATTGAGCCCGTCAGTTTTTCCATTCAGGCATACAAGCTCGACTACCGGGAAATTGTCGATGCGCCGGACAATCAGCTCCGAATATCTGAGCAAGTAATGACTGTGGAAAACGCGGCAAAAATTGGTGAGACCTTTGCCCGAGTTCTGTCACTCAAGCTGCCTGAAGGCATAACCAGCGAAAACGCGATTATGCTGCGAGGACAAATGACACTTGAGGACAGCACCATCTACAACGAAGAAACGATAGTTGAGGTTCCGCAATGCGATTTCTGATTTTGATTTGGATCGGAACTGGTGTCCTGTCTGGTTGCGCCGCCAGAGTTGGCCCCCAGTGCGAAGGGCTATCCAGACAAGCAGGGTACGACCTTCCGGTTACAGTGAACGAACTGCAAAAGATTCGTTTGCGTGGCTTCTCAGAATGCGCTGATTACATTGAGGAAAACGCACTGATCAGAACATAGCATCAAAAAGGGCGCCGGATGGGCGCCCTTTCCATTTGATCATTCGCTTGCGCGAATTACTCGACGATTTTCGACACAACGCC
>NZ_JBXWQG010000014.1:0-84006 GCF_059612265.1 Ruegeria sp. CDSA077
ATCCCGCTGGATGCGGCACGATAGTGCTTGGAGGCCACTAAATGACTATTACCGATACACCTGCGCAGTCCGAGGGCGGCGCAAACAAACTCTACTTCGCGGCATGGCGCTGGCATTTTTACGCTGGTCTTTATGTCATTCCAATCTGAGAAAATTGATTGTGACACATCCTACTGCGTAGAATCAGGGCCTGACGGTTCCTGACCAACCCGCAGCCTTCATTGCACTGATCAGCTCTTGAACTGGCTGCGGGTCTACAAACACTCGAGCCTTCAGTGCTTCGAGAGGGAAGCTTGGCCAAGTGTCCGAAAACACTTTTGCAAGTCGCTGTGCCTCTGCTTGTTCTCCGTTCCTCCAGTGGGCTGCCATAAGGTAAGCTGCGGAAATTGGTCCGAACGGCCCACCGCGCGATATTGTTTCATCAAACGTCCGGATTGCGGCAGCATAGTCTCCCGTATGGAACTGAGCCGCACCCAATGCATTGTCAAATACAAGTCCCCCTCCTTGTGGGGCCAGGACTCTATATCGCGCTGATTGAGACAAAACTCGTTCAAAATCAGATGTATAAAGGGAAATCAAGGCATCGAATTCAGCAACATGTGAATCATCGGGTGCCAAACCTACGGCCCGTTGGGATAATCGAACTGCGCTATCGTAATTGCCCACCCCAAATTCAAACCAGGCTCGCGCTGAAAGCGGCCATGCTGCATCCGGAGCCAATTCCAAAGCATAAGCACTATTCTTGTCGGCCGCGTGCAAAAACTCATCAGAACCGGGATCGCCAGATTTCATGATGGCGAACATGGTTTCGACCTGAGAAGCGCCAGCATACCCCCCGTAATAAAACGGATCTCGTTCAATTGCTGTTTGGAATATTAACAACGCAGGTTGAAGGCGTGCCAAATCTGTAACCGGAAAAATCAGATCCCGGCCTGCGTTGCTTAGGTTCATTGCTTCGACGCGGGCTGGCGACACGTCGTAGATCGCAGTTTTGCCAGTTTTTGGAGCAACAGATTGCGAACTGCGGCCGATCAGAACACCGACTAGAATACCGGCTACTAGAAGTGAAAGCGAAATAACGACTGCGTAAGCCTGTTGCCTTCCGCGTAATGGTTGTCTGCTTCGATTGGAGCCCGGCAAAAACTCGGGTGCGTAACTTCCGACAGGCAATGAGATTACCAATTTGTCAGCAATCCCATTACTTTCATAATAAGCTTGGAGTTTTCGCCGAACACGTCCCGCATCCACGCGTACGACGCCTTCGCGTTTCAATAGCTCATCCGCGTCGTATCCATAAACATCCATCGCAATGGTTTTGGCGCGTATCTCGTTGGAACGACCCTCGAGCGATTCCATCACAACATAAGACAGAAAAGACCGCATGCGGGCGGACCCTTTGAATTCATCTGACTTCTGAACCCTATCCAACGCATCGCGCACCTGCTCGGCCGAGAACTGTTGAGTGTCATTCTGTTCCTGATCGTCCATGCTGACGGTCAAAGAACTATCCTTTCGCAATAAGGGTTTGTCGCCATGGTGCTACGGTAGCATGCGGCTTTATACGTTCAATACATATTCTGTTGGATGCATGCTTGGCAAACGAATGCCTGAAGGGCGCTGCCAATGACGGATGATGAGTTCTTTGAATCCCAATTTCCCGAAGCGGGTCGCCTGCTGCAGGACCTGCGGGCAAAAGACCAAGAGTTTGATCGAATTTGCCGCGACTACAAAGAGGTCTTCGCCGAACTGGCGGTGCCGCCAAGGTCGCAGTCTGTTCTTCAGATGCGCTATCTCGCCGATCTGGCAGAAAGCCTTTCGGACCTGCGCAGCAGTATTGACGGACGGTTGCAGGCGCATGGCCTTGATTCGGAATCGGTACGGAACAAAGATTTGGAGGTTTGACATGAGACTTAGATACATTTTGCCTGCGTTGTTGATTGGTGCCGGCTCCGCGCTTGCTCAGGAAACCCCGATTGTTCATGACGGCGAGTTCGAATTCCTTCGCGCGCAGTTTGGTGAGGCATGGGATGCGCAAGACGTTGAAGTCGACGCCAAGCTGACCGAAATTCGTGCGGCCAATGGCGGCAAGCCTCCTAATTTCCTCTACATCTTGATCGATGATGTAAGCTTTGGTCAGATGGGTGACCGCAAGATGAATTACGTCATGGGGATCGAGACACCCAGCATCAATCAGTTGGCTACCGAAGGCATGTCGCTGATGCGCATGTATACCGAACCCTCTTGTACTCCCACACGTACCGCCATGCTGACAGGGCGCCACCCAATACGCGCCGGTGTCGAAGAGGTCAAAGTGGCTTTGGTTGGAGAAGGTCTTCCGACCAGCGAAGTGACACTGCCGGAGATACTGAAACAAGTCGGCTACAATACGGCGCATATCGGCAAATGGCACCAAGGTGACATTGAGCAATCGTACCCACACAATCAGGGATTCGACTGGGCCGCATTTCCACTACACCAGCAAGTGCAGCTGAGCCTCATGATCCCCGAGGCAATGAGGTCCAACGCCATGCTCGGCTACGTGCCCGAGGGGCAGAACAATCAGTTCCTGCTGGATGAGCGCTTCAAGCCATATGGTCTTGTCACCGGTGTCGAGGCCGAAGCCGGTGGGCCCGCCCTGGAAGTAGACATGTCAGCCGGTGAGGTTTGGACGCAGGCCAAATATGAAGAGATGAACGAACGATATCAACGGCAGGCGCTGGAGCAACTCGAACGTGTAGCCTCCGAGGATGCGCCGTTCTTCTTGCAATACTGGCCGCTGTACCCGTTGAACTTCGTCTACCCGGATCAGGCAATTTCACGAAATGGCGGGTTTCATGCAGACAAGCTGCAACTGCTTGATGGATGGATTGGAGATCTCTTGGCCAAGCTTGAAGAAACCGGCACGGCAGACAACACAATTGTTGTTCTGATGGCAGATAATGGTCTGATGTATCACTATGAAGGCTCATCCGGCCTGAACCAACTAATCTATCGCGGAGGCAAAACTCAGCATCTTGAAGGCGGAGTAAGAACCGATGCATTCATTCGCTGGCCCGGTGTGATCGAACCCAACAGTGCAGCTGGCGACATCGTTCATGTTTCAGATATCTTCACCACAATGGCGCGAATTGCCGGAGCCACCGCCTTTATCCCAAGGGACCGTGTGATAGACGGCATTGACCAGACGGCGTTACTGTTGAACGGCGAGGGGAACGGTCGGCGCGACTATGTCTATGTCTACGAAGGTCCTGTCTTGCGCTCGGTCGTTAAACAAGAATTCAAGATGCACCTTCCTGCCCCTGGTCAACCCGGCGCGGCTGCTCCAACCTATAACATCTATCGGGACCCTCGTGAGGAACACCCGTTGGTTGGCTACTCGCTTTGGGCCGGTGCATCTTTTCAGGATATGATAAAGCGCCACCAGAAGATGATCGCCAAATATCCACATTCAGAGATCGGCAAAGGTACCCCCTATGAGGGCATCGAAAACCTGCGTCCGGAAACTGAACTGACCCGTGATGTATTCATGAGCTGGCAGTGACGTCGCAAATTTAAGTAAATATTTGAATATAACGATGTTACAAGTGGTTAACGCATCTAAGATCAAACACCGAAGCTCGGCTTCAAACCTGGGGGAGACGGAATGAAACTACAATGGCTTCTGGTTTTTTGTGCAGGCGTTACGGCACCACCTTTGCAAGCGCAGGAAGACCCAATCCAACACGATGCTGAGTTTTATGTTTTGCAGGCACAACACGCGGATAAATGGGTGCAAGATGACATCGCTGTTGATGAGGCTCTGGCGGCTTTTCGAGATAGGAACAAGGGGCAACCCCCAAACATAGTCAGTGTCTTGATCGATGATCTTGGCTTCGGAGATATGGGAATACCCGAGTTGAATGCCGTCCGGGGCTATGAGACGCCCAACATCAATGATTTCTCTGATGAAGCGATGCGTATGGTTCGGATGTATACCGAACCGTCCTGCACCCCGACCCGCGTTGCCCAAATGACCGGGCGGCTACCCGTCCGTATGGGAATGGGCAACACACAGGTTGATATCGCCGGGGAAGGCCTTCCAGGGGAAGAGGCTACACTGGCGGAAGTACTAAAACAGGCTGGATACTCTACCAGCCACGTTGGCAAATGGCACATGGGGGATATTTCAGAAAGCTGGGCGATGAATCAGGGGTTCGATTATGCCCAGCATGCAATCCACCAACAGGGGCAACTAACGATCTTCCATGATGACGCGATCAAGGAACAGGTTTCGGTGGCTATTCGGGACTACGATGATAAGTACACCATCGACCAGTGGTTCCGTCCTGATGCCTCGGCCATGATGACCGTTATTGAAGGCGAAGCTGGCGGCCCGATCCGCGAAATCCGAATGGAACCTGGCGAGCGCTGGAACGCCGCAAAGTATGACGAGATGAACCAAGCCTTCCAGGACAAGACCATGGACGAATTGGAGCGTTTGGCTGGCGATGAAGAACCATTCTTCCTGCAATACTGGCCAATGATTCCGCTAGACAACACACGAACCGGCAGAACGGGTCCTAAAAGCGCTAACGGCGGACTTTATGTCGACAAGATGCAGTTGCTGGATCAATGGCTTGGTGATCTGTTCACCAGAATTGACGAGCTCGGCTTAGCTGAGAATACAATCGTTATAGTAATGGGCGACAACGGTCATTTCACCAAGTACTCACCGCAATCAGGGTTCACTCCGATGATCTTTCGTGGCGGTAAAGCCGATACCACCGAGGGCGGTGTACGGGTTGATGCATTTATCCGGTGGCCCGGCATGATCACAGCAGATGGCCTTCTCAACAGCATCATCCACATCTCCGATCTCTATACAACGATGGCTCGCTTCGCCGGTGCCGATCAGTTTGTCCCACGCGATCGCTTGATTGACGGCGTGGATCAATCTGCTGCATTGCTTTTCGACGACGAAGCAAAATCGCGCCGCGACCACGTGATCATCTATTCAGACAAAAAACCCGAAGCCGTCGTCAAAGATCAACTCAAACTCATCTTGCCGCCACCTGGCAAAAACCCCATCGCCGCCGAATTCTTTGACCTATATCGCGACACTCGCGAAGAATTTTCAGTCTCAACCGAGGTTGGCGCCTGGGGTGGACAGGAGTTTGTGCGAATTCTGGGCCGACACATGGCCCGTAAAGAGAAATATCCAGATAGTCCGCCGGCCTATGGCGTGCCCTATGAAGGGATTGAAAACACGCGCCCAGAATCGCGACAAGCGGTTGAGGCGTTCCTGATCAAACGCCAAGCCCCGCAGCAATAACACCGATAACGGCAGCGACGCACCAAAGCCTTTAGGATCATCACATGATTGGACTACTTTTCTTTGCACTGGGTTTGATCACATCCCTTGGGATCGGCTTTGTCTATTTCAGAGACCTTGGCGACGTCTCTCAAATGCTGCTGAAGGTAAAGCGCGAGAATATGGTGCGCTTTATCCGCAATGAATATCGCCTGATCGGTATCGGACTTGGCGGGTTTGCAGCGGCAACACTTGCGCATTTCCTTTTGGGCGGTGGCCCTTTCTGGCTTTGGCTCATAGCGGCTGTGCTTACTCTTCTTCTTTATGGGTTTCCCTACGTTTGGGTGCATTTGGGTCTAAGGAACCAGCTCAATGACGCACAGTACTTTCCAATTGAAGAAGCCCGCAAATATGTCGGACCAACTGCGCCCGTCATAGTCATCGAAAACAACGGCCAAGCCCGCGCGCACCCGGATGCGCAGATTATGCGCCCTCATCTGGCCGGGAATGTAGATGGCTTGGGTGGTGAAGACGTGGTCATGACCTATTGTGCTATGGCCAATTTGGGTCAGGGTTACATTCCGCGAATAGAAGGACGACGGTTGAATCTCGAGGTTTTGGCCCAGCATGGCAATAACCTAATCCTGCGCGATAACGACACGGGCGAGCCGATCCAGCACATCTATGGTTTCCGCGAGGCGGACCGCGACCCTAACTCCGACGGTCCTGCCTGCCCTCTTCGACCCGAAGCGCAAATGGAGCCCTGGCCAACCTTTCGAATGACGTTCCGCGGGTTTCAGAAGGCCTATCCTGACGGTGAGGTATTTCTGAACAAGCCATCCCCGAACCCATTTTTGCGCCTGCTGGATATGATGACCGAGATCACGTTTGGCTGGGGCATCGGACGCCAGCATCAGGAAGACGCGCCCGTGATGGACAACATGGATCGTTCAGACGATCGGTTACCAAATAAAACCTACGTTTGGGGAATTACGATCGGTAAGGATGCGGTTTGCTGGACTGATGATTTCATCGTCGAGAACGAGTGGATCGTGAATGCCAATGTCGGCGGACGAGATGTCGTGGTCAGCTTGGATCCAAAGTATGAAAGCCTAGGCGTTTGGTACAACGACTTTGGTCAACCTGTGAGCCAATGCGATTTTTGGGGCCATTCAGATCAGGGTCAGCTAAAACGTGTCGAAACCCTGCGCGCAGGCACATTCTGGCATGTCTGGTCCGAGTTCTTCCCGAACACAGATATTAATCGTGTCGGCAGCGGTTCGATGGCAACCGAAGGAGCTGTAGAATGAGGCCCATAGCCAAACAACCACAAACCAAAGACCATTTATTCAAACTTGATTGTTTGACGGGAGGGACAGAATGATTTCGTCAATTTGGGTGAAAAGCTACGCTTGCGGAGTAGCTTTTTTTGCATCTGTGGCCACAGCGGCTTCGGCACAACAATCAGATTGGTCATATGAGGCCACAATCTACCTGTTCATGCCGGAAACAGAGACTACATTGGACACACCTTTGGGCACTCTGGACGGTACGCTCAGCTTTTCGGATGCGTTGGAAAACCTCGATTTTGCCTTTATGAGTGCGTTCTCGGCCACCAACGGACGTTGGCTGATACTTGCAGATTACAACTACACAGACTTATCTTTCAGTAACAGCGCTCCTGGACCTGTCGGCTCGGGTCTGGAGACATCATTTACCACACAATACCTGAGTGGCTATGTTGGCTACAGAGTGTATGAAGCGCCAACTATCACCGTTGACGTCGCCGGGGGTTTCCGGTGGTTCAGCACCGAAACGGAATTTACCCTTCTACCCGGCGCGGCACCGGGGCGCACAACAACGGCAGACGATAGCTGGACCGACCCTGTCATCGGCGCCAGAGCACGGGTACAGTTCTCGGATAAGTGGTCGGGCTCCGGTTTTGTCGACTACGGAGGCTTCCGCAGCGACAGTGAAACCTGGCAGATTCTGCTGACGGCAGATTACGCAATCAACGACAGGTGGCTGATCCGCGGTGGTTATCGCTATATCTCATTCGATCATGAAATCGACGGCAACGATTTTACATTTGATCAGTCGGGGCCTGTGCTAGGCGCGACTTATCGGTTCTAAAATTTTTTGTTGGCGAACCCGAGACAAGGTTGTGATGTTACGAACGTCGTTTGATTGGCGCGATTCAATTGTAAAAAGGTTTAGAGAATCAAATTCGCATGTGTCCTCAGATTTGTTTTCGTGCCTGGCCCCAGATCTTGACCCCCGGCATCGATAGCTGGTTGGAGTTTGTTGTAGCCTTCGAAACCTAGCAATGAATGAGACAAGTCTGAGGTAGAGATGCCACTTTCGACCGCGGAGTGAGAATTCACCTAGACTAGCCTTCGCAATCGCAGCGAATGTCTGAAATGCGGGCTGCTAACGCAGTATTTCAAAGGGCTGATGGATGTCGGCTAAGGGCCGCGAGTTACAACACACTCTGGAGCTGGCGATGTACCAGAAATCGGACAATGCTGTCACTCTGTCGCAAGTTGAAATTTGAGGAAGGTCGCCCCGTCATAGTCGACTTCGCCAACCCGCCAAGCACCAAGTCTGTCGAGTGCCCGCAGGTTCGTGCGTGACGGTGGTAAAAGGAAGGTCACATACGGGATGCGTTCATCGGAAATTGCAAAGTCGATCGCCTTTCGCGAGATGCGCGGCCCGAGGCCAAACGTGTCGGGCCGCAAGACCAGTCCGAAATCCCACTCGGCTCCTTCTTTTTGAAATCCACCCCAGCCGACATATCGGTCATCGGACAAGAATGCCCAATGTCCAAGTCCGTCACGGTGCCAACACTCTTCCTTTTTGGCGACAAACCGCGCCACTGTCTCGGCATTCCAAGTAAATCTCAGAAGCGGCATATGCTCGGCGACACGAGGGTCGGACATGTGCGCTAAGATTTCGGTTGGGTCGATTTCCGACAATCGGACGAATTTTATTTCAGATCTCATTGCGGCGTCTTTCGATGTGCTCGTCTCTCATTGTCCGCTGGACGCGATATTTCAACAGCCAACTCTTTGCCTGCTGTCACGCTGGGACATACGCATTCAGTTTGTTGCCATCCAGATCCCGGAAATACCCTCCGTAGAAACCATGATCTCCGCGTGTGCCGGGGGGTCCCTCATCTGTTCCGCCAAGTTCGAGGCACTTTGCGTGAAGCGTATCGACGGCTTTTCTGTTGGTCATTTTCAAAGCGACCATCACCCCGTTTCCAACGCTTGCCGGTGCCCCATTGAATGGACAAGCAAGGCATAACGCAGGCTCGGCCCTTGAGCGGCCCCATGCGGCCATATCGCCCTGTTTCCAAAGACGGTTTGCGCCCACGCTCGAAAACAAGGCGTCGTAGAATTTCAGCGCGGCCTCGAAGTTGTTGGTTCCGAGGGTAACATATCCAATCATGCTTGATCTCCGTAATTCTGTGGTCGTCATTTTCAACTTTAAGCCCGGCTACAAAGACCCCTGGGTTGCTGCGCCAGACCGCCTAGCAAGTAAGGTCGAGGCCGGACCATGGCTCGGAATTGCCCGCACTTCAAAATTTTCGAAACGCTCGATTGCCTGCATCAATCGGGAGCGGGACATAAATCGGCCGGTCCCGCGAAACAAAAGCGCCTGGCGCATGAGGCTGCCGGCAAGACCACGGGCAGGCTCATCCGCGCAAAACGCGAGACAAAGCGCGCCGCCGGCTCGAACAACCCTGCAAAGCTCACTCAAAGCCAGGTGGGGATCGGGGACGGTTTCCAAAGCCCAAGCACACGTCACAAGATCGAACGTGCCATCTTCAAACGGCAGGGACTCCAACCGTCCTTGTATCTTCGGCACAGGAATGTCGGCACAGCGTGCAAGCATCGCTGCGGACGGGTCGAGAAGGGTCATCAAATTCGGCGGCATGCCCTCGGCGATCAGTCTACGTGCCAGGTTGCCGGTGCCGCAGCCAGCATCCAAAAGCCTCGAATTCGGCGTCGCAAGTGCACGCACCAGACCTTCCAGGGCGGCCTGCGCCTCGCCGCCTGCATGACGCAGCCAGCGATGATGAAGTTTGTCGTAGCGAGGTGCGAGCTTGTCATAAATATCAAACGCATCGTCTAAAGGCGTTTCTTCCAACATCTATTTGGTCCTATTATTCATTCATCGTGTCCGCGGTGCGCGCACGTTTTTTACGGAGAACTTGCGTCGGATTGCGGCGCGGTGTGTTCGTCCTCGGGCCACGTCCATGCGGTCCAGAGAATTGCGATTAGAGCCACGATCTCGATGACGAGGTGGAAGGTGTCATCCATGTCGGTGGGGGCCGAGGAAAGGAGCGTACCGGTTGTGACGATCGCTGCAAGAAAGGTGACAGGGCGACCAATCCTGCGGGTTAGCAGGAGCGAATAGAGCACCATCGCAATCGGCACTTGGACGAGGAAACCGCCCAAAAGCATCAGCCCTTCGGTGATCTCGATGCCGTTGTAATGGCCTGTCAGCAGCATCTCGATATGGGACGCGAGGACAAACTGGTGAATATCGCGAAAGATGATGTTGAGCAGTATGAACAGCCACAGGGCCGACAGAAGAATACGGGGATCGAGCCGTCTCATTTTGGCGTCTTCTTTCTGTGTTTCTGGAGTTTGCCGGTATCAGGTCGGGAGCACGACCGGGTTCAGATCACCGCGCCGGATGTGCGCGTTGCAAAGGCGCGGCGGATAAGGAGTTCCGCAATCGCAAGGTTGATGGCCCACGCCCCAACCATCAGGAGGTCTCGCGAAAACCCCTGCAGTTCGGTGTCAAAGAGGGCCATTGCGACCAGAAAGAGCGCGGTTTGCGTTGAGGCCCCTTGGCCGATGGCATAGGCGCGCAGCATCGCGGCGCGGTGCGCGGCGACGTTTCGCGACCGGATCGCGACGATGGCCCATGCGATGAGGGTGACCATCGCGAGGCCGAGCGTGACCCTTGCCCCGTAAAGCACTGGTCCCTGCAGGGCATCGGGAAATGCGTAGGACACGGTCATCCAGAGCCCGGTTAGTGCGCTGATGCATCCCGCTGCCGCCACAATCCGCCCGAGGGTCCTGTGCAGGGCCGGGCGGTAGCGCCTCAGGCTCGGGAGGAATTGCACAGCCCCCACAAGGCAGAAAACTGAACTGCCGAGGATATGCAATGTGATCGGGAGGGGATCGAACACCGCACGCGGGTTCGGCGGGATGATCGCCCGAGCGCCGAGAAGTTCCGGAAGCCGGACCAGCCCTACGACTGCCGGAATGAAAGAGTAGAGGAACACGAGGGCAAGGAACGCCCATTCGCGACGGCTTATAAAGTGCATGCTTCGGTCTCTCAGAATAAGGCGTCGGTCTGCCTCAGGCGGGCTTGCGCGCGACGATAAAGGGGCTCAGTCGGTTCTTTCCGAAGTACCGCGTCTGCTCGATTTCGAACCCGGCGCGGATCAGGTGTCGGGTCAATTCAGCGCGACTCAAGATGATCACATTAGGCGCGATCCGCGCGGCCATGAGCACGCGAACCATGGCTCGCATCCAACGCGGCGCGTCCTTCAGACAAACCGTCTTTGATATGAAGTGACCGCCGGGTTTCATTTGGTGGAATGCTGCATCCAGTACGGTGGGTATGTCGTCCACCAGGTGAAGCAAGCTGAACGCGCAAATGGCGTCGAACGGTTGGCTAGGAATGTGTTGCGCCGCCTCCGCCTGAAGAAATTCTGGTGTTCCCGCGGCATCGCCACCTGATCGTGACCGGGCGATCCGGATCATCTCGGCAGAGAGGTCGGTTGCGGTCACATGAGCGACGACAGGCGCGATCTTCCTGGCTGTGCCGCCTGTGCCGCAGCCGATTTCAAGAACGCGATCGGTCGATCGAAGAAGCGCAGTGACGCATTCCAGCTTTTCTTCGTAGGCGGTGACATCGGCAATAGGTTTCTTGGCGTACTTGGGCGCATGCCGGTCCCAGAAGGCTTGGGCAGTCATGTCGGTTTCCTTTGCGCGTTGCACTTCAGGTTTGAAGCGGCGCGGATGCGCCAGTCGTAAGAAACTGCGGAATGCATTGTGTCGCTTTCGATTGCAGAGACCGGGCCGATCTCGTTTCGCATCCGGTATCATCCATGCGCTCATAAAGGGTCGATTGCTTAAATTCGTCCACCTGCTATACGCTCATGAATGAACTGGCAGGCCGTTTCCTTCGATTGGAACCAGGTACGCGCCTTCCTCGCGACAGCGGAGGAAGGCTCGTTCAGCGGCGCGGCGCGCGTGCTGAAGACAACGCAGCCGACGATAGGGCGGCAGATCGGTGCGTTGGAGGAGGCACTTGGCGTCACGTTGGTAGAACGCAGCGTCCGTGGTCTTACCTTGACGGAAGCAGGGCGCGACCTGATTGATCACATGCGCACGATGGGCGAGGCTGCGACGCTCATCTCGATGGTGGCCGACGGTAAATCTCAGGATGTCACCGGAGAGGTCACGGTCACGGGAACGGACCTCTTGTCAGCAGCGATCCTGCCGGGCGTGCTCAAGCCGTTGAGACAGATGGCGCCGGGCATCCGCGTCCGCATTCTCGCGTCGAGTGAGATGCAGAATTTGACGCAGCGCGAGGCAGACATCGCGATACGCCACGTCCGCCCAGATCAGCCGGACCTGATCGCACGGCACTTGGGCGACTTTCGCGCCACTCTCTATGCCGCGACCGACTATCTCGATCGTGCAAGCCGCCCACGGACACCGCGCGATGTGGCTGCACTCGATTTCGTCGGCAATGCCGACCCCGAGAGGCTAATGGCCCCACTGCACAACATGGGCGTGCCCGTTCGCGCAGAGAGCTTCGTGATGTCGAGCGAGAGCGGTGTCGTCGCATGGGAATTGGTGAAAGCGGGCTACGGCGTCTCTATGCAGCCCGAAACGTTGGGCGAGGCTGAATCTGGCATAGAGAAGGTCTTGCCGGATTTCCCTTCGCTTGAGTTTCCAATCTGGCTGGTCACCCATCGGGAGTTACAGACCAGCCGTCGTATCCGGATCGTATTCGACCTGCTGGCCCGGGGTCTGTCAGACGTTGCGAAGCGCCGAAGTGGTGGCGATTAACAGGTGCAAAAGCGCCGAACCCGGAGCAAGTAAGGTCGCGTGGCAATAGTTGAAGCTGCGCTTGCACGAGTTCGTTTTGTCCGATGAGTGTACGTTAATGTTGGAAATGCTGCGCAATCGATCAACTTCCGCTTTGGGGAAGCTGCAATGCGGCAACTTATCTCGCGATGAACGGCTGGTTTGGGCCGCCCGCGAGAGCGGCCCGTTGACTTTAGATCTCTATCGCTTCGGCGATTGCTAGGGCATCCTCGAGTTCGACGCCGAGATACCGGACTGTACTGTCCATCTTAGTATGGCCAAGCAGAAGCTGAACAGCGCGTAGGTTTCCGGTCTTCTTGTAGATCTGAGTGACCTTGGTTCTCCTCATGGAATGGGTGCCGTAGGCGCTTGCTTCGAGGCCGATCGACGTGACCCAATCGCGGACAATCCGTGCATATTGGCGTGTCGAGATGTACAGGCGTTCATGAAATCGGCCGGGCCAAAGGTACTCCGAACCGACCATCAGCTCATCTTCCATCCACTTCTCAACAGAGGCACGTGTGCCCTCTGATATCTCAAAGCGCACGGGTTTCTGCGTCTTGCTTTGAAGGACCGAAGCCCGTTCCTTAATCTGACCCGATGACATGACATCGGCGACCTTCATCTTCACCAGATCGCAGCCGCGAAGCTTACTGTCGATTGCCATGTTGAAGAGCGCAAGATCGCGATGATTTTCGGCAAGCTCGAGGCGAACTCGGATTGCCCAGACATGTTTTGGTTTCAGCGGTCGCTTCTGGCCGACGATGCGTCCTTTGTTCCAGGCTGGGCGAAGAGCACGAACGGCAGGTAAGTTTGGTGTTTCCATGGTTGATCCTCCGATCCGCCATGCCCGCCCACAACGACAACCCGACGTTGACTGGAAAATTTTATCACAGCATGCCGCGCTGCCTCCAAGGTCCGCGATGAGCCCAAAGCGGAATTGCTTTGCCACGAACATTGGCAGCTAAAGAAACGCAAGTAACTAACTCCGCGGATATGAAGGTGACCGTTTGCTGAATGCGCGACAGGTATTTGAGCATTACCTTTTTAGTTGTGCGTGTATGCCTGTACCTGTGCTTTCTATTCATTAAGGCTTTTCAAAATCTGACGAATGGGCTGACAGAAGCAACCCACCGAGCTAACTTCATTGCAAAGAGGAGGGGTGAATGGGAAGACGTCTCACGACGGTATTGGCCGCCGACATTGTGGGCTATTCCGGGCTGATGGATCAGGACCGTACTGGCACAGTCGCTGCATTAAAGACCTTCCGCGAGGACACGTTTCTCCCGATCGTGGAAGATACCAATGGTTCACTGATCAAAAGCATGGGCGACGGCTGGATCGTCGAGTTTCAATCACCATCTGAAGCAGCAGCTTGCGCGATTGCAGTTCAGTCCGCCCTCAAACCTGACCACATCAAACTGCGCATCGGGGTTCACACAGGGGAAGTGGTAACCGATGGCGATGACATTTTCGGCGACGGCATCAATGTTGCGGCGCGTCTGGAGGCTCTCGCGAAGCCGGGACAAGTGCTCTTTTCGGATACGTCACATAACAGCCTTGACCGTAACGATGCGGGATTATTCGACGGCGGAGAGCAAACCGAACTGAAAAACATCACGCGGCATGTTGGAATCTGGTGTTGGCCAAAGGGTACGAAAGCCAATCTCGCGATCAAAGCGGATGTGAGGCCGGGAATCGCAGTGCTCCCATTCGACAATATGTCGGGTGATCCGGAGCAGGAGTTCTTTGCCGATGGCATAACGGAAGACATCATAACTGAGCTATCTCGGTTTCGTTGGTTGATGGTCGTCGCACGAAATTCTTCTTTTGCTTATAAGGGGAAAAGCACGGACATCCGCGACGTGGGCCGCGACTTAGGGGTTCGGTATGTACTGGAAGGCTCCGTTCGGCGTTCCGGGCAGCGCGTCCGCATCACGGGACAGCTCATAGATACCGAAAATGGGAGCCATTTGTGGGCGGACCGCTTTGACGGTGTGCTCGACGACATCTTTGATCTTCAAGATCAAGTCACCGAAGACGTAGTTACAGCTATTGAACCATCGGTGCGGCACGCTGAAACAAATCGTGCGCGTGCAAAACCCACCAAGGACTTACAGGCATACGAGCTCTACCTCCGAGCTTTATCACATTTCCACTTGCTGACTGACCAAGACAACATAGAGGCAATACGACTGACAAAACTGGCTTTGGATCGAGATCCGGAATACGCCTCCGCAGCGGGCTTGCTAGCATGGCTTCATATCCAACGTCTTGTGCAAGGTTTGGAACCTGTAGATCAGGGACCCAAGTCAGCTGTCGCGGCCGCAGAGCAGGTGCTGCGGAGCGATCGCGCGGACGGCATTGCAAAGGCTTATGCCGCACATTCGATCTCTATGCTGGCACAAGACCTGTCCCGCGCGCGGACAGCCTTTAAGGAAGCATTGTCGGAAAATCCCAACGCGGCGACGGTCCACATGCTCGCCGCTGCAAATCTTTATTTGCTGAATCGCCCTGACAAGGCGCTGGAACATGCAGTCCGGTCTGTCGAACTCAGCCCGGGTGATCCATTGCGGCACGCCGCTTTCATGGGACAGGGTGCCGCCTTGTTTCACTTGGGACGTTATGAGGAAGCCGCGCAGGCCTGTCGCGAAGCCTTGTCTGTGCGTGCAACCTTCCTGATGAGCCACCTGATGCTGATTGCCTCGCTCGCTGAGCTCGATGACATAGATGCGGCAAAAACAGCGGCTGTCAAATTGAACGAAATCGCTCCGAATGCGGCTTCGATAACCGAGACAACACGTTTACCATTATTCTCTATTCCAACCTGCGCTGATCGCTGGCGCAGCGGGTGGAAAAAAGCAGGGTTGCAAGTGTGAAGACAAACGGCACCCCCCCGGTTCCGACAACCATGCATTCGGTAAAGGATATTTCGCCTTTGTCTTGAAAATCAGTTGCTGACCAAAACTCTGCCTGGCTGGCCCTCCTCATGGACACGGAACACCAAAATGGTTGCCCCTTCGTCCCCTGACCGAGCGGTGTGCACTTTTTTCAACGGAACGATGCCTACGTCACCTGAAAAAGCTTCTTGTTCGCCTTCGCCGTCTAGGATGAGGGTGACGCTGCCCTGCAGAATGTAGGCAAATTCTTCACCGGGATGCCAATGCATTGGTAAAGTGAGGTTTGGTGGTAGGGCAACATGGCTCACGACAACCTCCAAGCCCTCAGTGCTTTTGAGCGACTCGGTTAGCAAGTCCTGAATAAGCGGTTTTTGCAAAGTCGCTGGATCCCGCACATCGTGCGACATAGCCGCAGCGGCACCAGTCACGACAATCAAAAAAGCAAATATGATTGGTTTCCACATCTAATCCCCTCCTACTTTTAGAAGATGATGGCATTGGGACCTTTTCGAAATCAATGCTGGTGTGCACGCGGTTAACTGCGGCGTTCCAAATTGTTGTGTCAAAGGCTGTTCCAGGGTCCGCAAAGTTCGCGGAGCGCTTCTTAGTGGACGGTGCGGCGAGTGGCGGCTTAGTCCTGCGATCTGTGAATTCGAACCAGACCAGATTTTGCGCTTGCAGCGAATGACCGCAAAGCGGGCTGCGACCGCAGAATCTTGCCTGGGTGCTCAGTGTCCGGAATGGGCCGACCCCGTCATCTGGAGAAGCGCCTTTTACCTCAATATGATAGCGGATCACCTCAGCTGTAGAGGAACAGCTGTCGTCGACAATTCCTGCTTAAGGCCGACTTGGCAGCCCGATTTTGTTCCAGAGCTCATCGGCAACAACGCCTATTGCCTGGTCCCGGCGCCTCATCTTGAAGATCATAGTCCGGCGAAACGGGAACCCTTCCAGGTTCAGGGAGAGTAACGTCCCGGACCGCCTCTCTTCCTCTGTCATATGGTCGGGCAAGCCGCCCCAGCCGAGGCCGGCGAGGATCACTTTCTTCTTGGCTGCGAGGTCTGAAACCGTCCATTTCAGCCCACCCGGCAGCAAGTCCCGGCTCTGTTCATGCGCAGCGCCGCCTGTGCCGGCAGCAACCACCTGCACATGGCTTTGCATTTCGGATGCGGACAATGCGCGGGAACCGGCGGGCAGGCCCAAGCCGGGGCTGGCCACTGGCCGGATCGTGACCTCAGCAATCGGCTCTGCCTCAACTTCGTCCAGTGGCACCCCATCAAGAGACGCGACTGCGATATCTGCCTTACCCTCCATCAGCCGGGCAATCGGGCCGCCCATCATTTCCATCCGCAGCCGAAGGTGGGTGGCAAGGTGGCGCCGCCCTGTATGCGCAAGCGCGGGCAGCAAGGGGTCCAGATCCACTGTTGCGCTGACAGCTATTGTCAGTTCCGGCTCTTCGCGGGCGCGCAGCCGGGACGCAGTGGTGCGCAGCCCCTGCATCTGCCGCAGCACCCGGGACGCTTCGCGGTAGAAAATTTCGCCTGCAGGGGTGAGCGAGGGACGGTAGGCTTCGCGGCTGAACAACTCCAGCTCCAGCTCCTCTTCCAGCTGACGGATTGTGTGGCTGATGGCGGACTGCGATTTGTGCAACCGCTCGGCTGCGCCGCGAAACGTGCCGGTTGCGACAATGGCATCCAGGGCAATGAGCTGGTCGTGTTTCATGGGCTTCCAACATGATCGAATTTATTAATCATTATACTGAGAACACAATATTATCAATCAATCATGCCAGCAGGTAGTCATTGGACATCACCAACACAGGAGACTGTCATGAAACTCTACTACAAACCCGGAGCTTGCCCGCTGGCAAGCCATATAGCCCTGCATGAAACTGGCCGCCCGTTTGAAATCGAAGCTGTCGATACCGCTGCAGGTCTGACCGAAGGCGGTGCGGACTACCGCGCGATCAACCCCAAGGGTTATGTTCCGGCCCTGGGCCTGGAAGACGGCGGCGTTCTGACCGAGGGGGCGGCTATATTGCAGTATATCGCAGACAGCAGCCCTGAAGCAGATTTAGCGCCGGTGGCAGGCACACTGGCTCGCGCCCGGATGCAGGAACATCTCAACTGGATCGGGACCGAGCTGCACAAGGCATTTGGCCCGCTGTTCCGCGAGGGTACGCCTGAGGCCGGGAAAGATGCGGCGCGCGCCGCTGTTGCGGACAAGTTCGATTTCATTGAGACGCATCTGGAGGATGGCCGCGAGTGGCTGGTCGCGGATCAGTTCTCGGTGGCGGATGCCTATCTGTTCGTGGTCTCGAACTGGGCCAATTTTACAGGTATCGACCTGGCCCGCTGGCCCAATCTGGCCGCCTTTGTGAACCGCAGTGCTGCTCGCCCGTCGGCACAGGCAGCGATGCGCGCCGAGGGGCTGATTCAATGACGCCCTCCGACCACAAACAGGTCGGCGATCTGATGGGGGCCTATTTCGAGGGCCTTCATCAGGCCGACAGCACCATGCTGCGCGAGGTCTTCCACCCGCAGCTGGCCTATGTCTGCGCCACCGAGGACGATGAGTTGTATCTGGATCTTGAGACCTACATGAACCGCGTGGACGGGCGCGAGCCGCCCGCCAAACGCAGTGACCCGCGGGATGAGGAAATCCTGGAGATTGCCATTGTCAGCGACCGGCTGGCCCGCGTCAGCGCCCGGATGACCATGATGGGCCGAGATTTCCATGACCTCCTGACCCTGGTCCGATACGGAGCCGAATGGCGCATCGTTGCGAAGGTGTTTTCCTATGTGCCGCGAAAGGACTGACTGATGCCCTATGTGAATATCAAGGTGACCCGCGAAGGCGGGCCGGATAGCAAAGGCCCGAGCGCAGAGCAGAAAGCGCAGCTGATTGCCGGGGTCACCAGCCTTTTGCAGGACATTCTGGGTAAGAACCCGGCGACGACCTTTGTCGTGATCGACGAAGTCGCGCTGGAGGATTGGGGTATCGGCGGTGTGCCGGTGCAGGAATACCGGAAGCAGGCGCAATGAAGACGCGGCTGACAGAGGCGCTTGGGATCACTTTTCCGGTGATCCAGGCGCCAATGGCATTTGCTGCGGGCGGCGCGCTGGCCCGCGCCGTCTCCGGCGCCGGAGGGCTGGGTATGATCGGAGGCGCTTACGGAGATGCCGAGTGGATCGAACAGCAGTTCAGCATAGCTGCGGGAGCTCGCGCGGGCTGCGGGCTGATCACCTGGAAACTGGCGGAACAGCCGCACCTGCTTGACCAGGTGCTGGCGCATGATCCTGCGGCGGTTTTTCTGTCTTTCGGCAACCCGGAGCAGTTTGCGTCTGCGATCCGAGATGCCGACGTGCTGCTGATCTGCCAGGTACAGACCCTGCGTGATGCTCGGCAGGCGCTGGACTGCGGCGCGGACATCATTGTTGCGCAAGGAGCGGACGCCGGCGGCCATGGCGAGGCGCGCGGCACCTTTGCGCTCGTTCCCGAGATCGCGGACGAGATCGCACGCCAGAACAGCCAGGCACTTTTGTGTGCCGCAGGCGGTGTCACCGACGGGCGCGGTCTGGCCGCGGCCCTGATGCTTGGGGCGGACGGGGCGGTGATTGGCACCCGGTTCTGGGCCTCGCACGAGGCGCTGGTGCATCCGCACATTCTGGACCGCGCACTGCGGGCAACCGGGGACGACACAATCCGCACCCAAGTGGTTGACATGGTCCGCGGTTTTGATTGGCCCAGCCGCTACAACGGCCGTGTTCTGCGCAACCCGTTCATTCAGAAATGGCACGGCTCAGAAGACGCCTTGAAGCTGGAAGCGGGCGTTGAAGCGGCAAAATGGGCGGCAGCTCAGGATGCCGGAGATCCTGATGTTGCAACTGCCTTCGCAGGCGAGGGCATCGGTCTGATTAGCTCTGCGGCACCTGCCGGCGATATTCTGGCGAAGCTCATGGCGGATGCGCAGCGGTGTCTGGCTGGGGCGGTTGCATAACGCGGTGATCCGGGAAGAGCCAGAAACACTTGAGCTGGAGTAGGCGATGGCATGTTTACCGCCGCCTACTTTGTTGCGTCCTGTACGAAGGTCCGGTTCGGGGAAGAACGTTGGTCAACTTGCCGGGTCTACGAATGTCGGCTCAGGGCCGATGCCAGATTTGGCTGAGTCGGCGAACTAAATCTCAACAGGCAGTTCTCTTGCATCATTTTCAGCGAGACGCTCAGCAAGTTCCTTTCGCTTCGCCAAGGTTTCATAGAATTCTTGCGCTTCGATGTCGGTGTGAAAATCTGCGTCAGGGGCCAAACGCTGCACAGCTTCTTCGACCTCAGCTAGGGTCACTCGAAAGAACTCCTTGCGCATATTCGCTGCGTTAATCCGTTGTTCGGCAAACTCAGTGTGCAAGGCCGCTTCGAGTGCAGGTGCCTCTTCGGAGTATATCATCGCATGTGTGTCGAACAAAAACGGCACTGACGCATCGCCCAGCTCACGTACGCGGTCAGAGGGGTCCAGCCTTCTTGTTAGGCCAATCTTTACAACATCTTCCCCAAACGAACCGATGTTGGAAATGACGTAAACAAAACCGCTTTTAGTCTTTTCAGCCATGGCTTGCGCTCGTTCGGTTTTTGCATGGGCTTCAGCCAAAAGTTGCTCCAACTCTTGGACTTTTGCGCGGTGGGCGTCCGAGGTAACGACGCCAAGCTCAGCCCGTGCTTTTTCCAAAAGCTGTTGATAGCGCTCTTCTTCTTTTTGTGCTGCCTTGGCTTCTTGAAGAAGGCGTTTTTCTTCTCGTTCGAGGCGGGACGCCTCTGCGCGTTCATCGCGTTCGATTTTTAATTGTTCTCGATATTCGTGCGTAAGCCGAAGTTCCCGCAACTTAGCTCTTAAGTAATCCTCAGAGATTATGACGTTGTTAGACGCATTCAGTTTGTCGATAGCGTCGCGCGCACGGACAATCCGCTTCTCCATCGCTTGCACGTTGTTCCAGCGTGTATTTGCTATTGCGGCCTCGCATTCATTGTTAAAGGCTCGCAAGGTAATGCGAACAGCGCGATTTATCATCGTTTCGCCTTTCTTCGCGCTACCATCAACGGTCCACTCTTTGGTGCCAAAGACCGCCGTCTTACGTTTGACCATGTCTTTTTGGTCATTGCGGGCATCCTTAATCGCTGTTTTGAATCCTTCACTGTCACCAAAGTCAAAATGGGGTTCGTAGACACCCAGCTCAGCCAATGCCAACCTTTCATCGAATATCGCTAGTTCGCTTTTCAAGCGGTCGTAGGTGGACCGCTTTTGCTTATAGTCTTCGCGTAGTTCACGAATGTTATCCTGCATTGCACGGGCTTCGCCATTAAGTTTGGAGACCTTAGACTGGGTTTCATCAACTTGGCTTTGACCAAGAGCCTTTAGCCGTTCTACTTCGGCTTCCAAATCAACTATCGCGGCATAGCGTTCCAATGCTTTGTTATGCTCGGTCCGAACCGTCTCAGCCATTTCCTCGGCCTCTGCCTGTGCTGCGTTCAACCGCGCGTCGCAGTCCTCTTTGAGCTTTGCAATTTCGTGCTCTGCCTTTTGGGCATTCGCTAGTTCTTTCTTCTTGGCGCGGCGTAATCGAAAGTAGAAGAACGGTGACAAAAGCGCCAAGATCAAAATGAGTATGACAAATGCGACGGGGGCAAAACTCTGTGCTTGTTCCATGATCTCATGGAAACATTCTCGCTTTGATCATGCAACCAGAGATAGTTAGAGGGGCGCTCCCGTTCTTACAATTCGTCGCCATGGGCCTCTTGCCGTGAATGTCCCCTTTTGCGGGCTGCAACGCAGCATTCATAGGATTTGGGCAAGGGCTGCTTTGGGCCGCTGTATTCTAAGGCGCAAGCTTGTCGACTGGTCTGCGACGGGATACTCTTTAGCGTAGTTTTGGCGGTATGTTGACGTGGAACCATTTAAAAAAATTAGTCTTCCTATTGAGACCTATGGACTCGAAGTCCGAGCGGCAGAAGCATGCAATCGGACCTGTACGGGCTGCTCCCAAAGCAGTCCTTACCTGCGGCCAGAATTTCCAGATTTGCATGAACTAGATCAATCACTTTCATCGGCTCTCAAAGTGGTCTCACCTGGACGCATAACTGTTTTGGGCGGTGAACCACTACTGAACGAGAATATTGAAGCAGTACTCAAGGTCGTCCGCTCAAAAGCAATGCGCTCCAAAATTCACGTAACTACAAATGGTCTTCTCCTTGAGAAAGTGGATGATACCTTTTGGCAGCTGGTAGACCGTGTCGAGATATCAATTTATCCGTCAACTAGGTCCGTTTTGGAAAGGCGGTTGCCTCGCCTCAAAATGAAGGCGAAGAGTTTCGACGTAGAGCTCGACCTGTTGGAAATAGATTCATTTCGCCACATGAACCTAACAGAGGCTATAAGCAGCAGCGCAATTGTTCATAGGATCTACAAATCCTGCAGCCTCAAGTTGCATTGTCATACGATTTTTAGGGGCCGGTTCTACCTTTGCGCTCCTGCCGCTAACCTTTCCAGAGCACTCGAAAGTCGGACTGGCACGAAAGTCGACTTTGTCTCCGATGGCGTTGACTTGATAGGCAATCGACATCTGAAGAAGCAGCTATTGGAATACCTTAAATCGGAGAGCCCGTTGGGAACCTGTTCGTACTGCCTAGGTTCGGCGGGCATCGATTTTCCCCATCAAATGATGAAAGGTGATGATGCCCACAATCTTGAGCTTGCATTCCGAGATGACTTGCTCGACGCGAGTTGCATGGAGCAATCCTTCCTAAACGGTTTAGATCGATGAAAGGCTCGATCGAAGACTTTTACGATCCGGTTTTGTTCGATGAAAACGTAGGTGACGCTGATAGAGATGATGTCGTCACGGGCTACCTGAGGTTTGTAGGAGGAACGCCAACAACAGTCCTAGACATCGGAGCTGGTACCGGTCGGATCACACTCAAGCTCATAGAGGAACAGCACAGTGTAGTATCTGTAGATCGTTCGGAGCGAATGATCGAGGCACTCCGGGAGAAAGCAAAACGTCTATCCTTTGATCCAAGTCGTCTTACAGTCTTGTGCAATGAGTTCGGCCCAAACCGGATGAACCGGCGTTGTCGGGTGGCAATCGCGCCCGACGACTTTTTGTTGCATTTGCTCACCGTTGACGAACTCAATAAGTTCTTTTTGGATGTTTGCTCTTGGTTGGAGCCTAAAGCCAGACTTGCAACCAATATCCGGCCTCGAGAAATTTCGGCGATCACTTTGAAAGGTGATCCCATGCCACTAAAAACTTTCGGAATACAAGAAATGAGGAACGGGTTTTGCAGCGTGCAGTATTCTGAACAGATTTGTCCTGCGACACGAATCCTTCAAACAAGCTTTGAGTACAAAAAAAGTGATAGCGAGGGCACTGTCAAAGCCACCTGGCTGCGAAAACTCAACCAAAGACTCCATACCCATGAAGAGATTTGCTCCGCAGCTGAAGCTGCAGGCTTTGAATTGGAATCAGGCAAGACCACACCGGACAAAGAGAATATACAAGGCGTGGCAAGTGGTTGGTACTATTTCGCAAAGGTGGAGTAATGCATGAAGCGAAAAAGTCAGTCAGCCTCATAATTCCGACATATAATGGTGCAGAGCGCGTTAATAGACTCCTTGCACGAGTTCAAGAAATACAACCGGTGGAACTTCTTGAAGTACTGATCTGTGATGATGGGTCTTGCGAGGAGCTGGCACCAAGGCAACTCTTCTTTGAGAGCGGACCACGCATTCGTTATCTAAAGCATAGCCGAGACGGTGCACGAAGAGGGCGTGCGCGGAACTTGGGCATTCGCGAGGCACACGGCGACATATTTCTTTTCATAGATGACGATTGCCTGATTGGACCCAAGACATTAGCCGCTCACGTTTCGATACACACTGCGCCCAGGGGATGCGTTGGTTTGGGGTACCGAACAAGGCAAAGAATGAGTAATGGGGAACTGCTTACCACGCTTGATTTTCGCCGAAAGATTCTGGGTCGAAACGGCGCTCTCGCCTCTCAATGTAAGGCCCCTTGGAAGTACGGCTTCACTTGCAACCTTTCGGTTTCGGGTCAAGCTCGAAACGTCGAGTTTGCTTCTGAATTTAGGGGTTGGGGCTACGAAGACCTTGAATACTGTTATCGCGTCCACAAGCTTGGAATCCCATTTCATGGTGTTCCTAGAGGGACAATTTGGCATATCGATGAGCACACAGAGGATCCATTTCGGCTAAGAGACTTGATTGGAAAGTCTGATTTTACATCTGCAGTTTTGAATGCCACCAGGTTTGAAGCAATGCACAAAAATGACCAAGAAATAGTACGTTTCGTCCTTAGGGAGTTGGAGGGGCTCGAGGTGGTGGGTGACAGATGCTTGTCAACTGATACACCGATGCCGCCGAAGGAAATCCTCAGTTGGGCGAAAGAACAGTTGGACGGGATGATGAATGAGTAAAACCGTAAAGTCATGTGACCGTGGGGCGGTCCCGGACATTGAAGTCCTAATCGTCTCCGGTCGAGGTCAAAGCGCAGCAGAACACGCGCTTGCGGTAGTCGGCGGTCAGGACTATCGCGGCTGGGTCCATTCTCTGTTGATTTGTGATGACTGGCATTGGCAAGGTGAGCCTCCTCAAAAACATGAGCTTCGGTCATATCGACGTATCAGTGTATTGGATGCGGATGGCGTATCTAACCAAGCGACGATGGAACGCGTGGCGCGCCTCAGGAACTTAGCACTTTCCTTGTCATCAGGACGGCTGCTTTGCTTTCTGGATGACGATAACAGATGGGCACCAAACCACCTCTCCAGCCTCGCAGATGCTATTGAGTCACAAGGCGTCGACGCAGCCCACTCCTGGCGGCGGATCCAAGACAAACAAGGAAATAGATGGGGTGGAAACAGCTTCCCTTGGGGCAATGAACCCAAAAGGCAAGGAGAGATCTTTGAACGCCTCAAGGAAGCCAACGTGATCACCCGAGGCTCGGATGTATTTCGAGATACGCTAGAGTTCCAAGACGAGGGCCAGAGGGTCGGCTTGGTCGATATGGGTTCGTGGCTTTTTCAAAGACATGTGTTTGATAGCATTCGGTTTGAAAACACCTACACTGAATGGGAACTGTTTAACCTAGTCTCAGAGGACGACAAACTATCGCAAGAAATCGTGGATCGAGGGTTTTCGACAGTTTGCACTGGTGAACCCACTTTGACGTATCGATTAGGGGGATTTTCAAATGGCGGAGACGAAAGCCTACGGGACAGATTTCAAAGGGGTGAAGCGCTCCAACCGTGAGTTATCACTGGCTGAGTGGCGTGAGGGAAAATTGGAACTCCAAAGCCTCCCAAGGGCCATTTTTATTGAACTAACACAAGGCTGTAATCTCAAGTGCCCTATGTGTCGGCCCACCATCATCGGCATTCACGAAAGAAAGATGTCTGACGAAGTCTTCGACCGAGTTCGTAATGAGCTGTTTCCGACAGCGGAGCTTGTAGACCTAAGAGGCTGGGGAGAGAGCCTGCTACTCCCAGAAATCGGCGAGCGAATTGACGAGGTTGTGCAACACAATGCCAGAGTCCGCTTTGTTTCAAATCTGTCGTTTAAGCGTGACAAGGTTCTGGACCAACTGATCGATGCCGACGCAATACTCGACGTTTCGCTCGACTCCGCGGCCTCCGATGTACTTAGTTCCGTGAGAGGGGGAGCGAGGTTAGATCTTATCCAGCGAAACCTGAAGCGCTTGCTAAAAAGCCAGCACATGCGCAGAAATGTCACTATTCTGGCTACAGTACAAAGAGCAACCGTCTCCGGAATCCCAGATCTCATTGATTTTGCATCAACAGTGGGGGTGTCGCGGCTTCGGCTTTCCCCAGTAACCTGTGATGAGAACTCTGATATGGATATCTCTCAACATGCAGATGAGGTCGACCGGGCCTTATCGCTTGCTCGGGAGCGATCTAGATCCAACGGTGTACAGATCGAAGTCGGTGCAAAAGTGGGAAGCGTCTCAGGCGAAATGGGAGGTAGTTCTTGTATCCACCCGTGGGGTTATTGCTATGTCTCCTACGAGGGGAATATAGGATTTTGTGATCACCTGATCGGCGACGGCGACAAGGAATATCTCGTTGGAAACATTATGACGGACCATTTCGCTAATATCTGGAATAATCGGGCATGGACGTCTCTTAGAGCAGAACATCTCTTGGGTCGCCGCCGCCCCGCCGCCCCTTTGTTTGCTCATTGCGCATGGTGCTACAAAAATAAGTATGTTGACTTCGAGGACATGTTTGCGCCGGAACTGGAGAGTAGTCGCGTCATTCTGTGACAGGTTTAGACATCTTTCTACGCAGCATGAGCTGTGATGGGCACGTATTTTCTGGCTCCGCCTTCCAGCTTTGTTCTAAGTTTCCATCGGCAGCGAAAGTCGGCAATACGGGCTGCAAGCGCAGCATTCTGAGCTTACGGTCAAGGTCCGGATTGGGCCGCCTTTATCTGAGCAGGACAAATTTGCCGAAAAGGTGCCGTGATCGCTCCTACCTCAGCATGAGCCCATCGTAACCGATGCTGCGCAGTTTGGAACGTCGGCTTCCACTTCGCAAACCAGGTAGTGTTTGTGATTACGGCGGCAAGTCGCCGCCGCAATCGAGCGCTCAATCCAAAAGCACGACGGCCTCGACCTCGAAAAGCATTGGATCGATGGCGAGCTTTGGAACGGGGATCAGGGTTTGCGCGGGCAGTGTATCGCCAAACATCCGCAGCACATTTTCGGTCAGCACACCTAACTTCGACATATCGTGGTCGACCACGAACACGGTCAACTTGACGACGTGACGAGGGAGAGCGCCGAGCGCGTCGAGGACCGCAGCCAGATTGGCATAGGCCTGCTCAACCTGATTGGCGAACTCCGGCGATAGATTACCGGTTTGATCCTGTCCGCCTTGACCTGAGACAAAGGCAAGCCGCCCAGCAGCAGGAGAGATTACTGCGGTGCTGTAGCCGTTTGGCGTGGGATCATTCAGATGCGGCGGATTGACGATGATCGGCAGTGCGCGATGGGTTGTATTCTGATCTGGGGACGTCATGTTCATTCTCCTTGCTGAGTGGTCCGGGATCGACTTAGAACCCTATGGTGACAAAATTTGTCACCAATTTTGCTAAGTTGAATAAATGAACATCCGTCTCCGTCATGATGCCATCGTGCGCACCCTTCGCCGTAACGGAATTGCAACGGTCGATGAATTGGCCGGTCAGGTCGGTGCGTCCAGACGAACGGTATTGCGCGACATCGGGGCGTTGCGTGACCAGGGCTTTGTCATCCATTCCGAATGTGGGCGCGGCGGGGGCGTGCAACTTGATCCGCAATCCGTGCAGGCCACCGCCCGTCTTTCGGTCACAGAGGTGTTTGCGCTTCTCGTCAGTGTCGCAGCCATGCGCGCGGCGCGCAGCCTTCCCTTCTCGGGCCTCGCTGACTCGGGACTTGCTAAGATCGAGAAGGCCCTGCCGTCGGACAAGGTGCGCGATCTGCGCAGGTTCCTTGACTGCCTGCATGTCGGACAACTTCCGCCCAAACAGGACATCTCGGACATGGGCACGATTGACCTCGCGCTTTTGCCTGCCTTCGAGACCGCATTTCTGCAACGGCAAAACCTGCGCTTCGGCTACCGGGACGCCAAGGGCACAGAGACGAGTCGCGAAGTCGAACCGCAAGCTATGCTCATCCTGCCGCCGCTCTGGTATCTCGTAGCCTGGGATTCCAGCCGTGAAGATTTCCGGCATTTTCGTATGGATCGGATTAATGGGCCAGAGATTGTCGAGGGATCATCGTTCCGGAGACGGCATGTTCCGTTCGAGGACGATGTCTGCCCATTCAGCGAATTACCGCGCTGAACACCAGGAACGCGTGAAGTCCGGTCGGCAGGGATCCCATTATCTTGACCCGTCAACAGCCCAAAAATGGTGGATCGGGGTCCACGCTCAATCCCTTTACCCTTTGTTGGGATTCTTTTTGGAACGTTTCGCATCGACCTGCTTCTTCGTCAGTGCAACACGGATGATGCGCTGAAACCGCGGGCACTCCAGATGATTTTCGGCGGTGCAATTCATGACATGGCGAAGGCCATCCCGTAAGGCCGTCAGCTCCTTGATCCTCACGTCAATTGCATCGGCCTTTGCCGCCAGAACCTTGCGATCCAGATCGGGCCTGCCTTCTGAACCTATCGTTTCTTTGATCTCGCCGAGTGAAAACCCGGCGGTTTGCGCCAGTGAAATGAGGGAAATTCGCGTCTTCACCTCATCCTCATAGAGACGCTTCAATCCCCTTCGGCCCGCCGACCGGATGAGGCCAACTTCTTCATAATCGCGGAGCTTTGACGGTGAAAACCCGCTCACGCGAGAGAGTTCGGAAATGTCGAGCATGATCTTGACCTCAAGTGGGCTTGAAGTTGCATGTTGCCCCTCCACTGCAAAACATCAACAGAAACTAAGGTCGATACTTCCATGACAACAGGAATTTTCTTCAGCGCGGTTCTGATCGGTATAATAGCGACAGCCTTCATGGATGTGGTCGCCCTTTCCCAGAAGCTGATCTTCTCTCAGCAATCGCTCAACTATGCGATGGTGGGCCGTTGGCTCGGTCATGTGGCACAGGGACGGCTCGTTCATCGGCCCATCATGGCCAGCGACCCTGTACCGGCGGAGCGTTTGTTGGGCTGGAGCGCACATTATCTGACGGGCGTCGTGTTTGCGCTGTTTTTTTTGGCCGTGGTCGGTCGGGGCTGGCTTAAAGCGCCGAGCCTGCTGCCTGCGATTGCGTTTGGAATACTGACAGTGCTGGCGCCTTTTCTGATCCTTCAGCCGGGCATGGGAGCGGGGCTGGCGGCACGGTTGACGCCCGACCCGAATACTGCACGGCTCAAGAGCCTCTTTGCACATCTCTGCTTTGGAATTGGGCTTTGGATCGCGGCAAACTGCATATCCAGCTTGTTGTAACTTTTCGCGAAGAGCGTACCGAAAGCTGTCATAAGCGCCACGGGGCGCTTATGACTGCCTTGTTGCGTATCCCGTAAACTGCAAAGCTTGGTTTTGGATGTCCGCTTCGGGCTGTCGCTGGTCGCTATCCATGGCGCAGAGGATGGCAGCGAATAGACGCAGATGATCTTGATCACGGCAAAGAAGGTCAGGGGCCGATGTCCTGACCTTCTGAGGATTACCAGGTTGAGTTTGGGTCAACCTTGAACAGGTGCTCCATGAACACTCGGGTGACCGCTTGCAGTTTGTCCGTGCGGGCGTGGTCGCGTTGCAGTTCTGCTGGAACGACGTTCCAGGTGATCGGCTCAACGCCGGCTTCGATCATACGACGCATACCGTTTTCATGGCTTAACTGGGAGATTGAACCGACGGCGTCTTCGGGTACATAAACATCATAGCCAGATTTCTCGGCTTCAATAGCAGGGTATGCCAAGCATACGTCGGTCCACAGGCCACCCATGATCAGCTTCTTCCGCCCGGTTGCCTCAACAGCGGCAACAAACTCGGGCTCTTCCCAAGCGTTCACATTGGTCCGATCAATGAACACAGCGTTTGGAGCCAGTTCCTTAAGTTCCTCGATCATCGGATCATAGCCATTCAAGCCGACGGCTACGTGGCTGAAGATGATCGGGATGTCATAAATAACCGCGGTCTTGATCAGACCATTGGTGTTGTTGATCAGCTCTTCGTGATCGATATTCCTTACCCCAGCCAAAATCGGCGGTTGGTAGTCGATAAGGATCAGCGCCGAGTTGCTTGGTGACAGAAACGGGTCCTCATCCGCGGCCCGCACCGGTGTACCCTGGTAGCCTTCCGGGTAGGTGGCGACGCCATCCACAGTTTTGATCACCGGGGTTTCTGCAAGTACTGGCAGCGCGGTGGCAGCGATGGTCAGACTCAGGGCCGTTGCAAGGCGCTTGAGAGAGAAGGTCATGAGAGTTGCTCCTTTGGATGTAGGGGTTAGGCGTGGACGTGCTCGGCAATCAGCTGCGCAACTGACGGTCCTGGGCCGACAAGCTCCAGCACGTTGCGATCCGGATCGCGGATGAAGATGGTTTTGGTGCCGCGGAATTCACGGCGGCCGGTGATGGCGATGCCGTTTTCGGTGACAAAGGCTTCGGTCGCCTGGGCATCTTTCACCTTGACGGCCAGGTGGGTGATGCCGGGGTATTTCTCAGCCTCGTCCATCAGAACGTTTTCACCAGCCTTTGCTGTGGCGGGTCCAAGCAAATTGATGTTGATCCCGGACGGGTGCAGCATCACCAGCGGATGGCCGTTGTCATAACCACCGTCAGCGATCAGTTCGAACCCCAACAGTTCGTAAAACGAAACAGACGCATCCCGGTTGCTGATGCGAATACCGATGTGATCGAAGTTTCTAATATCCAACATGGCTGAGCCTTTCCTTTACTTGCACCAAAGTTAACTTTGCCTGTATCAAACATTAATACTTCATCTGGAACGGCATTTATTACAAATGGATCACAATAAAGACCTTTTTGATGGCATGGTTCTGTTCTGCGCAGTGGTGGCGCAAGAAAGCATGAGCGCGGCGGCCAAAATGCTGGGACACACCCCCAGCCATGTCAGCAAGGAAATTGCCCGGCTTGAAACGCGCCTTGGTACGCGGCTTTTAAACCGGACAACACGACGGCTTAGCCTGACTGAATCCGGCCGCATCTACTATGAAAACGCCCGCCGAATTGTAGAAGATGCCCATGCCATGCAAGACCGGTTGCATTCGATAGGCGACCGCCCCTTTGGGGAATTGCGGATGAGCGTTCCTGTGGTCTTTGCCCACGGCTGGCTGAATCAATGGTTGCCCGAGTTTCTTGACCGCTACCCTGACGTTAACCTGCATCTGGACATATCTGAACGCCATTCCGATATAATCGGAGAAGGTATAGATTTGCTGGTTCGGATTGGGACCCTGCCGTCGTCTGATCTGATAGCCCGAGAGATACTGCGCACGCGGGGTCTTACAGTGGCATCCCCTTCCTATCTGAAACGCAATGGCACCCCGCATCACCCTAACGACCTGAAAGATCACGAACTGATCGATTTCTCGTTTCACGGGATCACGCAAAGCTGGGCATATGCAGGGCCGGATGGAGAGGTGGTCACCGTACCAATTTCACCAAGGATACGATGTGACGATGCACACACCGAAAAAGTACTTGCCCTTGCAGGTCGCGGAATTACCCGATTGCCGGAAATTTCATGTCAGACCGAACTGGACGCCGGAACGCTGGTTCCCATACTCACGGCGTTCGAAAACCCACCGCTTGGCATTCATGTGATCTATGCCAGCCGTGAAAACCTGCCGGCAAAAACGCGTGCCATGATCGATTTCTTGGTCGACAAGATCCGTTGAAATCGCGCCCCTTGCTGACTTCACGAAGCGAATTGACGTTTGTAGCTGACATCTTGAACCCAGTACAAAACATTGGCTCGGTCGCCGCGAAAGTTCACTTTGTTGCGCGATGGGTGAGTTCGTAATCATATTTTGTTTGCAGCAACAGCGAAGGGCCGAAAAGCGGGCTGCGGTCACAGCATTGTTGTGGGTTGCCAGATGTCTCCTTTGTCCGCGACCTGTGAGTTGGCCTAACTCCCAATTTCGCGTATGCGGCGAATGGCGGGTTCTACGGGCCGTGCTGCAGCATTCGAGCAGTGCAGCGGACGGCAGGTTTGGGCCGTCCCCGTGTCAGTTATTTGCGGGGCAGGGGGCTTTGCTGCACCGGCACCGAGGTCAGCATCGAGCCCTTCGCAACAAATGCTGCGAACGGAACGAATGGCTGCTATGACGAGTTGGCTAGGAAGCAGTATGAGGTTTACCAAACTCAATGTTCGAAAAGGTTCTGTGTCTTTGGGCGTGGGGATCACCTGAAACACCTATGCAGCGATTAGGTGCATTCTTGATGATGTTGGTGTCTGTTTTTGCCGCCGCAATCACTTTGGGTGCTGTTTCTCAGGCTCTCGACAACACTTGGACCGTCTCAGGAGTAGCCGCAAGTGTATTTGGTGTCGGAGTGATGTCACTCTTACTCCCCACCGGGCTGGCACACGGTCTTGCGGCGGCTTTTCCTCTGATTTTTGATCGTTGGAAGCATAAGCGAAACATGCGATTGGGAGACTATGTGATGCTACAGCTGGATGGACTTAAGTTCTTTTATTCGCTTTTAGGTTGGGCTAGCTCAATTGGATTGGTCGCACTTATTGCGTATCTGCTAGTGTCCTAGGTCGCATAGCCCGTCTCGTTTCGTCAAACACTGCAGCCATTTGAGGGTTTGTTCCAAATGACCGCAAAGTCCGCCCTACAGACCTTTAATCGCCTCCATATCTCGCTTGTGCGGCGAATGGCCGGTTTGGTGAAGCCGCGGTGCAGCGTAGCCGAACCGAATAAAGGTCAGCTTAGGGCCGTCCTCGTGATCAGCTACTATCGAGGCAGGGGGCTTTGCTGCAACGGCCCCGAGGTCGGCTTCGAGCCCAAAGCGGACCAAGTAAATTCTGATTTCAGCCTTATAACAGTCGTCCCTAAGGTGTGTGCCAGATTGGCGATGTGTATGCCCTCTCTTGTATCGACCGTGGGGCTTCGTCAGGGATCTCGGTTCCGAGCACTTTGGCATCTTATGTTGTCCAACGTGGCGCTGGTATTGCCAACACTCTGGCATAGTAGAAAGAGCTTTGTTCCGGATCGTAATCGGGGTCTTCCCAACACCCCGATAGAACTGCCTGACCAATATCGTTTGTCCAAGTAGCACTCTCAACGTCAACCGTGTCGCCAACGGACCCGTCACACTTCGCGTTCACTAGTTCGCGCCCGCCGCAAGATAAATCGTAAACACGTTCCGAAGTTGTCCCGTCGCTATTTAGCCACCCTTTGACGATTTGAATGCGGTCTAGATTGGCTCCATCGGGGTCACGTAGAGCACGAACGAGGAACCGTGGAGAACGACCGTCATTTTCTGCTTGCAAATCTGGCCCCATCGGGACGCCTCCTTCATATCTATACGCGGCAAAATCAGCACGCGGCAGGTCCGTATCTTCAAAATCGTATCCGGCAAAAACGCGAATGCGCATGCGCGGACCTGTGGTTGCGTAGACTTCTTTCTCAGCAAGAGCGTGCCAAATGGCCTCGCGTGTGTTTTCTCTTGCCCAAACTGCCGCCATTCCCGACGCCGAAGTTTGCCATGCATATTGGGCAACCTTCTCGTCCCCACCGATGCCGCCCACGACTTCTTCGAAGCGGACCGGATCCGCAGTGGATTCAACGGCAGCGTTAAGTTGTTGCCCAAACTCAGTCATGAGAAGCGTGGCGTCTTTCGCTGCCAACAGCGGCGCGAGACCCAAGTTCTCAGCGTGATCGGCAACCACCAAAAAGTCCAATGGTCTGCGCAGCCTAGCTTCGACACCTGTGCTGGATATCACCACCTCGTCCTTGGCAAAGCGGTACGCTTCATCAGGGCCTAGCACATTGCCGATCATACCGGCATCTGCAGAGTAGGACGTATGCAAATGAGTGTCGCCAAGAAAGACCTGATTGGGGAAGCTCTGCCGTGGATAAGGTGAATACTGCCTGTCGCCGCGTTGAGTGCTCGGGATGTCCTCGGCATGGGCGCAAAAAGCAAGCAAAATGGTAAGAACAGATGCAAAACGGATCATTTTCGACCTCATCTATTGCACGAATGATGCTACGTTAAATGCATATTTCTACGACTCGTTCTTGTTCTTCGAAATAATTAGATTCTATCTACCGCACTAAGCCGTTGGCTAGGTTCAGCGGGGCGGAGGTGGAAGCACCTTCTTCGACTGGAGTACCTGAAGGATGTCAATAATTGCCTCAGTACTCGTTTCGATTGAACCTCGGAAGAACAGTCCGACGCCACCTTCCCCTAACTCCCGTGTGCCACCGGCGTCGTAAGTTGGCGAGAGAGAGACAAGTTCGGGAGGTAGTTCTGGGCATACCGGGTTTCTTTGAAGTATTGCGTTCGCGGTCTCGATGAATACCAGCCGAATCTTTTCGATATTGCCATTTGCATCGGACGACTCGGTGAGTTGATCCGGAGCAAGTCTCAGGTCATCCAAACGGAAAAAAAGGCAGTCATCTTTGAATTCGGCCGAAGCGGAAGCACCCACCGTCAAACCACCAGCGAAAGTGTTCTCGCCGCGTATAGATCCACCGTCGCTGCGGTTTTCGCATCGGAAAAGCTCTGCTTCGATCCTCCCACTTAACGAAATCACTGTATCGTCGGCACGGGCCGTTGCTTCGGTCACGCCGATCAATGCGTTGCAGACATCTACAAACGCGGCTCGTTTGAGTTCCTCTACAAGTATTTCTTTTGCCCGGCGAAGGTCTATGACACTTTCGATTGAGATCCTTGTCGCGTTCACATCTTTTAGTCTCAATGCCAGATCAACGGGAAACTCACGATCTCCTAGCTTGACGTCCCCGTTTGCTTCGAAGGTAACCTCTTCAGCCAACAGCGCGGTTCCGAAAAGCCCGGCAGTAGCTAGTATCAGAAGAAAGATCCGATCCATCATCCCGCACCCCCAACAATACCGCGAGATTGCATAACCGCCAGGAGTTCCATCATCGTCATCGCACTGGTGTCGATTGAGCCGCTCAACGCAACACCGATGCCACCGTCACCAATTTCTCGTGTACCGCCGGCGTCGAAAACCGGATTCAACGAAGAAAGCTCCGAAGGCATCTCCGGACAAATCACATTCTCTTCGGTGAACTCCTTTGCCTTGGTGAGAACGACCTCCTCGACTCGCTCCGTGAGGCCAATTAGATTAACCAACCCGCCGACAAACCCGGTAGGTTGAAGCACGACGTCGGCAAGATCAAAGTGAACGCATTGATCTTGAACATTGGCGCGTGCCGCTGCGGCGATCCCAACAGTCGTCGAGATAAAGCGTACTCCACGCCCGTTGGTCCCCTCGGATTCTTCGTTTCGACAACGATAAAGCTCGACGTCCACTGAGCCTACGAGTTCAATGAGATCACCGCTGGCGCGGGCGTCGTCGAGTTCAAAGTCAACATTCAAAGAGCAACTTTGTTCCAGAGTACCCGACAGAAGCGCGGGCGCTTGGACTTGGATTTCTCGCAGATCTAAGAGCCCCCGGAAACCTAGGCGCGTTGACGTCACACTGCTGATGCCCGCGTTAAATGTGTAAGGTAGGTTTTTCCCACGAGCGGGAATCTTGTTTGAGATGCTAAATTGAACTTCCCCGGCGTAGTCGCTTGGCGACGCATTCTGTGCACTGGGTCGAGCGTTCAACTCGGACTTCAAAAGTTCTGGGTTCGTGGTTGCGCAGGATGCGAAGAACAGCAAACACACAAAGGCAAAAGGTACGGTTTTACGCGCCCCAAGTTCCGCCAAACTCCATTGTAGTTCTATTCCCATTACCCTTCGCTCAACCTCACCGTTGAATATCAACCCTAACGTACAGCGTCACGGCGAAGGTCAACAGTTTGCACCACGAAAATATACTGGTGCGGTGTTGTGTTGTCGCAACGACTTGCAGTTGACGCGGGTCCTTTGAAACTTCGAGCATAAGCTCCGCCCACAAGACTTTTCTCTCGCGTTAAGCACTGAGCAGGAGCAGATGCATTCGGGCATCTGCCAATATTGCGAGGGTATACTTTCGATTCGTCACCATGCCTGCACCTCTCATCAACAAAACGACTCCTAGGCGTCACAATGTGTTTTACTCTCGACACAAGGTGCTTTTCACCTCCACAAGGGTGTTAAGCCACTAAAGAGGGAAAAACCATGCGCTTGCTTTCTATACTTATTGTGACGGTTCTATTCACAACCGGCGCGGTTGCCCAAACAATCGACAGGATAACAAAAAACAACGAAATCCGATTTGGTTTTCGAACAGATGCTGCTCCGTTGTCTTACATTAACGACCAAGGTCGCCCATTTGGTCTGTCGCCGTTGATTTGCGATCATGTAGCGAAGGTAATTGCGCAGAAACTGGAATTGAAGGATTTGAATGTTCAGTTCATTCCGGTCGACTCTAAGGATCGTTTCGACAAAGTAGCTTCCGGAGAGGTGGATATGCTCTGCGGGGCAGCGTCGATTACACTTTCCCGACGCGAAATTGTTGATTTCTCAATTCCAACTTATGTCGATGGCACGTCCATATTGTTACCAATCGAGGCTGAGGGCACCATGGGTGCACTCGCGGGAAAGAAGGTTGGAATGAGAAGCAGCACAACAACAGAAGCGTCCGTTCTGAATTCATTTGAAGCTGCAGGTATCGACGCAGAAATGGTGCGGTTCGCTTCACACCCAGACGGTATCAAAGCACTTCGAGACGGTGAAATTGACGCCTATTTTGCAGATCAGTCGATTTTGCTGGTCAACTACATTGCTGCAGGACTAAAGGGCAAATTCAAACTATCCCAGGAAATACTGACGATAGAAAAGCAAGGATTGGCCATTGCGAGGGGTGACGAAAACTTTCGACTCGTTGTCGATAGTATTCTGTCAGAAATGTATGCTCAGGGCACAATGGAAGAGATATTTCGTCTCGCTTTGCCGGGGGTGGAGCCGAGCGAAGCACTAAAAGCTCTGTATGTTTTCGCCCCCATTAATCCCTGAAGCTTGTCGCGCAAAACAGTTTTGTCGGGAGTTAATCGCCCTGCGCAATAGAAGCTGGCCTTGTAAGCAAATTGACGGCTCAAGCCAGCTTGACCAATGACCGTGTTTTACTAAATGATCCTCCATTTGGCAGGCCAGTTGCCAGAATCACGGTCTTAGGCGATCCTTCGATAAATTGAAGGATCGCAATATGTTTAGATATATAATATTTGCTCTCAGTTTAAGCGCATCTAACGCCCTGTTCGCACAAGAGGCGTCCGATACTGTTGCAACGGAAGTTACGTCTGAAACTTCATCCGACCTTCTATCTGATGCTGAGTTGCAAACTTTGGTCGCCCCGGTGGCTCTTTTTCCCGACACTCTACTCATACAGATATTTGTTGCGGCCACTCAGCCACTGGAGATTGTTAAGGCAGAACGGTATTTGTTGGATAACGCCGACCGCGACCCCGTAGAGATCGAGCCGGAAATCGAAGCTATGGGCTGGGATCCGTCTGTAAGTGTATTGGCCACGGCGTTCCCCGAAGTCGTCGGTCAAATGGCCACCCACATCGATTGGACCGAGACAGTCGGCACCGCCATGCTGGCCCAGTCCGACGATGTGCTGGATGCGGTGCAGGTAATGCGGGATCAGGCAATTGACAGCGGAGCTCTTGTTTCCGGGCCCGAGCAAACTGTCGAGGTATCTGATGAAGAAACGGTTGTAATTACTCCGACACAACCCGAAACAGTGTACGTCCCGCAATATGATCCCGAGACTGTCTATACCGGCCCGTCGACCGGGGACGTAGTGGGCGCGGCCTTGCTGACATTTGGCACCGTGGCGCTGATCGACGAGATTTTCGACGATGACGACGACTGGTATGACTATTGGGGGTGCCGGAATTGCGGCGGATGGGGCGGTGGCCCGATATACAGAAACCCGGACATCGACATAGACGTCGACGGCAACGTCAATATCGGTAACGATATAGATCTTGGTGACCGAACTGATATCGGATGGAAACCCGATCCTGACCGAAAAATGGAAGCCCGGGACAAGATCGCTGATCACAAAAGGCCGGAAGGTGGTCGCGGCGACCTGCCTGTCAACCGCCCCGAGGGTCGCACGGACGAACTCCGCGCAAAACTGAGCCGTGAATCCGGTGCTGCAGATATTAGCAGGGGAGGCGCGGCAGCAGTTGCAGCCGGTGCAGGGGCGGGGGCTATCGCGAGCGGTGCTCTGGCCAATCGAGGTAGTGGGAGCAATTCCTTGCCGCAGGTTAATCGCGGTAACGTAGATCGGGACAAGGCTGCTGCCAAGCAGCAGGCCATCGATCGGACTAAACGGCCAGATGCGGCGAAGAAGCCTGTCAAAAAGAAACCGCAAGCAGCTAAGAAACCTCAAGTAAAAAAGGCCACGGCTCAGCAAAAAACCGCTGCGTCCAAAGGTAAGGCTATGAAGAAAAAATCTTCAGGCGGCAAAGCTCACAAGGCGTCCAAACGGGGACATGCTGCCAAAGGCAAGGGGAGGCGGTAACATGCGTAAATCGGTTTTTTCTATTTTAGTGATCGCAGTGGCTACTGGACCGGCGTTTTCCGACGGTGCCCTGTTCGAAACTCCGCAAACCGCACTGGACGCTTTTGTCGAAGCGTTAAGGGCCGATGATCAGAACAAGCTGCTCGAGATTTTCGGACCAGAGGCAGAAGATCTAATCGGAACGGGTGATCCGGTGGAAGATCAGCAAAGAAGGCAGGAAGTGCTTGGCATGTATGCTGAGGGATACCGCTTTCAGCCCGAGGATGATGGGGTTTTTCTTCTGCTTGGCGAAGATAGTTGGCCCTTTCCGATCCCAATTCTGCAAGCTGAGAATGGTTGGAAGTTTGATTTAGAAGCCGGGGTAGAGGAGCTTTCCGCCCGTGAAATCGGACTGAATGAATTGGAAGTAATCGAAACGCTTGAGGCCTATGTTGATCTTCAGGCGGCGTTTCGTCTTGTGGACCACAATGGCGATGGCGTCATGGAATTTGCCCAAACGATCATATCGGATCCCGGCGCACGAAACGGCCTCTTCTGGCCAGAAGAAGACAGTTTTGTCGGTGAAGCCCTTGCCCGCGCCACCGCCTCGGGGTGGAGCGACGGTGCGGATGATTTCGAACCCGAACCTTTCCTCGGTTACTACTTCGCAATTTTGCAGGGGCAGGGACCAAATGCTCCGGGTGGTGCCTATTCCTATTTTGTCGGCGATCGGTTCGTGGCAGGTCACGCCTTGCTTGCGGTGCCTGCGGACTACGGAGAAACGGGTATCCATTCTTTTCTCGTGGGTGAAAACGGCACCGTGTTCGAGGCGGACTTTGGGCCGGATACGCTTGAAATAACTGCTGAGATATCGACCTATGATCCCGGCCCAAATTGGTCACCAGCCGAGGAAAATTAGATTGGCGGCGACGCTTAGTTGCAGGGCTTTGGTTTAACCGATTTTTTGCCGTGTGCAGGTGTAGATTGAATGCAATTTTCGACTTAAGTGGCACTGGTTCGGGAAGGATCGATTTTGGGAAATCTAATTAATCGATGAAATAACTGCCCTTGATTCAATTTGACCCAACTTGCCCGCAATGGTTTGACCGAACGGCCGCTTTGTCCGGGTTCTGTGAGTCCGCTTGTGTTGAGATATTGCTGTCGTAGCGAATGACCGCAAAGTGGGCTGCAACTGCAGCATCGTGACGGCATGTCGAGTGACCGGTAAGGGCCGTGTGCGAATTCGATGTCATCTAGCCTAAATGGCCGATGCAGTGAGCATGACGATTACCTCAGGCCAACCTGCACTCGTTATCCTGTACAATCTAGGGCAAGATTGCTATTTGACCTATTCCTGCAACCATAGCAAACTTCAGACTAGAAAGGTGGTGTAAACCACATGCAGGTTAGTGTTCGCGACAACAATGTCGATCAGGCCCTTCGGGTTCTTAAGAAAAAGCTCCAGAAGGAAGGCGTTTTCCGTGAAATGAAGCTCAAGCAACATTTCGAGAAGCCATCCGAGAAAAACGCACGCCAGAAAGCTGAAGCGATCCGGCGCGCTAGAAAGCTGGCACGTAAGAAGTTGGAACGCGAAGGATGATGTAATCATTCCTCGACGCTGAAAAACAGCCCCCGTTGTCCGATGGCAGCGGGGGTATTACGTTTCAATGGGCTATTTGACATGAGAGCGCTACAAATTAGCTTCATGCGGCACGCGTTTTGCATAGCCGAGAACGCAGACTGTGTTCACGGATGAAGCGCCATCCCACGAAAACACCCCACTCGCATAATCCTTTCTGCGCAGAGTCAGTCGAAGTAGTGCACCAGCGGGCGGGCGGCGCGGAAGATCTCAATCAGCAGATCGATTACCTCGTCGTCGAGCAGCAGAGCGTCTGGCAAATCTTTGCGGCATCCCAAGCCAGCCATCTTCAGATAGGGCGCGGCGGGGTCGTTACTTGCAAAGCCTTCCGGCAAAGTACCCAACGCCTTTCGCGTGACAATTCCGTCCGGGAAAATCTTCTTAAACTCAGAGTCGTCCAAGATGGCTGTCAGGCCGCTCGGATCATCGATCAAACGCGTCCGCATTCGGACGAGCGCGTCCTTGGAGGGTTTGAAAAGTGCAGCTCCTGCGTAGCAATTTTCTGGCTCGATGTGGAGATAGTATCCGAAGCTTTCTTCGGGATTACTAGCATTGGCAAAAACATCCACGTCCGAGCGGTATAGAGCACGCCCGATGCGGTCTCGTGGTTCCTGAAAGAATTTGGTGTAGCTTCGCTTCGGTTTGATCCCCGCCTCAGCCACGAAAGGATCAAAGCGATCAGCATAGTCGTACAGTGTCATTGCGATACCAGCAAAATTGCGCAAGGCGTCGTCGCGATCTTCGCGGTGCTCGTCCATCCAGGCTTTGCGGTTGTTCATTCCGAGATCCGCAAGGAACGCAAATGTTTCTGGCTCTACCACGGGCGCAACTCCTGTTTCGCAGTTGCCAAGAGGCTTGACTGCATTCCCACCGCACTCTTGTACAGCCACCACTTACGTGTTGTCTGTAACGTTCGGTCCTGCACAACGAAAATGCTGCACCAACGATGAACGTCTGGTTTGGGGAAGTTGAGCCACGGCTAGGGACAGGGCCATCAATGTTGGCTCTGGGCCTTTCACGTAGGCTCAATCGTTAGATATTGCGCTAACACCAGCATTGAGCCCGATAAAAAGGTTGCTGCAAAACAGATAAACAATAGCTCCCGTTTGAGACCAACCAGCCGATCCGCTTCTTGCGCTTTCGGCTCAAGTAACTCAACACCCGCTAGAACCGGGTCGCGCTTCACTCGCATCATTCCTTAGGTGATCCGCATGCAATTTCAGAAAGGCATGACCATGGAACTAGAGAATAAAACCATCATCATTACCGGCGCGAGCAGCGGGATCGGCGCTGCTGCCACACTTCTGTTTGCTTCGGAAGGGGCGAATGTTGTGTTGGGTGCCCGCCGGGAAGCTCAGCTAAACACACTTGTCGGGCAGATTACCCAGAGCAATGGGCGCGCTGTTTGCCTTGCGGGCGACGTGACGGACGAAACATATTCCAGGGACCTTGTTGATCTGGCGAAACGGCAATTTGGCGGCCTTGATGGCGCATTCAACAATGCGGGAATTATGGGCGAGATGGGTCCAGTTCCCGAAATGGATTCACGCAACTGGCAATCCGTGCTTGCAACAAACCTGACCAGTGCCTTTTTTGCGGCCAAAGCGCAGATTCCGGCAATAGAGGAAAGCGGTGGCGGGTCTATTGTATTCACCGGAACTTTCGTCGGTTTCAGCAATGGGGGTATGCCCGGCATGGGCGCCTATGCCGCATCAAAGGCTGGACTGATTGGACTCGTACAATCTTTGGCATCCGATCATGCGGCCAAGGGCGTCCGTATCAACACTATTTTGCCGGGTGGTACTAAAACCGACATGGCCGGCGATGATCCTGCGACGCACGACTTCATTGCCAGCCTGCATCCCCTGAAACGCATGGCAGAGCCAAAGGAGATTGCCCAATCTGCTATGTTCTTGCTGTCAGACCGGGCAAGTTTCGTGACGGGATCTCCAGTTGCTGTCGACGGTGGTATGGCGACCCGCCTGCTTTAGATATCTGCCGTTGGTTGCTTCGTAACCAACGGCGGTTACCTTCCATGCAACATATTGCGCCTGCCCTTCTAAATCCCGGTGAACGTCGTTTAATCACTCACTTCGAGGCGGATGTAACCGAAACAACAAACGGGCTGAGAATTTCGAGGGTGGCGTATCTCTCTGAATTCCGGGGCCCACAACCCGAAGGGCTCACTGAAGAGAACAAGACAGGCTCCACAGCACCGATTGTTGCCACTGGCGGGTGCGCGGTGAGTGGCGATGAGCCGAAATAGACAGTGATCGCATGGCAAAATTACGTTGCCAATGGGCCGACCACGTCTCAGTGATTAGCGGGGCAGGGGGCTTTGTTGCAACGGCACCGAGGTCAGCTCCGAGCCCTAACCTTCCGTTGATCACACTCCGGTCTTTCGCACATGCAGCGGGTCGCGAACCGTGTAAACCGGACATTGCCTGCATGGGTCGCATATGACTGTGATGCGGACAAAGTGTGAATTCGCTGCGTTTGCACCAAGGTCTGCAATCTCGAGTAACCGGCCGCACGTGTGCGGCCGATCTTTCGATTTTACCGATCTGTGAGGAGATTTTCAGGTTGGTTCCGCTTCACCGGGGGGTGGAACGTTCAGCCGGTTTCACCAAATCCTTTCGGTACTGGCAAATCAGGCAAGGTTGCCGCTCGTTTTTGCAGGGCCCGCCCGATAACTACACGGCTGATTTCGGTTGTCCCGTCCACAATCCGCAGCATTTGTGCGAGGCGGGACAAACGATCCAGACCATAAGGCTGCAGCAGACCCATACCGCCCAACACTTGCGTACAGGTGTTCGCAACCTTCACTGCGGCATCTGGCACAAACCGTTTGGCATGAGCGGCCATCAGAGGGCCTTCGGGTGTGCCAAGGGATTCTGCCGCCTTTCGATAAAGCAGCTTGGAGGCTTCAAGATCGGTCGCAACCTCACCCAGCATCCACTGGATTCCGTCCAGATCGAGGTTCTTGCCGCCAAACATCTTGCGGTTCTTGGAATAGGACAGAGCCGTATCCAATGCGGCTTGCATCAATCCACAGCATCCTGACGCAATCGACACACGGGCGATATCGATCGCCATGAGCGAGCCTTGCAAGCCCTGACCGATCGGCAGGATGATGTTGTCTTCGCTCACCACCACCTTGTCCATGTACATCTCGGCCAGAGGCAAGAAGCTGTAGGACGGGGTATCATAGAGCGGTCCAAAGCTGAGGCCCGGCGCGTCGGCGGGAATGGCGATCATCGCCATATCCTTGTGGCCGGGTGCGTCACTGGTTTTGACCACGGTGAAATAGACATCAGCCTCACCGGCCAAGCTGACCCATGCCTTCGCACCGCTGATCGTCCAAGTGCCGTCATCATTGATCTGGGCGCGCGAATACATGTTTGTGGCATCCGAGCCGGATTGCGGTTCAGTCAGTGCAAAGTTCGCCAGTTTGCGCCCCGAAGTCAGATCCCGCGCCCATTTTTCCTTGAACGCATCCGTGCCATAACCGCAGCCCGCGAAGGTGCAGATGTTATGCATCGACAGGGCAAAGGCATAGGCACCATCGCCCAACCCCAGTTGTTCATAGACCTGAATGCCCTCTGCCAGTGGCAAGCCCTGACCACCAAACTCCTCGGGGGCGTAGAGCCCCGTCAGGCCAGCGGCCCCGGCCTTGTCAGACGCATCACGGGGCCACTTCTTTGCGGCGTTCCAGGCGTCCACATTGGGCAGGATGACCTGCTCGGCGTGGTCGCGTGCGGCTTGGAGTATGGTGGCGAGTTTGTCTGACATTGGTCGGTCCTTTCAGGGGCGATCATTCTCATATGACGCCATAACCCCGCAGCCACGGATGGCCGGATTGATGGGCTGTAAAGGCGAAAATTTAGATAAGAATGCTTTGTTGCAACAAGATTTAGCGATCGGGCTTGCTAAGCTCTATCTCTTGCGCTGACAGATCATTGTCCAAAAGTGACAAAAACGGCGCCTTACGTTTTTTCCTGCGGTAGGAGCTTGGCCTGCTGCCGGTCCAACGCTGAAAGGCCCGATGAAAGTTGGCAGCCGAGGAAAAGCCCACATCCTGCGCAATTGCCTCAACGCTTTTGCGCCCCGCCTGCAGGTCGCGGATCGCGGTGTCGCGGCGCAGGGCGTCTTTTATGGCCTGAAACGACGTGCCATCCGCCTGCAACCTGCGGATCAGGGTGCGCGGGGTCATGTGCATTGCGGATGCTGTCTGGGTCAGGGTGGCCGCGCCCCATCCCGCTTGGCCCAGATAGGTGCGCACGCGCAGCGATTGGGTGTGTTCACGCGACGAGGTGAAAATCCAGTCCCGCGGCGCGTTTTGCAAAAACCGGTCAAGGTCAGCGGTGCTGCGCGTCTGCACGGGACCCAGTGCATTCGGATCGAACGAGATTGCGGTGGCGGGCTGGCCAAACCGCAGCGATGCAGGAAAGATGATCGCGTAATCCTGATCAAAGTCCGGGCGATCAAACGCGAAATCAACGGCTTTAACCGGAACCTCATGCCCTGCCAGCCAAGACATGAGCCCGTGGGCAAGTTTGAGGATCAGCATGTGGCCAAACCGTTGCACAGGCGCATCTGTTTGCGGGTTCAGGCTCAGTGTGAGGGCGCTGTCAGTGTCATCCAGATCAAACTGATAGTCATCCAGCAGCAAATTCCAGAAGGTCGAAAACCGGTAAAGTGCAGATGGCAAGGATGTGGCTTCGCGCACTGTCGTCAGAAGGTGTTGCAGGGCACGCGGTCGCACGGGCCTGCTCCAAAGCCCCATCATCTCATCGCCGGTCTCAACTGCAGCAAGTTGATAGAGGCAAACGATCTGATCCAGCGTGACGCGACCATTCGGCGAGCGCGTATCCGCGTTCAGACCGGACCGGCTCAGCAGCGAAGCCATCTGCGCCTCTGGGCACAGGGCACGCAGCGCCGCCAGCCAGTCATCGACAAACTGGCTGGAAACCGTGGAAAGGATCGTTGGCGCGACATTGGTCATAACGCCTCAGGAGGTATCACCAATTCCGGTCGACATGAAACGCAGGCTTGCAGATGGCGACCCTCGCAGATGACAGAATGTCAATGTCTCAACCAGATAACGCTCTGCTTGAACTAATTTCAGTGGGGTCAGGCGACTTCGAACAGTGCTGCGGCGCCCATGCCTCCGCCGACACACATGGAGGTCACCACGTATTTCACGCCACGACGCCTCCCCTCAATCAGAGCATGCCCGACTTGTCTCGCACCTGTCATGCCGTAGGGGTGGCCAATCGATATTGCACCGCCGTTCACGTTGTAGATTTCGGGATCGATCCCAAGATGGTCACGGCAATACAGAACCTGGCAGGCAAAGGCTTCGTTAAGCTCCCAAAGGCCGATGTCTTCGATGCGAAGACCTGCATTCTTCAGCAGCTTTGGAATTGCAAAGATCGGGCCGACCCCCATCTCTTCCGGTGCGTTTCCTGCAACAGCCATGCCGCGATAGATACCTAGCGGTGTGAGGCCCTGCTGCTCAGCCACTTTGCCTTCCATGAGCACACAAGCCGAGGCCCCGTCAGAGAGTTGGCTTGCGTTTCCGGCAGTAATCACGCCTCCTTCGACAACTGGGTTCAATGCCCCGAGAGTTTCGGCCGTCGTGCCCGGCCGGTTGCCTTCGTCTTTTGACAAGGTCACCTCGTCCAGGGTTTCCTCTCCGGTTTCGCGGTTCTTGACCCGCTTTATCGCAGTGATCGGAACGATCTCGTCATCAAAGGCGCCAGCGGCCTGAGCCCGGGCCGTCCGACCTTGGGAAAGTGCAGCGTATTCATCCTGGGCGTCACGACTGATCCCATATACCTGCGCCACATTTTCCGCCGTCATCAGCATCGGCATATAGGCATGTTCAGATTGGGCGATAACGTTTGGATCTTTCTCATCGCCCGCCCATTTCAGATAGGCATTCTGCAGGATGGAAATATTTTCCTGCCCGCCTGCCACCGAGACATTCTGACCATCCACAATGACCTGCTTTGCGGCCGTCGCAATGGCCATCAATCCCGATGAACATTGCCTGTCGATCGTCTGTCCTGCCACCGTATTGGGAAGGCCCGCCGCCAGCGCCGACAAACGCGCGACATTCATGCCTGCGGTTCCCGCCGTAAGGACCGATCCGATGACGACATCTTCGATCGAACCGGGGTCCACGCCTGCACGTTCAACAGCGTGTTGAATGGCGTGCCCCATCATGGTAGGGGATTTGATGTTGTTCAGCGCACCTTTGAAGGCAGCCCCAATAGGGGTTCGTGCGGTTGAGACGACAACGGCTGCTCTCATGATTTTTCCTTTTTGGCATCAAAATGCGCGGCAAGTGTTACGCACGAGGTTGCGAGTTCTTCCAGCAAAGGCGCAGGCGTGAACCACATCTCACCATAGGCACCAAGCGACTGCCGATAGTGGTTCATGCGTTCCAGAATCTGGCTTAATCCAAACTCGTCGGCATAGTGCATTGGGCCGCCGCGCCAGTTCGGAAAGCCATAGCCGTTGGTCCAGATCAGGTCGCAATCACCCGGGCGCGTTGCAATGCCCTCTTCAAGGATCAAGAAGCCCTCGTTGATCAGGGGAAACAGACACCGTTCAAGGATTTCCTGATCGTCGATGTCCCTGCGCTTCACACCATGCAGGTCCGCCAGATCGGAACTGATTTGAACTATCTCAGGGTCTTCGACCCGTGTCCGTCCCTCGTAGACATAGCTTCCACGCCCGGTTTTCTGACCCAGTCGGCCCAGTTCAAACAACCTGTCCTGCACAGCCTGGTATGTCGGGTCATGCGCGATTTCACTACGCCGTTCCTGACGCACGCGTGCGCCCACATCGACTCCGGCCAGATCTGCCATCGCATGAATGCCCATGGCCATGCCGAAGCCTTCAAGGACGTCATCCACCTGTTTCGGCGTCACCCCCTCAAGAAGCAGACGAGATCCTTCGCGGAAGTATGGTTCCAGCATCCGGTTTCCAACAAAGCCGTAGCACACGCCAACCGTGACAGGGAGCTTCCGGATCTTCTTTGCGACCGTGATTGCCGTTGCAATGACATCGGGAGCGGTCTTGGCGCCGCGCACCACCTCCAGCAAGCGCATGACATTGGCCGGGCTGAAGAAATGGAGACCAATCACATCCTCCGGGCGGGACGTGACCGCGGCGATTTCATCAAGATCCAATGTCGATGTGTTTGAGGCCAGTATCGCGCCAGGTTTGGCGTGCTGGTCTAGGCTCGCGAAAATTTGGTGTTTGACATTCATGCTTTCAAACGCCGCTTCAATGATCAGGTCAGCCTTCGCAAGGTCTGCATAGCTGAGCGTCCCGGTGGCGTTGGCGGCGATTGCCTCTGCCCGATCGGCACTGAGCCGCCCTTTTTGAGCCGCACGCTGGAAATGCTCCCGGACCTTTTCCAGCCCCTGTTCCAGCGCAGTTTGTGTGGTTTCCAGAAGCGTGACCGGATATCCCGCCTGCAGAAAGGCGATGGCAATGCCGCGCCCCATCGTTCCGGCACCGATCACGGCGACCGATGAAATGCTACGTGGTTGGTCAGCACGGGTAACGCCGGGAACCTTGGTGCATTCACGCTCTGCGAAGAACAGATGCCGCCCCGCGCGCGATTGAGGTGTGTCGAGCAGTTCAGCGAAACCTACCTTCTCTTGTGCCAACCCCTCGGCCAGCGGCAATTCGCACGCGGCCTCGATGGATACCAAGCAGCGTTCAGGGGCGACAAGGTTTTTGGACGTGTGCGCTATCTGGTCTCGGAAACCCGTCAGATATCCCTTCGGATCAGGGTGTGTGACGGTCATATCCATGCAACCGCGTTTCGGATCGCCCTCATGGCTGACACGGGTGGCGAAACCCAAAACATGCGCGCGAAAATCCTGGTCGTTCTCAAATAGTGCGTCGACCAGCCCACAAGACAGGGCATATTCGCCTTTCACGGGATCACCCGAGAGGATCATTTGCGTTGCCGCTTCCAGCCCGGCAATCCGGGGTAGTCGCTGGGTGCCTCCGGCACCAGGCAGCAGCCCCAGTTTGATCTCAGGTAGGCCCATCACGGCATCCGGCGTGGCGACACGGTAATCACAGGCAAGCGCGATCTCCAGCGCACCACCCATCGCGGGACCTGCTATCGCGACGATAATGGGTTTCTTGCTGGTTTCAATCGTTTCACACAGGTCTGGCAAGTCCGGCTTGTCCCAAACTGCCCCGGTACGGAACTCGACGATGTCAGCGCCGCCGCAAAAGAGCGGCAGAGCCGAACATAGAACGATGGCTTTGACCTGTTCATCGGCGTCCAACTCGTGGATGGCCGAGGAAAGCGCCAGTCGCATCTTGAGACCAAGAGCGTTCACTGGCGGGGCATTCAGCTCAATGAAAGCGACACCCTCGGTATGTTTAATGGAAATCATGTTTGGAAACCTCAATTGGACTGTTTGGCAAGATCTTGTTCGATCTCTGCCCAATCGTCGAAGTGGATTACATTGCAGGGTGAATTCACGTTCTCGAGCCAGACAAAGACGGAGATGAATGGCTGGTCATAGACCCGGGTGGCGTGGGGATCGCCCGCCGCGTTCCAGATAAGTGATCCAGCCGGATAATCCTGCCAGTCACGGGTGCCAAACCGCCAACCAGATTTCTCGGAAAGGTTCAGGTACAGTTCTGGCGCGTCGTGGTTGTGGTCGCGATACAGCGTCCTTGGTCCCAGCATGAAAATGCCAAGGTTGAAATCGAGATGGTGATATCCACATGCATCCGGCCCGATCAGCAGAGTATGCAGGTTGCACCTTGTGTATCCCTCTCCCAAATCGGCACCGGGGGGATAGAATTGGGCGTTGTCTTCGCGCCAGATCAGATCATCCTTGGCCGCTTTCAGACAGCCTGCGATTTCCTGCAATTCCGGGGCTGCAATCCCGGCGACAGCGTTCTTCAGAACCTCATCATGCCGGGTTCCTTGGGGAGGTAAGTCAATGAGCTTCTCATCGGACAGATCCATGGCTGCCAGCTTGTCCAACGTCAGATCAACGCCGCGCGTGGCAGCTCTGTGAGCCTGCAGATAGGTGACAATCGATTGAATAAGCGCCTGAATACGACGTTGTTTGTCTGTCATGATTTTAGGTCCGAGCGCGTTGAAATATCTTGCCGCACGAGTTTCTTGTCGAGCTTGCCGACGCTGGTTTTAGGTAGGCGGTCGACAAAGATTAATTCGTCTGGAACTGCCCATTTTGAGATCTCGCCTGCGTCAACCCACGACTGGATTTCTTCCATGACTCTCAAGCGCACAAGATCCGGGTCGGCATCCTTTGCGGCTTGAGCGACCAACACTGGCCTTTCGCCCCATTTCGCGTGCGGCAGCCCGATTGCTGCGACGTCCTCAACGCCGCTGCAAGACGATGCTATGTTTTCCAGTGCCAGTGAGGATATCCATTCGCCGCCGGTCTTAATCACATCCTTGAGGCGGTCAGTAATCTGCAACGATCCATTCTCGCGGATATACCCAACATCCCCGGTATGCAGATACCCACCGTCCCAAAGCTCATCCGAGGCTTGCGCATTATCCAGATAGCCTTGTGTCAACCAGGGAGCCCGAGCAACAACTTCGCCGGTTGTTTCGCCGTCATGTGGGACGTCCTGCATATCCGGTGTCACAACACGAAGGTCGACAAGAGGGCCGGGAAAGCCGGTTTGCGCCTGCATCTCGGGGTCATTGCTGGACAAATCGGCCACCGTCAGAAACGGACAGGTTTCGGACATCCCATAGGCCGCATGTAAGGATATGCCTGCCGCCGCGGCGCGGTCCTGCAGGCCTCGCGGCAAAGCGGCCCCGCCAATGATCACTTTCCATCTGTCCAGGTCAATTTGTGGGCAGCCCGGATGGTCGAGCACCATTGACAGAACCGTGGGCACGCAGTGTGAAAAGGTGACGTTTTCGTCTGCAATCAATCGCAAGATTGTGTCAGGGTCATATCGACCGGGATAGACCTGACGCAGCCCCAGCATCGTTGCGGCATATGGAAATCCCCAGCCGTGGACGTGAAACAAGGGCGTCAGCGGCATGTAGACGTCGCCGCGATGAAATCCGGCATTCCCGGGCCATGCGCCGAAACCTGCGATCAAGCTCAATGTGTGAAGGACCAACTGCCGATGTGAATAGCTCACCCCCTTGGGATTGCCGGTGGTCCCGGTTGTATAAAACAAGGTTGCCGTTTGGTTTTCATCGAAGTCCGGGAAGTCAAAGCTGCCTGGGGCTTTGCCTATCCACTCTTCATATCCTTCTCCGTCTCCAATCGGCACGATGGTGATGTCCCGATCAAAGCCCGATTTGATACCCTCAATGAGCGGCATGAAATCGCGGTGCACGATGATCAGATCCGGTTGTCCATGGTTGATCGTATAAAGAACCTGAGCAGGAGACAGACGCACGTTGATCGTGAAAAGGGACCCGCCCATCATCGGGATCGCGAAAAAACACTCAAGATAACGGTGCGTATCCCAATCCATGACACCAACGCGCATACCCTCATGTATCCCGCTCGCCTTTAAAGAATTGGCAAGTTGGCGCACGCGTTTGCCCAAGTCCGCATAGCTCAACCGCATTTCGGTGCCGCTGACGATCTCTTGGCTGGCTGACGCGAGCTGGGATCCGGCCAGCAAGTGTTTAATCAGCAACGGATAGCCATATGCATTTGGCGAGGGTGAAAGTGGTGGCATGAAGGTGGAATCCCATAACATCTCTATCTGCTAATCTGGCATTTCTCACCCCGTGGAAGAATTGAAAGAAATTTCCTTTCATCAAGAAATTCTAACCGATCACATCGCACCGCGAATTGCGTGCTACCCCCTGACAGGTTATGAAAAAGAGTATCAATACCCTGCTATGTTCGCGCCCGTCGTCGGATAACTCTGCTTGAGGGTAAGCAGAATTGATTTCATCGAGGAGATGCAGCAATGACCACTCACATGCCCACGCTGGTTTCACTGCGCGCTTTTGAGGCGGTGGCGCGTCACAAGAGTTTCCGAAAGGCCGCTGACGAGATTTGTGTGACGCATGCGGCAGTCAGCCACCAGGTCAAAGCATTAGAAACAACAATCGGTGTTAAACTACTGGAACGCACAAGCCGTTCGGTCGAGCTAACACCGGCTGGCGAGCAATATTACCCGCCAATACGCGAACACATTCAGGGAATCATCAAAGCCACTCGGCGCATCCAGACACCTGAGGAACCGGACGTGTTGCTCGTTCAGTCCTACGCAAGTTTCAATACAATGTGGTTACAGCCCAGATTGGCAGACTTTCTTCAGGATAATCCGGACACACGCGTGCGCATCGTCTCTACTTTTGAAGACGGTGATTATGACATGCACCGGTTCGATGTGGGCGTGTTCAACGCGCCACCATTTGACAAACGGTTTGACTATAGCCCCTTGTTCGAAACGGATATCTACCCGGTATGTGCTCCGGAGGCCTTGAAAACCGCAAGCGGTGGAATGCCGCTGGAAGAGCTAAGAAATTTCCTGTTGCTGAGTGTCCCAAACACATGGAATGAGCCGGATGACTGGGACTGCTGGTTGGATGCGGCGGGCTTAGATCGCGAAACGATGAAATTTGGCTCTGTTTTCGACAATTACCCGCTGGTCCGTGAAGCTGTTCTAAAAAATCACGGTATCAGCGTCGCAAGAGCACCGTTTTGCACGCGTGACCTTGAAAGGGAGCGCCTGGTCAAACCGTTTGATATTTCGGTGCCCGAGCCAGGCAGCTGGTATCTGGCGACGCAAAAAGAACGTGCACCCAACCCAAAGCTCGATACGTTTGTTGACTGGCTGTTCGAACAGATCGAAGCCGACCCAACCATGCGGCTATTTCGGGCCTGATCTGATGAATTCCAGCTTTGTCGTCAGCGCGCGTCAGGACTGACGTGCGCCTGCTTCGGATGCGACGCGAGGGACGAGTGCGCGAACCAGTTCAGTCATATCCAGTGAGCCGACTGTCTTCTCCCCATCCTTGACAACATAGGCGTGTGACGTATCCCCGCCGGACCGCGCTATCATGCTTTCGAGCGTGTCGTTCACGTCCACTTCGCCATGGGCATCTTCTGGCACTTGGCCACCGTCCAGCGGGGTCATGATCGAGCGGACCCGCAGAACCCGTGCTCGGTTGATGTCGCTCACGAAGTCTTCGATGTAAGGATCGTTGGGGTTCAACAGAATATGCTGCGGCTCGCCCTGCTGCACGACAAAGCCGTCTTTAAGGATCACAAGGTGATCGGCCAGCTTCAACGCCTCATCTAGATCGTGAGTGATGAAGATGATGGTCTTGTGCAGCTCTTTTTGCAGCTCGAGCAGCAGGTCCTGCATGTCTGTTCGGATCAGTGGGTCAAGAGCCGAGAAAGCCTCGTCCATCAGCATGATCGGTGTGTTCGCGGTCAGCGCCCGGGCAATGCCCACACGCTGTTGCATCCCACCGGACAATTGCGCTGGATAATGGTTCTCGAACCCGCTCAGACCCACGCGATCCAGCCACTTGGCGGCTTCACGGTCGCAAGTCGCCTCGTCCTCGCCGCGCACCGAGAGCGGCATGCCTGCGTTCTTCAGCACGGTTTTGTGCGGCAAAAGCGCGAACTTCTGGAACACCATCGACATCTTTTCCTGTCGAGCATGGCGCAACCCGTCCTCGGACAGTTGCATCACGTCCTCACCCTGCACGATGATCTCGCCCGCAGTGGGTTCGATCAACCGGTTCAGGTGGCGGATCAGAGTAGATTTCCCAGAGCCGGACAGGCCCATGACCACTGTGATTTCCCCCGCCTGCATATCGACGTTGATGTTGTTGAGCCCCAACACGTGCCCGTGCTGCGCCAGCAATTCTTCCTTGCCCATGCCTCCTTTGGCATGCTGCAACACGTCCTTGTCGCGGGCGCCAAAGATTTTATAGAGCCCGGACAGGCGGACCATTGGTTGTGTCATTGAACCGGCTCCTTAATGTTTGACTTGGGTCTTATCGACCCGTGTGAGAGCTGCCTTGGATACGCGGTCAAGGATCACGGCCAGCAGAACAATGCCGATGCCCGCGACGATGCCCACACCCAGTTCAAGGTTTCGGATACCGCGCAACACGTTCACGCCAAGGCCAGGGGCCGAAACAAGAGAGGCGATCACGACCATGGCAAGGCTCATCATGATGGTCTGGTTGATTCCGGCCATGATATTGGGCAGCGCTAAAGGGAGTTGCACCCGCATCAGTTTCTGGCGGTCCTTCATGCCAAAGGCATTGGCCGCCTCGATCACATCCCTGTCGACAAGCCGGATGCCAAGGTCGGTCAAACGGATCACCGGCACAATCGCGTAAAGGATGATCGCAATCCCGTACAGTTTGGATTCCGTGACCGAGAACAAGAAAATCAGAGGGATCAGGTACACGAATGTCGGCAGGGTCTGCAGCAGGTCGAGCAACGGAACGACGCCTTTTTGCAATCGGTCGGATTTCGACATGGCAATTCCAATTGGCACACCGAACAGCACCGAAATCGTCGTACACACAAAGACGATCGACAGGGTTTGCATCGCCACATCGTAGTGGTCTACGAGGGCCAGCATCATAATCGAGGCGGCCACGAAGATCGTCACAGGGCGCGAACGTGACGCGTACCAGGAAATCGCCACCAGAAGCGGTACCATGATGAACCATGGCGTCGCTTCAAACAGCCAAAGTGCGCCATCCAATATCCAGCTCAATGGCTGCGTGATCGGGTCCAGAACGGTTTTCAGGACCGGTTTGGCTGCCAGAAACCCTTCTTCGATCCCGTTGGTTACATCGCGCGACTGCCATATGCGGTTGCAGCTTTCGTGCAGATTATCAAACGAGGGAATTGGAATGAGCGGCTCAGAGGCCTCTTCTCCTCCTGCTTGCGCCGCAAGATCAGCCAGCGAAAGAGGCGCTTTGTCATCGGACGTGCCACACCATTCGCTCAAACCCAATGCGCTGAATAACTTGTCATAGAAGGCCATTTTTCCCACTTTCCGATCTACTTCAGTGCGTTAGGGGCATCGCTGAGGATGCCCCTGTCCATGCAGTTTACTGCAGCAAGGCGGAAAGCTTGTCGCGCGCAGCATCGTTAAGCCACGCCCCCCAGACATCCTTGTAGGTTGTTAGGAAATGCACCGCGCCTTCATCGTAGGAGGCATTGTTGTCTTCAACCCATGCCAGCGTTTCGCCCATCTGAGCGTTGGTGAAGGATAGATTTGTCATCAGGTCAGACACTGCTGCGTTTTCGGCCATGAATTCTTTCGACAGAACTGTAACGACTTCACTGCGGGGGAAGGCGCTCATTTCTGGCGTCGCGCATTCCGCTGTGATGTTGCAGGCGTGCTTTTCAGGGTCATGGGGGCCCATATCGACCAGGGTCATCGGGTATTTGCCCAGTACCGATGTTGGTGCCCAATAAAAGCCGAACCATGGCTCTTTGTTTTCGTAGGCGGCAGCGATCGAAGCCGCAAGGGTTTCGCCTGATCCATGCACGAAGTTTTCAATGCCTGCATCAATCAGCCCGCCTGCCTTCATCAGGTTGGTGCTGACATTTAGACAGGTCCATCCCTCGGGGCAGTTGTGAAAGCGATTTCCGACGAGTTCGGGGTTGGCTGCGATGCCTTCAATTGTTGCCAGTTCCGGATGCTCTTCCACAAGGTAGTTCGGAACAAAGAACCCTTCGACACCGCCATCTGACAAAACTTCGGTCACAGGAATGATCGCACCTGAAGCAACCAGCCCTTGGTAAGCCGGCGCGCCGTTTGTCCAGATTTCAGTCAGAATATCGGGCTCTCCGGTCTCGGATACGGATGCCAGCGCAGGGTTGCTCGAGAGCGGAACCGTGGTCACTTCGCAACCATAGCCTTGCTCCATCAGAAACTTCGAGACCGCGGTCACAATTTGCGCTGACCCCCAATCGGCCTGCATCAGTGATACTTCACCGCATTCGTTTGCCTGGGCCGCCGAAGCGGTGATTGCCGCAGCAAATACGCACCCGAGACCCGCTGAAATCTTGAACATTTCTTTCCTCCTTGTCATCGGCGAAACAGGGGCAGAGAAACGCTCCAAGCCAAAATTCGCCTTGTTTGTAGTGATGATTTGTACCGACAGGCCTAATGGCAAAAAACTGAAAAGAATTTTGGATCATGTACAATTGTTTACAGGTGGAGAGTTGAAGCCAGGCTCGAATTTAGTGACCTCCGTTCCAACGAAAGCTTCTTAGATGTAAATCCATAGGTGGCTTATGCGTGTGTATTATTGCCTCTTCTCAGGAGTCGGCAGGAGGAGTGATCAAACCCGGGGACGTCCGTTCTGTGCTCATCACGCCCATTCGAACTAGCTGCAGCATCGGTAGATTGGGCTCGCACCGGACCTTCTCTGCGGCTTGCACCAACTTGCGGTTAGAGCCCAAAGCGACAGAGCTTCAGACCTAACATCAAACTTTTCGAAGGCTAAAACAACTGCTACTCCCTATTGAATGATTGTTTGGTTTCGAAGCTTCCTCTTGTTTATCTTGTCTTTAGGCTCAGTTGCGTTGGCCTGCAGTCCTGATCCGAATTTTGCTTACGATGACATTTTCTCGCAGGAGATTTTGCTGGTCACAGCCAACGTCAAGACATTTGAAATTGAATCTTCCGACTATGAGCTGTGCTGGAATGCGAGGTATTCCGATGCTCAATACTTGTATGGAGTTGGTGCAGAACAGTTTTCCGTTAGAACATGCTTGGACAAGGAGTCGACAGGTGACGAGCTAGGTGCGGAGCCGGAAGCATTTGATATTTACGGCTTTGTAACAAACGCCAACGTTGTTTTGGGTTTGGTTCGCCCGCCTGAATACCCTTCGACACTAAGATATGCCATTCCGTCATGTTGGGGATGGTTACACTATAATTTGGACAAGTTCTCTAGTGAAGAACGAGACGAGTTTTTGCAAGAGCTCGAAGACCAAATCAAAAAAGCCGAATGACGGCTAAGTCCGCACAACAGACATCGACCACCACTTCTGATCGTTTGAACCATACAAAAACTGTCAGATGACGGCTTTGAGCCCAATCTGTACCTTCGGTATTTTTGCTGCGCGTGCTCGCAGCACGAAAATCGCCGTAAGAGGTCAGGTTCCGCTGCCGCAGGTCAGCGGCAAAATCTGCCATTCGTCGATTGCGCAGAATTTTTAATACGACATATTCGCAGGTTGCTAGACAAGACGGCCATCGGCTTCAATCGCGCCAACAGCCGCTGACAAATTTAAGAACCGGATTTCCCTGTCAGCATAAATTGATTTGAAGGTGTGCCTGCCCGTCACTTGTCCGTTCAACAGAATGTCCTTTGGGACCAATTACACCACGAATGCGCGAGCGGAAATTTGAGAAGCCTTCGGATGTGACAACGTCTACGGCTTCACCCAAGTGCAGCTCTAACCGGAACCATCCTGTTTTCATGATCGAAATAGAGATCACATGCCCCGTGAACGGTTGCGATAGATACGTTCCGCTGACCTTGTCCCCGATGGCCCATCCCTTGGTTGGTCCGTTTCCGATGGCTGCAAACATCGTGTTCCAATCGCGGAACCCGTGTTGGTGGGCGACCAACTCGAGGGACTTGGCATGGCCAATCGATGCCCCTTCCTCGGTCAATTTTGTGCGCAAACGCTTAGCTTGATCCTTGGCTTGCGTAGCTGACGGAAATTGCGTGTTCATGACGCCACTCCTTTTTTGGTGTGGAAAATACCCCATTTTAACTCTGGGTCTTGGGCAGAGAGCCACAACACTACAACAGTGAGACCCAACATCATCACTTCGGCCAGCGGGCCCGCATACCAGATGCCAACTTCGCCAAACCAGAGGGGCAACAGGAACGTCAACGGGATCGCAAAGGCATAAGGTTTTGTCAGCCCTAGAAGGGCTGCCTTTCCTGCAGATCCAATCGCCTGAAAATAGGTCGCAATCATCATCAACGGGCCCAACAGGAAAAAGACACATGTCATTACCGGCAAGATGCGCGCAACCTCTGCAATGACCGACGTGTCGTCTACAAACGCGCTGGCGATCCGGCTAGGCATGCTAATCACAACGACCTGCACGATTGCGCAATAAACAAACGCGACCCAAAGTGCCATGCGCAGGCTTGCATCTGACCTTTGCCAAAGTTTAGCACCAAAGTTGTTGCCCGTGATCGTCTGCATTGCAAACGACAAGCCCAGAAGTGGCAGGAAAGCAAAGGTGATGACCCGCGTGATGATCCCGTAAGCAGTAATTGTGTCGGCGTAACCCGGGCGACCAATCCATTGGAGGGCTGAGATAATCGCGGCCGACCCGAGAGCTAGTCCAATGAAATTGAGGCTTTGTGGTGCACCCAGTGCGAGGATCCGCCCCCATTTTCCGCATACGGAATGGGACAGCAAGGTCGCAGGACGCAGCGATGTTTCCCCAAACAATCGGAATGCAAATATGATCGCAAACGCGAGCGCTTGTGCCGCCGCTGTGCCATGGGCTGACCCAGCTACGCCCATGTCCAGAACGGCGATGAGTACGTAGTTGAACCCGATGTTTGCAATCGAAACCAGCAGGCTCATCGCGGCCATAAAGCCCACGCGCCCTTCGTTGCGCAGCGCATCAGAATTTACCGACAACACGAACAAAAGCGGTGAGAAGAACACCGTAATCCGCAGGTAGACCAACCCCATCTGCGCCAAAGTCTCTGACCCACCAGCGGCCAGCAATGCAACTGGCTGGCCCAATAGAAGGAACAACACTATCAGAACTGCGCCCAATCCAATTGCCAGCCCATGTGCGCCTGCAAACGTGGCACGCGCGCCGTTCATGTCACCCGCGCCAAGGGATCGCGCCAGAAGGCTCGACATGCCGTTCGCCACAAGCGTGGAAAGCGCCACAATCAGCATGTAGATCGGGAACATCAACGTGACCGCAGCCAGCGCATCAGGGCCTACATAAATGCCCAGAAACAGCGCATCTGCAACAGACAGAAGCCCATTCATTCCCATCACGAAAATTATCGGGAGTGCGGTCCTAAAATAGATGGTGCCAAGCGGCCCATCGGTGAATGTATTAGTGGGGCTATCGGTCATATCTCTCTTGCCTGATCGCGCAATTTGAGATGGGACCCGCATTACCATCCGCGCGATATGCGGAAAGAGGTAGATAGAGAATTACGTCGCAGAACTTAACCAAGACAAAAGTCAGCGGGAGGCAGGCGTCCACAGCCTGTACGTTGGCTAATCTGAAATTTTTCTGTCGTCAAGCGGTTAGACTGCATCCGGTTTTGCGGAAGCTGACTTTCGCCGCGTTGCAGAAAGCCGCTAATATGGGCTCAAACCGGACGCTCAAACGCCTGATTGCGTTCCGGCAACATTATAAACCGTAAACAGCTCTTTCGGTTCGGCCACACCGCGCAGCATATAGCGCCCGACCGAGATCAGATCCTGATCGCAGGGCTGCGCCGCGCGGGCTACGTCATCCGAGATCAGTATCCGTTGCCCCAAGGACCGATGCATGCCAGCGATACGCGCGGCCTGATTCACCGCTGGGCCGATCACGGTGAAATCCAAACGTGTCTCAGAACCGATATTGCCATACAGAATTTCGCCCGCATGCAAGGCCAGTGTGAAGTTGGCCACCGGCAGTCCAGCGGATTCGCGCTGCGCATTCAGTTCAGCGATCCGGTCCTGCAACATGGGAACCGCCTGCAAGGCCGCCTGCACGTCCTCTTCAATCTCGCCGACATTGAACATAGCCATCAGTCCATCGCCCATGAACTTCAGGATATTGCCGCCATTATCGTGCACGACACCAACGGCAACCGCCAGATAGTCGTTCAACATATCGATGATCTCGATCCCGGGCAGATTCTCGGACAGGCTGGTAAAGCCTTCAAGGTCGAAATTCCATATCACGGCGTCGATCTGCTGTAGGGATCCGCGACGAATTTCACCCGACAAAACACGCCGCCCAGCATCCCGACCTAAGTAGACGCGCATCAGATCTTTGGATATCCGCGCGTTCGAGGCTGACTTTAGTGCCAGGCCCAAATGGGGCAGGGCCGTATTGATAAGGTCAAGATCCTGTTCCCGAAACCCATCCGGCGCGTTCGAGGCCCACGACAACAGGACTCCATCTACGGCTTTTTTTGAGGTCTGCGACCGCGGATCGAAATTCACACCTTTAGCGTAATACTCGGTCGCACCAGCTTCGCGTAATTCATTGATCAATGGATAGCGGCTGGGCTCGTTCTGATCGACCATGCGTTCATGGACGCCGTCAAGATCGTGATGTAAAATCGCATATAGAGGACTGCTCATCCAGTCTTCTCTGGTCTCTTCTGAATACTCGAATTTTTGATAGTCACCGCCGGTGTCTTGATACCAGCTGTATCCGGTGCCGCCATATACCGGGTGCAGCGCCGATTGCGCCGCGTGAAATCGCATCAGGGGCACACCAAGTTCAATCAGACGGGTGCAATAGCCATCCAGCAATTCTTCTTTTTCGGCACCTTCAAGGCCCCGCGTCACCAGCCAGTTGATCAGATCATTTGATTTTGCCGCGTTTTGGTTCGGGGCTGTCATTTCACATTCCTGTGTCCGCTCTGGCTTCCATCTGGGAGCGAAAGGTTCGAATTACCAGAGGTCAATTCATATCAGCCAGCTTTCGCAACATTTTGCGCAACAAGGTAGCCTCGTTTTCTGTGAACATTGCGGCAAGCTGAGCATCATATTGCTGCGCAATACCGCGCAATTCGCGATAAACCGACCGTCCGGCCGTGGTCAATGCAAGATGTTCAACGCGGCGATCTGTCTGGCTGACGGTTCTGACAAGAAATCGGCGCTGCTCAAGCCTGCTGACCGCGCGGCTTATCTTGGTTTTGTGAATCCGGGCGCGTTGACCGATTTCTTTCGCGCTCAATTCTCCGTAATTGCCCAGATGAAACAACACTCTCCATTCCGTGCGCAGCATCCCATAGCGGTCTTTGTATACACGCTGAAATTCCAGTGCGCTTTCCTCGGCTGCCCGGTTCAGCAGATAGGGCAGGAAGTCCAGCAGATCAAACCCGTCTCTTTCGGTACTTTCTGTCTTTGTCATGCTTGTTAGTTACAAAATCAACTATTATCTCACAAGCAGAAAACAGCAGGAGCCAAGGATGAACCATCCGACAGACCCGCATAAAATGATCCAGGCCAGTACGCCCGCTGGCACCCATCCGGGCTATATGCCCGGCTTTGGCAATGATTTCGAAACCGAGGCCCTACCCGGTGCGCTGCCGCAGGGCATGAACAGCCCGCAACGCTGCAACTATGGGCTATACGGCGAACAACTGAGCGGCACTGCCTTTACCGCCAACCCACCCGAGCGCACCTGGTGCTATCGTATCCGCCCTTCGGTGAAGCATTCGCATCGCTACGATAAGATCGACCTGCCCTATTGGAAATCGGCGCCTTGTGTTGACCCAGATGTTACCAGCCTGGGCCAGTATCGCTGGGACCCCGTTGCTCATACCCAAGATGGGCTGACATGGCTGACAGGCATGCGCACGATGACCACAGCAGGGGATGTGAATACGCAGGTCGGGATGGCCAGCCACATCTATCTGGTCACCGAATCGATGGTGGATGACTATTTCTTCTCGGCCGATTCCGAATTGCTGGTGGTGCCGCAAGAAGGCCGCCTGCGCTTTGCGACCGAGTTGGGGATCATCGACCTTGAGCCCAAGGAAATCGCCATTCTGCCGCGCGGGTTGGTCTATCGGGTTGAGGTTCTTGAGGGCCCTGCCCGCGGCTTTGTCTGCGAGAATTACGGGCAAAAATTCGAACTGCCCGGACGCGGCCCGATCGGCGCCAACTGCATGGCCAACCCACGCGATTTCAAGGCACCTATCGCGGCCTATGAAGACCGTGAGGTACCATCGACCGTCACTGTCAAATGGTGCGGGCAGTTCCACACCACAAAGATTGGGCAAAGCCCGCTGGATGTAGTCGCCTGGCACGGCAATTATGCCCCGTACAAATACGACCTGCGCACATATTGCCCGGTGGGGGCGATCCTGTTTGACCACCCTGACCCGTCGATCTTCACCGTACTCACCGCGCCGTCCGGACAGCCGGGCACAGCCAATATCGACTTTGTCCTGTTCCGCGAACGCTGGATGGTGGCCGAAGATACGTTCCGTCCTCCGTGGTACCACAAGAACATCATGTCCGAGCTGATGGGGAACATCTACGGCCAGTATGACGCCAAACCACAGGGCTTTGTTCCCGGCGGCATGAGTCTGCACAACATGATGTTGCCGCACGGACCTGACCAGGATGCCTTTGACAACGCGTCGAATTCGAACCTTGGACCGGATAAGTTGGATAATACGATGTCCTTCATGATCGAAACCCGGTTCCCGCAGCATCTGACATCATTTGCAGCGACCGAGGCCCCGCTGCAGGATGATTACATTGACTGCTGGACGTCGCTTGAGAAGAAGTTCGACGGTACACCGGGCAAGAAATAATACCGATTGAGGTCGCAGATTTTTCGACGAAAAATCTTGGCCCCTGACAGAGGTTTGGAGACAAAATGCCATTGAAGAAATCCTGGGTGAGCTCGGCCAATTCTGCCGATCACCCTTTTCCTTTGAACAACCTGCCTTATGGCGTGTTTTCGACAGGCGGCGAAGACCCGCATTGTGGTGTTGCAATCGGCGATATGATCCTTGATGTCACAGCTGCCGAGGCCGAGGGCCTGGTCGTTCTGGACGACGAACCGCTGTTCGACCTGCCTTTCTGGAACCCGCTGATGGAGCAAGGCCCCGCCGTTTGGGCCGCCCTGCGCAACCGCCTGATGGATCTGCTGGCCGAAGGCAGCACGGCACAAGAGGACGTCGCGCCTTTGCTTGTGGCGCAGGCAGATGCCGAACTGCACATGCCTTTTGCCGTCAGCGAATATACCGATTTCTACGCCGGTCGGCACCACGCCCAAAATGTCGGCACCATGTTCCGTGGACCAGAGAATGCATTGCCCCCTAACTGGCTGCATATTCCCATCGGGTATAATGGCCGGGCGTCTTCGGTCGTGGTGTCGGGAACAGATATCCGCCGCCCTTGGGGCCAGTTGAAATCCCCCGATCAGGACCTTCCGGCCTTCCTCCCCAGCCGTCGTTTCGACATCGAGCTTGAGATGGGCGCCATCGTGGGCACGCCCTCTGACGGACCAATTTCCGTACAAGAGGCAGACGACAATATCTTTGGCTATGTCCTTCTGAATGACTGGTCCGCCCGCGATATTCAGGCGTGGGAGTATCAGCCGCTTGGGCCGTTTCAGGCCAAGGCCACCGCCACGTCGATCAGCCCATGGATCGTGACCAAGGCGGCGCTGGAACCTTTCCGCTGTGACACGCCCGAGCGGGATTTTGAGTTGCTGGATCACCTCAAAGAGACCGGCCCGATGCTGTATGACATTGATCTGTCGATCACGATGGCTCCGGACGGCAACGCCGCAACCACAATCGCGCGAACAAACTATAGTCAGATGTACTATTCCGCCGCACAGCAGTTGGCCCATCACACGACGTCGGGCTGCCCGATGAACACCGGTGATCTGCTGGGGTCCGGCACCATCTCTGGCCCGACAAAGCCCGAGCGCGGTTCGTTGCTGGAGCTCAGCTGGGGCGGGAAAGAGCCGCTAACGCTGGAGACCGGCGAAAGCCGCAGCTTTATCGAGGATGGCGACACGCTGACCCTGACAGGGGCGGCCAAGGGGAAAGGGTACACGATCGGATTTGGCGAATGTGCCGGAACCGTGCTGCCCGCGCTTGAAAACCCATACTCGCGATAAGGAACCAGAAATGGCCAAGGCATTTGCGTCCCAAGGGGACATGTCGGAAAAGAAAATCTCGTTCACCGAGGTAGGAGACGGGCTTTATGCCTTTACCGCCGAAGGGGATCCGAATTCGGGCGTCATCATCGGTGATGACAGTGTCATGATTGTCGAGGCACAGGCGACGCCCCGTTTGGCCAACAAGGTAATCGAATGCGTGCGCTCGGTCACCGACAAGCCGATCACGCATGTGGCGCTGACCCATTATCACGCCGTCCGTGTTCTGGGTGCCAGTGCCTTTGGGGCGCAGCAGATCATGATGTCAGACATGGCCCGCGCGATGGTGGTGGAACGGGGACAGGAAGATTGGGACAGTGAGTTCCAGCGTTTCCCGCGCCTGTTCGAAGGGCACGAAAGCATTCCCGGTCTGACCTGGCCCACGACCACGTTCAGCGACACCATGACGGTGTATCTGGGCAAACGTCGGATTGACCTGATGCATCTGGGCCGCGCACATACAGCAGGCGATATCGTGATCCATGTACCCGATCAGAATGTGATGTTTACCGGTGACATCGTCGAGTATCACTCGGCCTGCTACTGCGGCGATGGGCATTTCGGCGACTGGGGCGATACACTGGATGAGATCAAGTGGTTTGATGTCGACGCCATTGCGCCAGGCCGTGGCGATGCCCTGGTCGGCAAGGATATGGTCAATGCAGCCATCGAAAACACCCGGGATTTTGTCGACAGCACCTATCGTCCAGCAGCCAAGGTTGCGGCGCGCGGAGGAAGCCTGAAAGAAGCATGGGACGCGGTGCGCGCCGAATGCGACCCGAAATTCGCCGATTACGCGATCTATGAACACTGCCTGCCCTTCAACGTCGCCCGTGCCTATGACGAGGCGCGCGGGATCGACACCCCGCGCATCTGGACCGCCCAAAGAGATATGGAGATGTGGGAAGCCTTGCAGAGTTAAGGACATACGGTCGCATTTGATCCAGATCGTTTTTCGCAGGACGGATTGGTGAGACCCTGGGATCGGGACCACTGAGCCTGAACAGCTGGTGGAAAGGACCCTCAGCGCAGCGCAATGGGAGAGCCCCATGAACAAGATCTTCGAAATACCGCTTTACGCCTACGCCCGAAATCCCGATCAGGACGCCGTAGCCCCAATACGCCACAAGGTGATCGTCATCGGCGCCGGGCCAATCGGCTTGGCCACAGCTATTGATCTGGCACAACAGGGCGTTGAGGTTGTCGTTCTGGACGAAAATGACAAGGTCAGCTTTGGCAGCCGAGCCATCTGTTTTTCACAGCGCACGCTGGACATAGCCGACAGGCTTGGATGCGCAGAGCCCTTGGTCCGGAAAGGTGTTCTTTGGGATACCGGCAAGGTCTTTTTCGACACAAGACAGATCTATGAGTTCAATTTGCAGCCAGAACAAGGCTATGCCAATCCGGCATTTATCAATCTGCAGCAATATCACCTAGAACAGATCCTTGTGGACCGCTTGCGCGCACTCCAAGCTGAAGGCGCGCCAATCGATATTCGCGGCCGCAATAGGGTCGAGGCGATCGGCACCCATGAGGACCATGTCACGCTTGAGGTAGAGACCCCCGAAGGCCCCTACAACATAGAAGCCGACTGGTTGATCGCCTGTGACGGCGCGCACTCTCCGGCCCGCAGGATGCTCGGGTTGGATTTCGACGGGCGCGTGTTCGAAGATAACTTCCTGATAGCTGATGTCGTGATGGAGGCTGACTTTCCTTCCGAACGCTGGTTCTGGTTTGATCCACCGTTCAACAGGGGGCAATCCGCCCTGCTGCACAAACAGCCCGACAATGTCTGGCGCATTGACCTGCAACTAGGTTGGGATATCGACAAGGAACGGGAAAAACGGCCCGAGAATGTGATCCCGCGCCTCAAGGAGATGCTAGGCGAAGATGTCGAATTCGATTTAGAATGGGTCTCGATCTATACCTTCCAGTGTCGCCGGATGGAGCGATTCCGGTATGGCCGGGTCCTGTTTGCCGGCGACAGCGCCCATCAGGTTAGCCCGTTTGGTGCGCGTGGGGCCAATTCGGGTGTGCAGGATTCGGACAACCTGTGTTGGAAGCTGAAGCTGGTTATCGACGGAAAAGCGCCCGATTATTTGCTGGATAGCTACAGCCATGAACGGGTGCAGGCCGCTGATGAGAATATTGCCTATTCCAGTCGCTCGACCGACTTCATCACGCCGAAATCCCAGATGTCCCGCCTGTTGCGCGACGCCGTTCTTGACCTGGGCGAGCACTACGAATTCGCGCGCCCTCTGGTGAATTCCGGCCGTCTGAGCACACCTTGTACCTATGCGGGCTCGTCGTTGAATTCCGCAGATGCGCTGAACGGGCCAGATATTACCCGTCCCGGCGCTGCGTGCCCGGATGCCCCCCTCGGCGCCGCGTTCCTGCTGCCGAAACTCGCGGGCAAGTTTACCCTTTTGACGATTGACGCCGACGCACCAGACACTCTTGAGGAAGACGGGGTTCTGGCAACCCGCTTGGCGTTGTCCGTTAAGGACGATCCGACCCTGGCGCTCAAGCGCCGCTATCTGGGGGATGCCACCAGCGCGGTTTATCTGATCCGTCCCGATCAACACGTGGCCGCCCGCCGTGATACGTACGAAGAAAACGCATTCCGGCAGGCGATCCGCAGGGCCACCGGTAAGGAGTAAGCGAGATGACCCAACTGATCCTCACCCCTAATCTGGACAATGCAGATGATTTCTATTTTGAACTGATCGCCGCCCATGACGGGCTGGATAAAACCGACAGCGACGCGCTGAATGCGCGGCTGGTACTGGTGCTAGCCAACCATATCGGAAATGCCGAGGTGTTGTCTGAAGCCCTAAAAGCCGCCAAGCTGAACGAGAATTGACGTAAACAGGAGGCCAGCGATGAGTGGCGTAGTTCTGTATGATTATTGGCGCTCGTCGGCCAGCTACCGGGTGCGGATCGCGTTAAACTTGGCTGGCATCACCTATCGTGCGGTGTCTGTCGATCTTGTCGCCGGAGATCACAAATCTGACGCGCATCTTACGCGCAACCCGCAGGGGCTGGTTCCTGTGCTTGAGATTGACGGGCTGCGGCTGACGCAATCTTTGGCAATCATCGACTATCTGGACATGACACGGGGTCTGGGGTTGCTTCCTGCGGAACCCGGTATTCGCGCACAAGCACTGGCGCTGGCACAAACCATAGCCATTGATCTTCACCCAGTCTGCAATTTGTCAGTCGCACGCCATGCAACCGCGCTCAGTGGGAATGCAGAAGGCATGCCTGGCAACTGGATGAACCATTTCATACGACCGGGTCTGCTTGCGTTCGAAGCCCAGTTGGGCGGTTTCCAACAGACCCCATATTGCACTGGACCGCAGCTAGGGCTGGCTGATCTGTGCCTGATCCCACAGATGTACAATGCCCGCCGCTATCAGGTCGATCTGACCGACCTGCCCCGTATCCTGGGCGTCGAGGCCGCCTGCGCCAAACACCCAGCCTTTGCCGCAGCGCATCCCGATCAACACGCCCCCACCTGATCCTCTGCACAGGGTCTGTGTGCCGATGCGAATGGGAATTGCCTGACCCCTGCCTTACGTTCTTCAAAACAAAATGCAGGAGGCCCCAATGCCCGAAATCATCGGCTATCACGCCCATGTCTATTTCGATGCAGAAACGCAGGATACAGCCCGGCAGCTCTGTGAAGAAGCAGTGCGCCTGTTCCCAGTTGCAATGGGGCGGATGCACGCCCGCAATGTAGGCCCACATCCAAGGTGGAGCTGCCAGTTGGGCTTTGCAGCCGACGCATTTGATCAAGTCATTCCCTGGCTGACGCTGAATCGGCAAGGGTTGACGATATTCACCCATCCCGAAACCGGCGAGCATCTAGCAGACCACCGCGACCGCGCCATTTGGATGGGTGAGATGCTGGATCTAGATCTGTCGATCTTCGACCAACCTTAACCCAATGCCTTCGCCTGATCTCTCAGCTTGAACTTCTGAATCTTGCCGGTCGAGGTCTTTGGCAAAGGACCGAAGACCACCGTCTTAGGCACCTTGAAATGGGCCATGTTGTCCCGGCAGAACGCGATGATCTCTGCCTCTGTCGCTTGCCCATCTGGTTTGAGTTCAACAAAGGCGCATGGTGTTTCGCCCCATTTGTCATCGGGGCGGGCGACCACGGCGGCCTCCATCACGGCGGGGTGCTTGTACAAGATATCCTCAACCTCAACCGATGAGATATTCTCACCTCCTGAGATGATGATATCTTTGGACCGGTCCTTGAGTGCGACATATCCATCCGCATGCATCACCCCAAGATCGCCCGAGGCGAACCAACCGCCCCGGAACGCCTTGTCCGTGGCATCGGAGTTTTTGAGATAACCTTTCATGACAACATTGCCCTGCATGAAAATCTCACCCAGCGTCTCGCCATCCGCAGGCACGGGTTCCAACGTATCCGGGTCGGCCACCATAAGGCCGGACAGGGCCGAATACCGCACACCCTGACGAACCTTCAAAGCGGCGCGTTCTTCGCCTTCTTTGCTGTTCCATTCATCCTTCCAGGCGCAGACCACGGACGGACCATAAGTCTCGGTCAGGCCATAGACATGGGTAACCTCGATCCCCATATCCTCCATCTTCTTAACCACAGCCGCCGGAGGTGGAGCGCCTGCGGTCATCACTTTGATCTCGTGATCGAAATCCTTAAGGTGATCGGGCGCGTTGGCCAACATGTTCAGAACAATCGGCGCACCGCAGAAATGCGTGACCTTCTCGTCCCGGAAGGCGGCATAAATCGGCTCATCCCGAACCGCCCGCAGGCAAACCGAGACCCCTGCATTTGCCGCCATTGCCCAAGGGAAACACCAGCCGTTGCAGTGGAACATCGGCAAGGTCCACAGATAGACTGAATGCCGGGGCATGCCCCAGTCCAGCAGATCAGATTGGGCATTCAGGGCCGCACCGCGGTGATGATACACAACCCCTTTTGGATTGCCTGTGGTGCCCGAGGTATAATTCAGCGTGATCGCATCCCATTCATCCGCTGGCAGGGACCATGCGAACTCGGGATCGCCTTCGGCCAAGAGCGCATCGTAAGTCAGACTGCCCTGTTTCTCGCCACCATCAAAGCTGGGATCCTCGATATCGATGACGAGAACATCGTGATCAACCTGTTCCAGTGCGTCTTGCACAACCGTAGAAAATTCCGGATCGACCAGCAGCACCTTGGTTTCCGCATGGTTCAGGATGAAGGCAATGATCGGCGCGTCCAGCCGGGTGTTAATCGCGTTCAGCACGGCGCCGGCCATGGGAACGCCAAAATGGGCCTCGTACAGTTCGGGGATGTTTGCTGCGATGATCGAAACTGTATCTCCTCGCCCTATTCCACGCCTATCCAGAGCGCTCGCCAGTCGACGACAACGGGTATAGGTTTCGGCCCAGGAATACCGGCGGACGCCATAAACAACTGACGGGTAATCAGGGTAGACCTGCGCCGTCCGTTCGATAAAGCTTAGCGGTGACAGCGGCGTATAATTCGCCTGACATTGATCCAAGTGGCGTTCATATATGTTGGCCCCTGTCATCTGCGGATCCTCCCAAATCGCAAGTTGCGCGAATTGAACACAAACATAGTCCCATGACAAACCCGTAGAAATACGGGCTGAGGCGGCCAAATAACCGTGCTGTGCCCGACTGGCGATACGAACCTACCCGATCTGGCCCTATCTTGTACTGGCCATTCACGCTGATCTGAGCCATCGAATATACAAGCCGAGGCGACACCGCCTCTGTAAGATGTGCACACGCTAATTTTGAAAGGACATGTCATGGACGGCACGTTCAACGAAAACGATCTTTCCCGCGTCGTCGAAGCCGACCGCGCCCATATTTGGCACCACTTGATCCAGCATAAACCCTTTGAAACCAACGACCCGCGCATCATTGTCGAAGGTAAGGGCATGCGTGTCTGGGATCAAAAAGGCAAAGAGCATCTGGACGCTGTATCGGGCGGCGTATGGACTGTGAATGTCGGCTATGGCCGCGAATCGATCTGCAAGGCGGTCTATGACCAGTTGATGAAGCTGTGCTATTTCGCCAACTCGGCGGGCTCGATCCCTGGTGCTTTGTTCGCCGAAAAGCTGATTGAGAAAATGCCTGGAATGAGCCGCGTGTACTACACCAACTCGGGCAGCGAGGCGAATGAGAAGGCGTTCAAGATGGTTCGCCAAATCGCCCACAAGAAATACGGCGGCAAGAAGACCAAGATTTTGTACCGTGACCGCGACTATCACGGTTCGACCCTGGCGGCGATGTCGGCAGGTGGTCAGGACGAGCGCAACGCGCAGTACGGGCCTTTCGCCCCCGGTTTCATCCGCGTGCCGCATTGCATGGAATACCGCAAGCACGAGCTGGACGGCGCGCCCGAAGAGAATTTCGGCGAATGGGCCGCGGATCAGATCGAAGAGGTGATCCTGCGCGAAGGCCCCGATACGGTTGGCGCCCTGTGCCTTGAGCCCGTGACAGCCGGTGGCGGCGTGATCGAAGCGCCAGAGGGTTATTGGCAGCGTGTGCAGGAGATCTGCAAGAAGTACGACATCCTGCTGCATATTGACGAGGTCGTCTGTGGCGTTGGCCGCACCGGTACCTGGTTCGGGTATCAGCAATATGGTGTGAAGCCGGATTTCGTGACCATGGCCAAGGGTGTCGCCTCGGGCTATGCCGCCATCGCCTGCATGGTGACCACCGAGGAAGTCTTTGACATGTTCAAAGAAGACGCCTCGGACCCGATGGGCTACTTCCGCGATATCTCGACATTTGGTGGCTGTACCGCCGGTCCAGCGGCCGCGATCGAGAACATGCGGATCATCGAGGATGAGAACCTGCTGGCCAACTGTGTCGCTATGGGTGACCGGATGACGGGCAACCTTCAGGCGCTGATGGAAAAGCACAAGGTCGTCGGCGACGTCCGCGGCAAGGGCCTGTTCCTGGGTGCTGAGCTGGTCGCAGACCGCGCGTCCCGTGAGCCGGTCGATGAAAAACTGGCGCAGGCCGTTGTGGCCGACTGTATGGCGCAGGGCGTGATCATCGGCGTCACCAACCGCTCGGTCCCCGGTCGGAACAACACTCTGTGCTTCTCACCAGCGCTGATTGCCACCGCGGATGACATCGACCAAATCACCGATGCTGTCGATGGCGCACTGGGGCGTGTATTCGGCTGACACCGTTAGCAGTTTCTTAGGATGAGACTATGAAAACCGGCGCTGCTTGCGCCGGTTTTTTTCTCAATACGGATGCCCAAACCCTTAATATGCGACCGGATGTTCCCGCTCAGTGCTGAATGTCGGCGGCCCGGATTGTAGAATCCGTTGATGTATCCGTTGAGCGGGGCGTTGCAACTGACCCCCGAATTAGCCCCTGATCTGCCTCTTGTTTCCATGGCATATTGTCTAAAACGAGAGGCGGCAGCAATGAGGCAATTTCCACAATCATTCTAAGCCAATGGATTCACCATTTAGGTGCATGCGGGAGGACGCCGTGTCTGGCCGCCCGCGTCAAGAGGTTTGTCAAAACCAAACTTGATCTCGGTGAACTGACTGTTGGTGACATCTTGGAGGATTGCAACGTTTCGCAATCCCTCGTCTACAAATGGAGGTCAGGCGTGAAATCTTCACGGGTCAATAGCGTCGCGCGGAACGAAGAACAAATTTTTTCGAAGGTTCTAATTAACGAAGAGACGCAGCCAGGCCGTGATCCAGAAACTGACAATCGCAATCTTCTGGCGCACCGGGAAAGCACCATGCCTTTCCTGCCAATTATCCGGTGAACTGTTTGGTCAAAATTGCACTCGCGATGGATAGCCATTCATGATTTCACCAGCTGGCAACTTTAAATTCTACGCCGCAACCAAGCCAGTCGATTTTCGTAAAGGCATGGGTGGTTTGGAGGCGATAGTTCTGAATGAATTCGATCTCGATCCATGCTGTGTTGCCATATTTGTTTTCCGTTCGACACGCACGGGCCGGCTGAAGCTCATAGTTTGGGACGGGGCGGGTCTTGTGCTGATCTATAAGCGGATCGGGGTGAGGGTTTTGAATGGCCACGCGTCAGTGACGGGGTGATGACGATGACCAAATCGCAGTTTGAGGCCCTTTTCGAAGGGCTTGATTTGAAGCGTGTGATAACGCGCGCTTCGGACTGCAATCAGTCCCTGATGTGAATAGCAGCGAACGGCGATACCAAGCCCAAAGCAGAATCTTGAGAGATAGTGGAAGGAGCACTCCGCCGTCACCACGGCGAAGTGCTGAATTGTGTATTTCTAGCCGTTATTGAGACATCCCGCCTTCGCTGGAAACCTGTTTCTCAACTTGGCTTTGATTGGCCAGGTCAGAGCCACGCGGCGGGAACTCTTGGAATGTCTGAAGGTGTTGCTGCACCAGTCGCGCAGCAGGTCCAAACGCCCACATCTTCTGCCCCATCCATTTGGTATACATCCCGGATTCTTCGGCGGCCTTTTCATAAGGATCGCGGCGCAGATTAAACAACATCGGCGCGTTTAATTCTTCTTTTGGTCCGGCCCAGCCATGCTCTTGGATTACGAAATGGGCTTTCCAGTCTCTGTAGCGGACGGCCTGAAGGCTCGTGCCTTCGTAGTAGATGATTTCGTCGCGGTTGCTTTCGGCACCTCCCGTCAAATACGACAGTTGGTTGTATCCGTCCAAATGTGCTGTGTAGCCTTCATATCCAGACAAGAGCGCCTCGGGCAGGTTGTCAGGGCCACCTGCCGCTGCCACCAGCGTCGGCATCCAGTCCATACCGGACATAATGCCGTTTGCAACGCGTCCAGCAGGTACATTGCCGGGCCATTTGATAATCGCCGGAACGCGGAAACCACCTTCCCAGGTTGTTCCTTTTTCCCCGTGAAATGGTGTCGTGCCACCGTCCGGCCAGGTCATCGTTTCAGGGCCATTGTCAGCAGTGAAAACCACAATTGTGTTGTCAGTGACACCCAGCTCGTCAAGCCGCGCGATCACTTTGCCAACATTGTCGTCAAGCTCTTGCATCACAACGTCCTGCAGCCCACGCCCATCGCCCAGCATGTCTTCGTATTTGGGGCTCAGGTGCGTCCAAACATGCGCTCTGGCCGGTGCCATCCATACAAAAAACGGTGTGTCCGCTTCGACAGCGCGATCAATAAAGTCGATCGTCTTTTCGGTCACCTCATCATCGAGCGTCTTTTGACGCTCGGGCGGCGCGGGTCCATCGTCCAGGATGCGCTGATTGCCGACCACGCCCCAACGCGGATCCGCGGTTTCATCCAGTTCTTCGGTTGCAAAGGCATGTATGATGTTGCGCGGACCGAATTGGGCATTAAATTCAGGATCGTCTGGCCAGTCCGGGTCCGACGTATATTCCATCGCATTCAAATGGTAGAGCCAGCCCCAGTACTCGTCGAAACCTTTTGTTGTTGGCAAAAACTGGTTCTGGTCGCCCAAGTGGTTTTTCCCGAATTGACCGGTGGTATACCCCAAGGCCTTTAGCATGTTTGCAAGCGTGGGGTCTTCATTGCTCAGACCCACGGGATCACCGGGAAGACCAACAGTGTGCATCCCGACACGTACAGGAAACTGACCCGTCAAAAACGCAGCGCGACCTGCGGTACAGGTCGGTTCCGCGTAGTAGTCCGTCAGTCGCGTTCCCGCTTCGGCAAGCTGGTCCAGGTTCGGTGTTTTGATACTTTTGATGCCTTGGTGGTAGCTTCCCAAACTGGCCCAACCGACATCGTCAGCCATGATCACCAAGATATTTGGCTTGTCCTCTTGAGCAACTGCGCTTGCGGCGACAGCAACCGAAGCGACGACCGCTCCGACGAAAGTGCGCGCGATTGATAAGCGTTTCTGCATGAATCATCCTTTCTTGCATCGTATCAGGTTCGTCTGGTCGACCTCATAGCCCCAAATTTACAAGCGCGTACTTACTGTACAGCAGCGGAAAATGTCGCGCTTAAACGTTTGTTGAGCATCGCGTGTGGCTCGATTGAACTGCCATAGTAGAGCTGTGCAAAGGCGGCGATGTCGTTGAACAGAACCACAGCGTTGCCATCGGTGCCTTCATAGACAAGCAGTTTCTGGCAAAAGGCATCAAGACCGATCGCCGGGTAATCCGCCATTGCGACTCCACCGGGCGCTGGCCCCCCGAACAGCAGCAACTTTGCGGCGGGAAGGGCAACGTCAAACGCGGCAGCTTCTTTCATAAAATCGATCTCGCCGAACCAAATTGTATCTGTTTGCGCGGTCACTGCTTTTTCGAGGCGCGCAACCGTTTCGGCAACGCCATACGCCGACGCAATTTCAATAATGCCAAAATCACGCTCGACAGCATCGGTGGGAATCGGGCTCGGATCTGCGCCATCTACCGCGCGCAGTACCGCTTGCAGGCGCTCATCAAAGGCAGCAAGGGCCGCAGACCCCTCAAGTCCGTGACGTTTGGCGATGAACGCAGAGGACGTGTAAGACAAGGACGGCTTAGCCTCGTCGCCGTATGACAACACCCTGAAGGGTAGATCCAACCCCGCACGAATGTTCTCGCTCAGGATGGCAGCGTTCACGCCGGGATCAGAGAAAAGCAAAACTCTCGACGGTGGCATCTCCACGCCTTCGCCAGCCGCCAAACGGGCATGATCTATCTCGATCACCCTTGCCATTTTGGCATCTGTCACCGCCTCTGCCACTGCTTCGAACACGATATCGGTATCGGCTTGCAGTGTATCATCTGCATGGGCGGAGATCGGAGTTAATGCCAGCGCAGCGGCCAACAGAGTGTTTCGGATACCCAAGTTGATCCTCCTGATCAAACCGCGCCTTGTTGACGCAAACGAAGCAGAGCCAAAGCTGCGAAAAGGATTTCTGCCAGAAAGTAGAACACCAGCAAGAAATTTGGTAAGCCATCGACCAAAAAGCTCAGCAGTCGGCCAGCGGCGAGCCCGGCCATGAAGAGGAACAGGCTCCAAAGGGCGGCGTTTGTAAGGGCGGGCTTGAATGCCCCGGCAATCCAAAACATCAACATCGCCAGATACAGCCCCATAATTGCCCGGAAGATGTGGGTGAGCTCTGTCGTGTCGACTGGAAATCCCAGCAACACCGGCACACTCGCCGACGGCATCGCGCCATAAGACAGTGCGATCGGGAACAACCCAACGGATGCGAGCAACAAAACAAAACGGCCAGACAAGGAATTTCCCTTTTGGCTGCCTCTACAAGAGCCAGATAGAATATACTGTCAATTCCGCGTTGGGCAACTCAGAACCATGGTCAATTTCCTTACCGCCGGAAACTTACGAGGGACGTTAGGATAGTACCGCATGCAAGACCTGCATATCAGGCTTTGTCCCCAACTCAGTCAAGCATGTACCACGAGACGAATTACCGCTTCGTCCCGCGACTTGATCCTTAATCCGCCCGTTGATGTTGCTTGCGCAGCGAATGGCCGGTCTGGTGAAACGGCGCTGTCGAGGAAGATGGATGTCTCCTTTGGGCCATCTGCTACGATGCTAGTTCTGCGAAACTGGCAGATGCCGCGCCGCATCTGAGGTCGGCACTGAGCCCAAAGTCACCGATGCTGCGCCACGTAGGAACGTCAGTAATGCCCAATGACGTGATCAACTGAACCGGTTTCTCCAGATTTCACAGCGCTCCGCATCCCGCGCCTCGTAGGCCTCTAAAGCGTCTGCTGGGCTTAGATCAAACTGACACTCGTTGTCCTCGCCGAGGGCCGTCAGCCGCATTGAATACCACGCAGTGACTCCACCGCGTGGCGGTGCATCGAACACCGGAAACTCAGGGTCGCCGCCTGCATCGCTCAACCATGTATTCGCGAGCGACGGGTTCAAAATCATCGCACGGCCAAGACTGATGGCATCAGCCGCGCCGTCCTGCAAGGCCCTCACAACCTGATCTCTAGTCTCGAAACCACCCGTTACAACGATTGGGATATCGGTGAGTTCCTTTGCTTGCCTTGCGAAGTCGGCAAAGTATGGCCCCGACGAAGAAGTACCGTCTGAACTCGAAGCAGCACCGGGGAAATAAGTGCCGCCGCTGATGTCGATAAGGTCCACAGATGTATTGTTGAGCAGCCGCACCACCTCAAACGCGTCATCTGTCGTGAGGCCACCTTCAAGTTTGTCGGTCGAATTAATCCTTATGCCGACTGGATACGATGCCCCGACCGCTTGTCGAACTGCGTCGATCACCTCTGCAATGACGCGGAATCGGCCTTCGACATTGCCGCCATAAGCATCCGTCCGGTGGTTAAACAGAGGTGATAGAAACTGGCTGAACAAAAAGCCGTGACCCGCGTGGATCAGGACGCCACCAAAACCAGCATCCTGGGCGAGAATTGCGGCTCGCGCATAGGATTGGGGTAGCGCATGGATTTCATCCAATGACATGCCGTCACATTGCAAACCATCAACATTCAAGGGAGACGGCCCCTTGGGATTGCTGATAGGCCCATGTGCAAGTGCACCAGCGTGACCAAGTTGAGGCCAGATATGCGCGCCGATTACTGATCCGCGGTTCGCCAGTTCCTGCATTGCGGGCAAATCTGTGTCTGGCACCAGCACGAGGTTACCGGGTTTTTCAGGATAGCCGGGGATCACCTGCACCTCGCCAATCAACGAAAGTGCTGCACCGCCTTCCGCCCATCGTTCATAGAGGCGCATCTGGGCATCTGTCGGATTTCCAGCACCATCACCGAGTGAGTCAGACATTGCCGATTTTATCAGCCGATTTTTCAGCCAAACGCCACATGGCAGTTCGAGTGGCTGGTTCAACAAATCTTTCGCATCGTGGCTATTTCGGTTCATTTCATCACTCCATCGGTATATTTCGATATTTCATTTCTTTTAAACAAAGTTCGGTGCGGGTAGACTTCCCTCATTCCGAGCTATGGTTTCAGAAGTTCGTCTTGGACGGCGGCAAGAAACGTTTGAATGTTCTTTTCGTCGCGCCGGTAGAATGTCCACTGACCGTGGCGCTCTGCATTCACGAATCCAGCCTGTTTCAACAATACCATGTAGTTCGAGATTGTAGACTGAGACAGCTTTGCCTTCTCCTGAATGTAGGCGACACAAACTCCCTCAAGGTCTTCATGACCGGGCAGTGCAGGAGGAAAGTTTGAACGGTCTTTAAGCCATTCCAGAATTTGTCGGCGAACCGGATTGTTCAACGCTGATATTGATCTTTCAATGTCCATAAATCGAAATATCTCGATATATTGCTTGCTGTCAAGCCCCCGCCAAATCCTCCACAGCGGGCATTCGCGGAAAACGCACAAAGGTCAGGTTTGTCCTGCAATGTGTGAGTTCGAGTAGCGCCAAAATTTGCACTTGCAGCGAATGACCGGAATGCGGGCTGCGACCGCAGAATCCCAGCAGGGTGCCGAATGTCTCTTATGGGCCGCTCAGTGCTTTTTGGCCGCGTGCGCGGTAAAATTGCACAATAACCTGTTCTTCACGTCAGAGCTGTGCGGCATTTTGCACTTGGCACCGTGCGGAAGGAGTGCGGTGTCCATTGCTGTTAATGCCTCCGAGCGGCGACGCCCTAGGTGGCACCTGATTGACATTTTGGGTATTTTGGCGCAAAATAAAAGCATATTTAAACAGCATTAACACTATTCCAAATTTGCAAATCACACTTGGTCGAGATTGGTGTAAAGCGTCCTATTTGGCGCAATTCCCAAGAGAAATTGACAGAAGTTCATTTTTAAAACGGAGGCTTACTTTAGCTATGTCCAGTCTTATTCAATCTGTTTTCGGTCGTGTCACCCAACAGGAAAACGGTCAGCCCGTACACGGTATATTGGTCAAGATTCAGGCGGTATTTGGGGATGGCTGGCGCAAGCGAGACGGCTGTAAGATCGATCTTGGATGCGTCCTGACGGCCGCCGATGGCCGATTTGTGCTCATAGTGGATTCGTCGAAAATACCCGAAGACTGTCGATGTACAGGTCCGATGGAATTGCGGATAAAGCTGCGCGACCGCGATGGCGTGCGCATCCATAAAGCCCGGCTCAAGATTGAGGATTGTTCCTGCACCGACGATATTAAAATCGACGTCGCCATCCCGGCAAAGAAGCTGGCGTGTCACCTGAGGCGCCCGTTAAGCTGGGCTGCACCGGATAAGCCGTTTTTGCCAGAAAGCGTTCTCGATGACATTGAGGAAGCGCTTGAGCTTGCGGATGCTGATCGGTTGCTGCGCAAGCGCACTCACTTCTTTGAGTGCATCCGCCCGACGCTTGCGATTTTTGACAACTCGCTTAGTGATGCTTGGAGTGTTCTGAACGGAGACGTCGCTGCCAAGGGGCGCTATGTGGATGTACTCAATGCTCTTTGTGCCACGTCGCCAACAGGCTGTGGCTGTGGCGGCGCATCCGGGGATGATGCAAGCGGTATCTTGCAGGACATTTTTTCCGACGACTGCAATGATGACAGCTGTAAGCCCATCAAATCCAAACCCAACCCGGTGTGCTGTTCCGACCATGTCTGCCCGACCGGTAAGTCCCTGATCTCTGACAAAGACATGAGCTTGATGGTCTTTGCGGCCATGCATGTATCCTGTGGTCACAGACCAACAATGATCAAATACGTCGGCGCGCTGCTTGAACAACGTTGCCGGTTCCAGGTGTTGACCGCGCTTCATGAAGCAGCTGTCAACCTGATCTGCAAGAAGCCGCACGCAGGGCGTCATTTTAAGGATCTGCTCGAATATGTGATGTGCATCTGCACCGGTCAAACCCCTTGTGGACAAATGCCTTGCTGTCAAACTTGTGTCCGCCAGCCCATCCTGGATTGCATCACGGATGCCTATAGAAACTGGTGCAGTATCGAATGCTACACCGTGACCAAGATCAACCCAGAGCGTGCCTGCCCCGGTGACACGGTTGCGATCTGCGGGTGCGGGTTTGGCGATATTGCGGGGCAAGTGCAGTTCACCCAGCATGGCACGATGAACCCCGGTCCGATCGCTGTGCCGACCTCGTGGTCAGACGAACGCATCTGCGTGATCGTCCCGTCCAGTGCGGGATGTGGTTTGGCGATCATTCCTCCGACCCAAACGATCAGCGTCTGCGATCGTTTCCTGGACTATCGAAAAAGCGGCACGATGTTGGCTGAGTTCGAAGGCACAAGCGCTGACATTCTCAAGTTTATCGTCAAAGGGCATCAGAACGACGACTGCCTGTTACCCGGCGAGGTTCTGAAAATCCGCTGGAAGGTCTGCGCCGCTGACTCAGTGACTGTGCGCATCGTCAATACAGACACCGGCGCTGCCATTGCGCAGATATCACCGGCCCCCGATCTGGGACGCTGGGACTTCGATCAGACTGACTTCGACCAAACGACCCGAGTGCGGGTCGAAATCGTCGTGACCGGTAAATGTAAACCTCCTACAGTAAGTCAGGGCTTAGACCTCGTTTTCCAGAACCCGCCGGATCTATCCATCGACGGGGTCGAGGTAACGCAGGCGATTCAGTATTTCCGAGCCAACCAGCATCTGACTGATCCAGCTGACCGCGGCCCGGACAACTCCCTTCAACTTGTTGCCAATAAATCGGCCTGGGTGCGGACATATCTGCGCAGTGGACAGGATCCGAATTTCGATAATGGGCAGCTCGGCAATGTCAGTGGCACACTTCAAGTGGAACGCCGGGTTGGTGGGATCTGGTCCACGGTGGCCAATATCGTTCCGACCAATGCCCCGGTGACAGCGCAGGACAGTTTCTCAAGCTACGACGCAGAGAGACGCGACATTGATGCGACGCTGAACTTCATTATCCCTGCCAACGTGATGACCGGGCTCTTGCGCCTTTCTATCACTGTCTCGTCGCCAGACGATTGCTATGGAGGCAGCGGCACGGCCCAACAGCTTGTTGATGTCGATCTTGAGCAAGAGTTGCGCGTTGCAGCCGTCACAATTGGCTATAACGGTCCACCGATGGGCGGCGGCGCCAATATTACCTTGCCTGCCCCCAACGCAGCGCAAGTTGCCGCTGATACCAGCTTTGCCCTTCGGGTTTTCCCGGTAGGCAGTACGCCCAACGTGCGGATCATCGACAGTCAGACAACAACACAAGGTCTGACAAACAACAATTTCCCAGCGGGGGGGTGCGATCCCAACTGGACGCCGATCCTGAATTTCGTGGCTAACGCGCGCACGAATGACGGTAATCAGGGCGATTGGCTTTACTATGGACTGGTCAATGCGGCGATCCCGCGCTCGCATGGCAACACAGGATGCGCCAGCGGCGGCAACGGCGCTGGCTTGTCCGGTAGCCCGGTCACGTTAGCGCATGAGTTGGGCCATCAGGCGGGTTTACCACATGCCCCATGTGGCACGGTCGGCACGCCGAACGCGAGCTACCCGCTTTACGAGCCTTACGATACCGGCATGACAACGACCGATAGCAATGGCAACACTGTCTATTCGGATGCGAGCATCGGCGAATACGGGCTCGACACAAATGACGGGACAATACACCGGCCGGCCAACAGTGAGGATCTGATGGGTTATTGCGGCCCCCGGTGGGTCTCGATCTTTACGCATAACTATATGCTGAACCGCGCCGAATTTGACCCGGTGGTGCTGGCAACGGGCGTGTCTGGCGGCAATTCGGTGGGGGCAGGCGCCATGGAAGTCGATCGGCAAGACCAGATGCGTCCTTTCGTGACGATCGTGGGTGAGGTCGGCAAAGACATGCAGGTCTCGGTCGCAAGCCTCGTACGGGTTCCAACCCGGCCCTTGCGGATGTCTGGCGCGCGTACCGATCTAGTTTTGCAGTTGATCGGGGACAAGGACGAGGTGATCTCATCTGCGCCGGTGTTCACAATGGATAATCACGACGCCAATGGCGATGGCTGCGGTTGCGGCGGAGGCGATAAAAAGGATCCGCCTAAACCGCCGTATAGTTTCATTGCGGCAATGGGCGATGTCGGCTCTGGAATTGCAATCCGCATCTGCCAGGGGGACGCAGTCATATGGGAGCGCAAGCGACCGACACGGCCGGTTAAATTGGCTTCGGCTGAAGCCAGCATTGGCAAGTCTGGTCTAAAGGTTTCCTGGAAAACGACCGGGGCCAAGCGTAGTTACGATCCCGATATTTGGCTGCAATGGTCTTCTGATGGTGAACGCTGGAACGGGCTCAGGGTTGGTGCGAGAGGTAACAGCGTAGAGATCGACCCCAACACCATTCCGGTCGACAAGGTTTGGATTAGGGTCCTTGCTCATGACGGTTACTTCACCGCAACGGCAGACACCAAGCAAGTTAAACTGCCACCAGCGCCACCCGAACTCGCCATTATTCACCCCTCTGAGGGGCAAGTGGTGCGCCCGGACCGACCGCTGCATCTCTGGGGTACATTCACTGGCCGCACCGAAGCAAAATCTGTTGAATGGTATCTGGACGGCAAGAAGGTCGCCAAAGATCTGGATGCTTGGATCGATGTACCCAAGCTAGGTGAGCATGTGGCGGAGCTGCGCGTCAAAGGCGCAAACCCGGTAACTGTCAAGTTTTCTACAGGAGCGCGCTAGATAGCTGGCTTCGATGTGCTGAAAGGGAACTCGATCCAATGCTAGCATCCAGGGCTGACGCCTGAGATCTGGCAAGTGTTAGCCCACAACGCACCCTTCAGGTAGCAGCCGCCGCCGTTTAGAGATCAGATTAGATGTCGTTCGCCATTCCCTGGTGCGGTTTGTTTGCGCGACGGGTGAAAAACCAATGCTCTGCCCATTCGGCACAAAGGCCACGTTTATAAAGAGGCGCCCTTATATACTTGGATTAGTAGTTGGCGGTACTGGTTCTCAATAGACTTAATTATTCTGTCACTGGAGAAAACAACATTTATGACCAGCCCAAAATTGACAGGAGCATCCGGTGACGATCTCATTCAAGGGCTCGCATTTCCCAAAAGATGTGATCTTGCACGAGGTGTTTTTCTATCTGCGCTACTCAGTGTCGTATCGGGATCTGGAAGAAATCCTGGCTGAGCGCAGAGTTAAGGTTGATCACGCGACGCTGAACCGTTGGATCGTCAAATATGCGCCATTGATTGCCGACAAGGCACGTCGCCAGAAGCGAAACTGCGTCCGCCTCTGCAACGCTCGATGGGATTGAAGTTGCGCAGATGATCAGGAAGGGTCAGTTCGGAGTCGGAATCTGCCCGTTCAAGCAGTTTGCGAACCAAACCGCTTGAACTTAGTAAATTCCAACCAGCCCTCACACTTCAGAGAATTTTGCGACAAAGCCGCTAAGATCATACCGAACTTGCGAATTCGGACCAACGGTGGCTCTTCCCGCAATATGCGGTCGGAAGGGCAGAGTAGATGAACGGCAGATTCCTTTCGCGAGCTGTTAGTTCGTAGACCTGCCGATTTCGTGGCTGCGGCGAATGTCTCCTTTGATGAGCTGCAGCGCAGTGGTGGGACAAATCTGCCAATGGCGGGTTCGGGCCGCCCGTTCATTTGCACACAGCGTCTGGAAAAATCGCAAAGGTTAGCTACAGTAGTCAGTGTTCAAGCGTCCGCTTCAACACAATGCTTTGCTGCTACCTAACAGTTGCGTGAGATTTCGGGATAGGTCTAAGAAAGTTATGCCCTCCTAGCAATCTCAATTCAATACTGAAGAATATGAGTTATTTGGCGGAGATTTAAGTGCGACTTAGCGTGGGCATCGCTGTGTCAATTCTGGTGGCTGTGTCTATCGGAGTGTCGACCTTTATTGTCCATTCCCTATGGTGGACGACTGCGCGCGACAATAGCCGCATGCTTGCAGCTGAAATCAACGGCCAGATCGCGAACACTGTCCGCATCGAGGTGGGGGTGACGCTTAGGTCGGCCGAAGCCGCCTGGGCAGCCGTTCGCACGATCTTTGTCCAGAACGTCATCGCGACGCGACAGGCCGACAAGCGCGAGTTTGTTTTTCTGTCGCAACTGCAGGCGCAGCCGAATATCTCATGGATGTTCTTTGGCTGGCCCGATGGCAATTTTTTCGCGTCGCACCGTTTAGGTGACGGCGGGCTTGAGATGATTGAAATCGACAAGGGAATCCGCGATCGAATGCTGCGGAGGGATCGCTACATCTTTATCCCGGGTGACATTCAGTTCGAGGAGCGGGCCTTTACTGAAACATCCTATGATCCGCGCAAACACGCCTGGTTTGAAAACTTCATGGGGCTCAGCTCTGCGGGGTGGATCGAAACGCGCGACCTTCCGGATAGTAAAAAAACCGTTTACGCCTTTGCTGGTCCGATAGACGTCAACCGAACGCGGCAAGGTGTTCTGGCTGTTGCAATCGAAACGGATCGTTTGTCACGTTTTCTCGCCACGCTTGCGCCCGGCGAATTCGGCGCGGCATTTATTCTGAACGCTGACGGCAAAGTTATTGCGGTACCTGATGCAGAAGCGGATGAGATTACCCCGGCGCGAATGGGCGAAGGGAAGCTTTATGAAGTTGCCATGATCTCAGGCGAAAGGTTGTTGGCAGACCCCCAAGCGAATGCCCAGGGCACGTTGACGAAACGTGTCGTCATCGACGGCGTGCCTTATGCGGTGGCGCTGACGCCACTGGGGTTTTACGGCTGGCGCGTTGCCACGGTCATACCCGAAGCGGCGTTTCTGTCGAGCATCGATGAAGCGCTGATAAACTTGATATACGTTTTGATCGGTGTGGTAGTCGTCGCAACCGGGCTGGCGATCTGGCTGATCCGAAGCATTGTCGCAAATCCGTTGGCACGCATCGCCGAAGATCTTGGCAAAATCGAACGCTTTGACGTCGAACGCATTGAGCGTAGACCCTCCAGACTGTCTGAGCTTGCCAATCTTTCTGCGGCAACCGCGAGCATGGCCGCTGGTTTGTCCGCTTTCCGAAAATACGTGCCCACCGATCTCGTGCGTATGCTGGTTGCTGAGGGCATCAAGATACAGCCGGGCGGAGAAATGAAACAGATCTCTGTGTTGTTTTGCGATGTAGCGGGTTTCACAGGGCTGTCCGAAAAACTTGGTCCAAATATTGTCCAGCTGATGGAGCCCTTCTTCAGCGCAGCTTCAGCGGCCATTACTCAAAACGGTGGGACGATCGACAAGTTCATAGGCGATGCCGTGATGGCGTTTTGGGGGGCGCCGCGTAAAGATGCTGATCACGCTGAAAATGCTTGCCGCGCAGCGCTGGATCTTGTCGCTGCGGTGGGCGCGTCCGGAATTGAAGATGAGGCCGGCAACCCCCTACGCGTCAGGATCGGGGTGAACAGCGGCGAGGCTCTGGTCGGAAATATCGGATCAGAGCAGCGGTTGAACTACACCGCGATTGGTGATGTCGTGAACGTTGCCAGTCGGTTGGAAGGGGCCAACAAAGACTATGGAACGCTGATCCTGGTCGGGCCGGAAACGAGGCGACAGGCCGCTGACGCAATCGTGGTCCGTGAGTTGGACACGCTTACCGTGTTTGGACGTGTTGAAGAGCTGGTGGTCTACGAACTGATCGCAATGGCGGATGGGCGTGTTGGATCATTTGCTTGGATAGAGGCTTATGAACAGGGCCTTGCACATTATCGGACAGGGCGGTTTGAAGAGGCCGTTGCCGCATTCGCGGCCGCAGACCAGGCGCGAAACGGAGACCCCGCCTCAGTCGCCATGATGGCCCGCGCCCAAGACCTGTTAGACAGGCCGCCAAACGAAGGCTGGCGTGCGGTTACTAGCACCAACAAGAACCAGTAGGAAACTTCCGTTAAAGTTAAGGGGCTTCGGGAAAGTCCGACAAGTCTCGCGTTGTGTGAGCTCAGCGCGCCGGGGACTTCGCTCTCGCAGTGAATGTCCGGAAAGTGGGTTGCGACCGCAGCATCACCACCCGGTAGCCAATGTCCGGTTTGGGCCGTCTAGGAAAACGACCCTGTGGCTCTAAATTTCAAAAAGCTTCCGCAATGGCCAATGTGTCCTCCAACTCTAGGCCAGGATACCGTACCGTCCTATCCATTTTCGTATGTCCAGGCAAAAGTCGCTTATTGCGCAGATTGTCAATGTTTCTGCAAATCTGAGTAACCTTGGTTCACCTCTTAGAATGCGTTCCGTTGGTGCTCGCCTCAAGGTTTATGGGCTTCACCCATTCCCGGACAATCTGCACATACTGGCGGGTCGAGACGAGCGGGCGCTCATGAATAGCCGAAATTAACATGCCCGTCGTTTGCTAATGTCACTAATACTCTTAAGGTGAATGGAGCCTTAGGAGGCCTTAATGAAAAACCTAATTTTGATCTCGGTCTTGGCCGCTACTAGTACTGCGACCAGTGCCGAGGAGCAACGCATCGAGCTTAATAATTTCTATCCGCTTTCTCAGGAAAACTTTGACCTTGGTGATCATATTTTCCACATCGCCGACAACAAAGGAGGATTTGAAGTTATCGAAGGTCCTGTTGACGGCGGGCTTGCTCGATGCCTTGGATCGGGGTTCGGTTACCAAGATGGGACCAACTCAATCTCCGGAATATGCATTTTTGGTGAGGGCGAAGACACTTTCACGATGCGTTGGAAAGCAGGTGAAAAAGGCGGGGCTAACTCTTGGGAAATTATCGTCGGAACCGGGCGCTATGATGGAATGACTGGCGAGGGCATAGCCACGACGGACATTGTGTCGATGTACCAAGCACTACCTTTGAGGCGAACCCACATAGTAGGAACCGTGGAAATCCCTGAGTGAAATGTTGTCCCTGAGTTTAGGACGGGTAGGGCCGTTGGATTGATCGTGGGAAGCAGGGCATGGGAAAACGTTACTGTTGCTCCAATGTTCGGTAGGTGATGGCGTCAGACATCATACACATCACAGAGAGCAGCATTTCGCGGTTGCCGACGCAATATAAGCCGTCCCAACAAAGCGCTCTTAGGTCGAGGCCTTGAGTTGTTCGTCCAGATCAGAGAACGATGCGGCCCAGAATTCTGCCAGGAACGCTGAAA
>NZ_JBXWQG010000015.1:0-74506 GCF_059612265.1 Ruegeria sp. CDSA077
GCGTCCGGCCGTCTCTCCAACCCGTCCCACCGTCTCTCCAGTGTGTCCCAAGCGCCTCAGCAGCGCCGGTGAAGGGGTATTTACGGATTAGGTCTGGGACCTGCAACCCCCAATCTGAAAAAACTTTGCAATTCTTAACAGAAACTTCTCTAGGTTAATGAAAACAACAGGTTAGCTTAATAATTCTCTCTTCCGAGCCGGTAACGGACCGCACGGAATGGGGGAAAGAACGGCCCCTGGGCGGAATCGTACCCAATGCTGGGTATGCGCCCGGAACCGGGGCAGACAAAACGCCGCCCGAGTCTCCTCGGACGGCGCAAATTCTGCGAAGGTCGCAGGCTTACTTCAGATCGAACCTGTCTGCATTCATGACCTTGTTCCAGGCCGAGACGAAATCGCAGACAAATTTGCCTTCTGCGCCTGCCTGACCGTAGACCTCGACCAGAGCCCGCAGCTGCGAGTTGGAGCCGAAGACCAGATCGACGCGGGTACCGGTCCACTTGACCTCACCGCTGGCGCGGTCCCGACCCTCATAGACGCCCTTGCCCGCGGGTTTCCATTCGGTGCCCATGTCCAGCAGGTTGATGAAGAAGTCGGTGCTGAGCGTGCCGACGCGGTCGGTCAACACACCATGCTTGGTTTCACCAAAATTGGCTCCGATCACGCGCAGACCGCCAACCAATGCGGTCATTTCCGGCGCCGACAGAGTCAGCAGCTGGGCCTTGTCGACCAGAAGCTCTTCGGGTGAAACCGAATAATCCGTCTTCTGATAGTTGCGGAAGCCGTCGGCCTCGGGCTCGAGCACGGCAAAGCTGTCCACATCGGTCTGATCTTGCGTCGCATCGGTGCGGCCAGGTGTGAACGGAACCTCAACCTCCTGACCACCGGCCTTGGCGGCCTGTTCGACACCCACATTACCAGCCAGAACGATCACGTCGGCCAGAGACACTTTCTTGCCCCCGGATTGTGCGCCGTTGAACGTCGCCTGAACGCCCTCAAGCGCGGTCAGCGCCTTGGCCAGCTTCATCGGTTCGTTCGCGTCCCAGTCTTTCTGCGGAGCAAGACGGATACGTGCGCCATTGGCACCGCCGCGCTTGTCCGAGCCGCGGAAGGTCGAGGCCGAAGCCCATGCGGTCGAAACCAGCTCGGACACCGACAGGCCAGTGGCCGCGATCTTAGCCTTCAGCTCGGCCACATCCGCGTCACCGATCAGCTCGTGATCCACGGCGGGGACATTGTCTTGCCACAGCAGTTCCTCGGCCGGAGATTCCTCGCCGATGTAATTCGAGCGCGGGCCCATGTCGCGGTGGGTCAGTTTGAACCATGCACGGGCGAAAGCGTCAGCGAATTCTTCCGGGTTCTCGTGAAAACGCTTTGAGATCGGACCATAGATCGGGTCCATGCGCATCGCCATGTCGGCGGTGGTCATCATGGTTTTGACCTTCTTCGACGCGTCATGCGCCGCCGGGGCCATGTCTTCTTCTTTGACATTCACCGGTTCCCAAATCCACGCGCCCGAGGGGCTTTTGGTCAGGTTCCAGTCATATCCGAACAACAGGTCGAAATAGCCGTTATCCCATTGGACCGGATTTGCGGTCCAGGCGCCCTCGACCCCTGATGTCGTGGTATCGTCACCCTTGCCGGACCCAAACTTGTTGATCCAACCAAAGCCCATCTCTTCGATCGGGGCCGCTTCGGGTTCGGGGCCGACCAGATCGGGATCGCCCGCACCATGCGCCTTGCCGAAAGTGTGACCACCAGCAACCAGAGCAACGGTTTCCTCGTCATTCATTGCCATACGGCCAAAGGTGTCGCGGATGTCACGACCCGAAGCCAGAACGTTGGGCTCTCCGTCCGGACCTTCAGGGTTTACATAGATCAGGCCCATCTGCACTGCGGCCAGAGGGTTTTCCAGATCGCGCTCACCGGAATACCGGCTCTGCGGATTGTCGGTCGGGGCCAGCCATTCTGTCTCGGTTCCCCAATAGATGTCTTCTTCGGGGGCCCAGATATCGGCACGGCCGCCGGCAAAACCAAAGGTTTTGCCACCCATGGATTCGATGGCGCAGTTACCTGCCAGGATCATCAGGTCAGCCCAGGAAATCTGGTTTCCGTATTTTTGTTTGATCGGCCACAGCAGACGACGCGCCTTGTCGAGGTTACCGTTGTCCGGCCAACTGTTGAGCGGCGCAAAACGCTGGTTCCCGGTCGAGGCCCCGCCACGGCCATCTGCCGTCCGGTAGGTGCCTGCACTATGCCAGGCCATCCGAATGAACAGACCACCATAATGGCCATAATCCGCCGGCCACCACTCCTGTGAATCCGTCATCAGCGCATATAGGTCTTCTTTCAGCGCCTTCATATCCAGCTTTTTGAACTCTTCAGCATAGTCGAAATCCGAACCCAGAGGATTCGAAGCTGCTCCGTGCTGGTGCAGGATCGACAGGTTTAGCTGGTTCGGCCACCAATCCCGGTTGGAACGGGTTCCAGCGCCGTGCATCACAGGGCATCCGCCTGCTTTGGGGTTATCACTTCCGTCCATATCGGTCTCCAATCCTAGCTAATATCCGGCGATCTTGCGCAGTGAAATTCGTGGTAATCAAGAACACAGATTCAAGACACGTCTTCCTCATCCATATACGCTGAGCATCTGGCAAGGGTATCGGTATTCCTGAAGTCCTGACCTAGTCAGAAATAGCAAATTGCACTCATGCATAAAAGTTTTGTTTAATGATGAAAACCATAGGAAATAATTATGAAGAGAACATCCCCGGATCCCGTGCAATCGGAACAATTTTCAGATCCCTGAATAACCTTGGGTCACATATAGACCACAGCCCTTGTTTTTCATCCGTATGCGACCACTGTCTTTATGAACGACACGAGCGCGGGTTCTTTTGTTCGGATCCGCGCCTAATACAGATTGACCGGCGTATTTGACTGCCGGTTCCGAAAATTTTTGGAGTCTGAATGCAATTTGATTATGTAATTGTCGGCGCAGGATCCGCCGGTTCGGTTCTTGCCGGTCGTCTGAGCGAAGATCCTGGAATACGTGTCTGCCTTCTTGAAGCCGGAAACGGCGGCAACGGCATGCTTACCAGATTGCCCGCGGCAACAGTGGCCTCGCTGCCGGGGCGGCCGAAAATCAACAACTGGGCATTTGAAACCGTGGCCCAACCGGGGCTGAACGGCCGCAAAGGATATCAGCCGCGCGGCAAGACGGTGGGCGGGTCCAGCGCGATTAACGCAATGTTGTACGTCCGGGGTCAGCGTCAGGACTATGATGGCTGGGCTGAACTGGGCTGTGCCGGTTGGGACTGGGACAGCGTCCTTCCCTATTTCAAGATGTCCGAACATAACGAAGATGGCGCCGACGACCATCACGGCGACAGCGGCCCTCTGCACGTGTCAAACCAGAAACAGCCGCGCCCGATCACGCTTGCCTTTATTGAAGCTGCCGAACAGATGCAGCACCGCCGAAGCCGGGACTTCAACCGGGGCGATAACGAGGGCGTTGGTCTGTATCAGGTCACACAGTTTCACGACCCCTCGAAGAATGGTGAGCGATGCTCGGCAGCGGCAGCCTATGTCTTTCCGGTCATGGACCGCCCAAACCTGACGGTCATTACCGACGCCCATGCCAAAGAGCTGACCTTTGAAGGAAAGCGGGCCACCGGTGTGGTGTACAGGAAAAAGGCGAAAGGTGCGGATATCACTGTCTCCGCCAGGCGCGAGGTTCTGGTTTGCGCCGGTGCACTTCAAACTCCGCAGTTGTTGCAGCTATCCGGGATTGGTGCCGCTGATGATCTGGTCAAACATGGGATCAAGGTGCGGCACGACCTGCCGGGCGTTGGCAAGAACCTGCAGGACCATCTGGATTTCACGCTGCTCTATAAAACCCGGGACACCAACACATTCGGCATCGGTGTCGCTGCCGCACTGAATTTGGCAGGACATATTTGGCGCTGGCGTAAGACCGGTAAGTCGATGGCGGCCACGCCATTTGCCGAGGGCGCCGCGTTTCTGAAAACCTCCCCGGCTTTGGATCGCCCCGACATCCAGCTGCACTTTGTCATTTCCTTGGCCGATGATCATGCAAGGAAGCTGCATTATGGCTATGGGTTCGGCTGCCATGTGTGCAAATTGCGCCCCGAAAGCCGTGGCACGGTCGGGCTGCACAGCGCCGATCCTTTTGCCGCTCCGGCCATTGATCCGGCTTACCTGTCCGATGACCGCGATCTGGACACGCTGATCAAGGGCGCGCGTATGACCAAAGACATTCTGCACGCGCCGGCCTTCAGTAAATTCCGGCACAAAGCGATGTACGGCATGGATGACGCTCAGACCGATGCGGATTGGGAGCACCATATTCGCGCTCGCGCCGATACGATCTATCACCCGGTCGGAACCTGCAAAATGGGTGTGGATGCGATGGCCGTGGTTGACCCCGAACTGCGTGTGCGCGGGATCGAGGGGCTGCGCGTGGTCGATGCATCGGTCATGCCTACTCTGGTTTCGGGAAACACCAACGCCCCAACCATCATGATCGCCGAGAAAGCCGCAGACCTGATCAAAGCCACCGCCCGATAAGCCCGATAAGGGCTCAGCCGTCCTTCATCAGGGCCTGCAGTCCAGCGCGGTAATCCGGATACAAAAGCCGGATACCCAGTTCATCCTTGATCCGGTCATTCCTGACCCGCTTGTTTTCATTATAGAAACTTCGGGCCATCGGGGACATATCGGCCTGGTCGAACGGAACCGCAGCGGGCAGAGGCAGGCCTTGCAGTTCAGCCGCATAGGCGATGACATCCTGTGGCGGCACCGGCTCATCGTCACAGACATTGTAAATCGCACCCGAGTTCGGCGATGCCATCGACGCCGCAAGCACCTGCGCGATGTCCGCCACATGGATGCGCGAGAACACCTGCCCCGGTTTGATTATGCGGCGCATTCCCACCCGTTTAAGTTTGGAAAATGGGCCGCGCCCGGGGCCATATATCCCGGCAAGGCGAAAGATGTGGACGGGCAGGCCCGAAATGTCTTGCCATTGTGTCTCGGCCCGGACGCGCCACCTGCCGCGCTCCGCCATTGGTGAAGGAAGGGTCGCCTCGTCCACCCACCCGCCTTTGTGGTCCCCATAGACTGCGGTTGTGGAAAGGTATCCGACCCAATCGAACTGACCTGCGCGGTCAGCGATTTCGTCGCCAAGCGCCGCTAGCACCGGATCTCCGCCCGCATTCGGCGCGGTCGAAATCAACAGATGTGTTACCCCGTCCAAATCAACCTTCTGACCGGGCCAGATCACCGGTTTGGCACAGGATGCGCGGACCGCACCCGATTGCGCCGGATCGCGCGTAGTTCCGAATACGCGCCAACCCGCCGGTTCAAGATGCCGCGACAGGGCCTGCGCCGAATATCCGTGACCGAATGAAAAGAGTATCTTAACCATATCCTTCTTGATGATCGCCAATGGTCCAAGATGCAAGCACCCGCCACTGGATACTTGATTCGAATCCCCACATACGCCTTTCATGAGTCATGAGTACAAAATCGCCCGACCTGCATGCAGCTTATGCGCTAGACAGCCCCGAGGACCACAAACGGCTTTATGCTGAATGGGCTGGCGACTATGATGACGGTTTTGCGGCGCGCGAGGACTATCAGTTGCATATCCACACCGCCCGCGCCTTTGTCAGCGCCGGGGGACAGGGTCCGGTTTTGGATGTCGGTGCAGGCACCGGGCTTTGCGGTGCGGTACTGGCCGGGTTGGGCGTTGGTCCGATCGACGCCACCGATATCAGCGCCGAGATGCTGGATCAGGCCCTGCGCAAAGACATCTACCGCGACGCGATTGAGGCTGACCTGAACCAGGGCATCCCGGTCCCGCGCGACAGCTATTCGGGCATTGTGTCCTCGGGCACATTTACCCATGGCCATCTCGGCCCCGAGGCCCTGCCTGCGCTGTTGAACGTGGCCCGGACAGGCGCGCAATTCGCTCTGTCGATTAACGCGAAACACTACGAATCTCTGGGATTTGCTGACGCACTGCACCAGCTTGCCCATGGGCAGATACAAAACCTGTCCCTGCCCGAAGTTCGAATCTACGGCGACCTGGCTGCCGGGCCCAACCGGGACGATACCGCCCTTATCGCAATGTTCGAGAAGATCTGATCTTAGCAAAGTGCCTGGGCGACCTGATTAACGCCCCATTCTGGAATGCCTTGCAGTTAGTGATCATAGTGTCGAGCGTCCAATTATGGTACCATATTGAGATTATTTCGTTCGTTTGAGGATACTCATGGCACTTATTCATTACGTAGATCTCGCAGACAGCCCTGCTGCTTTTAATTCCGACAACTTCATCCGGTTGCGCCCAACACATGGTGATAGTGAACCGACCAACGCGCTTACAATCCGCATTGACAAGAAAAGGTTTCACTCAGGCTCAACATCCGAAGATATCATTTCGCAACTGATGGCCGCCACTGCTCTGATCAAGCTGACGACACCCGTGGGCAAGCCTGTCTGGATCGGCAAGGACAGGCTGATCGACGTTGTGCAATCGTCCCCAAGCCTGCATCACCCAGAAACCAATTCTGTCCTGACGCTTCACGTCAAGAATGAACCAACCAACGGCCCCTCAATTGATCAGCAGGTTCGCGAAACAGTTGCCGAGGTCGAGGCGTTGTTCAACGGTTCGTAGTTCCGCTCAGCGCCCTTTCCAGACCGGGTCGCGTTTCTCGGCAAAGGCGCGCGCGCCTTCGAGGTTGTCTTCAGAACCATATAGAATGTCCACCGTCGGCAACTGCCGCCCGGTGATCCGGTTCATGGCATCCTGAAACTTGGAATCTTCGGCGTCGCGCACGATCTCTTTGATCGCCGCGTAAACCAGCGGGGGGCCGCTGGCCAATAAACGGGCCAGTTCCCATGCCCGGTCTAAAAGCTGATCACCTGGGACGATCTCGTTGATCAGGCCCCAACCTTTTGCCTCAACCGGATCGAACCAGCGGCCAGTCAGCAGCAGTTCCATCGCGATATGGTAGGGGATGCGTTTTGGCAGCTTTACACTGGCCGCATCGGCCACGGTGCCCGACCGGATTTCGGGCAGGGCAAAGCTGGCATGCTCTGCAGCGATGATCATATCCGCACTCAGCGCCAGTTCCAGCCCTCCACCACAGGCAATCCCGTTCACCGCGGCGATGACAGGCTTGTTCATATCCCGCAATTCCTGCAGCCCGCCAAAACCGCCGACTCCATAATCTCCGTCCACGGCGTCTCCGTCCGCGGCGGCCTTCAGGTCCCACCCCGGGCAAAAGAACTTTTCGCCACCACCGGTCAGGATGGCCACGCGCAACTCAGGATCATCGCGGAATTCGCGGAACACTTCACCCATGACCCGGCTGGTGGCCAGATCAATGGCATTTGCCTTGGGTCGGTCCAGAGTGACCTGCAGAATCGCGCCATCGCGCTTGGTTTTAACCGGGTTCATATACGTGCCTTTCGGATCAGAGCATCCACGGCCACAGCGCCATCGGGATTGCAGATGAGTGGATTGATTTCAACTTCGCTGACATGGGCTGCATTGGCAATAACATAGGCTTGCACAGCCTCGGCTGCATTCAGGATCGCCTCGGTATCCGCCGCCGGTTTACCGCGATACCCCGCAAGCAACGGCGCACAGTTCAGCTTGCCCAGCGCCTGACGGACCACGTCCCGGGATGACGGGATCAGCACTGAAACACTGTCGCGCAGAATTTCGGTCAGCACGCCTCCAGCCCCTAGCGTCAGAACATAGCCATGGGCCGGATCACGGGTGACGCCGATCAATAACTCGGCAACACCGCCTTGGGCCATCTCTTCGATCAGAACTTCGTCGGTTCCAAGCTCGGTCGCAACCGCGCTCAGATCGTCCAAGCCGACGCCAAGGCGCACCGCACCGTGTTCGGATTTATGCGCAAGCCCGACGCCCTTGACCGCGAATGGAGCCGTCAGATTCGATGCAGCATGCGCAGCCTTGTCCGGACGCGTCACTACGGATTGAGGAATCCGCAGACCATGATCTGCCAGCGCCCGTTTGGCCTCTGCTTCGGTCAAGACATGGTTTGCCTCAGCCTGCGAGGGCAACAGTACCGGATCAGCCGGTGCCGCAACCGGCCGCGCGGCGGCCTCAACCGCAGCCAAGGCTTCATGCAGACCGGCAAAAGGCACCACACCGCCGACCAGCAGGCGCTGCGCCACTTCCTCTGGCAAAAGTTCTGGTAGGGTCGCGGCAACGGCAAAAGGTCGCCTGGTTTGGGCGGCGCAGTTCAACGCCGCTTGGGTGGCACATTCCCAATCCGATGCGTCGGTATGAGGATAGTCGACAATCGCAATGGTAATGGCTTGTTCCGGCCCGGTCATCGCCGACCACGCGCGGGTCATCGCTTTGGTATCGCGCCATATATAGGTGTGGTAGTCCAGCGGGTTCGCCAACGCCACCATGGGCCCCAAAGCTGCGCGCAGGTCAGCTTGCTGCACCTTGGTCAATGGCGGGAAATGCAGATCGCGCCCCTCGGACATATCTGCGGCTAGGCTGGCCTCACCGCCCGAGCAGCTGATGGTACCCAACCCGCTGCCGCGCAATCGCCCCGTAACATGCAACAGCTTGAGACATTCCAAAAAGCTGGGAATGTCGTCCAACCGTGCGATTCCCAACCGGTCCAGAAACGCCTGCGCGCCCGCATCACCACCTGCCAAAGACGCGGTATGCGAAATCGTCGCCGCCTGCGCATGGGACGAGCGGCCCATTTTCAAAGCAACGACCGATACGCCCCGTCTGCGTGCCTTGTCGGCCAAAGCCTCCCATTTTCGCAGATCGCCAAACCCCTCGATATGAACACCGATAGCGGTGATCCGGTCGTCGTCCAGAAGTGTTGAGGCAACGTCAGCCTGATGTGTCTGCGCCTGATTCCCGCAGGTCAGCATGAACGCCAGCGGCAGGGCCCGGCGTTGCATGGTCATGTTGATTGCAATATTCGAACTTTGCGTCAGGATCGCTACGCCTCGTTCCACCGGTTGCATCCCATGCTGATCCGGCCAGACTGCGACTTGGTCCAGCCCGTTGACGAAACCATAGCAGTTGGGACCCAGAACAGGCATTTCCCCGGCGGCTGCAATCAACTGGTCCTGCAGATCGGCGCCCAGATCATCCTCGGCTCGCGCCTCGGTGAACCCCGACGCGAAACAAACCGCACCCCCTGCCCCGATCGCTGCCAGCGCCTGAACCGCCTCGATTGTTGCATGACGATTGATGCCCACAAAGGCCACATCCGGGGCTGTGGGCAAATCCTCGAGCCGCGCAAAAACGCGCTCTCCGGCGACCTCGGCGGCTTTGGGATGGACCGGCCAGATATCGCCCTGAAACCCGAACTTGCGCGCCTGTTGAATGACTGACGCGCACCAAGCCCCACCACCGATCACAGCAATGGAGCTGGGGTTCAACGCCCGTGCCAGCGCCGTTGTCATGCGCCAAGTGCCCGCAACAGCTCACGACTGATGATGTGACGCTGAATCTCGCTTGTACCGTCCCAGATGCGTTCGACACGCGCATCGCGCCAGAACCGTTCCAGCGGGTAATCGTCCATCAGCCCCATGCCGCCATGCACCTGAATCGCGGCGTCAGTCACCCGTGCCAGCATTTCGGACGCATAGAGCTTGGCCGAGGCAATCTCGCGGTTTGCAGGCAGCCCTTTGTCCAGCCGGTCGGCCGCTGCCAGTGTCAACAGGTCAGCGGCATCGATTTCGGTGATCATATCGGCGATCTGGAATGACACGCCCTGGAACTTGCCGATTTTCTGACCGAATTGTTCACGCGTGGCTGCATAGTCCAGCGCATAGTCAAAGGCGCGACGTGCGCGTCCGACCGACATGGTCGCCACGGTGATGCGGGTGGCATATAGCCAGGTATTCATCACCTCGAACCCGCCATCGACCTCGCCCAACACCTGACTGTCGGGCAGGCGACAATCGTCAAAATCCAGGACCATGTTCTTATAGCCCCGGTGGCTGACCGATTTATACCCGTCCCGGATGGTGAATCCCGGCGTGCCGCGATCCACAAGAAAGGCTGTGATCCGTTTCTTTGGACCTTTTGGCGTCTGATCTTCACCCGTCGCGATGAAAACGATGATGAAATCGGCATGCTCCGCGCCCGAGATGAAATGTTTGGTCCCGTTGACGACCCAATCTCCGCCGTCTCGAACTGCGGCACATTTCATACCACGCACATCCGAACCTGCACCTGGTTCGGTCATCGCCAGTGCATCCATCCTTTCGCCCCGAACTGCGGGCATCAGATAGCGTTCGACTTGCTCGCCCTCGCAGGCCATCAGGATGTTTTGCGGACGGCCAAAGAAGTGGTTCAAGGCCATCGATCCCCGACCCAGTTCGCGCTCGACCAGTGCAAATTCCCGATGGTTCAGCCCGGCACATCCGACGCTTTCGGGAAAATTGCAGGCATAGAAACCCAATTCAATTGTCTTGCGCTTGATCTCATCCGCTATTTCCTGCGGAACCTCGCCGGTACGTTCAACCAGCTCTTCATGTGGATAGATCTCTTTCTCGACGAAACTGCGAACAGTCGCGGCGATCATCTCTTGCTCGTCGGTCAGGCCATATTGCATCTGCGGTCTCCACATCTGGGGCATGCGATATCGTGGCCCGGGTTGCAAAGTTCATCGTGCAGAAATAGACGTTAACCATGCGAAGATGGACAAAATCGCCTGCCGCGATGCAGCAATTCGGGGTCCTGCTTTTTGATGGGTTTTCAAACCATTGCCTTGCCAACACCGTCGAACCCCTGCGTGCGGCCAATTCGCTGGCTGGACGAAAACTGTATGACTGGGAATTCCTGTCGCTGACAGAAGGGCCGGTCACATCATCCTCGGGGTTGCAGGTTACGCCGCACGCAAGACTGCAATCTGCCCGCGGCGGTACATTGATGGTGATGCCATCCTATGGGTTTCGCGCGCATGGCGGCTGGCCGACGCTGACCGGATTGCGATCCGCCGCAAATCGCTATGACGTTCTGGCTGGGCTGGATACTGGAAGCTGGCTGCTGGCGCTGGCCGGACTGCTGGACGGGTATCGCGCCACCATCCATTGGGAAGAGCTGACCAGCTTTACCGAGCGGTTCCCCGAGATCGACGCCCGGCGCGAGCGGTATGTCCTAGACCGGAATCGCATTACCTGTTCCGGCGCCATGGCAGCTTTTGATCTTGTGTTGCATCTGATCGGTCATGACCAGGGGCAGGCACTGGCACTGGAAGTCGCGCAGTTGTTCATGACCCGCGATTCCGCTCGGTCGCATTCCGGAGGGGTCGGGGCAACCAGTGGGTATGTGAACAAGGCCTTGGCATTGATGCAGGAAAATCTTGAAACCCCGCTGCCCATTACGGATATCGCCCGACAGGTCGGGCGCTCACACAAGGCATTGTCGACACGAATGCAGGCCGAACTGGGTGCGGGTCCGGCTCAGGTCTATCGCCGCTTGCGCCTGAATTTGGCGCGGAAGCTGGTGGCAGAAACCGACCTGACTGTCAGCGAGATCGCCCTGCGGGCCGGATACGACGATCCCAGCGCCTTGACCCGCGCCTTCCGGGCCGAATTCGGGATCACCCCCCGTGCCTTACGGGTCGGCTAGGTATACATCTGCTTTTTATAAGCCCGCGTCCGCGTCGTCGCCTCGGCCGAGCCGTCATGATAGGTGCCAAACCACTTGTCGAACGGGATCTCTGAGGTGCCGTAGTTGCACTCGAAATACCGGTGATGCAGCTGGTGGAAAAAATCGCCTGCGCGGGCGGCCTCGGTCTCCCCGGCTTTCAGCTTTTCGAACCCGGAATGGGACAGAACCGGGCTGACCTGCTGGAAATAGGCGTGGAATAACAAATGTATCGGGTGCGACGGCACGATCAGGTGGATGAAATAGGTGGTGAAGTACAACAGGTTCTCAAACCAGTGATTTGATATCCCCGACCACGGCCCGATATTGACGTTGCGGTGATGCACGGCGTGGACATGTTTATAGAGCTTGGGGTGATGTTCCAGCCGATGCACCCAATAGAAATGCAGCCCCGACCACATGGGGATGAGCGACATCCAGATCACAAACCAGACCGGTGCGGCGGACCATGTGACCGTGGGGACATAGCCATTTGCCATCGCCCAATAGATCCCCCATTGGTAAATCGTGGCGACACTCATGGCGCTGCCCAGGGTCCACCAGATATTGTCCCAGACCTGATTGCGAAAGGTGAAGGTCCCGTTGTCCCGGGTCAGATCCCGGCGGTCGAACTTCTTGTACATGCCCTGCCCTTTGCGCATGTACAGCCACCAATGCAGCCCGGCCGCGACCAGAGTTTGTGGAATCATGTTCAGCAACCAGATTCGGAACATCCAGCCGGGCTGGAAGGTCTTCATCGTCTCTAAACCCGGGAAAAACAGCACATAGACCGTTGCAGCAAGCCCCATGCACAGCGTCAGAGAAGTAATTTGCAGCCACGCGCCACCATACCACCTCAACACCGCTGATGGGCGGGGTGGCCAGTTGAACAACGGGTTCAAAGCCACCGGCCCCTGAGGGTGATAGTGCCAGCGGGCTGCTTCGGGATTTTGATCAGAATCCGTCATCCGGGTCTCTCGTCAGCTTGCGTAATCCGCGCCTTCAGCATCCAACAGCGCCTTGATCTCACGCAGATGTGCCTCGGCCTGATCGGGATAATCTTCCAACTCTTGCGCGGTCTTTTCCGCAATCTCGTCTGACAAAACGCGCAGGGGTTGGCCCGTCTGTAAGGCACGGATATACGTTTCGGCAGCGCGCTCGAAATAATAGAGTCTATTAAAGGCATCTGCCGGGTTACTGCCCAAAATCAAAACCCCATGATTACCCATGATCATGACTTTCTTTTTTGGGTCTGCCAGCATGGTTGCGCAACGTTCCCCCTCGCTTTCGAAAGCAAGTCCACCAAATTCGCGATCGACCACATAACGGTTGTAAAACGTAGTGGTGTTCTGATCGATCGGCGGCAATGTGCTGTCGGCCAACGAGGCCAGAACCGTGGCAAAGATGGAATGCACATGCATTACACAGCGGGCATGAGGACAGTGCCGGTGAATCGAACCATGCAGGCCCCAGGCAGTTGGGTCCGGTGCGCCGGGTTGGGTCATGACATCAGCGTCTTTGGCATCCAGAAAAAGCAGGTTCGATGCTTTGACTCGTGCAAAATGCATCTGATTGGCGTTCATCAAGAATTGTGTGCCGTCCTGATTCACCGCCAAGCTAAAATGGTTTGCGACCCCTTCGTGCATATTCAGACGTTCAGCCCATCGAAATGTAGCCGCCAGATCCACACGTTCAGGCCAATGGTCAATATTGGGGCGCAAGCTGGCAACGCTCATTTCCGTCTCCTGTCAGCGGATTGCTTGATTGGAAAATCGTGCCCGCAGTAGAAAAAATTGACCAACGAAAAAATCGCGCCTATTTCATAAGCTGAACTAATGGCCAGGTTATGCCCATGCAAAAACAGCTGCCCCCGTTGGGTTGGCTTCGGACTTTCGAGGCCGCGGCCCGCCATTTGTCCTTTACCGCGGCAGCGCGCGATCTAAACATGACACAAAGTGCAGTCAGCCAGCAAATCAAGTCGCTTGAGGCCTATCTTGGCCAACCGCTTTTCCTGCGCCGTCCCCGCGCACTTGAATTGACCGGGGCCGGGATCAGCTATCTCCCTGTCGTGCGTGAGGCATTTCGCACATTACTGCGCGGAACGCGGGCCGTGACTGGGGCCCAGCAGAACGCGGTGCAGGTACAATGCAACATCACTTTTGCGGTCAACTGGCTGGCCCCCCGCCTTCCAATGTTTCAGGCCGAACACCCGTCTGTACAGCTGAACATATTCACCGAGTTGTGGGAGCCCCGGGAAATGGCGGAGGGGGCTGCGGTAGAAATTCGATTTTCGCTCAGACCTTCGGACACGGTGCGAACCGAACTGCTGCGATCCGATCATTATTATCCGGTTTGCGCGCCGGGCTATGAGGTGTCGCTGGATACACTACAGCGAATCCCCTTGTATGACTGCTCAAACCTGCTGTCGAATTGGCAGAATTGGATCGAAGATCAGGGTCTAATTTGGGAAAATCCTCCGATCACATATTCCACCACCTATCTGGTCAGCCTGTCGGTTGCGATGGCCGGGGGTGGCTTGTGCCTGACGCATGACACAATCGCGCGCGACTTGATTGATGAAGGTCGATTGGTTGCACCATTCGAATATCGCGCAGTTGTACCAGAGGCCTATTACCTGTTGCTGTCGCCTCAGGCAGAAGAGTCACCAGGAGCGATTGCCTTTGCCGAATGGGTCCGGCGCGAGATTGCGAAAACGTTCCCTGGCTAGGCCGTGGCTCTCCTGCCTAGCATAGCGGCTCTTACGGGACCTTCACGGGGCTAGGCACAACAGCGCTGACGCGCTGCATGACGGAATCATGATAACTGCCGAGCAGGGGTTGCACCTTTCCGTGCGTTCGGGAAAGTTGGGCCATGGAATTCACACCTTTCCCAAGCTGGCCCGATACCGCCCCCCGTCTGATCGCTGTCGCCGCAGGGCGTCAAGCCGCTGACCTTGTTGTCCGCAGCGGGATCTGGGTTAACGTGCACAGCCGCGAAGCCCTGCCCGATCATGACATCGCGATTGTCGATGGACGTATCGCCTATGTTGGCCCCGATGCTTCGCACTGCGTCGGCCCGAACACCCGGATCATCGAGGCAAAGGGGCGGTATATGCTGCCCGGCCTGTGCGACGGGCATATGCATATCGAATCAGGAATGCTGACCCCGGCCGAATTTGCGGGGGCCGTTATCCCTCATGGCACGACAAGCATGTTCACTGACCCGCACGAAATAGCCAACGTGCTGGGCCTGGACGGCGTTCGTATGATGCATGACGAGGCGCTGATGCAGCCCGTTAACATTTTCACCCAGATGCCTTCTTGCGCGCCATCGGCGCCAGGGCTTGAGACCACCGGTTATGAGATCACCCCCGAAGACGTGGCCGAGGCGATGAACTGGCCGGGCATCATCGGACTGGGCGAGATGATGAATTTCCCAGGCGTCATTCATGGCGATCCCAAGATGCTGGCCGAGATTGCCGCGACCCAACGGGCAGGGAAAACCGTTGGCGGGCACTATGCTTCGCCTGATTTAGGGCCTGATTTCGCAGCTTATGTCGCAGGCGGCCCTGCCGACGACCACGAAGGCACCTGCGAGGCCGATGCCATCGCGCGGGTGCGTCAAGGGATGCGGTCGATGATGCGATTGGGATCGGCCTGGTATGACGTGGAAACTCAGATCACCGCCATCACCGAGAAAGGGCTGGATCCGCGCAACTTCATCCTGTGCACAGATGATTGCCATTCTGGTACCCTGGTCAATGAAGGGCATATGAACCGCGTGGTGCGCCATGCGATTGCCTGCGGCTGTGATCCGTTGATCACGTTGCAGATGGCGACCATCAACACAGCCACGCATTTCGGGTTGGAGCGCGATATCGGCTCGATCACGCCCGGGCGCCGGGCGGATATCATCCTCAGCTCGGACCTGAAGGACCTGCCCATCGAGCTTGTCATAGCGCGCGGCCAAATCGTGGCTGAGGACGGCAAGATCACTGTGGACTGCCCGCATCTGAATTGGCCTGCAGCCGCTCGAAACACCGTGCATCTGGGCCATGCCCTGACCAGCGCGGATTTTCAGATCGAGGCCCCCAAAGGGGCGAACCGCGTTCAGGCCAATGTGATTGGTGTGGTCGAAAACCAGGCCCCGACCAAAGCGTTAAAGGCCGAACTGCCCATCATTGGCGGCCTGGTCGAAGCCGAGGGTGAGGTCTGCCAGATTGCGCTTGTCGAACGCCACCGCGCAACGGGCGGGGTCACAAACGCCTTTGTCTCGGGGTTTGGATATCAGGGGCGCATGGCAATGGCTTCGACCGTGGCCCACGACAGTCACCATATGATTGTTGTTGGGACCGACCGCGAACAGATGGCCCTTGCCGCAAATCGGCTAGCCGAGATCGGCGGTGGCATCACCATTTTCCGAGACGGTGAGGAACTGGCGCTGGTGGAACTGCCCATCGCTGGACTGATGTCTGATAGCCCGGCAGCCGAAGTGGCCGCCAAGGCCGAACAAATGGTTCGGGCGATGCAGGCCTGTGGCTGTAAACTGAACAACGCCTATATGCAGCACTCATTGCTGGCCCTGGTGGTGATCCCTGAATTGCGGATCTCGGATGTCGGGCTGGTGGATGTGCGCAAATTTGAAAAGATCGATCTTTTGGAACCCCTTGCATGACAATAATACGAGCACCTAAGGCCCCCGCGCCCGAGAACTTCACCGATCCCGCAGCCGCGGTCGCAAGGTTGGAAGAACTGTACGAGCAAGCCACCAGCTTCCTGTGCGAGAACTTTGCCAATGTGATCGAGCACGGAGCACCAACTGAACGCTTCAGAGCCTATTACCCGGAAATTCGCATCAAAACCTCCTCCTATGCGCGGGTCGACAGCCGGCTAAGTTTCGGTCACGTCTCGGAACCGGGCATCCATTCGACCACTGTAACGCGGCCAGATCTGTTCCGGTCCTATTTGACCCAACAGATTGCCCTGCTGATCAGAAACCATGACCAGCCGGTCACGATCGGGGCCTCGGACACACCCATTCCGGTTCATTTCGCCGTGGCCAACAATCCTGATCTGATCGTTCCGCATCAGGGCGCCGCCGGATTTACCCTGCGCGATGTATTCGACGTACCGGACCTGACAACCACCCATGACGACATCGTCAATGGCGTCCATGACCACGAGGAAGAAGACGGCCCTCTGTCTTTGTTTACTGCGCAAAGGGTCGACTATTCACTGGCCCGGCTGGCGCATTACACTGCGACTGATCCCAGTCATTTCCAGAACCATGTGCTGTTCACCAACTATCAGTTCTACGTCTCGGAATTCGAAAACTATGCACGCGCGCAGCTGGCCGATCCAGACAGTGGCTATACCAGCTTTGTCTCGACCGGAAATGTCGAGATCACCACCGAAGGCGGAGTGCTGGAACAACCCCTGAAGCTGCCGCAGATGCCGACCTATCACCTAAAGCGGGCGGATGGATCGGGTATCACGCTGGTCAACATCGGCGTCGGTCCGTCGAACGCCAAAACCGCGACCGATCATATCGCCGTGTTACGCCCGCATGCCTGGCTGATGGTTGGCCACTGTGCCGGGCTGCGCAACACACAGGCATTGGGCGATTTTGTTCTGGCCCATGCCTATCTGCGCGAAGACAAGGTTCTGGATGATGACCTGCCGGTCTGGGTGCCGATTCCGCCTTTGGCCGAGATTCAGGTTGCGCTGGAACAGGCTGTAGCCGAGGTCACCGAGCTGGAAGGTTATGAGCTGAAACGGGTCATGCGCACAGGCACCGTCGCTTCGGTCGATAACCGCAACTGGGAACTGCGCGACCAGTCCGGCCCGGTACAGCGGCTCAGCCAATCACGGGCAATCGCGCTGGATATGGAAAGCGCGACCATTGCCGCCAACGGCTATCGGTTCCGTGTTCCCTATGGCACGTTGCTCTGTGTTTCAGACAAGCCGCTGCACGGCGAATTAAAGCTTCCTGGCATGGCCTCTGCCTTCTATACCACGCAGGTCAGCCGCCATCTCGCGATCGGAATTCGTGCAATGGAGCACCTGAGGGGCATGCCGCTGGAGCGCCTGCACAGCCGGAAATTGCGTTCCTTTGATGAAACGGCCTTTCTCTGAAGCAAAAAAGCAACGAATTCCCCCTATTTTTAGGGTTTTCGACGCTACTATTCGTTGTGTTCACCTACAATATCCCGTTACAGTTACGCGGTGAGGCCCTATTTATCGGGCACGTTAAGGAGACCAAGAAATGGCAAAGCCTATGACAAAGACTCAGCTGGTTGCTGCTCTCGCTGAGGAAATGGGAACCGACAAGAAAGCTGCGAACACTGCGCTGGAGGCCATGACCGGCCTGATCACCCGCGAAGTGTCGGCGGGCGGCGCGGTGACCCTGCCTGGTGTCGGCAAAATCTACTGTCGCGAGCGCCCCGAGCGCATGGTGCGTAACCCTGCCACCGGCGAGCAGTTCAAGAAAGAAGCCGACAAAGTGGTCAAAATGACCATTGCGAAGGCGCTGAAGGACAGCGTGAACGGCTGATCCCAGCTTTCACTGCAAAACGATCAAGGGCCGCCGCTTGGGGGCCCTTTTTCTTTTACCCCCCTATTGAAGCCAGTTTTTTGTAAGGCTTTGGAAGGCCGGCCGTGGTCAGCCTGGTGTTATGCAATCTGAGATCAGCGAAGAATAAATCTAGCGCCGCGCTCATTAGCTGGGTGCGCAACAGGACCGGTGGCCTAAACTGGCGAATGCCACAAATTCGCGAGGCTGGCCCCGTCACAGAGCAAGAACGGACAATATCCGGTCGACTTTCGGACCAGTAATTTGTTTTGCCGCACTCGCCCCAAAAGAAGTTCATTCTCGGCGATGGATATTTTGATTGGCTCATCCGAACCAATTTTTAGTCATGTGTCACCTTTCGAAGCGAGTGAACTGTCTAAAGTATGGAAAATAAATGATTTCATTAGATATCTTGGCGACCCCGGCAGGATTCGAACCTGCAACCTGCCCCTTAGGAGGGAACAGTTCATAGCGTTATTCCTTCTTTGATTTCTGTTGTTTGGGTGTTTGTACAGCGTCATCCTGTACGTGGTTTGTACGAAAACGGGCCCTGACATCGGCCTCATCGGTCTCTGCATGGGCATAAATACGCATAGGTAAATTAGGGTCGGACCAACGCCCGGCCTTAGCTGCGGTGACCGGATCAACGCCTTGTCTGACCACCAATTCAGTGAAGAACCCATGTCGCCCAGCGGGGTGCGCTGACAGGTACGGAATACCCGCGCGCTTGCAGATCGTCTTCCAGCGTGTGTTGTAACCGGTAGAGCTGCCATAGCCGAAAACGCGCGCTTTCATCAGCTTGCCGGTCTTGCGGTTCTTGGGGCGCTTCGGCGGCAACGCGAGCAGCTCGTCCATCATCTGAGGCGAGACCGTGATCCAACTTTCCGGATGCCCCTTCTGCGCTTTCACGCGAACTTTGTTCTCATACGGCCTTAGGTCATCAGGCTCCAATGACACGGCCTGATCAATCCGTGCCGCCGTTTCGAACATGAAACGGACCAACGCGGCATTGTACGGATCGGCGGCGCGGCAAAATGCCTCGATCCATTCCTTGTCAGCTGGCGTGCGCTCGACGCGGCTAAGCTTCCCGCGCCGCTTGTCTTGAGCGATCCGCTCGAACTTGTCGTAGGGCTTCACGCGGATCAGCGGCGTACCTTCCAACTCGTGCGCATTGTTGATCACCGCACTCGCGGGCGTCACGATTTCACGCCACCAGGTATCGGTCGACGCCTTGGGTTTCAGCTTCGGCCCAAGGCTCTTCAATAGCGCGCCAGAAATCGCGCCTAGCGAAAGGTCGCCGATTGCCTCGACAATCGGGATCAACTGCTTCGCAGCCTTGGGCGACGCGTTGTAGAGCATGATTGCATCAGAGAACGTCTTGCTCGGTTCGTCGCCCACGACGTAGCGACGGATCTGGCGTTCAGTCTCATGGTTTATCCAGTCCCGTGCGCCCTCTTCTGTAGATGCCTTAGTGCTTCGCCGGTATGGGCCGGCGATTGGCCTGCCGTTGTATTCAATCCACCCCTTGGCCCAGTAGACACGGCCCCTCTTGTAAATTTGGAGCGGCATGACTGGCCTCCTTCAAAAATCGTATCAATCTGCGCGGGCGTGATCAGCATGGTTCGCCCAAGGCGATAGAATGCGCCCGTCTCATTTGCTCGCTCGCGCAACGTGCGTTCCGAAATATCGATCCCCATCCCGGCCATGACTTCGACCCACTGCGCGGGTGTTTTCCCAAGCCCCAGGATCTGAGAGCTGTCTGAATAGTTGGTCTCGGCCATTTCAGTCGTCCTTGTCCGCTTAAGTTGAATCGGTGATGCGCATGGAATCGCTTGTTCTGCACCTTCTGACGTGGTCAGATGTGATTAACTGTAAATGTTCGTCATTTTTTGCAAAGTTCGCGAATTTCGACGAAGTAGTCAATTGGAAAATGTCGATGCCGCAGAAACATGCTGATCTTTTTGCTGCAATGGGTGCTCGTCTCACCATTGCTCGCAATGAAATCGGCTTCTCACAAGCGGCTATGGCGGAAGCTATCGGCGTCTCACCGCGCGCGTATCACAGCTACGAAAAGGGCCAGCGTGGGATGCCTGTAGAAGCCCTAGTCGCGATGGGTGAACGGTTCGAGGTGGACGTGCCGTGGCTACTACTGGGCACCAAATCAATTCGGGCCGGGCATGATTTCGAAGCGCTCAAACACATTGAAAGCTCGCTGGATAAGCACCTCAACGAAGCGGGTATAAAAATCAAAAGCGAAAAGCGCGGGGCTATCGTCGCCCGTTGGTATCAATCGCATGTCGAAGGCCGTGAAGTGACGGATGATGACGTGCACACATGGATCGAGCTGGTAAGGGAGTAATCTAGTGAACAAGACAAGCAAACGCTGGAACATGTTGCGACATTCGGTCTTGGAGCGCACCCGTCGTGAGGTGATTGAACCTTTTGGCCCGCTTTACCTGATCTTCCTGGGAACCAGTGTGTTCTACCTGATTGGTTTGGGGCGACTATCATTGGCACAACAGACCGCCGAATACTCGGTTTTGGCCACCATCATGATTTTTGCCATCGCAGCGGCTGGCTTAGCACTTCCATTTTTGACAGGTGCGGTGCTGACCCTACGCGCGGCCGATCGAAAACTGGAACGCCTCCAACGTGGGTGAACCGATGGCCTTCGGTATCTTCATCCATCGCAGCGACTCGATCTACGACGACATTCCCTCGGAGCGGTATCAGTTTCCCAAACAATATCTTTCGCGTGCCCAGCAGTGCGAAGGGGATTGGATCGTCTACCTAGAGCCAAGCAAGGTCAAAGAGACCAAAGGCTATTTTGCTGTCGCTAAGGTCCAGGAGATCATTCCGGATCCTAGGAAGCCGGATATGTTCTTGGCGGCAATAGAGCCAGGAACGTATCTTGATTTCGGCGACCCTGTTTCATTCCGAGACGAGAATTCAATCATTGAAAGAGGATTGCTGAATGATCAAGGCAAGATATCCGGACGAGCGCAAGCCGCAGTAAGAACCCTTTCAGCTGAAGACTTTGCCCGAATAGTCGAACGTGGTCTTGGACGAGATGAAGACATCTTGCCTCGCGTGGGCGACACGATGCAGTTGCCAGGGTTTCAAGACGCGCCAACACCTTTTCAACACATGCCCGCACGGGAACGCGTCAACCAGCTGACCAATCGCGCGGTTCGCGACCGCAATTTCAGAAAGAACGTCCTGCGCGCCTACGGCGAGCGCTGCGCCATCACTGGTTTACGTCTGATCAATGGCGGTGGCCGAGCTGAAGTAGAAGCCGCTCATATCAGACCTGTCGAGCATGACGGCCCCGACATTGTTAGTAACGGTCTCGCCTTGTCCGGGACTGCACACTGGATGTTTGATCGGGGTCTCGTTGGGTTAGCTGACGACCTGACTATTCTGGTTTCCCGTCAAAGCAACGATATCGAAGCCGTGACGTCGATGATCAACTCGTCCGGAAAGGTCTTGGTGCCGGACCGCCTCGCCAACCAGCCAAGGACTGAGTTTGTAACCTGGCACAGAGAGAATTGTTTTAAGCAGTAATGGCCTATCTATTTTTGGACGACAGTAAGCACCATAGATCCGGGTTTTCACTTGCAGCTTTTGCCATATGTGAAGCGGATCCCTCAGCGGAAATGGGCAGCCTTTTTCGAAAGCACGGCTTCGACCCGAGTATGTTCGAGTTCAAATCTTCAGCGACAATGAAAGATGACCGTGATCTTCAAGCGCTGCGAAACAGTTTGAAAAGTTTTATCACGCGAAACTGCAAAATGGCTTTGTGCGTTGTAGACAGCACAGATGACGTCAGAAAGTTAGGCTCTGCTTCTCTGGCGCTTTTGCGTAACGCATTGAAGCATCCCCGGCTCGTGGGTAGGCAGCATGAGGTCTTCTTTGATGAAGGTCTCTTCAAGCAGAAAAGTGCGGCTGAGGCTTTAGTTGCAGGCGACGCGGAACTCGCAGGCTGCAACTTCCACTTTGAACAAGATTCCAAGGAAATAATGGGTATCCAGCTGGCCGACATCATGGCCCATACATGCAGCATAATGCTGTTGGAAGCACTCGGTGACATTACCAAAAAGGTGATCGTCAGCGCTCCTGGGGACAGCGTATATGATGGTCTCGAGGTCGAACTTGGCTTCGAGATGTGGGCCGGAATCCGCTACGCATTTCTTAGCCGGAACAAGCCGTACCCAAAAGACGATTTCGACCTAGCGAACGTCGACGTATATCCTTGGGGGCTATTCATTGATGAGAACGTCAACGAGCGAATTGCTCCTATAGCAATGGACCGTTTTGGGGAGAACTACTTGGGTTGTATTCACTGACGGACCAGACCTGCCTTTGGTTTTGATAACTCGCGCTCCGCTGCAGCTCAATAAGAGCAGATATTGGTTGGGACGTGATACCCCACTTGCGAATTGCGCAGCAGCTCACGAAACTTAGTTGCCGACTTGGACCCGGCTATATAAAATAGAACAAAATACAAACATTTCGAGCAAACACATGAGAGCTTTCATTTCTTACTCCCACCGAGATGCAGACGCGCTTGACCGCCTGCATGTTCATCTTGCGAACCTTCAGCGGGAAGGTCGGATCGAAACATGGTACGACCGCGATATCTTGGCGGGTGAGGTTTTAGACGATGAAATCGGCGAAGAGTTGGAGGCGGCTGAGCTTTTCCTACTGATGGTTAGCCCCGACTTCATCGCGTCCAACTATTGTGTCGAACGAGAGATGCAACGAGCCTTGGAGCGGCATGAAGCACGCGAGGCACGGGTTGTCCCCGTCATCGTCGAACCATGCGACTGGGCTGCAATGCCTCAGCTCCGACGGTTGAAAGCGGTGCCGAAGGACGGTCTGCCGATCTCGGATTGGACAAACGCGAATACTGCGTACCTAGATGTCATTCAGGAAATTCGCCGGATAGTCGATGCAGGTGCTTCGAATGCGCTCGATTCAACCGCTGATGAAACAGCGCCAGCGTCAACACAGCAAGTCGCGCCCCGCTATCGCGTTCAACGCGACTTTGACGAAATCGACCACAGCGAATATCGCGACGCAGCGTTCGATACGATCAGGGAATATTTCAAACGGGCGATTGGCGAGATAGATGCAGTCGATGGGTTGCGGGGCCGATTTGTAGACCGAGGCGCGAACTCCTTTGGCAGCACCGTTGTCAATCGTGGCCGGCAGCAAGGAACGGCGCACATAACAGTGCACAGCCGAAACGCGGGGTTCGCGTTGGGCGACATCTATTTTTCTTTCAATGAGAACGCAGCAGACAATACGGCAAACGGCGGCTTCAACGTCTCGTCCGACGAATACGAACAGTTCCTTGTGGTGACAATGTCGATGTTCGGGAATGAAACTGACCGGCTAAATCCTGAGCAAGCTGCAGAGTACTTATGGAGCCAGTTTATTGAGCAAGCAGGCATCAGTCATGCCTGAACGTGCTCGCTTTCGCTGCAACAATTGCGGTCACCGTTTCGAATCCGCGGTGCTCAGCAAGAACGAGCAACGTGAAGCTCTCCGCGATAATCGACCGACCATAGCTGTACATTGTCCAGAGTGCCGTCGAACCGACATTCGAATGGGTTGGGATTAGTAGAGATGCTAAAATCGAAACTGCAGGGCCATTCATGATCATCCCAGCTACCGCCCATGGGTTATTATTCTGAGAGAAAAAATGCTGTCGCCAAGTGAATTCACAGTCGGAAAAGTCGGTATCGCAAAGCCACTCAGCTTGATCCTGCCGACCTCGAAGTATGAGGAAACGTTACTGGTTGGCCAACTCAACGACGTGCCGACGGCGGTTTTTCTTTCAGGGCAGCATAAATCGATGTTCTTCGAGGCCGAAGGCAACGAAAGCTGGGGTGGACTGATCATTCCATCTGTACGAATTGAGATCGATGAGACTAGCTTCGTTGACGAATACTCTTCTGAAGCGCCCATGCTTTCAGTGACTAGGACCGACACAAAACTTGTTGTGGCGGCGAAAGCAGAAAGATCGTTCGGCCGTCAAATCCAAATCACCTTGCACGAAGGGCTGGTTTCATCGGGAGAAGCTAAGGCTAAGTTTGCGAATTGGCAGATTGTTCTTGGGGAGGGTCAAGACAAGCGTGTCTTGTGGACCGCGACATGATCCACGTCCCATTTGAACGTCGTTTTGCACCCCCATCAGAAGAGCGACTGCGCGACCCAGACTACATGTCTATCTGGGGGAGTTATGAGCATGGTTCCCTACGTTGGAGCGACCTCTATGCTCACCGCTGTGTCGTCGTCTTGGGTGAGGGGAAGTGCGGTAAGACCCATGAATTCAAACAGCAAAAGCAAGCGCTCCAGGATCAGGGGCAAGCAGCGTTTTTTGTCCCACTTGAATTGCTTCAAGACGGAGAGTTTTTGGACTCAATCACCGCGGAAGAAGAGCAAGAATTTCAGCACTGGTTAGAGGCATCTGACGCAGAGGCAGTGTTCTTCTTGGACGCGGTCGACGAGTTGAAGTTGCGTAAGGGCACGCTGCGGCGTGCATTGCGAAAAATTCAGACTGCTATCGGAGCGCAGACACACCGGGCGCGCTTCTTCGTTTCATGTCGACCAAATGATTGGACTGACGAGCTGGATTTTCAGGTTGTGACCGCTTTGGTTGCGCCGAGAGAAAGAGCCGCCGAGGTTACTGAAGCTCCTGCAGGTGAAGAAGTTTTCACGGCAGTGATTGCACGAGATGGCGGCCCACCCCCTAGTGATGGGGAGGAGGAGGCCGGCGGTAGGGAGGAACCTGTAAAGGTTCTCGCGCTTTTGCCGTTATCTAGAAATGAGATCGTTGAATTTGCGCGTCTCTACGCGGCAGATCACGCTAATGCCTTTGCCCAGCACTTAGAGGAAAAAGAGCTGTGGCACCTCTACCAATTGCCTGCGGACATCATGGCTGCGCTTGATCAGTTGGCGGCGGAAGGACATCTGGGCAACCTTCAAGAACAATTGGTCTTTGGCATTGGCCAACGGCTTCGCGAAACCTCTGACAAAAAGCGTAACGATCTAACCGTGGAAAAAGGCATGGAAGGGGCGGAGCGGATTGCGCTTGCGCTATTTCTCATGAAGCGCAGGTCAATCTACTTTGCAGCGCCTGGGGGTGACGAAGAGGGGGTCAGTGTAGCCGACATCTTGCCGGGTTGGTCGCACGATGAGCAGGTCGAGTTGCTTGGCAAGTCCTTGTTTGACCCCACAGGCGTCGGTGCTGTGCGCTTTCATCATCGATCCACGCAAGAGTTCTTGGCCGCACAACGCCTTCAGAAGTTGCGTGAGCAAGGTCTTGCGACAAGCGACCTCCATCACCTGTTGTTCGCGATCGTCGGACAAGAGCGCGTGATAGTCCCAAGTATGGAACCTTTGGTGGCTTGGTTGGCACTGTGGAACCCCGACGTTCTGACTGAGGTAAAAGAGCGGAACCCTCTCTTACTTTTCCGCCAGGGAATACCTGCGATTCTAAGCCTCGAACTGCGCGCGGAACTGTTACGCAGGTTCGTTGAGCGATATTCTGGTAGCGACTGGCGCAGGGTCGGCGTTGGGCACACTGAGCTAAAGCGCGTGTCGACACCGGAGCTGGCGCCGCTGGTGCAAGAGTTGTGGGACCAAGCCTATACAGGTCACGACACGCGAGAGCTACTTCTCGAAATGGTGTACCTGACGCCAATGGCCGATTGTGCCGATTTGGCGTTTCAAGCGGCCTTCGATGAGAACTTGGATTACCACCATCGGACATACGCTGTCTGGGCAGTTCTTAGATGTGGAAGCAATCAGCAGAAACGCGAGATCGGGACTAGCATGGTGGCGGGCAATTGGCCCGAACGGGTTGTGCGCAATGTGCTGCCTGATCTTTTTCCTGAAGCAATTGAACTGGCGGAGTTTCTGGCTCTTGCAAGATCGCTGAACGAAGTACCGCGTTCCGTTCATGGTTTGGGCTATGCGCTGCTTCAGGCAATCAAGTCGGATGCCATGAGCGCAGAGCAAAAGGTCCAAGTCAGGGACGACCTGGTCGACGCAATTTGGGCGAACCGCACCGAGGGAAGTCGCGTCTACCAAGCGCATTCAAGCTATGATCACTTCGTCGATCCCGTGATAACGGCTTGTCATCTCACACCGCCGAGTACCGTTGAAGCGATCGCAAATTGGGCGTGGAGCGTGGCGGTCGCATTTCATTTTGGTGAACGCCGCAACAGCATTATTGCAAAAGACGAGACCGAAGAGCTGAGAGGGTTGTTGTCGCGCGATGTAGGACTGCGTGAGGCTTATTTTTGGACGTGCTTTGAGCTTGCGGAAGCACTCGAAGCACCTGAGAACGATAGGCAACGAGCATTTCGGACTGACTATGGTGGCACGCTCAGACCGTTCTCAGATGCAGACATTCCTTGGCTTCTTAAGTCTCTCGCGCCCGATGCGATAGCGGAACGGCGTGGGGTGGCGTTTCATATCCTTCGCTCATTCATTTGGGATGGAGAAAACTCCAACCTCGCGGCACAGATTGCGGAACTGGTTGCCGATCGGTCCGACCTGTCTGATGAGCTTCAAAGAACCCTAAACCCTCCACCTCAAGAACCCGACGAGCACGAAATTGAACACCAAAACTGGCAACGGGACCGTGAAATCGAAGAAGGTGAGCGGCAGGAGGGTTGGAGACAATGGCGTCAGGAGGTTCTTGCTGCCGAAGATCTAATGCTCGGGGAAGCAGATCGAGAAAACACGCTGTACAGCCTACACAATGTCATGCAGCACACGGAACTCGACCACAATACGTGGGGTTATTGGGATGCACAGTTTGTTGAGACAGCGTTTTCTCCGGATTTTCTCGCCAGAGTAAGGGAAGGTCTGTCTGAGTTCTGGCGGCGCACCGACGTATCGCTGTTCAGTGAGCGCGCAGAAGAAGATCGGAATAGCTATTCAGCCTCCAGCCTGATGGCACTTGCTGCGCTCAAATGTGAGGCTGAGACCGAGAATTGGGCCGAAGCCCTTTCGCATGATGAAGCAGTTAGGGCGACGCGTATTTCAACATTGGAACTGAACGGATTCGGAACCTTTCTGTCGCAGCTCGAAATGGCCCAGCCACGCGCCGTCGAGGAAGTCGTTGGAACTGAAATCAACCGACAACTTGTAAACCTGATGGATGTAGGACGTGCGCCCATTTTGCACGACGCACTCCACCATGGCACACCATTCATGCGCGAAATCGCAGCCGCAGCGGCTACAGATAGCCTACCGACATTTGAGAATGCGATGGGGCATAATACCCAGAACGACCTCAAATACGCCTTTGAACTGATTGCTGGCCATGGCACGGAAGAGGCCAATTCGAAAGCCGTTGGAGCGATCCAAAATTATCTCGACACATCCAACCAAATGACTGCTGAAAGCCAGCTGTTCTGGCTGAAAATGTTGACCCAACTGAGCCTGGAGCAAGGGTGCGAATCCGCGCTGGCCGCGACCGCTGACTTATCAACGCAAGAGTCCCGAGAAGCTGCAATTTCAATATTTGCCGCGGTTTTCGGTGATCGCCACTGGGGCGGACAACCGAGTTTTGATGGGGTGGAGAATGGCCGTCGCCTCGATCTGTTGACCCAGCTAGTCATAAGAGCCTACCAAACGGTGCGCCCGCAAGAGGATCAGCATCATGAAGGCACCTTTACGCCGAACACTCGCGACCACGCTGAGGAAGCACGCGGGTACCTTCTGAGCACCCTTACTTCGACGAAGTCGCCGAGAACGCTGTCGGTGCTTTACGAATTGTCCGCAATGCCCGAATTCGCGCATCTGACTGACCGTTTGAAACAGATGGCTACAGAGTTGGCGGCGACCATATCGGAACCCGAGGCAATGAATGCCTCGGTATTCCGAATATTCGACCAAGAGCGAAACTACCGTGCCTATGATGACCCATCGCTATTTGCGGTCATGAATCACAGGCTGGCAGACTTTAAACACCACCTGCTTAACGACGAGCAGACAACTGTAGCGACTTTGCGAAAAGTGGAAGGCGAAACAGAGCTACGTCAATTCCTTTCCTACTGGCTGACCCAAAACGCTCGTGGTGCATACATTGTCACACAAGAAGCCGTGGCAATTGCTGAAAAGCGAACAGATATCCGACTGCACGCAGCCGGTTTGGACCGATACGCATCAATAGAGGCGAAGTTAGATGACGCAAGACATCGATGGAGCGGAAGCCAACTAAGAGATGCTTTGATCGACCAACTCGTGGGGCGCTATCTGAACCACGAGCGATGTCGGGTGGGCTGCCTGTTAATTTGCATGCGCGAAACGCGGCAATGGGAGCACCCGGACACCGGCGAAAGAATGAATTTGGAAACGACGGTCGCCTGGTTGCAAAGCATCGCCAACGCCATCATGGAGGAACGTTCAGAACTGCTGCTTTCAGTCAAAGGAATCGACTACTCGGTTACCGCGAACGAGTAGATACCTACGACGGTCGAGGCGCTATTTGATGTATCCACGTTTTCGATGATCAAAGTCCGCTTTGGAGCTTCCTGAGAGTCGCCGCCGCTCCAGACGGGGGAGTTCACACTCCCTGCCCGCAACGACGCTAGTTAGTCATTTTCCACCACAACCACCTGCCCGACCTCCATCTCTTTCGCATTCAAATCCAACTCGCGGACGATGTACTGGCCGGCACGGCCGGTTATATGGCGACGGTAGGTTTTACCTATTTGGTCGATGAACAGGCAGCGAATGTCACTGTAGTCGCCCCAAACGCCAGCGATAGCCATCAGGGGAACGCTTTTGGGCAAGCGGTCGACCTTATCAAAGTCGCGATAGTCAATGCCGTGATCTAGGGCTTGGCGGAAACCGAGCGTGAATTGGGTGTGGTCGAATTGCATGTGATGCCTTTCTGCGGCTTGGAAATTCGTCAAAGCGAGTGTCCCGCGCTTCGGTGGCTATCTCTCGCATCTAGCTCTCGTTCAGCTGTTTCTCGGCGTCTTTCGCTAACTTCCAGCTGGTCTCTAAACTCGCCTGCAGCGTCTCGTAGTTCTGCTCCTCGCGCAGCAAGTCGGCCAATGTGGTGACGGACGTGAGATGTGATTTCATCAATAGCGCCACGCAATGCGCCAAGCCATTCACCTTGCTTTCGATCTTGCTGGTCGAGCGTTTCTCCAAGGCGTGCAATTCCTTGGCTGAGCTCTCGCAAGCCGTCACCAACCGTTCGACGGATGCGAGCAATTCGCGCTCCAATGCTGTCAGGGATTGCGTCATCTAAGGCTCCTTGATCTCGATGCAGATGATTGGCGTTTGCGCCATCGTGCAGGTCTTCAATTCCGTTCGGTCCGGGTCGAGCGTCACCCAGGTCTTCCCAGCCCGTTCGATCCGCGTTAGGCCAAGCTCCGTCATCTCCGAGCTCTTGATCAAGCCCATCCAAAACCAACTCGCGATCAGCACTGTTACGATCCAGACTGAGACCATCGCCACGATCACCCAAGGTGAGATCGTCAACCAGCGCCTGATCGTCTCGCTCCGCCTCTCCAACTCGCTCCTGCTGTCGCTGAGAAAGAACCTGATATCGGTCTCGATTGTATGCAGCGCGCTGGTCGCAATGCTGCTGAAATCGCTCCTGAAGCTCTCCAACTGAGATGCCATCAAGGCGGCGTGGTCGCTCCGGATCGTCTCCAGGTCCGCGTTCAATTTCTCGGCGAGGCGGTTCGGCTTGCCAGTCGTCATGGAAAATCTCTCCTTTCAATCGCCAGCGTTCGCCGGTGTCGGGGTCTTTGGCGGTGATGTAATTCCTGCTGGCGCGAGGCATCTCGAAACCGGCCTCGGTAAGCGCATCGATCATGCTGGCGCGGTCGGTGATGTTGCCGACGCTGATCTGATCGCGGATCCAGTCGTGTAGCGCTTCGCGCCCCTGTGCGCGGGTTGGGACCTCAACCGTCGCCCTCACTTCGCGGGCGCGTTCAGGCTCCAAAGGGTCTGCCCAACCGTGCGTCTTATTCATGAAATCGCGCAGGCTGGAAAAGGCGTTCTCATGTCCTGGCGGGGCGATGTTCAGAGCCTTGCCGGTGCTGAGTTCGAGACGCGGCGTGCAGAAGTGGAGCTCGACGTTGCCCTCGTGCGTGTGTCGCACCCAGAGGCAGTCGTATTGGTCCCTGTCCAGCCCAGCAAAGGCCAGAGCCTCAAATAGCTCAATGGCCTCTTGCTGGGCGGGGGGACTGGGATCATCGCTCTCAGTGAAGCTGATCACGCCTGCCGTGTAGCTCCATCTGTTGGGGCTCGCATCGATCAGGTCGCGGGTTTGGTCGGGGTTGCCATGCAGCACCTCCGGCAGCGGGTCGCGGATCTTGGTTAATGGCTGGCCGGTGTCGTCGTGGATTAGATTGCGGTTCTCGTCGTAGGCCAGAACTTCGCGCGCGGTTAGGTAGTCCACCGGGGCCGCACCGCCACCGGTCCCAGTGGAGAAGAAGGAAATGATCATTCGTTGCCGCCTGTGTGTGCCGCCACGATCTGCGCCAACTGCCGCTCGATGGTCACCAGCTGAGCAGCAACCTTGAGCGCGTCGATCTGGTTCGCACGGCCGGATTTGACCGCGCCGTTGATCCAGCGGGAGAGCTGATTGAGGTAGCCGCCGACGCGGGCAATGGCGAAGGTCAGCTTCGGATCAACGCGAGGGACAGGCTTGCGCCGGCGTGCCTCGGTCAGCCCCAAGGCCTCGCGCATCAACGTGGCATTGGGCAGGCCAGCGGCGTGTGCCTTGGCCACAAGTGCTGCCTTTTCCGACGGTGTGCATCGAAAGATAACGCTCTCGGAAAGGCCCTCTTTGACGCCGCTTGCGCGCGTCTGGTTGGGGTTTGAAGGGGAGGCTTGCCGCCCCTCACAAGTCCCGCCGATGTAATCGGTGGGTAACCTTGCTCTCTGCTCTTTGTTGGGATCGGTCGCGTTCATGCTCTGAGCCCCGCCGCTTCGATTTCAGCGGGGCTGACCAGGTTTGCAACCAGCAAAGCTGTCACTTGGCCGGGTGTGATGTGGCGGCACAGTGGGTGACGATCTGTCACCCAGTCGGCCAAGCCTTTCAGCAATTCGGCCTCTTTGGCTTTGCCCGCTTCCCACGCTTCCTCGACGTCGTGAAGATATTTCAACCAACGTCCAGATGTGAACCAATTGTCGGAGAAGCACACCTTGGATCGGGTGAAACCTTCGCTCTCGGTCGCATAGGTCCGCACGGCGTCCTCGAGGTCTTTGGCGTCCACGCCGTCGGCCAGCGCTTGGCGAATTTGTGAGAGGCAAACCGCTTTGCTGCGAATGCGATCCTCGGGATAGGCGGACAAAATCTTTTCTGAAATCTCATCCTCCACCGCCGCCCTCGCGTGCGAAGGATTTGGTTTTTGATATGGTTTATATCTGTTCTTATAGGATTTGCCCTCTGGGGCAGATGGCTTGCCCTCAGGGGCAAATGCATCATTTTCCCTTTCGGTCGGATCGATTTGCCCATTTGGGCGAATGGAGTTGCCCAAGGCGTACCAGCAGGTCCGATCATACCGATCATCGCTGAAATTGCCCTTGATAATCAGCTCTGCGCTGATCAGCTTTTCAAGCGCTGTTCGGATCTGCTTTTCGCTCAGATAGGGGAACAACTCACCAAAGGCTGAGATCGAATTGTAAGTCCAATACCGCCCGTCGCGAAGGTTGCGACGGTTGGCTTGGTTCTTCTCGATCCAGAAGGTGATGTTCTGGAAAATCACCGCTGCATTGAGACCGACACGTTCGGCGATTTCGGGATCAAAGCTATGACGGCTCATGATTGTCCCCCGAAATGCGCACAAACGTGCGGATTTTGTACGGGTTTTGTACGAGAAATCGGCCGTTTCAGCCGATTTCGGTCCGAAAGCTGGCGGGACTTTTTGCAGGCTCCTGCACAAAGCCTTGTAAATAATCCATATTTTTCAGGTGATTTTGGCGACCCCGGCAGGATTCGAACCTGCAACCTGCCCCTTAGGAGGGGGCTGCTCTATCCAGTTGAGCCACGGGGCCGCGCAAAACTCTCTGTAACGTGGTTTTTTCGGGTTGTCATCGGCTTTGAAGGGCAGTTGTAAAATGCGTCCTGTTCACGCTACCATCGGACAAAACAACAACGCAGGTGCACCCCGTGACCACAGAAAACAAACGCCCGCTCACCCTTCGTGATGTTTCTGAAGCGTCCGGAGTGTCTGAGATGACGGTCAGCCGGGTTCTGCGCAATCGGGGTGACGTGTCGGATGCGACCCGCACACGCGTTCTGGCCGCAGCAAAAGAGCTGGGATACGTGCCGAACAAAATCGCTGGTGCGCTTGCCTCAAGCCGGGTGAACCTTGTGGCAGTGATCATCCCGTCGCTGTCGAACATGGTGTTCCCCGAGGTGCTGACCGGGATCAATCAGATTCTTGAGGATACCGAGCTACAGCCGGTGGTCGGCGTCACCGATTATTTGCCCGAAAAAGAGGAAAAAGTCCTGTACGAGATGCTCTCGTGGCGGCCCTCGGGCGTGATCATCGCCGGATTGGAACATACCGATGCCGCACGCGCCATGCTGGATTCGGCGGGGATTCCGGTGGTCGAGATCATGGACACCGATGGTAAGCCGGTGGACGCGATGGTCGGGATTTCCCATCGCCGCGCTGGACGTGAGATGGCACAGGCGATCCTGAAAGCGGGCTATGAACATATCGGCTTTATGGGCACCAAAATGCCCCTGGATCACCGCGCTCGGAAACGGTTCGAAGGCTTTACCGAAGTGCTGGGCAAGCATGGGATCGAGATCGAAGACCGCGAGTTTTATTCCGGGGGCTCGGCCTTGGCCAAAGGCCGCGAGATGACTCAAGCCATGTTGGAACGCTCACCGGATCTGGATTTCCTGTATTATTCCAACGACATGATTGGTGCTGGTGGATTGCTGTATCTGTTGGACCAGGGGATAGACATTCCAGGCCAGATCGGTTTGGCAGGGTTCAACAATGTCGAACTGTTACAGGGTCTGCCGCGCAAGCTGGCCACAATGGATGCATGTCGACACGAGATTGGGCGCAAGGCAGCCGAGATAATCGCCGTTCAGCTTTCCGATCCCGCTTCCGAGGTTGAAAACCGCATAACTCTGACCCCCAAGATCAGTTATGGCGATACGCTGAAACGCCGCTGACCCATGGCGATGCAAAGGCTGAACAATCGGGCGGCCCGCGCCCTGTTCATGGACCGGCACGCGCTGGCAGAACAGCCGTCCGGGGCTGCGAAAGGGCCTGACCTGCTTGAATTGATCAGGCGTCTGGGATTTGTTCAGCTGGACAGTATCAACACGGTCGCCCGCGCCCATGACATGATCCTGTTTTCGCGCAGGCCCGCCTATCGCGCCAAAAACCTCAAGCATGTGTATGAACGTGACCGTGGGCTGTTCGAACATTGGACTCATGATGCCGCAGTCATTCCGATGGAGTTCTACCCCCATTGGCATCTACGGTTTCAGCGCGACGCTGACCTGCTGAAATCGCGCTGGAAAAACTGGCGTCGCGATGGGTTTGAGCAGCAATTTGAAACCGTATTGCAGCATATACGCGATCATGGGCCAGTTTCCTCGTCGGATGTGGGAAAAGACGAAAAGAAAGGCTCCGGCGGATGGTGGGATTGGCACCCGTCGAAAACCGCGCTTGAATTCCTCTGGCGCTCGGGCGCGCTGACCGTGATCGGCAGGCAGGGGTTCCAGAAACGCTATGACCTGACCGAGCGGGTGATCGAGACGCATCTTTGCCCCGGCAATATGCCTTGTGACGCCGAACATACCGTGGATTGGCTGTGCCATGCGGCACTTGACCGGCTGGGGTTTGCGACCTCGGGCGAATTGGCGGCGTTTTGGGATACGGTCAGCACCGCAGAAGCCCGAAGCTGGTGCAAAACCGCCTTGACCGAGGGCCATGTCGAAGAGATCGAGATCGAATGTGCCAATGGTCAGGTCAGGAAACTGCTTGCACGCCCGGATGTTGCTGAACAAGCCGCGCAGATCCCCCCAGCGCCGGGTCGGATCAGAGTGCTGAGCCCGTTTGACCCCATGCTGCGTGACCGTGACCGTGCGCAGCGGCTGTTTGGGTTTCACTACCGGATCGAGGTGTTTGTCCCCGCCCCGAAACGCACCTATGGCTATTATGTTTTCCCGCTTCTCGAAGGCGACCGGCTGATTGGCCGGATCGACATGAAGGCCCATCGCGATCAGTCGGTGCTGCGGGTCAGCGCGCTGTGGCCAGAACGTACAGTACGGTGGTCAGATGCCCGGACGCGCCGCCTACAGGCCGAACTGGACCGGGTTCGTCGCTTTGCCGGGTTGGATGACATAGAATTTGCCGAGAATTGGCAAAAAGACCCTAATTAGGGTCTGATATACTCAATTTGACCGGCTGCAACCCGTCAATCTCCCCCTCCAGTGAATCTCCGGGCTGAACCGGTCCTACACCAGCCGGCGTTCCGGTCAGGATCAAGTCCCCTGGTCGCAGATGATAATAGCCGGACAAGTGACTTATGATCTCGTCAATCGACCAGATCAGCTCATCCAAGGTTGCGTCCTGCCGGGTTTCGCCATTAACGCGCAAAATGATGCGTTTTTGCGGGTCGGGTTGCCAATCGCTCACGCGGGTCAGAGGGGCAAATACGGCTGCATTCTCGAAATCTTTTCCAAGATCCCAAGGGCGCTGTTTGTTGCGCTCTCGAATTTGCAGATCACGTCGGGTCATGTCCAGGGCGCAGCCAAAGCCAAACACCGCTTCCTGCACCTGAGAAGTATCAGCTTGAAAAACCGGCTTTCCGATTGCAACAGCCAGCTCCATCTCATGGTGGAAATTTTCGGTCCCTGGAGGGTAAGCCGTCGTCAACCCAGACAGGACCGCGTTTGCAGCGGCCTTGGTGAAATAGAAAGGGGCCTCACGGTCGACCTCATGTCCCATTTCAGCCGCATGTGCGGCATAGTTCCTGCCCACACAAAAGATTCGCCCAACCGGGTATGTGTCGTCCTCGCCGGTAACCGGCAAAGCGATCGGATCAGGAATAGAGAACAGGCTACCCATCATCATGCCGCCATAAAACAGGTTAGTTAAAGTGGATATTAAAGGGCATAAACCAGAGCAAGTCGCAATCCTTGGAAACCCGCACGCCGGTTTTTGCCGACAATTCGGGGATAATTCGGCACAGGCTTGCCCAAATCGAACCGGTAAGCCTGCACGTGTTTCAAAATTCGCAGACATGGCTACTTATGGCGCTGGGCTTACTTTCAACATGCGACTGAAAACACTGCGACAGCTCATTCAGATTTTAGCCGTCAAACCTTGGAAAACCGCTGTATCGCGCTAGCTTGTTGCTAACAGAAAGCGTTCAGCACTGAGACGTCACCACTCACAAAGGCGGCGGACCACCAATCCTCCGCCTTCTTGCGAAGACACCCGCGTGGACGGCAGAAATCGCTGAAATCCGGGTGCGAGTATTCAGAGGACCACGGCCAAACACCCATCCCCCTGGGTAAGTTTGCGCCTGAGAAAACCCGATTTTCGGGGTCTGATGTTCTCTGAAACGTTGCCGGATCGTTTGAACACCCCTCGTATCCGGCTGTAGGCCAGGCACATGGTCCACTCGGGCCTGGCCACTCCGCCAGAGAGGTCACAAAGGCCCTCTGGCGGGGCCCACACACTGTTAGTCCCGAAAATCTGATTGTAATTTCAACTCGTGCAGATCGTTGAGAAGATCCAGCAACGCCTCATGCCGCTCTGGTCCCAGCGTGTTGCGGATTTCTTCAGCCAAAAGCAACGTATAGTCGATGTTATCCCGGATAATCCCTGCCCCTTTGACCGTGATCTCAACAATCTGCCTGCGCTTGTCGACCTGATGGCTTTTCCGCACGACAAGGCCCTTGGCCTCAAGCTTTTGCAGAATGCGGGTCAGGCTGGGCAAAAGCAGACAGGCACGGTCAGCAATATGGGTGGGCTCTTGCGGGCCTTCCTCTTCCAGCACCCGCAGAACCCGCCATTGCTGTTCGGTTACGCCCGCCTCGACAAGCATTCTACGGATAGGCCCCATAACCCGTTCCCTCGCGCGCAGCAGCGCAATAGGCAAAGACCGGGACGTCAATGGAATTTCGTGAGCCATATTAAATTCTGGCCGAATTCGGTTCATTCTTCAACTGACCTTTCCGTGTTCGGGATTCTAGGCATTTATCGTTTATTAGAGCCCAAATTATTCCATTTCTCTCTGCGGAAACATATTCAGAAGAATCTCAGACCACTGGATTCCTGCAAAGGGCGTTGACGTTTCAACCCGGATATTCATCACTGGCACAGGATCGAAAGCGGTGTTCAGAGAAGATTGGAAGATAAAATGAACTGGGATGAATTCTCGGATTGGGGCGCCAAGATTGCTGAGTGGGCACAGGATTACCATCTGACTGTCGGCGACAATCCGGTTCGGGCCAGAACGGAACCCGGTGATATTCTTAACGCCTTACCCGCGCGCCCTCCCGAGCGCTCCCAGGCGATGGACGAAATCTTTCACGATTTCGAACAGATCGTGATGCCTGGGATTACCCATTGGCAACATCCTCGCTTTTTTGCCTATTTTAATGCAAACGCCTCGGCCCCGTCGGTTCTGGCCGAGTTTCTAACCAGCGCCATCGCTCCGCAATGCATGTTGTGGCAGACATCCCCCGCCGCGACCGAGATGGAGACGCGGATGATGGACTGGTTGCGGCAGGCCCTGGATCTGCCCACGGGCTTTGCAGGTGTCATTCAGGATTCCGCCTCGTCCGCGACCCTGGCCGCTGTGCTGACCATGCGGGAAAAGGCGCTGAATTGGCAGGGCAACCAACATGGGTTGTTCGGACAGAAACCGCTGCGCGTATATTGCTCGGCCGAGGTTCATACCTCGGTTGATCGTGCCATATGGGTTGCGGGGATCGGGCAGGAAAATCTGGTGCGGGTGCCCATACAAGGCGACTGGCGCGGGATGGACCCACAGGCGCTGGAAAACTCAATTCAAGCCGATTTAGACTCTGATTATCAACCAACCGGCGTGATCCTCTGCGTCGGCGGCACCGGAACCGGCGCGACCGATCCGGTAGAGGAATGTCTGAAGATTGCGCAAAAATACGGGCTGTATTCGCATGTCGATGCAGCTTGGGCTGGCTCGGCCATGATATGCCCCGAATACCGCCATTACTGGGAGGGAGTCGAGCAAGCCGACAGCATCGTGTTCAACCCGCATAAGTGGCTAGGCATTCAGTTCGATTGCTGCGCCCATTTTCTGAAGGACCCCGATGATCTGGTACGGACACTCGCGATCAGCCCGGAATACCTGAAGACCCACGGCAAAGACGGGATCATAAATTATTCTGAATGGTCGGTACCGCTGGGCCGCAGGTTCCGAGCCTTGAAACTGTGGTTCGTCATCCGCGCCTATGGTCTGGAAGGGCTACGTGAAAGGTTGCGCAATCATATAACATGGTCAGTGGCTCTGCATGATCGGCTGAAAGCTGAATCCGATTTCGAAATCACCACCAACCCTATGTGGTCATTGTGGACATTCCGCTATGCCCCCCCTGGATCAACCGATCTGGACGATCTGAACCTACGGCTGGTTAATGCGATCAATGATGATGGCCGCATTTACTTGACTCAAACCCGCGTTGATGGCGACTTGGTGATCCGCTTTCAGGCCGGTCAGTTTGAGACCACGCAGGCAGACGTCCAAATGGCATTTGACGTGATCACTGAAATCGCCCGCTCGCTAAACTAGAGGTTCCACATGTCCGCACCCGTCAACACGTTCAAACAAGCCCTGAAAAACGGCGACCATCTGATTGGTTGTTGGTCCAGCTTTGCTGAGGCGGTAACAGCCGAGATCATGGGCACTGCCGGATTCGACTGGCTGGTGATCGACGGTGAGCACGCGCCGAATGATATCCGGTCCATCCGGGATCAGCTGATCGCGCTGGCCGCCAGTCCGACACATCCCGTCGTGCGAATCCCGGTGGGCGACACCGCATTGATCAAGATGGTGTTGGACGCAGGTGCTCAGACAATCCTGGTACCGATGGTGGAAAGTGCCCAGCAGGCGCGCGATCTGGTAAGCGCTTGCCGCTATCCGCCCCAAGGTGTGCGAGGCGTCGGCGCGATGGCCTCACGCGCAACGCAATACGGAACGGTTCAGGACTACATTCAGACCGCAGACGATCAGATATGTCTGCTGTTACAGGTGGAAAACCGCGCCGGTATCGCCGCATTGGATGCCATTGCACAGGTGGAAGGCGTGGATGGCGTGTTTATCGGTCCGTCTGACCTGTCGACTGACATGGGTTTTCAGGGAAACAGCGCCGCGCCCGAAGTCCAGGCGGTGATCGCCGACGCGATGAAGCGCATCGTTGCAGCAGGCAAAGCCCCGGGCATTCTTGGTGTTACGGATGAGGCATCGCAGGCCTATAAGGACATGGGCGCCCAGTTCCAGGCGGTGGGGATCGACGTGATGCTGCTGACACAGGCGGCGCGTGCCCTGGCCGCAAGGTGGAAGGCCTAAGCCCGCATCGCCGAGGCCGCCTGAGCATACCCGCCCGAGGCACCATCGACGAAATGGACGTGATCGTCACGGGTGGCCGAGGGGACAAAGCAGGTCATCATCGCCTCGTCCTGTGCATGCAAGCCATAGTGGATGCTGCCCTGTTTCCGAGCCTGTTCAAGAACGGTCTGAATTTGATTCAAGGTTGCCGGGTCACAATCCAGCGTCATTTTAAGACCGTCATCGAATTTGCGGAAATCCGCATTGCGACTGACCGTGCGCTTGTAGTGACCAGGCTCGAAATTCCCCAATCGCTTTCCAGATTTGAACAGCAGTGCGATCATCAAATTCTGCGCCAACAGCTTGAGTTTCTGTACCAACAGATTGCGACCCGCACGGGACACATGGGCGTCCAGCGCCAAACCAGGCGGCGGCCAGCGGATCGGAGGGCCGCTTTCCGGCATCGGGTGGCCGGACCGGTCCAATCCTTCAGCGGCCACTAGAACTGCCCGTGACAGGTCGGCGAAATCGGTCTCGGTTGCGCGGGAAGTTGGCTGCACCACCACCGAAACAATCTGACCGTTCTGCGCCTTGCTATTGGACCAGCGGCAGGACAGCCCGGTCAAATCCGGCAGCGCACCAGGGGCTGCGTACGGAACCTCAAACCGGCCTGCTTTCATCTCGGCCTCGGCCCAGGCCAGACCACCGCCCGAGAACATCGCATAATCCACCCCCTCGGATGGCGCGTAACGCGCAACCCGAAGATCCTTGCCCGCCTGCCGGATTTCGGCGACGGGCACGACGGCCCCACGCAACGCGATCGAGAACTCTTCTTCTGCCCAGCGCCGCAAATCGGCCAGAACGCTACGTGCTGCCTCTGCCGCGCTTGCCGGTACGGCGAACCCGGCACCATCACCCCCAAAGACATAGGGAAATTCTTGCCCGCGAAGCGCATTGATCATGGCCGAGATCACCGCGGCCCCAACCATGTTCACGGCCTTGTATCGTCCCCGCTCTATCTGACCGGTGGAATCCACGACATCTGCGACACCAAGAACCCATTCCGTCGGCACCGCGGTAAAGCGTTCAGGATCGGTCAGATTGTTAAAGTCCCGCAACAGCGGAAGGCTGTCATAAAATGCGGCCTGTGCATCTTTCATTGGTTCCTCGACAATATGAATAGACCTTCAGATAGCCCAAATTTGTTCGATGTCCGCTGAAAACATCATAGCACACGCGCTTGTACATATCACGGGGACATGCCAAGCATTTGCTGGCGGGTTGGGCGAAAGAGGCGTCTCATGAAAACCGGACTGGTGGTTCTGTGTCTGGGCTATGTGCTCAGCCAATTTTTTCGTGCCTTTCTTGCCGTGCTCAGCGTCGATCTGGGGCGTGACATCGGGGCAAGGCCCGAAGATCTGGCCTTTGCCTCTGGGCTTTGGTTTCTGGTCTTTGCCGCCATGCAACTGCCAGTGGGTTGGGCGCTGGACCGGATCGGGCCGCGTTTGACGGCTGCGGTTTTGTTGCTTGCAGGCGGCGCGGGCGGCGCTGCGTTGTTTGCAGCGGCCAGCACACCGTTTCATATCGCAGTCGCGATGGGGCTGATCGGAGTCGGGTGCTCGCCCGTTCTGATGGCATCCTATTACATCTTTGCCCGCGAATACCCGCCCGCCCGCTTTGCCACGCTAGCAGCCATCATGCTGGGCGTTGGGTCGGTCGGCAATCTGGTGGCCTCCTACCCCACAGCACTTGCGGTCGAACTGATGGGCTGGCGCGCCACAATGGCTACACTGGCCGTCGTTTCGGCCATTATTGCAGCGGGCATCTGGATCAGCGTTCACGACCCCAAACCGGTTGAGACCGAGCATCGCGGGTCAGTGCTGGACCTGCTGAAAGAACCTGCCCTGTGGGCCATCCTGCCGCTGATGCTGGTGGCCTACGCCCCCGCGGCTGCGACACGAGGCTTGTGGGCAGGTCCATATCTGAACGACGTTTTCGCCCTCAGCACCACGCAGATCGGAACCGCGACGCTGGTCATGGGGGCGGCTATGATTGCCGGCACCTTTGCCTATGGGCCGCTCGACCGGCTTTTGGGCACACGGAAATGGGTGATCTTTGGCGGCAATGCCTTGGGCGCGGCGGCGCTGGGGCTGTTGTGCCTGTGGATCGACATGGCAGTCTGGGTGTCAGTAAGTCTGATGGCGGTGATCGGTTTCATGGGCGCCAGCTTTCCGGTCATCATGGCCCATGGCCGCGCCTTCGTGCCGCCGCATCTGGTCGGGCGTGGCATGACCCTGTTGAATCTGTTCGGCATTGGCGGAGTGGGTCTGGCGCAATTTGTCACCGGCCGCGTCCATGCCGCGACAGTGGACATCAGTCCAACCGCGCCCTACACAGCGATATTCGGCTTTTTTGCAGTCACGCTTGCCATTGGATGCGTGATTTACCTATTCAGCCGCGACAGCGTTGACTGACGCTGGAACCATCGGGAGAGCCCATGTCCGACCCTGTTGTCATCGCACCGAACCTCAAGCGCAGGCTTTCCGGCGTGACCGCGACGATCGCGCGGCTGGTGCCGTTGCAAGTGCAATGGATCGACATCGCCGCAACCGGACCGGGCCTACCGGCCGATCTGCCCCATATCCCGCTGGGCCGTCTGCCATTTCTGTCGCGCAAGACCACGCGCGTCTGGCACGCGCGGCGCAATACCGAGATGCTGCTGGGCCTGATCCTGCGCAATGTCTTTCGTCTGCGCCTGAAACTACTGTTCACCAGCGCCTCGCAGCGGTCGCATACGGGCTATAGCAAATGGCTGATCGACAAAATGGACGCGGTAGTCGCCACATCGCGCAAAACCGCCGGATATCTTGAGCGGGACGCGCAGGTCATCATGCATGGCATCAACCTGCAGAATTTCACCCCGCCCGCGGACAAAGCCGCCCTGCGGGGCAAACTCGGCCTGCCCGGTGGTCTGCTGCTTGGGTGCTATGGCCGTATCCGGCACCAGAAAGGCACCGATGCTTTCGTCGATGCGATGATCGACCTTTGTGGCCGTTTCGAAGACGTCCATGGCATCGTCATGGGCCGCGCGACCGAAAAACACACCGGCTTTCTGGCCGAGCTGAAAGACAAGGTCGCCAAGGCGGGCCTGTCTGACCGCATCCTGTTCAAACCCGAGGTCACGGTGGATCAGATCGCCGAGTGGTACCAGGTGCTGGACTTGTTCATCGCGCCGCAACGCTGGGAAGGCTTTGGCCTGACCCCGCTCGAGGCGATGGCCTGCGGCGTGCCTGTGGTGGCAACCGATGTCGGTGCCTTTGCAGAGATCGTGACCGACCCCTCACTGGGCCATGTGGTCGAACCGGGGAACATTCCCGCCCTGGCTGATGCCGCCGCTGAAATGCTGTCGAACCCCGAGTCGCTGGCGCTATCCGGCAGCGCCGCCCGCGTCCATGTGGAACAGAATTTCGACATCTACGGCGAGGCAAAGACCTTGGTGGCGCTCTATGAACGGCTTCTGACCGACGCCTGAGGCGATGCACCGCGTCAAATCGGTGTCATTGGGGGAAATATCCCGCGAAACCTCTTTTTTCTTTGCTGCAACGCGGCTATGAACGCGCGTCCTTAACTTTGGAGACATGAAATGGGCTATCGCGTCGTAGTCGTCGGCGCCACAGGTAATGTGGGCCGCGAAATGCTGAACATTCTGGCAGAACGCCAGTTCCCCATCGATGAGCTTGCCGTGCTGGCAAGCCGTCGGTCGCTGGGAACCGAAGTAAGCTTTGGCGACAAGACACTCACGACCAAAGACCTGGACACGTTTGATTTCACCGGCTGGGACATGGCGCTGTTTGCCGTGGGATCCGAGGCGACCAAGGTCTACGCCCCCAAGGCGGCGGCGGCTGGCTGCGTGGTGATCGACAACTCGTCCCTGTATCGCTATGACCCTGCAATTCCGCTGATCGTGCCGGAATGTAACCCCGAGGCGATCCACGACTATAAGAACAAGAACATCATCGCCAACCCCAACTGCTCGACCGCGCAGATGGTTGTCGCGCTGAAACCGCTGCATGACCGCGCCAAGATCAAGCGCGTCGTCGTGTCGACCTATCAGTCGGTTTCCGGCGCGGGCAAAGAAGGGATGGATGAGCTGTGGGATCAGACCAAAGCCATCTATAACCCCACCACCGAAGTTCCGCCGAACAAGTTCCAGAAGCAGATCGCCTTCAACGTCATTCCGCAGATCGACGTCTTCATGGAAGACGGCTCGACTAAAGAAGAGTGGAAGATGGTTGTCGAGACCAAGAAGATCGTCGATCCGTCGATCAAGGTTACAGCCACTTGCGTCCGCGTTCCGGTCTTTGTCGGCCATTCAGAGGCCGTGAATATCGAGTTCGAGGAATTCTTAGACGAAGACGAAGCCCGTGACATCCTGCGCGAAGCACCAGGTATCATGGTGATCGATAAGCGCGAACCGGGCGGCTACGTCTCGCCGATCGAATGCGCGGGTGATTTCGCCACCTTCATCAGCCGCATCCGTCAGGATTCAACCATTGAGAACGGCCTGAACCTGTGGTGCGTCAGTGACAACCTGCGCAAGGGCGCAGCGCTGAACGCGGTACAAATCGCCGAATTGCTGGGCCGTGAGGTCCTGAAGAAGGGATAACTGATACCCTTTCTTTATGTGATTGACCAAACCCCGCAGCGCCGCTTGCGGGGTTTGTTTTTTCTTAGGCCGCAAAAAGAAATCCGGGCCCATCTCTGTAGTGGACCCGGATCAGATTAAAGTGATTGGTGTTCGTGTAGCCCGCCGGTACGGCGCAGCCCCAATCAAGAGGCGATCTTGATCGCATCCTCGTACAGCAAAACCGCCCGTTCGGATTCCTTCTCGAGCACGTCCATTTTTGCGCAGAATTGCACAACGTCCTCCAGGCTTGGCACCTCTGCGGCGTTCAGGGCCTCGACGGTTGGTTGCAGCTCATTCCACTGGGCCTTTACCTGTTCCAGTGCCTCAAGCGAGGCATCGCTGGGCGGTTCAGACATCTTGAGATAGTCATTGCCGCCGCCAATCAACGCATCGACGATCTTGCCAAACTTGGCTGCATTCTTCTTGAACTTTTCGTGGTGTTCTGCGGTTTCTTTTCCGGTGGCGGCCAGCGCAATCTCCTTGCAGATCTTCTGGGTGATCATCCGCTGACGACCTGCGAATTCCAATGCCAGGGCCATCGAAGGTTCAATATCGACCTCGCCATAGGCCGCTTCTAGCTTGCGGACCACGATGTGGCAGGATTCTTCAAGTGCCTCGACATTGCCCACGATCATGTTCAGTTGCGCTTCGTTGATCGACTTGTCAGCAACGATGTCTTCGACCGCGGTCCGGTATGGCACCCAAACGCTGGCGACTTCCTCAAGCGCTTTGTTGACGGAATAGAATCTTTCCCGGTCAATACCGGACGACCCTTTGCCTTCTTTGAAGCCAAGCAGGATATCGTCAAATTCATCATGCGCCTGCTGCAATTCACTCAGGTTCCGATCAACTGCTCCGCCGATGCTGACCAGAACTGCGGATTTGGCGACCTTCTCGGACAGAAAGCTCAGCTTTTCAGCGGCCAGAATTCGGTGCGCGACCTGACCCGCGGCCACAGCCAACGCATAGCCCCCAACCGGTAAGAATGCCGTTAGCCCGATTCCCAACGCTCCGGAGGCGAAAACACGACGATTGATACTCATGGCGGTCTACCTAACCCTGCTGCTTTAACATGTGTTTATCGAGGAAAAAGCGCGTTAAATGTCCCAACACGGTGTTCAGAAAATGAAATAATGGTGGCTTTTTGAGATTCAACTGGCCAATCCGGCCCTCGGCTGATCACTCCGGTCAGGGGTTTGGCCTCATTCACCCTTCGACCAGCGCTTTCAGATTATCCAACCCGCGCTGGTAATCTCCGCCAACCCATTTATCCATCATCAGCCCCATCCAACGGGACATGGGATTCATACCCAATTCGGATTCAAACCCCCAGGTCACTTTGGTGCCGCTGCCCTCCGGCTGCAGTTCAAACATGGCAATGGCAGTTCCCATTGGACCAAAATCCAAGGCGGTTCTGACCATCTGGTTTTCAACGCTTTCGGTAATCTCTTGCGAACCGGTGCCGACCTGCCGGTGATCCGACGACCAGTTCAGCACATTCCCGACCCCAGAATCAGGCCCGCCATAGGTCAGCTTCGTCTCGGGATCACGAGATAACCATGGCGACCATTTCTCGGTCTCCTGCATGGAGTTGACATAAGGAAAGATGACCTCGGGCGAGGCATCAATCGTGATGCTACGCGAAACTTCTGCCTTGCCTGGCAATATAAAGGACACCCCTACCAGAACCAGAATCAAGACTAGCAAAGTGACAAGAACACGTTTGATCAATCGCATGGAATGCTCCGAATCCCTAAAATGACATCCCAAACTTATCAAAAAAACAGCGCGGAATCAGTAGTCTGATCCGCGCTGTCTGAAATTGTCGAAAATCCGCCGGGTCAGACGACCACGAATTTCTTTTCGCCGGGATCATAACACTGAAGGCCACCTTCACCGATATCTGTCCACAAACCGTGCAGGCTGAGCGAGCCGCTCTCAACCGCCGCGGAGATGAAGGGGAAGGTCATCAGGTTTTCGAGCGAAGCAACAACCGCCTGCCGTTCGAACTGGCGCGCTTGGTCGGTGCTGTCTTCGATATCGGCAACCAGATCATATTTTGGTTTGAGGATATCCATCCAGCGACCAACAAAGCTTTCTTTGGCTTCCAGCAGTGGTGCCTGGCCCTTGCACATGTCGATACAGCCCTGCACACCACCGCATTGGGAATGGCCCAGCACGATCAGATGCGCCACTTTCAGCGCGGTCACCGCGTATTCGATGGCAGCACTGGTGCCGTGATGATCACCGTCGGGCGCATAAGGCGGAACCAGGTTTGCAATATTGCGGTGAATAAAGAACTCACCCTGATCCGCCCCAAAAATCGAGGTGACATGAACCCGGCTGTCGCAACAGGAAATCACCATGGCCCGCGGACGCTGCCCTTCGGTGGCCAGACGGCGATACCAGACCTGGTTTTCCGAATATGTGGTGGCTTTCCAGCCATGATACCGATTGACCAGATAGTTTGGCAGAGGTTTGGCGAATTCCATTCTTGTGTCCCTGTTCATGTCTCGGTGGACTGCTGTAACCTGAATTCGAAGAAAATTCGAGCCATTATCCTGCCCCATAGCAAGGTTTTGCAAAGGAATTGCGCACCACATTCGGGCTATGCCGTGGGGGCGTATAGAATTGGGGTGAATGTGGTGGAAAAGATCGTCACGCTTGAACACAAAGAAACAGTGCGGCTGGATTCGGATCGTCTGAATGGGCTGTATCGACAACTGGGTGAGAAAAACGCGTTGGACGTGCTGTGTCGCACGGTCGAGGAATTGGCGGTGCGCCTGTCGAATTGCGAGCGGTTCTGGAGACAGCGTGACTGGGCCGGGCTGCGCAAATGTGCGCGATCCATTGTGGCCATTGCCGAACAGATCGGAATGATGGCGCTGGCCTGTGTGGCGAATGATGTGGCGCAAAATGTGGATGCGGGCGACTCGGTCGCCGCCGGGGCCACCCTGTCGCGGTTGATCAGAGTGGGTGAGAAATCGCTGACTGTGATCTGGGATCAGCAAGATCTTTCGGTCTGACAGGGCTTGCGGACGGTCCATGGACGGCTAGGTTGGGCATAAGCCGCAACAGCCGAGATTTTCATGACCCTGTCTTTCGCATCACCATCGGATCCATCTGTTCCTCTTCACGTCATTGCGCAGCCAGGTCTGGACGACTGGCTGGCGGGCCAGCCCGAAGCCGTGACGACCTGGGCCAAAATCAGCGGATTTACCGGTGCACTGGGACAGGTTTTGCTGATTCCGGGCGCTGACGGTGCGGTACAGTCTGCTTTGGCGGGGTATGGCACAGCCACAGGTCGGGCCCGCAATCGTTTTCCTCTGGCCGCCGCCGCCGAAGCCCTGCCCGAAGGCACATATCACATCGCATCGGGCATAGACCAAGGTGATCTGGAAACAGAGTGCCTGGGGTGGTTGCTGACCGGTTATGCCTTTGACCGCTATGCCAGCCAATCCCCGGCCAAGGCCCGTTTGGTTGCCCCCGATGGGATCGACGCCGCCCGGCTTGAGGTTCTGGCCGGGGCCGAGGCCTTGACCCGCGATCTGGTCAATACACCGGCCTCTGATATGGGGCCGGAACAGCTTCATAGCGCAGCCGAAGCCCTGGCACAGGAATTCGGCGCCTCTTTCGAGGTTGTTCTGGGCGACGCCCTGCTAGAGCAGAACTTCCCCATGATCCACACGGTTGGCCGCGCCGCCGCACAAGCGCCCCGTCTGATTGAGATGAACTGGGGCGTGACAGGCCCAAAGCTGACCCTTGTCGGCAAGGGCGTCTGCTTTGACACTGGAGGGCTAAACCTGAAACCCGGCGCCTCGATGGGGCTGATGAAGAAAGATATGGGCGGGGCCGCAAATGTACTGGGGCTGGCCCGGATGATCATGGCCCTAGAGCTGCCCGTGCAGCTGCGCGTGCTGATCCCGGCGGTAGAGAATTCCGTTGCGGGCAACGCCTTCCGGCCCGGCGACATCCTGACCTCGCGCAAGGGGCTGACCGTTGAGATCAACAATACCGATGCCGAAGGGCGCTTGGTTCTGGCCGATGCATTGGCGCTGGCGGATGAGGGCGAACCGGATTTGGTGATCTCGATGGCGACACTGACCGGGGCGGCACGTGTGGCGGTGGGCGCCGATCTTGCACCATTCTATACCGACAACGATGCCGCGGCTGATGCCTTGAACCGCGCCGCAGGCAGAGCAGCCGATCCTGTCTGGCGCATGCCATTCCATAACCCCTATGAGGGTCTGATTGAACCCGGTATTGCGGACCTGGATAACGCACCGGCGGGTGGTTTTGCAGGCTCGATTACTGCCGCCTTGTTCTTGCGCAGATTTGTTGGTGACAGTCCCTATATGCATTTCGACATCTTCTCGTGGCAACGCAGCAAAGAACCCGGACGCAGCAAGGGCGGATTCGGTCAGGGGCCCCGCGCCCTGCTGACTGCCCTGCCTGAAATTTTGGGCCTTTGACCCGGCACCGCATCATACAACCGGTCATCGACCTGTTGCGCGCCCCGGACGGGCCGCGAGATCGCCAGCTTTTGTATGGAGATGGTGTTTGCACGCATGAAGAGAACAACGGCTGGAGCCGGATCACCTCGGACAAGGACGGCTATGCGGGCTGGGTCCGGTCAGACTGTCTGGCCCCAGATGTGCCTGCCACGCACTGGATCACGGCACCGTCAACACATGCCTATGAGCAACCGAACATGAAATCCCGGGACCGAACCTCGTTAAGCTTTGGCAGCAAGGTTCAGACAATGTCCGAACAGAATGGATTTATTGAGACGGAGCTAGGCTTTATCCCGGCCATACACGCCAAACAGATCAACGTAACCCTGACCGATCCGATCGCCGTGGCCGAACTGTTTCTGGGAACGCCCTATCTTTGGGGCGGCAACAGCCGGTTCGGGCTTGATTGTTCAGGTCTGGTTCAGGCCGGAATGCTGGCTTGTGGGCTGCCCTGCCCCGGTGATAGTGGCGATCAGGAGCGTGATCTGGGTCAGGCGCTGACCCCTGGCACACCCGCTCAGCGCGGTGATCTGCTGTTCTGGAAAGGGCATGTGGCCTGGGTCTACGGCGACAATATGCTGCTGCATGCAAACGCGTTCCACATGGATGTGACCTTTGAGCCGATGGATGTTGCAATCACGCGCATTCTGGAACAGGGCGATGGGCCCGTGACCACCCATAAAAGGCTCTAATCCAAGTCGACCGACCGTATCAGCTTGCGTTCCAATACCCGCAGAACCGTGCGCAGATCATGACCGCGTTTCAGGATGCGACCATCCATACCGACCACCGAATACATCCCTTGCCGGGAGCGCAGACGCGGATCTTTTTCGACCCGATAAATCGGATGCTCTGCCGTGCGGCGGAAGATGGAAAACACCGCCATATCACGCAGGTTCGAGATCCCGTAATCGCGCCATTCTCCGGCGGCGACCATCCGGCCATAGACAGAAAGGATTTGGGACATCTCGTGCCGATCGAACGCGACGGGCATCTGGGTCGGGTTTGCAGAAAACCGGCTGGGAGGCTGCATGTTCATGGATCAAGCCTTGCCGGAAAACGCGTTCGAATCAAGCCCATCCGCAAATAGGTGTGGTTTTTTGGTCAAGTCTAACGCTGTCGCCCGACTTGCCGACAAATCAGGATCACCGGCAGCAACCCCACTGCCAATATGACCAGCGAGGGCACAGCAGCGCCCTCAAGCCGTTCGTCTGATGCCAGCCGATAGGCCTGCACCGCCAGCGTATCAAAGTTGAAAGGTCGCATGATCAGGGTCGCGGGCAGTTCTTTCATCACGTCCACAAAGACGATCAGCAGCGCGGTCAGCAGCGACGGCGTCAGAATCGGCAAATGCACCCGGCGCAACGTCCCCAGCGGCGTCTGCCCCAGAGACCGCGAGGCTGCATCCATATTGGCATGCACCGTGCTCTGCCCTCCCTCATATGCGCTGAGCGCGGCGGCCAGAAACCGCACCATATAAGCGGCTACCAACAGCCAGATCGAACCGGTAACAAGCAACCCGGTCGATAGGTCGAAATTCTGCCGCATCCATGCATCCAGTGCGTTATCGAAACTGGCAAAAGGCACCATCAGCCCGACGGCGATCACACCGCCTGGAACCGCATAGCCCAGCCGCGCCATGTACCCGGCACCAGAGGACACCCTCCCCGGCCGCAATCGCTGAAAGAACCCAACGCTGATGGCCGCAAAGACCGTGACAAACGCCGCCACACCGGCCAGCGTCAGCGAATTCTGAATGAACCCGAGATAGCGCCGTGACAGAAGGTTCTGTTCGGACTCCATCCCCATCTGAACCAGAATGAACACCGGCAACAGAAATCCGAACAGCACCGGTATGGCACACAGGGCAAAAGCCGCGCCCGCTTGCCAGCCCTTCAGCCGGGCGGATGGCAGCGAGGCGTGGCTTTTGCCTGCCTGATAGTATTTGGCCTTCCCGCGCTGCATCCGTTCTGCCACGGCCATGACCAGCGCAAAGCCCAGAAGGCAGAGCGCCAGCTGCGCCGCACCCACCCGATCACCGATCGAAAACCAACTGGTATAGATGCCCGTGGCAAATGTCTGCACCCCGAAATAGGCCACGGTGCCGAAATCGGCGATGGTTTCCATGATGGCAAGCAGCACGCCACCCGCAATCGCCGGGCGCGCCATTGGCAGCGAAACGTGCCAAAAGGCCAGCCACGGACTTTTGCCCAACGCGCGCGCTGCCAGAAAGGCCGTTGCACTCTGCTGCAGAAAAGCGGCCCGGGCCAGCAGGTAGACGTAAGGATACAAGACTAAGATCAACATCACTGCCGCACCCTCGGTCGACCGAATCTCGGGGAACCAATAGTCGCGCGGGCCCCAGCCCGTTACCTGACGCAGGGTGGTCTGGACGATGCCCGGGTGATCAAGAATGAATGTATAGGCATAGGCCAGCACATAGGCCGGAAAGGCCAGCGGCAGCACCAACGCAATTTCCAGAATGCGCACGCCGGGGAACCGCGTCATCGTCACCAGCCAGGCTGCGCCCACGCCGATGGAAAACGTGCCCGTGGCCACCAGCACGACCAGTATCAGCGTCGTCATAGCATAGCCGGGCAGAACAGTTTCCAGGAGATGCGAAACCGTATCCGTGCCGCCCGTCGTAGCGGCCAGAACAACCGCAAGCATCGGCAACAGACAGGCTGCCGCCACAAGGCAGGCCACCACGCCGACGAGGCGTGTACCTACAGCGCCGCGGTTGCGCCGTCCGTGCTCAGAGATTTCGATATCGGCCATGATCCCGGCTTTAACTGGCTAAGGCGCAGAGTCCGTCTTTAATCGACCAAAACGCTCGGAAACACCAGTGGGCAGCGAAACAAATCTGCGACACATACTGCCGCAGAGTTGTACAGCCTTCATTCGTAGACGCGCTGATCCTCGATCACCAAACCATCTTTCGGCAGCGATCCCGGCGCCACGACTTCGATCGCGCCTTTCAGCTTCAGCACCTCGACGACGGATTTCGCATAAGCCAAGTCATTTCCGCCGGCGCTTTCGATCTGAACCGTCATCGTGTCCATCTCACCCTGGCGGGCGGCAATGACGCGCGCCTTGACGATTTCATCATGCTTGTCGACCAGCGCCGCGACCTGTTCAGGGCGCACGAACATACCCTTGATCTTGGTTGTCTGATCCGCGCGTCCCATCCAGCCCTTGATGCGCATGTTGGTACGACCGCAAGGTGACTGACCAGGTTGAACCGCCGACAGATCACCGGTGGCAAACCGGATCAGCGGGTAATCGGGGTTCAGTGAGGTCACGACAACCTCACCCACTTCACCCGGCGCGACCGGGTTTCCGGTTCCGGGGGTGACGATCTCGACGATGACATGCTCATCAATGATCATCCCGTCCATCGCCGGGCTTTCATAAGCGATGCTGCCCAGATCGGCGGTGGCATAGCATTGCAGACAGGCGATACCGCGATTGGCGTATTCCTGACGCAAAGACGGGAACAAAGCACCGCCGCCAACAACGGCAGTCACGAAATCCAGTGCCACGCCCATCTCATCGGCCTTGTCCAAAATGACCTTGAGGTAATCCGGTGTGCCCGCATAAGCGGTGCAGCCGATATCGCGCGCGGCGGTTACCTGCAGTTCGGTTTGGCCGGTGCCGGCAGGCAGCACAGCAGCCCCCACCGCCCGCGCGCCGCTTTCGAAGATCATGCCCGCTGGGGTCAGGTGATAGCCAAAGCAATTCTGAACGATGTCTCCGGGCCCGACACCTGCTGCGTGCAGGAACCGCCCCATCCGCCACCAGTCGTGATCGGTGCTGCCGGGCTCATAGATCGGGCCGGGCGACTGGAAAACATGATGGAAATGCCGGGCCGGTTTGACGGTAAACCCGCCAAAGGGCGGGCGCGACGCCTGCGCCTTAGCCATATCGGACTTGCGCAGAACTGGCAGCTTCACAAGGTCGTCCAGCGACTTTACAGCTGCCTTATCAACATCCGCCATATGCGCCGCAAACCCCGGAGCCGAGTTCGCGCGCGTGATCTGTACCTGCAACGCCTCAGACTGTTCAGAGGCGCGCTGGTCGGCCGAGCGGGTTTCTAGCGCATCGTAGAATTTCGTCATCGCCAAATCCTCCATCCGCCTACAGCCACCTCTTGCGGCGGCGGTATGAGCGCACATCGCGGAAGCTTTTGCGGCCGTCATCCGACATGCCCAGATAGAATTCCTTAACATCGGGGTTTTCGCGCAGCTCGGCAGCTGGGCCATCCATCACAACGCGGCCGGATTCAAGAATATAGCCATAATGTGCGAACCTGAGCGCCACATTGGTGTTCTGCTCGGCCAGCAGAAACGAGACGCCCTCTTTTTCGTTCAGATCTTGGACGATGCCGAAAATCTCTTCGACAAGCTGCGGGGCCAGTCCCATGGACGGCTCATCCAGCAGGATCGTCTCGGGCCGCGACATCAGCGCCCGACCCATCGCAACCATCTGTTGCTCTCCGCCCGACGTGTAACCCGCCTGGCTGCGGCGGCGTTCCTTCAGACGTGGGAAATAGGTGTAAACAAGGTCCAGATCCTGTTGGATCGCGGCCTTACCATCTTTGCGGGTATAGGCGCCGGTCAGCAGGTTTTCCTCGACCGTCAAATGTTCGAAACAATGGCGGCCCTCCATCACCTGGATGACGCCTTTTTCCACCAGATCTGCAGGATCGCTTTCATGCACGCTGGTCCCGCGATACTTGATTGATCCCTTGGTGACTTCGCCCCGTTCCGAATGCAGCAGGTTCGACACAGCCTTGAGTGTGGTGGTCTTGCCTGCCCCGTTGCCGCCCAGCAGGGCCGTAATGCCCCCTTTGGGCACCGTTAGGCTGACGCCTTTCAGCACAAGGATCACATGATTGTAGATCACCTCGATATTGTTGACCTCAAGCAGGGTTTCCGCCTGCACGTCAGTGGTTTGTGCCGCATCCAGCATCAGCGCGTGTCCTCATGACTGTCCCGCGAGGGACCGTTGGGATAGAGCGGCGGCTGCCCGCCGCTCTGGTCAGTTTCGCGGCCCCGGATCAAGACCGGGGCCAGCCATTTATTCACACCCAGGTGTGATGTTGTTTTCCGCTGCATAGGCTGCAGAATCTTCTTCGATCAACGTGTTGATCACATCTGCATCGGTCGGCTGGAAGTCCTGAACCGGGTTCCAGGTTCCGGCCGCAGCATCCCACTGCACAACGCCGACAAGGCCGGGTCCGCCGTGATTTTCGCACGAGACGGAAAATTCAGGCCCGAAACCGGTCATGCCCAGCGCTTCCATCTTGGCGTTGGTCATTTCCAGCGCCTCCATACCATCGCGCATCATGGATGCGTCGATATCAGCGGTATTGTGGATTCCCTGCGCAGTCTTCACAGCTTCAGCGGCCAGCATGGCGGCATAGAGACCGCGGTTATACTGAACCGAGCCAAGCTGATCGCCCGCACCCGCCGCTTTGCCTGCATCCACCACGTATTTCTGCAGATCATCATAGACCGGATAGTCCATGCCCAGCCCGGTAAAGGTCAGTGCCTTATAGCCGTTTGCCTTGTCGCCCGCGGGCTGCACGTCAAATTCAGCGCCAGACCACCAGACACCGATGAAGTTTTCCATCGGGAAGCGGATGTTCGCAGCTTCCTGCACCGCGACTTGGTTCATCACGCCCCAGCCCCACATGATTACATAATCAGGCTTTTCGCGGCGAATTTGCAGCCACTGCGATTTCTGTTCCTGACCGGGGTGGTCAACAGGCAGCAGCGTCAGGTCGTACCCGTGCTTTTCAGCCAGGGTCTCCAGCGTGCGGATCGGTTCCTTGCCATAGGCCGAGTTGTGATAGACCAGTGCGATTTTCTTACCGTTCAGGTCACCATCGTTTTCGCTCAGCAGATAGTTGATCGCGCCCGACGCTCCGTTCCAGTAGTTGGCCGGATAGTTGAACACGTGGCTGAATACCTTGCCGTTCGCAGCAGAGGTCCGGCCATAGCCCATCGTGTGCAGCGGAATGCCATCTGCGGTCACTTTTGGGATCAGCTGGTATGTAATGCCGGTCGACAATGGCTGATATACCAAGGCGCCTTCGCCCTTTGTGGATTCATAGCATTCCACGCCTTTTTCGGTGTTATAGCCGGTTTCGCATTCGATCACATTGGCCGAAACACCTCCGATGCCGCCATCACGCTCGTTGAGCAGTGTAAAATAATCGGCATAGCCGTCAGCAAACGGGATACCGCCTGCCGCATATGGTCCCGTCCGATAGCTGAGCGACGGGAACACAAGGTCGGCCATGGCCGGACCTGCGGCCATCATAGCGCCCAGCGCCAGGGTTGCCAGTTTCGTCTTCATCGGGTGTCTCCTCCCTTGATTGGTCCGATGTTGAATTCGGGCTTTGCACCCGTCTTGTCTTTGGGCCTGCCCGTCAGTGCGGAAACGGCCAGAGTCTGAGTTTCTCTTTCGCCACACGCCAAAGCTGCGCCAGCCCATGCGGTTCCAGAATCAAGAACATGATGATGAGTGCGCCGACGATCACCAGATTGAGATGCGCAACGATATCAGTGGGCCAGCCCAGTAGATCGACACCGACCACCTTCAAAACAACCGGCAGCAATACCAAGAAAGCTGCCCCGGCGAAGGAGCCGAAGATAGACCCTAATCCGCCGATAATGACCATGAATAGGACCAGGAACGATTTCTGGATGCCAAAGACTTCGCCAACCTCAACCGCGCCCAGATAGACCGCAAAGAATAGCGCCCCCGCGATACCCACAAAAAATGAGCTGACAGCAAAGGCGGTCAGTTTTGCCTTGAGCGGGTTTACCCCGATGATCTCGGCCGCGATATCCATGTCGCGGATCGCCATCCATGTCCTGCCGGTCGTTCCCCGAGTCAGGTTCCGTGCAATGATGGCGCAGAAGGTCAGGAAGATCAGGCAGAACAGATAGGTTGCCCAGGCCGGAGCATTCGGGCCTGTGATGATGATGCCGAACACATCCCGCTCGGGCGCGTTGATCTGCCCAGATGCCGAGTAGTTGTAGAACCACGGCACACGGTTGAACAGCCACACCAGAAAGAACTGCGCCGCAAGCGTGGCCACGGCCAAATAGAACCCTTTGATCCGAAGCGAAGGCAATCCGAACAGAACACCGACAATGGCGGTGATCCCGCCCGCAAGGATGACATGGATGAACATGCTGACTTCGGGAAAGGCGGTCATCAGCTTGTAGCAGGCATAGGCTCCCACAGCCATGAACCCACCGGTACCCAGCGACACCTGCCCGCAATAGCCAACCAATACATTCAATCCGATGGCGGCGATCGCATAGATCAGAAACGGAAGCAGCAGCGCGTTCGCCCAGTAGTCATTGATGATGAATGGAATGATCCCAAATGCCACTGCCAGCACCACATAGTACCGATACCGGTCAAATTTGATCGGAAAGGTCTGGCTGTCTTCCACGTAAGAGGTTTTGAAATCTCCGGCCTCGCGATAAAACATGTCTTACTTTCCCCATTCTTCCTGCGCCCGGTCGCGGGCGACAGTGTTCAGTTGGCTGGAGCCTTTGGCATATCCGCTCGCCTCTGAGGCGCGCACAAGTTTCATGTAGGCCATGACACCCGTGACCAACCCGGCAAAAGCCAGGATCGCGGCAATCGTCAGTTGGCTGTCGGTCAGATCGTCCGAGGTCAGGGCGATATACCCAAACGCCCAGAACCCGGCCCATGCGATAACGTTGAGAATGGCGATGAGTTTGGTCATCACGAGCCCCACCAGGTGAACCACATCACCAAAAGGAACATGGCAATCGCAGAGAGGCCCATAAGAGCGATGGTTCCCAGCAGATCCAACCCCGCATCAACACCGGGGCCTCGATATCTGCCACTGGATTGCGCAGCGATGCCGGAAAGCACAGCCGCAACACATGCAACCCCAGCGGCGAACATCACGCGGTTCCTAAACCCTTTCAATGATCTTCTCCCCAAACAGGCCCTGTGGTCGGAAGACCAGAAAGATCAATGCCAGCACGTAGGCAAACCAGTTCTCGGTCGCACCGCCAACCATCGGGCCAATGGCGAACTCGAACAGTTTCTCACCCACACCGATGATCAACCCTCCGACGATGGCTCCGGGGATCGAGGTAAACCCGCCCAGCATCAGCACCGGCAACGCTTTGAGCGCGATCAGCGACAGTGAGAACTGCACGCCAGACTTGGTGCCCCACATGATGCCCGCGACCAGCGCTACAAACCCGGCCACAGACCAGACCATGATCCAGATGAAATTCAGCGAAATCCCCACCGACAGCGCCGCCTGATGGTCATCCGCCACAGCGCGCATCGCCCGGCCCTGCTTGGTATATTGGCTGAACACAACCAGCGCCGCCACCAGCAGCGCCGCAATTACCGTTGCCACAATGTCCAGATTGTCGATGAAGAACCCATAGCCGAAGACGTTAAAGGTCGCTTCATCGAGCCAGAGGTTGATGCCCTGCGGCAGGCCTACATCCAGCGTCTTGATCTCGGACCCCCACATCAAGTCGGCCACGCCCTCAAGGAAATAGGCCAGCCCGATGGTGGCCATGAACAGGATGATCGGCTCTTGGCCAACCAGGTGACGCATCACGAACCGCTGCACGGCCCAAGCCAGCAGAACCATCACCGCCATAGTCAGAATAATCGCCAGCAGCGCAGGGACACTCCAGCCAAAGTAATGGATATGCGTCCCGAAAGTCGCATTGATCAGATGTGCAAACGGTACCTGCCCGTTCATGATCCCGACCAGAGTCATCGCGGCAAACAGGGCCATAACCCCTTGCGCATAATTGAAAATCCCTGACGCCTTGTAGATCAGCACAAAGCCCAGCGCGACCAGCGCATAGAGCACCCCGGCCATAAGACCGTTGAGGATGACTTCCATCGCAAATACGAGTTGTTCAGGCATCCTATGTCCTCCGAACAGATTTCATCTGGCGCGTCATCCGGGAAAATTCGTCGAATTTTCTCAGCCCGTTCCGTAGATCAGTCATGGCTCACCCCCAGATAGGCATCGATGACTTCCTGATTGTTGCGCACCTCATCAGGCGTGCCGTCGCCGATCTTCTTGCCGTAATCCATCACGACCACCCGATCGCTCAGATCCATCACCACGCCCATGTCATGTTCGATCAGGGCGATGGTGGTGCCGAATTCATCATTCACGTCGAGGATAAAGCGGCTCATGTCCTCTTTCTCTTCAACATTCATCCCGGCCATCGGCTCATCCAGCAGTAACAGCTTGGGTTCAGCGGCCAGCGCCCGGGCCAGTTCGACCCGCTTTTTCAAGCCGTAGGGCAGGCGTGAAACGGGCGTCTTGCGGATATGCTGGATTTCGAGAAAGTCGATGATCCGTTCGACCGCCTCACGGTTTTCGGTCTCTTCGGCCTCGGCCTTACCCTTCCACCAAGCCTGCTGCAGGATATTTGTCTTCATATAGTTCAGGCGCCCGGTCATGACGTTGTCCAAAACGCTCATCCCTTCGAACAGGGCGATGTTCTGGAATGTTCGTGCAATCCCCTGCCGCGCGACCTCATAGGGCCGCATTGGAGGGCGCTTGGCCCCGTGAAACCAGACCTCGCCCTCTTGCGGGACATAGAACCCCGAGATTACGTTCAGCATCGACGATTTGCCCGCCCCGTTCGGACCGATAATGGCGCGGATCTCACCCTCACGGATGTCGAACGAGATATCCTTGATCGCCACCACACCGCCAAAGCGCAGAGTGATGTTCTTCATCTCCATCACGACGCCGCCGATCTTGCGGCCGTCTTCGGTGACATATCCTTCGGAACTATCCAACATCAGCCCCTCCTTGACTTACGCAATACACGGAATGGCGGGCGGGCGATGACCATAGGTCGAGCGGCGCAGGACCGGACTTCATTCCGCCGCTACCTTGTGTTGCGCGACCGTTACAACCGGCGCATCCACGATCTCAAGCGTGGCACTGATCGAGCCCTTGCGGCCGTCCTCATAGGTCACCTCGGTCGTGGTCGAAACGCTTGAAGACCCGTCATAAAGCGCGGTGATGATGTCGTGGAATTTCTCTTCGACAAAGCCCCGGCGCACTTTGCGGGTTCGGGTCATCTCACCGTCATCCGCATCCAGTTCCTTGTGCAGCACCACAAAGCGATGCACCTGACAGCCCGACAGCATTTCATCGGCGGCGACCGATTTGTTGACCGCTTCCACATGGGACTTGATTGTCTCTAACACTTGCGGATGTGCCGTCAGTTCCTGATAGGACCCATAGGCGACGTTGTTGCGCTCGGCCCAATTCCCCACGGCGGTAAGGTCGATATTGATGAACGCCACGCAGCGATCCTTGCCATTGCCGAACAGCACGACCTCAAGAATATCGGGATAGAACTTCAGCTTGTTCTCAACATATTTCGGCGCAAACATCGAGCCATCGACCATTTTTCCGACGTCCTTGGCCCGATCAATGATCCGCAGATGACCGCTGCTTTCCTCAATGAACCCGGCATCACCCGTGGCCACCCAACCCTCGGCATCCTTGGTCGAGGCGGTCGAGTCCGGGTTGTTGTAATATTCGACAAACACACCTGGCGAGCGATAGTAGATCTCGCCCGTTTCGGCGATCTTCAGCTCGACATCTGGCGCGGGCACACCAACCGTATCGGCGCGCACCTCGCCATCGGGCTGCACGGTGATGAAGACCGTCGCCTCGGTCTGCCCATAAAGCTGCTTCAGGTTAATCCCCAGCGAGCGGTAGAAATCGAAAATCTCAGGCCCGATCGCCTCGCCTGCCGTATAACCGACCCGGAACCGGCCATACCCCAGCGTATCCTTCAGCGGCCCATAGACCAGCAGATTGCCCAGCGCGTATTTGATCCGATCACCAAACCCGACCGCTTTGCCATCCAGCAGTAACCCACCCACCTTTTTGGCATGGGCCATAAAATGGTGGAACATACGCTGCTTCAGCTTGCCCGCATCTTCCATCCGGATCATGACGTTGGTCAGCTGCGTTTCAAATACCCGCGGCGGGGCAAAGAAATAGGTCGGACCGATCTCGCGCAGGTCGGTTATCATCGTGTCAGCGCTTTCGGGGCAGTTTACACAGAACCCGCACCAATAGGCCTGACCGATGGAAAAGATGAAATCACCTACCCAAGCCATTGGCAGATAGGACAGGATGTCCTCATTCCGGGTCAGGTGGTCAAACTCTGCAGAATTCTTGGCGCTTTCGATCACATTGCGGTTCGATAGCACCACGCCTTTCGGCTTGCCTGTGGTGCCCGAGGTATACAGCATCACACAAGTGTCGTCATAGGTGATCGCAGCGATACGCGCGTCCAGCTCGGCATCAAAGCGAGCATGACCTGCGCTGCCTTCGGCCTTGATGTCGTCCAGCGCGTTCATCTGGGAATGATCATATTTCCGCATCCCACGCTTGTCAGTGTAGAGGATGTGTTTGATCTGATGAACTTTTTCCTGAATCTCGATGACCTTATCGACCTGTTCCTGGTCACCGCAGACGACATATTTCGCCCCGCAATGTTCCATCACATATGTCATCTCTTCGGCGACCGCGTCCTGATAGAGCGGCACCGGAATCGCACCCACCATTTGGGCCGCAACCATCGACCAGTAGTGCGCCGGGCGGTTCCGGCCTATGACGGCGATATGGTCGCCCTTCTCAACGCCAATCTCAAGAAACCCCAGCGCAATGGCGCGGATTTCCTTGGCCGCCTCGGCCCAGGTCCAGCATTGCCAGATCCCGAATTCCTTTTCGCGATAGGCCGGGGCATCCCCGAACTGAATCACATTGCGGTGTAGCAGCGCCGGAAGAGACTGCATCCCTTCAGCGCCTGACTGCGTCTGAGTCAATCTTTTTCTCCTCCCCACCCGACCCCTCCCCGGGCCGGAAATGGCGGGTCCAGGTCTGGCCCGGACGCCAACGCCCCGATTAAGGGACGTCGACACGATCAGCGTCAAGTTTTGCCTGATGTTTTCTCAATTCTTACGAAATGTAACAAGTTGGGCCGTGCCGCCCGGACCATACACCTCGTCAGAGACCCGACCCGAGATGACCACAAACTGTTCCGCGAACTGCAAATTTGCAGCAGGTAAGCGCATTCATCCACGTATACCGGTATTGGCTTGGGGTTTTGTATGTTTACCGCGCCTGGAATTCACCGTATGCATCCCGCAACTGAGTAGGACATTCAGAGCGGTTTTTCATGCCGATTTGCTATGCATGTGTATCGACCGAAGGCATCGGTTATGCGGAATGATCCAGATCGCATGACCAAAACCGCTCGAATTGTGCGATCAGAGGCGTGCGTCTTTGAAATCAACCGTTTTCTTGGACGGTCGGGCAGCACGAATTCCGACCCCTTTCCCACCCCAATACGCAAGGCAGGACTGCCGAGATGAATGTCACTCACCAGAGCATCACCAATGTGCTTTCTCAGCATTATGACCTGACACCTTCGACCGAATTGGTTGAGGAAATGCAGGAGACCTATGCCCGGATGGACCGGGTGGTGGCGCCACCGAATTTCGCAATCTATGCGCCCTATATCAAGGCGATCAATGCGCTCAAGAAAGAGCGCGACGCAGTCATTCTGGGCCACAATTACATGACGCCTGAAATCTTTCATGGCGTGTCGGATTTCGTGGGTGACAGTTTGCAGCTGGCAATGAAGGCCAGCGACGTCGAAGCCGATGTGATCGTGCAAGCGGGCGTGCATTTCATGGCCGAAACCTCGAAAATCCTGAGCCCCCAGAAAACCGTGCTGATGCCAGACATGGCCGCGGGTTGTTCGCTGGCCGAAAGCATCACCGCCGAGGGGATTGACGAGATGCGCGCCAAATATCCCGGCGCGCCGGTCGTCTCTTATGTGAACACCACCGCCGAGGTGAAAGCCGCGTCCGATATCTGCTGCACATCGTCCAATGCCGCTCAGATCGTCGATGCGATGGAATCCGACACCGTCATCATGACGCCGGACCAGTATCTGGCGCAGAACGTGGCAAATGAAAGCCGCAAGAACATCGTGTACTGGCCGGGCTCGTGCATCGTGCATGAACAATACACAGCGCAGGACCTGCGTGACTTTCGCAAATGGAATCCCGGCACGCGGCTCATTGCCCACCCGGAATGCCCGCCCGAAGTGGTGGCCGAGGCCGATTTCTCTGGCTCGACCAGCGGGATCATTAAGTATGTCAGCACCGAAAAGCCCGAAAAGGCGATGCTGATCACCGAATGCTCGATGGCCTCGAACATCGCCGATGAACTGCCCGAAGTCGACTTTGTCGGCCCCTGCAACATGTGCCCCTACATGAAGAAGATCACGCTGCAAAAAATCCTCTATGTGCTGCACACGATGGAAGGTCAGGTCGAGGTTGAAGCCGAGATCGCGGAAAAAGCGCGCCATTCGGTGCAGGCGATGATCGACCTGTCGCGAAAGCTGGGTCTCTGATCCGAGATGGAAACCCTCACCACCGACCGCGTTATCATCGTGGGCGCCGGGTTGGGCGCGCTGTATGCTGCGCTGAAACTGGTCCCGCATCCGGTGGTGGTGATCTCTCCTGAAGCGTTGGGCAACGGTGCCAGTTCCGCCTGGGCGCAGGGGGGAGTGGCTGCCGCGATGGACGCCCATGACAGCCCGGAAAGCCACGCGGACGACACCGTAAATGCCGGTGCGGGCACCGTTGACCCGCAGGTGGCCGAATTGGTGACGCGTCAGGCGCGCGACTATATTCTGGACCTGACCACGCTGGGCACACCTTTCGACCGGACCGCGGGCGGCGATTACGTGCTGTCGCGCGAGGCCGCGCACAGCTTTGCCCGTGTCGTCCGGGTCAAGGGCGATCAGGCAGGCGCGCAGATCATGGCCGCCCTGATCGAGCAGGTCCGGGAAACACCCTCGATCCAGGTGCTGGAGGGCACCATGGCCCTAGGGCTGGATGTCGAGGATGGGCGTGTTACCGGCGTCAGCATTCAGCGTGCGGATAAGGGCGGGTCAGCCCCAGTGATGCTGCGCGGGGCTGCCGTGTTGCTGGCCGGGGGCGGGTCCGGTGGGCTCTATGCGCTGACCACCAACCCGCCGCGTATCCGTGGGCAGGTCATCGGTATGGCTGCGCGCGCGGGGGCGCTGATTTCGGATGCCGAATTTGTGCAGTTTCACCCCACCGCCATGGATGTCGGCGAAGACCCTGCTCCGCTGGCAACCGAAGCGCTGCGCGGTGAAGGCGCCATTCTGGTCAACCGTCATGGCGCGCGGTTCATGCAGGCCATCCACCCGGATGCCGAGCTTGCCCCGCGCGACGTCGTCGCCCGCGCCATCTATGCTCAGGTTCAGGCGGGCAACCGCCCCATGCTGGACACGCGCGAGGTTCTGGGCGAGGAGATCAAGGCTCAGTTCCCCTCGGTCGCGGAATATTGCGCCCGCAATGGAATCGACCCGGCGCAGGAGCCCATCCCCGTCGCCCCCGCAGCGCATTACCACATGGGTGGCATCGCGACCGACACCAGCGGATGCGCCAGTATCGACGGCTTATGGGTCTGCGGTGAGGCATCCTCGACCGGGTTGCACGGCGCCAACCGTCTGGCCTCGAACGGTCTGCTTGAAGCGCTGGTCTATGCCCGAATCTGCGCGGAAGGCATCGCCGGAACCTTGCCAGCGCCCGGCGCGACGCCGCCGCTGGAAATCAGTTTAGAGGACGGTGGTACCCCATCCGACCCCGCCGCTGTGACAGAGCTGCGCCAGACCATGACCCGTTATGTCGGCGTCATCCGTGATCGCAAGGGCCTGACCAAAGCCCTTGGCATCATCGCGCGGCTCGAGGCGGCTAACAGCGACAACCCGTCCTTCCTGAACATGTGCGCCACTGCCACGTTGATCGCGGCAGGCGCATTGGCGCGCGAAGAAAGCCGTGGCGCGCATGAACGATCCGATTTCCCCGACCCCTCGGCCGGACCCGGCAAACGGTCCGAGATGTATCTTTCCCAAGCGCTCGCCATTCGCGCGCAGGCCTGCAAGGAGCCGTAATGAGTTTCTCCACCGTTCCCGATCTTGTCCTTGAACCGATGATCCGCACTGCGTTGATGGAGGATCTGGGCAGCTATGGTGACGTCACCACCCGCGCGGTGATCCCGGCGGGCACCACCTATGACGCCTGCCTGAACGCGCGCGAGGATGCGGTCGTGTCCGGCATGCAGGTCGCAGCGCTGGCGTTTCGCCTGATCGACCCCTCTTTGGACATCACCACGCATATTGCCGATGGCCAGCCCTGTAAAAAGGGCGATACGCTGATGACCATCAAGGGATCGGCCGCCTCAATCCTGTCGGGCGAACGGGTGGCCCTGAACTTTGCCGGTCGGCTGACCGGAATCGCGACAAAGACCGCAGGCTTCGTGGCAGAGACCAAAGGCACGAAGGCCCGCGTCACCTGCACCCGCAAAACAACCCCCGGCCTGCGTCTGGTTGAAAAACTGGCCGTGCTGCATGGCGGCGGGTTCAACCACCGATACTCTCTGTCAGATGCGATCCTGATCAAGGACAACCACATCGCAGCCGCTGGCGGGGTGCGTCAGGTGCTGGAGGCCACCAAGGCCCATGCCAGCCACATGATGGCCGTCGAGATCGAGGTGGATCGGCTGGACCAACTGGCCCAAGTGCTTGAGGTCGGAGGCGCCTCGGTCGTCCTGTTGGACAATATGGACAATGACATGCTGCGCGAGGCTGTCGCGATGGTGGATGGCAGGCTCAAGACCGAAGCCTCGGGCAATGTGAAGCTGGATCGCATCGCCTCAATCGCGGCGACGGGTGTCGACTATATCTCATCGGGTGCGTTGACCCATTCGGCGCGCACGGTGGATCTGGGGTTGGACTTCCCAGTCTGACACGGCGACAGCTTATTCCTGAGCGCAAAGCTCAAGCAGTTCCTTGTGACGGTCCCGCGCCTGCCCCTGTACACGCTTGACGAAGGGCTGCGGCAGATCCGGGCCGAGGCGCGTTCCGTATTTCTCGCAGGATTTATCACCGATCAGCTCGGCGAACCTGACCCATGTCCGAAAGGCAAAAACATCCCGCAGGCTGAGGATCGGCTTGGAATTGCTTGGTCTTTCCGGGGCAGGCATCGGAATGTCCGTGAAATACGCCTCTTCGATCCCGCTCCAATCGGATGGTGTTTCAAAGTCGTCCCCCGCACCCTCGGAATACTTAAACGCGGGGTATTCCATACTGTATTCAGAACATCCGTGGGATATTTTTGAGTGAACCCCGGTGATCTCAAATTCCGCCTGTGCGGCACGGAAAATCGCAAGACACTCTTTCGCCTCTGCGATCGACTCACAATAGATATACGCCTTATAGGGAAACTTGACCGCTTCGCGCAGCTCGATCATGCTTTTTCTGGCATTGTCCCTGGGCAGCTGCAGGTTGAGCAGCAAGAAATAGACCTGAAACATCCCCTCAAGGTTCTCAGGCAGGATCTGCACCTTGTAGCACTCGTGGCACAGGCCACAAATCACCTTGGTTTCTTCAAAGAAATTCAGGCGTTGGCCGCAATTCCCATGATCGCCATTGATGGTGATGGTTTGACCCACATAGATCTGGGCGATGGGCACGGCCAACTGGATATTCTGTGTGTCCAGGGCTTTCATCCAACCGGAATAGGCGGCGGTCTGCCGTCCGGTGTCGACCAGGGCTGCCTGCCAGCCCTTTTTCAACCCGCCCGTCACCTCAAGCTGCGCTTTGCTGTAGGCGCCCAGATGCTGTTTCGGCAGGTTGGAAAATTCCAGCATCGTCACAAGCTGCCGGATGGCCTGTCGGTCATTGGGCTTGAGTGAAACCCGCTTCTCAAGACGTTCCAGCTGCGCGTAATCCATCACTCTGGCCTCCTGCTTCGGGTTTGGCCCGCCAGTTTTTCTTGTGATTGCGCCGAATGAGGTCGCCGTCAACTGAAATGCGCGAAACTGGCTAGCTGCCGGATTGTTCTGAGACGATCTCTCCGAGCCGGGTAAAGAATTTCCCCGACAGTTTCTTGGCAGTCCCGGCAATCAAACGGCTGCCAAGCTGGGCGATCTTGCCGCCGACATCCACCTTAGCAGTATAGGCAAGAACCGTCTCGGACCCGTCTTCGGTCAGGGTCACATCGGCACCGCCCTTGGCAAACCCCGCAGCCCCGCCTTTGCCCTCGCCCTGCAGCGAAAATCCGTCCGGTGCCTTGGATTTATCCAGCGTGACCTGACCCGCGAACCGCGCTTTCACCGGACCGATTTTCAGAACCACCTTTGCCTCAAGGTCTTGCGGCGAAGATTGGGTCAGCTCTTCGCAGCCGGGGATACATTCCTGCAGGATATCGGGGTTGTTCAGCGCCTCATACACCACGTCCCGCGGGGCAGCGATGCGGATTTCGTCACTGAGTTCCATTCTGGCATCCTTCGCACAACAGCTTTGTGCCTATCAATAACGCGGTTTTTGCCAAATGTTTCAATTTTTTGTTTCAGATTTTTGTTTCAGATCAGGATACGCGACCCCAAATCTTACCTAATCGGGCGCCACCGGTTTGCGGTGACGCCCAATGCGGTCAGTCGCTGATCGCGCCCTCTTCGTCGCGGCGCTGATGCATCTTGGCTTTGACACGCGCGCCTACGATCAGAGGCAGAACAAATCCGATCAGGGCAATGGACCACAAGCCGATGGCCAGCGGGCTGTCAACCAGCGTCCACCAGTTGCCATTGTCGATGGTGACCGCACGGCGCAGGTTATTCTCCATCGAGTTGCCCAGCAGCGTGCCCAGAATGATCGGCACCAGCGGCACGTCCAGCTTGCGCAGAACCCAGCCCATGACACCGAACCCAATCATCACCAGCAGATCAAAGCTGGACCCCGAGATGCCGTAAATACCCACAAAGCTGACCATCGCCACGACGGGCATCAGGATACGCGAGGGCACCATCAGGACGCGGGTGAACAGGCCCACCATTGGGATATTCATCGCGAGCAACATAAAGTTGGCAATGAAGAGTGCCGCAATCAGGCCCCAGACCACATCCGGGTTCTGGGTGAACAGCAACGGCCCGGGCGTAATATTCAACGCCAGCAGAACCGCCAGCAACACGGCTGTGGTCCCTGACCCCGGCACGCCCAGCGCCAGCATCGGCACCAGGGCGCCCCCGGCGGCGGCGTTGTTGCCAGCCTCGGGCGCGGCCACGCCACGCGGATCACCGGTGCCGAATGTGTTGTCCTTGTCGACCAGCCGTTTCTCCATCGAATAGGAAATAAACGAGCCCAGAGACGCCCCGGCCCCCGGCAGAACCCCCGCCAGAAAGCCCAGGAATGAGGTCCGCAGCATGGTCGGCATGCATTGCTTGATCATCGACATCGGCGGGTAAAGCCGCCCGATATTCAACTTGCGCCCAGCGGCATCCGACCCGCCATGACGGTTTTCCAGAAAGATGAACACTTCGGACAGGGCAAACAGGCCGACAATGGCGACAAGGAAATCCAGCCCATCATACAGGTGCACCTCACCAAAGGTGAACCGCGGTACGCCGGTCTGGGTATCGACACCAATGGTCGCCAACCCAAGGCCCAGCGCAGCGGCAAAAGCCGATTTCGCCTGATTGGTCGAGGACACGCCGCCCAGCGTCATGAAGGCCAGCGCGAACAGGGCGAAATACTCAGCCGGTCCAAACAGCAGCGCGATCTTGACCAGCTGCGGCGCCAGAAAGATCAGGCCCCATGTGGCCAGAAACGCACCAATGAATGAGGCGATACCGGACAGCGAGAGCGCCTCGCCCGCAAGGCCTTTTTTGGCCATCGGATGCCCGTCCAAGCAGGTCATCATCGCAGGCTCGTCCCCAGGGATGTTCAGCAAGATCGACGAGATTCTCCCGCCATACATTGCCCCATAATAAACACTGGTCAGCAGGATCAGAGACGGCGTCGCGCCCAGCCCCAGAGTGAACGCAAGAGGGATCAAAATGGCCACGCCGTTCGACGGTCCCAGACCGGGCAACGCGCCCATGATCGTGCCCAGAAAACAACCCAACAGGGCCAGCAGCAGGTTTTGCCATGTCAGCGCGATAGCGAATCCATCGCCAAGGGATGCAAGAGTTTCCATGACGTTCCCCTTAGAAACCCAATGGTCCGCGAGCCAGTGACAGGCCCAGAACCAGATGGAAGATGACGTAGATACCGACAGAAGTACCGATTCCGACCACTACGCTTTCGATCGGACCAGATCCCAGCCGCCAGGCCAGGTAAGCCGCAGCAAAGGCGGTAGAGATTACAAATCCCAGAACCGGCAACAGCTCGGCATAGAACATCATCACGACTACAGCGGCGCCGACTTCGACCAGCCGGCCCAGCGCGGGCCACTCGGGCTCGGCATCCGGGCGCAACGCGATGACCGCGCTGGAAAGGCCAAGGATGGCGGCGACAATCAGTGGAAAGGCCTTGGGGCCAACCGCGTCTGACAGAAAGCTCTCTTCAATCGCCAGCGCTGACAGGGCAAAGCCGATGGCAAGAAGAATGCCGAAGACCCCGAATATGCGATCACTCATGGGTATCTCCTATGTAAGGGAAGTATGGGTCTGGTCGGGGTGCCGCGCGCCCGGCGCGACACCCCGCTCTCAGGTGAGTGCTGGTCTTATTTGATGATCCCGATCTCTTTCGAGATGGTCTGGATCTGACCCACGGATTGCGCAACAAAATCCTGGAAAGCTGCGCCTTGCAGGTCCAGCGGGGCCAGACCATTGGCGGCCATGACCTCTTTCCATTCATCCGAGGCGTAAAGATCACCGATCTTACCAACCCAATCGCCATAGGCCTCATCGCTCATTCCGCCAGGGGCGTAGAACCCGCGCCAGTTTGCGCCGATGGCATCAATGCCCTGTTCCTTGGCCGTCGGGAAATCGGCGAATTCGCCGGGAAGACGTTCAGGCGCCAAAACGGCGATGACTTTGATATCGCCCGAGTCGACAAAACCCTTGGCTTCCGAGATGTCACCGGTAAAGGCTTGAACCGAACCGGCCAACAGCTGGGTCACAGCTTCGCCGCCGCCATCAAAGGCGATGTATTTGACCGACCTTACGTCCTCGATGCCATAGGCATTGGCCGCGATCAGAACCTTCAGGTGATCCCAACCGCCCACGGCGGAGCCGCCCGCCACGGACACAGACGTCGGATCGGATTTGATCTGATCCAACAGGTCGGGCAGCGTGTTAACCGCGCTATCGGCTGCAACGGCGATCACGCCATAATCCGCACCGATGGCCGCTAGCCAACGCACCTGATCCATGGTGTTGCCTGGATAGGCGCCCTGCGCCAGGCGGGTCGCCGTGGCTGCGCTGGCCGCTACGATCAGCTCATTATCCTCGCCGCGCTTGTTGACGACCTCGGCAAAGGCAACACCGCCACCGCCGCCGGCCAGGTTCACAACCTGCATGGTCTGGTCGATCAGACCCAGATCCTGCAGAGATTTACCGACCTGACGGCAGGTGAAATCCCAACCGCCGCCGGGGTTGGCCGGGGCAATACATTCCTGTGCGCTGGCGCTCACGCCGGACAGGGCAAAAACAGCAGCCGCAATCGCGCCGCTTGTTCCAAACAGTTTCATTTATGTCTCCTCCTCTGGTCTTTTTGGGCTGCGTTCCCGCAACCGAAACCTGTTCCCGCATGGCTCTGTCCTTGCGGGCTGGTACTGTTTACAGAATAATGCTGTCACGAACCTGTCACATAGATTCAGGGCAGGGCGCGGGGGGACAATGCGCGTATTGATGATCGAGGATGCGGTGGATCTGGCTGAGGGCGTGATGGCCCATCTGGCGCGGTCGGGCGTCGTTTGCGATCTGGCGACCACGGTCGAATCCGCCCGTGATTTCCGTGCGGTACAAACCTATGATGCGATGTTGCTGGACATAAACCTGCCCGACGGGTCAGGTCTGAACTTTCTGGGCAAGATCCGGGACAGCGGCGACCGCACCCCGGTGCTGATGCTGACGGCGCTGACCTCGGTCGAGGATCGTGTCGCCGCTTTGGACAAAGGTGCCGACGATTATCTGGGCAAGCCCTTTGATCAACGAGAGCTTGAGGCGCGGCTGCGCGCCCTTGTTCGGCGCGATGCGGACCGCAAAAGCGAACAGATCACTCTGGGCCCGCTGATCTATGCCGCCAAGGACCGCAGCGCCACGCTGAACGGCAAACGCCTGAACCTAACCGCGCGCGAGGCGGCGGTCTTGGACGCCCTGATCCGGCACGAAGGTCAGTATCTGTCGAAATCACGGCTGTATAACTCGCTTTACGGGTTCGAAGACGCCGATGTGGGGGAAAACGCGATCGAGCTGTATATCGCACGGCTCCGCAAAAAATTCACCGGCAGCGCCATCAGCATTACCACCCAGCGTGGGGTGGGGTATCGGATCGGTCTGAATGACTAGGCTGCGCCTGCCCCACAGCCTGACGGCCCGCGTTCTAAGCGCGGTGGTTTTGATCCTGATTCTGGGCGGGTTTCTCGTTGGTCTGTCGATCTGGGCCAATGGTCGCCTTGCTGCGCGGCAGGCCTATGACCGGCTGCTGCTGGGCGCGGCCAGTGACATTGCCGAATCCGTTCGCATTCAAGATGGCCAACCCTTTGTCGACCTTCCAGTCTCGGCCTTTCAACTGTTGGCACAGGCGCCTGATGATCGTATTTTCTATGCGGTTCAGGTACCGGATGGCCCGTTCATAACCGGGCTGGACCGGGACACCGTGATCGAGGTGCCGCCACAGACTGGCACTGCGCCGGTCTATTTCGCCTCTGATCTGAACGGGGAACCCGCCCGTTTCGTCCGCGTTACCCGCCTGTTTGCCGAGCGCGATTTCTCGGGCGAGGTGGAAATTCTGGTCGGTCAGACATTGCGCGCGCGTCAAACCATGACCGTGGGGCTGATGCGGGATGCCTTGCTGCCGATGGCTGTGGCCGGGCTGTTGCTGCTGATCATGTCGTGGTTTGTCACCCGCTCGGCCCTGCGCCCGCTTGAGGCGCTGTCCGATGACCTGACCCGTCGCGATCCTTATGACCTGACACCGATGGCCAGCGACGGGTTGCCACACGAGTTGCAGGTGATGCTAAGCGCGATGAACCGGTTCATGGGGCGGCTGGATCGGCAAGTGGACACGATGCGAAACCTGATTGCCGACACCGCCCATCAACTGCGCACACCCGTGGCCGCAATCCGGGTACAGGCCGAGATTGCGCAGGACGATCCCGACCTTCCAGCCCGCACGCGCGCGCTGGATCGGCTGTTGGGGCGCACCCGGTCACTGGGCACGCTGCTGGATCAGTTGCTGTCGCGCGCCATGGTGATCCACCGTATCGACAGTGCGCCGCGGCTGCCCGTTGACCTACGCGAAGTGGCGCTGGACGTGCTGGAACACAGCGATCATGAATTGATGGCCCCCACCATCGAGGTGCGTCTGGAAATCGGCGATACGCCAGTTCTTGTGAATGGCGATGCCTTTTCGATCGGCGAAGCCGCCAAGAACCTGCTTGGCAACGCTCTGCGTCATGGTCTGCCACCCGTCCGTATTGGCGCCGCGCAAGAGGGCGCGCGCGCTGTTCTGTGGGTGCGCGATCAGGGTCCCGGACCTGCGACCATAATCGCCGATCAGCTGGGGGACCGGTTCAATCGCAGCACCGGTTCGGGCGAGGACAGCACCGGCCTGGGCCTGTCCATCGTGAAATCCACCGCTGAGGCCTTTGACGGCCGAGTCGAGATGGGGCGGGATGAAACCGGGTTTCGCGCAGCGCTGAGTTTCCCGGCCAGAACAGATGAGATCAGCACATGATCCGAGCCCTAGCCCTTGCCGTGCTGAGTTTGATTCCTTCGCTTTCGCGCGCCCAAGAAGCCATCGCAGAATTCGGCGCAGGTCAGGATCCGTTGTTGATCCGGTCAACCACCGACATTGCGATCATCGCCCCCGTGCTCGAACGATTTACGGCGCTGAACCCCAATCTGCAGGTCACTTATGAACAATGGGGATCAAACGCTCTGTTCCAACACAGCCGCACGGTCTGTAAATCAGGTGAGAATCCTGCAGACATCGTGTTCTCATCCGCGATTCAACAGATGGTCTGGCTGGTGAATTCGGCCTGCGGACACCGGTTTCAATCCGACCTTACCAACGCCCTGCCCGCCGCGCGACGCTGGCGGGATGAGCTGTGGGGGATCACCACCGAACCCGCCGTCATCGTCTATAACAAGACCTTGTTACAGGATCAGAACGTCCCACGCAGCCGGTTCGCCCTGCTGGACATGATGCGGACCCAGCCGGATCTACTGCGTGGGCGCGTGGCAACCTATGACATCGCGGCCTCGGGTCTGGGTTATCTGTTTGCCTATGGAGACAGCCTTGAGGCCACGACTTTCGGCTCTTTGATCGAAGGTTTTGCACGTATGGACGCGGTGGCCACTTGCTGTTCTGCGGAAATCATCCGCGATGTGGCCAATGGGCGCTTTTTGATCGCCTATAACGTGTTGGGGTCTTATGTGGCCAATGCCAAGGCTCCGGGCATTGGGGTGATCCTGCCAGAAGACTATACTCTGGTCCTGTCACGCGCCCTGATGATCCCGCGCCAGGCGCGGAACAAACAAGCCGCCACGGGATTCTTGGATTTTCTCCTGTCGCCACAGGCGCAAACCCTGCTGGCAACTTCGGGTCTCGTCGCCCAGATGGACACAGCCGATACGGGGTTAACGCCCAGCGCCCGAAGGTTCATCGCCCTGTCGCCGGCCCTATTGGTTGCCAGAGATCAGAACCGACGGGCCGAGCTGTTTAAGCTGTGGAACGACGCCTTCGACGTGGAAAGTGCGCGCTAGGTCTTTTCGTCGATGGCCGGTTCGATATCAGGCCGAACCGGTTCGATCTCTGCCTCGATAACCTCAGGCTCATCGGCCTCGTCGACCTCATCCATATCGGTGTCGGCCTTGTCCTCAAGCGCGCCAACGATCAGCGGCAGCATGTGAACACCGGTGGCTGAGGCGATCTCTGGCGTTTGAGGCGTTTGCCAGCTGAGCGTGTCAAAGCTGTGGCAGTTCTGACAGACCGGACCCCATTCCGGCTGAATGTCATGGCAGTTGTCGCAGACCCATTGCGGCCCGCGCGGCGCGTTCAGCGCCTTTGCCAGCCAGCCCTGCACAACCACATCCGAGGCCCCTTCGCCGCGTTCAATCGCTGCCATCAGCGTGTAGGCGCGGGCATCAGCCTGTTTTTCGACCACATCCCCCAGCGCGCGGCGGGCTTCGGGGAAATCTTCGGCGACGATGTTCAACTCGGCCAGAATCAGGCAGGTTTCCGGATTCTGCGCGTGTATGCGGGTCAACGTCGCAAAGCGTTTGATGCGCTCGGCCGGTGATTCATCCGGTGCAATATCGGCAAAAGCATGGGCCAGATCGGGATGTGGCTGTGCCTCCCATGCTTTTTTCAGAATCTTCGTTGCGGCACGCGGCTTGCCTTTTTCGATATAGGCACGGGCAGCCATCGCTGCGGCAGGCACCAAATCAGGGGAAAGGCGGTTGGCCTCGATTGCCTGTTCCTGCTGTTCTACGGTCGAACTTTCGTCCAGAATGCCCTTTGCCTCGGACAAAGCGAGCACCGCATCGCGGCGCTTGAACACATCGCGCGGCAAATGCCCGGATTTCAGCTTGGCGGTCAGCGTTGATCGCGCCCCAGCCCAATCCTGCGACTTGGTCTGCAGGCCCAGCAGGATATCTTGCGTTTCTTGATGGCGTGGCTTGATGGCCAATGCCTTTTCGGCCAGCTTCCGGGCGGTGTCATCATCGCCTTCGGCCAGCTTCTGCTTCATGATACCGCGCACCCCCACAAAACGCGTGGCATTATTCGTCACCAGTTTCTTATAGGTTTCAGATGCCTTTTGGGTATCGCCATTCATCTCGGCGGCCTGGGCCACCAGCAGGTTGGTCAGCTCGGGTTTGTTCAGCAGCTTTTCGGCCTTGGCGGCCTTGTTCATCGCGATCCGCCCCTCACCCGAGGCAAGCGCCATGATCCCATCGGTTAATGCCTGATATCCGCGCTGTTCCCGGCTGCGGTCGAAATAACGCGACAGGGCTGTTTCATCCCCATTGAGGAATTTCAGCGTGGCGATCAGCAGGGTCAGCAGCTTGAAGAACAGCCAGATCGCAATGATCATCACGCCTAGCGCAATGACCGATTGAAGCGGACCAAGCGTGTATTCCGTGCCACCCGCTGTGATCTGCACCCCGCCTTTGGTTTCCATAAGGAACCCGGCGCCAAGAGCCAACAAGCCGACAATCGCAACAAAAACAAGGATCTTAAACAGTGACCACAGCATAGCAGGCCCCTCAGTTCGAGTTCGCGCTTGAGGCAAGCGCATTTGCAGAATCCACAGCAGAAACCCGCGTCTGGGCCGCCTGTTCCCACCCTTCAAATGCAGCTTTGGCTGCATCGGGCAGGGATTTCAGCTCATCCAGGGCAGCAGAGACATCTCCGCCCGACAAAGCGGCTTGAGCCCGCGACAAGACCGCATCGGGGCTGTCACCTTCTTGCGGGGTAACCGAACGTGCACCCGTCTGGCGCTGCAAAAACGCGACAATTCCGGTGCCCTTGTCCGCGTCCCGCGCATCGGCCAGCGCCGTGCGCGCAGCGGGCGCAAAGCTGTCCTGAAGTGCTGCAATCGTCGCGACACCTTCGGTCGCCGGTGCTGCCAGCGCCTCGGGAACGGTTACGCCTGCGGCCTTCAGTTCTGCAATCAGGTCGCCATAAGGTTGACCCGTATTCAACTGTTCATGCACCCGTGACAGAAGGGCTGCATTGGTCGCCGCCAGCGATTTTGCTGCAGCCTCGGCCTCGAGCGTCTGAGCGTCGGACACCATCTTTTCCACCTCGGCCCGTTGCGCGGCCAAAGAGTCCTGGAGTTTTTTCAGCTCGGCCTCGATGGCCGCGCCGGTTTCAGGTGAAGCGCCCTGCGTCAGCGCGCCACTTTCCAACTCGGCCAAACGGCTGGCAAGCGGATCAACCTTGTTGGTCAGATCGGATATTCTGGATTTCACCCCATCCAGATCAGCGGTGATTGGCGCGATTTGGCCGGTCAGCGTGTCAATCTTCTGGGACAGATCCGACCCGTCGGTCAGAGACTTCGACAGTGTTGATATCTGATCGGATTGTGCGGTCAGCTTCGCCTCAAGCGCGGCGATTGCGTCGGACTCACCCGAGGAGAACGCGCCGCTTTGACCCAGAGCGAACCCGGCCGCCGCAGCAATCGCACCGCCAATAAGCGCCGGGATAAAGCCGCCGCGTTTTTCGACCGGCGGTTCTGCGACGGTCTGATCAGGCGACGTAAGAGAGGCTTCGGCTTCGGCTTCGGCTTCGGCTTCGGCTTCGGCTTCGGCTTCGGCTTCGGCTTCGGCTTCGGCTTCGGCTT
>NZ_JBXWQG010000016.1:0-64831 GCF_059612265.1 Ruegeria sp. CDSA077
CATTCGGTAGCCGATGTCCGCTTCGGGGAAGCTGCATCGCGGCGTCCAGCGGGTCGGCCGATGTCTCCTACGGGCCGTACGTGGAGTTGGTAAGGCTGCCTGTGAGGGCTGATGCTGCGCCAGCTCGGATGTCGGCTCAGAGCCCAACCTGCTCGTTCTTCAGGTTGCAGCGAATGGCCGATTTCAGTCGCCGTTGACAGGTGCAGACGACATCTGCGCGGATTTGTGAACGACTACGCCGATTATTACGAGGACCACGCCCAGGGCATCCACACCGCTCGGAACCTGAGTCAGGACACCGGGTCCTGCCGTACCGCGTGGTTCGCGCGGAACTTGATGCCTTGACTGCTTGAGCCGTAAAGCCTGGATTTTTGCCACTTCGCAACCTCAAAGTTCCCGGGTTGGTTCAGCGGATTGGATATATACTTGCAAACTGCATTTAATTGCAGTACGCATTAAATAGGAGTTTACCTCTCCGCAATCAACGCGAAAAACTCTCCAGGGAGGAGATCATGACCTACAAGATGCTCAAGCCTTTGCTTGTGACAGCAGCCATGTTGCCGCTTGCGAGCGTGGCAACGGCTCAAAGCGAAGCTCGTACCGATCTGGTAATCGCTGACCTTGGCCAGCCGGAAACAAACCCTTGGGTTATCAACCGCCATCGTTTTGAACGCTGCGTAGCTGAAGCGCTGGGTGTCGAGCTGAAGGAGTTTGACGATCAGAACTCGGAAGAACAGCACGCGGCGCAAGCTGAATCCATCATCGCAAGCGGCCCGGACGGGCTGATCTTCAACCCGCTGACGTCGCCGGCCGGTATCCAGGTCGCGCGTCTTCTCGAAGAGAATGATATTCCTGGTATTGCCGTCGGTCGACTGGTGGTGTCCAGCTATGACGATGACTATGAAGGTGAGGATTTCATCGCGCAGGTGACCCAGAACAATGACACTTGGGGTCAGGCAATCGGCAAAGCCACCGCAGATCTCGGACACAAGAAAGTCGCGATGGTCTGGAACCAGAAAGGTGTGACTTCTGCGGAAGAAATCTGGGCGGGAGTTCAATCGGAATTGGACGCGGCAGGGGTCGAAGTGATCGCTGAAAGTTGGGATCGTCTGAACCGGGAGAATGGCCAGAAATATGCCGAGCAGTTCATTGCCCGCTTCGGACCCGGCGAGATTGACGCGATCATCGTGCTTGGCGCGGTCGCCGGTCTCGGCAGTCAATTTGCGGTGGAACAGGCAGGGCGTGACGACATCGCCATCATAACCACCGACATTGACGAGCAGGTCGCTCAATTCATCAAGGATGGCAAACTGAGTTTCTCGATCGGTGGCCATTGGATGGTTGGCGGGTTCGGCCTTATCCAACTCTATGACTACTTGCACGGTCACCCGATTGAAGACACCCAGCCGCGGGTCGGCCTCATTCCGGTAACAGCCGACAATGTGGATACCTATGCCAACAGTCTACTGAACGGATGTATTCTTTCACCGGAAACCGTTCGCAGCCTCAGCAAGGTCCATAATCCCGACGCTGATTTGCCCGGTTTCATCGACGCGTGGCAGGCAAACTGGCAAGACTACGTGCAATAACTCCCCTTGCACGCAGCGAGCCCTCCCCCGGTTCAATGGGTCGGGGGACTAAAAAATCAAACTCTTTTCGAGGTCCGCAGATGAGACTTTTCGGATACGCTCCGGAGCGCGGTGCTGCCGCTGGTGATACAATGCCATTCTACCACGATGGCACGTGGCATCTGTTTTTTTCCCAACCCCCTGTGGGCGCGTGGGAATATGTTGAGCGGGCGCGCGTCTCGACCGCTTATCTTCGGTCAGATGACCTCGTAAACTGGGAGGTGATGCCCGACGCTTTTGGCCCCGGCGCGCACGGTGAGTGCGACGGCGATGGGATCTGGACCGGCTCTGTCATTGAGCACAAGGGCGTGTTTCACTTCTTCTACACAGGTTACAATCGTCAATCTGCTTCACCGCAGTCAATTTGCAAGGCAACATCGACTGATCTCAAGTCCTGGGAGAAATCCGGATCCAACCCGATGATCTTCCCCGATCCCCGCTGGTACGAAACCGTCGATTGGCGCGACCCCTTTGTCTACCGCGACGAAGAGGCAGGGTGCTTCAAGATGCTGATCTCAGCGCGCCTCAAGGAAGGTCCGCAGTTTCGCCGGGGCTGTGTTGCCGTTGCCACGTCCGATGATCTGGAAAGCTGGGAGGTTGGCCCGCCGCTGGCGTCCTCGATGTTGACGCATTGCCCGGAATGCCCGGAAATCTTCAAGTTGGGCGACTGGTGGTATCTGGTTGAAAGCCGCTACTCGGAACGAATGCAAACAGTGTATCGGGTGTCAAAATCCCCGGATGGTCCTTGGGAAAGCCGCAAGCTCGACAGTCTTGACGGGCGTCGATTTTACGCTGCCAAATCGGCCAGCGATGGCGACCGTCGCATGAGTTTCGCATGGATACCGTTCCGCAAGCATCATGGCCCCAAGCGCAGCTGGGTTTGGGGCGGAGAACTGGGCAGCCCGCGCGAACTTGTCTCGCTGCCAGACGGCACGCTGACCTGCAAATTGCCCGATAACGTGGACCAGAGTTACGCAGAGACCGTGCCCCACAAGCTGCGCCCCATGTTGGGAGACTGGACCGGCGATGCAGACCCTCGGTGTGATGCGACAGGATCATACGGATACGCGTTCATCGACGGTCCGAACCGGGATGACGTGTTGCTCGATGTAGTGATTGAACCTGATCCCGCCACCGAAGCTGTGGGTATTCTCATCGAACCCCGAGGCGGCGATCATCTGGACAGCGGTTACAGCCTTTCAATCGAGCCCATGAAGGAGCGCGTCCTGTTTGATCGCTGGCCTGCCGCGATGGATCCACTTTGGGACAGCCTGGTGCTCAATGAGCGGCATGGCATTGAGGTCCGTCAGGAGATCGACAGCCCATTGGTCGAGCGTCCGCTCGCCTTCACACCGGAGGATGGGTGTTACCGGGTCCAGATCCTGCGCAACGGGTCGGCCATCGAGTGCTTTGTGGCCGGGCAGGTTGTTGCATCCTTCAGGGTCTATGACATCTCCAATACCGATGCCTGGGGTCTCTTTGTTCAGGAAGGCTCGGCGAAATTCCACAATCTCAACTTCCGCAAGTAAAGGCCTCGCCATGCCCCTTATAACCCTCAGACAATTGCTTGATTATGCGGCGGATCAAGGATTTGGTGTGCCGGCGTTCAACATCTCCAATATGGAGCAGGGCCTTGCGATCATGAACGCTGCGCGCGCCTGCGATGCACCGGTGATCCTGCAAGCCAGCTTGAATGTTCGCAGGGCCTATGCCGGAGATCGGATGATCGTCGCTATAGTGAACGCACTGGCGTCCATGTATCCCGACAACCCAATCTGTCTGCATCAGGACCACGGCCATGATGAGCAGGCCTGCGTCAGCGCCATCGCTGCGGGGTTCACCTCGGCCATGATGGATGGCTCCCTGATGGGCGACGGCAAGACACCCGCCAGCTATGCCCACAACGTCGATATCACGGCTCGCGTTGCACAGATCGCACATTGGACGGGTGCCTCAATCGAAGGAGAGCTGGGTGTTCTTGGATCGCTTGAAACCGGCGAGGCGGGTGAAGAAGACGGGTCCGGGGCAGAGGGCAAACTGGATCACGATCAGCTATTGACCGATCCCGATCAGGCAGCGGAGTTTGTTGCTGCAACCAAGGTCGATGCGCTAGCGATAGCCTGTGGGACGTCTCATGGCGCTTATAAATTCACAAGGGAACCGGATGGCGACATCCTGGCCATCAGCCAGATTGAGGCGATCCATCGTCGCGTGCCGAATACCCATCTTGTCATGCATGGGTCGAGCTCTGTGCCACAGGGTTTGCAGGACTTGATAAACGCCTCTGGCGGTGAAATGCCACAAACCTGGGGCGTCCCCGTCGAAGAGATCGAACGCGGGATCCGGCATGGTGTTCGAAAAATCAACATCGACACCGATTGCCGCATGGCCATGTCCGGCGCAATGCGGCGCTTCTCCCGGGACAACCCATCGAATTTCGATCCTCGGGCGTTTATCTTGGCCGGGATGGCGGAGCTTGAAACGCTGGTCCGTGACAGGTTCGAGAGGTTCGGGGTGGCGGGCCACGGGCGTAAAATCAAGCCGATCCCAGTTGCAGAAATGGCAAAGCGGTATGCTGATGGCGGGCTCGATCCATCCCGGAAGGCCGCGTGAGCCGGGCGCTGTTCATAGGCCGCTCGGTGATGGATGTCACCGCGCTTGTTGAGGATTTTCCGGGTCCGGACGGGAAGACCAAGGCTTTGAGCAATGATGTGATCCCGGGCGGGTCTGCTTTGAACGCTGCCGTTACGTTCGCCCATCTTGGTGGAACGGCGGCGCTGGCCACATCGCTGGGCGCGCCGGGCCCAATGAAGACAATGCTGACGTCCGATCTGAAGGACAGGAACGTTACGGTGCACGACATCAGTAATGACCCGGACTATCGCATCCCTCTTTCGACAGTTGTTTCAACCCGGAGCCTTGGGGCCAGGATGATTGTCAATGGCGCAGGGGATGAGTGCGAAAAGGTGCGTTCTCAAGAGGGTCTGATCCTGACGGAAGGATACGGGTTGATTCAGATCGACCAGTACGAACGGCATTTTGTTGCGGCGCACGCTGACGCCTTACGTGCGTTTGAAGGGCCAATCATTTTGGATGGCGGCGGCTGGAAAGACTGGTCACCGGATTTTCTAAAGCTGGCCGATATTCCAATTGTCAGCGACGTGTTTTGTCCCGAGGGACTGCGCGCCTTTGCCAATATGTGTGAGGAACTGGACATCCAACGCTGGGCAATGACACGGGGTCACGCTGGGGTCGTCTGGCATGATCAGGGACGATGGGGCGAGATACCCGCTTTGGAGGTGGACGTTGTCGATAGCTTGGGCGCAGGAGACATTTATCACGGCGCTTTCTGCCACGCGTATCTCGAGACCGGGTCATTTGTAGATGCGTTGAATATCGCCAACCAGATCGCGGGTAAGTCATGCACCCATGCGGGTACGCGGAGTTGGATGGATGCCTGAGCACCTCGCCGACTATGCCAGCCTTCTGGGCGCAATTGAAAAGCGGATAAGTGCAGGTCAACCGCCGCTCATTGTAGCAATTGCAGGGCCTCCGGCGACGGGTAAGTCTACGCTGTCCGAGCGGCTGTCCGAGGATCTACGCGCTGCCGGGCACATCGCTGCCTACTGCCCGATGGACGGGTTTCACAAAACAAACGCCCAGCTTGAGGCCGAAGGGCTTAGAAGCGTGAAAGGCCGTATCGATACGTTTGATGGCAACGCGTTTGCCCACGCGGTGGAACGTTTGTCCAGGGGAGATGCGTTTTGGTGGCCGCGATATTCCCGGCACATACATGACCCGGTCCCAGAAGGCGCCAGGATCGAAGGAAACGAGGCCCTTTGCATAGTCGAGGGCAACTACATTCTGATGAATGAAGCGCCTTGGATTCGAGCGGCATCGCATTTCGACCTGCGTATCTTTGTAGACACGCCGGATGAACTCCTGAAGCAGCGCTTGAAGCGACGCCACGAGCGTGGCGGCAGAGGTGAAGTCGAGACGCGGGAAAAGATCACCAAGACCGACATGCCCAACGCGGAGAGGATCCGACAAAGTGCTACATTCGCCGACATCCTGTTTCAGGAGGGCGTCGATGCGTAGCACCCGAGAGTTGATTGCAGGTTGCAAGCAAAACTCGCTATGTTTGAGCCAAATTGAAAAAATTGGGGTTCGGACATGAAACTTGCTCAAAAAGGCTTGTCGATCGAAGGTATTCAAGGCCACAACAGGCGCGCCATCCTTGCAGCTTTGCACGACATGGGAGAATGCTCGCGCAAGGAAATCAGCGTAGCCACCGGATTGGATCAGGCGACTGTCACACGTGCGATAGCACCACTTATTGACAATGGCATCGTTGAGGAAGTGGGACTTGTTCGTGGGGGGCGTGGTCGGCGATCGATCAACCTCAGCTTTGTTGGTTCCGGGCGATACATCCTCTGTCTTAGATTGCAACGCCGTAGCTTTTCCATTGCTGCATTTAATCTGCGCGGTGACCTGCTGGAGACCAGTGAATTCCCCATCGCACGGGACGGGTCCGCCAAGCAGACTTTCAAGGAGATCTCCGAGACACTGGATCGCCAGATTGGCAATTTGAAACAGGTCGATGGCATTGGCGTGGCTGTTCCTGGCCCGTTCCTGGAGCGCGATGAACGTGTCATCCTCATGACTGAAAGCCCTCAATGGCAGGGCTTCGATCTGATCCCCGAGCTGCGCTCCCGCTATCCTGACATTCCTGTTCACTCCACACACGACGCCAAGGCAGCAGCCTTGACTGAATGGCGCCATCATGGCCGGGCGCTGGGGGCCAAGGTCATGTTGTACGTGTCTGCCGGTCAGGGGATCGGCTCGGCGCTTGTCGTGGATGGCCATGTGCACCGGGGTGCGCAAGGTCTTGCAGGTGAATTGGGGCATACGTCCATCAGCGTTGATGGCGAGCAGTGCAAATGTGGAAATAGAGGCTGTCTGGAACTCTTCACGTCGCGCATTGCGCTACTGCGTGCCATACGGGAGCGCGCAGAGAACGTCAGCAGTACAACATTGACTTCAGACGCTGATTTTTCTCAGGTCCTTGACGCATACGCAGCGGAAGACGGGCTTGCCAGCGAAGAGGTGCACAGGGTTGCACGCTATCTGGCGCAAGGCATCACCAACTGCATCAACTTCGTCAATCCGGATTTGGTTGTGATCGGAGATGAATATGCCGGGTTCGGTCAAAGGTTTCTGGAACACATCAAGACCCATGTAAAAGCGACGGTTTTGCCAAGCATCTACGATGCCGTCGACATCGAGCTGAGCCAGCAAAGTGAAGATACTGTGCTGCGCGGGGCCTTTCTGGACGTACTTGCACAAACCTATCTCGGTTCTCCCAGAGCCGAGCCAGAAGCCCTTGTTGCTGAAGCAAGCGGATAGGAATGAAGGAGAACCCACTATGAATGACCAGACGGCTCAACCTCTTCTTTCGGTGAAACACGTTTCGAAGTCATTTGGTGGTGTCCAGGCATTGCGTGACGGCTCCTTTGATCTTCATCGCGGTGAAGTTGTCGCGATCGTGGGCGGAAATGGTGCCGGAAAATCAACGTTGATGAAGGTTGTGGCTGGGGCCCATGTTCCGGACGGCGGACAGATCATCATCAATGGCAAGGAAGTATCCCGGGCTGAGCACAGTGTTTCGCATATGCAGGAATGCGGGATCGAAGTCGTTTATCAGGATCTGGCACTGGTTCCCAATATGACGGCGCCCTACAACCTGTTTCTGGGGCGCATCCCCCGCAAATGGGGGATTTTTGTGGATGAACGAAAGATGCGCGAAAAAACCCGTGAAGCCCTCGCGCAGCTCAATGTCACCACCGTTCAGGATCTGTCGCAACCAATCTCCTCCATGTCCGGAGGACAACAACAAAGTATCGCGATCGGGCGCGCAATTGCCTGGGGGAGCGACATCGTAATCCTTGACGAACCGACCGCCGCACTTGGACCGAATGAAACGGCGGAAGTTGAGCGATTGGTTGAGGATGTGCGCGACAAGCAGGGCACGTCATTCCTTTTGGTAAGCCACAATCTCGATCAGGTGCGCCGCCTGGCTGACCGTATCGTAGTGACCCATCACGGGGTCACATCGCGCGAATTCAAACGCGACGAGATTACCTCGGACCGGCTCGTGAAGGCCATAACTCTCGGCGAATGAGGAGAACGACATGACCGAAACAACCGCCTCCCGCCCATTCCTGACGCCCAAACGCGCCGAAATGTTGCGAGACTATGTGCCTTTCATTGCCATTGTTCTGGTAATCTTGTTGTTCTGGGCGATCTCGGGCGACCGCTTCATGTCGATGCGCAACTGGACGTTCATTGCGCAGCAAACGCCTGTCTTGATGTTACTGGCATTCGCGCAGTTGATGATCGTGACAACTGGTTCAATTGATATCTCCATCGGGTCAAGCCTGGCATTTTCGGCGTTTCTGGGTGCACTTGGAATGCTCTGGTTCGGGGATGTGGGCTTGATCCTGGGAATTGTCGCAGGTGGCCTTGTTGGCATGGTCAACGGCCTGATTATTTCACTGCTCAAGATCCCATCATTTGTGACAACATTGGCAATGCTGATCATCGTGCGCGCCGTTGTGATTATCGCATCAGACGGCACGGCGATTTATATAACGGACGATAGCGTGTCAGGCGGCACCAACATCTCGTCTGTCGCAGCACCTTGGCTTCTGTCGATGGGCAAATTCCCCGCGATCTTCATCCTCGCGGCGATTGTCGCGCTGTTTATGTGGGCCTTTTATGAGAGGACTGTTTTTGGTCAACAGTTGCGAGCCGTTGGAGGCAACGAGAAGGTTCTCCGCCTGGTCGGCATCAATGTCACGACGTTCAAGATCAAGGTCTTTGCCGCTGCAGGGCTGATGGTGGGATTGGCGGCTTGCGTCAACCTGGCAAGGGCAGGAGCGGCGACGCCCCAGGCGGGTCTGATGATTGAGCTCGACGCAATTGCTGCGGTTGCGCTTGGTGGTACGCCGCTGACAGGTGGCTATGGCAGTGTGGTCAAAACAATCATCGGGGCATTGACCCTGACAATCGTCCGCAATGGGCTGACAATCGCGGGCGTACCCCCTTCGTGGAGCCAGGTCGCCTTGGGTGTTTTGCTGATTGCTGCAATCGCTATTTCGCTAAACAGAAGCAAGGTAGACGTTGTGAAGTGACAGCGATGACATCGTGGTGTGGCTGCCGGAGCTGTGCGCTACGATGCCGAGGAATCAAATATTGGCTGCGTGCACCGTCGACAATCGCAACGGTCAATGGTGTGCACAGAACCTGAGACATGTAACCGTGGGGAAGGACGTTAGTTGATTGCATTTACCGGCGCAACTATCATGCCAGAGGTCTAACATCGCGTGTTCCACAGCGTTGGAGTGATCCCCGGATGAACATGTTCGAACTTCGCGTACCCTTCTTTCTTCCGCTCTGGCGGCGGGTTGCCGTCACACTCTTGAGCGTTGGATGGGCGATCTTGGAGCTTGTAACCGGGAACTTGTTCTGGGCCATTCTGTTTGGCGCGATTGGGACCATCGCGACCTGGCAGTTTTTCCTTTCTGGTTGGCCGGACGAGGCGTCAGATCAAGAGTCTAAAGAGTGAATCCCCGCGGTCACAGTGCCCTTGATTACTGAACGATTGTGTCACGATGTTTCTAAAGCACTGCAAAAGCAGACGTTTGATCGGTCATCATGTAGGGCAGCAAAGTCCCGCAGATTGTGAGTTTGCCTGTCATGGAACTTCGCGGTCGCAGCGAATGACGGTAATACGGGCTGCGACCGCAGCATCTAGAGTGGTTGCCGGAAGTCCGGATTGGGCCGTCCCCGCCTGTGTTCGTGAGGTTATTGTCAGATGCTGCACTTGCTCCGATGGCAGCAGAGAGCCCAGAGTGGCCCTCATCGTGCAAATCGGAGAGCACTATCGGCTATCGCGTTGGCCTCTATTCCAATTTCACGGAGTTGGCCGGTCGGTGATGCTCGATAACTGCAAAAGTATATCCCGTCTCGCCCGCTATTGGCACCACTAAGCTTGGGTGCACCATCCTGCGTAAGAAGATCGCTGCAATCCGGAAGAAGATTTCGAAGGTCGGATCGAAATCCTGTTGCGAGTATTACCGCATCAAATTTATCGTGAGAACCATCCTCGAATACAACTGTCTGATCTTCGAAAGATTGAATGTTACCTCGTACCTCTATGACCCCGGCTTTGATCATATCCACCGTGCCAATATCAATTAGAGGAACCTTACCATCGGTTCTGATCTGTTCGAGAAGTCCGATTGACGATGCTTTAAGTCCAAGGGCGTTCAAGTTGCCAAAAAAAATCCGTTGAACAGTGCGATTGACCATATCGGCAAGCCAGATCGGCAGTTTTGTTTCCAAGATCGAAAGCGTGAGAATTGGAATTCCCATGACCTCTTTTGGAATGATGTTGACGGGGCTTCGAACGGATAGCGCGACCTTTATATTCTTCTCTGCTAGATCAAGAGCGATTTCCCCACCTGAGTTGCCCAATCCAACGACAAGCACACGCAATCCATCGAAGCGATTGGGGTTTGTGTATTCGGAAGAGTGCAGAATTTTTCCGATGTAGTTTTCTTGGCCTGGCCATGAGGGACGGTTGGGATATGATGCAATGCCGGTCGCCAAGATGACGATGTCGGCTGAATATGTGCCTCGATCAGATTGAACCTCCCATTTCTCGGCACGCCTGATAACAGATACCTCGGCACCATATTCAGGATCCAGACCGTGATGTTCCGCATAAGCTTCGAGATATTCAACAACTTGATCACGTGACGGGTATCTCGGAAATCCACGTGGCATGTGGTATCCGGGCAAATTGGAATGCGACTTGTCGGTGTGCAGATGGAGGCGATCGTAGTGATGCCGCCATGATGACGCCAGCTGAGTTTCGCGCTCCAAAATGGTTGCATCGATGGATCGCTTTCGAAACATAGCTGCGCATGCGAGCCCAGCGGGCCCTGACCCGACAACAATTGCCTTGCTTGCCATCGCTTCCCTCTCGATTTCTGGGTCAATACTATTTGGTTCGAGTGGCCATAACAAATTGAACTCCGCATGAGACCCTAAGGGCCGCAAAAGATCATTGGTTCACGGCTTTGGATCTATTTGTCGTCGCCCGGCTTGGATGAGATGGATGAAGATCGCTTCCGATGGCTGCGGGCGTCGAGCGCACCTCCACTTGCCGGGCCGCGCAGAGGCTGGACCAACATCCGGTCGAGCCAGAGGTCGCGGCGCGTGCGAAACTGCTTAATGCCGACCACCATACCCTTGTGTCCTTTCGCAGGCTGCGCGACGTATGTCCCCAGGAGCCGATCCCACCAGGGTAGATTAAAGCCGAAGTTCGAGTTGGTTTCGCGTGGATCAATGGAATGGTGCACTCGGTGCATGTCCGGGGTGACGATGATCCATCTTAGGATACGGTCTAGCGGGCGCGGAAGATCAATGTTGGCGTGATTGAAAAGCGCGGTCGCGTTCAGGATGACCTCGAACAAGAGCACGGCGACAGCGGGGGGACCCAAGGCTGCAACGACCGCGAGCTTGATCCCCATCGAGATGAGGATTTCTACCGGGTGGAACCGCAAGCCTGTGGTCGCGTCGAAATCAAGATCGGCGTGATGCATCCGGTGCAGCCGCCAAAGCCCCGGCACTGCGTGGAACATCACGTGCTGAAGATAGATCGCAAGATCGAGAAGCAGCATTGAGACCGCGATGGCAACCCAAACCGGTACATCTGTGTTGTTGAAGAATCCCCATCCGCGCTCCTCGGCCATCACCGCAAGACTAACTGCGAGGATCGGAAAAGTCAGCCGCAGGATCGCGGTGTCGAGCACGACGAGCGCAAGGTTATTTGTCCATCGCACAACGCGTGGTATTTCCCGTCGCCGCCGGGGTGCTGCAACTTCCCATAGCGCCATGACCGCCAGAATGCCCAGAAAGGCAACAAGGCGGATGGTCGGCTCAGCTGCGAGGATGGTGTCGGACATGGAGCGTGTCTTTCCGGGTTGTCGGTCGCGGCGGGTCTGCCATCATTTCTCAGTGACGAGTGTTCCTTTGTAAAAAATAGCAGTTTTTTACGTGAAATCATCTGAGGGCAGCTTTATCCAGCACCCAACTGCCTACCAACAATTGCTGCCGTTCATTGAGCAGGTTTGACAGATGCTCCCTGGTCTGAGACGCTCCCAACATTCGCAAGGGAGATTCTAACCATGGACCAGCATACTTTCTGATCCCGCCGCGCGCTGACCTTGATTGGCAGAATGCGCATTGAAACGCTCCTGCGGAGGACTCTGACAATGGACATACGGCGCTAGCCCATCTTGGGCGTTCGCAGTCGAGCATCTGCGCGACTTCAGCTTCCCTTTGTTATGAGGTGCATCATGCCCTTCAAACCACCAAAATCCACCTTCGGGCGGACCCTTCCTGCTGTGGAGGATACACCGAAATCCGCAAAGTTAGTGAAGGCCAAGGCCAAGCCGCAGCGCAATCTGCGTGTGAAGACACCACCGCGTGCGGCCAAACGGATGAACATGCCCGGAAAAGCGGGCAGTCGTTAGAGACTGGTGCGGGGCGTGTTGTGTGCCCCGCGCTTCTAATCATGATGGCCCAAAGCGCCCCACAAACTCCACGCTTCGTCGAACACCCGCATGAACTGGTTTTCAGGTATAGTCATCCCTCCATGGAGCGACCTTTGACTTGCTTGTTGAGATCGCTCACTTTGCGACGGCATCGCTCTCAAGAACTTCGCAAGACCCGGGGCCTCGAAGGTGATCCGCACCAGACATCAAACCAGCGGCAATCGAACCCAGACATCCAAGCGACAGAATTGTAACCGCCACCCATACCTGCTTCGACCGGGACCGCAGACCGATCTGCATGGCGAGGGCTAGACCCAAACCGATCTCGAAGATCAGGAAATACTGGCCGTAGTGGCGTGGATCCCAATAGGACACCGGCGAGCGGAAGATCCAGTTTGTAAACGGCATCCATTGCGCGCGCGCATCTTCATGGTGCAGCAGGAAGTCAGCCCCGACATGCAAAAGAGCGGAGCTGGCGAATATCATCACGATCAAAACCACTTTACGTGGCCACAAAGCAGGTACGAGCAGACCGACGACGCTCAGGGTGATGAGAGTGAGATATGCAGGGATCGAGTTCAGCAGAATTTGAAGCGTCGTCCATGGCTGTTCCCAGTAACGATAGTGGAACACTTCGCATCCGCTGGCCCCCCGCAACCGCTCGATGACAAACATCGCCCACACGTCAGTATCCGGCACTAGCGCGCCAATCAGGCCTGCCAGCACGACTGTACGGTTCCCCGGCCTGGCGAAGACAGCAGCCGCGACCAGAAGATGGGTTTGGGTGAACACTATCACCTCCACTATTTGACATCCAGGTTGTCATATTTAATAATGACACCCAAGTTGTCAATTGGAGACTCGGAGCCCTGTATGACGGAAAGACAAGAAGAGCTTATCGCGCTGATCAGTGAAATCCGGACCGGGTTCAACCGGCTCAAATCAGTCGCCGAAATCCTGCACAGTGATCTGGAAATCAACCCGTCGATGCGGGCGATCCTTCAGGCGCTGGTTATCAAGGCACCGCAAACGGTTCCTGAAATCGCCAAGGCTAAAGGTGTTTCGCGTCAACATGTCCAAAAGAACATGAACGCCTTGCTGGCGAAGCGTCTTATCCAAGCGCAAGGTAATCCGGATCACAAGCGGTCGGGTTTCTACCTTCCCACACCCGCGGGCAAAAAGCTCTTTGCCGAGATTCAAACCCGGGAAGAAGCACCGATGGCTGAGTTGGCTGAGGCCCTGGCCACGTATGACGTTACTGCTTCTGTTCACCTGTTGGCCCGCTTCAATGAAACGATCGAAACCATGATGGAGAAAGGAATCTGACATGGCACAGCAATCGAAACGGCACGGGAAGACCTTCGGGATCGCCTTTTTCGCGCTACTCGTCTGGGGTGTCATCGCCCTTTGGTCCTGGAATACCTTTGCGGTGGAGCTTCTGGGTCTTCCTGAGATGGCGTATCGCCATGCGATTGCCTTCGGCATTCTCGTCCTTTCGGCTGGCGCATTGCTGGTGTTGCCTCTGTGGACTTCTCGGGCAGGCAACACCCAGTGTCTGTGAAGTCGAAGATCGTAGCGCAGTTCGGTCATCCATCGGGCCCGTTTGGTGCTCTGGCCGGCCGGATCATGGCGGCGCGGAAGTCGAACCGCTTTCGAAATGAAAAAACCGTCGAGATAATGGACCTTCGCCCTCACAGCCAGGTGCTTGAAATCGGTTGTGGCCCCGGCCTCGCCCTGTCGCAATGCGCCTCTCTCGTGACGTCTGGCCGGGTGGTCGGTCTTGATCATTCCGGTGTCATGATCCGTCAGGCCCGTAATCGACTGCGCAGACAGGGCGTCGCAGACCGAGTTGATTTATTAGAAGGGGGGATCGACCTGCTCACCGCTTGGCCGGAGACATTCGACCGCGTTTACTCGTTGAATGTCATCCAGTTTCAAAGCGACAAACTCGGCTTTTTTCGTGCCCTGTTTGATACTCTGGCCCCGGGAGGGCTCTGTCTGACCACTTATCAACCACGGCTTGACGCGGATGGCTCCGCGACCGCACGCCGCATGATCGCCGGTATTGAGGACGCGCTCCATGCTGTCGGGTACGAGAACGTGAGAGAAATCAAAATCATTGGCGGTGCCGCTCCGGCGACATGTGTCGTTGGCCAAAAAATGATCCTCACCAAAGCTAACGCGCAACAAGCCAAAGGAGATTGATATCAAAGGCACGAAACGGAGTTTTGAAGGCGACTTACGACAAACCTGTCGCAGTTTAGGGAAATATCCGACCTGGCCTCCGCAATTAAACACGGATGGCTGACACAGCTGATTTGGTGACGGATACCGCAGATTACACCTCGAAATCGCAATCCAGTTTTGATGCGACCATCAATCCGGTGCCTGCAATTCGACATCCATCCAGTAGTTCACCAATGCCATTTCCGCAAATTCACCGAGATCAGGGTGATCGGCAAAATAATGCAAAACCCGTGCCACTACTTCCTTTTGCTCTGGTGTTAAGAGGCTGAACTTGGACTTCCTGAAATCATGCAGCATTTCCTTCGATGTACCGGGATCCAGTGCCAGAAGAGTGCTTTCATTGGCATATTCCGGGCTGTCCGAATTGCGAAGCGTCCAAATCAGATAAGCGGGCAAGTAGTATTGAAATGCCTTTGCGCTGAAAGCTGTGGGGGCAGCGTATCCGTGAATGATCATCTGATCGGTCATCTCCGGCCACCTGACGCCTCCGTAAAAATCAAGAATATCCACGTCGTCCATGCAGTCGGGATGTAAAAGTTCATCATCGTGGGGATGGTCAAGCCCGCCAAATACAGCATTGATCTGGGATATGAGCGCTTTTGTCGTTTTAGAGTCCTTTGACATGGTCAAATACTAATATGGCTTACATCCTGAAATCGAGCGCTTTGGCCGCTAGTCGAATTTGAGTAAGTGCCATGGATTCCAAACATAGGCTTTTTACAGACATCAATCATGAGTTCTACGATGCCTCTATCTACACACTTAAACTGACTTCACCCGACCCGGACAATGATGACTGGACTCTGTTGCAAAATTTGAAGCTGACCGAACACTCTTGGCGATTGCAACGAAACTAGCCAGTCGACTCAACGAATTGTTTGAACGGACAGAGTCCGGGCGTAAATTGGCCTTTGTGGATCATGTGTGACACTTCGATAACCAAGCTGCCATCGGTGCCTCAAAGGCGAAACTTGCCGCTTCCGCATGTTGGGTGGGTTTCAGTCCTCTTTTCTGAGGCGCTCTGCCATCTCCGCAAATCCGCGTAGTTCGGCGTGTTCGAGTGGCGTAGTTCCGTTACGATCGGCAAGCGATCGGTCAGCACCCGCTGCCAACAACGCATCCAGAACTGCAAGATGATCCGGGCCGCCGTCACCAAGCACAACGGCTTCGATAACGGCTGTCCAGTGCAGATTGTTCACATGGTCCAAAGGCGCGCCAGCGGCGATCAGTAGTCTTACAATCTCGACATGACCGAGATGCGCGGCTGCGATCAGAGCCGTTCCTTCATAAGGGCTGGTCGTTAGTCCGGGGTCGTTGCCCAACGCGATTGCGAGTGTCATCAGTTCTGGATCATTAGCAACGGCCGCAATCGTGACCACGTCGTAGGCCTGACCTTCTAGCGCGTTCATGTCGGCGCCGGCGTTAGCTAGCGTACGCAACGCTTCGTCCTCAGAAGCAAAGGCTGCCACATGGGCTGGCGTGCGGCCTCGCGAGTCCCGCGCGTTGACGTTTGCCCCCGCCGCAACAAGCTGCCGGATCGTTTCTTCGTTGCCGGTGTGAGCAGCAGCGAAGAGACCGTCGTAATGCGAGACCTCACCAACCGAAGGTGGCGTCTGCGCCGTACCCGCGTTGGCGGCAAGACCTATCACAAACGTAAATAGTAAAAGACGAAGCATGGCCAATCCTTATTCTTACACATTGGTCAGAAGGGTGCGATAATAGAAGCGGATTTATTCGATGCCAGCTCCATTCAGGCTCGGAATCCTTTCCGAAGAACTGATCTCGCGAAGTCATTGGACAGAAAGGCTGAGTTAACCGACAATCAGACTATGGAGCAGACAGCAACCATACCTGTCCACCTGATCCACGTAGACCCGGACGTCAACATGGCGCGGTTCTATGGCATTGAATTGCAGCCGACGCTGTTTGGTGAAGTTTCTGTGTTTCGTACCTGGGGACGAATTGGCACAAACGGGCAAGCCATGATGGTGACGTATGATGACGAAGCCGAGGCTGCCGACGCGCTCCAAAAACTCGACAGGCAGAAACGTCGTCGAGGGTATGTCCCGGTGGGTGAATAACGTCGAGGTTCATTCTGTCTCTATCTAGCAAATCCCGAGCCTGTCGTCTCGTGACCGGGCTCTAGGTTTCAGCCGGTAGGCCGACTTCCACCCAGAACACCCCAGCATGATCTCCCTGTCCCAGTAGCCCCTGATCCGTCTCTTGCGCGCCGGGGCAGGGGCTTTGGGTCATGGTCGCTCCATGCCGTTGTGATCTGCCCGTTTGGGTGACGATCCCTTTTGCACTCCCGCAGGATCGAAGATCCTTTGGCTTCTTTTGTTTGGTCAGGCGGGATTTGGACAAGCCAAACGCCACCTTCCGGCAGGGGGAAGGCGCGGCCTCCCCCCTCGGACAAGACAAATAGACAAGACCGTGTCCTCGCGCGGGGCGCTGCGGGCCGCACCACTCTTGTCGATTTGTCCTGTCTCGCCCCTCTCCGCGTTCGCCACGGGGCAGGTTTTAGAGACGACGCCCTTTCAGGGCTCGGCTCAAAACCAGCACCAAAGGGGATCAACCCCGGAGGTCACACCACAAAAGGAGAGACGGTTTTGATCCTTGAGACGACAAATGACATTGAGAATGACACCGGCCTTCGGGCGGCTGAAATCGCATCCCAGAATGATCTGTTCCGGAAAGCCCTGATCGATCCGACTACAGCGATTGAGATGCAGACAAAAGGCATTCAGGGGCAGGTGTTCGTCACGCCCGGCGTGTCGGGCGAAGGGGCGGAGTTCCAGACCGCGACTTTGAAGGCAGTGGCGTCGGATGACCGGTTTGACGAGGGCAACGATCCCTATGGCGATCACACTTTCGGAACAGTGATCGTCAGCGGCCAGAAGCTGTTCTGGAAAATTGACCTCTACGACGCGGATTACAAATACGGCTCCGACCGCTCTTTTGACACGTCGGTGACGCGCCGTGTTCTGACCATCATGTGCCCCAGCGAATATTGAGACCAGCCCTGTCCCAACGGGGCGGACCCCGCGCAGGAAAGGCCCCTCTCGGGACATGCAAGCATGCCCTGCCGGACAGTGGGTGAGTTCATGCCAGCAAACACCGGAAAGGGGGTGATCACAATAAATCAGGAAACCTTGCAGCAACGACGGCGCGAAGCCGTTGAGCTGGTCAAGAAGGGAGGTCTCTCCGCCAAGATCGGCCTCGCCTTCTTGAAACAACACGCAGCCGCCTAAGCAGCCCCGCTCTACCCCGGAAGGGGTAGGGCACCCTTAACACGAAGCAAAACTCTCAAACAAGGATTTGCCCCATGAGTAAAATCGAAACATTCGCCGCACCGGAAACCATCGAAACCATCGCCCTGTCCGATCTCTACCTGTCCGACATGAACCCACGGCAGGAGGTTTCTGAGGAAGGCATCGCGCTCTTGGCTGACAGCCTGGTCATGTGCGGCTTGATCCAGAACTTGAGCGGTTTGCGTGACAAGGACGGTAAAGTTGGCATCGTTGCAGGTGGTCGCCGTTTTCGCGCCCTCAACATCGCTGTGACCGAACGCTCCGATCTGGCACAGGTTCCGGTTAAGATCACCGATAACCCCTTTGTGGCCGAGCAGTGGGCCAATGCGGAGAACACGGCCCGCGAAGAACTGGACCCGGTGGACGAGGTCCGCGCCTATGGCAAGATGGCGGAAAAGTCCCTGTCTGTTGTCAAGATCAGCAATGCGTTTGGCGTGACCGAAGCCCATGTGCGCCGTCGCCTTGCATTGGCCGGTCTGCCCGCCGCCGTATTGGATGCGCTCAAGGCGGGTGAGATCAGCATGGGTCTGGCCAAGGCCATGACAGTCAGCACCGAGGAAGAGAAAATTCTACAAGTTCTGGAACAGGCCAAAGAATGCCAGTGGTTCAGTGAGCATGATGTGAAACAGGCCCTGATGTCGGAGGCTGTCAGCAGCACCAACCGCAAGGCCGTGTTTGTGGGGCAGGAGGCTTATGTTGAAGCGGGTGGCACGGTCACCGCTGATCTCTTTGCCGATGAAACCCTGTTCAATGATGGCGAGCTACTGGATCATCTGTTTGCTGAGAAACTGGCGGCAGAAGCAGCAAAACTGCGCGAAGCGGAAGGCTGGGACTGGGTGGACACCCATGATAAAAGCTACATTCCCTATGGGTTCTCAGGCACAGAAGGCATGCACCGTTTGGAGATAGTGAGCCGGGAGTTCACCGAAGAACAGTCTGAGCGGTATGACGAACTGGCCGAACTCTATGAAGGTGAGGCTCTGGACACGGATGGCGAGAAGGAGCTTGCGGCGCTCGAGGACCATGTCGCGCCGTTCTATTCTGATGATCAGCGCAAGCTGTCCGGTGTGTTCCTCTATGTCGGCAACACCGGCGAGATCAAAACATCATCTGCCTATGTCGCGGCGGAACATGTGCAGGCCGCCATTGAGGCCGGTGTACTGGCCCCGGTCAAAGAGCAGGAGATCAAAGAAGCACCAAGACCGGCCTATTCGCAAAAGTTCATTGATGACATGGTGGCGATCCGGCTGGCGGCAGTTCAAACAGCTTTGCTGGACAAGCCTGATTATGTGTTGAGCCTGTTTGCCTTCTCCACCACCCCGGCCTCTGGTCTGACCAGCACCCTGTTTGGGTTTGGCTATGGTGGGGCTGAGCGGAACACACCCGAGATCGATGACCAGTTCATCCTCGACCCGCGCCTTGGCGGAGAGCGGGATGAGGTGACAGAGGCGGCTTATGGCCAGTTCCAAGAGATTGCGGCAACAGGCAGCGTGGAGGCGTTCAAAGCGTTTCGCGATCTGGGCAAGAAGACCCGCAATGGAGAGATTACGGGTTTTCTGGCGCGGCGGTTCCTGACCCAACAACTGGAGTTCATGGCCGAGATCGAAGCTGAGATTGGTGCTGACATGCGCGCAATCTGGACGCCCTCGGCTGAGAACTGCTTCAAACGCCTGAAAGGCTGGCAGCTGGATGATCTCTACAAAGACCTGTTGGACCTGCATGTCGATACCGACATGTTCAAAGCCTTCGCAAAATCCAAGAAAGGCGCAAAGAACGAGGCGCTGCACAATCTCTTCAACGACAAAGAGCATCAGACGGTACTGGGCGTGACCGAAGCACAGAAGGCCCGGATTGATGCTTGGGTTCCTGATTGCTTCTGAAACAATCGGGTGGGGCGCCTAGCGCCCTACCTGCCAGCAGCGTTGTTCTATTTTAATTCAATGCTTTACGTTTCCTTCACTTGAAAGGATGTAGCTTGTAGGCTACATATAGGTATGATAGAAATTCGCAAGACTGCCCTGTTCGACAAATGGCTCAAGGGCTTGAAGGACCAAAGGGCAAAAGCCAGGATTTTGGTTCGCATCACGCGGTTGAGCCTGGGCAATCCCGGTGACGTGAAGCCGGTTGGTGAAGGTGTGAGTGAACTGCGTATTTCTGAGGGTAAGGGGTATCGCGTTTACTACGTGTCGCGCGGTTACGTTTTGATCGTTTTGCTTTGCGGGGAGACAAGTCATCCCAGCAATCGGACATCAAAACCGCCAAAGCGATGGCAAAAGAGTTGGAGTGAAAAATATGGGTGTCAAAACAACGAAGTTTGAAGCGGCTGACTATCTGGACAGCCCCGAAGCCATTCAAGCCTATCTTGAAGCGGCTTTTGAAACCAGTGACACGGCCCTGATCGCATCAGCGCTTGGCGATGTTGCCAAGGCTAAAGGTATGTCGAGCGTAGCCGACAAATCCGGCCTGTCTCGGGAAAGCCTCTATCGTGCGCTTAGCGAAAACGGCAATCCGGAATTTGGCACCATCCTCAAAGTGCTGAGTGCTGTGGGTGTGACACTCACCCCGAAAATGCACGTGAGTTAACCGTTTTAGAAGGCAACCCGCCATGTCTACCGATGCAGCTGCTTCAACAGCCGAGAAGACCATTCGCCGTGTCTGGAAATCCGCGCAGATGTTTGTCGGGTTTCATACGGATCAGAAGGGCAAGCCGCGCACGCAGCCGAAGCTCTGGCCGCCAAAGAACGGCAGCGCGTCGATCCATAGTGACCCAGACGCGCAGGAAGCAATTGTTGTTGTCAAAGCCGCTGATGCAGAGACCGCTCAAGACGTGCAGATCAAGCTGCATCCGAACCGCATTGTGGTGCGCCGCGATGCAGATATGTGGTGGCAGGGCGTGGCCGTGGACGAGCATTGTGTGACTGTGAGGATGGCCGACAACACGATCATCGAAATCCGGCATGACGGATCGGTGAAGCGTCGCTCGGCGGAAGACGAAACCCATGTCGAAGCAGATGGCAGCATCTTCAAGTTCACCGAGTTTGCTGAGGCGCATATGACGGGGGATGGCGTTGAAATGACCCGCCGCACCGAGGACCGCATTGCCACGATCACAGCTGACGGTGTTGTCGATCGCGCGCGCAAGCGGTAGCCTGTATTCAATACCTCTAGAGTTCCCTGAGGTGTACTGACTGGCCCGCTTCGGCGGGCCTTTTCTTAATGTGAACGATTGTCAATTGAGGTTCCGCCTCGGCTGCTTCATTCGCCCCCAATGGCCGTTTCAAACCCATATTGACTGTTGTTGCGATCGTCGCCAATGTCGCGCGTTCCCATTGGTGCATCTGCCTCAGCGTACATGTGGTGGAGCCGACCCAAATCCAGAAGGAAACGCAAGCAACATGACTGACGACTGGAATGACTATGCCGATGGTTGGGACGACAACAGCGACGTCAGATATTACGCCAGTTGCGCTTTTGCCTCGCTCGACGCGCATCTGGACCTTTGTGGAAAGAACTGGAAATCGAAGCGTGTGCTCGACTTTGGATGTGGCACCGGATTGCTGGCGGAGAGAATTGCACCGCATGTGGCGGACGTTGTCGCGGTTGATACCTCGGAGAAAATGATTGCGGTCCTGAAGGACAAGAACCTGCCCAATGTCAGGGCCGTTCACGGAGATATGCTGGCGGGAAATGTACAGGAGGTGGAGACCGGGGTCTCAGATTTCGATTTGATCTGTGCCTCTTCCGTTTGCGCCTTTCTCCCGGACTACAGGGGAGCCGTGGCGGTGCTGGCGGGTCTGCTCAACAAGGGTGGACAGTTCGTGCAGTGGGATTGGCAGGCGTCAGATGATGGCGGCTTTGGATTGACGCTGCATCAAATGAAGACCGCGCTTGAGGCGGCACGGCTTGGCTCCATTCGGGTCGAACAGGTATTCGAAATCAATTCGGATGCGCGGACTATGCCCGTTTTGATGGGAGCGGGTATTCGCAATCCGGAATGAATTTGAGTGTGGATGCGGGAGTATCCCGTGTGTCCGCTTAACCAAACATTGGCAATTTCGAATTGCGTTCAAGATCTTCGGATGAACAAGTAACCCCTCTTGGAAAGCTCCGTGCTCCAGTTCGATTGGTGAGATTGGATCACGTCCTTGAACCCGTTGATGTTGGATGCCTCATCAGCGATCAGAAGCCAGCCATCAACATCAACATGATCGAGTAACCGTTCCAATACGGCCTTTTGCGCTGTGGCGGAGAGCATGTGCAAAGTTCGGTCGACCAAAACCACATCAAACTTGCCCTCTGGCTCGTATGCGGTGATGTCGGCTACAATGCCTTCAACAGTCAGCTCTTCTGAATGTGCCGCCCTGATCAGGTCCTGAATACCGTTAGGGGAGATATCGACACCAACAACATGGTGACCACGTCGCGCGATGAACAGTGCATCTCTGCCTTGTCCACACCCAACGTCGAGAACGCGCGCACCCGTTTGATCGAACTGATCAAAAAACGCGACGAACACTTGTGTGGGTTCGCCGAGGGCGTTTGGTTTTTCACCGTAAAGTTTGTCGTAATTGTAAGCCATGAATCGGCAGATAGTAGATTTGACCGCAGAACGCTAAGTGAATTATTTCGTGATCAGCAGATGCTCACCTCACTGGCGGCGATACATTGGGATCGGGTATTCTCGTTTGCGGGGGCCAAGCTCACGCCTAACTGTTAGCGGCAACTATTTGGTCAGATATCGCCGGTTCAAATTGAGTCCGGCTGATTACCTGATCCGCGCTTGCGCGGATCAGGGCCGGACCGTCCGGCCTTTGGCCTCCGCCAATTGGAAAGGGCGGTTTTCAGCGCCAGTGACCCTCCATTCTTTGCCGCGAGGGTCATTCCGACCCAGAAAGGCTACCCGCACTCCGAATTGAGCACTGCGCCTGTGATGGACCGAGGTAATGTAGCTGCCACAAATCGTATCGCTTTGTCCAAATGACCCGCGCGCAGCGATCCCAGAGATTTTTCCCTTCATTTGGTCTGACAGGTTCAAACCCCGTTGCCGGAGATGATCCTCGGCTGCCGTGTTTCTGAAGGGATGAACATAAGCGGGCAGTCGGGGAAGACGCGCGGTGCCCGGTTTGGGCGCCGCGCTTCAACAGGTAATGTCCCCTGCGCCTGCGGCGCATTCCGCGCGGACCAAATTACCTGCTGACATCCCCTTGATGCCCGCTTTTCCCATGTTCATCGAAACACGCCAAAGCGAGGATCAAACAATGGCAACTCAAACTCTGAAACTGAACGTCAAGACCGGTGAAAAAGAAGGCAAGACCTTCTGGGATCGCTGTGGGGTCCTCTTCGTCAACACCGATGAGGCCGGCAACATCACCTCGATCCAGGTCAAGCACAGCATGTTCCCCGGCGTCGAGATGGTGGCCTTCCCGAAGCGGAACGATGACGATGCCGTCACCGAATGACATGAGGGCAGGGCGGCGCAAGCCGCCTTTTCCTCTGCTCCGGCCAAGAGAACCGGACCATTTGTGCGCCACAAGTGGCGCGAGGAATGAAGACCGGGAAGGGACAGCCAGCTCTTTTCAAAGCGGCAATCCTGGACGATTGAACCGGACAATATTCAATGGAAAATCCCACGCACGCACTGTCTGGCCTTTCCTTGGCTCATTCCGTTGTTGCCCACATCTACTGGCCCAAGAATTTTGGAATGGCCTCTCCGCTTGCGCGGCCGAGGGTTATCCAGTCGGGTCAATTTCAACCCCGGGCGAAATTGGCCTGGCCGAAGCAGGCTGTAAGCAGAGACACCAAATATCTCAGCGTCAGCCTGTGGTTAACCCTCGGCCAGCGGCGCCCTGGCCGCCAGCGTGACATCAGAGATTGGCGCAGTCAGACCAAATCAGGATCAGTGCAGTGTTTGATCCTTTATCGTCGTGCGGATCATTTTTGCGATTTCTTTGTCATTTTCCAACATCACTTGCCGGAACAACCTTCCGACATTCACACTCGCTCGCAGAGCAGGTGGAACATCTTCTAGCAGGTCCAGTATTTCTCTTTCAACTTCACCACCTTCAGGAGCCGAAATCTGGAACCGGATCGGTGTACGCACGTCACTCTTGATTTCACCAGTGGCTTTTTTTGCGCTTGGTTATTTTGCGTCCCCATTCAGGTTGTTCCGGATCATGGCCGCAATGACGGCATCGTTGTCCTGCAGAACCTCTTTGAAAAAGGCCCTAAGGTTGAAGTTCTTCTGAAACGCGGCAGGTATGTTGCCGCGGACTTCTTCAAGTGCAGCCGCAATCTCGCTGCCGTCTGAGGTTGATATCTGGACCCTGATCGGTTGCCCTGCCACGCTAGGCCCTTCGGATCTCGCAGGGGTATCTTGCTTTGGCCTGCCCGTGGCTGGTTTAGACCTTTTGGGTTTCTGGGTTGGTGCCTGATCTGCGACCGTTTCGGTTTTCGCCGGTTTGGCGGGGTCCGGTTTAAGTTCAGCCGAGGGTTCATCCTGCCGTTGTTTTTTAAGCTCTGTCACGGTTGGCGCGATTTCGGATTCCGACCCCTCAAACAGGCTCTCAATGCTCTTAGGCCGCGACATGATGCACCTCACTTTCCTTCAGAGCGTTCAGCACATAGTCGGCGTTGCTCAGCGCCTTTTTGCATCGATCCGCCATGCGGCGGGCATTCGACCTGGCCGTCTGGGTTTCCGCCTGTTCCATGGCTTCCTCAGCAAAACCCATCAACCGCCCGATCGTTGTCCCCGCCCTTAGCGCGTCATCCATCGCGGCGGAATCGGCAATGCCACCAATGCAGGTAAACTGCTTTGCCAGAGCTTGTTTGCCCTTCTGGATACCGGCTGACTGCGCAACGGACTGCCGGGTAAACATGATGCGGAATTTTTCTTTCGGGTCTGCCGTGCTGCCGATTTGCTGCAATGCCGCTTCGCAGGATCTGTACGTGACCATGATGGGCTTGTATTCCGCTGACGATCCATCAGACGGGCACAGCACCATGTCGGCAACAGCCATCGCCATCGCGGCCGTCATGCTGGGTTCGCCTTTGGTGTCGATCAGCAGGTAGTCAAAGCCCCCTGCCTTTTCCACCTCAAGAATGTGGGCATAAGCCAGTTTCGCATTCTCTGCATCTTCCTTGGCAAACTGCCCGGCCTCGATCAGTAGTTCATCGGCTGGGATCGATTCCAGTCCGTTTTTCGGATTCAACCATTCCGAGAGTGTCCCTTGTGAATCCAGATCGAGGATACGAACACGTTTGCCCTGATGGTGCAAAGCGGAAGCAAAGGCGACGAGCATGGAAGATTTCCCAGCTCCGCCTTTGGAGTTTACAGCGGCATAGATTTTCAATTTGGTCTCCGGGTCTGCGCCCGAAAGCCACGCCGCAGAGCGGCGTGCCACAACCGGGCTCGCGATTTCAAGTTATCGCGCGATCCCGCACCCGCGCTGAAATCTACGCTATTGCTTTTCTAAGCAATCATCAACGGTCAACCAGCTAGAAAGCCAAATTGCTATTGGCATCAGACATATGCCACATGCTTAATAGCGGCTGGCAACACGACTAATACCAACCGCCAAACGGCTGTTGTCGTATGCCAAATGGCGTTAGTCAGCGACCAAACGGCGGCAGCAATAGGGCATCGGCCACGCACCTACCGCCATGCGGCAACTGGCGTTCGGCAGGCGGCAAACGGTTGCGCCTCGTGCTACAGATCTTCTACATCCTTCGCTTACTTTGCGGGATATTAGTGAATGTAGTACCGACATTCATTAGGACTTGCAGTCGGCTTACAGATCAACTTACACTTGAATCACCATATGCGCGGCCTGCGGGGGCCTCGCCCGATTTCTGATCGAGGAGAGCCGCCCCGATGCCGTCTGGCATACCCAAATCACTTGTAAAATCCATGCGCTTTGATGAGGACGAATGGTCGTTCCTTGAACAGCGCAGGAAGGCCATGCGGCTGCGCAGCGTCACCGGCCTGGTGCGTATGTGCCTGCGTGTGGCCTTCGGGATTCCGACCAAAGAAGAATTCCGAACGCTGCAGTTCAAAGAACACCTGGTTCAGCTGATCGGTATGGCCAACAACCTTAACCAGATGACCAAGGCTGCGAACGCAGGGAAGTTCCGGCTCAACAAGCGCACCGAAGATCAGATCAAGGCCATGAAGGTCGAGATCCGCGAGTTGCGTCAGTTGTTCGCGGATTACTCGGATGCGGCCCGTGCGCGGTCTTTTACCCGCGCTCTTGAGATTGAGCGGCTGGCGGAAATCCAACGCGCGCATCGTGTGTCACCCAACGCAAAGAGTGACGGATGAGCAGCTTGACCTCCGCATATGATCCGGCCTGGGACGCGCTCTTTGGAGAGTTTCAGTTGATCCCGGATCTGAAGCCGCGGCCTGGTCAGAACCTTGCGCGGTCGCATCGGCGGCCGGCACAACGAGCGAACGCATCCAGTGGGGCAGCTGGCATGATCGCCAATGCACTTCTGACCAATCAGGCGGTAGTCAAGGTTGTCCGCGGTGGAAGCGTCACGGCATCCGGGCGTCTGGGTGGCCAGCTGTCTTACATCACCCGCAAGGGCACCGTCGAAATGGAACGCGGCGATACCGGCGAGCTGACGCATGGGATGGATGGTCTGCGCGACGTGCAGGACGACTGGGCGAAGGATTGGGCCCAGATGGATGCGCGTGTCACCAGCTACACCTACCATGTGATCCTGTCCTACCCCAAGGACACGGACCGGGAGGCCGCCAAGCAGGCTGCGCGCAGTTTTGGCGAGCGGTTGACGAACGGCGAGTATGGCGACCGCTACAAATACGTCATGGCCCATCACGACGACACTGGGCATCCACATACGCATCTGGTGATCAGCCGGGCAGGGGCCTTGGGCAAGACTCTTCAGCTGAGCCGGTACGGGATTAGCCCCCAAGATCTACGTGAGCTGCAGGTTGAGACCGCGCGGGACGTTGGCGTTGTTCTGACCGCTACCAGCCGGTTCAGCCGCAACCTGCGCCCCGAGCGCGAAAGCAGCGCACGGGTTCATGCACGGCGTGACGGCCGGGATCTGCGCGAGCGGCCAGCCCAAGAGCGGCGCAGCGGTTTCCCTTTCTATGGCATCGGCCGGGAGCAGCCAATTGCACCGGACCAGCTGCGGGTCCTGAACGACCAACGCAATTCCGAATACGCCGCTTTGGGCGAAACACTCCAGTCACATCAGGCCGGGGTCGCGCAGGGCATTTTCACAACACAATACCCAGGGCGGGCCGAGACCTTGGGCAATTTTTCAACGGCTGTTCTCGGCGCAGCTAATATCCTGTTGCGGGGCGGGGTTCTCAACAATGAGGAAATCGACATGAACGCTCAAGTTGCCAACCAGATGGACCCGACCCACGCGTCAGGAATAGACGGCGAGATGAAGGCCATTGGAACCGATGTACGTGAGTTTATCACAGGCATGGACGCCAAGGCCGAGGCTATGGAGAATGAAGAAAAGCGCATCCAGACCGAGGCTGCGATTTCTCGGGTTCTGCGGGACTATGAACCGCTTATGGATGAAGAGACTAGGACGTTCTTTGGCAAGCGGTTGGAACGGGACGATGAGGTTGAGGTAGGCCGCGACGATGTGGACCCGACACGCCAGCGTCGCGCAGCAGAGCGGGATGCAGCAGATCCATCACGCACCCAGCCCATCAGACAGGCGCGGACAGGCTCAGAGGGTCGGGAGCGCGCCGCTGCAAACGATCCGCGCGCTGCTGCCGCCAAGGCTGTGCTGAAGGAGGCCGACAGACAAGTGGCCGAGCGTTTGGAGGCAATGGGCATCAATGGCGACCTGGTGTTGTCGCGCATCCGCAATGGCGCCGACGTGGACAAGCAGACCCGCGAGAACTGGTTTGAGCGCGACGTAAAGACTTTGGCGAATGCCCACTCTCTCAGCGAGAACCAGGCGCGCGTTGATATGAAGGCCGCATATAAGGATGCTTCTGAGATCTACCGCGATGCCCGTGGTGAGATTCGTGACATCAACCGTGCCTTTGCCGAGGGCAGGGGAGAAGACTTCCTGCAGGAGAAGATCAAGACTGGCGTTCAGGATGAAATCCAGACCATGAAGGGGCAGGGTTTTGATCGGGCCGCGATCGGTGGACGATTGCTTGAGATTGAAGATCGGGTGCAGGAGCGTGTGACAGGTCGAACACCGGATCGTTTTGAGGGCGACACGCGCCCAGGTCCGGAACAGCAAGGGCAGGCACCAAATGCAAAAGCAGTCAGCTCAGCCCGGTATCGCCCTGATCTGGACGCAGGCGTGCGCGGGCAGATCGTCGAGGTTGGGTCTGCGCTCTACAAAGAAGACGAGAAAGGCAGCCTGTCGCCTTACGTCGATCTGAAAGTGGACGGCCGGGACAAACCTCTCCGCGTCTGGGGCGTCGATTTGCCCGACCTGATGCAGCGCGAAAACCTCAACATTGGTGATACGGCCACGCTTGCCCATGATGGCTACAAGAGAGTGACAGTGACCAAGATCGACAAAGAGACCGGCGAAGAGAAGACCATCGAGGCAAACCGCCGCGCCTGGAAAGCAACCGATATCGAGCGCGCACCGCGTGAGGAACAACGCGGGCTTGAGCCACTGCACGAGGCCGCGCGTATCAAAAGGGATGCGCACCAAGACCGGTCAGAAGAAGAGGGCGAGCAGGACCGTACTGTCGGGCAGGAGGTCTCTGTTGAAACCGGTGTCACGGGTGTCATCGTCGATGCCAAAGAGGCTCTGGTGCGCCCCGACGATCCAAACAGCAAGTCGTTCTATGTCGATATGAAGGTCGAAGGCAAAGATGAGCCGGAACGCATCTGGGGCACCGCCTTGCAGGACCAGATGGCTCGGAACAACATCTCAATCGGTGACACGGCCACGTTCGTCAAAGTGGGCAAAGAAGAAGTCACCCGGTCACGCCGGAACCCTGAGACGGACGAGCCGGAGCGCGTCAATGTCACCCGCACGGCCTGGGATGTGAAGAGCGTCGATCGACAGATTGACCGTGATCCGGCGGTACAGGAGCAGCGGCGTCGGGAACGGGAAGAACGGGCCAAGGGTGATCGGGGTGTCAGTCGATGAGCCGACACCTTGAAAGCACATTGAAACGTGTGTTCGGAGAGCAATTGCTCTCCGATCCTCTCCTGTCTGAAATCGTCCTGAATCCGGACGGTCGGGTCTGGATTGAGCGCAGCGGCGAGCCCGCCATGCGTCAGCTGGACGAGCCTATGGGAGAAGACGACGCTTTGGCGCTCGCGCAGGACCTGGCCGGTGAAAATCCCATTTCCAGCAAAACGCCGCTGGCCGGTTCGCAGTTCGAAATCGACAGGTCATTGTGGCGGGCGCAGGTCGCGGTCAAACCTGCTGTTGAGGCTGGCGTTGCGTTTGCCCTGCGCCGGGCCGTGGCAAAGCAACTGTCGCTCGATGATCTGATGCAGGGCTTGCCGGACCTGGACGCCAACATGGCTGATCTGAAATCTGGCGTTGATCCCGCCGATGAGGCTGTTTTCGATGCCTACGAGAACAAAGGTTTTGGTGATTTCCTGCGCGCGGCCGTCAAGGCCAAATGGAACATCCTTTTGTCGGGCGGGACATCCTCTGGCAAAACGACCTGGTTGCGCGCCTGTCTTGGCGAAGTTGACCACTCAGAGCGGATCATGACCATTGAGGATGTGTTGGAAATCCGGCCCAGCCAGCCCAATGCGGTGTCTCTGGTCGTCAACAAGAACGCACCGAGCAGCGATCTATTGAAAGCCTGTCTGCGATTCCGGCCGGAGAGGATTATCATGGGGGAGCTGCGCGGGGCCGAAGCCTATGACTTTCTGTCTGCCATCAACTCGGGCCATCCGGGCGGGATATCCACGCTGCACGCCGCATCACCGGAATCCGCACTTTCACGCCTGGCCCTGATGGTCCTGCAGGCGGATACCGGCCTGACCTATTCAGAGATCCTGGAATACTGCCGCTCGATGATCGATGTGATTGTGCAGTTTCGGAAAACCGGGGATCAGAGGCGACCAGTTGCCGTTAGGGTGTTGAGGGAGAAAGCGGTATAGGGTTCTCTAAACGTCGATGGGGAAGTGGCCGAAGGAGGTTCTTTCGGTCGCGCAGATTGCCAGTGGGGTCAAGCCGACGTTCAAGCAACCTGCAGAAAATGACAGCAAAGAGCCCTGAGCGGAAGTGTCAAAATCTTGCAGTGCGCGCTCGCAGCACAGGTTTTTTGCGGTTTCTGAATTATGGTTGTCGCAACGCGGCGAGTAAATCGGCCATTCGATCAGAGCGCAGCGAGATTCGTTGCACGAATAAACAGATCGCGGACATCGCTGCCGTTGGCCGAGTGTCGGCTTTACAAGGACAAAGCGACTCTTCGTTGCGCCCGAATGAATATGGGTTTTTGCATGCGCAATATTTCTATCGGGGCTCGCATGTTTCTAGGTGGCAGTTAGGCGATCCCATCCTGCGCGCCGAGGGCCAAGCCGTGGTCATTGGCCTGTGTAGCAGCATCCCGCCGGTGTGGTCTATGAAGAGCGTCCCGCACCGGATGGGATCAGGCGGCTACACCAGATATTGCTTCTATCAGCCGAATGTTCTCAGCGCGTGTTCGCAACGATACTCTGACTGAGGGCACACTTTCAAGGCCACGAAACGAGGTTGCGTCCACCACGAGAACCCCGTGTCTGGCCAATGCCCCAACAAACTCGGCGGCTGGCATATCGTCCACGGAGATTAGCATCATGTTTGAACACGATCCACGAACGCTTAGACCGGGGAAGTTTTCCAGTTCAGAGACCACAAATTCACGCTCAGCCCTAAATGCACTGCGCGTGGTTGCCAGAAAATCATCGTTCTCGAGAGCTGCCATGGCCATTCTGGCCGAGAATCCGGACACATTGAAAGGCGGCCTTACCGATGTCAGGGAAAAGACGGTGTCGGGCTGTCCCACGGCGTATCCAACCCTTAGTCCCGCCAGGCCGAAATATTTCGAGAAAGTACGCAACACCACGAGGTTGGAATACACATTGACCATTGGTATCGCGCCGGTTTCGCCTGGGTCTGCAAGGGCTTCGTCGACGACAAACTTCGTGGCAGGAAACTCTGCGACCAGATTTTCGATGTCCTTGACATTGATGCGGGCGCCTGTCGGATTGTTGGGAGAGCATAGATAGGCGACGTCAATTTGCTGTGCGTCCAGTGCGGCCCGGATCCTGGGTATGTCGATTTGCCAGGGTGTCTCTGATTCAACAAACACCAGGGAGGCATCCACGATTCGGGCTTCAAGCTCGTATCGCGGGAAGGTGGGGATGTGAACCAGCGCCACCTTGGAAGGGCCAAGCCACGCCTGGGAAATCAGTTTCAAAACATCATCTAACCCTGCGCCAAACATGAAACTCCCCTCGTCCAGGCCGTGCCGTCTGGACAGCAGTTGCCTCAGGCCCTTGAGGTGAAGATCAGGGTAAACGCCACAGGCTTTGATGGCCTTAGCGGCTTCGTCGAAAACAACCGGGGGCGGGGCAAACGGGTTCACATTGACCGAGAAGTCAACAATGTCACTGACATCTATTCCGAACTTCCGGCTGATGGCCTCGGGCGAGCTTTCCTCCTCGTACAGGCGCATTTTCTCACTTCCTGGATCTTGTCTCATGTCAACTCCTGGTGGGTGCCGTTCGGCGATGTTTGGTAGTTACTTGACATAGGTATATAATTGTATATGCATTTAGATACTAGAAAAAATATCACCGAGCGGCGTAATAAAATTACGCAAGATATGCGTTGCCGTTCCCACAAAAGGGGAGATGCCCAGATGAATTTACCTTTCACCACCACTGCAGCGCGGCTTGCAACGACCATCGCCATGGCCGGTGCGATCGCGCTGTCCGGCACCGTTGCAGCCAAGGCAGATGTGCTGGACGATGTAATCGCGAGCGGCACGCTGCGTTTCGGAACTGAAATGCAATATCCGCCTTTCGACATGATCGTTGATGGCGAATATCAGGGCGTCAGCCGTGATATGGCCGATGCAATCGCTGCACATATCGGTGTGAAAGCAGAATATACAGACCTGCCTTGGTCCAGCGTTCTTCCGGGTCTCGAAGCCGGGCGTTTTGACGTGGTGAATGCCCCGGTTACTGTGACTTCCGAGCGCATGACGCGCTATGCGTTCACGATCCCTTTCGCAACCGGCACGGTTGGGTTGGTCAAACGCGCCGATGACGACAGAATTAAGCAGCCCAGCGATATCGCAGGTCTGCCTGTGGGTGGGCAAAAGGCGTCGTCCGAGTTCAATCAGCTAAAAGACTATGTTGCAACTTTGGATGGCGGCGCTGATCTGCGTGAATATGTCGACAACAATCAGGCCTATTCCGATCTGATGGCCGGGCGTGTCGATGCCGTGGCCGGACCACTGCTCAACCTGGCCTACCTGACGCAATCGCGTACGGAGTTTGCAATCGTCGAGCCTGCCTTCGGGACGCCGACCTACTTCTCCATGGCACTGCGCCTTGACGGTGATTCCGAAAGCCTGAAGGCGGCGATTGATGATGCGATCAAGGCCATGCATGAAAACGGTGAGCTGGCGAAAATTCAGGAAAAATGGTTTGGGACTACGATTGATCTGCCGACCGAAGTTCCAGAGCCCAAAATCTGAGCATAGCTCACCCGCCCCCGCGCCAGCTTTTGGCGCGGGGATCGAATTGAACCGTTTCGCCGGAGGGCCGTATGGACATTCAGGTTGTCATTGATGCTTTGCCGTTTCTGTTTCAGGGGTTGATGGTCACCCTTGTCATGTCCCTGACAGGAATGCTGTGCGGTTTGCTGATCGGCGTGACGGTTTGCGCCGCGCGTGTTTCCGAACGCAAGGCCATCCGCCGAATTGGGGGCGTATATGTCAGCATCTTCCGCGGCGTCCCGCTGGTTGTGCAGTTGATGCTTGTCTACTACGCCCTGCCTGTCATCGGCGTTTCGCTGCCTGCCTTTATCGCCGGCCTGATCGCCCTGTCGTTTTGTTCGGCCGCCTATATCGGAGAGATTGTGCGCGGTGGGCTGATGGGGATTCCAAAAGGACAGATCGAAGCCGCCCGGGTGCTGGGATTTCCGATGACGCAGGTCTGGAAAAAGATCCTTATTCCGCAAGCTCTCGTTATTTCGCTGCCCTCGCTGATCAACGAGCTGATCCTGTTGCTGAAAGCGTCGTCCTTGATTTCGGTGATAGGCATCGCTGAACTGACCCGCACCAGCCAGAACATCGCGGCCTCGACCTATCGGCCTTTGGAAATCTATCTGGCGGCTGCGGCCCTTTACCTGGCCCTCAACCTTGTGATCGCCATGGCCGGTCGCGCGGCAGAGCGCAAACTCTCGCCTGCGCTTGGAGGAACATAATATGGATTTCGACCTGTTCACGCGCTACGGTCCAGCCCTTTTGAGCGGATTTGGCGTTACGATCCTGTGTTGGATTGCCGGGACAGTCCTGGGCGCATTGCTTGGCTTTGTTCTTGCCCTTGGCATCCGCGCCAAGATCAAGTTTCTCAACCCCATTCTGCGTGCCTATGTCGAGATCATCCGCGGCACGCCGTTTCTGGTCCAGCTTTTCATCCTTTACTATGGCGGGCCGTCGTTCGGCCTGGTTCTGGATCCGATCCCTGCCGGTATCGTCGGGCTGACCATCTACAGCAGCCCCTATTTCGCCGAGATTTTCCGGGCCGGGTTCGGCGCGGTCCCCCCCGGGCATATCGAGGCGGCGCAAATGCTGGGCATGTCACGGTTCACGATCATGCGCCGGGTGATGCTGCCGCAGATGCTGATTTCGATCATACCGCCACTGACGAATTTCTCGATCATCCTGACCAAGGAAACCGCCGTGCTTTCGGTGATCACGGTCCCGGAACTGCTGTTCGAAGTGACCACGATGTCAACCGAAACCTTCGCGTTCTTCGAGGCGACGCTGATCCTCGCTCTGTTCTACTGGATGCTGGTCGAGTTGACCTCGTATCTGGGCCGTTTGGCTGAATCGCGCTTCACACGCCATCTCACGATCCGCAAATAGGAAACCCCATGACCAAGTCACAAACACCCGTTGCGATCTCAGTGCAGAATATCAGCAAGACGTTCGGCGATTTTCAGGCGCTGAAAGACATCTCTCTGGATATCAATGAATCCGAAGTCGTGTGCCTGATCGGGCCAAGTGGCTCCGGCAAAAGCACATTGCTACGGTGCATGAGCTTTCTTGAGCAATACAACGAAGGATCGGTTCTGATCGAAGGTGAGCTTCTGGGATACACTGACAAGGGGGGCTCACGCTCTCTGATGTCCGAGAAAGAGCTTTTGCACGCCCGCCGCAACATCGGCTTTGTGTTTCAGCAGTTCAACCTGTGGCCCCATATGACCGTTCTGGAAAACGTGAGTGATGCGTTGGTGCGCGTGCGCAAGTTGAAACTGGCAGAGGCCCATGTCAAGGCGAACGAGGTGCTTGAAAAAGTCGGGATGCTTGAAAAGGCGGGCAGCTATCCGTCGCAACTGTCGGGCGGTCAGCAACAGCGGGTCGCCATCGCGCGCGGACTTGCGATGGAACCGCATCTGATGTTGTTTGATGAGCCGACCTCGGCGCTTGATCCTGAACTGGTGGGCGAGGTGCTTGAAGTGATCAAGGCCCTGGCCGCTGAAGGCATGACCCTGGTTGTCGTGACCCACGAGATGGGTTTTGCCGCGCATGTCGCCGACAAGATCGCCTTCCTCGATAAAGGCCAGCTTGTGAAATACACAACCACATCGGAGTTCTTCCAGGAAAATTCGGAACAGAGGATCGTGGATTTTCTGGAGTCTTACAAAGAGCGGAACGTCTTCTGAAGTGACAGTACTGCGGCGGCCCAACGGTCAAGCGACAAGCCCCCCGCGACACCTATTGTGAGTTCATTCTTCGCTAGGGTAGGTCAATCGAGTCGCATCCGTTGCGCATTGCGAGCAGGTGATCCGGTGCAAGGTCTCTAATATTGGGCAAGGGCGCTGCTTAGCGGCAACAACTGCCGATTCAAGTCACTTAATTATATAGGGACCCCAGGGGTCGGCCCTAAGGCCATTTCATACGAAACCGGTTAAAGCGGTGCAGGTTCGTCATTGAGATGGAAACAGTGAACAATTTGCACTAACACTTGCATCGAAAACACCGGTGCAGTCCATCCGCGCATAATGTAAATTCGAGTGAGCTTCGCTTTGCCAGAACAAAAGAATCAACCGATCTACAAGCATATTCAGGATTTTGTCAGGGAAGAGATCGATTCCGGTTTGCTGGTCCCGGGGGATAAAATCCCGACGGAACATTCTTTGATGGACAAATTTGACGCATCCCGGATGACCGTTCATCGGGCTATTCGGGGGTTGTCGGATGAAGGGCTGGTACAACGCATTCCCGGTTCGGGCAGTTTTGTCGCAGAAAAGAAATTCGGATCGTCCGTTCTGAAAATTGCAGACATTGCAGAGGAAATCGTGGCACGTGGGCACAGCCATCAGTGCAAAGTTGTGAAACTGACAGAAATTCTCTCGGACATTTATCTGGCTGAGCGATTCAACATCACACCCGGCCATCCGATTTTTTTCTCTAGCGTCGTTCACTATGAGGGCACGATCCCGCTGCAACTGGAAAACAAATTCGTCAATCCCTATACTGTTCCGAATTATCTTGAGCAGGACTTCAACTGCATGACAACCTATTCCTATATTCAAAAAATCAGCCCAGTCACACGTGCTGTGCAGTCGATTCACGCGATCATGCCCGACGCTGACACGCAGCGACATCTTGATATAGGCAAGGAGGTCCCTTGCTTGATGATTGAGCGAAAAACCTGGAGTGGCCGCACGGTGGCGACAACGAGCAACCTTATTTATCCGGGCAACCGCTATCACCTAAGCAGCTCTATTGAAAAAATCTGAATAGTCGACACTCATCAAGTGGGTACAAAAAACCGGCCAGAGCGATTGCTCTGGCCGGGTTCAATTGGGGAAGATGCACTTTTATGTAGAAGCTGCGGCCGCGGTTTCTTCGGTTCTCACTTCAGCCAGTTCTTCGTTAGTCATTTTACTGATCGTGATGCCCAGATACCCATATGCGATCGTCACCAGCGGCGATAACCAACAGAAGAATGCAAAGGGTGCATAGGCGATTGTTGGAACGCCCAACGTGGCCGTTTGATAGGCTCCGCCTGAACTCCAGGGAACCAGATTAGCGGTTACCGTGCCTGAATCCTCAACGACGCGTGAGAGGTTTTCAGGCGAAAGACCGCGGCGGCGATATTCCGGCGCAAAGGTACGCGCTCCAACGACGATGGACATATACTGTTCTGCCATCACAACGTTCGCCCCAAAGGTCGTAAGGGCAGTTGTCAGGATCAGCGAGCCGTTCGATTTGGCCAATGTCAGGATCTTGTCTGCCAGAACCTTAAGCTGACTGGTGCGCTCCATGACGCCACCAAACATCAGTGCCGAAATAATAAGGCCGAGCGTCCACATCATTGAATTCATGCCGCCACGTGACAAAAGCTTGTCAACGTCTTCAACTCCGGTATCCGCCTTGAACCCTTTGAAGCTAGCATTCACAAGATCGTCATAGCCCGCCCCTTGCAAACCGATGGCGCAGAGTGCCCCTGCGATAACGCCAAGCGCAATACCTGGTATCGCCGGAACTCTCTTGTAAGACACTACGGCAACAACAATTGGCGGGATAAGAAGCACGGGGTTGATCGTGAAGTTGGCCTCCAGGGTAGTGAGCATTGTCTGAACCCGCTCAAGATTTTCGGGACTATTACCGCCGTAAGAAAGACCCAGAAAATACTCAATGATAAGGGTTAGAATGATTGCTACTCCGGAGGTATAGGACATGTGCTTTATGTGGGTGAACAGGTCAGTTCCCACCAAGGCTGGTGCCATATTCGTCGTATCCGACAATGGTGACATTTTGTCCCCGAAATAGGCACCGGAAAGAACTGCTCCTGCGACAATGGGAAGGGGGAAACCAAGGCTTGCCCCAATACCGATCAGGGCTACACCAATCGTACCCGTAGTACCCCAGCTGGTCCCGGTTGCCAGCGAAGCAATCGAGCAGATGATCACCGTAGCAGGCAGAAAGATGCCAGGCGACAGAACCTGAAGGCCGTAGTAAATGAGCGTCGGCACCACACCCGCAAGAATCCAGACGCCGATCAAAATTCCGACAACAATCAGGATGATCACAGCAGGCAATGCGTTGGTTATGCCCCGAACCATGCCATTCTGGATGCTTTGCCAAGGGAATTTGCAGCGTAGTGCGACTGCACTTGCGACCGTCACACCCAGAAGCATTGGAATGTGTGGGTCAAGCCCGTACACGATAATGGACACCGCTATGCCCACTACCAAAGAAAGCAGTGAAATCATTGCTTCCCAAAATGTTGGTAGTCTTGCGCCTTCCGGCAATGTCGTCTTCATTTTTTCCTCCTGTTCGCATTTAAATTTGCTGCCTTCATCCTCCACAGCAGCGATCGCCGGATCTGTTCGACCCGGCGCAATTTTTCAGCCGAGAATGGCGGGCAGTTTCAGACCATGTTCACGGGCACAGTCTTTGGCGATTTCATAGCCGGCGTCGGCATGGCGCCAGACACCCGAGGCCGGATCGTTCCACAGAACCCGTTCCAGCCGTTTGGCCGCGTCATCGGTGCCATCTGCACAGATCACAACGCCCGAATGCTGGCTGAAGCCCATGCCAACGCCTCCGCCGTGGTGCAGCGAGACCCAGGTAGCGCCGGACGCAGTGTTGACCAATGCGTTCAGGAGCGGCCAATCGGAAACGGCGTCTGAGCCGTCCATCATCGCTTCGGTTTCTCGGTTGGGCGAGGCAACCGAACCTGAATCCAGGTGGTCCCGACCGATCACAACCGGAGCGCTCAGCTCTCCGTTCTTGACCATCTCATTGAAGGCCAGTCCCAGCCTGTGACGATCCCCCAGACCGACCCAGCAAATACGTGCCGGAATGCCCTGGAATTCGATCCGGTCGCGGGCCATGTCCAACCAGTTGTGCAGATGCGTGTTATCGGGCAGCAGTTCCTTCACCTTCTGGTCGGTCTTGTAGATGTCTTCCGGATCGCCGGACAGGGCTGCCCAGCGGAACGGGCCGATACCGCGACAGAACAGAGGACGGATATAAGCGGGCACGAAGCCAGGGAAGGCAAAGGCGTTCTCCAGCCCCTCTTCCAGTGCCATCTGGCGGATGTTGTTGCCATAGTCCACGGTTGGCACGCCGGCGTCATGGAAGGCAACCATGGCCTCGACCTGAACTTTCATCGAGGCACGCGCGGCTTTCTCTACTTCTTTGGGAGCGGTTTCGGCCTTGGCTCGCCACTCAGCAACAGTCCAGCCTTGTGGCAGATAGCCGTTGACCGGGTCATGGGCCGAAGTCTGGTCAGTGACGATATCGGGGCGGATGCCACGTTCGTTAATCTCGGGGAAGATGTCGGCCGCGTTGCCGATCAGAGCTACGGATTTTGCCTCGCCCGCCTTGGTCCAGCGGTCGATCATCTCAAGCGCTTCGTCAAGGCTGTGCGTCTTTTCATCGACATAGCGGGTGCGCAGGCGGAAATCTGCGCTTTTCTCGTCGCATTCCACCGCCAGGCAGCAGGCACCGGCCATCACGGCTGCCAGAGGCTGGGCACCGCCCATGCCACCCAGACCACCGGTCAGGATCCAGCGGCCTTTGAGGCTACCATCAAAATGCTGGCGGCCCGCTTCCATGAAGGTTTCATAGGTGCCCTGCACGATGCCCTGGCTGCCGATATAGATCCAGGAGCCCGCGGTCATCTGGCCATACATCGCCAGACCCTTTTTATCGAGCTCATTGAAGTGATCCCAGTTGGCCCAATGCGGCACCAGGTTCGAGTTGGCGATCAGAACACGTGGCGCATCTTTGTGGGTTTTGACAATGGCGACCGGCTTGCCGGACTGCACCAAGAGGGTTTCATCCTCTTCCAGGTTTTTCAGGCTTTCGACGATCAGATCGAAATCTTTCCAGGTCCGTGCCGCGCGTCCGATACCACCATACACAACCAGCTCATGCGGGTTTTCTGCCACGTCCGGGTGCAGGTTGTTCATCAGCATCCGCAGGGGTGCCTCAGTCAGCCAGCTTTTAGCATTCAGTTCGGTGCCCGTGGGGGGATAAATGTCACGGGTGTTTTTGCGAGGATCGGTCAAATCTCTCTCCCTTTCTTGATAAGCGCGTGTAAGCGCGCGAGTTCAGCTAGTCTTTCAAGAGCCTCCTGCAAATACAGGCGCACGCGGCCAGCACGGTCGACGTCATATTTCCAGGGTTGGGCTTCGCGCATGTAAGCTCGCTGGGCAATCTCCATCTGGATGGCATGAATGCCGATCTCTGGTTGGCCATAATGTCGGGTGGTCCAGCCTCCTTTGAACCGACCATTCAGAACCGCCGATAGGTCAGAGTTTTTGACCACCTGATGAACTGCGCGTTCAATTGCCGGTGCACAGGTTTCCCCGTCATTGGTGCCGGTGTTGAAGATCGGCAATTCACCTTCAAACAGAAACGGGATGTTGGAGCGGATCGAATGGCAGTCAAACAAGATGGCAATGCCGTGTTTGGCGCGGACCCGCTCCAACTCGGCCTTCAGCGCGTCATGATAGGGTGCGTGATAGGCTTGGCGACGCTCTTCGATCTCATCGTCCGACGGCTCCTGACCTTCTGACCAGATGGATTGGCCATCAAAATCGGTCAGTGGCACCAGCGTCGTGGTGTTTAGCCCCGGATAGAGCGAAACACCCACAGGATCACGATTGGCGTCAACGACGTAGCGATGCACATTGGATTTCACCACGCTTACGCCGGGCAGAAGCCCGTCATAAAGCCGGGTGATGTGCCAATCCGTATCTGCCAGCCCGGTGCCGGTTGCATTGAACCGGGCCGCGATAGCATCAGGCACAAACGTCCCGCCATGTGGCTGGCCCAACACAATTGGGCCATCACCAGTTATGACGTCAAAGACTTGCATCAACCAAGCTCCGGCAGCGCCGCGCCCATGGCATGCAGGATCGCGCCAGTCGCAACCAGATCATGGGCCGCCTTCAGATCGGGTGCCATATAGCGATCTTCCTGAAGGCTGGTGACATCCTCACGCAGACGCGTGATGGCCTTTTGCAGCGGCGGGCTGGTTTGCAGAGGCGCGCGGAATTCCACACCACGGGCCGCACACAGAAGCTCGACACCCAGAATATTGTTCAGGTTATCGACCATTTGGCGCAAGCGGCGCGCACCATGGGCCGCCATCGACACGTGATCTTCCTGATTGGCCGATGTGGGCGTTGAATCGGTCACACAGGGGTTGGCCAGATGCTTGTTTTCGCACATCAGCGCCGCTGTTGTGACTTCGGCAATCATCAAGCCCGAGTTCAGACCGGGATTGGGCGTCAGGAACGGCGGCAAATCAAAGCTGAGCGTTGGATCAACCATCAACGCCACGCGACGTTGTGAGATCGCACCGATTTCCGACAGGGCCAGCGCGATCATGTCGGCGGCAAATCCAACAGGTTCGGCGTGGAAGTTTCCGCCCGACACGATCAAGCCCGCCTCGGTCAGCACCAGTGGGTTGTCGGTGGCGGCATTGGCCTCGGTCAGCAGCGTGGTGGCGGCCTGACGCAGCACATCCATCGCCGCGCCCGTCACCTGCGGCTGACAGCGGATGCAATAAGGGTCCTGCACCCTGGTGTCGCCTTCGCGGTGGCTTTCGCGGATTTCGGAGCCGTCCAGAATGGCGCTCATGGTATTTGCCGCTTCAATCTGGCCACGGTGACCGCGCAGGATGTGGATTTCGGGCTGCAACGGGGCAGTTGACCCCATGATCGCATCTGTAGACAGCGCCGAGATTGCCAGAGCATTGCCCGACGCGCGCCAGACATCGAACAGACCCGCCAAAGCGTAGGCGGTGGAGAACTGCGTGCCGTTGATGAACGCGAGCCCTTCCTTGGGGCCCAGTTCAATGGGCGTCAGCCCGGCCTTGGCCAGTGCCTCGGCGCCGGGCATGACAGTACCGTCAAATTCCGCCTCGCCCTCACCGATGACCACAGCCGTCATATGCGCCAGAGGGGCCAGATCGCCCGACGCGCCGACGGAACCTTGTGCCGGAACAACCGGCGTGACGCCCTTGGCCAACATGTTTTGCAGCTGTTCGACCAATTCCCAACGCACACCGGAAGCACCGCGCCCAAAGCTGAGCAGTTTCAATGTCATCATCAGACGCACCAGGGTCCGTGGCATCGGATCGCCAACACCACAGCAATGCGACAGGATCAGATTGCGTTGCAGGGTCGCTGTATCTTCCGGTGCCACCTTCACGGAGGCCAGTTTGCCGAAACCGGTGTTCACGCCATAAACAGCGATGTCACCGGCTGCTGCGTCTGCAATGCGACCGGCCGCGTCTTCGACGGCGGGCTTGCAGGAAGGGTCCAATTGCACTGAAGTGGCGTTGCGGTAAATGTCTTCCAGTTGTGGCAGGCTTGCCTGTCCGGGAACGAGGGTGAGAATAGTCACGCGTGACCTCCATATATACGTTTATAAAGCGGGTTGAACCCGATGCGATAAGACAGCTCGGCGGGGCGGGCGACGTCCCAAATGGCCAGATCAGCGCGCATACCGGGGGCGATTGCCCCACGATCCCGCAGGCCAAGGGCACGCGCGGCATTGCGTGTCACACCTGCCAATGCCTCTTCGGGCGTCATGCGAAAGAGCGTGCAGCCCATGTTCATGGTCAGCAGCAGCGAGGTCAGCGGCGACGAGCCGGGGTTGCAATCCGTGGCCAGCGCCATCGGCACCTTGTGTTTGCGCAAAAAATCCACTGGCGGCTGCTGAGATTCGCGCAGCGTATAGAATGCGGCGGGCAGAATAACGGCGGTGGTGCCAGCGTTCGCCATCGCAATGACGCCCTCTTCATCAAGGTATTCGATATGGTCCGCCGACAGCGCCCCATAAGAGGCGGCCAGTTTTGTGCCACCCAGATTGCTGAGCTGTTCGGCATGTAATTTCACCGGCAGGCCCAGGGATTTGGCTGCATCGAATACGCGCGCAATCTGATCAGGTTGAAAGGCAATACCTTCGCAGAAGCCGTCCACCACATCTACCAACCCTTCGGCATGGGCTGCGTGCAGCGTGGGGATCACAACCTCGTCGATATAGGCGTCATCGCGGCCTTTGTATTCGGGGGGTGTTGCGTGAGCCCCCAGGTATGTGGTGTGAACCGTAACAGGCCGCAGTCGGGCGATCTCGCGCGCGGCGCGCAGCATGTTCAGTTCGGTGTCGCGTTCCAAGCCGTAACCGGATTTGATCTCAATCGTGGTCAATCCTTCGGCGATCATCGCGTCAACGCGGGGCACAGCCCCCTCGACAAGTTGCTCAAGACTGGCTTCCCGTGTTGCGCGTACCGTCGAATTGATGCCGCCACCTGCGCGGGCGATCTCTTCGTATCCGGCACCGTTCAGACGCATTTCAAACTCTTCGGCGCGGTCGCCACCAAAGACAACATGTGTGTGGCAATCGATAAGGCCGGGAGTGACAAGGCGCTGTTCGAGGTCCTCGACAGGGAAATCGGCGTATTGTACGGACACTTCACCGGCCTGTCCGACCCAGGCAATCACACCGTCCGAGATCACAACCGCACTGTTGGCGACTAGGCCGTACGGACGCTCAGAAGTCTGAAGCGTTACCAGGGTCGCGTTTGTGTAAACTCTGTTCTTGGACATTCCAACCGATTCTCAAGTTGCATAATGTGGAGCGTTTGTATAATGATAATATCATAATGTCTATACAAATGAGAAGATGATGGAGATCTACGCAAGAACAGTATTGTTGGGTCGTGAATGGGTTAGTTGTGTTCGTGTCGAATGTAACAATGGCCATATCGTGAAGATCACGCGCGATTGCGTGCCCCAGCCGGATGACCATCGTGTTGACGTCCTGCTTCCTGCTCTCGGCAATCTGCATAGCCACACGTTTCAGCGCGCGATGGCAGGCATGACCGAGTTTCGCGCTGCGGGGCGCGAAAGCTTCTGGACGTGGCGCGAACTGATGTATCGCTTTCTGGAACATCTGACGCCAGAGCAGTATGAAGCAATCGCTGCTCTGGTATTCATGGAAATGCAAGAAGCAGGGTACGCGTCAGTTGGCGAATTTCATTATGTGCACCATCAGCCGGATGGCAGCGCCTTTGGGCAGCTGTCGGAGCTGAGTGACCGGATCTATGCCGCAGCCATCCAGACAGGTATCGGCCTGACCCATCTGCCGGTGCTCTACACCTATGGTGGCGTCAATCAGGAGCCGTTGGCAGGTGGTCAACTACGCTTTTCCAATGATGTGGATCGCTTTCTGTCTCTTGTTGATACATGCAAAGCAAGGCTTGGCGATTTGCCCGCTGATGCGCAGGTTGGTATTGCGCCCCACTCGCTGCGGGCAACATCACCTGCTGATCTGGCCCGGGTGCTGAATGCTGTGCTGGAGGGCCCCGTGCATATTCATATCTCCGAGCAACTCAAAGAAGTGGCAGATGTCGAAGCCAAGCTGGGCCAACGCCCGGTTGCCTGGCTTCTGGACAATGTGGATGTCACTGATCGCTGGTGCCTGATCCATGCGACCCATATGACCGATGCCGAAACCCTCGCAATGGCCAAAAGCGGTGCCGTCGCCGGACTGTGTCCGATCACCGAGGCCAATCTGGGCGATGGCCCATTTAATGGCCCAACCTATCTTGAGCATGATGGCGCGTTTGGCCTGGGCTCTGATTCCAACGTGCGCATATCATTGACCGAAGAACTGCGGACGCTGGAATATTCGCAACGGCTGCGTGACATGTCCCGCAACGTGTTGGTGGTTGGTGAAGGATCAGTTGGCCATACGCTCTATACCGGTTCAGCCCGAGGCGGCGCGCAGGCGCTTGGTCGTGATGCTGGTGTAATTGCTGAAGGAAAATTGGCCGATCTGGTCGCCATCGACCGGGACCACCCGTCCCTCTGTGCTTTGAAGGATGAACAGGTACTCGATGGCCTGTGTTTCGCGGCACCCGACGATGTTGTCACCGACACATGGTCAGCTGGCCGTCACATGGTCAAATCCGGCCGCCACGTCGCCCGCGACAGCATTGTGACGCGGTACAGGGCTGCAATTGGCGAACTGGTGTCGGGCCTCTGAGGTGTTATGAGAGATCAGCGATGTGTCAGCGAAACGCAGATGCATCGTTGATCTTGTGTCAACGCAATCAAAGGCACCGGGTTGTCCAGCAGACAAGTATCCCCCTGGTCGAGCGTGACAGTGTCAGTGATGCTTATGCGTTCTGACAGAGCATAGATGGCACTCACTCCGGCTGTGGTTGTTTGCCCCATGTCAGAAGACCAGGCAGACAGAACATGGACGGTCGCCGAAATCAGGTTAGGGTTAAATATCAGATTAAAATTCTCGACCGGGCCGTTGTTACATGCGCCATTCAGAACAATGCCACCCGAGAAACACAGTGGCTGGAACGGGTCCGCGCGATAGGTTTTCCCCTCACCGGTCAGGATCATGCCGTCACCGGATATGACTGTCAGAATGCGCTCGAACCCCTGAAACATTGAAAATGGACCGTCAGAGGTGACACGCGCAAGGCTCAACCGCCAAACCAACCTGTCGCCATCATGCACACAGGTGATCTCTTTTGTAACACCAAGACCATTTTTCCAAGGCTGGGTCAGGTAGTCCTGTTTGCCAATAATTTTCATGATGCCATTCATCACAGATAACCGGATATGAACAGAACGAATGCAATTCGTAACCGGCGACACACCACACATCGGGCAAAGGCACGACCACTGCAATTTCTCAATTTGTCCGCTTCTTGAATATCGAAACCGACCGCAGCGAAAGGGTGCATGAATCCAGACAAGTTCGGCAAGATTGAACGGCTGGTCTGGGGACATTGGCTGCAACGCAGCAAATTCCTTGCTTCAAGCGCGATCGATTTCTGCGCAAGCATTGGCAGCGTCAGCATAAGGCTGGTTTGTCCGGCTTCTTGCCAGTTCATGCCCCACGCAGCGAATGGCCACTGATCTTCACGTTTTTGCCGCTGAACAGTGGCATCAGCCTTTTGACCAGCTCGTCAGGTGAGAGCCGATGTGCCAGATCGGCAAGCTTGGGCTCACTGTCCGGGCTGATCGTTGCCAGGTTCAAGAGGTTACCGAGGTTGTCCGCAAAGCTGGGTGCTTTCACCGTTTGGATTGCTTGCGTTAGTTGGCGGTCCTCGGCTGTTTCCTCGTCATCGGCAGTCTCGCGCGGATCTTCGAAGTATCCGTAGCCGGCCACACCTTGATCAAGATACCCCTCATACTCAGGCGGATCATATGAGCGTGGTCCAGTGACAGCCGCGCGCTGCGACAAGGGAGGTTTGGCGACAGGCTCAAGCTCCGGTTCTCCGGCCTCAGCCGATTTGGCCGACCCGGCACTTTTCAGGAATTCATCATAGCGGGTCACAACGCCATCCTTGACCACAGGCACATCCGGCCAAGACTTGCCCTTTTGGCTGTCATTCAGCGCTTTGAACCGATGGTCTTTGTAATAGGACACCCGGTTCGTGCGGATCGGGAACATACCCTTGCCGGTTATAATGACCTCTTCTTTGCCCAACCGGCCGATTTCTTCGGGGGTCAGCAGTGCCCGGCTTTTCTCTGACCAGCTTTCAGACCGGCCGGGCTCTTTAGACCAGTTGCGCCCCGAGACGGATTTCTGTGTCACCGTTTTGTTGCCAAGCGCCTTGGACAGCTTTTGTTTTGTCTCCTCAGAATTGGGCGTCAGCCACACATGCAGGTGCGAGCTTTCAGTCAGGATTTCCTCACCTGCAGGGCCATAGTGTTCGCGCAGCGATGCCGGCGATTGTACGACCAGGCACAGCCGGCCACCATAGCCGGGTAGGGTGGTTACAGCATCGAGGACGCCTTGCATTTTCCCCAGCGAATGAAATTCATCGATCAGAAACAGAACCGGCAAGAAATCCTCACCCGAAGCCATGAGCCGTCGGCGTAGCGCGTTGATGGCGCATTGGATGAACAGACGCACCAAAGGCCGCGACACCTGCTTATGCGCTTCCGGAATCGAGATGTAGCAAGTTTGAGGTTCCCAACGCATCGATTCAAAGTCAAAATCATTGGTCTTTGTCGCGCGCACGATCGCGGGGTTGCGCCACGCATTAAGACCACCGCCCATCAGGACCGACAGGTAGATCCCCAACTGCTTGTTGTCCTGGCCCGCCATGCGCAGCATCGCGCCTTTCGAGACTGGATCAGGCGCGCGCGGGGCAAGGGCGGCAAACATAGCTTTGTAATCTGGAACCTCATCGTCACCAGCGACCTCCGGCGTCAACACCTGCAGTACGCGCCCAAGCGAGGGTTCCGGCTCGTTACAAACTATCGCCGCCGCGGCCTCAAATATTTCCTGTGCATCTTCCATCAAAGACGCCTCAGCGCCGGTTGTGCTTTTAGGGGCCAACAGTGCCGCGCTGATTTCAGAGATCCGCACAAGCCGGTCTTCGAGATCTGCCATTGCGGCGACCTCGATCAGCGGGTTGAAGCTATGCGACCGGCCGACAAGCGAGCCATCCGGATTGTTGGGGAACTGGACGTCAAATGGCGACAGGACCCGTACCTTGTCCCCCTTGCCCAGCCGTCGCCGCGACGTGGTTTCGAAGAGTTCGCCCTTCACGTCATAGACAATGAGCGAGCCGGGATAGTCGAGCAGGGTAGGGACGATGATACCAACACCCTTGCCGGATCGCGGCGGACCCGAGACCAGCACCGTGCCCTGGTCATCGGTATGGGCGCGCAGATGCGGGGCTTTTCTCTCCGGTTTGCCCAGCTTGCCCAGCACCAGTCCCCAATCGCTGATCAGACGCGCTGCGCGGATCTCTTTGGCCGTGGCCCAACGCGCGTCGCCGTGGGCATCAGTCGCGGTCACACCAAACACCATCCCGCCAAAGAGATAGGCAAGGCCCGCGCCGGTCATCAGCCCGAGTGTCATGCCACCCCAAAGGACCAGGTCCCAATCCTTCTGGTGCAGCGTGTTGCGCTGGCTGAGCAAGAGCCACGGCCGCCATGTTTCAATATCGCCATTCACCTTCCAGGCTATCAAAAGCGCGGCCCAGAGCGGGATGCTGAGGACGCCTGCTGCAATCGTATAAGGGAGGTGGGTCTTTGCCTGTATGGTGCTCATGGCATTCTCCTTCAGGGCAAGAGTGTCAGGGTGTCGCAGGCTTCAAAGGAAAGCGGGGCACAACCCATGTTGCGCCCCGCTTGGAATGATGCTCAAGGCGTCACATATAGAGGTCTCGCGATACGAACACGTTGATGTTCTCCCCCTGGTCCACCCAGATTGTCGGCGGGATCGACAGGTACTCCTCAAAGGCATCCTGACCGGAATTCGCAAAGCCATCGGTTCCGGTGGACAGATCGTTCTCGCTCAAAGTGCGATTTCCGAAGCTGGAAATCCCCGAGAAGATCGAGATAAAGAACGCCGCTTCAAACTTGAGGCCAAAGTGGTGCTGCACATTGCCTGTCAGACCGGCGCGGCCCAGACCGTCGACGCCGCGCGAGCCGATCATGATGGAACGCTTATCCGTCGTGATCACCCGGTTCCAGGCCACCAGAACCCGGCGCTGACCAAGGGAGATATCCGACGAGTATTCACCAATCAGCGTTGAGCCTTTGGGGATCAGGATCGTGGTTGCATCCGCTGACCACACATCCAGGCTTATGGTGGCTTTCAATTCACCGGGAAGATCGGACGATATTGCTGTATCCAAAACGCCCGGAATCATGGTGCCTTGCGTGATCAGGCGATGCACATCCTGCAACTGGGTTGCCCGCGCTGTCTGGACTGTACGCGAGGCGGCGGCATCGAGGAAATCGTTGCCCGTGCTGTTATTCGCATTGCCGCCAGCACCCGCCCCAGCAGCATTGCGTCCAAGGCTATTGGTCAAAGGCTGGGTCAACCGATCTTCTTCAGCCGCAACGGCATCCCGTGCCGGATCGCCTTGCTGTGCCGGTTCAGACGCTTGGCCCGGTTCCGTGATCGGCCTGTTCGCTTGAATCCGCGCGAGCAGTTCCCGTTGCCGGCGCTCATCCGCAAGCCGATCCTCTTCCAGCTTCTTCAGGAACGCTTCAAGGGCCTTTTCTTGTCGCGCGGTGCGTTTTTCGAGCGCTGCGAGGGCCGCCGCGTCCAGATCCGAGGCGGGCGCTTGCGGGGCGGCCTCCTCAACAGGTGCCTCGGCCTGCGCGGCTTTGATTAACTTGCGCAATTCCGCCAGCTCAGCCTCCAGAATGGCAACGCGCGGGTCTGGCTCTTGTTCGACCTGGGGCAAAGGTCCCGTTGGCACGGCTCCGAATAGGGTGCCCCCCTGATTGCGCTGGTCCGGTGTCTCGTTGACTTCGGGAATGATGCTGCCGCGTCGGCCGGTTTCATCCCCGCCACTGTTGATCCAGAAGAACAGGCCAACAAAGGCAACGAATGCGCTGATGCCGAGGATCATGGGCAGGTTCAGGCCGCGTTTTTCCTCCTCAGAGCCTTCGATGCGGTTCTCAAGCAGTTTGTTTTTCTCAGACATCAGCGGTTCTCCCCACCATGACTTGAATTGCGCTGAGATGTGGATGCCGAAACCCTGCGTGGTTTGTTCGGGTTCCGGTTCTGGTCGACTTCATAGAGGGGGATGTTGAACACGCAGACCACATAAGGCCCGTCGCGCAGGACCAGGCGCGGATAAACACCGGTCACGACAATGGTGCCATCGGCCAGATCCGTTGAGTTGACCAGACGTTCGCGCCCTTTTGCGTCCATGGCGAAGACTGCAGGCCGCACGCTTTGCTGTTTCAGGCGCAGATAGGTTTTGCGCCCATCATCAAACGCCACTTCCGGCCGCAACAACCTGTCACCGCTGGCGCTGTATTGCAGATTGGCAGGCCGTCCGGTGGTGTTGAATGCAGTCTGGATGTTACCGGCCTGTCGCGGTTTGAATCCCTTTTTCTGATCCGGATAGCTGAACCGATAGAGAAACCCGATATTATCAGGTGGACCGGCTTCATGCGCCTGAAGGAGAAACACATAGCTTCGCAGGTTGGTTTGCAGAATGAGGTTGCTCGCCTGCGTGGTGGCGTGTTTGGCTTTCAGGACAAAACCGTTGCCAGCGGTCAGCGGGATGAAGTCCCAGGTCTTCGGATCGCCCCGGACCTCATCGACCATCTGTTCACCGTCTTGAAGGTGAATACTGAGAGCATAGCCCCGCGACACATCGATCTTGTAAACCTCGTCAGGGTGATACACGAGCGTGCGCACGCGCGCGTCCGTGCGGGTTCCCCGTCCATTTTGTTCAGCTGAGACAGAAGTCGCGCCAAGCGCCAGCATAACAGCCACAGTGCAAAGTAAACGCAGCATTATCGCGCCTCCTCATCCAGTCGGTAATTGGCGACACAAAAGCCGGTTGGATTGTTCCAACGCTCTTCCAGTGTCATGTTTCCGGTGCGGTCGAACTCGTATCCCATTGTCACCACGAAATTCCGCGTTGAGACCGGAGCGCCCTGTTGTTGGCGAGCGCTTTTCGTGATGCGCAGCGTCGCCGAGTTTGAGTTGTTCAGCGTGACAGACCGAATACGGACATCAACGCGCCCATAGTTGCCATAGATGTTCATGGGGCTGTTGGGATTGTCTTCGTCATAGAGCGCAGCCAGATCCTCGGCGGCTCCGCCACAGGTCCGCCGGTACACATCGGTCAGCCGCTCGCGCTGATCGTGCGCGTCATAGGTTTCCCGATCACGGGCATACTGAAACAACAGCGCCTGCGTGACATACTCATCATCGTCCAGCGTCAGATCACCCAGACGGGATTCCACGTTGACCAGGCCCGTATGTTTGTCGACCGTCATTGTGATGGGCACGACCTGTTTGAGCGGAGCCAGACCCATCACAGCCGCAACGCCCATCACGCCGATCAGCGCGCCAACTCCGGCCACGACATAGGCCATCTTTGTCCTGCGCCGCATGGACAGATACATCTCATCTTCCCAGCGGTCGTGACCGTCGTGAATGGTGGTCGTGTCCGGCAGGGGAGAGCCCTGATACTGCCCGTCAGGATTGAGCGGATCGGGCCTCAAATCTGCTGCTGCATGTTGCATCTGGTGACTCCTCGTCTGTTGCGGGGCCAGCCCGCCAATGATTTCAATGAGTTTTGATCAGCTTCCGCGCCGTCGTGCGTCTTCGGCCATGCGTTCGGCCCCGCGCTTTACAGAATCCCGAATGCGCTGGTTGTTTGCCTCAGTTGAGGATGGCCTGTCGGCCTCATTTGCAGCACTGGCACGCTGGTTGGAGACGTCGCCTAGGTTGTTGCCGCCAGAGTTTGCGCCTGTAATCTGGCCGCCCAGAAGTTTCATTCCAGCCAGAGAGGCTCCCTTAATCTGGGACTCGCCCAAGTTCAAAGCCGCACCACCGATACGTTGTGCAATCATCGGACAAATGAGTAACAACCCAGCTGTAATTCCGCTGATGCCCGCGAGCTTGAACATTTCCAGAGGTATATCTGAACCAGAGTCGATGCCGGAAGAGACAGCATCCGATACGCTCTGCGTGGCAGCCAGTGCAATCCCCATAACTCCAAAAAGCAAAACTTGGAACAAAACCAGCATGGTAATGCCGCGCACCCAGCCGTTGAAGATTTCTGCCGAACTGCGGAGGTAGGCCCAAACTGCAAGCACCGGAAAGATAGCCAGAAGGATCGCCAACAGGACCTTAGAAGCAACGAGCAGGGCGAGAGCGACAATGATCATTAGAAGGATGAAAAACGCGGCAAGCAACGCGAACAGCAAAACACCAAGTGCGTCTCCTGCGAGGTAGTCTGTCACGCCATAGGACCCTATGGCTGTCACAATGTTGTCGAAAGAAGTATCAGCAACATCGGCAAATGCGGTAGCCACACCACCAGCGTCACCCCCACCTCCAAACCTGCTGATGATGGTGTTGCCAACATCGACCGGGAACTGAGTGATAAAAGGATAGATGAATTGGGTCCAAAGCGCGCCTCCGGACACCGCCAGATAGAACAAGGTAAATCGAAAAACAAAGGCAATGAATCCATCGAGGGAGAAGCTACCCCGGTATGCTGCGGTGACCGCCCAGACTGCCAGTGCAGCCCCGGCGAGCATAGTCAGGAATTGGGCGCTGGGGATTGCAAGGGCCTGGAACACCTGTTGCGACCCACCGTTGATAATGTTGTCAAAGCTCTGATCGGTGCCAACAAGGAAGTCTCTGATGCTCATGACCCATCATTCCTCTTTCTGAACTTCAGGATGCATTCATTCATCATTTTCCGCGCTTCCCTGTTTGCATCCGAAGCCAGCCCGTATTGATCTGAAATCTCTTCTACGGTCATGCCCAACAGATCGTCGTCGATCTCGACCTCCTCTGTGATGCGCACATCCGGTTCTGGCATAGGTTCACCCGAAGCAAAGGCGACCTCGCATTTTTCAGCATAGTCATTTCGGACCTCAGCCCTTTTTCTGGTGCGAGATACTGTTAATGCCTTGCCCAAACGAAACTCCTCGCGCTTTTCCTCTGCCGTCAGGGCAAGCGCTGGCTGACCCGCCGCCAGAGTTGAGGCGACGGTTGCTGCGATGAGAAAGATGGTTGTGGGGAAGCGCATCAGTTTGATCCTTCAGGTCTGTACGCCTGGCGCGCGACGATATCCTGGCCGCGCAGGCGCTGGTTGACGATTGCGGCGTCCAGCTGACCTTGTGCAGAGAGGGTCTGCAACAAAGTGGCGAGCATCATGCCATTCTCAATCGCTATGCGTGTGTTCAGATCAATGCTAGCTTTCAGATCATCGGTCGCGGAAATCTGCTCACGATAGCCGTCATAGCGCTCCATCGCTTCGCCAGCCCCGGCAAAGCCTTCCTCGGCAATCGCCAACCCGGCCATGCTCGATCCGGAAACCAGATCATGTGACCTTGTGGCCGGATCTTCAGCCGAACGTCCCAGCGCCTGCAACCCGCTCAGCGGCTGGAAATCCACCCGCAACTCTTCCATGTGATTGCTCAGGCGGCGGTTCACCGAATTGCCAGTCATGGAGAGCGTGGAAAGGGACGAGGATAGCTTGCGCGGTGTGATATCGCCGTTGAACAAGTTGCTGATTGTTTCGCGGGCGCCCGTGATGGCACTGTGCGTCGCTCGCGCCTGGCGCAATTGCTCCTGAAGCTCTTGCAGCTGCAATAGCGCATTGTCGAGGATCTGCGTATTCAGACCAACCATTTCGCCACTGGAGTTCAGCAGCGCGATCAGTTCGGCATGTTCGGTCACACTATAGGTAGGCACGCCCTGTGCTTTGGCAGTGTCGGCCGTCCCGACAATACCGGCCAGGACAAAGGTTGCGGCTGCGGCAGTGTTTTTGAAAATGGTTTTCATCCTAAAGTCCTTTCAGGGGGTGGATCAGATTTTGCCGATGCTGAGCGGCGGAGTGGTGGCAAGGCCGGTTTGGGGGACCGACTCTGCGTCTGCGATGTTGCAATTGGCCTTCAGCTCGCGCGGCGGATCGAGAGCATCTCCGGTAATGGTGCAGGCTCCGAGAAGCGGCAGGCCAAGGGCAACGAGTACGAGTGTGCGGATCATTCGGAGGTCTCCTCTGGGGCTTTGGGGGTCATGAAGGCATCGAGCCAGCCATCCTCGCCATGCTCGGTGCGCAGCTGGTCCATCTCGGCGACGCTGTCACCCGTGGCGGACAAGACCCGATAGAATTGCTCGGGCAGCTCAAGCCGTGTCGACACAACGGCTGATCCGTCGCCATCGTTGATCAGCACCAGACGGGATTTGGGTGGCATGGATGAAACAGCGCTGAACTCGGCCTCCGTGAGCCGGAACGCATCAACATAGGTTTTGTGATCGGCTTTGGGGTTGGCAAAGAAGATGCGGTTTTCTGTCGACTGGATCAGCGTGTCCGAGATTGAGGATTTGGCCGCATCCGATGTTTCCTGCGTCATAAACACCAGAATGCCATCCAGCTTTCGGATTGTTTTGATCCAATCCTGGATACGGGGACCAAACCGGGGATCGTCAAACAAGGCCCAGGCTTCATCAACCATAATGATAAGCGGTTTGCCCTGCGCCAGTTTGCGCTCGATCCGATAAAACAGGTAATCCAGCAGGGGCAGGCGGATATCGGAGGCTTTAAGCAGCGCCGTCATGTCAAAGGCGGTCACGGCCTGATCGAGGCTGAAACTGTCCTCAGTGTTGTCGAACAGCCAGGCGCGACTACCGGACCCATGCCACTTGCTGAGCGCATCGAGCAGCTGCACCGGTGCGTCCGCATCATCGACAGACCGCAGCGTGGTAATGAAGTCCGAGAATGTGCGCAGGGCGGGATCACCCGATGCGAGGCGGCGCAGGCCAGTGGCAATCCGGCGCTCTTGCTCTGGGGTGAGTTTTTTCGCGCCGGTCAGGCGATGAATGAAGCCTTCAAGCCATTCGATCCCAACCTCATCGGTGGCGACAGCAAAGGGGTTGAAGCCGAGATTCATACCGGATTTCAGCTGAAGGTAGGTGCCGCCAATAGCTCGAATAAAGGTTTCCGATCCCCGGTCTTTGTCAAAGGCAATAAGGTGAGGGTGTTCGGGCAGGCGGTAGCAGCAGGACATCAGGAAGTTCGCCAGTAGGGTTTTACCCTCGCCGGTCGCCCCAAAGATGGCTGTGGTTCCCGGTCCCTTGGATTTGTCAGAGCCTTCGCGGTGGAACGAGAACCAATAGGGCGTACCGCCCAGCGTACGGAACGCCGCCACGGGGCCACCCCAGCGCAGTTTTTTCCGCGATCCCGTCGGCCAGGAATGCAGGTTGGCGAAATCGGCAAAGTTCTTGTCGGACACAAAGCGCTTTTTGCTCCGGGTCTGATAGGCGAAGTTGCCGGGCAGCTGCGCCCACCAGGCCGCCTCTAAACCGATATCTTCGCGCCGGGTGCGCAGGTCCGCGCCCGTCAGACAGGAGTTCACCCGTGTGGCCGCATCTTCCAACTCTACGCGCGTGTCGCCCAGAACAGAGACCGTGAAGTGATGCCGCCCAATTGACATGGCGCGGGAGGCAACCGCATCGCGCGCCTCATTTAGATCCTTTTGCAGAGATTCCGCTTCGTCGCCCGCGTCTTCCATGCCCCTCTTGGCGTCACGGATCTTTGTGCCGCCCGAGATGCGATCCATCGGCGCGTAGCATTGGGTCGCAATGAACTCGCAGCGCTCCCCAGAAGCTCATCGAACATGTAGTATTTAGACCGTTCGGGATATGCGTTGACCGCAAATACCGCGGCAAAACGATCCTTGTCCCCGCCCGGTGACAGGCTGTGAACATGATCTTTGCGGAAAGTGATGCGCCCGTTTGGAACGCCATCGGCCAGATGGGTCCAGACGGATGGGGCCGTTTGCCAAATCCCGCTTTGCAGCATCGAGAGGAATGACAGCGTGCGGCTACGATCCGCCTCTGTTCCCGTGAACCTCCGCGCACCAAACACCGACAGATCCCGCATCGCCCGTTCTGCGGCCACATGCAGGGCTTTGCGGTTCTGTTCGCGGGCTGCACTTGTTGCCGGGTCGGTTGTTGCTGATCGTAGAGACCGCAGCCCGGCATCCAGCAGCCGCTTGCCGCTGGTGTAAGGGCGTCGAACGATCGTCAGGAAATGGTGCAGTTGATAGGTTTCGTCCTGGTCCAGCTGGTCTCGGTAGTGCTTGTCCAGCTTTGCAGAGAAAGCGGGCTCGCCTACGGGCGGCAGCGTATCGGCTAATTGGATTTTGGTACGGATGATATGGCTGTAGAACGCTGTCCGATTGTCTTCAAAGCTGGAGGCGAGCCGGGCGAGCGTATCATTGGCGGCCTTGATTGCCGCCCGGTCTGCGGTTTCGTGGATGAACCCCTTGAGTTCCAACACTGCCACCAAATCCCCGTTGCGGGTGGTGAATGTCCCATCCGACAGGAAGCGCACAAACGGGATATGGGTGGTTGCTGGCACCTCTCGCGCGGCGCGGCGCGCGGATGGTATGGCTTTTTGAATCTCGGGGTGCATGTTCATATCGGGTCAGTCTCCGGCGTAGGAATTGCCGCCCCAGTAGGGCTTGTTTTTTGTGAACAGTTTGCAGTCGGCCATGGTCGCCACATGATCTGGCAGATACGGATCGACGCTGACGATCCAGCGGGCGGCGGCATAAGACGGGGCGATGGCGAGTAACCCCCAGAAGCCCAAAAAGCCCTGGGTCATGATAAACGTCATCAAAGGGATGCTGAGCGCCACAATGTGAAACGTCATAGGCATCCCGGCCCGTTCAGAGGGCCGGGTAATAGCCTGGAATATGCGGTTATCGTCGCTCATCAGGTCGCAAATCCCTGAATGGCTTCGGCAATGCCAAACGCACCGTAGAAGATGCCCAGTACGACGAGGATCACAAAGAAATGGCCCCATGTGACCGGCACGCGTGGGCTGGCGGCCGAGATCCCAGCCAGCGCAATGGCTGCACCACCGAGCAGAATACCGTTGGCACCTGTCACAAAGGTTCGGATTTGGGTCAGGATGGACACCGGCGCATCAAACAAGGATTGCGCCAATGCCGGACCGCTGAAGGCCACAAGGGCCATCGCGGTCAGCAAAGCGACGTTTTGAGGGTTACGTTTCATTTAAAGTAGTCTCCTTGGACGGGGGGTGTTCAGGTGTCGGGCGGGAGCCCGGCCCCTTCGAGAACGGTTGCGACGTAATGGGTGGTTTCCGAGTAAGGCGGGACGCCCTCATAGCGTTCGACGGCGCCAGGCCCGGCGTTGTACGCGGCCAGTGCCAGCCGCCATGTGCCGAATTTCAGGAACATGGCCTTGAGATAGCGCGCGCCGCCATCGAGGTTTTGCACCGGGTCATGCGGATCTACCCCGAGGGCGGCAGCCGTTGGGGGCATCAACTGCGCTAACCCAAGCGCACCTTTTGGGCTGACTGCGTTGGTATTCCAGCGGCTTTCCTGATGGACCAGCGCATGAAACAGCGGCACTGGAACACCGTGGCGTTTGGCAGCGCGTTCCGCTTCTACTGCCCATTCGCCCTTGGCACGCGGGGTTGAGTTTCTGGAGACGATCTGTTCAGCATCGCCCCCATCCTCATAGTGCAAGCAAACCATTGCACCTGCCCGGAATGCGGGTTCCAGGCAGGTGCGGGCGGGGGCGGTCGCGCAGAGCAAGCGCCCTCCACTCAACAGCGGGCCATCACGGCTCGCGCAAATTGCTGCCTCGTCATTCTGCGCCTGGGCAGATGAAGCGAATGCTGCGATTAAAGGGAGGCTAATCAGCAACGGTTTGAACACGTTTTTCATGTGGACCGACTGTTCTTTTGTGACATTGCGGAGGTTGAAGTAGGGGGAGCTTGCTGGTCGAACCCCATCCCAAATGTAGTTTGATTAGCATCCCTCTCCGTCGCGACATCGTCCTGTCGGCGGGGAGGGACTCCATAGGCGCCCTCGGGATCTCTTTTGGCCACATTTTGACCGTCTGCGCTGCCTACAGTTTCGCCCGCGCGCCCCTCCGCTGTTCGTGAGTGGCGACTGGAGAGGGATGCGCTACGATGCGGGAACGGGCTCATCGGCGTATCGTCAAACCAGCACCAGCTCGCATACCGCCCGTTCTCTGAGGCTCTCGTAAGCAGTGCCAGTGCTCCGGCATCGTTGGGATTGTCGGCGACGAACACGGCAACAGGGTCTGTCGTGTCCAGAAGCACGGCGGAGGCGATCGGCGCGTCCAGCGGCAGATTGAACCGCATCTGTTTCTGGAAGGCGCGGGACTGTTCGGTTAGCGCAGCCAGTACTTCCAGCTCGCGCAGGCCTTCAAATGGGATCCAATTCTCCGTCACCAGCATCATGCCGATTTCATGCAGAACCGGATAACCCGCCTTTGCGATAGAAAAGCTGGCGATCACCATGGCATGGCCGGACCCCATCGCTTCGAGTAGGCGCAGCTGATCCCTGAGCACTTTGTCGAATTTCTTGGAAAGATCCTCATCGGCAAAGAACGCACAGTCTGGGGCGTGTTTGAAGATGACCCTCGCGCCATGTGGCGTGGTTTCCTTGCCTTTGTATTCTGCGACCACAAGGCCAAAGGGCGTTGCTTCGCCACCAATTGGCCGCAGATTTGCAAAAAGCTGGTTTCGTCCGGCCGCTATCTCGGCTTTGTTCTCAGGCTTGAAGTATTCCGGAACAAAAAGAAAGCCGGACAAGTCCTGGCCTTTGACAATCTTTCCAGCCGCGGCCCTGCGCAGAGCGTGATGGATCACGCCCCAGAACCGCTTACCTTCCATTCTCGGATACCACTTGCCCAGATCCGCCTCATGCCAGAGGAAGTGCAGAACGCTTGTGATCGTCAGCTTGCGGGGTGCGGCCTTGGCCTCGGTTGGCTTTGCACCGGTCTGTTCCGGTGCGGTGCGGCTTTTGCTGTTCTTGCGCAGAGGAAAGCCAAGTTTGAGCGTGGTTGTCCCGTCGTCAGGATCTTCGGTGATGGCTGACGCCTGGATTTGCGCCAGCCCGGACAATTCTTCGGGCGGCAGGAAAGACGCGCAGTCAATCGCGTGATCCGGCCCGGTTCCAGGCATCCGTTTGACAATGAGTTTCCCCGCCATGGCCGCGATGTACATCTCGGGGGCAGGCTTGCGGCACCCGCATAGGACGCGCGTTCCCGCGCCATGCGCGGCTGTCAGGGCGTGTTGACCCGCTTCGCTGTCGACCACCAAGGGAGCGCCGTTCAGAAACAGGGTCACCTTGGCGCCCCCAGACTGCACTGAGGCGTGTTGACAAATCCGTGTTCGGGACAGGTTTTAGTTAGGTTTGAATAGGTTGGGTTCAGTAGCCTGTGGCACGTAACATCTGATGGATTGCAGATTGCGGAAATGTGGTTGGTGCGGCTGATACCGGACTTGGCCACATTCTCTCTTCGGTGTAGCACCACATGCATCGAAGAGAGGTCAATTTTCAAACGGCAAAATGTCGGAGCGGATTTTGACGCGATATCATAAGTCACAGTAGTTACCTCTTGAGGCGCAATTAGGTCAGCAAAGTTTACATAATAAGTCTTATGAGGCGTAGTTCTGGCGTGCAGAGCGCGCACCTACCGGACCCCTGAAGACCGTTCAGAAGTCGCTATTGCGTTCCGGAGTCAGGACCATTGACTCCGGCGCGTTTGCCGTCCTTTTTAGGAGCAGCATCGAGGGTTGCTGTATTCTTCATCGCTTACGGTTCTCTCTTGATGTTGAGGAATGCCCCGGGCTTGGGGCGTTTCGGGTCCTGTCGATTGCGCCAACAACCGACAGGACCGTTCTTTGCTCGATTAGTTTCCTTCATCTTGCTGCATTCTAGTCTCCGATCAGCTGCACCAGGACTGGCGCTTGCCACCGTCATAGGGTCGCGCAAGACCTTCAGAAATCAGGATGGTCCCGACGTTCTGTCCAGCCACACGTCCGACCGCCAGAAAACGATCATGCACGTCCAAATCCGATTCAATGACCAGCTTGATTTGGCCGGCCGTTTCGATGAGCTCCGTCAGCCGGGCTTTCGCCTTCAAGCCCAGAGTCCGCTCCGCATCACATTGCGGACGGTAAGTCTCGGGCGTGTCGAAGCCGACGAGGCGATAGCGATCGTCGCCATGGTCGATGGTATCGCCATCAACAGTGGCAACCTCGAAGGCGCTCAGGATCTTGGTCGTCTGGCCGAGGTGATGGTTTGTGATCAGAAGCCCGGCCAAGACCGTGCAGGAAAGAAGGAGCTTTTTCATCCGCCGTGCCCTCCCTCTTCCAGAAGACAGCCAAGACTTGGGGCGACGGCGCAGAAAACATAACTGGGTTTAGGCCCTACCCCATACCAAGCCGGCTGAGCGGCGGCTTTCGATGCTTTTTCGAAGTTTGTGTGAGAAAAGGTTTGGTGCAGACGGCTAATAGCCATTGCCTGTTCTAAGTCTACCTTCGAACTACTTAGTTTCGCTGTCGTCTTCTGAATCGTCCTGATCAGGGTCTTTATCAAAATCCAGGTTGATGTGCCCACGCACACCATCTGTGGTGATCGTAAGATCTTTGTGCAGGGTGATGTCAGTGCCCTGTCTGAAACGGGTATGGAAATTGAACAGGCCCGGAAATAGCGACAGTCTGCGGGGAACAACGCCTTGCGAAGTCGCCCTCTCAGAGATGAGGACGTTATCCTTCCCATCGTAGCGATAGATGCAAATGTATTGCGGACGTCCATTTTGCCCCAGCTCGACTAGGTCATACCGAAATTCATAGTCCTTACCCGATTCAACAAGGTCACGTGCTTCGCCTTGTGTGATCAATGGGAAGTTCTTTCTGTGCGGCATGGTCGTCCCCCTATGGGACGACTTCTTACATCCTTTCGAAACCTGCGAAAGTTTAGATCTGGTATTTTCAATAATATAAAATTTGAAATTTGCAAAACAGAAAATAATGTGTTCTACAATTTATGCAGAAATCAGCCTACACGATTCATACAGTCTCTGTTGCTTGAAAGGATCATACCATGTTTCGCATGACGCTACTTGGATGCACATCTGCCCTGGCACTCGGATTCTCAGCCCCAGCACACGCCTACCCCATTGATTGCGCGATTTTTCTGTGCCTCGCTGGCGGGTGGCCGAGTGATCCCGATTGCAATACAGCACGGGCGGAGTTCATTCGGCGCATAACACCCATGCCGGTAGAGCCGCCGCTGCAACTCTGGCGTTGCCCGATGGGCGTTGCCTCCGGTTCATCGCAGCTCACACCGATGCAACGTCTGGAAGCAATCAAGGCTGTCAGTGCGACGACAACTCCTGAGCTGCCCGGCGAAGAAGAAAGTGCAATTGTTGTCGAGGCCTCGTTCACGCCAGAGTCGTGGTCAACACTTGGTACGACAGGAACACCATTGGCCAAACTGGTGGCTGGTTCTCCTGCCCTGCCCGAACCTTTACGTGCAAGCGTTGATCTATCGTCAGCGGACTTTGACGTTATCAGATCCATCCGCGTTTGGCATGTTCGACATTACAGCTACAAAGTCCGTGAGCGTGAAGGCCCATGTTCCACTCGCCTGGATATGGTTGTCGGAACCTATGACGAAAACGCCAATTTTTATTGGTCGGATCGCGCCCCGGGACAAAGACCAGATTGGCTACCTCTCCGCAAAGACTGCCCGAGCTACTTTCGGGGCGTTGGGGTGGACTGGTCCGACATTTTTGGGCGTTATGACTATGAGCTGGTCCCATATTAACAAGCGCATTCGGGCGGGCCTGCTGAGCAATCAATTCCACTCGAGGAAGAATTGACTTCTGAATGGGTGATTGGTCCTAGACCAGAGCATCCCCAATCGATTTGCTGGGCGCCTTCATCATTTCCTCTGTCGACGCGGAGAAAAGTTCACAAATCTGAGCCAAAACGTGCTCACGAACCTTCGGGGTCTCGTATAGAACATCATGCCTGGCACCAGGAATGAGTTCCAGTTTCCCGCCTGGCCAACGCGCCATTCGATCTTGTATGGCGGATATGGCAACGATTTCATCTTCGGCACCACAGAACGTTATGCACGGCGTGTCAGGGGACTTCCTTTTTGACAGTGATCTGGTTTCCTTGAGTGCCTGAAACAGCCATCCCATACTCGGTCCACCAATTACTTGTTCAGGCAGAGATTCCGAAATGTTCGCGTAGTACTCGTACATATCTGGATCATGTGTCAGCCTGTTGTCCTTGAAATCAGTCGTCAGGACATAACTCTCTCCACGCGTCCCAAGGGCATAGGTGTCGCCTTTTCCAAGTGTTTGAAATGCCCATGACAAAGGCCAAGCACCGAGGCGCTGCAGCCGTGGGAGATTTATGTCCCACAAGGGAGCGGTGAACGCGCAGGCAGATACCGGAAACCCTTCAGCAATGGCGCGTAGACCAACGCATGCCCCTAGCGAGTGCCCAATCAGATACCAGGGCTGCGGAAGATTGAGTGACTTGGCTGCTTCAAGCGTAGCTGAGACGTCTTTTTGGTAGTCAGAGAAACGAACAACATGGCCCATCAACCTGTCTTCCGTGAGCCGGTCCGAAAGCCCCTGGCCACGCCAGTCAACAGCGAACGTCGTATAGCCGAAGTCGTGCAGATACTCGGCGGTGCGCCCGTATTTTTCGATGTTTTCCGTTCGCCCCTGGAACAGAAAAACCGTGCCTTTTGACGGCTGGGTTGTCGGCCAATGCGCCACCCTAAGCCGCACCTTATCATCGGTGTGAATCCAATAGGCTTTCACCTCGGATGGGCCCTCCGCGACATCGGGATGAATAGGGGCTTTGTCCAGGGCATTCGTCTTAAGCATCTAATTCTCTCGGTTTTATTGCGTTAAGCTGACCCAGGGTGGGTCGTGCAAGGAAACATGCAGCCAAGGTCAGGGCAGCAATTAGGAGGATCGTGAAGCCGGGAAAAACACCAATGAGCAAATAGGCCGCCGTCAATAGGAGCAGGATCCCGTTCATCATTACCACGGGTACTCGGTCCGCGCTCTTGCTGCTCGGCAGGCCGAGCTTGGTAACCGCAACGCGAATTCTGGCTGTGCAAATCACAAATACTGCGAAAATTACGAGCAAACAGAAAAAGCTATAGTAAAAACCGGGTACATTCTGATGGAGGTCATACCCGTTCAATTGGGCATCGCGTCTACCAAAGGGAACCAGGATGTCCGATGTTAGCCAACTGACGATGTCTCTGCTGTCCGAAAGCAGGAAGCTCGCCTGAAGCTTCATCAAAATGGTGATCATCAGACCCAATGAACAACATCTGAAAATCCCAACCATTAGCAAGCTGCCAATCTCTGCAAGATTCTGATGGAGTTCTTGGCTCTTGTCGTGGGCAAGGTGTGTAGCAAAATCGACGAAATCATCCGTGAGCGAATAGAGGATGATCAGGCCTGCGAAGAACAAGTAAGACCCAAAGGCGTTTAGCAAGAAGACGAGTCCGGAAAACGCTATTGCGTTCGGTACGGAAACCAGATCAGGTTGAAATATAGCTATTCTTCCCCACTCCACCGGCCAACTTCCTGTGTTCCCTGTCAGCAAGGGGATCAGGTGTGTTTCCATCCAATTGAAAGCCGAGGCTATCAATATGGTCACAACAAACACCGCCCAATACACATAGGACATCGCTGTGACCCTGCTTGCCCAATTGGTTCGTGGTGATGTGGAACTCAACCTTGTCACCAAGTCAGCTCGCCATTCTGCTTTCCACAGCCTCAACAGATTGATCAAAACTGCGAAATACGCTGGCAGAAGCACAAGGAAAACAACTGTCCAATTCGGGGCCCACAAAAAACCAACTTGCTTTGTCGGACCTGTTGGGGGTGTGAACTCAACGCTGTGAATGTTCAATGAAAACGACATAAGCCCCAGCGCTGTAGCAGCGGCGAATACCACGGCCGGCAAGCCCAATGATGAATGGGTGCTGAACATCGCCTCTGTTCGTCCCGCTAGTCCCGAGATACTCGTCGGCTCTCTCGGTGTTTCCCGTTTCGCTGCGTTTTCAATCGCGTCTTGGTCACCTTCCTTGGCAGTGCCAGAAGAAAACTGCAAATCGCGCGTTTGAATGCTGCGCTTCTCTCGTCGCTTTGTTGCCAATCGCCTGTTGGCGGCATTAAGTTCCGCCCTCCACGCGGTGATAGCGTCAGGATCGCCGCAGCCGAATACGCGCGCCAGCCAGCGAATGTTGTCGGTGCTAATCCCTCTGTCGTTATCCTGAAACCAATGCTGAACTGTCCGTAGCTCGATGCTCGACTTATTGGAGTCAAACTGAGAGATGGTGCTTGCAAGTAACTCTGGCGTCCATGAGCCCACAGGAAGTCCCGTCTGGTCAGCGGGTAAGCCAGCTCCCACAGAAACCAGATACTTGAACAGTTCCTTGAAGTCTCTGCCGTCTTTCAGCGGAGGAACAAAATATTTACCGTGCTTTATCAATAGATTACACGCTTATGGTTCGTTCGGTTTCATCCTGTTTCGTTCCGGTTCGTGCGATTGTCAACGAGCCGCATTACTCTTCTCAAAGTTGAGCCGGAATCCGCTCTTTGCTTTGGGATGAAGGGCAACAACCATGCAACAGAAAAAGCCCTACCAATCTTGTTGTGCTGGGATTGATGGATCGGGCCTACGAACACCGAGGATTGACGATGGCGGCAGAACAACAAAACGAACGAGCAAAAAAAGGCGAGCCGATCATTGAAGTTCAGGACGCCCAAACGGGCAAAACGATGGCGGTCGTTTATGCATGGAACAACGGACAAGTCAGTGTCGCGTCAGACAGCGGGTTAAGAGTTGTGGAACTTTCGCCTGCCGCTCGTCTTCGCCTTTGAGAAGACTTTCCGAAGCTTAACCAGCGTTCAATTTTGACGCTGGGTGCGCAGCGGCCGGTCAAAGAGATTTAACATAGTTTCACTTATGCCGATCTTGCCTGAAGCAGGGTGGATTCACAAACGAAGTGCAAATTCTGTATCAAAACAGAATGTTGCGACGACTTTAAATATTGACCTACTTCAGAAGCGGTTTCACGATGAACGTGTGCCAGTTTGCATTGTCGTTTTTCGCGGTCTCTATCCGCACCAGATCTGGCAACCTTGACGCATCTGACCAAGTTCCACCCCACGCGCTATCGTCAGGGTGGGCGTCAAAATAGGAAAGTGCCGGGTTGATGCCTTGAGCGGCGATCTCTGAATGAGCAGCCAAAGTCTCACCGTCATCATCCATCTCAGTGATGGTTATCAACAGGTCGTCACTGTCACTTTCAACGATAATTCTCAGAGCAGCTGCGTCAGGAGCGAACCCTTTGGCATGGATCGTCGTAAACTCCAGGCGCGTGGCCGTCCCAACAAATTCAACGGGGTATGGCGCTATGCCGGTTGGTGGGGTTGCGTTGGCTAGCCAGGATCGCAATCGAGCTTTCAATGCAACTTGTTCGTATTGTTGCGGATCCAAACGTGCTCGGTCATAGACCGCTACGGCAAAACTGAGTGCCCCGGACAACCCTACAGCGATCAAGGCTAGCAATGCCAAAGCAATCAAGAGCTCAAACAAGCTAAGGCCAGATCGCGCGTTCATTTCAGCAATCGAATTTCTGAGGTCTGGAAGAGTACATTGCCAGTCCTGTCTATGACTTCAATCGCAACTTCGACCAAATCAATTTCGGAACCCATGACGATATGCGGTTCAATGCGTTGATACAGAGTCCAATCCCCAACCCCGCCCGTGCTTTCGCCAAGGGATAGGGCTCGGGCGACCCCCAACTCGCTCAACCGGGAATACGCGATATCTGCCGCAGTGGCCTTTTGAGAGCTTGTGGTTGAACGTTCCAAAAACTCCGCCTGACGCGGCAAAACCACGGACAGCACCATCGTCATAACGGCAAAGGCAATTAGCACTTCGAACAGCGAATACCCGGCTCGTTTACTCAACGCGAGCACCCCTCGAAACCAGCCCGGTCAAAGGAGACAAGATGAGGGTTTCCTGCTGAGTTCCCTCATCCAGGCAAATCTCGTCCCCTGATGCGGTCCCGTCCGGAAACAAGTTCAAATTCACTGGCTCATCATCGCAATTCACGATTTCGATCCCAACCGCTTGGTTCGTTCGGATTGCCTTTAGTCGCGCGTCGCTGATTTTCGAGACAAGATCAGAGATTTGTCGGTTCAGTTTCATCTCATCCGATGGAGGCCGAAACCCCGCAGCAGAAACAGCTATCACCATCGCCAGGATTGACAGGGCGATCAGAACTTCAAACAGAGAATAACCCGCTGCGCCCGGGACGGGTGTTGGGGATCCTAGGGGGATGTGTCGCAAACTCTGGGGTCTAGTTGACGAGCATGCATGATCTGAGGTTTTTACTGGTCGAATAATTTTCGAACAGGTTACTTGAGCATTATCTCGTTAAAGGGCTGTCATTTCCC
>NZ_JBXWQG010000017.1:0-64754 GCF_059612265.1 Ruegeria sp. CDSA077
GGCGTTGTGTCGAAAATCGTCGAGTAATTCGCGCAAGCGAATGATCAAATGGAAAGGGCGCCCATCCGGCGCCCTTTCTCGTTTGATCTCGACAAGCCCGCGACGCGCCCATATCGTACACTAAAGAGTGTTGAGTGATCGGAGGCGGTGATGAGATCGTTCGCCGAATAGTCTCAGACCTAACCGTCGAAACAAAAAAGCCCGCCCCAAACCGGGGCGGGCTTTTTCTGTTTGAATTTGGTAATTCAAGACGGGGAATACCTAAAGAAGCAGCATGCTTTAGTCGTATGCAGCGTCCACTATGAATTCCACCTTAAGTTCGGGCCGCGCCAATTTTGCTTCGCCACACGCCCTCGCAGGTGCGTATCCTGTAGGAACCCAAGCATTCCAGACCTCGTTCAAACCAGCAAAGTCCTTCATATCGGCTAGCCAGATGGTCACACGCAGCATTTTTTCCCGTGATGAACCTGCGCGCTCTAGCAGGTCGTCAATTTTCCCAAGGCAAATACGCACCTGTTCCTGAATGGTATCACCTTCGGCGACTTGCCCGGTCAAATAGGCCACACCATTATGTTTAACGATTTTGGACGATCTCTCGCCGGTTTCGATGCGTTCTATCATTGGAGTGATCTCGCTGTTTCCTGTTTGATGCACGCGTTCATGGTCATAAGATGCCCCGCATGGCAAACGGAAACCGCTTGAGTAACTTTCAGAAAAGTTGAACTGGTCGGGGACGGGGCGGGTCGATAGCATTTTGCCGCGCCTAGGCTAGCTTGCCAGCGACACAGTATACCAGATTGCGCTTTTGCCGTTGAAGTGCTCTCTAGTTGGTTTCAGTGGATTGCATCGGGCGAAACCGCAAGAAGGATACTTCGACATGGACGAAACCGTAGAACGACTGTCCAAGCGCCTGAAGCGGCGAGGATATCAGGTTTCGCCAATGAAGGAGACGGGTGCCTATATCGGTAATCTGGGTTTTGAGGTCGAGACAGTATTCGATGTCGGGGTGGCCTCGGGAACCGAGCATTTGTACGAAGCTTTCCCCGCAGCCAAGTTTGTGTTGGTTGAGCCCATTTCGGATTACGAAACCAAGGTACGGAAAAACTGGGGCGACAAGATCGATTTTGATTTCCATGCTTGCGGAGTTGGTGCCGAAAGCGGACAGACGACTCTTCGAATTCCAACGGTCGGCGATCGTTGGCTCGGCACACGGGCAACGATGCAGGAGTTTGACGAAGCGGCAATCCAACACACCTCGCAAGTTGAAGAGCGACAAGTCCCGGTAAAAACACTGGATGAGATTGCGTCTTCCTACAAGGAACCTTTCGGATTGAAAATCGACACGGAAGGTTTTGAAATCGAGGTTATTAAAGGTGCATCGGAGATGCTAAAAAAATGCACCTTTGTATTGGCTGAAGTCTCTGTACGGCGTCGGTATCACGGCGGTTATAGGTTCAGCGATTTTGTCGCCGCGATGGCAGATCACGGGTTTGAGCTACACGAATTCGTCAGGCCACCGTCTGCAGAAGCGACCGATTGCGATGCCATTTTTGCCCCATTCGAAAGCTCAGTGTTCGACTATCAGGATACCAGACTGTCTCGTATGGCGGCACGGGTAGCCAAGACATAGTCTAAGGGCATCTTTCCGCATGCAACGCGAGTTGTGTTGTCCGCGAAGGCGTTGAGCCAATCGCGCTGGGAGACGCCCCGCTTTTCGCTATCCGTGAAAGTGGCCGCTCCTCAAAGGACGGCCTTTACAGAGGTTCGGATCGAGATGCGGTTACTCTGCGCCCACAAATCTGAAAGAGGTCGTGCAAGCCTCAACCAATTTGAAGTTAGAAACATGTATCGCCTCAGTTGCACTGATGACATATCGAACGTTACGAACAAGGGCAGAGTGAAGACACACGATGGAAGCAATATTCATCCTCTTGTTTCTGGCCTTTTTGCTCTGGGCGATCTGGCAACTGTTTGCGCTAGTGGGGGATATGGCAGAGCGGCGCGGACAAGATCGATTACTTTGGCAAGTGGCAGCACTGTTTATCAACCCGTTTGGGGCAATTATCTTGCTTTGGCTTTTTGTGTCTGTCCAAGAAAATCCCTAGGCATTCAGTACAGGAATTTGGTGGACCAAATTTAGATTGAGTCGATCTTGTTAAGACGCCCAAATTCAGAAAATGTACGCATAGGGAATGAGCCAGGTGAGCGCATTCGACTTGTTTGAACTTCCCCCCTTGCCAAACCCCTCACACCCCTGTAGATCGCGCGAGTTCTCTATAAGAACATCAAGGCGGGGTGATTCCCGCCTTTTGGGTTCGATGAGGGTTGGCGATGCGCGCTTGTCCTCCTCTCAACCTCAACGCCTGATAAAAGGCTGTTATTATGCAAAGCCAAAATATCCGTATTCGGCTGAAGGCATTTGACTATCGCGTTCTGGATGCCAGCACGCAAGAGATCGTCAACACTGCCAAGCGGACCGGCGCGAACGTGCGCGGCCCGATCCCGCTGCCGAACAAGATCGAGAAGTTCACGGTTCTCCGTGGCCCTCACGTTGACAAGAAATCCCGCGACCAGTTCGAGATCCGCACGCACAAGCGTCTGCTCGACATCGTTGATCCGACCCCCCAGACCGTTGACGCGCTGATGAAGCTCGACCTCGCTGCTGGTGTGGACGTCGAGATCAAGCTGCAGTCGTAAGATCGGAGGGTATAGATTATGCGCTCTGGTATTATCGCAAAAAAAGTAGGCATGACCCGCCTGTTCATGGAAGACGGCAAGCAGATCCCTGTAACCGTTCTTCACCTGGACAACCTGCAGGTTGTTGCACAGCGCACGGACGAGAAGGACGGCTATACTGCTGTTCAGCTGGGTGCCGGTGCTGCCAAGGCAAAACGCACCTCGAAAGCCATGCGCGGTCACTATGCCGCTGCCAAGGTTGAACCCAAGCGTAAGCTGGTCGAGTTCCGCGTCTCTGAAGATGGCCTGATCGAAGTAGGTGCCGAGATTTCGGCAGAACATTTCCTGGAAGGTCAGAAAGTTGACGTTTCGGGTACTTCGATCGGTAAAGGCTTTGCCGGTGCAATGAAGCGCTGGAACTTCGGTGGTCTTCGCGCCTCGCACGGTGTTTCGATCAGCCACCGTTCGCACGGTTCAACTGGCCAGTGTCAGGATCCGGGCAAGGTTTTCAAAGGCAAAAAGATGGCCGGTCACATGGGTGCTGCCCGTGTAACCACCCAGAACCTGGAAGTCGTCAAAACCGACGCCGACCGTGGTCTGGTCTTCATCAAAGGCGCCGTTCCCGGACCGAAATCCGGTTGGGTTACCGTCAAGGACGCCGTCAAGAAGAAAGCACCGGAAGGCCTGCCTTTCCCGGCTGCTGTGAAATCGGCTGCAACCGAAGCACCTGCGGAAGAAGCTCCCGCGGAAGGTGGTGAAGCATGAAACTTGATGTAATCAAACTGGACGGCGGCAAAGCCGGCAACATCGAGCTGGATGCGGACCTGTTCGGCCTGGAGCCGCGCGCGGACATCCTGCACCGTGTGGTCCGTTGGCAGCGCAACAACGCGCAGGCTGGCACCCACAAGGTCAAGACCCGCTCGGAAGTGTCCTACTCGACAAAAAAGATCTATCGCCAAAAAGGCACCGGTGGCGCACGCCACGGCGCCCGTTCGGCACCGATCTTCCGGGGTGGTGGCGTTTACAAAGGTCCGGTCGTGCGTTCGCATGGTCATGACCTGCCGAAAAAGTTCCGTAAACTTGGTCTGCGCCACGCGCTGTCTGCCAAAATGGCAGCTGGTGAGCTGGTTGTGATCGAGAACGCCGAAGCCGAAGGCAAGACCGCCGCTCTGGCCAAGCAGGTTGCAAACCTGGGTTGGAAACGCGCTCTGGTCATCGACGGGGCGACCGTGAACGAAGGGTTCCTGAAGGCGTCGCGCAACATCGAAGGTCTGGATATCCTGCCGTCGATGGGTGCAAACGTTTATGACATCCTCAAGCGTGACACTCTGGTGCTCACGAAAGCGGCTGTCGAAGCACTGGAGGCTCGACTGAAATGAGCGCGAAGGCAGAACACTACGACGTGATCCGCAAACCGATCATCACCGAAAAGTCGACCATGGCGTCCGAAAATGGCGCGGTTGTCTTTGAGGTTGCGATTGACAGCAACAAGCCACAGATCAAAGAGGCCGTTGAGGCACTGTTTGGTGTGAAGGTCAAAGCGGTGAACACCTCTGTGACCAAAGGCAAGGTCAAGCGGTTCCGCGGCCAGTTGGGCAAGCGGAAAGACGTCAAAAAAGCATATGTGACCCTTGAAGAGGGTAACACCATCGACATTTCCACCGGTCTTTGATCGGGCCTGTCTTTGGACAAACCATTAAGACCCCCGCGAAAGCGGGGGTTTTTCTTTAGGTAGTGACACCAAAAGTTGAGCGCCATTCCCAGCGTCTCGAACAGAAAATGATTGCTATGCCGGTGGGGTCGTCTATCCGGTATGGAACAAACAAACGATATGGCAGGCGCATGACCCAATCCACTCTCTCGACCCGGGACAACCCGGATGTGACTGTCGCGCGGGACTGGGTGTCGACGCTGGCCAAATATCGAGAGCCAAGCCAACCGCGTAGCTGGTTCGAGCTGGGGGTTACCTGTGTTCCCTTCATAGCGCTTTGGGCCTTGGCCTGGATGTCTTTGTCGGTCAGCTATTGGCTGGCGCTTGCGATCTCGGTTCTGAACGCGGCCTTTCTGCTGCGCCTGTTTGCCATTCAGCATGATTGCGGTCACGGGGCATTTTTTACGAACCGGACGGTCAGTGACTGGGTCGGTCGGGGGCTCGGGGTGCTGACGTTGACGCCTTACGATGTTTGGCGGCGCACACATTCCTCGCATCACAACTCATCTGGCAATCTGGATAAGCGCGGGATGGGAGACATCCATACGCTGACGGTGGCCGAATACCGGGCGCTGACGCCTTTGAACCGGTTATTTTACCGGCTCTATCGCCACCCGATCACCCTGTTTGGTTTTGGTCCCGGCTATCTGTTCCTGTTTCAAAACCGCCTCCCGCTTGGTTTGACCGGTATTCCGAAATTCTGGGTCAGCGCGATGGCGACGAACCTGGCCATTCTGGCCGCGCTAGGGGCCATCTATTACTTTGGTGGCCTGATGCCGGTGCTGCTGATTTTCCTGCCTTCGACCCTTATCGCTGCAACGGCTGGCGTCTGGCTGTTCTACGTCCAGCATCAATTCGAAGAGACGCAGTGGGATCCGGATCAGGACTGGCAACTGCACGAGGCCGCCCTGCACGGCAGCTCTCACTATATCCTGCCGTCCGTCTTGCAGTGGTTCACGGCTAATATCGGCATCCACCACGTACACCATCTGTACAGCCGTATCCCGTTCTACCGCCTGACCGAGGTGCTGCGGGACCATGACGAGTTGGCCAACAGCAACCGGATGACTATCCGCGAAAGCCTCGCCAACGCGCGGCTGCACCTGTGGGATGAGAATAACCGCCGCCTGCTGTCCTTCGCCGAAGCACGCGCGCTGTATGGGTGAAGGGCTCATTCAGAGGGTCTGAGCGATAGCCGGAAATCCGGTCGTTGCTCCCGCCGTGTGATGCGGATACGGTCGCTGTTATGAAACATGTCCCCAAAGAAACGACAGATGACGCCCTTATTCAGGAGTTCCTGGATAAAGGAGGCAAAGTCAGCGTTGGAAAAACCAAACCTGCGCCGGCAGAGCTGGGTTTGAGCAATAACGTCTGGAACAACAAGCTGACCAAAGAAGAAAAGGCCGCGCGCGACAAGAAGTGATTGTGCGGGGCTATGGGTGAGCGTCAAGGCTGCTGGTGTAACCATGGAAGAGGGTAATCATCGGCGTGCCCACCAGCCTCTGATCGGACTCGTCATTGGAGAGAGATATTAGGCCCCCGCGAAAGCGGGTTTTTTGTTGTGTATATCCGCTAGCCGCGCCGGTGACTGCCCGTGGGATGGCGCCGCAGCGACTGATCTGCGCGCTTTATAGTGCCAACTACATCCGAACTCAGAGCGAGGCGCAAACGTCCCCATAGCGCCAGCCCGCCGGGACGGGCAGTCGCTGGCGCGGCGACCTTCGGCCTTGTTCCGCGCTTGTGTGAGTAATTGAAGAGGCGCCAAAGAATCATATGCAACCTCAAAATAGGTAACACCATGACATCTCTACTCGACGCTGATCGAGCCGTCATAGGAGAAAGATGCACAGAGATGGCTAGTGGTTGAATGAACTAGGTAGTTCTGATTACTCTTCTGCCGAGCTACAGAGGGGTTGCGCTTGCTTTACGCGTACCGTTATTGCCGCCTTGTCAATTTCTAGAGGTTAATATGCAAAGCGTTGACTTAAGCCCGTTCTCTTACGGGATATTGGCACTTACAAATCCGGGTGAGTGGCCAAACGAAGAAGAGTGCGATGAATTTTCCCATCTGGTTACCGGCAAATCGGCTTATGTTTGGCCGCTTGTGTTCGCGGCGTATGCTTGGCATTTGGAGGGGCGAAAGGGCTTTGAATTTCCCAAGGAAATTGAGCGAATCGACACCTATCTAGGCAGGCACTTTGGGAATTTTCTTGAAGAGAACCCTGTAGATTTCTCCAATGCAGGAAGTCAATATGTGCGCTCAAAGCCTGGATCATTTCAAGCGATTAGGAAAGATTTTGGAACTCCAGCCAAAAACCTTCAGATTCCTGAAGCTGAAAGACGTTTGAGCCTAGAACTTCGTCTGCTTGAGGAAAGAGGACTAATAGTTGACCCGTTCTCCGTGAGTCTTGCGGGTTTGACCATAGCTGTTCTCGGCGCGGTACCATTTTCTTTTACAAAGAGAACCGGTTTGGGTGATGAAAAGTATTTACAAATCAAGGCGATGCTATGGGAGTTCGAAAGCTTAAGCGACGAAGAGAAAAGGGAGGTTCGGTTTCATTTTTTTATGGAGAAAGCTATAAAACAGCTGAAAAAACACCTCGCGCTCCTCATGGCAGATGATGGTGAAACCTGAAACGGTTACGTAGTTTACTCATTCGCGAGTAAACAGTGTGTCCCCTATAGACACCCACCCCCAACACGGCTATATGCACCCAATCTCGCGGCCTCGGATTCGTTCCGGGGCTTCTGATATTTGTAACCGGGGACCTTCGGGGCCCTATACCCTTGGCACCTACGGGGGCCTATCACATAGCGAGGCACTGCCTCGCACTTGCTAAACGGAAGACAGAAAGCATGGCACTCAAGTCGTACAAGCCGACGACGCCGGGCCAGCGCGGGCTGGTGCTGATCGACCGTTCGGAGCTTTGGAAAGGACGTCCGGTCAAGTCTCTCACTGAGGGTTTGACCAAATCGGGCGGCCGGAACAACACCGGACGGATCACTTCACGCCGCCGCGGCGGTGGCGCAAAGCGTCTCTACCGGATCGTTGACTTCAAACGGAATAAATTTGATGTCGCGGCAACCGTCGAGCGGATCGAATATGACCCGAACCGGACCGCGTTTATCGCACTGGTAAAATACGAAGACGGCGAGCAGGCATATATCCTGGCTCCGCAGCGTCTGGCTGTTGGTGACAAGGTTGTGGCTTCGGCCAAGGCCGACATCAAGCCGGGTAACGCAATGCCGTTCTCGGGTATGCCTATTGGTACCATCGTCCACAACATCGAGATGAAGCCTGGTAAAGGCGGTCAGATCGCACGTGCGGCCGGTACTTACGCGCAATTCGTGGGCCGTGATGGCGGCTACGCTCAGATCCGTCTGAGCTCGGGCGAGCTGCGTATGGTTCGTCAGGAATGCATGGCCACCGTTGGTGCCGTGTCCAACCCCGACAACAGCAACCAGAACCTCGGTAAAGCCGGCCGTATGCGCCACAAAGGCGTACGTCCGTCGGTTCGTGGTGTCGCTATGAACCCGATCGATCACCCGCACGGTGGTGGTGAAGGTCGTACCTCGGGTGGCCGTACACCGGTTACGCCTTGGGGTAAGGACACCAAGGGTAAGCGTACTCGCAACAAAAACAAAGCGTCCCAGAAGCTGATCATCCGCTCGCGGCACGCCAAGAAGAAGGGACGTTAATCCATGTCTCGCTCTGTTTGGAAGGGTCCTTTCGTCGATGCTTACGTGCTGAAAAAAGCCGAAGCAGCGCGCGAGTCGGGCCGCAACGAAGTTATCAAGATCTGGTCGCGTCGTTCCACCATTCTGCCCCAGTTCGTGGGTCTGACCTTTGGTGTGTACAACGGCCAGAAGCATATCCCCGTCAACGTCTCGGAAGACATGATCGGTCAGAAGTTCGGTGAGTATTCGCCAACTCGTACCTATTACGGTCACGCCGCTGACAAAAAAGCGAAGCGGAAGTAAGTCATGGGCAAGGAAAAGAACCCCCGCCGCGTGGCTGAAAACGAAGCAATGGCGAAAACGCGCATGCTCCGTACCAGCCCGCAGAAACTGAACCTGGTTGCGCAGATGATCCGCGGCAAGAAAGTTGAGAAGGCTCTGACCGACCTGACTTTCTCGAACAAGCGTGTCGCGCAGGACGTCAAAAAGTGCCTGCAGTCCGCAATCGCCAACGCCGAGAACAACCACAACCTGGACGTCGACGAGCTGATCGTTGCCGAAGCATGGGTTGGTAAGAACCTGGTCATGAAACGCGGTCGCCCCCGGGCCCGTGGCCGTTTCGGCAAGATCATGAAGCCGTTCTCGGAGATCACCATCAAGGTGCGTCAAGTTGAGGAGCAAGCCTAATGGGTCATAAAGTAAATCCGATCGGCATGCGCCTTCAGGTGAACCGCACCTGGGACAGCCGCTGGTACGCCGACACCAAGGACTACGGTGATCTTCTGCTGGAAGATCTGAAGATCCGTGAGTTCATCAACAAAGAGTGCAAGCAAGCCGGCATCGCCCGTGTGATCATCGAACGTCCGCACAAGAAGTGCCGCGTTACGATCCACACTGCACGTCCGGGTGTCATCATCGGCAAGAAAGGCGCGGACATTGAAGTTCTGCGCAAGAAAATCGCCCTGATGACAGACAGCGAACTGCACCTGAACATCGTCGAAGTGCGCAAGCCCGAGCTTGACGCGCAGCTGGTTGCCGAGTCTATCGCTCAGCAGCTGGAGCGCCGGGTTTCGTTCCGTCGCGCAATGAAGCGTTCGGTTCAGAACGCCATGCGTATGGGTTCCCTGGGTATCCGGGTGAACGTCGCTGGCCGTCTGGGTGGCGCCGAAATCGCACGGACCGAGTGGTACCGCGAAGGCCGTGTGCCTCTGCACACGCTGCGCGCCGACATCGATTACGCACAAGCCGAAGCGATGACTCCTTATGGGATCATCGGGATCAAGGTCTGGATCTTCAAAGGTGAGATCATGGAGCACGATCCGCAGGCACGTGACCGTAAAGCACAGGAACTCCAGGACGGCCCTGCACCTCGTGGTGCTGGTGGCGGTCGTCGCTAAGGAGGGAAAGATATGCTTCAACCAAAGCGTACTAAATTCCGCAAGATGCACAAAGGCCGGATCAAGGGTGAAGCCAAGGGCGGCTCTGATCTGAACTTTGGCACCTATGGACTGAAAGCTCTTGAGCCTGAGCGTGTAACTGCACGCCAGATCGAAGCTGCACGTCGTGCCATGACGCGTCACATGAAGCGTCAGGGCCGTGTCTGGATCCGCATCTTCCCCGACACTCCGGTTACGGCTAAGCCGATCGAAGTTCGTATGGGTAAAGGTAAAGGTTCGGTCGACCGCTGGGCATGCAAAGTCAAGCCTGGCCGCGTGATGTTCGAAATCGACGGCGTCAATGACGACATCGCCCGCGAGGCCCTGCGCCTGGCTGCGATGAAGCTGCCGATCAAGACTCGCGTCGTGGTTCGCGAAGACTGGTAAGCGATTGTGGGCGACCCCGCTCGCGACAAGATTGACCCCCGTCGGGAAACCGGCGGGGGTTTTTGGTTTGATGGCGTTGCTCCGCCACAGCCTCGCAAAACACCCATCGCCTTCATCGAGAGGCTGGTTTAAGACAGGCCCATGGCACAGATTGAATCACTTTTTGTCACCCGTCTCTATCGCGCAGCTTTGTCCGAGTTTGATCCCAAGATCGACCCGGAGGAGCTGGAAAGCTCCTGTCTTGTCATCGCCGAGGATGATGAGGCCGGGCAGGAATGGTGCGAAGAAAACGGCTATCCCGGTTATACCAGCTATGCCTCGCTGACGGATCTGCCCTGGCGGTTTCCGATCTTTGCTGATCTGGTTAAGGTGCTGGACCAGCACGTTGCAGCTTTTGCTAAGGATCTGGAGTTTGATCTGGGTGAGGGTGAACTAAAGCTTGAAGACCTTTGGATCAACATTTTGCCCGAGGGCGGAATGCACTCCAGCCACCTGCACCCACACAGCGTGATCTCGGGCACGACTTATGTTTCGATGCCCGAAGGCGCTAGCGCGCTGAAGCTTGAAGACCCGCGCTCGGGCCGCATGATGGCAGCGCCCACGCGTATGAAAGGGGGCCGTCGGGACCTGCAGCCATTTATCTATGTGAAGCCTCAGGTTGGCGATGTTTTGCTATGGGAGAGCTGGTTGCGCCACGAGGTGCCGATGAACATGGCCGAGGATGAGCGGATTTCCGTCAGCTTTAACTATAAATGGGACTAGCACGGTCGTTTAAGGGACTCTGATTCAAAGGAATGTGTGAAAAGTTCTTGCATTGTGTCGTCAGATAAACGATGTGGAGGGCGCTTACGTTTTTCTTTTTCGACCACTGTCTCCCGAATATCGGCGTTCAGTCTTTCGATCCAGACCGACAACGCCGCGCTGTCGCAATTCCGCGGACAGCAATTTACTAGGAGACTACGGATATGGCCAACGGCACCGTAAAATGGTTCAACACAACTAAAGGTTTTGGCTTCATCGCACCGGAGACCGGTGGCAAAGACGTGTTTGTACACATCTCTGCTGTCGAGCGCTCGGGTCTGACCGGCCTGGCCGACGACCAGAAAGTAACGTTCGACATCGAACCCGGCCGTGACGGTCGTGAGTCGGCTGTGAACATCGCTCTGGCGTAAGTCACTCAGACTTAGACAGTTGAAGACGCGGTCTCGTGCAAACGAGGCCGCGTTTTGCGTTTGTGAGTGGGATGTCTACATGCTGTAATGGCTGGTGCATTCAACGCACCTGTCAACGAGGCCTAGGGTGGCGGGATTAATGCCAGCTTTTCTATTTTGTGGGGGTAAACCATGGGCGCGCCAAAACTAGCAAAGGTTGTACTAGCGGTTTCACTTTTTTTGGCGTTGGCCGTCGCACCTGCACTTGCGACGTGCCCAACCCGTGTAGATGTCGGTAAAGGCGTCTGGTTGGACTATGGCGGAACATGGCTTTTACGAGTTCAAACCGTTGTTGAGACGGGGTTTGTCGTTGAGTTAAGAACCGAAGACTCTAGGCGCATAGGTTTCGCTAGCCACTACGCGCATCCTTTGCTGTTCAGCGAGACCTTTATGAAGTTCACCGCCTCAAAGCGTTCATACGAGCAATCAGTTAGTTCCTTAGATGACCTAGAGCAGCAAAAAGAGTGGCAGTCAGGCTTCACGATACAAGATGGCGATAAAGAAGCCTTACTCGGCACTGTAACGGTTGAGTTCCAGAAAAATCGAATTGAACGGGTTGGAACGTGTAAATACAAAGTTTGGGAAGTTCTGGTGCGTGAGCATGTATCAGGGGATGACGAACGAACGGTAAAGGTGTTGTATTCTCCAGAGCTAAAGATAGTTTTGAAGCAGGCGCATATGCTGCCGAACTCTGGATTGGTTTGGGGAAGAGGTTTCGATGGAATTCGCTCCAAGAGCGAATAGGCTTCCAAATTCGGTTCAAACATCTCGTGCCCGTCGCTGGTTGCTCAAGTGAGCAGAGCGCTAAAAACGGCCTCTCGATCAATCCTCCATACTTTCCCTTGCCACCCACCCCAGAACCCCCTATAGAGCGGCATCTTGCGTTCCCCCGGCCGAGTCGGGGGATTCGTATGTCTATCATTCATCCACCAGGTCAAAGGTGACCCTGCATAGGGGCCTTCTGGTGTTTTGAGCAAAGGAAAAGGCGATGAACGCCCAAGAACTGCGTGACAAGACCCCTGACCAGCTCCGCGAGGAACTGTCCAACCTGAAGAAAGAAAGCTTTAACCTGCGCTTTCAACAGGCAACCGGTCAGATGGAAAGCACCGCTGGCATCAAAGCGGCCCGCCGCAACGCCGCCCGCGTTAAAACCATCCTGAACGAAAAGGCCGCTGCTGCGGCATCGGAGGAGTAATCCTATGCCTAAGCGTATCCTTTCCGGCACCGTAACGAGCGATGCCAACGCACAGACTGTAACCGTATCCGTCGAGCGCCGCTTTACGCATCCGGTTCTGAAGAAAACCATCCGTAAGTCCAAGAAATACCGGGCTCACGATGAAAAGAACGCCTTTAAGGTCGGCGATACAGTTCGCATCATCGAATGCGCGCCGAAATCGAAGACGAAACGTTGGGAAGTTCTGGAAGCGTAAGCCTCCGGGATTTTCCCATTTGTCGAAACCCTGGGGGATCTAACAAGACCAGCCCCCACAGGTCGGGAGAAACCACATGATCCAGATGCAGACCAATCTGGATGTCGCTGACAACTCCGGCGCACGCCGAGTTCAGTGCATCAAGGTCCTGGGTGGTTCCAAGCGTAAATACGCCTCTGTAGGCGACATCATTGTCGTCTCGGTGAAGGAAGCCATCCCACGCGGCCGCGTGAAGAAAGGTGACGTCCGTAAGGCCGTCGTCGTACGCACCGCCAAAGAAGTCCGTCGCGAAGACGGCACCGCGATCCGTTTCGATCGCAACGCCGCCGTCATTCTGAACAACAACAACGAGCCCGTAGGTACCCGTATCTTTGGCCCTGTTGTTCGTGAACTGCGCGCGAAGAACTTCATGAAAATCATCTCGCTTGCTCCGGAGGTGCTGTAATCATGGCTGCTAAACTCCGCAAAGGCGACAAGGTCGTCGTGCTGGCTGGCAAGGACAAGGGCAAAGAGGGAACTATCACCTCGGTCGACCCGAAAGCCGGTAAAGCCGTTGTTGATGGCGTGAACATCGCCATTCGCCACACCCGCCAGTCGCAGACCTCGCAAGGTGGTCGCCTGCCTCAGGCAAACCCGATTGAGCTGTCGAACCTGGCTCTGCTGGACAAAAACGGTAAAGCAACCCGCGTTGGCTTCCGCATGGAAGGTGACAAGAAGGTTCGTTTTGCCAAGACCACGGGGGACGTGATCGATGCTTGATACCGCAACCTACACCCCGCGTCTGAAAGCTCAGTACGCTGAAACCATCCGTGCCGCTCTGAAAGAAGAGTTCGGTTACAAGAGCGATATGCAGCTGCCCAAGCTGGAAAAGATCGTTCTGAACATCGGTTGTGGTGCAGAGGCCGTCAGAGACTCGAAGAAGGCGAAAGCCGCTGTTGAAGATCTGACCGCGATTGCAGGCCAAAAGGCTGTTGCAACACTGGCGAAGAAGTCGATCGCGGGTTTCCGCGTCCGTGAAGACATGCCGCTGGGTGCGAAAGTTACCCTGCGCGGTGACCGGATGTATGAATTCCTGGATCGTCTGATCACCATCGCGCTGCCGCGCGTTCGTGACTTCCGCGGTGTTAAGCCTTCTTTCGATGGTCGTGGCAACTTTGCCATGGGCATGAAAGAGCACATCGTGTTCCCGGAAATCGACTTCGACAAGGTCGACGAAGTCTGGGGCCTGGATATCGTAATTGCCACCACAGCGAAAACCGACGCTGAAGCGAAAAGCCTGTTGAAAGCGTTCAACATGCCGTTCAACGCTTAAGCGCCGGGAGGATTGAGACATGGCTAAAAAAGCAATGATCGAACGCGAGAAGAAGCGCGAACGCCTGGTGGCCAAATATGCCGCAAAGCGTGCCGAGCTGAAAGAAATCGCGAATGACGAGAGCAAGCCGATGGAAGAGCGTTTCAAAGCGCGTCTGAAACTGGCGAAACTGCCGCGCAACAGCTCGGCAACTCGTCTTCACAACCGCTGTCAGCTGACAGGTCGTCCTCATGCTTACTATCGTAAGCTGAAGGTCAGCCGTATCATGCTGCGCGAGCTGGGTTCTGCAGGTCAGATCCCCGGCATGGTGAAATCGAGCTGGTAAGGGAGACATAGATATGAACGATCCTATCGGCGATATGCTCACCCGTATCCGCAACGCGCAAATGCGCGGCAAGTCCACTGTAAACACTCCGGCGTCGAAACTGCGCGCCTGGGTTCTGGACGTGCTGGCGGACGAAGGTTACATCCGTGGCTACGAAAAGATGACTGGTGAAAACGGTCATCCGGCCATCGAAATCAGCCTGAAATACTACGAAGGCACCCCTGTCATTCGCGAGTTGAAGCGGGTCTCCAAGCCCGGTCGTCGCGTATACATGGGCGTCAATGACATCCCGCAGGTCCGTCAGGGTCTGGGTGTGTCGATTGTCAGCACTCCGAAAGGTGTGATGTCGGACCAGAATGCACGCTCCAACAATGTTGGCGGCGAAGTGCTCTGCACCGTCTTCTAAGGAGGTCTGTCAATGTCTCGTATTGGTAAACGTCCGGTCGAACTGCCCAGCGGTGTAACCGCCTCGGTTTCCGGCCAGACCATCGAAGTCAAAGGCCCGAAAGGTGCCCGTAGCTTCACTGCGACTGATGACGTTACGCTGTCGGTCGAAGACAATGTGGTTCAAATCAACCCGCGTGGCATGTCCAAACGTGCCCGTCAGCAATGGGGCATGAGCCGCACCATGGTTGCCAATCTGGTAACCGGTGTGACCGAAGGCTTCAAAAAAGAGCTGGAGATCCAGGGTGTTGGTTACCGGGCTCAGATGCAGGGTAACACCCTGAAGCTGAACCTGGGCTACAGCCACGACGTTGATTTCGTTGCTCCGGAAGGTGTCACCATCACCGCACCGAAGCAGACCGTGATCATTGTGGAAGGTAACGACCAGCAGCAGGTGGGCGAAGTCGCGGCGAAAATCCGCGAATGGCGCCGTCCCGAGCCGTATAAAGGCAAGGGTATCCGCTATAAGGGCGAATTCATCTTCCGCAAAGAAGGCAAGAAGAAGTAAGGACGCAAACAATGGCAAACAGCAAAAGAACCCTGTTTCTGAAGCGCCGCCTGCGCGTTCGGAACAAACTTCGCAAGGTCAATGCAGGTCGTGTACGCCTGTCGGTTCACCGTTCGAACAAGAACATCAGCGCTCAGCTGATCGACGACGTTCGTGGCGTGACCCTGGCCTCGGCCTCGACCCTGGAAAAAGATCTGGGTGTAGTTGGCACAAACAACGTCGAAGCGGCTACGAAAGTGGGCGCAGCCATCGCCGAGCGTGCCAAGAAGGCAGGCGTCGAAGAGGCTTATTTCGATCGTGGCGGCTTCCTGTTCCACGGCAAAGTGAAGGCTGTCGCCGACGCTGCGCGTGAAGGTGGTCTGAAGATCTAAGACTTGCGGGCAGCGCCTCAGCTGCCCCGATGATCCGGGGGCCTCGGCAATAGTCGAGGCTCACTTGGATTGAAACAACGGCGCCGCAATGCGCCACATGAGAAAAGGGATGCCAAATGGCAGAACGTGAAAACCGTCGGGGCCGTGGCCGCGACCGCGACGAAACTCCGGAATTCGCAGACCGTCTGGTCGCGATCAACCGCGTGTCGAAAACCGTAAAAGGTGGTAAGCGCTTTGGCTTCGCCGCTCTGGTGGTTGTCGGCGATCAGAAGGGCCGCGTCGGCTTTGGCAAGGGTAAAGCAAAAGAAGTACCCGAGGCCATCCGTAAGGCAACTGAACAAGCCAAGCGTCAGATGATCCGCGTGCAGCTGCGCGAAGGTCGGACCCTGCACCACGATATCGAAGGCCGCCACGGCGCCGGTAAAGTGGTTATGCGCTCGGCACCTGAAGGTACTGGTATCATCGCCGGTGGTCCGATGCGTGCTGTATTCGAAATGCTGGGCGTCAAGGATGTTGTGTCCAAGTCGTTGGGCTCGCAGAACCCGTACAACATGATCCGCGCCACCATCAACGGCCTGCAAAAAGAGCAGAGCCCGCGTTCGGTTGCACAGCGTCGCGGCAAGAAAGTTGCTGACATCCTGCCCAAGCGGGACGAAGCGCCTGTTGCTGCTGAAGCAGAAGCATAAGGAGAGCGACCCATGGCAAAAACCATCGTCGTCAAGCAGATTGGTTCCCCGATCCGCCGCCCCGCTGAACAGCGCGCGACCCTGATCGGTCTGGGCTTGAACAAGATGCACAAAACCCGTGAACTGGAGGATACTCCTTCGGTCCGCGGCATGGTCAACAAGATCCCGCATCTGGTAGAGATCATCGAAGAACGCGGCTAATCGCGAGTTCTTTGAAGACTTAAAAACGCCTCCGATCTGATCGGGGGCGTTTTCTTCTTGTTTGGCCGGTCGTTTTTTTTCCGGCTCGTCTTATGTTGCTTTTCAGTGCCTCGGCGCAAACTCGGCTATGACCCGAGCGCCTTTTTTTCTGCAAACTCAATGTCGACTTCATGGCGCAACGAAGGTTCTCTGCCTGGTTTTTCGTACAGCCTGGGGCATCCATCGCAAAAACTGGCTGCTGCCTCGCGTTTGGAATGAGCACGCGGGTTCCAGACCTGCCGGCGCAGAGCTTTGTATTTTTCGTTGTTCCAGATGGTTTCAAGTGGTTCGTCGAAAACATTTCCCAACACATGCGGATCACGGTTCTTGTCGGAAACATATTGGCGGCCGGATCGCCAGAGACAGCAGGGAATCACATCGCCATCAAAGCGAATGACCGTGCTGCTGTGGGGCCAATGGCACCTTGGCGTGAGGGATGATGACAGGGGCGCGCCATTTTCAATCCGATCGGGATCGTCGTCTACGACGTTGTACAGATCTCCATTTGCATCGAACCGTAGCCCTTCAAACGTGGTAAAGGCGTCGATACCAATCTCGTCTACGATGGCCTTCACCTGATCCAGTTCATCCTCGGCGTGATGGGGGAAAGAGATATGCTGTATTTCTATGAACGGAGATTTCAGACCCTTCCTCTTTTTATAGCCAGCCAGTAGTCGCAGGTTGTTCAGAACGAAATCCAGGCGTCCGCGAACACGGGTAACCTGAAAGCTTTCCTGCGTCGCGCCATCAACTGAGATTGTGATATGGCTAAGCCCGGCATCGACCAGGTCATGAATCCTCTCGGCTTTTAGCCGATAGCTGAAATGGGTGGTGATATGGCTTTCCAAACCGGCTGCGGTCGTGGCCCGGATCATGTCGTTGAGGTCCGGGTGTGCCAGAGGATCGCCATAGTAGAACAGGCTTACACCAAGCGCGCGATCTTTGATCTGGCCAATGATATGCCGGTACTGCTGAAGGCTGAGTTTGTCCTGCTTTCCGAAATTCTGATCGCTGAGTAATGGCCGGTTGCGTCGGGACGGGTTCGCATGGACGCAATGTGGACAGGCTAGTGAGCACAGCGGCGAAATATCAATTTTCACCAGAGACGGCAGCGGGGCGGCTTGTTGAGAGTGAAGAAGATAGCCCCGAACGTTGCGCAACAGGTTTGCCGATTGCTTCAAGGAAGGACGGCGCTGAATCCAGCGCAACCTTCTAATAACGCTTGAAACCAAAGGCATGGAGTATCCTCATTCATGAAGTCGAGGACGCCCTAAACGTGCGAGGCGAAAATGGTAAAACAGGCCGAAATAGCCCGATAGTTCACGGATATGTGATAGAATAGTGAAAATATGGGTCCGTAAAAGAAAAAAGATATTAAAATATATAAATTTGATAGATCTTATCTTTAGCCGAGAAATCCACAGGTCTATTTCAACGAAAGCCTGTAGTGGGATGTCTAAACAGTGTTTTCACTGCCATTCCCCCAATGCATACCGGCCAGACCGAATCTTCTGTTGTTAGCGTTATCTGGCGTTCTTATTTGAGCTTTGTCCCAAATAGGAACGCAAACGAAATCTGGAGAATACGCTCCGGTTTAGAAAGGAATATAGAAATGGCAAACACAGCAACTTTTTCCCGCGAAGGCTTTGGTCTGACCGCCCGCATCGCAACTCTGATCGCACGCGTGAAAGAGGCCTATGCCCTGCGCGCCGAATTCGGCCGCACCTATTCAGAGCTTCAGAACCTGACTGATCGTGAACTGAACGACATTGGTATCCGCCGGTGCGATATAAGTGATATTGCGCATAAGCACGTCTACTGCTGAGAACCTGGCAGGCTGAACAACACCGAGGCGCCATTTGGCGCCTCTTTTGATTCTGCGTGCTTGAAAGGCACAGGCACGGTGAAATTGGTCGCTCTGCATTGTGGATCGTTTGGAAATTTTCCATGAGAACTATTAGAGGGGGCTATGTCCCAATAACGCGATCACGAGGCTGACACAGTGCGAGACTATCAGATTGGCGTATTGGGTATTCCGTCAGACTGCCCGGCGCTGGATCTGCTCATCGAATATACAACGGACCCATATCGGATTCCTCCATGGCTGCCCAAACACCGGATTAATCCACTGGACGCGCCAATCCAAAATGCTGAAGGCTAGACAGTTTGGGCGTTGTTCACTTCAAAACTTGCATCCTCAGCCACAAAGCTGTATCGGGCTCCGGTGGCGTACTGCGCCGCAAGAATCAAAACCAAGAAATGCCGTGTTTGACCCATCACGCTTCGGGGTCATTTCCGGCGAAGGAGAAGCGAAATGAAACTGAATGAATTGCGCGACAACCCAGGCGCCACACCGAAACGGACCCGCGTCGGCCGTGGTCCCGGTTCCGGTAAAGGTAAAATGGGTGGCCGTGGTATCAAAGGTCAGAAATCCCGTTCGGGTGTGGCGATCAATGGCTACGAAGGTGGCCAGATGCCGCTGTACCAACGCCTGCCCAAGCGTGGCTTTAACAAGCCGAACCGCAAGGCGTTTGCCGTTATCAACCTGGGCCTGATCCAGAAATTCGTCGACGCCGGTAAGCTGGACGCCAAAGCCGCGATCACCGAGGACGCACTGGTTGCATCCGGTCTGGTTCGCCGTAAACTGGACGGTATCCGCGTTCTGGCCAAAGGCGAAATCAGCGCCAAGGTGACCCTGGAAGTAACTGGTGCTTCGAAAGCTGCCGTTGAGGCAGTCGAAAAAGCAGGCGGTTCACTGACGGTCACAAAAGCCGCTGCGGCAGAGTAAGCGCTTGTGAGCGGGCCAAGACCCGCTTACATAGACCTCAGAGTTTTCCAAGACGCCGCCCGAGCCGGAAAACGGTTCCGGGCGGTGTTTTCATAAGAGAGACCGATTTATGGTATCAGCAGCAGAACAAATGGCAGCCAACACTAGCTGGGCTGCTTTGGGCAAAGCCACCGATCTGCGCAACCGCATCCTGTTCACACTGGGTTTGTTGATCGTCTATCGCCTGGGCACTTTTATACCGGTGCCGGGGATCGACGGACAGGCCCTACGTGAGTTCATGGAGCAAGCGGGGCAGGGCATCGGCGGTATGGTTTCGATGTTCACCGGCGGGGCGCTTGGGCGGATGGGTATCTTTGCCCTCGGCATCATGCCTTACATCTCGGCCTCGATCATCATTCAGCTGCTGACCTCGATGGTTCCCGCGCTCGAACAGCTCAAGAAAGAAGGCGAGCAGGGTCGTAAGAAGATCAACCAATATACCCGTTTCGGCACCGTGGCGCTGGCCACGGTTCAGGCCTATGGCTTGGCCGTTTCGCTGGAGTCTGGCGATTTGGCGACCGATCCGGGCCTTTATTTCCGTCTGTCGACTATGATTACACTGGTTGGCGGCACCATGTTCCTGATGTGGCTGGGTGAGCAGATCACCGCGCGCGGCATCGGCAACGGTATCTCTCTGATTATTTTCGTTGGCATCATCGCCGAGGTTCCGGCAGCGTTGGCTCAGTTCTTCGCAAGTGGCCGCAGCGGCGCAATCAGCCCCGCAGTGATCATCGGAGTGATCGTCATGGTCATCGCCGTGATCACCTTTGTGGTGTTCATGGAGCGCGCTTTGCGCAAGATCCATATTCAATACCCGCGCCGTCAGGCCGGTATGAAGATCTATGAAGGTGGCTCGAGCCACTTGCCGGTCAAAGTGAACCCGGCTGGCGTTATCCCGGCGATCTTCGCCAGCTCTTTGCTGTTGCTGCCGGTGACGATCTCAACCTTCTCATCGGGTGCGACCAACGGGCCGATCATGTCCTGGCTGCTGGCCAATTTTGGACCCGGTCAGCCTCTGTACCTGCTGTTCTTTGCGTCGATGATCGTGTTCTTTGCCTATTTCTACACGTTCAACGTGTCGTTCAAACCGGATGACGTGGCGGATAACCTGAAAAAGCAGAACGGTTTTGTGCCGGGTATCCGTCCGGGTAAGAAAACCGCCGAGTATCTGGAATACGTGGTCAACCGCGTTCTGGTTCTGGGTTCGGCTTATCTGGCGGCGGTTTGTTTGCTGCCTGAAATCCTGCGGGGCCAGTTTGCTATTCCGTTCTATTTCGGTGGTACTTCGGTTCTGATTATCGTCTCTGTGACCATGGATACGATCCAACAGGTTCAGAGCCACCTGCTGGCGCATCAATACGAAGGGCTTATCGAAAAGTCCCAACTGCGCGGGAAGGGTAAGAAACGCGGCAGGAAGGGACCCGCTCGTCGATGAACATCATTCTTCTGGGCCCCCCGGGGGCGGGTAAAGGAACGCAAGCGCGTCATCTTGTTGAAACACGCGGCATGGTGCAGCTGAGCACCGGAGACATGCTGCGCGAAGCCAAAACCTCGGGCACCGAGATGGGCCTGAAGGTCGCAGCCATCATGGATGCCGGCAAGCTGGTCACCGATGAGATCGTGATCGGCCTGATCGAAGAGAAGCTGACCACCGAAACCGGTGCCGGTTTCATCTTTGACGGTTTTCCGCGCACATTGGCACAAGCCGACGCATTGGCGGCTTTGCTGACCAAGCTGGGCCAGTCACTGCACACTGTGATCGAGATGCGGGTGGATGACGATGCCCTGGTGGATCGGATCACCGCACGTTCGACCTGTTCGGGCTGTGGCGAAGTTTATAATGACAAGACCAAGCCGATCCCGGCAGATGGTCGCTGCACCAACTGTGGTGAGCAAAAAGAGTTCACGCGTCGCGCCGACGACAACGAAGACAGCCTGCGCACGCGGTTGATGGAGTACTACAAAAAGACGTCGCCGCTGATTGGTTATTACTACGCCAAAGGCGATCTTCGCCCGGTCAATGGGTTGGCCGATATCAAGGAAGTGACTGCGTCGATCGAGGCCGTACTCGGCTAGCTCCAATATGGCCTTGACGCCAAGCGCAAAAGCCCATATCGACCCCCATCCCTAAAGGGAATCAAGATCGCAGGCGGGATTCGTCCTAACTGCCCCGACCACCTCGAATAATACTGGGCCCTCTGGCGTCACTGCCACGGTCAAGTGTTGTGAAAAAAGGTTCCGGAGCTACGGAACCGCAACAAAAAGGAAAGTGACACGTGGCACGTATTGCCGGCGTAAACATCCCGACTGCAAAGCGGGTACCTATCGCCCTCACATATATCACCGGTATCGGCAACACCTCGGCGCAGGCCATCTGCGAAGCCGTAGGCATTGAAGCGCACCGTCGCGTCAATGAGCTGTCGGATTCCGAAGTTCTGGCCATCCGCGAACATATCGACGCAAACTTCACCGTCGAAGGTGACCTGCGTCGCGAAGTTCAGATGAACGTCAAGCGCCTGATGGATTTGGGTTGCTACCGCGGTCTGCGTCATCGTCGTAACCTGCCCGTTCGCGGTCAGCGTACCCATACCAACGCTCGTACCCGCAAAGGCCCCGCAAAGGCCATTGCTGGCAAGAAGAAATAAGGAGGGTCTGACCGATGGCACGCGAAAAGACTCGTACCAAGAAAAAAGAGCGCAAGAATATCGCATCGGGCGTGGCCCATGTGAATTCGACCTTCAACAATACCAAGATCCTGATCTCGGACGTGCAAGGCAACGCCATTGCATGGTCGTCGGCCGGGACCATGGGGTTCAAAGGGTCGCGTAAATCTACACCGTATGCTGCTCAGATGGCTGCGGAAGACGCAGGTAAAAAGGCGCAGGATCACGGCGTCAAGACGCTGGAAGTCGAAGTTCAGGGCCCCGGTTCGGGTCGTGAATCGGCTCTGCGCGCACTGGCTGCAGTGGGCTTCAACATCACGTCGATCCGCGACGTGACGCCAATCGCTCACAATGGCTGTCGCCCGCCGAAACGCCGCCGCGTCTAAGCGAATTAGAATTGAGCTGGGGCCCGCGTTTTTGCACGGCCCCAGCACGTCATTTTGAACCTCGGGCGTCTGCACCTTGTTGGTCATGGGGCGCGGACAGGAATGGAGGGATTACATGATCCACAAGAATTGGGCAGAATTGATCAAGCCAACCCAGCTGGAAAGCAAGCCGGGCAACGACCCTGCGCGCCAGGCAACGCTGGTTGCAGAACCGCTGGAGCGTGGCTTTGGTCTGACACTGGGCAACGCCCTGCGCCGCGTTCTGATGAGCTCGCTGCAAGGTGCGGCCATCACCAGCGTTCAGATCGACAACGTCCTGCACGAATTCAGTTCGGTTGCAGGCGTGCGTGAAGACGTCACCGACATCATTTTGAACCTAAAGCAGGTCGCCCTGCGCATGGAGGTCGAAGGCCCCAAGCGTCTGTCGATCAATGCAAAAGGACCGGCAATCGTCACCGCAGGCGACATCAGCGAAAGCGCTGGCATCGAGGTTCTGAACCGCGATCACGTCATCTGTCACTTGGATGATGGTGCCGACCTGTTCATGGAACTGACCGTCAACACCGGTAAGGGCTATGTCTCGGCTGAAAAGAACAAGCCAGAAGATGCACCTATCGGCCTGATCCCGATCGACGCGATCTATTCGCCGGTTAAGAAGGTCGCCTATGACGTTCAGCCGACGCGTGAAGGTCAGGTTCTAGACTATGACAAGCTGACCCTGAAGATTGAGACCGACGGTTCGATCACCCCCGAGGACGCGTTGGCCTATGCCGCACGCATCCTGCAGGATCAGCTGTCGATCTTCGTCAACTTCGATGAGCCGGAAGCGGCTGGTCGTCAGGACGAGGATGATGGTCTGGAGTTCAACCCGCTGCTGCTGAAGAAAGTAGATGAGTTGGAACTGTCTGTCCGTTCGGCAAACTGTCTGAAGAACGACAACATCGTCTACATTGGCGACCTGATCCAGAAGACCGAAGCCGAGATGCTGCGCACCCCGAACTTCGGCCGCAAGTCGCTGAACGAGATCAAAGAAGTGCTGTCCGGCATGGGTCTGCACCTTGGCATGGATGTCGAGGATTGGCCGCCCGACAACATCGAAGATCTGGCGAAGAAATTCGAAGACGCGTTTTAAGCGCGTCTTCCCCAATGCCCGGGCTGCCGGGGAATCAAGGGCGATCTTGCCCCAAGGAGAGTCGGTGACACGCATCGCCGGCCAGACAAAGCAAAACGCTAAAGAAGGAACTAGAAAATGCGTCACGCACGTGGTTACCGCCGCCTGAACCGTACTCATGAGCACCGCAAGGCTCTGTTTGCGAACATGGCTGGCTCGCTCATCGAACATGAGCAGATCAAAACAACTCTGCCCAAGGCAAAAGAACTGCGCCCGATCGTTGAAAAACTGATCACTCTGGGCAAGCGCGGCGACCTGCACGCTCGTCGTCAGGCCGCATCGCAGCTGAAAGAAGACAAAGACGTCGCAAAGCTGTTTGAAATCCTGGGCCCCCGTTACGCCGAGCGTCAGGGCGGTTATGTCCGGATCCTGAAAGCAGGCTTCCGCTATGGCGACATGGCCCCGATGGCGATAATCGAATTCGTTGACCGCGATCTGGACGCCAAAGGCGCTGCAGACAAAGCGCGTACCGCCGCCGAAGAGGCCGCAGACGAAGAATAAGAAAGCCTGGCTTTCATGTGAAAACCCCCGTGTCTCGGACGCGGGGGTTTTTCTTATGGAGCCAGTCGCAAGTCCGCTCTGCTCATGGTATGTGTCAGCTTTAGTCAGGGCCCGAGAAGCGTTTGCAAATGTCTGGTTGCTGCTTCGGCGCGCCTTGCCAATGTTCCCGGATCGGGCTTTTCTGTGCGCCCGATCGCGCGCTGGATCTGAAGATCACCAATCAACAATCCCAAATACAAATCAACCACGTCCGAAATATCGTCGCTGCTGATTAGCTCTCCATTGGTTCTGGCAGCTTCAAACAGCTGTGCCAGGAGAGGGGAAATCGTTTCCCGACCCGCCTCTGACAAGGCTTTACCTAGTTGGCCGGTTGCGTCAGCTGCGGCCGCGCGATTCAGAGAAACTGCCTTCTCGCCCAATATGATATCCAGCAATACCGGCCCAAAGGCGTCGAGTGTTTCGATCGAGGCTTCACGCTGTGCAAGCGCGTTTTCAAGCAACGTTTTTGCTTCCGCAGCGTTTCGTGACACCATGGTGCGGAACAAGCCAAGCTTATCGCCATACCAGTTGTAGAGCGTTTCGTTTGAGCAGCGGGCACGTTTGGCGATGCTCAGCATCGAAGTTCCCGCGAAACCTTTTTCTGCGAGCAGTTCATAAGCCGCTGTTTCGATCTGTTCCTGCCGGGCAGTGCGTAGGTGATCTTTCAATCTGGCCTCCTGAATGGTGTTGACACTAAGCCGTACATTGGGTTACGGCTTAACGCAACCGTACACTTTGTTACGGAAAAAGGAGGCGAATTTGATTTATGAGAAAGATCGGGCGGCCAATGCTGCTTTGTTGACACTTATCGTTTTGCAGATCGTTATGCTGAGTGCTCTCTATGCCGGAGTACCGCCACATCCGCCCACAGCTACACCACTGTTTGGGATCGCGCCTTTTATTGGAGCCGCACTCAGCGCAGCCTGCGCTGCGATCCTCCTTGGCGCCACGGAAACAAAGGCCGGTATATGCCTGACACTTTTAGCAGCACTTCTTGCTTCGGTTTCCTTCGGACCGCAAAAGTACGCAGACGCGCAGTTTCCCCTGATCTGGCCCGCAGTACTCGTAGGGCAGGGGGCCATACTTACGCTTGTCGTTTTGGCATACAGATCGGTTCGCTTGAAACCGAGACAGCTCAGCTAATACCTAACCGTCTGACTATGAACGTCGTAGTCAGGCGGTCGGACATGTCAAATGTGGCAGGACTGGCTTTATCTTGTAAGGGTGGTGATGACTGAAGTCTGGCAGAAACTCCAATACCGCGCTTGCAAACCCAGACATCGCGCCGCATATCCAAAACAGTCCAAAAATTTTCGGGAACTATGATGCTTCGCGCCACGGCCTTCGCTTTATCGCTTTTGTCTGCCTCTGCCGCGGCGGAAACCAGGGTGCCACGTTCTCAGGCCGAAATCAGCCTAGGGTTTGCGCCGGTGGTGAAACAGGCCGCGCCGGCTGTGGTGAATATCTACGCCAAGATCGTACGCGAAGGGCGCTCGAATTCACTGTTCTCTGACCCGTTCTTTCAGGATTTCTTTGGCGGCGGCTTTGGCGAACCGCGACCGCGCGTTCAGAATTCGCTGGGGTCGGGTGTGATCCTGACGGATGACGGTTATGTGGTCTCTAACTATCATGTTGTTGGTTCAGCGACAGAAATACGGGTCGTCACGACGGACCGGCGCGAGTTTTCGGCCGAGGTGGTTCTGGGCGATCAGGAAAGCGACATCGCCATTCTGCGTCTGAAAGATGCCGAGGCGTTGCCTTCGATCGACATGCGGGATTCCGATTTGGTTGAGGTGGGTGAATTGGCTCTGGCCATCGGCAACCCGTTCGGCGTCGGGCAGACGGTTTCATCGGGCATTATCTCGGGGCTGGCGCGGACCGGTACGGCGACGGGCAATGCGCGGGGCTATTTCATTCAGACGGACGCGGCGATCAATCCCGGCAATTCGGGCGGGGCGCTGATCGATGTAAACGGTGATCTGATTGGCATCAACACCTCGATCCTGACACGTTCTGGCGGATCGAACGGGATCGGCTTTGCCATCCCTGCCAATCTGGTTGCCGAATTCCTGCGGCAAGCGCAGGCCGGCAATGACAGTTTTGTCAGCCCCTGGGCCGGAATGGCAGGGCAGCACATGAGTGCGGATATCGCTGAGTCTCTGGGCTTGGTCATCCCGCAGGGTGTGGTGATTTCGGATCTCCATGCGCTCAGCCCGTTGGCCGAGGCAGGGTTGCAGGTTGGGGACGTCGTGACCCATGTCGACGGGGATGAGGTGAACTCGCCGGCAGAGATGAAATTCCGCATGTCAGTGGCCGGTGTGGGCGGCACGTCGGTGGTGACGCGACTGCGCGGCGAGGACCGAGCTGAACTTGAGGTCGCTTTGGTCAAAGCGCCCGAGGTTCCGGCAGCGGAAGTGACGACGCTGAACGATGAAACCGTGATGCCAGGCCTGACCGTGTCGCGGATCAACCCTGCTGTTATCGCGCGGCTGGGGCTTTTGCTGTCGCAGACGGGGGTGGTTGTGGTCGACGCGGGCCGCTATGGCGGTCGGTCCGGGCTGCGTCCGGGCGATGTGGTCGATGGAATAAACGGCGCGCGGGTCGAGCGACCTGCTGATGTCGTGAAGGCGCTGACCGATCCGGGGCGTCGGATCAATCTGGATATCCTCAGGGGCGGGCGGCCGGTTTCCTTGCGGTTCAGGCTGTGATCGGATGAGTGACCTTTTCGATACCGGGTCACCTGACCCTGCGCCACCTGTACATCGCCCGCTGGCCGACAGATTGCGCCCGCAAACGCTGGCCGAGGTGATCGGGCAGGAACAGGTGTTGGGCCCGGATGCGCCTTTGGGCGTGATGCTGGCCTCGGGCAGTCTGTCGAGCCTGATATTCTGGGGGCCGCCCGGTGTCGGCAAGACCACGATCGCGCGGCTTTTGGCGCAAGAGACGGACCTGCATTTTGTGCAGATCAGTGCCATCTTTACTGGTGTACCCGACCTGAAGAAAGTGTTCGAAGCTGCGAAGATCCGGCGTCAGAACGGGCAGGGGACGTTGCTGTTCGTTGACGAAATCCATCGCTTCAACAAGGCGCAGCAGGACGGGTTTCTGCCGCATATGGAGGATGGCACGATCCTCCTGGTCGGTGCGACCACGGAAAATCCATCGTTCGAGTTGAACGCCGCTGTGCTCAGTCGGGCACAAGTGCTGGTGCTGGAACGGCTCAGCCTGGCTGATCTTGAGCGTCTGACGCAGCGCGCTGAACAGGAATTGGACCGCGGGTTGCCGTTGGCCCCTGCGGCCCGTGATGCGCTGCAGGAAATGGCCGATGGTGACGGACGAGCGCTGTTGAACCTGATCGAACAGGTGGCCGCGTGGAAAGTGGATGGCCCGCTAGACACTGACGCTTTGTCGACCCGGCTCATGCGCCGTGCTGCGAAATACGACAAGTCGGGGGATGAGCATTACAACCTGATCTCGGCCCTGCATAAATCGGTGCGGGGGTCCGACCCCGATGCCGCCCTGTACTGGTTCGCGCGAATGCTGACGGGAGGCGAGGACCCAAGGTATCTGGCACGCCGGATCACGCGAATGGCGGTCGAGGACATTGGTCTGGCTGATCCGCAGGCTCAGGCGATCTGTCTGCAGTCATGGGAAACCTATGAGCGGCTGGGCAGCCCCGAAGGCGAGTTGGCTTTGGCGCAGGCGCTGGTCTATCTGGCTCTGGCTCCGAAATCGAACGGAGCCTATGTGGGCTACAAGGCCGCGATGCGTCTGGCCAAGCAATCAGGTAGTGAGCCGCCGCCCAAACATATTCTGAATGCACCAACCTCTTTGATGAAAGATCAGGGTTATGGTGCGGGCTATGCTTATGATCACGATGCCGAGGATGGGTTTTCTGGGCAGAACTACTTTCCCGAGTCCATATCGCGCCCTGTTCTGTATCAACCTGTTGAGCGTGGGTTTGAACGTGAGCTGAAGAAACGGCTGGACTACTTTGCCAAGCTGCGCTCGCAACGGAAACCAGACTAGCACCGGCTTGACTCTTTGGCCGATGCGCGCGACAGACGCGCATGTTTTCTGGGACAATGTTTACAGCGTGGTCCGGGCGGGTCTGCCGCGCGGCGCAAGGGGCAATGGCATGAGTGGCGTGCAGATGATTACGGTTGCGGATGGGGATGGCGATCAGCGGGTGGACCGCTGGCTGCGGCGTCTGTTTCCGCATGTCAGCCAGGGGCGCATCGAGAAAATGTGCCGCAAGGGCGAACTGCGTGTGGATGGCGGACGGGCCAAGGCCTCGACCCGGCTTGAGGTCGGCCAGGTTGTACGCGTGCCACCTCTGCCGGATGCGGACCACAAACCGGTCGAGGTGAAACCGCGGATCACAGATGCGGATGCCAAGATGATGCAGGCTTGCGTGATTTATCGCGATGATCACGTGATCGCGCTGAACAAACCGCAAGGCTTGCCGGTGCAAGGCGGCAGCGGCCAGACCCGCCATGTGGACGGCCTGTCCGAGGTGCTGCGCTTTGGATATGACGAAAACCCCCGATTGGTGCACCGACTGGACAAGGATACCTCGGGCGTTCTGTTGCTGGCCCGCACACGCGAGGCCGCCAAAGCACTGACCGCCGCTTTCCGCCACCGGGACACGCGCAAGATATATTGGGCCCTGGTCGCTGGGGTGCCGACCCCTTATCTGGGCGAGATCAAGACCGGTTTGGTCAAGGCCCCGGGCCATGGCAGCCAGGGCGAGGGCGAAAAGATGATCCCCGTTCATCTGAACGAAATCAACGACACGCCAGGCGCGAAGCGGGCCCATACACTTTACGCTACGCTATACCGCGTGGCCGGACGCGCCGCCTGGGTCGCGATGGAGCCGATCACCGGCCGCACCCATCAGTTGCGTGCGCATATGGCAGCGATTGGGCACCCAATCATCGGGGATGGAAAATACGGCGGTTCGGGTCAAGAGAACCTTGGCGATGGCTGGGGTGCGCAGTTGGGCGGTGTGATCAGCAAAAAGCTGCACCTGCATGCGCGGCAGGCTTCGTTTCAGCACCCGGTGACGCGTAAGAAGATCACGGTCACCGCACCCTTGCCTGATCATATGAAACACAGCTGGGACACATTCGGATGGGCCGAAGACCTGGCTGCGGATGATCCGTTCGAGTCTCTGCAATGAGCAGACCCTTGCGTCTGGTACTATTTGATGTGGACGGTACCCTGGTCGATAGCCAGGGCAGCATTATCGCGGCCATGACCGCCAGCTTTGATGCCTTGTCTCTTCCGGTACCGGATAGGGCGGGGATCTTGTCCATAGTCGGATTATCTCTACCACAAGCCATGGCACAGTTGGTGCCCGAGTGTTCTGCTGTGGATCAGGCGCGGTTGGTAGAGGGCTATAAACAGGCCTATCACGCACATCGGCTGGAACAGGGAATGGCCAGTTCGCCGCTCTACCCCGGAGCCCGTGAGGTTATCGAGGCACTGCATGCAATCCCCGGGATGTTGCTGGGCGTGGCGACAGGCAAATCGCAACGTGGTCTGGATGCTTTGATCGAAGGTCACGGTCTGCAAGGCTATTTCGTGACCCGGCAGGTCGCAGATCACCACCCGTCAAAACCGCATCCTTCGATGATCGACACGGCACGGGCCGAAACCGGCGTCGATGCGGTTGATACTGTCATGATCGGGGATACCCGATTCGACATGGATATGGCCGCCGCCGCCGGTGTCACGGGAATTGGCGTCACCTGGGGGTATCACGAACGGCCTGCCCTGGCCGCTGCCTCTCGTATTATCGAAACGTTTGACCAGTTGCCGGGCGCACTGGACGATATCTGGACCTGAAGACATGAGTGACTGGAAACCGAAACGATTTTGGACTGCATGTCAGGTGGTCGAGGCCGATGGCGGATTTACGGTCGAACTGGACGGTCGTCGGGTCAAAACACCTGCGCGGGCCGGACTGATCCTGCCGACCTTGCCGATGGCTCAGGCCGTTGCGGCCGAATGGGACGCGCAGGAAGAACAGGTTGACCCAGGGACGATGCCCTACACGCGTTCGGCCAATGCAGCCATCGACAAGGTACAGATTCAGCACGCCGAAGTTGCAGACATGCTGGCCGATTATGGCGATTCGGATTTGCTGTGCTATCGCGCCGCCCACCCGCAAGAGTTGCAGCAGCGGCAAGCTGAGCAGTGGGACCCGGTGTTGGACTGGGCCGCGGAAGCCATGTCGGTTCGCCTGCAGCCCGTCACAGGTATCCTGCATCAGCCGCAAGACGTGGCGGCGCTGGATCAGTTGCGCCGGCGAGTGCATGATTTCAACAACTTCCAACTGGCTGCCTTCCACGATCTGGTCAGCCTTTCGGGCTCGTTGATCCTTGGGTTTGCGGCCACTTCCGATTGGTGTGATGCGCAAGAGATCTGGCGGATTTCGCGGTTGGACGAGCTGTGGCAAATCGAGCAATGGGGCCATGACGACGAGGCGCATGAAGCAGCCGAAGTCAAACGTTCTGCCTTTTTACACGCTAAACGCTTCTACGACGTCTCTGATTGATCTTAGATTTCTGAATTTTTACCGCTCTGATGGACATCTGTGAGTTGATCCATCGTTTTCCCTGATCCGACCCTTGACGTTTGTTTATGAATGCGACCAAACTCGTGCGCACTAAAGGGGAGACACCTTTGGGGAAACCTTTCTGGTACCTGAGGTGCCGGATAGAACCGTCCCTGAACGGGATGGACAATCAGGAAGAGGTAAAAATGAAAAAATCCGTAATCTTGGGCGCGGCCACAGTTGCCGGTCTGGCCGCAGGCGCAGCCATGGCGGGAACCGTGGACGACGTCAAGGCGCGCGGTAAGCTGAACTGCGGTGTGACCACCGGTCTGGTCGGCTTTGCCGCGCCCGACGCAAATGGTGAATGGCAGGGCTTTGACGTTTCGTTGTGCCGCGCCGTTGCCGCTGCGGTTCTGGGTGACGCAAGCGCCGTTGAATTCGTTCCGACCACAGGTAAGACACGCTTTACCGCGCTGGCTTCGGGCGAAATCGACATGCTGGCCCGGAACACCACCTGGACCTTCAGCCGCGACGTAGACCTGAAGTTCGAATTCGTCGGTGTAAACTATTACGACGGTCAGGGCTTTATGGTTCCCAAAGCGCTGGGCGTAAGCTCAGCCAAGGAACTGGACGGCGCGACTGTCTGCATCCAGACCGGCACCACCACCGAGCTGAACCTGGCGGATTTCTTCCGCTCGAACAACATCAGCTACGAGCCGGTTCCGATCGAAACCAACGCAGAAGCGCAGCAGCAGTATCTGGCTGGCGCATGTGACGTCTATACCACCGACGCATCGGGCCTGGCCGCAACGCGCGCCACGTTCGAAAACCCCGGTGATCACATCCTGCTGCCCGAAATCATCTCGAAAGAGCCGCTGGGCCCGCTGGTCCGTCATGGCGACCACGAGTGGGGCGACGTTGTTCGCTGGACACTGAACGCACTGGTTTCGGCTGAAGAGCTGGGTGTGACCTCGGCGAACATCGACGAGATGTCTGCTGGCACCGACAACCCCGAAGTGAACCGTCTGCTGGGCAGCGAAGGCACTCTGGGTGAGATGCTGGGTCTGGACGCACAGTGGGCAATGCGCGCTATCAAGGCGGGTGGTAACTATGGTGAGGTCTTTGCCAAGAACATCGGTGAAGAAACCCCAATCGGTCTGGCACGCGGCCTGAACGGTCAGTGGACCGATGGCGGCCTGCTGTACTCGCCGCCGTTCCGCTAATATCCATTGAAGAGGGCGCAGTTCATCCTGCGCCCTTTTTCAATCCATAAGAAACAGTCCCGGTTAGATTGAACAGAGATCAACTCTGTCTGCGAATAACGGGATGACACGGGGATATACATAGGTCATGTCGACTCTCACTGACCCGCCAAAGGAGCAGTTCCGGCTGTCCATGCTCCTTTACGATACGCGGTACCGATCTGCGACCATCCAGGTCATTGCAATGATCGGTTTCATGCTTTTGGCAGCCTGGATCATTTCCAACACCATTCAGAACCTCGAAGCACTTGGTAAACCTGTAGAATTCGGGTTCTTCGGCGAACCTGCAAGTTACGATATCAACCAACGACTGCTGGAATACGATTCTCGAGACAGCCACTTGCGTGCTGGGCTTATCGGATTGCTAAACACACTTGTTGTTGCAGTTCTCGGCTGTATCACGGCGACGATTATCGGTGTTTTCGTTGGTGTATTACGGCTTTCAAACAACTGGTTGATCGCGCGGATCATGACTGTTTATGTCGAGATGTTCCGTAACGTGCCTGTGCTGCTTTGGATCGTTCTGGCTATGGCCATTCTGATCGAAGGTTTACCGGCACCCAATGCATTCCGAGGCGAAACCCCGACGGCCACGATGGATTTTTTCAACTCTGTCGCCGTCACCAATCGCGGTGTCTATATCCCAGAGCTCCTGTTTTCACGCAGTCTTGGCGATATACACTTGTTTGGTGCGTCCAGCTTACGCTTCGACATTTCATTGGATCTGGTCGCCTTTCTGGTCGTTTTGGCGGGCAGCATTTTTGTGATGCGCAAAGTATCCGCTAATGCCGCTGCAAAACAGGAAGCAACTGGTGATCGCCCAACCATTTGGCACATTCAGTTGGGTATACTGTTTGTGCCGATGTTGATCCTGCTGACTGCGTTGGGATTCCATTTGGGATACCCGGAACTGAAAGGGTTCAACTTCAAAGGCGGCACCCATTTGCGGAACTCGCTTATCGCATTGTGGTTGGCCCTGTCCCTTTACACTGCGGCTTTCATCGCTGAGATCGTGCGGGCCGGAATTCTCGCCATTTCCAAGGGGCAGACCGAGGCCGCCGCCGCGCTGGGTATACGCCCGAGCCGGATTATGCGTCTGGTGATCCTGCCGCAAGCGTTGCGCGTGATCATCCCGCCAATGATCTCGAACTACCTGAACCTGACCAAGAACTCGTCTCTGGCGATTGCGGTGGGATATATGGATATCACAGGTACCTTGGGTGGCATCACCATGAACCAAACCGGCCGCGAGCTGGAATGCGTTCTACTGCTGATGCTGGTTTATCTGTGCATCTCGCTGAGCATCTCGGCAGTGATGAACTGGTACAACAATAGTGTCAAATTGGTGGAGCGGTAATATGAGTGATGTTTCATTTGTCCGCGCGGAAATGTTGCCGGAGAAAGCGCCACCAGCGTCCGAAGTGGGAATAGTAGGTTGGGTTAAGCACAACCTGTTTTCCGGCTGGTTCAATTCGATCCTGACTTTGGTTTCGCTCTATGCGATCTACTATGTGTTGTCGGGCGTTCTGCCATGGACGTTCCAATCCGTCTGGAATGCCAATTCACTGACTGAGTGCCGTGAGATCATGATGGCAACCTGGGGAGACACCCATGGTCATGCTTGCTGGGCTGTCATCAATGATCGCTGGCTGCAGCTGTTGTTCGGATTCTACCCGAGCCATCTGTACTGGCGGCCGATTCTGGCGCTTGTTCTGTTGCTGGTTGCTCTGGCACCAGTGCTGTATTCGGACCGTGTTCCGAGCAAGTTGCTGATCTTTAGCGCGATCTACCCCTTCCTGATGCCTTGGTTGATGTGGGGTGGTACCATCTGGGGGCCATTGTCGGCGGCACTTGGATTTGTTGCCGGCTGGGCCGTCTACACCGTCGTCAGCAAGCAACAAAGCGAATTGCTCGGGATGATCGGTGGTGCAGTGGCTGCGTTGATCTGGTGGCTGTTTCTATCGAGCTATTTCGTTGGTGCCATGGATTCGATCCTGCCGATCGGTATCGAAGCCGTGCAAAGTCGTCAGTTCGGTGGTTTCATGCTGGCGATCCTGCTGGGTGTTGTCGCCATCGGTGTCTCGCTGCCGATTGGTATCGTGTTGGCGCTGGGCCGTCAGTCGGACCTTCTTATCGTCAAATACATGTGTGTGGGCTTTATCGAGTTCATTCGCGGCGTGCCGCTGATCACGCTACTGTTCGTGGCCTCGCTGCTGTTGAATCTGTTCCTGCCACCAGGCACCAATTTTGACATCATCCTGCGGGTGATGATCATGATGACCCTGTTCTCAGCCGCCTATATGGCCGAAGTGATCCGGGGTGGCCTGGCTGCATTGCCACGCGGTCAGTACGAGGGCGCCGACAGTTTGGGCCTGAACTACTGGCAGGCACAGCGTTTGATCATCATGCCGCAAGCCCTGAAAATCTCAATTCCGGGCATCGTGAGCACATTCATCGGGATCTTCAAGGATACGGTTCTGGTGTCGATCATCGGACTGTTCGACGTGCTTGGCCTTGCCAACGCGATCCGCGCTGATACCGCTTGGAACGGCATCTACTGGGAACTGTTCGCTTTTATCGGCGCGCTGTTCTTCGTCGTCTGCTTCTCCATGTCCCGTTATTCCATGTATCTGGAGCGCAAGCTTCAGACTGGCCATCGTTAAGGAGTTCAACACATGTCTGAACTTGCAATAGACCGCGAAATCGACCGATCCAAGATGCAGGTGAGCGACGAGGTCGCCATCGAAATCAACAACATGAACAAGTGGTATGGGTCTTTCCATGTGCTGCGCGACATCAATTTGACCGTCAATCAGGGCGAGAGGATTGTTATCGCGGGGCCGTCAGGGTCGGGTAAGTCCACCCTGATCCGCTGTCTGAACGCGCTGGAGGAACACCAGCAAGGCACGATCATGGTGGATGGGACGGAACTGTCGAATGACCTGAAAAACATCGACAAGATCCGGTCCGAGGTCGGGATGGTGTTCCAGCACTTCAACCTCTTCCCGCATCTAACCATTCTGGAAAACTGTACGCTGGCCCCGATCTGGGTGCGCAAGACGCCCAGGAAAGAGGCTGAAGAGCGTGCGATGCACTTCCTAGAGAAGGTGAAAATCCCAGAACAGGCCGACAAGTATCCTGGCCAGCTTTCGGGTGGTCAGCAGCAGCGTGTTGCGATTGCCCGTTCGCTCTGCATGATGCCGCGGATCATGTTGTTCGACGAACCTACATCGGCGCTGGACCCTGAGATGATCAAAGAGGTGCTCGACACTATGATCGAGCTGGCCGAAGAAGGCATGACCATGCTTTGTGTGACCCACGAGATGGGTTTTGCCCGTCAGGTCGCCAACCGCGTGATCTTTATGGATGCCGGTCAGATTGTGGAACAGAACGAACCAGAAGAGTTCTTCAACAACCCACAAAGCGAGCGGACCAAGCTGTTCCTGAGCCAGATTTTGGGTCACTGATCCCGATCGGAAGAACCATGAAAGGCGGGGTTTTTGCCCCGCCTTTTTTATTCCGGCAACTCGCGTGGAATGACGAACCCCAAGACATCCCCACTGTGCCACCGAAGCGCGGCCCAGGAGTTGATCTCGAACTGTATGACTGTTGTTGCGCAGGTCGGGTAGTCATCGAAACGGCCGTGATCTGGCGCCTGCCGCACAAGCTGTCTGGCGAATTCAGCGATCCCGGGGTTGTGGCCCAGCATCAGCACGGTTTGGCCAGAAGCCTGTGATAGGGCCCGCATCATGAGATCGGGACCGGCCAGATACAGCGAGCGTTCGAACTGGATCAGATCAGCCTGCAGCCCCATTCGATCCCACGTCTCGCGGGTTCTGAGGGCGGTAGAGCTGAGCACCTCATTCGGTAGCCAGCCATTCCTGAGTAGCCAGCCGGACACAGCAGGTGCGGAGCAGCGTCCACGTTTGTTCAGTGGCCGATCATGATCGCTGAGCGTCGGCTCATCCCAACTGGATTTGGCATGGCGGGTCAGGATCAGGGTGCGAGTCATGACGGGTGAAAAGACCTCATGTGGTGGGCGGATTGTTCTGGGTCCCGCCCGGCCCCGGGGCTGAGAGGGCAGGCCAGGCGCGCAAGGCAGCCACCGGTCATGCAGGTTTTGCCCTGCTCTGTGCTCAGATGCCCGTGGCAGGCCTCAACGTCATAGAAGCTGTGGGTGTTCAGGGCCCCGACTGGGCAGGTCTGAGCGCAAGGGGCATCGCATGTAACACAGGGCGATGAATTATGGGCACCGGGAATCTCGAATTCCTGATCAAAATGCAGCGCGCCGCGATACGAGATCATCATACCGACCGTGTCATGCACCAAGGCGCCAACCGGGCTGCTGAATGTACGCCCCGATTTCAGCGCCCAGTCGATAAACGGCACATAGGGTGGGCCACCGAATGGGAAATAGGCTTGCGCCCCCAAATCCTGCGCCATCTGATTGACGACGCGGTACGACCACCGGTCAACAGGGTCGGGACCTTGCCATTCAAGGGCTGATTTCAAAACAGGCCAGAACGTGGGCCCTGCACCTAGCAGGATCAGGGTGCCGCTGTCCAATTGCTTGGCATTAGCGCGCCCAGGATGCAACGCACCCATCACGATAAGCCCAACCTCAGCTGCCGCGCTGTCGACACGTTGATAAATGTTCGGAGAAGGTGCGGTTTGTTCTGTCATGTCACCTCCGTCGCAGTCGATCAATCGGGTCGGATCAGCGACCCAGCCCCGTGTTCGGTGAACAGTTCCAGTAGCACCGCATTGGGCGCGCGCCCATCCAGAATGACTACGGCCCGCACCCCACTATGTAGTGCGTCCAGCGCCGTTTCGGTCTTGGGGATCATTCCGCCTGCGATGGTCCCGTCCAGGGTCATCTCGCGGATCTGACCGGCTTTTAGCTCGGTCACGACCTCTCCGGCAGCGTTCTTGACGCCTGATACGTCGGTCAGCAACAGCAGACGGTCTGCCTTCAAGGCCGAGGCGATGGCACCGGCGGCGGTGTCACCGTTGACGTTGAACGTCTCACCTTCGCGCCCGGCGCCCAGAGGCGCAATTACCGGGATCACGTCATGCGTAAACAGATCGTGCAGGATTTCGGGTTTCATCTCGGAAGGAGAGCCAACAAACCCCAGCGAGGCATCGGTTTGATCACAGATCATCAGGTTGGCGTCCTTGCCCGACAGGCCAACCGCAGTCCCTCCCTGTCCGTTGATGGCCTGAACAATGCGTTTGTTCACGAGGCCCGAGAGCACCATCTCGACCACTTCGACAGTTGCCTTGTCCGTCACACGCTTACCGTTCACGAAACCGGATTGGATATCGAGCTTGTCCAACATCGCGTTGATCATGGGACCGCCGCCATGTACTACGACCGGGTTGATGCCCACCTGGCGCATCAGAACCACGTCACGGGCAAAGCTTTCCATCGCTTCATCGCTGCCCATGGCGTGTCCGCCCAGCTTGATGACGACAATGGCCCCGTCATAGCGCTGCAGATAGGGCAGTGCGCTGTTCAATGTGGCGGCGGTGGCGATCCAATCCCGGTTCATATCTCTTGTCTTCATGGCTAAGGTCCCTCTGGCCCACCGTGTTAGGGCCTTTGAAAGGTGCTGCCAAGGGCCAAGCTATTCCAGATGCGTGATGATCGAGCGCAACGTTGGGATACCATCCCCTTTTTCGGACGACGTCAGCACGATTTCGGGGAAAGCGGCGGGGTGTTTTGACAGGGCCGAGCGGACCTGGTTCAGAACCTTTTCGCGTTCATTGGCCTTGACCTTGTCTGCCTTGGTCAGCACGCATTGAAAGGTTACGGCACTGGTGTCCAGCAGCTTCATAATCTCGGCATCAACAGGCTTTACCCCATGGCGCGCGTCAACCAGGACAAAGGCCCGGCGCAGGGTCTGTCGGCCACTGAGATATTGTTTCAGCAACCGCTGCCACTTTTCCACCACCTGAACCGGCGCATTGGCATAGCCATAGCCGGGAAGGTCGACCAGATATAGCTCTGGGCCCTGGGTGAAAAAGTTGATTTCCTGCGTGCGGCCCGGCGTGTTCGATGCACGCGCCAGCCCCTTGGTGCCGGTCAGCGCGTTGATCAGGCTGGACTTGCCAACATTGGAGCGGCCCGCAAAGCAGACCTCAAGCCGGTCAGGGTCGGGCAGCCCACTCATGGCGACGACACCTTTGACAAACTCGGACGGGCCCGCAAACAGCTTGCGCCCGCGCTCCAACGAGAATTCATCGGGATCTTGGGCCAGAGGGAAGGGTAGGGTGCTCATAACGGTATCACCTTGTCACCGACCGAGATTACCCCGCCGCGAACCACTTCGGTATAGATGCCGAAATCCTGATGGCCCCAGCTGTTCAGCGCGCCCAAAGTGTCGGCATCGCGGTCGCCGGTATCCGGGTTCGCAGTGGTCGCCAAACAGCGCACAATCCGCTCGCGGACACGGAACACGGCCTCACCGATTTGCAACTCGTGGTCGAGCCAGTCGAATTCTTCCCACAGGGGCAGGCCATCGAACCAGATGTTACCGCGCCAGCGTTTGATTGACAGGTCTTGCCCCAGTTTTTGTTCAACCGCCCGGTGAGAGGCCATGTTGCACAGACTGATTGACGGGAAATCGCTGTCTGTCATCCCACGCCCTGGTATCCGAACGATCCGGGCAGATGCCGCCCTGTCCGAGGGCATCAGTGGGCGCACCCAATCCAGAAAAACGTCCTGTTCCCGATCCGGGTCAAAGGTTAGATCGGGGCGATCGGGATGGGTCAGGGTCAGCAGATTCGCGTCCAGATTGGCGGAAATGGCCATCAGGTTTGGGGCTTTTGACCCTCGGCTGAAATTGACGCAGGGTACCCATTTCGTGCCATCGGCTTTTGACGCTTCGTGCGCAACTGCCCAAACGCGATCCCCGGGCATTGTCTGCCCGGGGGTCACTGTCACGGTCTGCACGGCTTCGTGGCCGTGGCTTTTCATAGGATGCCGCCAAATATGGTTGACTTCAGCCGTCATTTGTCATCCGTCTTAGCGGCGCGCTTGAAACCGGATTTGATGTTGCCAAATACATCCGGTTTATAACCCTGGCTGCGCATGATCAGATACTGTTGGGTAAAGGTGATCGTGTTGTTCGCGATCCAGTACACCACAAGGCCGCTGGCAAACCCACCGAGCATGAACATGAAGACCCAGGGCATCCAGGCAAAGATCATTGCCTGTGTCGCGTCTGTTGGTGCCGGGTTCAGCTTTTGCTGCAGCCACATCGAAATCCCCAGCAACAGTGGCAGGATGCCGATGAAGATCAGCGCCATAAGGGTGTCAGGTTGCGGCCCGGCCCAAGGCAGCCAGCCGAAGAAGTTCATGATTGACGTTGGATCCGGTGCGCTGAGATCCTGAAACGGGCCAAACCATGGTGCTTGACGCAGTTCGATGGTGACAAAGATCACCTTATACAGCGAGAAGAAGATCGGGATCTGCATCAGGATCGGCAAACAGCCCGCGGCGGGGTTAACCTTTTCCTTCTTGTACAGTTCCATCATACCTTGCTGCATTTTCTGACGATCGTCACCAGCGGCCTCTTTCAGGGCCTCCATCTGCGGCTGCAGTTCCTTCATCTTCGCCATCGAGACATAGGACTTGAACGCCAGCGGGAACAAGATCGCCTTGATGATCAGGGTCAGGCCGATGATCGACCAGCCCATGTTGCCGATCTGGGCGTTAATGTTGTGCAGCAGCCAGAAGATTGGCTTGGTCAGGAAATAGAACCAGCCCCAGTCGATGCTGTCGATGAACTTTTGAACGCCTTCGGCCTGATATTCACGAATGGTTTCCCATTCCTTGGCACCGGCAAACAGCTGGGTTGTGACCTCTTCAGTAGCCCCAGGTGCGACAAGCAATGTCGGCAGTACAGTTTCCGTCTGATAGATCTTGCGACGGGCATCGTATTTGGCTGCTGCCTTGAAGGTCGTGCCCTCAGCCGGGATCAGGGTGGTCATCCAATAGTGATCAGTAAAGCCGACCCAGCCACCGTCTTTGACCTGAAAGACCTCGGCTTGCGCCCGTTCGTTCGGATCAATGTCAAAGTCGCGCACATCGCCGTAGTCGATTTCATCCAGAACACCGTCGGCCATGACCATCACGCCTTCATGCAGGATGAAGAAATTCTTCAGTCCGGGCAGGTCGCCATCTTCGCCGATGCCATGGCGGGCGAGGATGCCATATGGCGCCATGCCGACCTCGGCTTGTGTGTTGTTTTCCACCGCTTGTGTGACTTCGAACATATAGTTCTCGTCTACCGAGATGGTACGGCGGAAGGTCAGGCCATTGCCATTCTCCCACTTCAACGTAACTGGGGCGTTCACCCCAAGTGTTTCACCATTTTCGACCATCCAGACCGTGTTCGGCCCGGGTACGTCCGTGCCGGTGACACCAGCGCCAGGCGCCCATCCGTAGAGCGCATAATATGCAGATTCAGATCCGACCGGAGAGAACAGTTCGACAATCGGTGCGTCGTCCTGGATCGAGACTTTATAATCCTTCAGGTACAATTCATCGATGCGGCCACCGGACAACGACAGGCTGCCCTCAAGGCGGGGCGTGTCGATCTTGATCCGCGCGGCCTCGGACCCGGGCAGCGTTTCTTCTGCGCTCGCCGTGGCTTCGCCTACGGTGCCCGCGCTCGAGGCGCTGGGGGTCTGAACCTCATCGCTTTCGATGGCGCTGATTTCAGCATGATCAGTAATGGTGGTTTGCTCGGGCGGTGGAAACAGCACGAACCAAACCAGGATCACGACAAAGCTGAGCGCGGTTGCGAGGATGAGATTCTTGTTCTGATCGTCCATCTGGGACAGCCACCTTAAGCAGTGAAACACACCCGGTGGGTTCAACAGAGTGCAGCCCCAAAGGTCAAGCGGATTCGCCCGCCTTATGGTTCCAGATTGGGCTTTTGTGGTGAAAACCTGCGATCAGGAACCCGCTTGCCGTCCAATCTTGGGAATGCCTTTGACTTTGTTCTGATGGGCCGAGATCCAATCCATGGTCTTTTCGAACGGCATGGGCTTGCCAATGCCAAAGCCTTGAACGTGGTCACAACCAAGCTGTGCCATCAACGCGTGCTCACCGGTGGTTTCAACACCCTCGGCGAGTGTTTCCACATTCAACCTTTCGGCCATAGTCAGAATTGCGCTGACCAATTGTTGTTGCGATGCATCACTGTCCGCCTTGGCCACAAAAGTTCGGTCTATCTTGATCCGCGTCACATCAAACCGTTTGATCGAGGCGATCGAGGCATGTCCAGTGCCGAAATCATCCAGATCGATACAACAGCCAAGTGCTGCAAGGCTGGTTACGTTGCGGGTAATCACATCGTCCGGACGCCGCGAAAACACGGTTTCCAGAATTTCGACAGCCAGTCGGTCGGGCGTCAGGTCGTTCTGGTCCAGTTCCCATTTCAATCGGTCCAGCAGAGCGGGGTCTCGTAGCTCGTCCGAAGAAAAGTTGATTCCGATTCGTGGGACGTGAATCCCGTTCCGGTCCCAGCAGCACATCGCGGAAAATGCATGATGCCGCATCGTCTGGCCAAGCCTCTCCATCAGCTCGGCCTGTTCGGCAAAAGGCAGAAATATCTGTGGGTTCAAGATGCCTTTTTGCGGGTGCTCCCAGCGGGCCAGGGCTTCAAACCCCGTAACCCGCCCTGTGTCTGTGGAAACCTGAGGCTGAAACCAGGGGCGGATTTGTCCGTTGTCCAGCGCAGCCTCGAACTCTTTGCGAAGGTTGGCCCTGATATTGGATCGACGGCGGGTTTCGTTTGAAAAGGCGCGGATCGTTGAGGGCCCATTACGCTGAGCTTCGCATAGCGCAGCAGATGCGGCATCAATCCAATTTTCAAACCCGGATCCGCGAACTGCGGATTGCAGGCAAAAACCGATTGAACACGAGACATAGGCAGTGGTGCCGTTTAGGGTGATCGGCTCTTCAACGGCGGATTGGATGCGGCCCGACATCTGAATGCAGGCTTCGAGATCGAGATGCTGTGACGGGCGCAGGCCGATGGCTATTCTGCACTCGTCTAATCGTGTCGCAATATCGCCGGTTCGAATGACCGAGAAGATGCGGTCACAAAATTGGCTGGACAGATGGGTCGCGGCCGCATTTCCGTGCAGGTCAACAAATTCTGTGAACCCGTCTAAGGCTATAATCATACAAGCCGATCCCATGTTATCGTGATCGGTACGGTCAAAGAAATTTTCAAGTTCGGCGGCAAACTTATCCGTTGGCGTGAGTCTTCCGTGTTGGTGCAGTGGAGAGTTGCGTGCAGTTTGCGTGCGTCTGATTGAGGCGAAGGCGACGATCAGCAACGGTAGGCTCAGTGCCACAACGACAAGCGCACGTTCTCCACCGATCCAGAAAGCCGCAAGCGAAATGGCGGGAGCAAAGGCCAGCACCGGCGGGCCACTCAGATACGTGGTGAGAGTATCGAGAAATTGATCAACGGAAACAGATTTCCTCATCGGTTCGTCTTCGCCTTTACCCTGAGCATCTTGCGCTCAGGTCAAACCGTAGAAAATCAGTCTGAGTCACTCGTTAACGCAGCTGTGGAATATCATCCGTTTTTTCAGTTTTTTCGCTCGAATTGATGGAAAGATTAACAAAATCAAATAATTTCGGGTCCAAAAGGTGCGATGGGCGCGCATTTGTTAAGGCGCGGAACATCACTTGCCGACGTCCGGGGCTGTTCTTTTCCCATTGGTCGAGAATCTGTTTGACCTGTTGGCGCTGCAAGCCGTCCTGGCTGCCGCACAGGTCACAGGGGATGATCGGATAGTTCATCGCATTGGCGAACTTCTCGCAATCCGCTTCGGCGACATGGGCCAGCGGGCGAAAGACGAACAGATCACCCTCTTCGTTGACCAGCTTCGGCGGCATCGTCGCCAGACGGCCGCCGTGGAACATGTTCATAAAGAACGTCTCAAGGATATCGTCGCGGTGATGGCCCAACACTACGGCCGAGCATCCCTCTTCCCGTGCAATGCGATACAGGTTGCCCCGGCGCAGGCGCGAACATAGCGCGCAAAAGGTGCGGCCTTGGGGAACCTTGTCCATGACGACCGAGTAAGTGTCCTGATATTCGATGCGGTGCGGTACACCCATGCGTTCCAGAAACTCGGGTAGGACGGTAGCGGGAAAACCCGGCTGGCCCTGATCCAGATTGCAAGCCAGCAGATCGACCGGTAGTAGGCTGCGCCATTTCAGCTCGTACAGAACCGCTAGCAAGGTATAGCTGTCCTTACCGCCTGACAGGCAGACCAACCAGCGGGGTGGCTTGCCGTCTTTCTCATGCGCGGACGGGTCCACCATGCCATAGTGTTCGATGGCTTCGCGGGTGTGGCGAACGATGCGTTTGCGCAGCTTCTTGAACTCGGTGGTCGAAGGCGCGCCGGCAAACAGCGGATGGATATCGTCAGCTTCGTCAAACATGCGCTGCCCCTACAGCAGATGGCGTATCCGGGCAAGTGTGCGGGTCAGCCCAACCGCGCAAGCAGGGCACCAGTGTCCAGCCCGGACACCGAACCGGGGATGCGGCCATTGTTACCTGTCAACCGAGACGCCACAAATCCATCAGCGACCGGCCCGGGCGCTTGGCGTATCAGTTGAGAGGCCGTCAGCAGCAAAGCAGTGCGCTCCGCAAACCAGCGCGCCTCGGCTTCGGGTGGGATATTGGTCCAGCGGGCGCGGTGGTCCCTCAGCGCCGCATCATAGTGGCGGTTCACTCCGATTGCCGCTTCAAGCTCGGCCTGCAGGACCTGGGCGGCCAAGGGGTCGCGGGTCAGGGTGCGCAGGATATCCAGACAGATCACATTGCCCGAACCTTCCCAGATGCCGTTCAAAGGGGCTTCACGGTAGAGCAGGGGCAGGGGGGTGTCCTCGACATAGCCCATGCCGCCCAACACCTCCATGGCTTCGACCACGACGGCTGGACAGCGTTTGTTGTTGAGGAATTTGGCGAGTGCAACAGCGATGCGGGAAAAGGCTTTATCCTCGGGTGTATGACCGTCAAAAGCCTGCGCCACACGCATTCCCAGTGTCAGCGCCCCCTCCCAGTCCAGCACGAGATCGGCCAGAACGATGCGCATCAGGGGTTGGTCAATCAACCGGCGCTGAAAGGCGCTGCGATGGCTGACCCAGTGATGCGCTTCGCTGAGGGCCGCCCGCATCAAACCTGCCGGGGCCATCGCAGTGTCGAGCCGTGTGTGTTGCACCATCTCCAGGATTGTGCGCACACCCGCGCCCTCATCGCCAAGCTGATAGGCCAGCGCATAATGGTATTCAATCTCGGCCGAAGCGTTGGACCGATTGCCCAGCTTGTTCTTCAGCCGCATCAGGTGGATTGCGTTGCGTTCGCCGTCCAGCCAGCGGGGCACAAGGAAACAGGTCAGACCGCCGGGGGTCTGGGCAAGTGTCAGGAAACCGTCGGACATCGGGGCCGAGCAGAACCATTTATGCCCACGCAACCGCCAGTGATCTCCGTCGCGTGTGGCCGTCGTTGTAGTGGCGCGAATGTCCGAGCCGCCCTGTTTCTCAGTCATCGCCATGCCCAGCGTGGCGCTTTTTTTGGAGGCGATAGGAGCGATAGAGGAATCGTGGTTCCATTCCGTCAATCGGGGAACCCAGATCGAGGCAATCTCTTCATTCGCCGCAAGTGCTGGAACGGCTGCGTAAGTCATGGTCAGCGGGCAGCAATGTCCGGGTTCGACCTGACTGGCAAGGTAGACCATGGCGGCGTGGGTGGCGTGACCATTCGGTAGGTCAGACCAGGCAACGGCTGCGTATCCGGATGATTGACTGAGTTGCATCAGGTGATGGTATGAATGAGTGAAACGCACTTCATCCAGGCGGCGTCCACCTTGGTCAAACAGAACAAGTTCTGGGGAGTGGAAATTGGCCTCGCGCGCCATGTCTCTCACTGCAGCACGCCCAAGGTCTGCACCATAGTTGCGAAGAATAGAGCTTCGCGCGCCTGTCACATTTTGCAGTACTGGGTCAGAGGCCCAAAGGTCTAAATCTCCGCGCACAGGCGGCTGGTTCAGAACGTCATGCGTGGGTAGGGAATGGCGCGCGTCAGATGTCATCTGGCCCTCGAATTGAACAGCACAACTGTTCAGCGAAGGTGCGCTCCGGTCAAGTCCGACGACGGGTCAGGAGTGATCTTCACGGTCCGGAACCGGATCATACCCGTCACCACCCAAAGGGTGGCAGCGCCCAATCCGTCGCGCGGCCAGCCATGTGCCTTTGATGGCACCGTGTTTTTCCAGTGCCTCCAACGCATAGGCCGAGCATGTAGGCTGATAGCGGCAGTTGAACCCGACCCAAGGGCTGAACAGCAACCGGTACGCCCGAATGGGTAAGGCAAGGATATGCGAGAGCAATGTCATTTCCGCGCAGCATGGACTTTACGCAGAGCATAGCGCAAATCATCCAGCAGCGCCGCATAGGGGCGTCCGTCTGTGACATCGGCGCGACCGATCAGCACGTAATCCCAGCCGTCCTGCCCCTTCTCAGGCAGTACCGCGCGCGCAGCTTCGCGCAGGCGTCGCTTGGCCCGGTTGCGAGCCACGGCATTGCCGACCTTTTTGGAACAGGTGAAACCGACGCGAATCCCGTCCGCCTCGCCCTCGGCGCGTTTGCGCGCCTGCACCATCATTGATGATGTGCCCTGCCGACGCGCACGCGCAGCGTTCAGGAATTCGGATCGTTTCCTGAGAATGGTCAAAGTTTCGGATGCGCAAACGGACGCCGCCGGGGGCGTATCCCCAGGTTGGTTCTTACCATCCTCAGGGGCCTCCGGCGGCGTCATGTTCATAACCTGATCGGTGAGCGGTTTATGCGCTCAGCGACTTGCGGCCACGTGCGCGGCGCGAGTTCAGGATCTTGCGGCCGGCCTTGGTGGCCATGCGCGCGCGGAAACCGTGGCGGCGTTTGCGAACCAGGTTCGAAGGCTGATAGGTGCGTTTCATCGCTCCGTCTCCAATCTATTCGGTCGGGTGCAGCGCGGATTCGCCTGCCCGTGGTGTTCGAAGCCCGTCCTCTACTGCCAAGCGGGGGGTAAGTCAAACCCCTTGGTGGGGGTTTTGCCGCCTTTTGCAACAATTCTGTAATCCGGCGGGGCGAAAGATTTCAAAAACGCGGATTTGCGGCACGAAACCCTCACATTCACTGTCGAGAAGATCAAGGCAACGTGAGACCCCCTGTTGCACAGAGGCGCGACGTCGCATGTTGGGGCCAGAATGAAACGTATAAAACCGGACAACCCCATGAGCGATACAACTCAGGCCCCGCGCAGCGGGCTTGCGCAACATATTCCTTTGCTGGTGATTCTTTCCGTCGCCGCTGTGGGGTTCTTTACTCTGGGTGATTACCTGACTTTTGAGACCCTGCGCGACAATCGAGAGGCCCTTTTGGGCTGGCGGGACGCCAATTACTGGGCAATGGCAGGCGCGTTCATCGCGATCTACATTACCATCGTAGCCTTTTCGCTGCCTGGCGCAGCGGTGGCCTCGATGACCGGAGGGTTCCTGTTTGGCCTTTTCGCAGGCACGGTCTTCAACATTTTTGCAGCAACCATCGGCGCCTCGGTGATCTTTCTGGCGGCGCGCTGGGGGTTGGGGGCGTCCTTGACGGCGCGTCTTGAGGCCTCGGAAGGCACGATCAAAAAGCTGAAGGACGGCCTGCGCGAGAATGAGATCTCGGTCCTGTTCCTGCTGCGCCTTGTCCCGGTGGTTCCGTTCTTTGTGGCCAATCTGGTGCCGGCGCTGGTGGGGGTGAAGTTCCGCAACTTTCTGTTCACCACGGCGCTGGGCATCATTCCCGGCGGTATCGTCTATACTTGGATTGGCGTCGGGCTGGGCGGAGTGTTCGACCGGGGTGAGACGCCGGACGTCTCACTGCTGTGGGAGCCCTTCGTTATCGGCCCGATTGTTGGCTTGTGCGTGCTGGCGGCTCTGCCCATTCTGATCAAAACGCTGCGCGGCCAAAAGGACAGCTGATCATGCAAGAACTGAAATCCGATATCCTGGTGATCGGGGCCGGGTCAGGTGGGCTGTCGGTCGCCGCGGGGGCGAGCCAGATGGGTGCGGATGTGATCCTGCTGGAAGGTCACAAGATGGGCGGGGATTGTCTGAATTTCGGCTGCGTCCCGTCCAAGGCCCTGATTGCCAGCGGCAAGGCCGCCTATGGGCAGGCGCATGCCTCGGCGCTGGGTGTGGCGGATGTGGTGCCACAGGTGGATTACGCCGCCGCCAAGGACCACGTGCATGATGTGATTGCGCAGATCGAGCCGATGGACAGCCAAGAGCGGTTCGAAAGCTTTGGTGTCAAGGTAATCCGGGAATTTGGCAGCTTCGTCTCTCCGACACAGGTTCAGGCGGGGGATCACCTGATCACCGCGCGGCGGGTTGTGATTGCAACAGGTTCATCCCCCTTGGTCCCGCCGATACCCGGTTTGGACAAGGTGCCGTATTATACCAACGAGACCGTCTTCGACTTGCGCGACAAGCCCGATCATCTGCTGATCATCGGCGGCGGCCCCATCGGTATGGAGATGGCGCAGGCGCATATTCGGCTCGGTTGCAAGGTCACAGTCATCGAAGGGCAGAAGGCGTTGGGCAAGGATGATCCCGAGGCGGCAGAGGTCGTGCTGGACAGCCTGCGCGCTGAAGGCGTCGAGATCCATGAACGGGCGATGGCGGCACAGATTCGCAGTACAAATGGCGCGGTTGAGGTCGTGACAGAGAATGGGGAAATCTTCTCGGGCACGCACCTGCTGCTGGGTGCGGGGCGGAAAGCCAATATCGAACGTCTTGATCTTGCCGCCGCCGGAATTGAGCCAACGCGATCCGGCATCAAGGTGGATGCCTCTCTGCGCACTACAAACCGCAGGGTCTATGCGATCGGAGATGTCGCGGGTGGGCTGCAATTCACTCATGTGGCGGGCTATCACGCGGGGATTATCATTCGTTCGGCGCTGTTTGGGCTGCCCTCCAAGGCGAAAACCGCACATATCCCCTGGGCGACCTACACCGACCCCGAGCTGGCGCAGGTTGGCCTGACCGAGGTGCAGGCGCGCGCCGAGCATGGCGATAAGATGGAAATTGCGCGGTTTGACTATCACCACAACGACCGCGCCATTTCCGAGCGTAAAACGAATGGTTTCATCAAGGTCATGGTCGTCAAAGGCCGACCTGTAGGTGCCACAATTGTTGGCCATCAGGCGGGTGAGCTGATCAGCTTGTGGTCGCTGGCGCTGGCCAATAATCTGAAGATGGGGCAGGTTGCCGCCATGGTTTCGCCCTATCCGACGATTGGAGAGCTTAACAAACGGGTGGCTGGCGCTTATTTCTCACCAAGGCTGTTTGAGAATCAAACGGTTAAACGTGTGGTCAGGTTCGTCCAGCGCTGGATGCCCTGACCTGGAAGGGAGAGCAATGTGAACTCGCTGTCAGGCCGATTTCTGATCCTGACGACGGTCTTCGTGATGTTGGCCGAGGTTCTGATTTTTGTCCCTTCGATTGCGCGATTCCGCGAAGATTTCCTGCTGAACCGGCTGGAGCGCGCTCAGATCGCCTCGCTCGCTTTGTTGGCCGATGATATGCTGGCCGAGGACCTTGAGGCTGAACTGCTGGCCAATGCGGGCGTCTATAACGTGGTTCTGCGGCGAGACGAGATGCGCCAGTTGATGCTGTCCTCTCCTATTCCAGGGCAGATCAGCAAGACCTATGACCTGCGTGACGCGCGACCATGGGTTTTGATCCGGGATGCTGTCGTGCGGTTGTTCACGCCGGAAAATGAAGTCATCCGTGTTATTGGCGAGCCTGTGAAAGGCGCAGGTCTGCTGATTGAGGTGACGACTGACAGCATGCCTTTGCGTATGGCGATGACGGATTATGGGTTACGCATTCTGGGCCTGTCATTTGTGATTTCGATCATCACGGCTTTTTTCCTGTTTCTTGCGGTTCGGGTGGTTCTGGTAAAGCCCATCAAAAGCGTTGTCGGATATATGCAGCGCTATGCCAGCGCCCCCGAAGATGCCCGTGGAATCATCTCACCGGATTCCAAAGTGACCGAGCTGCGCGAGGCCGAAGAGGCGCTGAAACAGTTGCAAACCGAACTGACCCAGGCCCTGAAACAGCGCGAGCGTCTGGCGCAGCTGGGCGGGGCTGTGGCCAAGGTGAGCCACGATCTGCGCAACATCCTGACCTCGGCCCAGCTGTTTACCGACCGGATCGAATCCAGCGAAGACCCGTTGGTGCGTCGCATGGCCCCTAAGCTGGTGAACTCGATCACCCGAGCGGTAACCCTGTGCGAAAGCACCTTGGCATTTGGCCGCGCTGAAGAACCTGCACCGTCGCTTACACTGGTTCCGCTCCGCACTGTGGCCGAGGATGTGGTTGCTAGCGAGAAACTTGCCGTTGCCGATGCCTGTGTCGAGATCATCAATGATGTGTCGGAAGAGTTGGTCGTACGAGCTGATCCTGAACAGATTTTCCGTGTCATGATGAACCTCGTTCGAAATGCCCGTCAGGCGCTGGTTGCATCAGGAAAGCCCGGTCGGATCACCCTGTCCGGGCAAGAGCAGGACGCCAACTGGTGTATTCAGATCAGCGACACAGGGCCGGGCCTGCCGGCCAAAGCGCGTGAAAATCTGTTCACACCCTTTCAGGGTGGCGTCCGCAAAGGCGGGTCGGGTCTGGGCTTGGCGATCTCACAGGAACTGTTGCGGGGCCATGGGGGTGATCTTGTTCTGACCGAGACAGGGTCAACAGGTACCACCTTTGAAATTCGCCTCCCGCGGGGCGATGGGGCTTTTTGAATTATTTTTACAGAATCGACTTGCACGTCCCGAATGCCGGGTCTACATAGCGCCTCACCAACGCGGACCGATAGCTCAGCTGGATAGAGTACTTGACTACGAATCAAGGGGTCGGGGGTTCGAATCCTCCTCGGTCCGCCACTGGTTTCCTTGTGAGGCGACACATAGTTCTGCCACCAGCGACAGAACCTTTCCTTTTTCTGGCCTCACACCTTCCATCCATCGCCCAAACCGATTTCGTTGATCCTGACCTCCTTTCGGAAAAATCAGGGCTGATTTGCAGATCAGACGCCGTAGGCGCCTGTTCCTGCTGATCTGCCACGTGGCGAACGCGGAAGGGGGCGAGGCAATGCTATTCGACAGGGGTGGTGCGGCCCGCAAGCGCAGCCGAGGACACGGTTTTGTCTAATAGGGTTGCCCGAGGGGGAATGCAGCGCTTTCCCCCTGATGGCCAGGGCGTTTGGCTTGCCCAAATCCCGCTGGCCCTAAAACAAGTGCGGCGGAGCTGGCTGCGCCGTTACTTTTTGCGCCGGAACGCGTTGTTACTCTAATGAATCAGGCGGATTCCGGCCCTTCGCTGCGGCGCAGCCCTCCTTGAGGCATTGGCGGGTACACAAGCTCAAGAAACAGTTACACAATAGGTTTCAGGCAACCGCAAAAATGTTCGGATAATTGTCGACCACTTGAAAAGCTCAAATAGGCTTTTGAAAGGGTCAACACTATACACCAAATAGCCCGACATAGTTCAGCGTGGAGCTGATTTCTGCGGCACCGCTCTGGGTGCCGCAGTGCTCTTTAGATCTAGAACGACCAGCGAAGTCCGGCGCGCAGGAATGGCCCCTGAGCGTCGCTGCCGATTTCCTGTTCAGCCGTCAGTTCAAGGCGCATGTCCTGAACGAGATCTTTCTCATAGCCGACCACGACGCTGGCGCCGGTAAAGTCGGTGGACGCAAAGGCCAGAGACTCAGTCTGAGAGAAGACGGTTACGTCGCCCTCGGAACTGCCTAGGTCGCGCCGCAACACGCCGCCAAGCTGACCGCTGAGAACACCGCCGTTTTCAAGGTCCTTTGATGCCTCAACCCCCAAACGGGCCTCGACAACTTCGGTGGTGATATCGCCGACGGTGGCATTCGCAGATGACCCCGTCTCGGTATAGCCGTCATCCTTTTGGTTGGTGTAACGGGCGCTGGCAAAACCAAGCAAACCGAAATCGTCACTGACGTCGAATGCACGCTCGACCCCGATGTTCGCGGTCAACAGCCTGCTGTTATAGTCGGCCTTGGCGTCAGAGCTGCCCGAGATCGACCGGCTACGATCAGTCGTGAGCCAACCAATGCCGAATCCGGCATCCAGCGTGTAGGCACCAAACTGACGGCCCACTGCGGCATCAAGATAGAAGCCATTCGTGTCAAAATCAGTGGTGCTGTTGTCACCATCCGAAGTGAACACGCCCATGGCAACAGCCAGAGACACTCCGTTGTCCATTTGCCCCGTATACCCGGCGCTTCCGCTGAACATCGTCACGTCCGTGTCATCGTTCGAGCCGCTCTCGAACTCTCGATACTGGGCGTCGATCATTGCGAAGGGCCGGAAACCAGCGAAAGTTGCGCCCTGCGCGACCTGCGGTCCCTGACCATAGCTAAGCGCATTGCCACTGCCGCCGACAATGCTGCCGAAGAAGGCCGCGACATCGCCCGATGGTGCAATGTCATTGCCGTCGACCACAGAATAGATCGGGGCCGCGCCGCCCTTGTCCTGCACGAACCAAGCGGATTGCCCGTCAGACACGGTGGTCTTGAAGGTACCCGTACCCGGCGCGGCATCTTCGAACGCAAACACGCCACTGCCGCCTTTGGCTTCTAGGTTCACGTCATGGTCCTGAACGCGGATCAGACCCTCAACGTCGTCCATTGTATCGACATTCAGCGTCCCCGTGCCGGTTCCAAGGTAGACGGCGTAGACCTCATCATTCCCCGAAACCCTGATGGTCCCCAGATCATGAATCGTTCCGTCGAAATTGTCGAACTGAATACCGGCTGCACGGGTGCCGGAACTGCCGGTCGCGTGCACGGTAATCGGGCCCGTGTTCGAAAACGTTCCCTGCATGTCGCCGGCGTACACGCCGAATGCCTCGGATGCGTTTGGCGGTGGCCCACCATTCTGTTGCGCACCATTGGCGGTGACGGTGATGCTTCCGGTGTTCTTGATGTCACCGGTTACGATTTCATCAACATAAATCCCATAGGCCTCGGCAGAGGTGTCATGCGAAATCGCAGTCGCTGTAATCTCACCCGAGTTTGCCAGAGAGCCGCTTAGGTCATCGGTAAGATAAAACCCCGAGGCTTCTGCAGAATCTTCGGCAGCTTCTGCGAAAAGCGTCATAGTGCCCGAGTTACGAATTGCACCGGAAACGTCATCCCCGGCATAAATGCCCGTCGCGGTCGCCTCGTCCGCGGTGTTGAGAGACAAAGCAGTGGCCGTAATCGTGCCCGAGTTTACCACGATCCCGTCAACAAGGTCCTCAAGGTAAAGCCCGCCCGCATATGCTACGTCATCGGTATCCGCGCTGGCAAAGGCCTCAATTGTACCGCTGTTATGTACGGACGCGCCGGACAATACGTCATCATCGACGTAAATGCCGAAAGCAGAAGCGTCGGATTCAACACCGATTGCGGTTACCTCGATGGTACCGCTGTTATCGATCTGACCGGACAGGTCACGATCGACCAAAATTCCATAGGCAATCGCCTCATAGGTCGACGGGGCAGAGGCCAGAACCTCCAATGTGCCGGTATTGCGGATCACACCGTCTGCATTGCCATTGACTTCGATCCCAAAGGCAGACGCGGTACTGTCACTGGTCGATATGGCAACCGATTTGATTGTTCCCGAGTTCACGATCTGACCGGTTTCTTCCAGGTCACTTTGCACGTAAATGCCCCAGGCATAGGCATAATCATCGGCGAATGATCTGGCGCGGACATCAATCGTGCCGCTGTTTCTGATCACACCCGCGACGTCGCGGTCGACCGCAATACCGTAGATTGATGCGGTGCTTCCGTCGGTGATCAGCCCATCAACCTTGATCGTCCCGGTGTTGACGATCTTACCTGTTTCAGAAACGTCACCGTCAACGTAGATACCCCAGGCCTCGATATCGCCATCCGTGGACAACACGTCGACATCAATCGTTCCGGTGTTTTGGATTACCCCGTCGGCGTCACCGTTCACCAGCAAGCCATAGATATCCTGAGGATCAGACCCGGTGACATCTACAGAAATGGTGCCATTGTTCACCAAAGCACCGGATTGCTGCAAATTTCCGTCCAGCAAAAGTGCCGTCGCAGTATCGGTATCCGTTGCCGTGACCGAGATTGTCCCGTTATTCGTGAACGTGCTTGAGTAATCGGTCGTGATCGTCAAAGCTGCAGCGGTGGAAGAAGTTATCTCGATCGCGCCGCTTGCCGTTACTTTGTGATCCGCATCGGTCGAGAAAACCTGAGGTGTCGTCACCACATTCGAGATCGTATCCGCATGTACGTCCCCGGCCATCAGGGCAACCATTGATACTTGCGCCAGCAACGCCGCTGGAGCCGCGCTGACAATTTGGCCTTTCCACTTGAAAATACGCCCCCCACGGAGCTTGGGGGCGTTCGCCCTCGACTCATTATTAGTCATTTACTATCCCGTTAGATTATCTTGTTTTTTCTCGAAACTCGTCGCGTTTTTGCAATCGGCTCCGCTTACGAACCGTTAATAAATCGTTAACATGTATGCAATCTACCAATTTTCCATTGCACAGGATGACCTATTGCTGTTGGAAATTCGTAGGAAAACTGCAACACAATGTGGCGACTTGACGGCGCTTGAGATCAGACTGTCGTCATGCGCCAGCCCGGAGCTACTTGAATGCCTAAAAACCAGACATTATCCATCGGTGAGGCCTACAACCAAGGAGTTCAGGCCTACGATACAGGGCATTTGAATAAAGCTGTCAATGTTCTGAACAAAGTGCTCAAGGCTGCGCCCGAATACGCGCCAGCGCATCAACTGCTTGGCGTAATTGCGTTTCAAACCGGTCAAAGCGGGCCAGCTGAAAATGCTATGCGCGAAGCGATCCGATTACAGCCGGACAATGCTGGGTTCCTGTCGAACTTCACCGAGGTGTTACGCACGAACGGAAAACCTGAAGAAGCGATCAGGGTTGGCAAACGTGCAGTCCAGCTTGCCCCGGGGGTTGCAAATGCGCATTCAAACCTTGGGCTTGCCTATTACGATATAGGTGATTTATCCGAAGCCGAGGCATCTCAGAAGAGAGCGCTGGCCCTTAATCCAGATCTGATTGCTGCGCTGAATAATCTTGGATCAATCGCGCGCGACAACGAGGACAGGGAAGGGGCAATCTCGTTCTATCGTAGGGTGCTAGATTTGCGCCCGGACTATCTCGAGAGTGTCAACAATCTCATTTCTGTAATGATAGAAGCTGAGGAGCTAGAAGAAGCCAGAGATTTTGCAGATGACTGTCTTAGCAAGGGGCATATTTCCGCAGAGTTGCACCGCAATCGGGGACGGTTACACGTTTTGCAGAGCGAATGGGACGAAGCCGAATGCTGTTTTCGAAATGCGATTTCGCTAGATGAAAAAAAGCCCGAAGCTTATGTCGGGCTTGCGCAGGTCCTGATCGAGAAAAACCTGCATGAACTTGCCCTTGTCGAGGCAGAAAAAGCGCAGCACATAGACCCCGGCCACGCGCCTGCATATCACTATATAGCCGTTTGCAAATCGCACCTTGGCGACCTCGAGGCAGGTTTTGCCAACTACGAGAAGACCCTTGAGCTAAAACCGGATTTCTCGGCCACAATGATCGCATTGGGCCATCTGGAGATGGAGCAGGGCAATTTTGACGCTGCCCGCAGCTGGTTCAACAAGGCCGCAGAAAGGGACAAGGCGCGTTTGAATGCGCAGATCGCGTTGGTTAAGTTGGATAAAGTTACCGAAGACAACCTTGATTTTCAGGGTCTTGTGGCTGCCTTGCCTGAAGCCGACAAGATGCTTCCTGAACAATCGGTATCGTATCACTACGCATTGGGAAAATGTTATGAGGACCTCAAGCGCTACGACAGCGCTTTTGAACATTTTGCAAAAGGGGCTGCAGTAAAGCGCAGCATTATCGATTTTGATGCCGACCAAATCGAGGAAACGGCAGACGACCTGATCGCGGCCTTTACACCGGAACTGGTCGAAAAACTTCACCAGAGCTCGGTGGACAGCAGCCAACCAATTTTTGTTGTTGGTATGCCGCGGTCTGGAACGACGCTGACGGAGTCGATCCTCGCCAGCCATTCAGACGTATTCGGAGCCGGAGAGCTTAACTATTTGCACAAACTTTTCACCGATCAACTGCGCGGTGGAAACAAGAAAACTGGAAGTCTGATTGCGGCTCTCTCGGATCAGGAGCTTTCAAAACGCGCCCAACGATATGTCCAGCGGCTCGATGCGCACGCTCCTGGTAAACCTTATATCGTTGATAAGATGCCTGCGAACTTTCTGATGGTTGGCCTGATTCATGCGATCATGCCCAATGCGCGGATCGTGCATGTCGCGCGCAATCCGCTAGATACGTGTCTGTCCTGCTTCACCCGAGTGTTTCAGCGCAGTCAGCTCCACAGCTACGACCAGATCGAATTGGGTCGATACTTCAATGCCTATGTGCGCGTTATGCAGCATTGGAAGGAAGTTCTCCCCGCCGGCAGCTTTCACACCATTCACTATGAGAGCCTTATCGATGATATCGAGTTCGAAGCGCGACGCTTGATAGCATATTGTGGCCTCGAGTGGGATAATCGTTGTCTCGAGTTTTACAAAGGGGCACGACGTGTCCGCACTGCAAGTGTTCAGCAAGTGCGCCAGCCATTATACAGCTCGTCAAAGGAGAAATGGCGAAACTACGAATCTCACTTAGCACCGCTTATCGAGACAATCGGAGAAGCAAGGATTCCGTTTCGATGATCTTTGGATGGATATTGGTTCTAAAAGGTGTCGGATCTACTAAGGCGTGCTGTTATTGAGGCAAATTCCTCTGAGCCGCACATGAAATTGAGTGCAAGCAATCGTACTTTGTTCATCCAGCCACAAGCGACGGAGAGTCAGCAAACCTAGCTGCCAGGGCGGGAAGCAGACGTTCGCCGCGTATTCGAATTTCAAAACCCACAACATTCAAAGTGGCCACTCGCTTGTATCGCTTCTTTGGCAGCTGGGCATGTTCGAGAGACGACTGCTGCCAGGATCAGGTGCTTAGGATGTAGCAGTATTTGCGATAACGAAGCGTTTTGCGTGTGGGCTTCGTTTTTTTCGGTCTGGCGAAGGGTGTGTAAGGGAAAATCAAGCCCTTCTGATTAGGGGCGGCTTGCCATTTGGGATAGAGGGTGCTGCGGGAAAACTAGAAACTGAAAATGTCTTCAAGTTGTTTCCATATTTGCTCTGCATGATCTGGCTGAGATTCTGCCAAGCGGACTACCCTGATTGCCAGAAGCTGTGTGGGCAGCACATCGTCAATGCACACAAGCGCGCCCTCAGAAAGGTGGGTCGCCACTAGAGAGCGGGGCAACCACGCGATGCCGATTTCATTCAAGGCGTATTGTAGTATGGCCAACGTAAGTGCGGTTTCAGCTTTGGGTACTACGGTTTTACCTTCAGGTAATCGCGGCGCAATCATCCTGGAATAGACCTGCCCGAGAAAGACTTCGGGAGGGTAGCTGATTGTAGGAATTACGTCTTCCGTCACTTGCGTGCGCACAGTAGGTGTACAGACTGGAATCAAAGTATCCATCCCGAGTGTTTTGGTTTCAAACGCGTTAACGGGTTCTTGAATACTGTCATCAGGCACCGCGTACATGATGGCAAAATCAACTTCTTTTGAAATCAGATGCATCAGGCACTCGTCTTGATTTCCTGAACGCACACGAACCGAGATTTCGCCAGCTTCTGTTAAAACACGAACAATTTCGGGTGAAATTGTCGTGGTGAGCGCGTGTTGGCAAACAAAAGACAGCGATTTGCCTGTCTGATCACTCGCTGTCTTTAAGGTGTGTCGAAGCCTATGCAGCCGGGTGCTGAGCTCACGTAATTCAAATTCCAGATCCCGCACACCAGGCATCAAAGAGACTGGCTTGCGGCGGCGATCAAACAGCGTTGCGCCGATGTTGTCTTCGATAAGCCGCACCCGCCGAGTAAAGGCGGATTGCGTCAGCAATCGCTTTTCAGCGGCGCGGGCGAGAGAGCCGCTATCAAGCACGGCCAATATATCATCGATCCACTCAAGACGCATGGCGGATCGATAGTGCAGTTCGTGACAACATGCAATTCCTGCAATTTATGTACCGAAGTTCGAATTAGGAATGTGCTTCAGCGCGCAGTAAGTTGACAAAAGCAAATATTAGGAACCACGACATGCACCTTGCCCGTTTTCCCCGCCTGCATCTTGCACATCTTCCAACACCGCTTGAACCCATGACTCGATTGTCAAAGGAGCTTGGGGTCGAAATATGGATCAAACGCGATGATTGCACCGGTATGTCGACCGGTGGCAACAAGACCCGCAAGCTTGAATTTCTAATGGCTGAGGCCGAGGCGCAGGGTGCCGACATGGTGATGACCCAAGGGGCCACGCAAACCAACCACGGTCGGCAGACGGCTGCATTTGCCGCCAAGCTGGGGCTTGCCTGTCACATCCTTTTGGAGGATCGCACCGGTTACCAAAATGGAAACTACAATACGAACGGTAACGTCCTGCTAGACCATTTGCATGGCGCAACCACCGAGAAGTTTCCCGGCGGCCACGACATGCCGGGTGAGATGGAAAACGCAGCCGAAAAGAAGCGCGCGGAAGGGCACAATGTCTATGTCATTCCTGGCGGCGGATCGAACCCGACCGGCGCACTTGGCTATGTTAACGCGGCCTTTGAACTGTTGGCACAAGCAAATAACAGTGGTTTGCAAATTGACAGATTGGTGCATGCAACCGGGTCTTCGGGAACGCAAGCCGGGTTGGTGACGGGTATGTGTGCCATGAATGCACAGGTGCCCGTGCTGGGCATCGGCACAAGGGCGCCTCAGCCCAAGCAAGAACAGATGGTTTTTGACCTCGCCTGCAAAACTGCTGAAAAACTGGGCTGCGCAGGTGTGGTCAAGCGCGAAGACGTGAAGGCCAATACTGACTATGTCGGCGAGGGTTATGGCCTGCCAACGACAAGCGGCATAGAGGCGATCCAGATGTTTGCAGAGCTCGAAGGCATCCTTCTCGATCCGTGCTATTCCGCCAAGGGTGCAGCCGGTCTGATTGATCTTGCACGGAAGGGTGAGTTCAACGGCGAACGGATTGTGTTCCTGCACACAGGGGGTGCCGCAGCCCTTGGGGGGTATGATTTTGCCTTTGATCATCAAAACCGCTGGGTGACTGTCTGAACCATGACACTGCGCCCGGTTGGAATTCTTGGCGGTATGGGCCCCGAAGCGACGATCCTCCTCCAGCGCAAGCTGGTGGCGGCAGTACCCGCAACTGATGACCAAGACCACATACCTTTGTTGATCGACATGAACCCGCAGGTGCCGTCGCGGGTTCGTCATCTGCTCGAGGGCGAAGGCGAGGATCCGGGGCCGACGCTTGCCGCTATGGCGCGTCGGCTAGAAGATGCTGGAGCCTTAGCGCTGGCGATGCCGTGCAACACCGCCCATCACTATGCCAAGGCGATTACGGATTCCGTGGACATCCCCTTGCTGAACTTGATCGAACTGGCAGCTGAATATGCAGCTCGGACGCTTGGGTCAGGGGGATGTATCGGAATGCTTGCCTCGCCAGCCGTACAACGTACTTATCTATTCGAGACAACGCTGCAAACGCGCGGGCTTTCGGTTGTTTGGCCGGCAGACGATGAAAAAATGCTTGCAGCGATCCGAAAAATTAAGACTGACGGCCCGTGCAATGAAGGGCGTGAAACACTAAGAGTTGCCTCGAAAGAACTTGTTGCCGCAGGGGCCGACCTGCAGCTTGTGGCTTGCTCAGAATTCTCGCTCATCGCTGATAGTGTTGCGGCCGAGGTCAATGCCATTGATACGATTGACCTGCTTGTCCAGGCGATTGTCGAATTTTCCCACGCAGGGCAAGTTTAGGCGATTGAATAAGTGCGCCACAGCGTTCGGAGGCAATCTGTAAGTCAACAGATACCTTTTTTCATAATTGGTCCCAAAGCTGTTGCGCTGTCTGATCAAAGGTCGCTGGATTGGCAAATGCGGAAATCGTCAAGGTGGCACACCACGCGTCATCGCCGATTGGCACCAGCAATCCCGCGTCCAGCTCTGGCGAAATCGCGGTTTCGGGCATCCAGGCAAAGCCGCTTCCGGTAATCAGGCGTCTCTTGATTGTCTCAACCAGACTATCAACATAAATCGTCTCGGCGTTCAGGGGTTTGCGGTCTATGGTATTTTCTACAACCATGCCTAAAAACGAAGAACGGTCATATGCCAGATAGGGGATGGGTGGGCCATCCTGCTCTGCGAGACTCCAACCCATGGCACGCGTTGAATTAGCTGTAGCCACTGGCACCAGACGATCCTTTAACAGGTCTTTTCGCTCAAATGCGGTTTCATCAATCATCGGTGAAACCGAGTGGTGATTGTAACACAAGAGAATGTCCACTGCGCCCTCGACCAACAGGTCACAGCAGGTGCTTAGGGAATCGGACAGTACACGAGTGCGCAGATCGGGAATTTGCATCTGCAACTCTTCGATGCGACTTGCCAAAAAATTAACCGCGATCGTGTGGAGGACCGAAAACCGGATGAAACGGCTATCCCCACGATCGGCATCCCGCAGCGATTGACGGGATTCTGACAGTTGTGAGATCGCCGCCAGCGCGACCGGCAAGAATTGTTGACCTGCTTCTGTCAATTGAACAGGATAGGTGGCGCGATTGACCAGAGGCAGCCCGACCCAGCTCTCCAACGCTTTGATTCTACGACTGAATGCGGATTGTGTGATGTTGCGTTCATCGGAGGCTCGGGTGAAGTTCAGTGTCCGGGCGAGGCATTCAAAGTCGCGCAGCCAGTTCAAATCCAATGTGTGTACCTGCATTTCCTAGGAAGCATAGGTCGAGCATACTCAAAACTATGCATTGCGGGAATAGTTTGATGAAATGTTCGAATTGGCCCTCAGAAAACCTCATGCTCTAGACTTTAAGCTAGGGCCTGGCGGTTTGTCCCCCTTTTCCCCTTCCGTCCGAAGTCGCAGCCCGAGACGACTTTGTACGACACCGCCGAGCGATGGGAAAGAAACTGACTAAAAAATACGACGCCAAAATACGGCGCAAATCAACAGAGGAGAATATTATGAGAAGGAAGCTGAAGGCATTTGGCATGGCAGCGGCGGTTGGTATCTATGCGATACCCGCTTTCGCTGCTGAAGAGGTTAAAATCGGTGTGCCGTCATGGACCGGCGCGCAGGCAATTGCTCATCTTCTGGGTGCAGTTGTCGAAACACGCATCGGAGGGACGGTTGAATATGTGCCCGGAAACAATGCCACCATCTTTCAGGCCATGGATCAGGGCAAAGGCGACATAGACGTGCATCCTGATGTCTGGCTACCCAACCAGGAAAGCTTTACCAAGAAATATGTAGACGAAGCGGGCACAGTAACCCTGTCGTCGAACCCCTATGAAGGCAATCAGGGCTTTTGCGTTAGCAAGGACTTTGGTGAGGCCAACAATATCACCGACATAGCTGATCTGGGCCGCCCTGACGTCGCTGCCCTGATGGATAGCGACGGCAATGGCAAGGGTGAGATGTGGATTGGCGCCCCGGGCTGGGCGTCGGCCAATGTGAATGAGGTTAAAACGCGCGACTACGGTCTGCTTGATTTCATCGAGCCCGTGCGTGCAGAAGAAAGCGTGAAGACCGCGCGTATCAAAGACAGCATCGCCAAAGGCGAGGGCTATGCCTTCTATTGCTACAAGCCACACGCGGTCTGGTACATGTTCGACGTTCAAATGCTGAGCGAGCCGACTTTCGACCCGGCAAAATACGTGATGGTGCAGCCATCGGACGATCCGGATTGGTATAGCAAATCCAGTGTTGCCACCAAAGACGCCCTGAAGAACGTCCAGATCGCATGGTCCAATACGTTGCCAGACCGATCACCTGCGATTGCTGATTTCTTCGCGAATTTCGCATTGACTGCAGATGATGTCAGCGGTTTCGCCTATGAGATCAGCGGCAAAGGTCGCGATCCGGCAGAGGTTGCCCGCGAATGGGTCGAAGCGAACCCGGATCGCGTCGACGCTTGGCTGGGTCTCTGATCCCACTTCCAGAAACAGGGTGGCGGCATCTGCTGGCGCCACCCAAAAGCAGATCTCTGGAGGACCTATGAGCGACGACACCGTTATCGAAATTTCGAATGTCTGGAAAATTTTCGGAGGCAGACCCGAGGTGGCGCTGCAGGCGATCCGCGACCGCGGGTTGGACAAGTCCCAAGTGCTGGCCGAATACAACTGTGTTGTCGGCGTCGCTGATGTCAGCCTGTCGGTAAACCGGGGTGAGATTTTTTGCATCATGGGTCTGTCAGGCAGCGGTAAATCCACCCTGGTTCGCCATTTCAACCGACTGCTGGAGCCGACAGCTGGTAAGATCGAAATCGAAGGCACTGATGTCATGGCCTTGGGGCCAAAAGAGCTTCAGCAGTTTCGCAACAACAAAATCGGTATGGTGTTTCAGAACTTTGCGCTGATGCCGCATCGGTCGGTGTTGGATAACGTGGCAATGCCACTGGAAATCCGACAGGTCAGCAAGAATGAACGCATGCGTCAGGCTGCTGCTATTCTCGATATTGTCGAACTGGGTGCTTGGGGGTCAAAGTTCGCACACGAGCTGTCCGGTGGCATGCAACAACGTGTGGGCCTGGCCCGCGCTTTGGCCGCCAACCCCGACGTGCTTTTGATGGATGAACCGTTTTCGGCCCTTGATCCGCTGATCCGGCGGCAATTGCAGGATGAATTCATCCGGCTGAGCAAGATTCTCAAGAAGACTACAATCTTCATTACCCATGACCTTGATGAAGCCGTCCGCATCGGCAATCGGATCGCCATCATGCGGGACGGCAAGGTGGTGCAGATCGGGACAGCCGAAGACATCGTCATGAACCCCGCTGATGACTATGTGGCTGATTTCGTTGCAGGTATTTCACGCCTCAAAGTGGTGCGCGCCCATGCGGTCATGCGGCCAATTCCAGAACATATTGCGGCCCATGGGCCGCTACCGGCGGATGCCCCGCGCGTGAATGAAGACGAAAATCTGAGCACGCTGATCAATCTGGCGATCGACAACAGTAGCGCAATCCTTGTGGAGGACGGCGGCGTGGATGTTGGCGTCATAACCCGTGCCGATCTGTTGCGCACCGTGATCGAAGGGACCGAAGTGTCATGAGCATTTCTGATGTGAACCCGCTGGAAGATACCGAAAGCGAAGCGGCCCTTGCCTATGCCGAAGAGCGGCGTGAAAACATTCGCACATTTGTGCGCACCAGCCCTGACTACTATATCCGTAATTTCGACAAGATTGGTGCATCGTCCCGCTTTACACCAACTTTCAATCTGATGGCCGGATTGTTTGGTCCGGTCTGGTTCGGTGCGCGAGGTCTGTGGTCATGGGCGTTACCATTTCTGATCCTCGAAACAATAGCCTTTGTGCAGATTGCGCGAGGGTTGTTCGGCGATCTGGCAGCCGAGGCAATGGAGCGTATTGCATCGATTGAAGGGACGCTTGAACTGCGCCGTCAGCAATTGGCGGCGGCTATCGAAAACAACTCGGACAAGATCGATGTCTATCAGCGAACGGTGGACTCGCTTGAAGAAAACATAGGAGGTATCCGTGCCGAGGCCGAGGCGATGGCAGCTGAAGGTCCTTACATCATTCTAACCGGCCTGATCATACTGATCATCGTCAAATTCATACAGTCACAGGTGGCGAACTGGGCGCTTGAGGCGCGTTTCTCGGAGTGGCTATCGGATCGTTCGATCCGTTCGGCCATGCCGGTGTCGCAGATCGTGTTCAGCGCAATCTTCATGGCGTTAATCGTCGCCGCGGCAATGTTGCATTACAGCTTCCCAGGGCGCTTTTCACTGCTTAGCCATTTTCCGACAGACCCAAACATCCGCCTGACCAGTATCACTTGGGTAGAAGATTTCATCGCCTGGTGCGTACGCAACAGCGAGACCTTCTTTGATGGGCTGACATTCGGCATCCGCACTCTGTTGGATGCGCTAGAGGTCATACTGGTTCAGACGCCATGGATCGTGATTGCGAGCTTGATTATTCTGCTGACCTGGCTGACAGCGGGCATCAGCACGGCGATCTATTCGGGCGCATTTCTGGCCTATATGGGCCTGCTGGGTTTCTGGGAAGGTGCCATGACGACGCTGGCCTTGTTGGGGACAGCGGCGTGTCTGTCGATTGTTATCGGAATTCCGCTCGGCATGTTTGCTGCCCGTCGCCCACGGTTCTATGCGTTTATCCAGCCGATCATGGATTTCATGCAAACCATGCCAGCCTTCGTGTTCATGGTGCCTGTGATTGCGTTCTTCGGCGTTGGAAAGCCAGCGGCGGTTGTGGTCACGATGATTTTTGGCGGCACACCGGTGGTACGATTGACCGTTCTTGGTCTGCGTGGTGTACCAGAAAGCGTGCGCGAAGCAGCTATTAGTTTCGGTGCCAATAAGTGGTACTTGCTCACTAAGGTAGATCTTCCATTAGCAAGCCCATCGATCCGCGCGGGGATCAACCAGACGATTATGTTGTCGCTGGCGATGGTCGTCGTGGCCTCGCTGATTGGCGCCAAGGGGCTGGGTGAGGACGTGCTGGAAGCGTTGCAATATGCCAATGTGGGCCAAGGCATCCTCGCCGGGTTTGCGATCCTTTTCTGCGCCATGATCCTTGATCGCATTGTACAGGGTGGGCGCAAATGACACCTGTCGTATTCGTCCATGGATTTTTGGGCGGCAGTCGACAATGGTTAGGGCAAGTCGAAGCCCTGGCCGGTTTCAACGTCGTAGCCCTGGACTTACCGGGATTTGGTGAGAATGCGCATCTCGAGGCCCCCACCAGTATTGCTGGCTTTGCCGAGTGGGCGCTGTGCGAATTAACCGGGCGAGGAATTGAGCGATTTACCCTGATCGGCCATTCAATGGGTGGGATGATCGTTCAGGAAATGGTTACCCGTGCACCCGAACGTATCGACCGGTTGGTGCTTTACGGCACCGGAACGATTGGCATTTTACCCGGCCGGTTTGAGACGATCGACACTTCAAAGCGCCGGGCCAATACAGAAGGACCAAGAGCCACTGCCAGACGTATTGCGGCAACCTGGTTTCTTGATCGGGGAAAAGCTGCGGCCTATGAGGACTGTGCTATGATTGCAGAACAATGCAGCCTGCAAACTATGCTTATCGGGCTCGACGCGATGGAAGGTTGGAGCGGCGCCAAACATTTGGCGGATATCATAACCCGTACGTTGGTGATTTGGGGTGACAGGGATCGGACCTATCCATGGAGCCAAACCGAACGATTGTGGCAATCAATTCCCGACGCCAACCTCGCGGTGATACCTGGATGTGCTCACGCGACGCATTTAGAGAAGCCGGGGCTCTTTAATTTGATACTGCGAGATTTTTGTACCGCCTGACAGCTTGTCTGCAGCCAAAATGTTAGAACGACCGCTGTCGTGACCAATACCGGTCTTTCCCGGATAGTGTAGATTTTGCTGCGAATGGGTATGCACGGGCAGCAAACGCCGGTTTGCAACGCTGTATTTCAGTAATCCGCTCGGGTGTAGAATGTCTCTTATGGGCCGTTCTGCCACGAGGCTAGTTCTGCGAAACTGGCAGATGCCGCTCCGCATCTGAGGTCGGCTCTGAGCCCAAAGTCACGAATGCTGAGCTTTGCGCATACGTCTACGACGCCGGAACTCACCGCCTATATCGCAGCAGGCGGGCAGTTGAGCGGCATCTGCGGAAATATAGATGG
>NZ_JBXWQG010000018.1:0-57448 GCF_059612265.1 Ruegeria sp. CDSA077
AGACACTCACACCTAGAGGAACGTGCTGTCTACAAGAATTTTGGAAAACCCGAACAAGGCGAAGAAGCTCATCCACTGTTTGCGCTGGCCAACGATCATTCAAAAGAAGAGATATTCGCAGGTAGCGAGACGTGCATAATTCCGGTCGATTTGGGGGTGTCTTTAGTTGGTCTCGGTTACGCGCCACCTTGTGAAATCAACGAAAAACTCCGCGCGACCAAGCAGTTCACAGGCGAATGTGAAGCACCTCTATGGAGGCGCTTCGTGAACTGGCGCAAAATGCCCAAGACAGAACTTGAGACCACATATAAAGAAGCTCAGCTGTATGTCTTCGAGAGCGAAGAAATCGAGCCCGGCCCTTATCTGCATATTGCGAATGACCTTCATTTTCTGGCCAAAACCGGACTTGGAACCGGTGAGGATATCGCTAGTAAGATATTGGTTCGTATTAGGGAGCTTGCAAATCTGAAAAAGATTCGTGCTGCAGCCTATGGGAATGACTTGGGCTGGAATACCGAGTTTGGCACGTTTTCCTTTGGAGGCTATGGTTTCGATCCCTACGAAGAATTCAAACCGATAATCGAGGCGATGAAAACGGCTCAGGTTGAGGCATTTGAAGCATCGCGGCCAGATGAAGCAATACGGTTACTAGGCCTACTGCGAGAAGATTTGGAAGCGTTTGGGCGCGAGTTTTCTGGGAACTTCTACCATATTGGTTATCATCAAACCGCAATTCTTCACAATATAGATGCCCACCAGTTCGCCAGCGAGATATTTAGGCATCTTGAGGCAGGTGACTTCGAATCCGTTGGTACTCAGCTAAGTACCTTGGGGAATAGACATCGCCCGAATGCTATGCCGGAAGAGCTGGCTTGGGCAGTAACAGTTCGGGAAAATCTGATTGGCTTGTCTGAAAATGCGGGGTTGCTTGAGCGTGCGCGAATGCACTGGTTCTTGGGGCACAATTGGAAATTCCCGACAGCAGGAGAGGATGATGTAAACACTTCCTAAGGCGACACAGTGTTGTTTGGTCAGCATTAGAATGCAGAACGGACGGATGCAATTGCAGCGGGTCTCATGACTTCTAGCGGCAGGTTAGGGCTCAAAAGCGCGTCAATTGTCACTGGTTGACCCGCACCTTACGTTACGGAGAAGTGCGTGTGAAGCATTTGAAGCTATGGTTGAATGACTCTCACTGGTCGCTATAGCGACAAAAAGCGCTGCCAAAACTTCATCGTGTCGAATGTCTAAAAGTCCCGCTAGCCGGACCTTGATGCCGTCTGAACCGACCCGGTGACCTACTGAAACCGTCAGATGACCGGTTCGAGCCCATAGCCGTCGTTGCCATGAGAGTTGGGCGCTGCGAGTGCATTCGGCAGCTCCGAGCCCAGAGCAACTCATTTATCTGTGAAGCATCAGACTTGATTTGACGCAAATCTCAGTCAGCGTTGCTGAGAGTGTGTTGCACACTGGCTGCCTGGATGCGTTGAATTTCGTAGTTCGTGAAATGGTAGGCCATCTCAATCTAGCTCCACCTCCATCACGTAACCGAAAGCGGTGCTTTCTCCATTGTGATCGTCCCAAAAGGGTGACGGTTGGGAGATGGCATTATAATATCTGACAACATGAGCTTTGTTCGCGAAATTGTTGGGTTGGCCATTTGCAAAATTGGTGTAGGCCACTGGTTCTCCGCTTACCAGTACCCAGCCGCCATCTGGCTCCTTAGCACCGGGTTCTTGATACATCCCAATCCAAGGGCCTCGAATTCCACCATCTTCAAAAACTTTCCAAAGTCGTTCATCATTTTTTATCAGGCTGTAGACAAAATCGTTTTCCTCTTCTGAAGTAATCGAGACGAGGTAGCCACCACGATATTGAGCGTCTCGCAATGAGCTCTGCCAATCACTACCCCAAGTAAGAACGACATAGTAAGCGTGCTCGTTCCAAGTACCCGAAGCTACTACATCAGACATTTCTGGCAGAGGTGGAGCATACGCAGGTCGGTTTTCGTACCAAGGAATTACGCCAGAAGACACATTGGCTATCTTTATCCTGAAGAAGTAGTAGCTTATTCCGACTGCTAAGCAGAGAACTGCAGAAAGGCCGATGCCAGCAAACGCCAATCTTTTGGTAGTCCAAGATGGCCTTCCATCGGTGGAATCTGAGACCGTGTAAGTGCGAACCCTTCGGTCAATATTCTTGAGACGTTTGGCTCCCAGAAGGTGAAAATTAAGTGACAAAACGCCAATGACTTGGTCGTGTACTTCACCGGACAAGCAAATTCCGCCCGGTCTTGCCAGCCCCTCTAAGCGAGCTGCGATGTTTACGCCGTCACCTAAAAGGTCATCACCCTGACGGATTACGTCGCCGACGTTAACCCCAATCCGAAAATTAAGTTGGCGGTCAGGCGAAATGCCGAGATTAAGTGTCCTGACACCTTCTTGAATATCGAGAGCGCACCGCACTGCCTCCACAGAGCTTCCAAACTCGGCTATGACGCTGTCACCAGCCGTGTTAGCAATTCTACCGCCGTATTTTTCAATAAGTTGATCTGTCAGGCGCCGTCTGTCCGACAGCATCAGGGCAGTTCCTTCTTCGTCGATGCCGGCGAGGCGGCTATAACCAGCTACATCAGCCGCAAGAATGGCTGCCAGCGTTCGCTGAATGGGAATCTTTTGTTCAGTTTCTGTCTCTTCTTGGGTCAAGAGATTCACCCACTAGCGCGACGAATAGTAACACGAGGCCCATAAGCCGGATATTTTTGGATAAGACTCATGGCGTTTAAGCTGATCATGTCGTGCGCTTCTCGGCAGACGAATACCGTACTCACGCCCTGCAATTGTATAGAGATTCAGCGCATACTGGTGGACAAAGGTCCGAGCGTCTTTCGGGTCACCGCTGTAAGATCGACCCCGGTTACCAACCGCTCGAAATTGCGAATAATCAGTAATTCCTAGGGATGTTAGTTTTACAGCGGAAAATAATCGAGGACCAAGCTTTGCATCTCTGAAATAATCCACCCCCCAAGATCTTGCCACAAGAGCATACGACAATGCAGAATCTAAGCCGTATGTGTGGTACCAAAAACCTCGCACGCCACGGTAAGAATTCTCGTCGATATAACCTGACTTTTCGATATGTTTCAGAAAAACGCGTTTGCGCGTCGACAACTCACGTCGAGCAAGGCTCTTGTCACTTGTCAACGAAGCATAGGCTAAGACGGCTGTACCCATGTTGCCAAAATCGTATATTCCGCTCTGATCAGACTTGGCTTCTGGCGATACAAAGTTCTTATATCCGACTTTGAACCATGGGGTTAAAACGTCCAAGTCTTCTTTTGTCATGAATGGTTTCAGAACTGCAGCTGATACCATCAGGTTCGCATACATTCGGGCAACCATACGCGACTGATGCCTTGGGCATATGCTATTGGGACCAGCCGAGTAACAGCTTTTGTTCTTGGATTCGCGAACAGTGAGAAGGCGGGGCTCGTTCTGATAGCGTCGCCCCAAAGCCAAGTTTTTCATACCGTCGATTAATGTACGAGCAAGAGGCGCATCGTTGGCAGCTGCAGCAGCATAGCTGTTGAACAAGATGACTTCCCATGGGTCTTCAAATCCACCCTTTTTAATTGTCAAAGAAGAAGATTGCAGAGTCGCATCGATGTAGCGCTGACTGTTCGAGTACAGAGCGTTTAGCGCTTGCCGAGCCTTTGCTTGGCTACGACCCGCCCCTTGGGCATTCTTCAGGCAAGCTGGTCCTAGCTGATTGGCGATAAAGTACTTCGGTCCCAACGCAGATTGCGCTGCACTTTCTGATGATCCGACCATCAACGTCGCCAAAGGCACTACAAGAAGTGAAAAAAGTTTTCCCCAAAACATTTTCAAACACCCAATCACAAAAGAGAAACTAATCTCAATACAATATTGCTATTTAAACTTTGAGGCAAACTGGCCCTTTATTCGACCAAAGCCGACTGTCCGCTTTTTGCGCCGAGCAGCCATTGCGTACCTTTGATCGTGCGGCTGCAGCGAATGGCCGCTTGGTGGCCTTCCAGCCGCGCCGCCATGTAAACCAGAATGCAACTTCGTCCAACTAAGCGAAGTGCAATACTGCTAACCGCACATCGCCGAGCGAAATTTCAAACTGTGGTAGCCCGGTGGTAGCCATGAGATGCGGAGTAAAAAGAGGAAGTCCTCTAACCCTTTGAAAAAAGTGGTGAGCCGTGCAGGATTCGAACCTGCGACCCACTGATTAAAAGAACGGCCAGAGCCATTTCGCTGTATTTCTCCAAGCTTCGCCACACTGACAAAAATAAAGCGAAAACATATATTTACGTTGACCCGCGTTGCTCCATCATTTCATGAATTACTCCAGAATTCGCCGCCATTTGCTTCCGTATAGCTTCCGGAAGCAGGCTGGAAGCAAGGAGTGTTCTGGATATGTTCAAACTGACCAAGCGCGCAGTAGAGGGGCTTGCTGTAGAAGCCAAAGAATACCTTGTCTGGGACCGGGACATGCGCGGCTTCGGTTTGCGGGTCTATCCTTCCGGTAAGAAGACGTATCTGGTTCAGTACCGGGCCGGACGCCGGACACGGCGGATCACCATCGGGCAGCATGGCGTCCTGACAGCCGAGGAAGCGCGGACACGGGCAAAGCAGCTTCTGGGTGATGTCGCGCGCGGGTCGGACCCTTCCGCCGAAAGACAGGCCAAACGGCGCGCGCCAACTGTGGCGGGTCTCTGTGACCGGTTCCTTGAGGAATATGTCGATCAGCATTGCAAGCCGACCACCGCCCGCGACTATCACAGTGTTATTCGCCGGTTCATCCGCCCCAAGCTTGGCCCCATCCCGATTGCCGAGGTGACCCGCGCCGACGTGGTGGCGTTTCACCACGGATTGCGCGAAACGCCTTATCAGGCCAACCGGGCGGCGGCCATGTTGTCGAAGCTGTTCAATCTGGCCGAGGATTGGGGATTGCGGCAAGCGGGATCAAACCCCGCCCGCCGGATTAAGAAGTTCCGCGAAGAAGAAAAGAAACGCTACCTTTCAGACGCGGAGCAGATACGGCTTGGTGAGGTGCTGGCAGAGGCGCTGGAAGAAGCCACAGAGACCGTCTATGTGGTCTCGGCCCTCCTGCTGCTGATTTACACGGGATGCCGCCTCAGCGAGATTCTGACGCTGCGCTGGGACTATGTTACTTCGCACCATTTGGAACTGCCGGACAGCAAGACCGGACGTCGCCGTATTCCCCTGCCGAGGGAAGCCTATGACATTCTGATGGAATTGCCCCGGCAACCGGGAAACCCTTATGTAATATTAGGTGAGTCAGAGACCGGGCCGCTCAACAATCTGCAAAAGCCGTGGCGGCGTATACGTAAGACGGCAGGTTTGGAAGATGTCCGCATCCACGACCTGCGACACACCTATGCCTCTGTTGCGATGAAAGACGGGATTGACCCCTTCACCCTGAAAGAAATTATGGGTCACAAGAACCTGACCACAACACTGCGCTATGCTCACCTAGCGGACGATGCGGTTCAGCGCGCGGCAGGTTCGGTTGCGGCCCGATTGGCCCGTGCGGTTCGTAAGAATGCGCACGCCACTCCACTTAGAGTTGTTGGATGATTTTCGCGGCAACGAACTATTTGAACCGGGCCATCAAGCCGTACGTCCCTACCCCGGATATACCCCGGGTAGAGAGGTTCAGCCTTACCCGGGGTATACCCGGGGTAGGAAAAGCATTCAGTGACCAGAACGCACAGGATTCCAACTGGTGCCGGATGCAATGCCCGAGTAATTGGGCAGCCAAAGCCCAAAACCAAATCTGAGAGAAATGACGATGACCTCAAAATTTGCCACAGGTGCTTTGGATAAAGGTGAAGTACGCCGCATGGAGCGCGCATCATCCCTGAACAATTCGGACATGGATAAGCTTTGGAATATTTGCGGACTGGAAGGTGTACACAGTGCCGAATTCGCTGAAAAGGTACGGGAGGCGGTGTATTTCTACTTTCCCGGGCCGGACCGGCACTTTGCTTTTCCGGCAAAAGAGCGTGCTCAACTTTACGCCAAACTAGAGAAGACTGTCAGCAATCTCAGAGAGCAGCTGGAAAATATCCCTGAAGAAATGCTCAATGAAATCGATTGGAGTGGCGAACTGTATGCGCCGGAGGGTTTTGACACAGACCTACCAGCCGATTTCGGAGTTTTTACCTACGGCGGGTATCTCATCTATAGCCTGCAAGGTCAGTTGGAAGACTTCGCCAACATGGTTTCTGACGCACAAAAAGACCATGGGAAAGCCCGGGGAAAGCCCAAACAAAACGGCAATCTCGAAGCGACAATCGGGGATCTCAGCCAAGTATATGAGAGCTTTTCTGGGCGCACGCCGATGACAGGGTATCGCTACGATGAGTTGGACGAAATACGACCCTACAAGGGACCGTTCTTTGACTTCCTGCATTCTGTGTTCTGGACGGTAAACAGGAGAAATTTTCCCTCCAGCAACACCATTGGTGACACCGCCCGACGCTTGTTTAAGCTAAGAAAATAAGGTGATGGCGTAAATGTCCCAAAACTTAGACAATTACGCCATTAGATCGCGAACCAATTTCGCTGCATTCTGCTTTCAATACGTTCAAACACATTGAGGCGAACATGCAGACACAACCTAACCCAGACTACTTTGATCAGTTGATCGACGAAAAAGCGGCGGCAGACTATCTTTGTTACTCTGTCCGCGCTTTGCAAAATTGGCGCGTGCGTGGCGGCGGTCCCTTGTTTATCAAAGTGTCCGGTCGCTCTGTTCGATACACCCGCCGCGACCTTCAAAAGTGGATTGCTGAAAAACGCGTGGCGAACACCAGTACCGCACCTACCAATTAAACAAGTTTTGCCCACGTAGAGCTGGCAGCGCTGCGCGGGATTTTGGGGCCGGATGGTTCCTGAGGGGCGCGAGGTAAAACGCCACCTCGCGCCCTTCCTTTGTCTGCCAACCGACAATTTCTAACACAACGGAACAAACCAAATGAGCAATCAACCCGCCCACAAGCTCAAGCTGGGTCTCATCACCGCAACAATCTGGGACAATGACGGCTTCTACTCTGTCGATTTAACCCGCTCTTACCGGGACAAAGATTGTGAATGGAAATCTACCACCAGCTTTTCGCACAGCGACTTATTGAATGTCGCGAAATGTGCAGAGCGTGCAGAAATTTGGATCGGACGACAGATCAATAGCCGCCAATAACAACCGCCGGGCGTCCAGCCCGGCCCCAAAACAATAGCTGCCCCGCCGGAGGCACTATTGAAGGGCGCGAAAGCGCCCGCCCCTTTCCCAACCTCAAACATAGCAGCGCGGCGTTCGCCGAAAGAGGGGGGTGATTGTAGCACCCCCCTCTGGAAATACCGGAACCCAAGGAGGCCTTAAGATGCACGTTGTACATCGTGGATTCGACACTATCGCACTTTCGATTCAGGCGAATATCTCTCAGGAGCTATTCGATCTGCTGAGTGCCGAACGCGACAGAGCCGAAGAAGCGCGGCACCCTGTTCCTTTCAGCTATGGCGGCGCGGACTTTGACTTGTTGCCCCATGGCGGCAACGGGTATCGCTTTATCCTCAAAGGAGGGCCTTTGGATGTGCACTGGTCCTTCAAGAAACCCAATGTACGCGACCCTTGGGGCATTCGGGTTTCGGTAGGCTCAACACTTCTGGCGACACAAGGGCTCGGGTACGCGCGATCTTATGTCGACAAGACCCTAACACGGCTCGGAATCCGATTTGAGTCGCATCAAGTCAGTATTGGTCGCGCCGATTTCTGCGTCGATATCCTTGCACCAGAATTCGAACTTATCCCCGAAAACTTTGTCATTCACAGCCACACGAACCGTGCGGATTATCTCAGCGCTGAAAATGACGTGCGCAGCAATGGCAAGTCTGGTCAGTTCACATCTGTCACGGTCGGCAAAATGCCGGGGCGGCAGGTCATTATCTACGATAAACGTCGTGAAGTGATCGATAAGAAAAAGCCGATCTGGTGGGATATTTGGAACGCAAACCTTGAGCGGGATGGTTTGCCCCCATTGGACTATTCTGATGCCTCTCAGAGCCGCGTGTGGCGCGTCGAGGTGCGTGCCGGAAAGGACTTGCTTAAGGATCGATGGCAGATAAGGTCGTGGCCCCAGTTCGACGCTCTGTTTGGCGATGTAATTTCCGAGGCACTAAAGAAGATACGTTACTGTGAGCCTGATCCTGATGACAGCAATCGCGCCCGGTGGCCCAATCATGAAATTTGGGACTTAGTCGCTGGATCATCAGAGGATGATTTGCTGGAAATGCGCAGCCACATCGACGCAACCAACGTTAAGCACGTACATCGCGCTGAGCAAATTAGGTTGATATCATCGCAAATTGCAGGCCTTGGGATCACTCTGGCCGCACTGGAAGATACTCAAGAAAGTGAGTTGAGTGAATTCATGAATAGAGTTGGAGGCAGGCTCGCTGAGCACATAAGAGCGGACCCTGAGCGCGCCGCAAACAAGCTGCATGAAGCCAAGAACAGATATCGGTTCATTGCGTAACCCCTGACGAGTGCCCGCCTTCTTTTGTGCTGTGTTCGTTCATGCAGTTTGAACACATTACGGATATCCGCAGCTGAACTTAATACCTTGGCGAAGCTTGCCTTGAGCGGGCGTTCGCGACACTTTGATCATTCCGAGGACTAGAGATCAGTTCAGGTCCTCAATGCATATCTGATCGGTTTTTTTGTCCCGCGAGTAGGATATCCGCAGCTTTCAACAAAGCTTTCATTTGCACAGCATCCGGAAATTGCATCGCGTATCCCCTCAGTCCTAATAGGTAGGCGATGTCTTCCTTTTCTAGCCAAGGTTTTTTGCTCAGAGCATGGAGGCGCGCTCTGTTATTTTTACGCCACTCCAGTGGCGGCTGAACAAACTCGCCGCAGATGAGACCGGTCACTTCTTTTCGATTGCCTGAACCGGAGTATCTAGTTTTTGCAGGCTTCAATTCAAATCCGGCTTCCTTCAGAAACTTTTCGACTTCCAAGTGAAAGTCTGCCGCAATGAATTCATTACTGCTGAAGGTTAGATCGTCGGCGTATCTTGAATATTTCATACCGTTTGCTTTTGCGAGTTCCTGAAGTTTCTCATCAGTCTCAGATAGGACTAGGTTCGCTAGGCTAGGACTCGTTGGGGCACCTTGAGGCAAACAACCCTTGAGAGTGCACAGGCTGGAAAGCGTTGTTGAGGTATCCGCACTGTATCCAAGGTTAACGAAAATTTCTTGAATTTGGCTCTCTGTTACAGTGTCAAAAAAAGAGTGAATATCGACATTCAAGATATGTTTGGAGCCGGAATGAAAGCGTGCGTTGTCTTGTATGGATTTGTCGCGGCAAAAGCCAAAGGCTTGTTTGTGGGTGGGCAACTTGATCAAGATATTTTCAAGGATCCACCATTGAATCACTTTTAGATAGGTCCTCGGGGCGGAAATTATTCGATCAGTTCCATCCTTTTTTTTGAGCGGAAAAGTGCGATAGTGTTTTTCTTTCTTTTTTGTAATAGAAACAACAAGTTGAGGACCTATTCCCAAAACAATAGCTATATCAAGTGAAGTGAGGAGCGGTGCAATCCCACGGTCACGAAACTTTTGAAGTTGGGCTTCGTCAAACTGAGGATTTTCTGAGCGTAGTATAGCTTCAACGTGCTTAAAGTCGTTTGGAAAGTGGTAGGAGCGAGTTGGCATCTCAGAGAATCCAGTCCAGAAGACTGCCTTGAGCACGTGGATTTAAAGGAAGCTCCGGATTTCCGGAAACCTCCGGAAATCCGGAGCTTCCTTTAAATCCACGAGCCCTTATGAAGTTAACCTGCATATCTGCTCGCCGAAACAGCGAACAATCTGATAGTGAAGCCAACTCGCAACTCATTTGTACTTCTTCCTTTGTTCCTTCATCAAGAACATTCTCAGGTTATCGAGTTCTTTATGAAGGCCGTCGCGCCGCACCAATTCGCGTCCCTTAGATGTTAGGAAATATGTCCCTCTTCGAACTTGAAGAGTGTACCCGTGTAGCCTCGCGAACGAATGGGCTTCTCTAAAGGCGCCCGAAGCGAGCAAGGCTTCACTTGCTTCAGGGGGAAGTACCTCTGGCGCGAATCTCTCTACGTCTTGTATTCGCCCAGGCTGGATGACGGCCAGGACTGCTAAGTATGCAAATAGCGGGTCTGGCACACTCATCCTTCTAACCTAGACTGAAGTTGGATTTGGGTTTTCACTTTGTTCGAGTAGGCTTTTACAATTTCAAAACAGCCTTCCACATCTTTGTAATCTACATTTTCGATCCTTGAGCCTAGCGCCTCAGCACAGGCAACTGGACCTGTGTTGAGGTATCCCATGCTCTTTTCGTGGGTAACGTCAGCAAGAATTATCATTTTCGTGCAAATTTCCCTATTTAGACTAAACGCACCGATTTCAGCAAATGAACCGGGACTATCGGGGATCATAACAACAAGAGAAGCCACATCTCTTGCATGTCCCAATTCTGCTTCAGCCGCATTGTGGTACTCTCCGGTTCCGGCATTGAAAGCGTCAATCTTCTCAGGATATGTTCCTAGGCTGACTGAAAAATTCTCTCCTTTTAGACGATGAAAAAGTTGAAATCTCAGAATGGATGCAGCCGAGTTTTTCGACTCGCTTTCATTTTTAGGTTCAATATACGGCCCCGCCAAAAATACAGTCACGGGCCGCTCGGTGTGCCGGGCTGCTCGTGTTAAGGTTGCGGCATTAAGAGTGCGCGCAGTTGCAGGGCTGTCTCCATAATAATAATTGTTTACGACTGATTGATCGACTGTGTTCCCGTCCCCGTTGATGTCGGACAATTGGGAATTGGTCGAATTGTTAGTTCCCAATACCTTTCTCAGAAATGACCGTAGGGCGATCTTCATTGATCACTACTGCCCTCACCGTTTTTGCTATCCACACGCTGATTGACCGTGTTTCCTTGGCCGGAGACATTTGCTTTTTGATTGACGTTTGTGGATTGACTTTTTCGCCAACGCAGTAGGCCAACGACAGCTACAACCGCCACCACGATCCCCGCAACCCAGTACGCTTGTTCTAACATCTAACTTCCCTTGGATTTAGTCTGAGCGAAATGATCGATAATGTATCGCATGCCAGTCGCTTGCACTGAAAAATCTATACTCTCAAGGTATAGCGGCTTTTGCCAATAATCTAGAGCGGGCTTGGATGGACCTTCAGTAAAGTACCGTGCTGTAGACTTACGGAACCATATTGGCGGGCTGGATGCCTCCCTCCGCTTTATGCGTGCCAAGACATCAGGGAGGCTTCAAAACATAGGCCCGTTGGGGCCAAGTCCAAACCATTTGCAATCTGCGCGAGTTTGGTCATCGAGCGAAGCCACTGTCGTTCAATAGACACACTTCAATCTTTGTCACGATGCTTCCGTATTGCTTCCGGCAAACATCTAGCCCCTGATGCGGAAGTTGATTTCTCGCGCAACGCATTGTTTTGTTTGAAAAAAGTGGTGAGCCGTGCAGGATTCGAACCTGCGACCCACTGATTAAAAGTCAGTTGCTCTACCAACTGAGCTAACGGCCCACTCTTTGTCTTGGATCCTTAGGATCCGTGGCGCTCTGTAAGGCATTTTCCCGACAGGGTTCAAGACCTTATTTCACACCGCGCTACGCCTGTAGTTTCTTTCGAAACGGCGTCCCGATAGGCGGCCTACTTAGGCAGGTGGCGCAGGGGGGTCAACCCCTTTTTTCACGAATCTGCGCCATAGGGTGGATTCCGGTTCCGCGCGGCGTTATATGCCCGCCATGCAAGGAATTCAGAACACCGGATTGCCCTTTATGAAGATGCATGGGCTGGGCAATGACTTTGTCATTGTGGATGCGCGCGCGCATGAGGTCGGGGTGACTCCAGCCTTGGCCCAAGCCATTGGGCATCGGCAATTTGGGGTCGGCTTTGATCAGCTCGCCGTCATCGAAAATGGCGCATCAGATGCCCATCTGGTGTTCTACAACGCCGATGGCTCGACCTCGGCCGCCTGTGGCAATGCCACCCGCTGTATCGCGCGGTTTCTGATGGAGGAAACCGGCAAACAGACCCTGACGCTCACCACCGAGCGGGGAACGCTGTATGCAAGCGATGCGGGGGACGGGCTGACTTCGGTTAATATGGGACTGCCGCAGCTGAACTGGCACGAGATTCCATTGACCGAAGACCTGGACACCTTGGAACTGCCGATCGAAGGCGCCCCAACCGCCACCGGCATGGGAAACCCGCATTGCACCTTCTTTGTCGACAATGCCGAGGCGATTCTGCTGGCAGAGTTCGGCGCGCGGTATGAATATCATCCGCTCTATCCAGAACGGACCAATGTACAAGTGGCACAGCTGATCGGTCCGGATCATATCCGCATGCGCGTATGGGAACGGGGCGTTGGCATCACCCTGGCCTCTGGCTCTTCGTCCTGCGCAACGGCCGTGGCCGCAGCCCGGCGCGGCCTGACCGGACGCAATGTTCGGATCGAGCTGGACGGCGGCACGATTTGGATTGATTGGCGCGACGATGGCGTCTGGATGACCGGCCCTACCGCCCATGTCTTCTCGGGCCTGCTGACGCCGGAATTCCTGAGGTCGCTGGGATGAACCCGCCCAAATTCACCACGCTGGGCTGCCGCCTGAACGCCTATGAGACCGAGGCGATGAAAGAGCTGTCGCAACAGGCCGGTGTGACCGATGCAGTGGTGGTGAACACCTGCGCCGTGACCGCCGAGGCAGTGCGCAAGGCCCGGCAGGAAATCCGCAAACTGCGCCGCGAAAACCCGAATGCCCGGCTGATTGTGACCGGCTGCGCTGCGCAGACAGAACCGCAGACCTTTTCCCAGATGGAAGAGGTCGATGCCGTCATTGGCAACACTGAAAAGATGCGACCCGAAACCTGGAAAGGCATGGCGGCGGATTTCATTGGTGAAACCGAGGCCGTCCAGGTTGATGACATCATGTCGGTTACCGAAACCGCTGGCCACCTGATCGACGGGTTTGGCACTCGTTCCCGCGCCTATGTACAGGTTCAGAATGGCTGTGACCACCGCTGTACCTTCTGCATCATCCCATATGGCCGCGGTAATTCGCGCAGCGTCCCCGCGGGCGTTGTTGTGGACCAGATCAAGCGTCTGGTCGATAAGGGTTATAATGAGGTCGTTCTGACCGGCGTTGACCTGACCTCATGGGGCGCTGACCTGCCTGCCCAGCCAAAGCTGGGTGATCTCGTTATGCGCATCCTCAAACTGGTGCCTGATTTGCCGCGCCTGCGGATCAGCTCGATCGATTCGATCGAGGTCGATGAAAACCTGATGCAGGCCATTGCCACAGAACCCCGCCTGATGCCTCACTTGCATCTGTCGCTGCAGCATGGCGATGATCTGATCCTGAAGCGGATGAAACGCCGCCATTTGCGTGACGATGCGATCCGCTTTACCCAAGAGGCCCGCGAGCTGCGCCCTGAGATGACCTTTGGCGCTGACATCATCGCCGGTTTCCCGACCGAGACCGAGGCCCATTTCGAAAACTCGCTAAGGCTGGTTGCCGATTGCGATCTGACATGGCTGCATGTCTTCCCCTACTCCAAACGCGAAGGCACACCCGCTGCCCGCATTCCGCAGCAGGTCAACGGCAATGTCATCAAAACCCGCGCCGCCCGTCTGCGTGCCGCTGGCGAGGTGCAGATTGCCAAGCACCTGACCGCGCAGGTTGGCAAGATACATCACATCCTGATGGAAAACCCGCATATGGGCCGGACCGAGCAGTTCACCGAAGTTACGTTCCAAACCCCTCAATCCGAAGGGCAGATCGTGACCGCGACGATCACCGGCTGCTCGGATACGCAGCTCAGCGCCTGATCCGCCTCTTCATCTGGCCGAAAATACCTCGGGGATGAATTGGCCGCAGGCCAAGAAGGGGCTGGCCCCTTCCACCCCAAAGCAACAAAAAAACCCCCGCTGCCAGTGGCGCGGGGGTTTCTAACTTTTCTGAAAAAGCGCTTAGTGTTTCTTCTTGCCTTTAACACCTGCCCACAGACGCTTGTTGACCAGGTACAGCAGGACCGACAGAAGCGTCAGGAAGACAACACCGACAAAGCCCGAATACTTACGCTCCATCATCTTCGGTTCAGCCGTCCACATCAGGAAGGCTGCAACGTCTTCCGACATATGCTCGACGTCATTTGCGTGGCCATCGGCAAACTCGACCTGCTCATCCGAAAGCGGGGGCGCCATCGAAATCCAACCACCGGGGAAGGCGGTGTTTTCGTACAGAACCGTTCCCGCTTCTTCCTTTTCGTGGCCGGTATAACCATCCAGCAACGAGGCGATGTATTCCGGGCCGCCCATGCCGTTGACCAGCTGGTTGATCCCCAGACCGTAAGGGCCGTGGAAACCGGCACGCGCCTTGGCCATCAGGCTCAGGTCGGGTGCGCCAACGCCATCATTGGCGGGGAAATGGTCAACGGGTTTAGCCGGGCGGAAATCGTCCAGCTCGGGGTCGAACACTTCAAAGTTGCCCGCCGCATAGGCGGTGACTTCGTCTTCCGAATAGCCCAGCGCTTCGAGGTCACGCAGAGGCACATAGCGCAGGCCGTGACAGGCCGCGCAAACCTCGGTGTAAATCTGCAGGCCGCGCTGCAACTGGTGTTGATCCCAGGTTCCGAACGGGCCTTCGAATGAGAATTGGAAGTCCTCGATATGCTGTTCGCCTCCGCCTGCCGCGTTAGACGCGACAGGAGCAAGTGCGATAGCAAACGCGGCACCGATTGCAAGTTTCTTGAACATGTTTCCGGTCCCTCTTCTTACTCGGCCGGCGTGGCATCGGCGTCAGCCTTGCCATAATGCGCGTTGAAGTCTTCTTCGATGGTTTCCGGCTGTGCATCGGGTTTTTCGATGACACCCAGAACCGGCAGGATCACGAAGAAATAGCCGAACCAGTAGGCCGATGCGATTAACGAGAAGGTCGCATAGGGTTCTTCTGCGGGCATCGCACCCAGCCACATCAGGGCAAAGAAGTCGACGATCAGCAGGTAGAACCACCATTTGAACATCGGCCGGTATTTACCCGAACGTACGGTCGACGTGTCCAGCCACGGCGCCAGAGCCATAGCCAGGATCGCACCAAACATCGCCAGAACACCAAAGAACTTGGCGTCAATGATGCCGCCGGTGATGAAGCTGGCGAATTGAACAACCCAGACCTCGCCGGTAAAGGCACGCAGGATCGCGTAGAACGGCAAGAAGTACCATTCGGGCACGATATGTGCCGGTGTTACCAGCGGGTTGGCTTCGATGTAGTTATCCGGGTGGCCCAGATAGTTCGGCATGAAACCAACAATCGCCCAGAACACAACCAGAATGACCGCCAGTGCGAACAGGTCCTTGATCACGAAGTAAGGCCAGAAGGGCAGCGTGTCTTTCTCAGCCTCGGCTTTCGAACCGCGGCGAACCTCAACACCTGTCGGGTTGTTGTTGCCGGTGGTGTGGAAAGCCCAGACATGCACGATGACCAGCGCCGCAATTACAAAGGGCAGCAGGTAGTGCAGCGAGAAGAAGCGGTTCAGCGTGGCGTTGTCCACAGCCGGTCCGCCCAGCAGCCAAGTCTGGATCGCGTCACCCACAAACGGGATCGCACCAAACAGGCCGGTGATCACGGTCGCACCCCAGAAGGACATCTGACCCCAGGGCAGAACATAGCCCATAAAGGCAGTGCCCATCATGCAGAGATAAATCAGCATCCCGATGATCCACGTAACCTCGCGCGGGGCTTTGTACGAGCCATAGAACAGGCCGCGGAAGATGTGGATGTATACCGCGACAAAGAACAGCGATGCGCCGTTCATGTGCAGATACCGCAGCATATAGCCGCCATTCACGTTGCGCATGATGTGCTCGATGCTAGCAAAGGCCAGATCAACATGCGGAGTGTAGTGCATCACCAGAACGATACCGGTGACAATTTGCAGGACCAGGCAAAACGCCAGGACGATGCCCCAGATCCACCACCAGTTCAGGTTCTTGGGGGTTGGGATCATCAGGGTGTCATAGATCAGGCCGACGATGGGCAGGCGGCTGTTCAGCCACTTTTCGCCACTTGTCTTCGGCTCATAGTGATCGTGGGGAATTCCGGACATCTGGGTCTCCCTTAGCCGAGTTTGATGGTGCTGGCGTCCGTCCACTCAGCGGGCGGAACGGGCAGGTTTTCAGGTGCGGGACCTTTGCGGATACGGCCAGCCATATCGTAATGCGAGCCGTGGCAGGGGCAGAACCAGCCGCCAAAGTCACCAGCATCGCCCAGCGGGACACAACCGAGGTGAGTACAGACGCCCATCTGGACGATCCAGGCACCTGCGGCTTCGCCTTCCGGCGACGGCATCACGCGGTTTGCATCCGTGGCCGGTGCATCAGCATTCAAATTGAAGTTACGGGCCAGCGGGTCAGGCAGGGCATCCACGCCATCGGCGTCCTGCTTCTGCGCTTCGTCGATTTCGACACCGGTGCGGTGACGGATGAACACGGGTTTGCCCAACCATTTGACGGTCAGCTGGGTTCCGGGCTCGACACCGCTCACATCCACGCGGATCGAGGACAGGGCCTGAACGTCTGCCGAGGGGTTCATTTGGTTGATCAGGGGCCATACGGCTGCACCCGTCGCAACGACACCTGCGCCGCCTGCGACGTAGTAGAGGAAATCTCTGCGGGTGCCTTCGTGGTCTTCTGCGTGGGACACGAGGTTTTCTCCGATTCCGGCGCCCGGCAATACCGGGCAAACATGCATCAGCACCGCATCAAAGCGGCGTCTCATCGCGGCTATCTATCCGGGAGAAATCGGTTCGTCCAGCGGTCATAGGCGCGCACTACGCCGCATCTTGGCATTCATGTCACAACGAAAGGCGTTTTTTTCAAGGGATGGGCCGGATTACCCGTGAAAGTTTGCCCTGCCGCGCGGGTGGTTCACGGAGTGATTCGGATGGCAACCAGGCAACGAAAACACCCTCACAACACAGAACCGAAGACTGTTGATCGGCGAAGATCTGCAAAATTCTGACCTGATTTTGCCACGCAAAAATCCACTTCGATTGAATCCACCTCGGCTAAAATAATGAGTTAAAAATAGATATTTTTCAACACACTAGACGAGTCTCAATTCGATTGCACATTTGGCTGGAATGTCCCAAGGGCCTGTAACAGGACCAACCTTAACGGGATTTTTCCATGCCAAAGCTTTTTACAGCCACTCTATCCTTCACCCTGACCCTTTCATCGCAATCCATCGCCGCCGGCGATCCGGCAAAGGGGGAAAGCCTCTACAATCGGTGCTCTTCGTGCCATGCAATTATCAAAGATGGAAAAGTTCTGGTCAAAGGCGGCATCACCGGGCCGAATCTCTATGGGGTCGTAGGCCGGGTGGCCGGAACAGAAACCGATTACCTGAACGGAAGCGAACGCCTACCAATCGGGATGTACACCGATGACATGATCCGTGCTGGCCAGGAAGGGCTGGTCTGGACACAGGAAAACATCGTCGAATATTCGCAGGACCCGATTGTTTTCCTGAGGGATTATCTGGATGACGAAACCGCCCGTCCGAACATGAGCGTCAAACTGAAAAAAGGGGCTGAGGATGTCGCCGCTTATCTGGCGACCTTCAGCAACTGACCAGCCCGTCCGCTCACCTAGACCGCATGAGCGCGGCGAGGTGAGTGGTCTCGCTTCCGAACCCGTCTACCGCCACATGATCTGCGGCGGCTAGACGGACATCGTCCGGCTTGTTCTGGTTCAGCTTCCAGGTGCCCTGAATGTCATCTACCTGCAACTTGCAGGGCACAATCATGCGCATCATCTTGTCCAGAGCCTCCGCGCTCATCTTGCTGGCGCTCCAGGGTGGCTTGGGGTTCAACCGGCGCTCATAAAAATCCGACTGACGATCGAGTAAATCGCGCAACGCGTCCTGCGGAAGAAGCGAAAGCGTTCCGGTCAGGTGCACCGCCACATAGTTCCAAGTGGGCACCTGATCCTCAATCCCGTACCAGTCGGGCGAGATATATCCGTCAGGCCCCGATACAGCGATTCGAACCGTGCGCGGTTCGTTCAATGCCCGGACGATCGGATTGGACCGCACCAGGTGCAGCGAGGCTTCTGCGCCATCTTCTGACAACAGAAACGGCACATGGCTAAGCAAAGGCCCCTGGTCCGCTGACAAAGCCAAAACACCAAATGCGCGCTCGCGCGCAAAAGCAATATGACTGTCACGATCCTCGGCGCGGAAGGCGGGATTGGGGTGCATGGCGGTCCTCCTGCAAAAGCTCTTGCAGAACCGCGCACCTATTGGCAAGGTGCGCCTCGTTCTCAGGGCGGGGCGGAATTCCCCACCGGCGGTATGCGGGCGATGACCCGTAAGCCCGCGAGCGGCCCCTTTTCGGGGTGTCAGCAGATCTGGTGAGAGGCCAGAGCCGACGGTTACAGTCCGGATGAAAGAGAACGTGCAGTGTGCCGGTAACCCCGCGCGCCTGCTCGTGATCGCCTTGGGTGACGTGTCATGTCGTGCTGGCAGCGAAAAGTGGGAACCGGTTTTCGCAACCGCCAGCAGACCACCAAACCGGAAGGAGATCTTGATGACACACACCCGCTATGCGTTTGTTAAGGCCAGCTGGCATGCCGATATTGTCGACCGTGCACTCGACGGGTTTCTGGAATTGATACCCGCCGATCAGGTGGACGTGTTCGACGTTCCAGGCGCGTTCGAAATGCCCCTGCTGGCCCGCGATCTTGCCCAGACTGGGCGCTATGCAGCTGTGACATGCGCGGCCTTTGTGGTGGATGGCGGCATCTACCGGCATGATTTCGTGGCGCAAGCTGTGGTCGACGGGTTGATGCGCGCAGGTCTGGATAGCGGCGTTCCGGTTCTGTCTGTTTCGCTGACGCCGCACCAGTATCAAGAGACGGACCACCACAATGCCATCTACCGCGCGCATTTCGTGGATAAGGGGCGCGAGGCGGCACAGGCGGCGTTGAAAATCACCGCCATGCGGACGCAGCTGTCCTCGGCGGCCTGACCGGAAAGGGTTGGGGTGCTGGGCCCCAACCGCAAATCCGCTTGAGGCTACGGGCCTTGCCCGCTAATCACGATGCTCAGAAGGAGCACGCCTTATGTCGATGAACAGCTTTGGCCATCTTTTCCGCGTCACCACCTGGGGTGAAAGCCACGGGCCCGCCTTGGGTGCCACTGTTGATGGCTGCCCGCCGGGGGTGACCATCGACGCAGAGGTGATCCAGCACTGGCTGGACAAGCGTAAACCAGGACAGAATAAATACACCACCCAGCGGCGCGAGCCCGATCAGGTGAAAATCCTGTCCGGCGTGTTCGAAGGGCAGACGACCGGAACTCCGGTCCAGCTGATGATCGAGAACACCGATCAGCGGTCAAAAGACTACGGCGATATCATGGAAAAGTTCCGCCCGGGCCATGCTGATATCACCTATTGGCAAAAATACGGTATCCGCGATTATCGCGGCGGTGGCCGCAGTTCGGCGCGCGAAACCGCCTCGCGCGTTGCCGCCGGGGGCTTGGCCCGCGAAGCGATCAAGCAGATCGTGCCGAATGTGCAGATCACCGGGTACATGACCCAGATCGGCCCGCATAAGATCGACCGCACGAATTTCGATTGGTCACAGATTGAACAGAACCCATTCTGGACGCCCGATACGACAGCCGCCGAAGATTGGGCCGCCTATTTAGACGGGTTACGCAAGTCCGGCAATTCGGTCGGAGCAGTGGTTGAGGTCGTTGCGCGTGGTGTCCCTGCCGGGATTGGTGCGCCAGTTTATGCCAAGTTAGACACTGATCTGGCCGCAGCGATGATGTCGATCAACGCAGTCAAAGGTGTTGAGATCGGCGAAGGCATGGCCGCCGCTGAACTGACCGGCGAGGCCAATGCCGATGAAATCTTCATGGGGCAGAACGGCCCGCAATACAGCTCGAACCACGCAGGCGGCATACTGGGCGGGATTTCGACCGGGCAGGATATAGTCGTACGCTTTGCGGTCAAACCGACCTCGTCGATTCTGACCACGCGCAAAACGATCACCAAGTCCGGAGAAGAGACCGAGATCATCACCAAAGGCCGCCATGACCCTTGTGTCGGCATCCGTGCGGTTCCGGTTGGCGAAGCGATGATGGCTTGCGTAATCCTTGACCACCTGCTGTTGCACCGGGGTCAGATCGGCGAGAACCGTGGCCATATCGGCTGAGCTGCGCACCCGGCTGCGCGGCATCGTCGCACAGCGCATGAAAACAGATCCTGCCCATGATCTGGCGCATCTGGATCGCGTTTGGATCAATGTACAGGCCATCGCGGACACGCAAGCAGATATTCGGGTTCTGCTTGCGGCAAGCTATCTTCATGACCTGGTCAACTTGCCCAAAGATGACCCCGACCGCCACTTGGCCTCACGCCGGTCTGCTGCTGAGTCAGAGCCTATTCTGGAGGAATTGACGTTTTCACGACCCGAGATCGACGCCATCCAGCACGCCATTGCTGCACACAGTTTCTCGGCCGGGATACCGCCAGAAACACCCGAGGCCCGCTTCCTACGCGATGCAGATCGGCTTGATGCACTGGGGGCCATCGGCATTGCGCGCACCTTCGTAGTGGCTGGCGCATTGGGGCGCGACTTGTATGACCCCGCGGATGCCTTTGCCCGCGCCCGTGATCTGAACGATCAGCAATTCTCGATTGACCACTGGAAGGTCAAACTGTTGAGCCTGCCGGCAGACATGCTGACGCCCACCGGGCGCGAATTGGCACAGGCGCGTGTGGCACGGATGATCCGGTTTCTTGAGGCGTTCAGCGAAGAGATCGGCCAACCCCTGCCCGACACGTGGAAATCTGCCTGATTGGTACAATCCAATCGTTGATCTTTCGCAGTCAAAGGCTCAGGTTCCCGGCCAATGGCACAATCCCTGACTTCCCACCGACCCATGCTTGCCGTGGGCCTGAAACTGGCCGCGTTGGTTCTGTTCACCTCAATGTCTGCACTGGTCAAGGCCCTGTCCGAAGATTTCCCGCCCGGCGAACTGGTGTTTTTCCGGTCGCTCTTCGCCATTCCCGTCATCATTGCCTGGTTGCTTTGGCGCGGAGAGCTGGCGCAGGGCTTTGTGGTCAAAAAGCCGATGGGTCATTTCTGGCGCGGCGTTCTGGGCACCAGCGCCATGGGTCTGACCTTTACGGGTCTCAGCCTGTTGCCACTCCCCGAGGTAACAGCGATAGGCTATGCCACGCCGATCTTCACCCTGATTCTAGCCGCGCTGATTCTTGGTGAGCGCATTCGCATGATCCGCATCGGTGCCGTCGCGCTGGGATTGTTGGGCGTGCTGATTATGGTTTGGCCCAGGCTGGGCACCACCCAGATGGAGATGGCAGCCACAATCGGGGCGCTTTGCGTGCTGGCGGCCACACTCGCCCGTGCCTTTGTTCAGATCCATATCCGGCAGTTGGTCAAGGTGGATCACCCGGCCGCGATCGTGTTCTATTTCTCGATGACCGCTACTCTGCTTTCAGCTCTGACCGCGTTTTGGGGTTGGACCATGCCGACACTTAATCAGGCTCTAATTATGATCATAATGGGGTTGATCGGCGGTGTTGCACAGATTCTGGTCACCTCGTCCTATCGCTTTGGCCAAGCCTCAATGCTGGCGCCCTATGACTATACCACCATGCTGTTTGCCATATTCATCGGCTATATCTGGTTTGATGAGCTGCCGACGCTTGCGATCCTGTTGGGTGCGACGCTGGTGATTGCGGGCAATGTGGTCGTGATCTGGCGCGAACACCAGCTGGGACTGGAACGCGGCAAGGCCCGGTCCCTGACCGATCACAAAGCGTGACTTTACCTTTTTCAATCTTGCCCTAGTTTGGGCCCAACAATCACAGAGGTGCCCGAATGAGCGACGCGCAGGATCACAAAGAAAAGATGCAGCAGGTGCAGGCCAAGCACCGCAAAAAAGTGTCCGAGGCCGTCGACCCGGGCCGTGGTCTGGTGCTGATCAATACCGGCAAGGGCAAGGGCAAATCCTCGGCCGCGTTTGGTGTCGTGATCCGAGCGCTGGGATGGGGTCAGAAAGTTGCCGTCGTACAGTTCATCAAGGGCAAGTGGAAAACCGGTGAGCGGCGGTTCTTTGAAGAGCGCGACTTGGTCACCTGGCACACGATGGGCGAGGGCTTTACCTGGGACACTCAGGACCGCGAACGCGATATCGCTGCTGCCAACGCCGCTTTTGACAAGGCGCGGGCACTGATGGAAAGCGGTGAGTATGATCTGGTCGTGCTGGACGAGATCAATATTGCCCTGCGGTATGAATATCTGACGGTGGATCAGGTGATTGGCGGATTGAAGGCGCGGTCCGACAAGACCAGCGTGTTCCTGACCGGCCGCGACGCCCCGGAGGCGCTGTGTGACTATGCTGATCTGGTCACTGAGATGACCGAAGAAAAGCACCCGTTTCAGGCCGGAATCAAAGCTCAGCGCGGCGTGGATTTCTGAGCGCTTTATCAAGGTCACCGCGATAAGCCGCCCGTTGTTTGAACGGGCGGCTTTGTTTTCCGAGTGGGAAGCAAAGGTATCGAGACGTCTGGGCATGTGCCCGTTCAAGCAAACGCCTCTTGCTCTGGCGCGCTGAGCGAGATGACCGCCACCACAGCCGCGCCGTTCAGCCAGTAGAATATCGCATCCAGACCCTGGAACCCAAACAGGCTGGGTGCCGCCAGAAACACCACCCCGACCAGCAGATCGACGCCTAGGTGGACGCGATAAGGCAATACCCTCCATATCCCCAGATGATGATCGGTCAATACGGTCAGAACAAAGGCTGCAATGCCGGTCACAACCGACAGCCACAGGGCCATCGGATTGGACTGACCCAACCCCAGAACAAACGGCAGCGCCATCAGGGCGATGGCAACCGGGTAATCGAGGTAGGCATGAATATTGCGGGTAACGAAACGGAGAGACATTGCATTTTCCTTTCCTTGTTTGAGATGACCTCAAACTAGGACAAGTAGGTCGAACGCTTAATTCTGGATCGTCCATGAAACCTTGCAGATCGTTCAGAATGATGGAGGATCAATGCATGGCTCGATAAGCCGCCGGTGACAGACCGATCTGTTTCTTGAACACGCGGGAAAACGCGGCCTCAGAGGCATACCCCACCTCGGCCGCCGCATCGGAAACGTTCCAGCGGCTTTCGACCAATCCCTGACAGGCGATCTGCATCCGCCAATCGGTGAGGTATTGCATGGGCGTGGCCCCCATCTTTTCAGCAAAGAGCTGGGCAAAGGCCGTGCGGGACATAGCGGCCTCTCGGGCCAGGGTCTCAACGCTCCATTCTACCGCTGGTGCGCGGTGAAACGCGGTCAGCGCGCGTGAAATTCGCGGATCTGCAAATCCTGCCAGGGCCGAGTCACTTGGGCTTTGATGTTCAAGATAAGCACGGATGGCCTGCGCAAACAGCACTTCGGACAGTTTCAACGCGATCAGGTCGCCACCGATACGCGCGCCGCTGACCTCGGATCCAATCATGCGCAGGGTGGACTCGAACCAGGCCCCAGCCTCTTCACCGTAATTCTCGATCAGGATGTAAGGAGGCAACCGATCCAGCAACATATGCCCGGTACCTTGTCGACCCGGAGGGCCGGTGAACGAGAAGTGGCCGCAGATCAGTTGCGTGTCACGACCTTTGTCCTCTCCGCCATAGATCAAAACCCCATCCCCCGTGTAACCCGCATCTTCCAGCACCTGCTCCAGAGGCAAAGCGTCCAACGGCTTGACTTCGTTGCACAGCAACGCATGGGCCGTACCATGGGGAATCAGGATCAGATCACCCTGCTTCAAACGCAGAGTTTCCCCTGTATTAGAGACGAAAACATGAAGCTCACCCCGTTGAACAAAATGAAACCGGGCGACGTTTTCAAAGGCTGGAACCTGAATTCCGAACGGAGGCGTAAAAGAAGTGCGGAAGTAAAACGTCCCGCGCAAGGACAGACGGGTGAGGATATCGCTGAGAAGGTCTAACATTACCGTAACCTACACCCCGCCACGCATTCGTCCAGTTACCTGTACGATCTGCAATGAATTGCGAATGAACGGCAAAGAAAAACCCCCGCGAAATCGCGGGGGCTCTATCTGTCTCAAATCTGCGATCAGGCGCGGACCAGCGCCTCATAATCTGCGGCGATTTCGCGGGTGAGGTCACCGACCTCGAACGTATAGTCGCCGATCTGGCCCACAGGCGTGACCTCGGCCGCAGTACCGGTCAGCCAGCATTGTTCAAAATCGGCCATCTCTTCGGGTTTGATGCGGCGCTCATGCACCGTGATGCCTTTATCTTTTAGCATCTGGATCACTGTCTGGCGGGTGATCCCGTTCAAAAAGCAATCGGCCAACGGGGTATGAACTTCGCCGTCCTTCACAAAGAAGACGTTCGCCCCGGTCGCCTCGGCAACATAACCGCGCCAGTCCATGAACAGCGCATCCGAGCAGCCCTTGGCCTCGGCCTTATGCTTGGAAATGGTGCATATCATGTACAGCCCGGCCGCCTTGGCATGGACCGGGATGGTTTCAGGGCTGGGCCGCTTCCATTCCGCGATATCCAGCTTGGCGCCCTGCATCTTGGCGTCGCCATAATAGGCACCCCAGGGCCAGACCGCTACGGCCATGCGGACCGGGTTCTTGGCCGAGGCCACGCCCATATCCTCACCCGAACCACGCCAGACCAGCGCACGGACATAGGCGTCCTGCAAGCCACTTGCCTTCAGCGCGTCTTCCTTTGCCGCTTCGATCTGGTCGATCGTATAGGGCATCGGCATGTCCAGCGCCTCGGCCGAGGCGACCAGCCGTTCAGAATGCTCCCGACTTTTGAAAATTTTGCCGTTATAGGCCCGCTCGCCCTCAAAGACCGAAGACGCATAGTGCATCGCATGGCTCAGAATGTGGACATTCGCCTCGCGCCAGGGCACAAGTTCTCCATCCATCCAGATGACACCGTCACGATCATCATACCCCGCCATGCGAAACCTCCCTGCCTGGGTTGAATATTCCGATTATTGCGCAATATAGGTCCGAAGTGGACATAAAGTTGCGCAAAAACTGCGATTCGATACCTGTCCGCTCTTGGAATGTCAACAACGCTGACATAAACTCGGACCTGTGTAACGAATGAGGCAGAATATGTCAGATACCCGCCCCGCCCAGGCCTTTGGCGGAGAAAGCCTGTTGTTTCTTACGGATGAACAGCTGCGGCAGGGGATCGAGGCGATGTTTTTCGCCTATCGCGGGTTCACGGCGGACCCGGATCGCATTCTGACACAGCTGGCCTATGGGCGGGCACACCACCGTGCTATCCACTTTATAAATCGCGCACCGGGGACGACCGTCAATAACCTGCTTGCTATTCTTGGGGTGACGAAACAGTCTCTGAACCGGGTCCTTCGGACATTGATTGACGATGGGTTGGTCGAAAGCAGGGTCGGTACAGTGGACAAGCGCGAACGGCACCTGTTTCTGACCGAAGCCGGGAGGGCGCTTGAAACCAGGCTGTCCGAGGCCCAGCGCGTGCGGATGCGCGCGGCCTATAAGGACGCAGGCCCAGAAGCGGTGTCTGGGTTTCGCAAAGTGCTTGAAGCAATGATGGATGCTGATATGCGTCATGCCTATACCAAATTGCGGGATACGACCTCATGAGTGATATGGACGCCCATCTGTTGATCGTTGACGATGACGAGCGTATTCGCGATCTGCTCAAGAAATTCCTGATGCGAAACGGGTTTCTGGTGACCGCGGCGCGGGATGCGGCCCATGCACGTCGGGTGCTGTCGGGGCTGGATTTCGACATGATCGTTCTGGATGTGATGATGCCCGGCGAAGATGGTGTCAGCCTGACCAGAGCCCTGCGCGAGACCCACACCACCCCGATCCTGTTGCTGACGGCGCGGGGAGAAACCGAACACCGTATCGCCGGGCTTGAGGCGGGGGCCGATGATTATCTGGCCAAACCGTTCGAGCCCAAAGAGCTTTTGTTGCGGATCAATGCGATCCTGCGCCGGATGCCGGAAACCCCGGCACAGGATGCCGCAACCAAGATTCTGCATCTCGGCCCGATCCGCTATGATGTTGAGCGCGGTGAGATGTGGCGGGGCGAAGAAACGGTCCGCCTAACCGCAACGGAAAGCCAGCTGATGAAGATCTTCTCGGCCCAACCCGGCGCCCCTATCAGTCGCGCCAAGCTGGTCGAGGATCTGGGCCGTGATAAGGGTCAGGCGCAGGAGCGTGCCGTGGATGTGCAGATCACACGGCTGAGACGCAAGATCGAGCAAGACCCGAAACAACCCCGGTACCTGCAGACCGTGCGCGGGGCCGGGTACATGCTGGCACCGGATTGATTGAGCCGCTGCGTGGCGGTTCTTTGCCTTCGGCGAAGGTATTTTGACCAGATGAACAGGGGATTGTGATGAAAACTGCCCTTTTGACCCATGCGGATTGTCTTGGGCACGTGACACCCGAGGGGCATCCGGAACAAGTCGCGCGACTGGAACATATCCTTCATGCGCTGGATAGGCTGGACCTGGATCGTGTGACCGCGCCGCTTGCAGCCGATGATGACCTGCTGCGTATTCACCCCGAAAGCCATATTCGCGACATCCGCAAAAGTCGCCCGACAGAGGGATTCCGGCAAGTGGACGGCGATACATTCATGTCGCCGGGATCTGTAGATGCGGCCTATAGGGCTGCAGGGGCTGTGGTAAGAGCCGTGGATTTAGTGCTGGGCGGAGAAGCCCCAAATGCGTTCTGTGCCATTCGCCCTCCCGGCCATCACGCCGAGAATGAAACCGCCATGGGGTTCTGCCTGTTCGGCAACGCCGCATTGGGGGTGAAACACGCGTTGGATCATCACGGTCTGTGCCGCGTCGCTGTGGTGGATTTCGATGTACACCATGGCAATGGCACGCAGGATTTGCTGTGGGATGAGCCGCGCGCGTTGGTGATCACCAGCCAACAGATGCCCTTGTGGCCGGGATCAGGCCGCGCCGACGAGACCGGCGCCTTTGACAACGTCCTGAATATTCCACTGTCCCCCGGAACCGGCGGCGCCAAGATGCGCGCCGCCTATGAAACATTGGCTTTCCCGCGACTGCGCGCCTTCAAACCCGAGCTGATCATAATCTCTGCCGGGTTTGACGCCCATCAGGATGATCCGCTGGCCAATCTGAACTGGGCCACCGAAGATTTCGCCTGGATCACTGCCGAATTGTGCAAGATTGCCGATGAGCATTGCGCGGGACGTATCGTCTCGACTTTGGAAGGCGGGTATGATCTGAAAGCCTTGGCCGAGGCCACACGTGCCCATGTGGAAGAGTTGATGAAGGCAGCCCGATGACAGATACACCCGTTGACCAGATGACATTCGAACAGGCGATGAAAGAGCTTGAGGCCGTTGTCGGCCAGCTGGAGCGTGGCGATGTGGCGCTGGACCAGTCCATCGCCTTGTATGAACGGGGTGCAGCGCTGAAGAAACGCTGCGAGGATGAACTGAAGCGGGCCGAGGAAAAAGTGGCCGCGATCACCTTGGACGCCGATGGTCAACCGACCGGGACGACGGTTGTCGAAGGTCAGTAAATGTTTCGCGAAAGACTGGCGCAGGATGCAACGCTGATTCAGGGCCATTTTGATCTGGTTCTGGGCGCGCTGGACGATCTGGATGTGACACAGGCGATGGCCTATGCCACGCAAGGCGGCAAAGGTCTGCGCGGGTTTTTGGTGCTGGAAAGCGCGCGGCTGCATGATGTGGATACAGCGCGTGCGATCTGGCCTGCCACGGGGATCGAGGCATTGCACGCCTATTCTCTGGTGCATGATGACCTGCCCTGCATGGATAACGACGATTTGCGTCGCGGGCGCCCGACAGTTCATGTGAAATGGGATGAGGGCATCGCGGTTCTGGCAGGCGACGCGTTGCAGACGCTGGCATTCGAACTTTGCACCCGTCCCGAAATTGGCCCCGCCGAAATTCGCGCGGAATTGGCCTTGTCTCTGGCGCAGGCAAGCGGAGCGCAGGGCATGGTGCTGGGCCAGGCGCTGGATATCGCGGCGGAATCGGCAGACTCTCCGCTGACGCTGGAAGAAATCACCCATTTGCAGGCAGGAAAAACCGGAGCGCTGATCGAGTGGTCTGCATGCGCCGGCGCGCGTCTGGCCCAAGCTGATCTTGCGCCCTTGCGCCAATATGCCCAATCCCTTGGTCTTGCTTTTCAAATCGCAGATGACATCTTGGATATAGAGGGTAACGCCGAAATTGCGGGCAAGCGCCTTCAGAAGGATGCCGAGGCGGGAAAGGCCACGTTTGTGTCTCTGCTGGGCCTCGACGCCGCCAGAACCCGTGCCGCGGAGCTGGTGGAACAGGGCTGCGCCGCGTTGGAAGGCTATGGCGCGTCGGCTGAAACCTTGAAGGACGCCGCCCGCTTCGTTATTGCCCGGGACAGCTAAGCCAGGAACGCGCCATATGTCTGACCGCCCGAACACTCCTCTGCTGGATCTTGTGAACCGCCCGGCCGACCTGCGGCAGTTTTCGGACGCGCAGCTGCATCAGGTGGCGCAGGAATTACGGGCCGAGACGATCTCGGCCGTATCGGTCACCGGCGGGCATCTGGGTGCGGGTCTGGGCGTGGTGGAACTGACCACCGCGCTGCATGCGGTATTCGATACGCCGCGTGACAAAATCATCTGGGATGTCGGGCACCAGTGCTATCCGCATAAAATCCTGACCGGGCGGCGCGACCGGATCCGTACCCTGCGCCAACCCGGTGGGTTGAGCGGGTTCACCAAGCGCAGCGAAAGCCCCTACGACCCGTTTGGCGCGGCGCATTCCAGCACCTCGATCAGTGCGGCCCTTGGCTTTGCCGTGGCGCGCGATCTGGGTGGCGTGACGCCCGAAGGTCTGGGCGATGCGATTGCCGTGATCGGCGATGGATCTATGTCGGCGGGCATGGCCTTTGAGGCGATGAACAACGCAGGCCACCTGAAAAAGCGCCTGATCGTTATCCTCAACGACAATGAGATGAGCATCGCACCGCCGGTTGGCGCCCTGTCCAGTTATCTGTCGCGCATTTATGCCGAAGAACCGTTCCACGATCTGAAGGCCGCCGCCAAGGGCGCAGTGTCCTTGTTGCCGGAACCGTTCCGCGAAGGCGCCAAACGCGCCAAGGAAATGCTCAAAGGCATGGCCGTAGGCGGTACTTTATTCGAAGAACTGGGCTTTTCCTATCTCGGCCCGATTGACGGACACGACATGGATCAGCTGTTGCCGGTGCTGCGCACGGTCAAGACGCGGGCTACCGGCCCGATCCTGATCCATGTGCTGACAAAAAAGGGCAAGGGCTATGCCCCCGCCGAGCAGGCCCGTGACAAGGGTCACGCGACCGCGAAATTCGATGTTGTGACGGGTGAGCAAAAGAAGGCGCCGTCAAACGCACCGTCCTATACTTCGGTTTTTGGCAAGACGCTGGTGGAAGAAGCCGCGCGGGACGACAAGATCGTCGCCGTCACCGCCGCCATGCCCGATGGAACCGGGTTGAACCTGTTTGCCGAACGCTACCCGTCACGTTGTTTCGATGTAGCGATTGCGGAACAGCATGGTGTGACGTTCTCGGCGGCTTTGGCTGCGGGCGGGATGAAGCCGTTCTGCACCATGTATTCGACCTTCCTGCAGCGCGGCTATGATCAGGTCGTACATGATGTGGCCATTCAGCGCCTGCCCGTGCGATTTGCCATCGACCGCGCTGGTCTGGTGGGCGCTGATGGGGCGACCCATGCCGGATCGTTTGACATTGCCTATCTGGCCAACCTGCCGGGCATGGTCGTGATGGCCGCCGCAGATGAGGCCGAGCTGATGCATATGGTGGCCACCGCCGTCGCCCACGACGAAGGCCCGATCGCCTTCCGCTATCCCCGCGGTGAAGGCGTGGGCGTGGACCTGCCCGAGCGTGGTGAAGTGCTTAAAATCGGCAAAGGCCGGATAATTCAGAAGGGCGCGCGTGTGGCATTGCTGTCTTTCGGTACGCGCTTGGCCGAAGTACAAAAAGCCGCCGAGGCCCTATCCGCACGCGGCATAACCCCTACCATAGCCGATGCACGTTTCGCCAAACCGCTGGACCGCGACCTGATCCTGAATCTGGCCTCCGATCATGAGGCGCTGATCACCATCGAAGAGGGTGCGATTGGCGGTTTCGGCAGCCATGTGGCGCAGCTACTGGCCGATGAGGGTGTGTTTGATCAGGGCCTTAAATACCGCTCGATGGTGTTTCCGGATATCTTCATTGATCAGGCAAACCCGGCGGATATGTATGCGGTTGCCGGTATGAATGCCGAACAGATCGAGGCCAATGTCCTGTCTGTTCTGGGTGTGGCCACGATTGGTGAAAAACGCGCCTGAGGGACCATTAAGGTTACCAACTCCAAGGAAGAGCGTGCCTCAAGATAGCTCTTCAGTGAGTGAAGATTGAACTAAGCCAACATAAGTAAAAGATATTGCAAGTTTGTGATTTCACACGTGTCGCTTTTGTTTGGCCTTTTTGACTCTTTCCGCATTGCTTACACAGTGCCGGCCAAAAAAACGGGCGCCTCAGCGCCCGTATTAGCTTCTTCTCGATGTTGATCAGTGAACCGTCTCGACCTTGTGGAAATCCAGATCACGGTCTTCGGGCATCCCATTGATGCTCAGCACCTCTTTGCGCTTGGTGATCAGGATATAAACCACACAGGCCAGATAGAGGCCGACAACAACTGCGCCGATCCACTGGATCTGCAACCACTGGCTTTGGAACAGCAAGGTCAGGACGAACAGCAGCACAACATTGCCCGCCACATAGATCGCTTTACCAAAGCGGGCGACTGTCATGTTCAGGTTGTCCGTATAGAGCCTGATCAACGAATCCAGTGAGTTGATCACGAAGGTCACGCCCACAATCACCATCGCAATGTTGGTGATGCCTGCAGTGCTGATGCCGTTCAGGTGGTAATAGTAGAGAACGGTGAACCAGATCGCCAAGGGTATCGACGGAAAGATCAGCAGAGCAGCCAGTAGCTGCCAGGTCTTCAGCCCACCTACAAAGCGAGATGTGAACTGGCCGATCATGATCGACCAGGCAAACCACCAGAACAGGTAGAAGGCGTGATAATCTGTCAGCGGCAGGACAAACTTGTGCAGGTTGGTGAAATAGGCACCAACATTGCTTCCGGTTTCCACAAAGCCATTCACGCCCATGCCCGCAGCAACCCACATGCCCAAGATCAGTGCCAGGAACAAAAATGTCGAGCCCACCGACAGGATACGCACGTATTTCAGGTCGGTCGAAGAATATGCCGCTGCCAGAATGACGACAAACACGATGACATAGAAGGTGGTGACCACTGACTCGCCGTCTCCGACCTCGGGCAGGTAGCCGGGCAGGTAGATCAGGAACAGGCTGGCGGTGAAAGCGCAGGTGCCGATGATGACCACATTGTTGATCAGCTTGACCAGCGGGATTTCAAAGAACTTCACGCGCGGCTCGATGACACAGAAATAGAACGCGGTCAGAAAGTAGAACGCCCAGATCAGAAAGCCCCAGAACCCGAATTCGATCGCCAGTGGGTTGGCAAACGCATAGGCGGGGTCTTCGGCATAGCCGCCGAATTCGGTCAGCGGAAACATGATCAGGCCGACATCCAACCCGGATGTGAACAGAATCGCGATGAAGGTGAACAGATGAACCGGCGTTACGCCGACGATCCGCAGATTCCACCACTTCACCACAAAGAAGGCAACAAGGCCCAACGCCAGCAAGACGCCAAATGATAGTATGTACTCCAATAGCACCGACAATCCTCCCATTAATGTCAGTTCATGACGCTGTTATAGTTTATTGGCTGATCAATCAATAAAAACAGCACTGCTTGCGGCGCGCGCTTATTCGGTCAACAGTGCGCGAAAATCTGAACAGGGGGTCGCGATGGATTTTCGCGCAATGGCCATGGGGCTGACATTTGCGTTTATCTGGTCTTCGGCCTTCACCTCGGCCCGGATCATCGTGGCGGACGCATCGCCGTTGTTTTCCCTGGCTCTGCGGTTTCTGATCTCGGGTTTGATTGGCGTCGTGATTGCTCGGGCGATGGGCCAAAGCTGGCGGCTGACGCGGTCACAATGGTATGCCACCATCCTGTTCGGGATATGTCAAAATGCCCTTTATTTGGGCCTAAACTTCTATGCGATGCAAACAATCGAGGCCTCTGTTGCCGCCATCATCGCCTCGACCATGCCATTGCTGGTAGCCTTGGCCAGTTGGGTGTTCATGGGCGACAGATTACAGCCAGTTGGAATTGTCGGCCTGTGTGCCGGGTTCGCCGGTGTTGCTCTGATCATGAGCAGTCGGATCGGCGACGGCGTTGATCTGTTCGGCGTCATGCTTTGTGGCATTGGAGCGCTTGCGCTGACATTTGCCACGCTCGCAGTGCGAGGGGCGACATCGGGCGGGAATTTCATGATGGTGGTTGGCTTACAGATGCTGGTCGGATCGGCCATTCTGTTTGTTGCAGCACCGGTATTCGAAACGATTCATATCCACTTGACGGTGCCGCTGGTCCTGGCCTTCACCTATACAACTCTGTTTCCCGGCCTTCTGGCCACGTTCATCTGGTTCCTGCTGCTGGATCGGATCGGCGCAACCCGGGCGGCCACGTTTCACTTTCTCAACCCGGTCTTTGGTGTCACCATCGCCGCGATCTTGTTGGGCGAAAAACTGGGGCCGCTGGATGCGGTCGGGGTTCTTATCACAACACTGGGCATTCTGACGGTGCAACTGTCTCGCCAACCCGGCAGAAAACCAGTCTGACCTTGCACAACTGCGCGAGCCCGGCAGAACGCCCTTTGCTTTCCGCCAATAATGCCCATCTAATATGCGAACCACCAGAAGTCCGGAGGAGCAATGACCCGTTACACCAAATCCCCTGAGGCCGTCGCCGCATTGTCGCCCGAGGAATACCACGTCACGCAAAACAGCGGCACCGAACGGCCCGGAACTGGCAAACTGCTGAATAACAAAGAACCCGGCATCTACGTGGATATCGTCTCGGGCGAGCCTTTGTTCGCCTCGGCGCACAAGTACGAATCCGGCTGCGGCTGGCCCAGTTTCACCAAGCCGATCGTACATGAGCATGTTGAAGAGGTTCACGATGCCTCGCTGGGTATGATCCGGACCGAAGTTCGCTCGAAACATGGCGATAGCCATTTGGGGCATGTATTTCCCGACGGCCCGCGCGAACATGGCGGGCTGCGATATTGTATCAACTCAGCCTCATTGCGGTTCGTCCATCGCGATCAGATGGAGGCCGAGGGCTATGGCGAATTCCTGATTCATGTGGAGGAGATCGAATGACCGAACATCGCGCCGTTCTTGCCGGGGGCTGCTTTTGGGGCATGCAGGATCTGATCCGCAAACGCCCGGGCGTTTTCCGCACTCGCGTCGGATATACTGGTGGAGACGTGCCCAACGCCACTTATCGCAACCATGGCACCCATGCCGAGGCGATCGAGATCTTTTACGATCCTACCGTGACCACCTATCGCGATCTGCTTGAGTTTTTCTTTCAGATCCATGACCCGACTACGGTGAACCGGCAAGGGAACGACATGGGGATGAGCTATCGCTCGGCCATTTATTATGTCGATGACGCCCAGAAACAGGTCGCCCTGGACACCATTGCCGATGTGAATGCCAGTGGTATCTGGCCCGGCAAAGTCGTGACCGAGCTGGAACCCGTTGGCGATTTCTGGGAGGCCGAGTCCGAGCATCAGGATTATCTTGAACGCATCCCGAACGGCTATACCTGCCATTTCCCGCGCCCGGATTGGGTTCTGCCCAAACGCGACGCGGCTGAGTAAAAGAGGCGGCGCGAAACCAATGCGCCGCCTAGTTTTCTACTCATAGACCGGTGCGCTTCCCGAACCCTTCACTAAATTGATCCCGTTTAGGGCGTCAGACTTGTTACGGTATCCTTCGCCGGAATCTGCAATCGTAAGGTGGTTTGCAGCTTTGAGTGTCCAACGCCAATCGTTGGACCGATCACGATACAATTCGAAGTACATGTTCATACCTTATTGTTTGCGCGGCATAGAACCGCACAGCTTGAGGAATGCCGCTTTGCGCTTGACCGATCACACCAGATCATGAGAATCTGCTTGTGTGTTTAGCGACACGGTCCGTTGCAAAGCAGCGGCTAGCGCTCGGGGAATCCCCGGGCGCTTTTATTTTATCCACAGCACGGCTTCGAGTCGAATCTAAATTTTGAGCTGTGAACTACTTATTGTGGAATCATAGTCAGACTGAGCTACTTATAGTAGCTAGTCAGACGCCACCCGCGGCCTTCCACTGGCCTCGACGGTGATCATTGCCTCAACAAAGACCTCCTGCGCTTCGATACGGGCGGTGCGGATATCACGGTCGACGATCACTCGGATATCCTCGGCACCGGCTCCGCGCACTTCTCCTTCCGCCTCAGCCCTCAGGATGGATTCCAGCAGCGCCATCGCCTCGTCAGAATCGCTAAAGTCCTGAGGCCCGTCTTCAAGATGCACCCTGTACCGCCCTTCGGATGGCGCGGTGACGGTCCCGGCCCGGCGCAGTGTCAGCCTGCCAACCACAGCTCCAATCGCATTGGCCACGCCCGTGTGTTCCGGCAGAATCATGCGGCATCGCAATCTTTCCCCGACTGCGGGGTAATAGCTGGGGGCCGACGCCCCAAGACCGATCACATCCACATTCAGTGCCGCGTCCAGCGCCACCAAACCGCGATGCCCGGCCAGACCTTTCCGCGTCAAAACATGCCGGGCCAGATCGGGTGCCGGAACGCCGAAATCCTCGGCTTCTTCTGAAAAAGCGGTCTCTAACAAGGTCAAAGATGTCTGTTCGGTCAACTGATCAACGATCATCTGCGCCAACAGATCCGGTGTTGCAGCCAGCATATCACCGGTGCCAATCCGTTTTCGCGCCACCAGTTCCAGCGCCTTGCGTGCAGCCTCTGCGTCCCAGGCATCCAAACGGCCCAGAACATGGCTGGCATCCGAAGGTGTCACGCCGGATACCTGAACGATTCCACGATCCACCAAACGAGTAAGTGCGCCTGCCTCCATCCGCGTTTTAAGCAAATCAGACAGCGGCAGGACCTTCTGCCCCAAGCGATCCACCAGGGCGGTTTCCCTTGCCCCCAGACCTTCGGCATGAACACCCGGTACCAGACGTGCGAACCGGGTGTCATGTTCACCCACAGTTGGGGCCCGCAACTGCGCATCCAAGGCCGTGTGAACCTCGTCGGGCGCTTCTGACGCGATCAGAGATACGGGCAAAACACGGCGCGGTCCCAGGAAGATGCCGCCGCCCAGCCCTTCGGTTACAACATGTACCTGACTGTCCCCGCCCAACCCGTGGGTCCGCATTGCGACGGCCTCCACCATGGTGCGAAAGCCGCCAACCCTGGCACCTTCGGGATCAATGGCGGGCTTGCCATCCCGGATCAAGGCGACATCGGTCGTGGTACCTCCGATATCTGATACCAGAGCGTTCTCGGCTCCCGTTAGCCAGCGCGCCCCGACGATCGAGGCCGCAGGGCCGCTCAAAATCGTTTCAATCGGTCGATCCCGCGCCTGTTCGGCGCTCATCAACGCTCCGTCGCCGCGAACCACCATCATTGGCGCTGAAATACCTAGCGTCACAAGCTGATCCTGTGCCCGTCCGATCAAGCGGTCGATCATGCCAATCAACCGTGCATTCAATACCGCTGTCACTGCACGTTTTGGGCCATTCAACTTGGCCGACAGATGGTGCGAACATGTCACCGGCGCACCCGTCCGATCAGTAATAATGCGGGCGACCTCAAGTTCATGCGCCGGGTTTCTGGTGGCAAACTGACCGGCCACCGCGAAGCCTGAGATACCAGAATTAGAGTCTAAAAAGGCTTCAACCGCCTGAACATCCAATGGCCTGGCCTCTGTTCCCGCATGCGTGTGACCGCCCGCCACAACCAAAGCAGGATCCCCTTTCAAAGCATCCCGCAGACCATGCTTTTCCAGATCTCCTTCCCTGAACCCGATATAGACAAGGGCAACCCGGCCACCCTGCCCTTCGACCAGCGCATTCGTGGCCAATGTCGTTGACAGCGACGCCATTGAGATCTGTTCCGGTGACACCTGAGCCTGCGTCAGAACCGCGGAAATCGCCTTGCCGACGCCAATCGCCAGATCAGCTCGTGTTGTCAGAGATTTGGCTGAAGCAATCACCTCAGTCTCATCCCGGACCAGCACCGCATCCGTATAGGTTCCGCCTGTATCAACCCCCAAAGCCAGCGCCATCGGGTTCTCCTTCCTGTTCGCTGTGATTGGGTTTAGCGGTTTGCACCGACACGTCCAGCCTGTTTGCGGCACCTAGGAGAGTTGTTTGACCGCCCAGCGCGCGGCATCTGCCACGGCTGAATCCGGATCCTCTGTCAAATCCTGTGCAATCGGTATCAACCCCTGCAGGCCCGAGTTGCCAATGGCGTACAGCACATTTCGCACAAACCGGTCCCGTCCAATCCGCTTAATCGGAGAGCCCGAGAATTTCGTTCGAAATTCCGGATCGTCCAGGCCAGCCAATTCCGCCAGCCGAGGAGCCTTCAGATCCTCACGCGCTGCATAGCGCATGTCACTGGCCGTGACTGCGAATTTGTTCCAGGGGCAGGCGGCAAGGCAATCATCGCAACCATAGATCCGATTGCCGAGTTTCGCGCGCAGGTCTTGATCAACCGGACCCTTGTGTTCGATTGTCAGGTAAGAAATGCAGCGCCGCGCGTCCAACTGATAAGGCGCCGGGAAGGCGTCTGTCGGACAGGCGGCCAAACAGGCTCGGCAGGATCCACAGTGATCCACCTCTGCTTGATCCGAAGGTAGGTCCAGAGTTGTAAAAACAGACCCTATAAAGGCCCAATTTCCCCAATCGCGACTTACAAGATTGGTGTGCTTACCCTGCCATCCCAACCCCGCAGCATGACCCAAGGCCTTTTCCGGAACCGGGGCGGTATCGACAAAGACCTTCACCTCGCCACCAGCCTCGGCTATCAACCAGCGGGCTAACCTTTTGAGCCGCTTCTTGACCAGGTCGTGATAGTCCTTGTTCTGCGCATAGATTGAGATCGCCCCTTTCTCGGGGTGGTCCAGAATCTCGGTTGGATCATGTTCGGGCGCATAGCTTTCTGCCAACATGATCACCGATTTCGCCTCAGGCCAGAGCGCTGCCGGATCGCCCCGCCAATGGGTCCGTTCGGCCATCCATTCCATCTGCCCGTGATATCCGGCCTGCAGGAACGCCTCAAGCCGGTCGGGCACTAGGGGGACATCCCACGGGCGACAAATACGGCACGACACAAAGCCCTCGCTCAGCGCCTGCGCCACCAACTTACCCTTTAAACCCGATCCGCTCTTCATCTGGCCCTAAATACCTTTGGGGGGAAATCGCGTCTCAAGGCGCGATTGGGGGCAGACTGCCCCCCTTACGTGACCCTATCAGAAATCCAGATCTGCGTAATGGGTGGGCGGCCTGAACCCAGGAACCTGATCCGCCAGAATCGACCGGAAAGCAGGTCGGGATTTGATCTTGGCATACCAGTCTTTAACTGCCTGAGACCGATTCCAATCTACGTCCGAGATATAGTCCAGCGCCGATAGATGCGCCGCAGCCGCAAAATCGGCCAATGTCATCTGATCCCCGGCCAGCCAACGGCGGTGATCCAGCAACCAGGCCATGTAATCCAGATGATACTTGATGGCCTTGGCACCTTGCTTGACATTTTTGCTGTCAGGATAGCCCTGACCGGTAACTTTCTTGTTCACGCGCTCATAAACCAGTTTGGATGTCACCTCGTGATGGAACTTGTCATCAAACCAGGATACCAACCGGCGCACTTCATATCGCGCCTCGGGCGTTTTGGGCATCAGGGCAGGTTCTGGGCGGGTTTCCTCAATATATTCGCAAATCGCGTTGCTTTCGGACATGATCTTTCCGTCCAGACGCAGAACCGGGACTTTTCCGGCCGGGTTGCGGCGCAGGAAATCGGGATCTTTCTCCCAGTATTTCTCCTCGACCAGCTCAACCTCAATCTTCTTTTCCGCCAGTGACAGGCGCACCTTACGGCAGAAGGGGGACAAGGGAACATGAAACAAACGCGCCATGGGCTTCCAATCGAACCAGTGAATACACTCAAGCTTTAGCCTTGCAGGGCCTTGGGTTTCAATCCTCGAAACAATCCGCGCGACCATCTGCGCGAATGGTGGCCGCCCCATCGAGGATCGAGGCAGCCCGTCTGCGTGTGCGGACCGATGGATCCCGAACGGACCTGTTTTTGGGAGAAGGCAGGATTGCGGCAATACGTGCGGCCTGAACTGGCGACAGCTGGGCCGCGGTCACATTGAAGTTGCGCTGGGCTGCGGCCTCAACGCCAAACACACCTTCGCCAGTCTCGGCCACGTTCAAATAGACCTCGAGAATGCGCTGCTTGCTCCAGAAAATCTCGACCACGGGGGTGAGAGATGTCTCAAGCGCCTTACGCACCCAACTGCGCCCCTGCCACAGGAACACATTCTTCACCACTTGCTGCGTGATGGTTGAGGCGCCACGTGTACCGCCTTCCTCCAAAGCATCGCGAATGGCATCGACATCAAACCCCCAGTGCAGGCAGAAATTGGCATCCTCTGCCGCCACCACGGATCGCGCCATGACGGGCGAGATCTGTTCAATCGGCACCCAATCGCGCTGAACCTTGCCCAGCCGCCGCCATTCAGACCAGATCGTATGGGTTACCGGGGGATTCACCACAGAAAAAAGCACCACAAGCGCCACAACAAACGCAACCAGACCCAATACCGCGCGGGTCACCCAGCGGCGAATCCGCGATTGTGTCTGGTTCTTTGCCTTCGACGCCTTGCTTTTCTTACTGCTCGATTTGCGCGCTGCTTTCTTTGCCATATTGTTGCTATACGACGCGGCGGCGATGTTTGGAACGGATTAAATCGCCAAAGCGCGCGCCTCGCGCGGGCGTATCACGGGACGGGCGGTTTCTGGCAGGACCGCATCGCGGGTCTGCAATTCGGGAAACAGGGCCAGAACTTCAGCCTTTGTCTCGGCGTCAGACTGAGAGAGCGCGTGCCCCGGGTAATAACTTTCGCTTTTGGCCCCATTTGCAATGACGATCTCATGGCGCGAAAATAGAAGATGAATATAGTCGATCTGACCACCCTCAACACGCGTAACAGAATCCCCGTTGACCAGGCTATGCGCTGCGATCAGCACTTCGGAATGGCCGAACAAATACGGCGCCCGCCAGTCCGAGACCAGCATCCGGTGCTGTGGCGACACGATCAAAGGCTGTTCCAGCCCCAGCACGCCAGCCTCAAACCGGATGGGCGCCAGCTTGCCTTCGGCCTCAACCGTGGTCCGCCCCACCCAAAGCAGCGGCTGCGCACCGTTGTCCGATGTGATGACCATATCACCGGGCTTCAGATCTTCGATAAGACGCGGGCCATCAGGCGTTTCAATCAGCGTTCCGGGGGTGAAACAGGGCGGGCCAAGATTGCCAACATCTAGCGGTCCCTGCGTGTTGACAAAGGTTGATGAGACAAACGTGCCGGGTTGCAGAACCTGCCCGTCTGTTGGTGTAAAGACACGGGTTCCGTCAGCAAGATAGAAGGTCGTGCCGGTATAGGTGACATTGCCAACGCCGGTCACGTTAATCGTAACAACATCACCCGGCCACGACGAAGTAACATCCTGGCCGTTTACCGTATCCCCACTGGGCGCGTCGATCTCGCCATCGTCATCCACATCGGTGAGGTTGAATTTATCAACAACTACCGATGTACCGCCCGGCGGCGGATTCGCGGGGTCAAACGAATAAAACTGATCAAGATAGGTGGTTGGCATCTAACAGACTCCTACGCGTTCGCACGACTGCAAAGCAGCCTAACCGCAACTTCCGAACAAAAAGTGACGAAATCTAGGCTTATTGGGCCCGTTTCGACAAGGCAAACGACCACCTAGGACCAATAAAAGAAAACCCCACGTGTTTTAAAAGACACGCGGGGTTGCCATTTTCATTAGTCCTCAGATTACTCTGCAGGAACCGCTGTTGCCTCGACCGCCAACGGATGGCTGAGCTTGTTCAGCATCTCTTTCGGGCAGACCTGGATAAAGTTCGCCTTCTCGACCTCCCAGTGCTGCAGGATATCCGCAGCCTTGCGGCTAATGGTTTCGGCCTGATGGGTTTCGATCAGCGATTTCAGCTGATTTTCCCAATGGCCAATGGTCACGGGGCATGTCACCAGCGTTTCCATATTCATCAGCGCCTGCGCCTTGCCGTCGGGGTCGTACAGATAAGCCATGCCGCCTGTCATGCCCGCTCCGAAATTGGCGCCGATACTGCCCAGGATCACGGCGACCCCGCCGGTCATGTATTCGCACCCGTTCGAGCCGCAGCCTTCGATCACCACCTTGGCGCCTGAATTGCGCACCGCGAACCGTTCTCCGGCGCGGCCTGCTGCAAACAGATACCCGTCCGTGGCCCCATACAGAACCGTGTTCCCAATGATGGTGTTGTCATCCGCCTTCAGCGGGCTGACCTGCGGTGGACGCACAACAATCATACCACCAGACAAGCCCTTGCCGACATAGTCATTGGCATCACCTGAAACTTCAAGCTTGAGTCCCGGCGCTGCAAACGCCCCCAGCGACTGACCGGCAGAGCCCTGCAGCTTCACGTGCAGGTGATCCGACTGGAACGTGTTCCGCATCCCGAAATTTTGCACGATATGGCTGGAAACCCGCGTCCCAACGGTTCGGTGCGTGTTTTGCACCGCGTAAGACAGCTGCATTTTCTCGCCGTCTTTCAGGAACCGGGCCGCATCGCGCACAATTTCCGCGTCCAGCGTATCGGGCACCGCGTTCCGGTCTCTGTCGCGATTATAGACGATGTTATGGGCACCATCGACGGTGATCAGCAGCGGGTTGAGGTCCAGATCATCCAGATGCGCCGAACCGCGGCTGACCTGCGCCAGCAGATCGGCCCGACCGATGATGTCGTCAATCGACCGCGCACCCAGGTTGGCCAGCAGCTCGCGCACTTCTTGCGCGTAGAAGGTGATCAGGTTGACGACCTTATCCGCGTTACCGGTGAATTTGGCGCGCAGGCTTTCGTCCTGAGTACACACGCCAACTGGGCAAGTGTTGGACTGGCACTGACGCACCATGATACAGCCCATCGCGATAAGGGCGGCGGTGCCTATACCGTATTCTTCGGCCCCCATCATCGCGGCCATGACGATGTCACGACCGGTACGCAAGCCGCCATCGGTTCGCAGGGTCACGCGATCCCGCAGGTTGTTCATCGCTAAAACCTGATGCGCCTCGGTCAGGCCCATCTCCCACGGCAGACCAGCATATTTGATGGATGTCGCAGGCGACGCGCCGGTGCCGCCATTGTGACCCGAAATAAGGATAATGTCCGCTTTTGCCTTGGCTACACCTGCAGCAATCGTGCCAACACCCGAGGACGCCACCAGCTTGACCGTCACCTTACAGCGCGGGTTGATCTGTTTCAGATCATAGATCAACTGCGCCAGATCCTCGATCGAATAGATATCGTGGTGCGGCGGCGGTGAGATCAGTGTTACACCCTTGGTCGAATGGCGCAGGCGCGCAATCAGGTCGGTGACCTTCATGCCAGGCAACTGCCCGCCCTCACCGGGTTTGGCACCCTGGGCAACCTTGATTTCCAGCTCTTCGCACTGGTTCAGGTATTCGGCGGTTACACCGAACCGGCCCGAAGCCACCTGTTTGATCTTGGCCGAGGGGTTGTCACCATTGGGTTCCGGCACGAAATGCGCCGGATCTTCGCCGCCCTCGCCGCTGTCGGATTTCGCCCCGATCCGGTTCATCGCAACGTTCAGCGTCTTGTGCGCCTCGGGCGACAGCGCCCCCAGCGACATGCCCGGCGTCACGAACCGTTTGCGGATCGAGGTAATAGATTCCACCTCTTCAATCGGGATCGGCTTGCTCAGCGGTTTGAAATCCATCAGGTCGCGCAGATGGATCGGCGGGTTCGATTGCATCTTGGCCGAATACTGCTTCCACAGCTCGTAAGACGCCTTGTTGCAGGCCATCTGCAGCATATGCATCGAGGTCGCTTCCCACGCATGGGTCTCGCCTGATTTACGGGCCTTATAGAAACCACCGATCGGCAGAACATCCAGACCGCTTTCCCAGCCCATGGCATGGATCTCTTCGGCCTTGGATTGAATGCCGGTAACACCGATGCCGGAAATCCGGCTGGTCATACCAGGAAAAAACTCGGCGACCATGGCGCGGCTGAGGCCCACGGCCTCAAAGTTCAATCCGCCACGATAGGATGAGATCACCGAAATCCCCATCTTGGCCATGATTTTCAGCAGGCCTTGGTCAATCGCCTCGCGGTACCGCGCGACATTTTCGGTCAGGCTGCCATCCAGCAATCCGCGATCAATACGATCGGCCAGAGAATCTTCGGCCAGATAGGCGTTGACCACAGTGGCCCCACACCCGATCAGAACGGCAAAGTAATGCGGATCAACGCATTCCGCCGAACGCACGTTCAGCGAACAGAAGGTGCGCAGACCTTTGCGGGTCAGATGCGAATGCACTGCGCTTGTTGCCAGGATCATCGGCATCGCCACGCGACCCTGACCCGAATTCATGTCGGACAACACCAAATGCCCCGCGCCCGAGCGCACGGCCTCTTCGGCTTCGGCTCTAATACGGGCCAAAGCTGCGCCCAGCGCCCCTTGTCCGGCTTCAAAGCTACAGTCGATTTCTGCCAATGGAGCATTGAAGTTTTCAGCCAGTGCTTCCCATTGGGCATTGCCCACAAACGGGCTTTCCAGCACGATAATTTCGGTTTGGCTGCTGTCTTCATCCAGCACGTTTTTCAGGTTTCCGAACCGGGTTTTCAGCGACATCACACGATATTCGCGCAACGAGTCGATGGGAGGGTTGGTCACCTGGCTGAAGTTCTGGCGGAAGAAATGGCTGAGCGGACGGTACTGTTTCGACAGAACAGCCGATGGCGTGTCATCCCCCATCGAAGCCAGTGCCTCTTTGCCATCTTCGGCCATTGGCGCCAGAATCTGCTCCAGTTCCTCGATCGAATATCCGGCGGCGATTTGACGCTTGCGCAGCTCCTCGCCCGCATAGATCGGTGCTTCGGTGATTCCAGCCAGAGACTCGTCCAGATCGTTAATCTTGCCGACCCAATCGCCGAATGGCAGTGCGCGGGCCAGCTTGTTCTTGATCTGCGTATCGCGATACAGCTTGCCCTTTTTCATATCCACGGCCAGCATTTGGCCCGGGCCCAACGCGCCTTTTTCGGTCACGCTGGCCTCATCAATCGGGACCATCCCGGCCTCGGAGCCTGCAATTACAAGACCATCTCCAGTGACCACATAACGCATCGGACGCAATCCATTCCGGTCAAGACCGGCACAGACCCAGCGGCCATCGGTCATGGCCAACGCGGCAGGGCCATCCCAGGGTTCCATCACCGAGTTGCAGTAAGAATACATGTCGCGCCAGGCCTGCGGCAATTCCACCGCCTGCTTGGACCAGCTTTCGGGCACCAGCATGGTTTTCGCCATCGGGGCCGAGCGGCCTGCGCGTACAAGAACTTCGAATACAGAGTCTAATGCGGCAGAATCCGACGATCCACCAGCGATGATCGGTTTGATATCCTCGGCGTAATCGCCAAAGGTGCCGCTGGCCATGCGGATTTCATGGCTTTTCATCCAGTTGACGTTGCCCCTGAGGGTGTTGATCTCACCGTTATGGGCCAACATGCGGAAGGGCTGGGCGAGCCACCATTGCGGGAAGGTGTTGGTCGAATAGCGCTGGTGATAGATGGCGAAGGCGGATTCGAACCGTTCATCCATCAGATCGGGGTAGAAAACCGCGACCTGCTCGGCCAGCATCATGCCTTTGTAGATGATCGAACGACACGACAGCGAAGCCAGATACAGCCCGGAAATCCCGGCCGCTGCGGCAGCCTTTTCAATGCGGCGACGGATGACATAAAGCTCACGCTCGAATGTCTCTTCGTCCACGCCTTTGGAATTCGAGATCAGGATTTGCTCAATCTCGGGCCGGGTCGCGTTGGCCTTTTCGCCGAGGCAGGTGACATCAACCGGAACGTGGCGCCAGCCATAGATATAATAACCCATGCGCAGCACTTCGGATTCCACGATGGTCCGGCACTGTTCCTGCGCACCGAAATCGGTGCGGGGCAGAAAGACCTGACCAACCGCGATCAGCTGATCCAATTTGGGCTCGTGCCCGGTGCGACGGATCTGGTCATAGAAGAAAGGAACCGGGATCTGCACATGGATACCCGCGCCGTCGCCGGTCTTGCCATCCGCATCTACCGCGCCGCGGTGCCAGATCGCCTTGAGCGCGGCGATGCCAGCATCCACAACCTTGCGTGACGGCTTGCCATCAACTGAGACCACAAGACCCACACCGCAGGACGAATGCTCTTCTTTCTCGGAATAGAGACCGTTTTCGGCCATGAACTGACGTTTGGCTTCTTCGGCCCGTACCCAATCGGCATCATATTTGGTCATTGGCTGTCTCCTTCTTCCGGCAGGCCGTACATGGCTTCGACCTCAGCTTTGGTCATCTGCCGACGCTCGCCTGCGAACGCGTACCCGTCAGGCTTTTTGTCGATATAAAGTTCCAGTTGCAGCGGATTGTCCGTGTCGTCGAACAGGCCTGCTGCCATTTGGGTATGCCCTTGCATTTCACCCGGCAGCGTAATCCGGTACCACAGGGCCGATCCGCAATCGGCGCAAAATGCACGTTCCGCCCAGTCCGAGGACGTAAAGGTCTTAACCGGCCCAAGGGCCGCATACCCCTCTTGCGCGGGAAACGTTATCAGCATCGAGCTAGTCCAGCGGCGACACTGGTCGCAATGGCACGCGCCCAACGACTCTTTCGCCGGGGTGGCAGTCACTGTGACCGCGCCGCACATACATTGGCCTTGCAATTCGGGCATCTCTGTCCCTCCTGTCGCGGGGCTTATTCGGCTGCAACCGCAGCCGTGTTGTTGAAACGGTCAAGGATCGCGTCGGCGCAGTCGCGCCCATCGCGGATCGCCCAGACCACCAGCGAGGCACCGCGCACGATGTCACCGATGGCATAGACCCCGTCCATCTCGGTCTCGCCGGTCTCGAATGCTGCTTTTACAGTGCCCCAGCGGGTCACGGGCAGGTCAGGCTGGCCAAACAGGGTGGGCAGGTCTTCGGGCTCGAACCCCAGCGCCTTGATCACCAGATCAGCGTCTTCGACATAATCCGCGCCTTCGATCAACTCGGGGGCCTGACGACCAGTGGCATCGGGCTGACCCAGACGCATCTTCTGGACCATAACGCCGGAAACCTGATCATCGCCGGTAAAGCCCTTTGGTGCGCTTAGCCATTCGAATACGACGCCTTCTTCCTCGGCATTCTGCGTTTCGCGCTGCGATCCGGGCATGTTCGCGCGGTCGCGGCGATACAGGCATTTGACCGAGGTCGCACCCTGACGGATCGAAGTCCGCACGCAATCCATCGCGGTATCACCGCCACCGATCACGACAACTTTTTTGCCTTCGGCATTCAAACGGCCATTGTCGAAATCTTCGACCTCATCGCCAAAGCTTTTGCGGTTCGAGGCTGTCAGGAAGTCGATGGCCTTTTCAATACCCGTCAAACCGCTCCCAGGCATGGACAGGTCGCGCGACTTGTAAACGCCGGTTGCGATGATAATCGCATCATGTTTGGAACGGATTTCCGCGAATTTGGCGGCGTCCACGTCGCAATTCAGAACAAACTCAACCCCGCCATCAACCAACAGGTCATTGCGGCGCTGAACAACGTCTTTTTCCAGCTTAAAACCCGGAATTCCATACATCAGCAGTCCGCCTGCCCGGTCATGGCGATCATACACGGAGACCTGAATACCCGCACGGCGCAGCATGTCCGCCGCTGCCAGTCCACCAGGGCCGCCGCCGATGATGCCGACGCTTTCGCGGCGCTCAGCACCCGGTACGACCGGCTTGACCCACCCCTTTTCCCAGGCTGTGTCGGTGATATATTTCTCGATCGAGCCAATGGTAACAGTGCCGTGCCCGGATTGTTCGATCACGCAATTCCCTTCACACAGGCGGTCCTGTGGGCAGATGCGCCCACAAATCTCGGGGAAGGTGTTGGTGGCCTGACTGGTGTGATAGGCCTCCTCCAGACGGCCCGTTGCGGTCAGGTTCAGCCAGTCGGGAATGTTGTTGTGCAGCGGGCAATGCGACTGACAATAAGGCACACCGCATTGGCTGCAGCGGCTGGCCTGTTCTTCAGCTTTGGCAGCAGCGAATTCGGCATAGATTTCGTCAAAGTCTTCCGTGCGGGCATCGGCGGCCCGTTTTTCCGGCATTACTCGGTCGATCTGCACAAATTTCAGCATCGGTTGCTTGGCCACGGGTCAGACTCCATGAATTGGCTTGGTCGCGCCTCTTTAAAAGATGCGTAGGGGGATTAAAAGTCAAGTGTGCTGACCTTTTTTCAAAAACTTTGCGGGATTCCACCGATGGCCAGTGAGAAATACAGGATTTTAGTTCCGATTCGGACCTATTTGCATCCTTTTCTTTTCCTTACCGCGCTTATACGCAGGGATCACAAAGAACACGTGACGGCAGCACGGGCAGGTAAATGAGTCTTTTTCAGTTGATTCTTGCAGCAGTCATTCAGGGAATTACCGAATTTCTGCCGATCTCATCTTCGGGTCATCTGATACTTTTACCCAGCCTGACCGGTATGGACGATCAGGGGTTGGCCATCGATGTCGCTGTGCATGTGGGCACTCTGGGCGCCGTAATTCTGTATTTCTGGTCTGATGTGAAAATGGCGATTTCCGGACTGCCGCAGGCTCTTTTGGGGCGCACCGATACACCACAAGCCCGATTGGCCCTGGGGCTGATTCTGGCCACGATCCCAACCGTCATTGTCGGAGCGATCCTGTTCAAAACCGGGCTCAGCCAGTCTCTGCGCTCAATGACGGTCATCGGCTGGACGATGCTGGGGTTCGGCATATTGCTCTACTGGATGGACCAGAAAGGGCCGCAAAGCAAAGAAACCTCTGACTGGGGCCTGCGCGATGCGATGATCATGGGCCTGTGGCAAGTTCTGGCACTGATCCCCGGAACATCCCGGTCCGGGATCACGATCACCGGGGCGCGCCAGCTTGGATACAGCCGCGAAGACGGCGCACGCATCGCGATGTTGATGTCCATACCCACGATTCTGGCATCCGGAGCGCTGCTGTCCACAGAGGTCATCCGCCAGGCAAATGCCCAACTGGCGTTCGACAGTGCTGTTGCTGCCTTCTTTGCGTTTCTGTCCGCGCTGCTTGCCTTGTCGCTGATGATGCGCCTGTTGCGCAGCGTCAGCTTTACGCCATACGTGATCTACCGCGTAGTAGTGGGCGCAATCCTTCTGGTCATCGCCTACAGCTGATCAGGTCCGCATATTGCTGGCCGAGTTCTGTATGTCATCATACTGACCCGAGGGGCGGAACTTCCACAGATAATCCGGCAGGACCGATTCCAGCGTCGCCGGCTCGATCCCCAGATCGGCAAAGCCAAGCGCGCTATCCGAAGCAACATTGTCGTGACGCAGATTCTTGAGTTGATCACGCGTCAAGATATTGTTCGGAAACAACTGAAAGCTCGCAAATTTCATTATGTCCAGCATTCCCGCCATGATCCGGGCCACCCAAAAGGGAATCCCAAGGATAATCCGGTGGCGGTTGATCACATCCAGCATCTGCAGCATCAACGCACGGAAGGTTTTCACTTCGGGTCCGCCCAGTTCGTAGACACCCCCGCTGGCCTGCCCCAGCACGCCCTGCACCGCAGCCTTAGCGACATCATCCACATAGACCGGCTGAAATTGCGTCTGGGCCCCGACCAGCGGCAGAAATGGCCCCATCCGGGTCATCGCAGCGAAACGGTTGAAGAACTGATCCTCGGTTCCGAAAATCACCGAAGGGCGCAGGATCATTGCACCCGGCATATGCGCCAGAACACCGGCCTCGCCCTGCGCTTTGGTACGAGAGTATTCGCTCCCCGCCTCGGCATCAGCACCAATGGCCGAGATATGGACCATACGGGTTACACCTTCAGCGGCTGCTAGACGCGCAATGCGTTCAGCCCCTTCGGTTTGAACGGTATCGAATTCATTCCGGCCAATCTCGTTCAACACACCAACACAGTTCACCACCGCATCAGCCCCCCGCATCGCCAAAGCAACCGAAGCGTCATCGCGGATGTTACACAGGACAGGTTCGACCTGCCCCACCGCACCGTAGGGTCTAACAAACATCGCTTCGTTCGGACGGCGCACCGCAACCCGAACGCGCCAGCCTTCATTCGCCAGACGTCGCGCAATATACCGGCCGACAAATCCGGATCCGCCATAAATCGTGACCAGTTTGGACATTTGAGGGCTCCTGCTATTGGGTCCTGATCCGATCTACCGCCCAATGCCCTTTCAAACAAGGCGCAATAACGCCGCGCAGCCACGAAAAAGCAACGCGGCACAGACGGTTGAAAGCGGTGGTCAAAAAACTTTCGAAAAACTTCCCGAATCCGGTTGACGCCTTCCGCCAGTAGGCTTAAACGCCCCTCCACGACACCTGCCCAGGTGGCGGAATTGGTAGACGCGCTAGCTTCAGGTGCTAGTGTCCGTATGGACGTGGAGGTTCGAGTCCTCTCCTGGGCACCAAATATCCATAATATTATAATATTTTTCAATCGCTTAAGGCGGGTATCTGTATTTCTATCCACCTTATAGCCCACCTTTGAGCGTATGGTGTTCTTCCAGCTTTCCGACTTGAAGGGACGAAAGCCGAAGTTCGCTGCATCCGCGAGAGCATCCCGTAAGAAAGATCAAAGCGGCCATTCAAGCGGGAAGTTGCTCCATCCCAACTCTGCACCAGCCATCAAGGTCAGCGACGCGCATTCTGTACATGCAGAAGCTTACAAAGCGCTCTTGCAGAAACTCATTTTGCTGAGGAACGAAAAAGGCTGGTCGCATGCGGATTGCCGATTTTTTTTGCAGCTCGTCGTCGTGTGGACCTGCGGCTTATTGCCATTTTCATTGCAAAAGGAATGATAGGCTTAGCCGTGGTGAATTTTAACTTCCTGTGCCTCGAATGCTCTGGCTCCGAGAATCAAGTACTTTGTTTGGCCGCTCGTGCCTTGCCTCTGCTGGCCTCGAAATGCCACCAGAAAGGCCCGACCAAACCCACTGTTGGATAGCGGTTCTGAATTGGCCGCTCAACCAAACCGCTTCACAACAGGTGGAAATGATTGACAACCATGTCGCCCTTCGGCGCGGCGACATTTAAGTTTAGTTCCCTGTCGCTCCAGATCTGCTTTTCCATATGCCAATCGCAATCGAGCAACAGGAAGCTGCAGAAGAGCCTGCCGAAATCGAACGCGTAGTCACGTCCTGGGCAACCATGGTCGTCACTCTTGACAGCGGCGGTATGAGAGGCGTGGGGCCAGACCAGATTGCCTGGGCATGCGCCCCGTTCAAAGCGATCCGGTCTAAAATCGTCCGGATTGTCGTAGACATCCGGATCCATTTGAACCATCGGGATGACCCCGGTCAGCTTGTCGCCCTTGGCAATCCGGTAGACTCCGGTCGAGGTTTTCAAACAGAAGTTCTGCGTGGCGGTTCCAAAAATAAAGAAGACCGGAGGATGTTTGCGAAGCACTTCAAGCAGGAAGTTGTCCAGCTTCTTCGAGGAACTCAGAGCGGCGAATTTGGTCTCACGCAATCGGCTGGCTCCTGCTTCGATCAGCTCTTTCTTGATATCGTTCGCGACGTATTCATTGTTGGATAACTCAGCCCAGATTGACTTGGCGATGTTTTGCAGACCCAGAAAATTGTTGACCCCAAGAACGAAGAGCAGTTGGTGCAAGATTTCCTCGGGGTCGTCGAGGTTCATATTTTCCTTGGCCAATTCGCAATAGTTTTTGAACCTGTCAGACGAACGCACGAAGTTTGTGAGCCCTTTGTACTCTGCTTTCCCGCCATAAAGCCCAAGAGAATTGATGAGCGAGATCAACGGTTTGTACTTGAATATCTTCAGGTAGACCTTTTTGACATCCGCAGTATCCGGGCCGTCTCCCAGATACCAACGGAAGACAAAATCCGCCGCAAAATCTTCAATCGCGCTCCGCATCGGCTGCCCCGATGTGGTCTCCCATCCGGAGGCGTGGTCATAGACGACGTTTTCGAACGTTGATTTCAACGTCGGCGCATTTTGGGTCAGTATCGCACTGTATAGGCGCTTGAATGCGTCGTGCGCCGGACCATCGGTAAATATGCTTGGGATTGTGTTGCCGATGAGTCGAGCCGGCGGTGCGGCCCAACCAAATCCAAAGGTCTTTTTCAGCCGTCCATCATTCCAATTCAGAAACGGTTCCATTCCCAATTTGTCCAGAACAACAATTGACCGTATCAAAAACCCTGATTTGAACACCGAGCTATTGTAATATTTCTTCCGCTTCTCGAAAAATCTGCGCCACCCCGAAATGAATAGGAAGTCAAGCGTATCAACAACGACGCCAAGGCCCGGGAGGCCATAAGAACCCGGAACAGCGCGGGGCGTTGTAAAGGACGCGCACACGGAATTGGGTCTCGTGACGTTTCGCCGAATGACCTGGCCCAGTGTGTCCGTGTTTTCAAGATATTGCCGCCCCTGCTGAGTGAAGGTGTCGTCAGTGTATACCTGCTGGGACAGAAGCGGGTTCGTGAGCGCAAGCGTGAAGGCATCGTAACCGACCATTCGTGACATCAGATCGCCGAAAGGACGACCTTCTTGAGCCTTTTCGGCGAACACGCCGACGTGCCATTCAAGCTCTCTCAGGTCGTCTTTCCCCGAATAGAGTTCATCTAGCTTCCTGCGCAGTCTCTGTTCGTCCGGCCCAGAATCTCCGGTCAGATCGGCGAACCCCTTAAGGGGTTTCAAGCCGAAGGCTTTTCGGTAGTCGACATATCTTCCGATTTCCGCATCCCGGCCCATTTTTACGGACCGAACCATGACACTGTCATGTGTTGTGTCGCCAACTTTGAAGGGTTGAAAGAACATCTTATGCGTGTTTTGCAACCCTATCCGCCCGGCCTTTTGCTGCGTCGCGGCCGTGATCAGCTTTTCAATCCCGAACTTTTTGAGCAGATCGGGGGCCTTGAGTTCCATCTGGTCAAAACTCTGGTCTCCAATCTGAAACTCATCCGGGACCATCGAGTGCCAGCGGTACAAAAGATTGAACTCGATCGCGATCCAGTTTTCCCGATACCATTTCTTCCGCTCAGCCATGCCTGGCACGATATCCAACGCCACATCTATCGGGGAAATATGCCGAATGTAGTCGCGTATGATTATCCGCAGGTACTGGACGATGTTGATGTTTCGCGCTCTCTCAAAGATTTCGTCGTCATCGGTCAAAGCCGTGCTGTCGCGCAGCATGCGGGCAATACGGTTATGCTCGCGCATCCAGATCGTGTTAAGAAGTGTCTGGCCGAGAGAAGAGTTTCCGTGCTCCAGACCGGTGGCGAAATAGTACCTCAGATTCTCAGGGTTCGAGTTCCCGAAAACAGCTTTGAGACGTTTGAGATCGTGTAATTTTGCAAAGTCTTTATGAACGAACGCCTGCGGCTGCGCGGCAAATTTCTTCGGATCGATTCCGATTTTGTCTTGATCAAAAAGGTAGGGAAGAAATTCCTCATCTCCCTGTTTCTGAAGTCTTTGGGATTTCAGGAGTCCGTCCTTCTTTTCTCGTAAGGCCTTCGTTTGATCGGGACCCAGCCCGTAGATCTGGCAAAGATCCAACTCATGGTTTGAATGGTTCCGTTTCGTGCACCCGAGATCCGTTCTCAGAAAGCTGTCTGTCAGCCATTGGGCGTAAAAAGAAAACAGCATGCTGGACTTGATGGATGGTATTTCCCGCTCGCCCCGTCGCCACAATTGCGCGACCGAATCCACATCCGGCAGGTCTTGGTACTTTTCTGGTGGCAGGTGGCGTCCGGTAAAGCTCTTGTCGGTCAAAGAGCGCCAGGACGTGTAAGGTGAGGCGAGCGATAGTGGTCGCGGGCGTGGCGGCATCGAGTTTGCAATAAAGTTAATGAATGCCCGGGAGAAGAGCCGAGATATCAGACCGGATTGAAACAAAAAATAGAAGAAGGTCGGAAACCTCTTAAATAACTTCGTGAATAACTTCGTTAAATACATCATGGCGGCAGGCCCCCAATCGACATGATACCTGCAGAAAGTGTGCCAGAGTTGACTGCTTTGACCAAGCGGCGATACTCGACCTTAGTCGGTTTGCCTGTGTTTTGCCGGTGATTGTCGTGTGGAAAGATGACCGATGAAGCGAGATCAACTTGATTTAAAAGAGGAAAGTGGCGAGCGGCGCTTGCTCACGGCGATTTTCTGCGACCTAGTTGACTCGACCGCCCTGGCCTCTGAACTCGGCACCGACGATCTGTTCGAGTTGATGGACGCGTATTATCAGCTCTGTCAGGAGGTCGTCGAAGACTTCGGCGGATCGATTTATCAGTTTGCCGGCGATGGCGTGGTCGCAGTGTTTGGTTACGCAGATGCGCTTGATGCCTTTGCGCTTCGTGCGGTATCCGCTGCCGTTGAAATTAGTCGCAAGGTGCAACGGTTTGACCAGAAACTGAGATCGAGGTTGCAAACGCGCATAGGGGTCGCCTCTGGTGAGGCGGTCATTAAGCCCAGCAGGGGTAGCGACGGCGAGCTGCAAATGACGATCACAGGATCCGCGGTTTTTCTAGCCGCCCGAATTCAAAGCGCCGTCGATATCGGTGCCGTCGGAATATCGGAGAGCACACATGGCCTTGTTGCCGACATGGTTCCGCTGAGCGGCCCACGACATGTGTCCCTCAAGGGCTTTGGTGTGGATGTCCCCTTTTGGACAGTCGAGGGAACCGAATTGTCCACCGCGCTCCCCGCCTTGGAACAAAAAAGCAACGATTCCGTCGCAACAGGGCGCGAGAGGGAACTGGGCGAGCTGAGGGCCAAATGGAAAAAGGTTCAGGCGGGTGTAAAACAGGTCGTGCTGGTCAAGGGTGAGCCAGGCATTGGCAAGAGCTTCCTCATAAATCTGTTTTTGGAAGAAGTCGGACACGAAGCTGCCAGCGTTTTGCTGCTCCGCGGGTCGCCAATTTATGCACATAGCCCGTTGCATCCTATTCGAGAATTGCTGTTGCACCAGATACAAACGGAGTCCGACAACGAATCGGGCAGCACGCTTGCGAGGCTAAATGCTGTGACTGGGGCCACGCTTGACAGTGACGAGCGTCAGGCGATCGAAGACTTGCTTGCCGGTGTCGCAAAAACCCCAACGAAACTTGGGCCTAAAAAGAGAATGGTCAGCATTCTATCTTCCTTGTCCAAGCTGATCTTTGCTCGGGTCAAGGAAGGCCCGGTTCTGGTTGTGGCCGACGATATCCAATGGATTGATTCAGCGACCAATGATGCCTTGCTGCAGATCGCGGAGGAAGACGCAGGCGCGCCGCTCATGGTTCTTTTGGGGTGCCGGGACCGCGACCATCAGAAACTTGCGTCTTGGGTAGCCCATGAAGCGGTCGAGTTGGCGCCACTGAACCCGGACGTGTCCATGGCGATTATCAGTTCGCTGGATGGCAAGAACTGTTTGGATGCCAAGGCCCGGTCTACACTGGTCGAACGGTCCGAGGGAATGCCCTTGTTCCTGGTGGAATTGGCAAAGGTCATGCTAAGCGACCATGAGACCGATCAGGCGGGTGTTACCGGAGATGTTGTGTCACGCGTTCCCCTGACCCTCCACGAAAGCCTTCAGGCGCGTCTGGATACTGTGGAGGCTCCGACGAGACATCTACTACAGGTCGCGGCCGCACTGGGGGGGCCGTTTGGCCCCAACCTGCTCTCGGAGGTCCTGAACGTTCCGCTAGAGCAGATAAACTCTGGCTTGAACAGCGCGGTCCAGGCGGGGTTGCTGCATACGCTGGAAGAAAATCAGGATTTTGTGTTCGAACACTCCCTGATCCGCGATGTTGCATATGGCAGCCAAATTCGCCGGGCAAAGACCGCGTTGCACGCCCGGGTGGCAAGCGTGTTGTCAATGGACGACAATAACAGGCCGCCCACATCTCCGGAAGTAATTGCCTATCATTGGACGCAAGCCGGCATGGTCCACCAAGCTACACCACTTTGGCGAAAGGCGGCGTCGCTCGCGCTCAGCCGCGGCGCTCCAAAGGATGCGGTCACGTTGTACTCGAAAGGATTGAAGCTGGTTGCGGACAACGCCGAAAGCGACGAGGTGTTGCGAAGACTGGCATTCGAAATGCATCTCGGGCTCGGTCAGGCGTCATATGTTGCCAGAGGACCGGCCGAAGAGAAAACGGTTAACGCTTTTCGGAATGCGTTATCACTGATCGATACGATCGACGATCTGGATCAGCGATGCCAGGTTATCTACGGCATATTCGCCGGGTTTCACTTTTCGTCACATTTCGACGCGGCAAGGGAACCGGCGCAGCACATGTTCCAACTCGCAACAGAAAAGGGCCAGGACCGGTATCTTTGCCAGGCGCACAGGATGCTCGCCTACATCAACTTCTTTCTCGCGAATTTTCCCGAGATGAACCAGCACATTGATCAGTTAACTGTACACTACGAGAGAGAGTCAGCCCTAGCGATGATGACGAGATTTGGTTCCGATTGTTTGATCGCGGCGTTAGGATTTCGGGCCGTGAGCCTAGCACTAAAGGGGGATCATACCGCAACGACAAATTTGCTCTCGAACAACCTTGCGGCAGCACACTCTCTGGGACATCCGGCAACAATCGGATGGTCTTACACGGCAGAAATCTACGCCCATTGCTTTCTTGGAAATTTCGGAAAAGTGCTTGAACTGGCGGAAGTTGCCATTCCGTATTGCGAAACAAATGACGTTACAGCTTGGGGAGCCCATAGTCGGTTTCTCCGCATCTGGTCCGAGTCAAAGCTCTTTGGTGCGAGCAGCAGCACGATCCTGGAGATGAAAGATACATTGCATTTGGCGACCAAGGGCGTTGCATTGGCTGCTCCACTGTTTCGCGCGTTGCTGGCTGATACATTGCGTAGGACTGGAAGGCTGTCTGATGCAACAAAGGAAGCGCGCACGGCCTACGATTTTTGCAAGCGAAGCGGACAACGTGTTTTTCAACCCGCAGCGACGCAAGTGCTTGCTGACTGTTTAGAAGCCGACCAATCGGATGAGTCAGTGTACAGGACCGAAGCGAACCTGTTGTGTTCGGAACTTTGCCTGCAAATTGACTTTGTCGCAATGAATTCAGACTAGGCGTCCGTCAGCAGCTTGCTGGCCTGGACACAATGGGTCTGTTTGTACTGCCTGTTCTCCGCCCACGCCAATTAGCGTAGGTTGCAGGTCTCTTTTTACAAAGGAGTCACGCTGTGCTCGACCAAAAGGAGCAAAATGAGAGCTACCACAGACCCGAAACCCGGAAACCACATTATGACCTGGTCGTAGTGGGGGCCGGGATTGCGGGACTCAATGCATTGCATGCCGCTTCGGTTTATCTTCCCAAATCCGCGCGGGTATTGCTGGTCGATGAAAAGGCCAAGCCCGGTGGTATGTGGACTGTGGCTTATGACTACGTGCGTTTGCATCAACCTCATCCTCTTTTTACAGTTGGAAATATGCGGTGGAACTGGCGTAACCCAAGACAGTACCTTGCCGCGCGCGATGAAGTTCAGGCACATCTGGCCAGGTGCCTAGAGACAATAGGCCGCCTGCTAACGCTGGAGCAACTCTTCGGCCATGTTGCGACAGACATCAAAGAAGTCGTGAAATCCGGCCGATGGAGCGCGGAAGTTTATGTGCATCCGACGGGGCGTCCGCACGAGATCATCTGCGTCGAAGCAAACCGTGTCATACATGCATCCGGGTTCAACTATCAGGTGCCCGAGCGCATGTCGCTGTCGTCAAGACAAGTACTTTCAATCACGCCATCTGAACTTAGGGAGACACTTTCGACCTCTCCGAATGCCCCGGTCTACGTAGTCGGCGGCGGTAAAACGGGATTGGACACGGTTCTTGAAATATTGAACGAAAACAACGGCCGGCCTGTCTCGCTTATCAATGGGAACGGAACCTATTACCTGAACAGAACGAAGTTTTTTCCGACTGGAATTCGCAGGTGGGTCGGTGGAGCGTTAGCGGCACAGGTGTTTCGCGATTGCGTCATCCGGTTCGACGGCCACAACGAAGAGGTTGTGCGCAAGCATTTCATCGCGAATTACGCCACCAACCCAGACCCAAGAAGCATGAACTACATCTATGGCCTCCTTGCGGAAGATGAGAACCAGCGGATTGAAGCGGGTTTACGAGAAAAGATATGGGACTATCTCGACGATGTCGTTGACGCTGGATCCGGGCCGCAGATGGTAATGCGAAGCGGAAAACGTCTTGCAGTCGAACAAGGTTGTATCTTCGTTAATTGCACGGGCAGCCTGATGCGCAATGTACGCCCGGAAGATTGGAAACCATGCCTGTCGCCGAACGGCGTCTTACTATCTGTCAATACCCGTCACGCCATACATATTCTTACGACCTACGCAAGCTTTATGCTTTCTCATTTGTATTTTAACGGAAGCTTGCGGACATCCGGGCTGTATTTCCTTGATCTCGAGGCATTGCTTCGCAAAAGCAAGGTCGCATTCACAGCGGCCACCATGACACAATCGTATCACAACCTACTGTTGAGCCTCAAAAACCTAGACATGGATGCCCACAAATGCTTTGGCATTGATTTCAACCGTTGGTATCCGACGCCACGGCGTTTGCTGGTGCTGAATGCGATCAGAAAGAACGCTCGCGAAGACATACAACATTGCCGCAAATCGCTGGATGTTATCGTCGAACGGTTTGGCATAGTGGGTGGACAAATTGAGTAACTTTACTTCCGGCAGCTTGGTTAGCCGCAAGTTGCGCAAGGTCACGGCTGTGGGATTCATGATCAACAATCTTGGGCATTTGATGCGTCCAATAGGTCCGGTTCACGAGTGCCAGTTATTCAACACGCAGTCCATAGTCGTTGCGCCGCCTAATCAAGGGGAGTGGTAAATTC
>NZ_JBXWQG010000019.1:0-55635 GCF_059612265.1 Ruegeria sp. CDSA077
TTATCAAGCGTCGTGTACGGCATATGTGTGGGTTCAAATCGTTCAGATCCGCATCAGCCACTTTGGACGGCATCGAAGTCGCCAATATGATCCGGAAGCGGCAATTCTCAAGTGATACGACTTCTGGCTTTCAGCTATTCGCAGAGATCGCAGGATAGGTGTATCCAGTAAGTCGCTGACTTTGACCGTTCCAAATGTTTGCGACACATCCGGGCCCGATTCAATCCGGCCCTCTTTTGGTGATCCTCCTCCACTGTAGTATTCCGCACCAATAGTTAGAAATCAGAGGATTTGGCCTTCTCCCCTTGTTCAGACCACCCGCCTGGAGACTTTCCGGGGGTTGAGACTCAGGGTGCTTGTAGCATGTTTGAGCCATTCATCAGAGAGATCGATGGGTTGTTCCCGATCGCGCGGTGAGGGCGAACTTCGTTGTGGCACCGTAAAGTTATAGCACGACCTTTGTTGATATTCGATGGGCCAGCAAGACCAAATTCAGTCGCTCTTCCCTTTATCGCCGCCATCGTTTTCCCCCAAACGTGATCGCCCACGCGGTTTGGCTGTATGTCAAGTTTCCACTCAGCTTGCGCATGGTCGAAGATTTGTTGGCCGAGCGGGGCATCATCGTCTCGCACCAAATGATCCGCATGTGGGCCAAGAAATTCGGGCGTGAGTACGCAGCCGACATCCGCCGCAGATCGGCAGGCCAGTTTGATAGCAAGTGGCATCTCGACGAGGTTGTGATCACGATGCGCGGCAAGAAACACTGGCTAAGGCGCGCAGTCGCTCAGGTCGGTTTTGTCCTGGATGTGCTGGTGCAAAACCGCCGCAATGCAACCGCGGCCAAGCGCCTCATGCGCTAACTTCTCAAACGACTGGGATCAATTCCACGCGTCATGATCACAGACAAATTGCGTTCGTACGGGGCAGCAAAGCGCAAAACTATGCCCGATCTGGAACACTGATCGCACAAGGGGCTGAATAACCGAGCGGAGAATTCCCATCAGCCAACACGACAGCGAGAAAGGGTGATGAAACGATTCAAATCGCCGGTGCAACTGCAGCGTCTTGTTTCCGTCCACGATCCCATCGCAAACTTGTTCCAGCTGCCTCGCCACGAAATGACATCTACTAAATTCCGGGAAATGCGATCACTTGCTATGCAAACCTGGCGCGAAATCGCACGGATTCCAACAACGTAATCCAACGATCCAGGGAATTCCCCAGCCTCGGTCAGTTAAGTTTACGGTGCCATGACCGGCAGTCATTCACGCACTAATTCCGAAAGCGTCAATGGTCAAAAGTTTGCAACAGAACCGTTGAAGCGATGAAACGGAGATAGAGCAATAGCTTTAGGCGAAGAGGGAAACTCCTGTGAATCAGCGCATATTATCACCTAACGCGCAAATTCTTTAAATTATGACTTCTACCTTCACATGTTGGAAATTGTTCCATTACACTCGATAAGTATCCCTTATCATGTTTAATTGATTTTCAGCAGAATCCGGCGTAAATTGGTGCCCATGAAGCCCCCTGCCCCATATATCCCCACCGCCTCCCCTGCTCTCTCCGCTGCCGATCAGGAGGCGCTGACAGATCTCTATGTGCGCGGCACACCGGAGAACACGTTAAGAGCCTATGAGCGCGATCTGTTGTATATCACCGCCTGGAAATCCGCACGCTTTGGCACGGCGCTGGACTGGCCGGAATCCGAAGCCACCGCCCTCGCCTTCATACTTGATCACGCGCGTGACCTAAGCGACGCACTGGAAACGGATGTTGCCCATGAAACCGCCGAAGCGCTGATCATACAAGGGTTGCGCAGATCCCTCATCTGCCAGGCCCCCTCGACACTGGACCGCCGTATCGCCTCCTGGCTTGCGTTTCACCGGATGAAGAACCTGACCAGCCCCTTTGGTGCGCCACAGGTCAAACAGGCCCGGGCCAAGGCGCGCCGGGCGGCCGCCCGCCCCCCTGCCCCAAAATCGCAGCACCCGATCACCCGCGACGTGCTGGAACAGCTGCTCGCCACCTGCCGCGGTTCACGTCGGGACTGCCGCGATCGGGCCATCCTGATGCTGGGCTGGGCCTCGGGTGGTCGACGCCGCTCGGAGATCACCGGGTTGATGCGCGAAGATGTCTCTCTCAAGGAATTCGACGACAAAGGCCTCATCTGGCTGTCCCTGCTGGAGACCAAGACCACCCGCAAAGGTGAGACGCCACGTTTGGTGTTGAAGGGCCGCGCAGCACAAGCCCTGGCGCACTGGATCGAGGTGGGAAAGATCGGCGACGGAGCGCTGTTCCGACCGATCTCGAAAGCCGACAGGGTATTGATGCGCCGCCTCAGCCCAGATGCGATCTACCAGATCGTCAGACACCGATTGAAACTGGCGGGCCTGCCAGACGGCTTCGCCTCGCCGCACGGGCTGCGTTCGGGCTTCCTGACCCAGGCGGCGTTGGACGGTGCCCCAATCCAGGCCGCGATGCGCCTGTCGCTACACCGATCGATGGCCCAGGCGCAGAAATATTACGACGATGTGGATATTGCGGAGAACCCAGCGACGGATCTATTGGGGTAAACCTTTGAAACACAAAACGCCGGGTCAACGACCCGGCGCTAGAGTTTTCAACAACGATCCAAATCTTACCCGCGGGTAAGATCGTCGTCCTCTTGCAAAGCGTCGATCAGCGTAGCGATTGCTTGCTCCAACTTGGCACGATCGACCCGGGTGAAATCCAGATCATACCGCAACTCGATCCGGCCGGTTGAGGCTGAGCATTTGGCCACCCCTGCCCTGCCCGATACCTGAAACGTGGTTTTCGCACGGCGGGTCTTACCAGCACCTGGGGTAGATGTTTTTTTGGGATCACTAATGCCCGGCTCTACAAACGACCGAAGAATGGCGACCTCGCGCGGTCCATCCCGGTCTGGTTCAGACATTACCACAGTACTTACATGACGGATCAACCCGGGATCAGTGTCGAGTTTGCGCTTCAGTTCGACTCCTAAGTTGCGCGGGATGTCATTGGGATACTTTAACACCTTATCCAGCATCATCAGCAAACTTGCAAAGGAGCGTATGTAGCTCCGTTTAGTATAGCTGGCGGACTTGAAAAGAACCGCGACCGCCTTGTCTACGTCCGGACACTCATTTGCCGGGTCCAGTGCATAGGCTCGCGCCAAAGCGCCCATCTCGGCAAAGGAAATACCCTTACGGATCAAGTTCTCATCCACCATACGCCGGTAGCTATCATTCACATCAGCTGCTTCGGAAACACCGGCAGGGATTCGGGCATAGGTCTCGTCACCGGTTTCTTCATGTAAAGACTTGAAAGCCGACAAACGGCGCATCCCTTGAATCAATTCGAACTGTCCATCAGCGCGACGCTCAAGCCGAATAGGATTGGACAATCCGATATCTCGGATCGACTCCCGCAATTCTTCAAGCTCGGGATCAGGTCCGGCTTTACGGTCGCGTGTCAGTTTTTCGGTAACAACATCCGACAAGGCAACATGTTCAATCACCAAGCCTTCAGACCGAAGCCGGACTAGCTCATGCGCCAGTCGATCGTTCTCTGCGCGGATTGTATTTTCGGTCGATTTCTGGTCGCGCAGTACATCAGCATTTTCAGAGATCGCTGCCGCCATTGGCCCACGACGCTTTTCCAATGCCTTGTCCGGCTCCTTGCCAACTGGGATATCCTCCATCGCTGGCATGTCGATGTCAAACATTCTGCGTTTGCGGCTCATGCGTCATCCTCCAGCTTATCCCAGGCCGACAGCATCACGCCCCGGAATTCCTCATACACATTGTCAAACGTCGAGCGCGCGCGGCGCCAGGTTTCGCGGGTCATTTCACGATAATCCATCTCATAGACGGAGCTTAGGAAGCGACCGGATTGTTCTACAGCCCGGGTCATCTCAACCGGGTGCTCCGCGACATGCTCGCCGAACACTTTCCTGAAGGCGTCGAACATCGCAAGATGAAGCGCGTTGCCTGGCTCATACCGAGTCAATAGAAAGCGCAGTTCGCAGAAAGTCTTAGGCAATCCGATCTTACCCGTGGGTAAGGTTTTGTCGAACCCATAGGCAAGGTCCTCCAACGCCTCGGCAAGTTGACCGATGAAAGACGTTGTTGAATCGTACTCCCAATACCCCGGACCCGAAGGCACATAGAGCATATCCGCAGCAAACACCGCATTCATAGATTGATAGCCAATTGCAGGCGGGCAATCGAATAGGATCAGGTCATAGGCATCATCTGGAATCTGATCCAGATACCGGGATACAGCGGCAAAAAAGGACCACTCGGGGTTTAGATGTCTGTATTGCGCCGAGGCAAATTCGACAAAGGCAGCGTTGGCGCAGGACGGAACCGCATCGATTGATGACCACGAGGTCTGTTTGATGAAATCCGCGATCCGCAGATCACCCAGGCCCAAATCGGTAATCGCTGGCGGCAACTCGCGGCGGGGCAGGGCGGTGCCGGATTCGGCGGCGGCAGGACGGATGTTCATCCGTTCGGTTTCACGGATCAGGTCGCGGGCCATAATGCCCCACACGGTGAAATCCTCAGCCACATCAGTCAAACCCATGGAGTGGCTGAGTGTGGCCTGCGGATCAAAGTCCACCACCAAGACTCGATAGCCGTCCAGCGCAGCGGCGTGGGCCAGATGTAGGGCAACAGTGGATTTTCCTGCACCACCTTTGAAATTGGCGACTGCCGCCCGAATGGCACGCTTGCCTACAGGCCGGGGCGGCATCAGGGATTTGCGATTCACCTTGAGTCGCCTGCGCAGTTCATTCACCTCTTCCAGACTGAACCAACGCTGACGCCCATCAGGCTCCACCTCACCCCCGGGCAGAGAGGGATCCGCTGCCAGTTTACCGCGAAAAGTTGATTGATTGACGCGAAAGATCAGCTCGGACACCTCCCAGCTTGAAAATCGGCGGAGCGTTTTTTCCATCTCGGGGCTAAAGGTCTGCTGGCGAATCCAGCCCTGCAGTTTGAGGGACTGATTGCGCAATGCGTTTAGGTCTTCGTGCGTGTACATGCCTCGGGTCTCATTAGTTAGGACGCTATTTGTTATATGTTTCTTATTTACGCCTGATTTGCGCTTTAGGCAAAACAAATTATTATGAGACTGCGATCTTACCCCTGGGTAAGAAAACAGGGGTTTTCACCGCCGGAATCGATTCGCTCAACCCATCGGCTCACAAATGGTGAAGATATATGTCCTCTTGCAACATTTAGGGGGACGTCACATATAGAATTGCTCTATATAGGGGGACATAAGTTGACATATGGGGGTCAAACAAGATGTCCCCCATCACCAATACTTCACCATTTTTCTTTTTGATTGTAGAATTGGGCCAAGTCGAAAATCAGTCTGTGCTTGACAGAATCGTTGCTTTGGACGCTAATCAAGTAATAATGATGAAAAGCGTTGGCAAATGACGCAAAACCAGCGATACCCCATCGCTTGAGGCAGACAGAGCAACGAGAATAGACATGCAGGCTGCAAAACCCGTCGGGCGAAATGCGCCCGCGCTGAAATATGACATTCTCTCGGCGTTGGCGGCTCATGCCTTGTCCGGGGACAAGCACCGTCAGCGCAGTATTCTTCGTATCATGGTTCTGATCACCACACGCTATAATTGGCGCAGCAATGAATTGTCGATGGGGCGAGAAGAGATCGCCCGGCTTTGGTCCGTGAATGAGCGGACGGTAAAACGAGAAATGGCAAAGCTGAAGACCATGGGTTGGATTGCTGTAAAACGTCCGTCTGCTCGGGGGCGCGTTGCGGTTTACGAGCTGGATCTGAAACAGGTTATGGTCGACACGACTGAAGTTTGGCCAATGATTGGGCGCGATTTCCAAGCTCGAATGACGGACGAGTCAGCCGAGGAAACCAACATTGTGCCGTTTAAGGTCAAGGCCACAGCACCGGACACAACAAACAAAGATGTCTGGGCACAGGTACAGTCGATCCTGCATGGGCGCGATCCTGAATTGTGGAGCAGTTGGTTCCAACATTTGACCGAAGCGAGGAGGGCAGGGGGCGTCGTAACACTGATAGCGCCCACGCGTTTCATGGCAGACTACATTGCCCAGAAATGGACCGGGAGATTGCTGGCCGCCTATAGCCGCGTGGACCCCGAGGCCAAGAGCATACGTATTGACACCACAGAATAATGGTCTTGGTCACTAAATGGCTGGCAAGGTGGAGAAGGGCGGCGCATAACCGTGAGTTCTTTAGGTCGGCGGCTTAGTTGGGTCACTCCCAGTACTACGACTGACAGGTCTGAAGTTTTGCTCCAGAACCATCGTTCTATTGCGACACTACCGGTCCGGGATTCCGTAGAAATTGGCAATCTCCGACATCAGAGAGTCCCGCAGGTAGAAGGTTTGGCTGAGCCGGGCGCGGCCAAGGTCTTCGAGACCTTTCATGGAACCGGATTTTTTGCATCCTCTCAGCGCCCCGCCGCTTTGGTCAGGTTCACGCGGAAGCGGTCGCGGCGACGCTGATAACAGCGGGTCATTTCGGCGGACGCGTGACCAAGCTGTTTCTAGACATAGCGCTCATCGACCTCAGCCGAGCTGGCCAGACCCGCGCGCAACGAGTGGCCCGAGAACAGGGCGAGGCGATCTTTCTCAGGTAGGTCTGACCGAATGCTGCTTTTCAGCAAGGTGGTTTTGATAAGACGGGCGACGTGTTTGTCGCTGAGCCGAGTTTCTAAGGCTTTCTTGCCATCTCGCGTGGTTCGGACAAATACCGGCCCAAAATTGATTTTGGCGAAATGCAGCCATTGCTCGCGCGCATGCACCGGACAGGTCTGGTCGGAGGACCCGCGCCCGATCTCAACCTCGTGCCAACCGGTCTTGGCGTTGAGTGTGAGCAGGGTGCCGCCGGTTTTGCCTTCGATGATCTTAATCCAACCACCGGTGTCCATGGTGTCGTCCTTGCCAATATCCAGGCTGACAATCTCGGAGCGCCTGAGTCCGTCGGCAAAGCCCAGAAGCAGGATCGCCCGGTCACGCATCCCGCGCAAATCAAAGGGCAGGGTGGCCACCATCATCAGAATATCCCCCGCCAGGATCGCCTCTTTCTGAACCGGTGGGCGCGCATGTTTGCGTTTGATGCCCGCGAGCACCGCGGCGATGTGCCTGTCCTTACGGTCAAGGGTAAAGCCGCACTGCGCGTAATTCCAGGCTAGCCCCGAAAGGCGGCGTTCGATGGTCGAGACCGACAGGGGTCGGTGTGCCGACTGCGATGGGGGCCCATTCGTCGGGGCAACAAGCTCGGTCAGGTAGAGGCCAATCATCTGCGGGTCGGGGCAGGGTGCCGAAAAAGGGTCCTCCCCCTGGCGGCGGCATAAGCCTTGTTGGTGTTTTCGGCCGTTGAGGCTTTGGCGTAGTCGCGGGCGGTGTCGACCAGTCGATCGAGCGAGCCGGAACCTGCGACATGGGAGGGCAGAGCAATCGGATTGCTTCTAGCTTGATCTCTCTCGTCTCCGTCGTTTTGTTGGCTCATCTTAGGGGTCTCCGAAAATTGCGCGTACGAGCGAAGGGGGAGGCAGCGCATTTCGGAACGGGCTGCAGAGTTGCGGGATGCAGTAGCGTTTTTACGGCCTGGAGACGCTGCCGGTCCAGCGGGTGAGGTTTACCTGTCATGGCGACGGGCGGCGTGGCGACCGCGCTCGATCAAGGCCCTGCATCGCGCTCTGCCGGAATTGGATCTGGACCAGATCGCAACCTGGCTGGACGCGGGGCAGGGGGCACCGATCCCTGGAGCCGCGGCCGTGCTGCAAGCTGTGGTCGAGGATCGACCGCGTGATCCCATTACGGCGCTACTATTGGCCGACGCGGCTTTGGCGCGGGCGCTCGGATGGACGCATGTCCTCCCGCTTCTGGCGCTTGGTCTCAAGTGCGGCGATCTGCGAAAGTCAGATGAGGAGTTTCGGTTGGCCTGCCATCGAGCGACTACTGCAGCAGTCGCGGAAGCGACAAGACAAGCCGCCGATCTGTCACACCGGGCCGCGCGATTGCGAGACGTTGCACACAAGCTGCGCCCCAAAGGAGCGGAGGAGGCTGTGGCAATGTTTCTGGCATCTGATGCTGTCGCGCCGACGGTACTCACCTCGCTGCGCTCCGACCGCGCGGCGCGGCGGTTTTGTGACCGTCTGGTGGACCTCGGCGCCATACGCGAACTCACCGGGCGCGACACCTTCCGGCTCTACGGAATCTGAGCAATGGCCAAGGACCACAAAGAAGAGGCGCTAGACCGGGAGTTGGAAGAATTGCCCGCCGAGTTGCGCTGGCGCGAATGGATGCGCCGGATCGAAGCCGTGCTCTTTGCGTCCGCCTCGCCGGTACCACGTGAGGATTTGGCGCGCATTGTAGGGCAGGGGGCGTCGGTTGACTTGTTGCTCGATGACCTGGTTGCTGATCTCGAGGGACGCGCGTTTGAATTGGCGACGGTGGCTGGCGGTTGGTTGTTGAGGACAAGGTCAGACTATGCACTGGCGATCCGCGTGGCAGCGGACGTTTGCGAACAGCATTTAGACCTGCGCGAAGTCGACGTCGCTGTGCTGGCCGCCATCGCCTATCACCAGCCTATCACGCGATACGGATTGAAGGACATCTTCGGCAAGGAGATCAGCCGCGATCTGATCGGCAGATTACATGCGCAAGGACTGATCGGGACAGGCCCACGTTCGCCGCGGCGCGGGGCGCCTTACACTTATGTCACGACCGAGAAGTTTTTGATCGCATTCGACATGGCGACTCTGCAGGACCTGCCCGACCGAGAGCAGCTCGAGGACGCAGGGCTGACGGAGGCGTGACACACAGTTCTGTCGCTCAGAATTTTGACTGTGATGAGTTATAGAAATGAATCCTATAACTCATAGGCGCGTTGCGGCGAAGCGCACTAACAGGGCAGCAAGGCAGTCACGCCGCGCGCGGTAGCCTGTGCCTGCTTGCTTCCGATGGAGGTCTGGTTTTCTCAGGTCGCACGACCGACGCGCGCGCAGATCGGTTCAAGCATCGCCCAGATATCATTGACGACGTCCGCGAGGCTCATGCCTTCGATCTCGGTGGCCTCGGAATAGGCGCGCCACTGAGCAGACTTTGTCGCGTCGCTGGCGAATGCCTCGGACAGTCCTGGCGGTCGCGCTTGCGGCACCTCCGTTTGACGTCGTTCAAAAGTCTTTTTGATGCTGGCCTGCAAACTGTCCAAATTGAGGTCCACTGCCTTCGGCAGCGCCCATAAGTCGTAGTAGTCCTTCATCCGACCGTTGATGATACCGAGTGCCACGATGGCCTGGAATTTCTCGGCGATGACCGTTTCGGGGGAATAGGCGCGCACCGAAGCGGACGGAAAGCCGAGCAGTGAGCCGTAGTCGAGCGCGTAGTCGGGGTTTCCAAGCGCGTCTCCGAACCCGACATCGATCGTGATCGGGATCCGCGTCTTTTCGAGAAAGGCAGTCGTCTTCAGGCGCATGCCGCCGTAGACCTGATCGTCCCTGATCGGTGCTGCTGTAAGGTTGGCGTCGTCAAAGATCAGGCCGTCATCTGCGTCGATTGCCAGAATCTCGGCAATGGCCGCCTTAAGGGTTTCCTCGTCCTCAGCACCGAACGACAGGAAATCTACGTCCCTAGTAAACCGGCCTCTGTCCTTGGTCCAAAGGGTCACAAGCATACCGCCTTTCAAGACGAAGCGGTCGCGATGTGCAGATATGGACAAGCGGTAGATGAGCCGCTCTAGGCCAAAGGCCACCAGAACGACGTCAAAGGCTTTTTCTTCCGTTCGCGCAAGGTTCAGAAGCCTTTGGCGCACCGAAGCCGCGATGTTCTTGGGTGTGTCAGCCATTCGATGTCACGGCCTCGAGGTAGGGGCGCATCTGGTTCCAGGCACCGTAGGTCCGCGCGGCCTCAGCAATCGCCGATGGTGTCGCCTTTCGCTGTTCGATCGCGGCCTTGAGCGCCTCGATTCCGACCGATCGATCGACAAGGCGCTGGTTCCGGAACGCGTCCGCAAGCGTCTTGGGAATCGTGTACATCCTGAGCGTTGTCCCACCCACCGGGTGCTCCTCGACGCCGCCCGAGAAATAGGGTTCGCGGAACCGGACGGTTCGGATCTTCGGATATGTGATCTTCGGCTCCCAGTCATTGGCGCCAATCGCGATCCAGACACGACGCGGCAGTTGATCTGTGATGCCGTGAAACGCCAGTGCCGACGTGAGGCAGATGACCGCATTCGGTGCCCGCTTGGCGACTTCGATCAGAGTCTCGTGCGTGTTGGGCGCGCTGTCGGGCAGGCCGTAAAGCCCCCGACCAAGCCGAAGGATGTCTCCGGACCGCACCGAACGCGAGATTGTTGCCGCCGAGACACCAACACCCTCAAGATCCCGTGCGCGTGCTGGCGCATGGGATTGCAGATATTCCAGGAGGCGTTGCCTCTGTGTCAGAACACGGACCACTGATAGGTAACCTCAGACAAATGTAATTCTAGTCCGAGGTTTTCTAACACAACTTGGCTGATGTTGCCAAGACTATGGAACATTGGGCATTCAGCCACCCTTCTGCAGGGAGGGCGGTTTCCGGACTTTCGCTGCATATTTGTCCGAGGTCTGTGATACACAGATAGGCGTGACTGCGTTCCGCCCCACCAAGGCACTCCCGAAAGATTTACGGCAACTTGGATAGAGTCCTCAACGGACCTTCCAGCGGGTCGCCGTTGTCACTAAAACGGGTTACATCTTCGTAGTGGGAGTAGAAGGTATCAACGGATACACCGAAGGCACTTTCAAATGCCTCTTTCCATTCAGCGCCTTGCCCTAAATTAGCATAGAACGTCGCGATAGCTGGGTAGCCATATAGGTCTATCAAATCTATCGCGCCTACAGTGCCCGCCCGATACACTTCCGGCTTACGGGATTGCACTACTCGCTCGTGCTCTAATTCGGATAGTTCAGGAAAGCGATTTTCCAGACGCCTATAGTTGACGATGCGATAGTCCCAATCTGGCGTGTTTAGCGCGACTTTGTTTCCAAATGCTTGTGCGATACCTTCGGCGAGCCAGACTGGTCCATGACGGTTGAGAATCTTATCAGCAGAGTGTCCGACGTTAATCGCACCACCCAACTGATACTGGAGCAAATGGGTGGCTTCGTGCGCGACAAAAAAGTCTAGCCAAGTCTGCTCGATATTCGCTTGAACCTCCGGATCGTCAGAAACACAAATCCACATGAGTCCGGGAAGGACTCGCCCTGAGATCCCTCGAAATGAGCCACAAGCATCTGCAATGGAACTAGAAGTTTCTCGATGTTCTACTTGTGCGTATTCAGAAATAAGCGCCTTCAGCTCAGAAGTGCCGCCAACGACGATAGTATCTCGCCCCGCCAATTCTGTCTGGAACACTGCTTTCATGCGTTTGTAGGTGTAAGCGACTGAATCCTCAATACGGTTGCGCATTTCGGTGCTTACAGACGGGCTAAAGACAATCTGGTAGTTCTGGGTTTCATTTGCGGGCCAGAATTCTCTTAAGTTCGGTTCAATCAAACCAATTTGGCGGCAAGTTGCATTTCCTAAGGAGAGGTCGAGGGTGTGTTCAGTTACTCGCTGCTTTTTTTTCTGAAAGCCATCCAATGCCTCCCGGGTTTTCCGACCGGGTTGACCATCAATTGGCCCGGGATCAAAACCAGCAGCTGTTAGTTGACTTTGAACACAGCGAGCGCCCTCGACTAATTGCGCCGTAACCACTGTCGGCAAAATCGCCACGAGGAATGCTAAAAACAAGGAACGCAAGCTGAATCTCCTTCGTAATCGCTTTGGGCGAGCTTACTTCGCGTGCACTATTGCGCAAGACCTTACTCGGGCACCTGAACCTGCTTTGCACTGCCAGCGTATTTGACCAGTTCGACCGCCATGATGGGTTCTCATGGGCCCACTCGAAATACTCCATACAGGCGTTTTCGAGCGCTTCGGGCGTCTCAAACTTTGGCTTGGTACCGGCTGAGCTTAGCGCCATCCGGAATCTATTGCCCGGAAAGAAGCGACCAGATTCGTCCTGGTCGTTTATTATCTGCCATTCGCCACTTAGTCCTGAATGTCTGGAATATGCAGCTCGCGACGTGCTGCACATGCGAAAAGCCTAAGTTTGGCCGACGGCGGCAAAGGGCTGCGAGCTGCATGTCCCGCACATAGCAAGACCAAGGAGCGAACCCAGTTCTGCAGACTTGAACCGTACTGTCAGAGCAACCATTGTCGGATCTGTACTTTCAGTGTGGGGTAGCATGCCTAAGCAAGCGGACAGACAAAAGAAAGAGGAAGAATATTGGGCTTGCCAGGCTGCACTCAAACTTGACGAGCATTGGGTACTTGTTCCGCGAGAAACACCTGACTTCGAAGTCATTTCTTCAGCTGACGAATTTGGCTTGGAGGTTACCGAATGTCACATCGGACCTGATAGCAGTAGAGGTTCGACCAGGCGCGCTGCGGAAGGTAAAAATCGAAAATTTCTAGAGGCGGCGAGGCGAAAGTATGAGTGGGTCTCCGAAGTATGCCTCAATCTAAAATACCTTGGCCCTGTGAACGACCTGGCCATGGAAGAACTCGTTGACGCGTTGCTAGATGCCTCATTGGAAAGGTTAGAAGTTTTTGCCAACAGCGTCGAAATAGTTTTCGCAAGCGGTAAAGCCTTGGTCCGTCGTACCACAAATCCCCATTGGATTTTGATTCGTGACCATGTTGGCTGGGTTTCCCAAAACGGAGAGTTCCTTCAGCGGGAAATTGACAAGAAAGCTCGTAAGCTCACGAAATACCGGGAAGCGTACGCCGACATTCGCCTGCTTGTGGTTCCGAACCGCATCCTTAACAGCGGGAAGCTGTTGCTTAAGGAGAGATTTCGACCTGATCTTCGGGGTTTCGACGCCGTGTATTTCTTTTCATATCCAGACCGCGTGACACCTTTTTACTTACAGAAGGACTGATCGGGTCGCTACTTGGGCATCTGGTTTGAACAGCCCCTTTGGGCTACGACCTGCCGAATGCGCCCACAGCACCGAGCCCACGCCAGAACGACCGCTCAGGGCTCTTCGATCTGTTGATGCCTGCCGCAGAGAACGACCGCTTCGAGCCTAAACCTATTCGCTGTTTAGCTCCCATCCCATGGTGTCTGCCATCGACGATGGGATGATGACTAACAGGATGCGAGAAAGCATCAGGCTGTCTAACGTGTGGCCGTCGTTGGCGTCACCATTTGTGTCCAACCGCGCCCCGCGTAGATGTCTGAACAGTGACCCGTTGCTTTGGTGGTAACAATTGGCGACTTTGCTCCAGTGGAACATCTCCGTTTGCTCTTGAGCCGGAGTATTGATTGCGGTCACAAGCCCAGCCACCGCATTTGTGCATTGATCAGAGATATTTGCGAGCTCCCAGAGGGAAAACTCGCGGGTCTGCGTCGCTCTGCTCAATCTCGCGTCGTCAGTCGTATCTAGCTCGCTCTTAAGCCATTCAAGCTCGTTCGGCGATAGCCTTGGAAGTCGGTTGTCAAAGTCCTGCCAATAAGCCTGAATCGCTATCGCCATTTCGGTGCGCTGATCCTTGTTGGCATAGATATCGGAAAATGGAATCGCTGCGTAGGTGCGTCTAGCCGTATCTATGTCTGTGTAGGCGCTTGCCGAGGTGCACACGCACAAAAGAATTGAAACAAGATATAGGCGCAATGAAACCTCGGGTATAGCAGGCGAATAGCGGGAACAAAAAACCAAATGGAGCATCACAAGATTGCACTCTATCCTAGCTGCGTACAACAGCTTTGTACGCTCACCTGTCTTTGTCACCTGACGACGGACGTCCGGTATCTGCGGTTCGCGACTTGCTGCACTCGCGATAGACCGAAGCGTGATCAAAGGCGACTTTGGGCTCAAAAGACTTGTTCAGGCTCACCGCAGAGAACGACTGTGCAGAGCCGATTTTGTTGAAAAACTCGAAAATTTGAAAGCTGCAATTTTCTGCCAGAATCCGTTGCGATGGCTCATTCGAAACCAAGCGCCAGGTAGAGCTTCTGAGAGCCTCAGGCATTGCTAAGACAGGTCTGGGGCCGACCCCCTCGATGAATTTTCAGAGGTGGCTTTTATGGGCAAGTTTTTCAACCATTTTTCTGAGAAAGGGAGTTTTTCAACAATATCAGCCCAATTTGACGGACGCTGCGCGCGGAACGAATGTCCGCTCCTGCGTGTTCGACAGAGCCTGAGTTTCAAGTTATCTAACCGGCATGTTGATCGATGAAAGCATGTTGGCGGAATTTCGTGGTGAAGACGGCCTCTGCCGTTTGAAGCCAGAATACGGTGGCCCGCGTAAATACGCAGATTGCCCCAAACTGTTGGCGGAGCTGGTTGAATCTGCAAAGCGGCCAAACTTGATGCGAGACGGTTCTCTTAAGACCGTATTCACTTGGGACTACTTCGAGGAGCTGTCCGACCGTGTCGATCATGGTGTCGTCGCAATGCTTGCGTTCACGAACCTTGTGCCGGTGCTACCTATCACGAGGAATTGGGGGGCCTTCCAACACCAAGGTGCCGGGTACGCGTGCCGCCAAATAACCTTCATTGGCACTGTGCTGGAACCCAAACCCGCAATCGAGTCGGCATTCTTCGAAATCGCGCGCGCCAACTATTGCGCCTGCGGAGGCTGGTTCGAAGGTCCTGAGACTGATGCGACAATAACAGAGAAATACATCGCCACTGTTCAGGAACTCGGCATGGTCTGCGGTATCGGAGCACGCAGTGAACTATGTGAAAGCGTTTACCCAGTCGAAGCTAATCCTGTTTCCATGGGTATCTGCTTCGACGATGTTGGTGATTTGACATACCTAACCGAAGATGAGCACGTAAAGCCGCTGATATTGTTCTTGTCTTCAAATTCAGACTGATAGGTGACCAAAGCCATCGTTATTGACATCCTCTGACTTTCTTGAAGCTGACATTGGGACAAATGCCGCGAAAGATGGCTTTGTCCGCAAAGCTAAAATTGCAAAGTCCAGTTGTGAAGGTCCGCTTCGGGCTGATTGTGTTGAAAAACCCCGATTATCGCGAAGAAGGGTGAAAAACTTGCCCGTAGATGGCTTTTCCGGAAATTGTCGAGGGGGTCGGCCTAAGACCCGCGTTGGCGATGTCCGGAGCTCTCAGCGGCCCTACCAGGCACTGGGTTTCAATTTTTCCGGCACAACAGATTCTGGCGGAAAAATGCAGCTGTCAGGTTATCGAGTTTTTCAACACAATCGGCTCTGACCGCCAGTTGGTGCAAGCCGCAGAGAACGGCAGCGCTGAGCCTATTTTGACTGACTTCCGCTGCGCAGCCAATGACCGCTGTCGCGATTTCTCTATTGCTCGACCACCCCAAGTTTGTCTGGATTTCTCATGATGTATAGCCAGGCTATTTTCCCATTTTCATCGGGTGCAAGCGTTGTGACGGAGTCCAGCAGCCCGAATTGATAGCGCAACAAGGCGGGTTTGGTATTCACTGTTGCTACCCGGGTCGTCCAGCCCGGTTCATGGCGTGCTTTTTCGTACAAAGCCTGGAACACCTGCAAAATCTCACTGCCACCTATCAATGGACGCCGCGCCGCGCGTTTTTTCGCTCCACCGTCAGAGATTGCCACGGAATTGGGTGTCAGCAATGACAGAGCGGCGTCGAAGTCTTCGGCCATGATCGCCATGAAGAAGCGTTGGCTCAAGTCCGCGACTTCTTCCGGAGTTGTATCGAAACGGGGGCCTGAGTCCTGCAACTTCTTTTGCGAGCGGCTGACAAGTTGGCGACAGGCGGCTTCGGTTGCGCCAAGGGTGTCTGCAATATCCGAATAGCTGGCGTCGAACGCCTCTCGCAGAATGAATGCCGCACGCTCTCGTTCAGTGAGCCGTTCCATGGCCCACAGCAATGCCAGCTCGCATTCCTGGGCAAGCTCAAACGGATGCACAGGCTCTTGCGATTCACCTTGAATCAGGGGTTCAGGAAGCCAGGGGCCGACATAGACCTCGCGTTGGCGATGCGCGGAACGCAACGTGTCGATTGCGATATTCGTAGCGACCCGGCGCAGCCAGGCCGCCGGGTTGTCAATCTGGGTCGTGTCGGTTGCTGACCATTTCAGCCATGTGTTTTGTACAGCGTCCTCTGCACCCGCTCGCTCACCCAGCATGCGATAGCACAGTGATGTCAGCTTTGGGCGTTCCGCTTCAAATATGTCTGCGACCGTGTTCATGATTGATGCGATACCATTACTGCCTCGCCCTCGACATTCACGCGGCCACAGGTTTGACCGAAGCCAATGCCACGTTTCAACACGGGGTATATCCGTCCGCTTGATGCGGCAAAAGAGGCTGCAGTGACCGCCGCCGCGCCAAAACGTGCTTCAATTTCCCGTCGTAAGCCGTCTAGTTCGGGGCCGTCCGCTATGGCCGCCTGGGAAAACCGGAAGCCGAGGCCGACATCCCCTGCCGCCATCGCTTCGCCTTGAAGGCAAAGTGTGAGTTTGTCCCTTGGAACGCCTGCCTCAAGCGCCATATCGACGATCAGTTGGACACATGGCCCGCAGTCACCGTCCAACGTCGATCCAAGCATTGCGCCAGCCCAGACGTTTTGGGCGTCGTTAGGACCACGAAATTGGCTGTAAAACGGTAGCATAGACACTCGTATCCCCGCCGATGCCGAAGTATCAGCGATATGTCTCATGTAGCCCGTATCGTAATTGTATCGCGATCCGAACCGCTGAAAGCCCATTTTTAGAAGCGTGCGGATCATGGTGTTGCCCTTTCTGACTTCAGGGTGAGCGCGGAAATGAACCCGGCAAAAGCGGGTATCTGGATCCCTATCAGGTTGGTGAGCGCAATCAGATCCACCGGAGTGCCGCGATGAAGCCAGATCCAAATGTGAAACAGCGCATGCAGGACGAGCCAGGACGCGCCGCAGAGTCCGGCTGATTTGTCATGTTTGACACCGGCCCAGATCAAAGCCACTCCGCTTGACAGATAGGCAAGGGCGACATCCTTCGCAAAATGAAAGTTCAGTGGCCCTGTGTATGCGACCCCCGGAACCGTGTCATACCAGTGTTGCGTGGCGGTCCACATGTAGGCGGTAGTCAGAACTGAAAGCCCTCCAACCCCAATCAAAATTTTTCTTCGCATCTTATCTCCAAAACTGAGGTTCCAGATAAGACGATTCAGAACCAGAGTTTGTGACGAGCTTCAAAAAGCGGCCATTGGAGCAACTGCAGCGAATTGTTGCTTTTGTCCTGCGTCATCGCCATCTGCGTGCCACTCAGAGAATGTCCGATTTGCGTGGTTCGTGACCTGCTGCATGAGCGAAAGACCGAGGTGTGATCAAGGTCTGGTCAGGGCTCATACTACCCGTCTACGCATACTGCAGAGAATGTCGGCAAGGAGCCGATTCTGTTGAAAAACAACGTGTTGCTGGCGCAGAAAGTTGTGTTCAAACGAAGCGCAAGCGCCTTTCTGATCATGCTTTGCACGTTTGCTGCGGTGCAGGAAAGATCTTGGCTAGTTTGCGGAGGTTTTGGGCGGTTGCGGCGAGCAGGAATTCATCGTTCGCGCCGCATGGACCGCGTAATCGCAATCGTCCCAATCCGAGGATGCGTTTCAGATGCGCGAAGAGCATTTCCACCTTCTTTCGCAGTCGCATCGAGATCGCATATTGCTTTGTCTTGGCAATATCACGGGCAACCTGTCGGGCATTTTCATGTTCTTCGCGGGTGATCTTGCGTGCATCTGCTTTCGGACAACACATCATCTTCGATGGACAGGCTTGGCAGGTGTGTTTCAGAGCCTGGTACTTGGCAACGCCCTTGCCTGTGGGTTTACGGTTCGGGTCAGAATAATTGCGCCGGAACTGTTTGAGCGGCTCACCTTCGGGGCAGATGTATTGGTTGTTCTCAGGGTCCCATTCAAAGTCGGTGCGGGACCATGTCCCGTCTGTGCGACCAGCTTTATCCAGCACGGGAATGTGTGGTTTGATGTTGCGATCAACGAGCCATCCCAACATCGGCCCTGAACCATAGGCGCTATCCGCGATGAGCCGTTCAGGATCAATATCATGCCGATCTTTGACCCGATCCAGCATGGTGCGCACTGATCCGACTTCGGCTTGTCGGATCGACCTCGTTCCTTCAACGTCCACGATGACGCTGTGGTCAGTGTCTATAAGGTAATTAGTCGAATAACTGAAGAATGCTGGCCCTTTGCGTGCTGCGGTCCACTGGCTTGCGGGATCGGAATGGGATGTGAACTTAGGTTCAACCTCAGATGCTGCGCCAAAAGCTGCATTGTCCAAGACATCCAGATATTCCCTCACAGCACGCGGAGCATCCTGTGGCGTGATCGCTGATCTGTCCCAATCTTCCTTCGGTGTCGAGTTTTGTTTGTTTGCGTCCGCTTCAATCAAGCTGGCGTCGGCAGCAAGACATTGGCCGCTGACCAAGCCATCCGCGATGCACCGTGCGACGGTCTTCTCGAACAGATGCCGCAGCAGTTTACTTTCTCGAAAGCGCCCATGCCGGTTCTTGGAGAATGTCGAATGGTTCGGCACTGCATCAGATAAATCGAGGCGGCAGAACCAGCGATACGCGAGGTTCAAATGCACTTCTTCACACAATCGACGCTCTGACCTGATGCCGAAGCAATAACCAACCAACAGCATTCGGATCAGCAACTCAGGATCAATCGACGGGCGACCTGTGTGGCTGTAGAACTCTGCCAAATACAGCCGGATGTCATCCAGATCCACGAACCGATCAATCGACCGCAGCAGATGATCTTGCGGGACATGATCCTCCAGCGAGAACTCATAAAATAGCGCCGCCTGTGCTTCCTGCTTCGGTCCCATCATAACCAAACCCCCCGCATCCTTACGAGAATTGAATCAGCGGCGGCACCTCAAATCAACAAGAGTTTTTCAACGGAATCAGCCCATTGCGGTCATTGACTGACTCCAACCATTCGCTAGCTTAGCAGGCCGATCACAGCCCTAAGCGGACCTAAAAACTGGACTTTGCAGTTTCGTAGATGCGGACAGAACTGCCGTTGAATAACCGCTTCACGTCAACTTGCTTCGGGAATACCAAACTCATTCTGGGCGATCGAGCCGGGCAAAAAGTCTGCTCTGGCCCTGTCAGGCAAAACGCCCATTCGAACGAAGAAAATGTTCATTAGCTTCGGGTACGGTAGCCACGCTGGGTGTTAATATTTCGGAACTCTGTTTGCACTCGCGCCCATTCGTGGAGATGCTTTTCACAATCCACGCGCAGCTCTCGGTCTTCGCGCACTCTCGGATCTTCCGTGATAACGTAGTACTCGAGACCTTCAGAGCCCCATTCCTTTGCAAGATCGACAATTATGCCTTGCCGAGCGGCCTCTTTCTCATTGTGCGCCCCATTGCGGTGTTTATCTGCCCACCTCATATGAGAGCGGTTGCGTCCGCGCATCGAGTTGCCCGTTTCGCCAATGCGAATGGATCGGGTCGGCCAGTGAACCTCGGCGTAAATACCGCCGTGCGTCGGCATGTTCGCCACGTTACCTTCACCTTCAATGAAGACCAGATTGAATTGAACAGCTCTGTAGATCATTAGACAGGTAACGTATCAACGAACGCTGGGTTCCTGCAACTGCATGATCCCACCAACTGTTCTTGACGACGAAGACCTGTACGGTTTTGGGAATCAGAAGCGCCGCCGAACAGTTGCCTTGCGTTACAGCCGAACTTCATTCATCGCGCAGCATCAGCCAATAAGGCCACGGTGTCGCCGTTCGCTGCTTTTCGTATCAGCCACTGAAGGCAGCCCAAAGCGGACATTGATCTTTGGTTTTTACCCACGTGCCGGTTTTCATTTAAAGTGATTACGCTTCGTTCCCCACGCTGGTAATGGCACTCGAAGGCAGGTTTGCTTGGAAGTTTTAGAGTTTGCCACTCTAGTGAGTTGACAAAGAATGCACCGCCCTCATTATTCCAAAATGTGGATATCAGAAGTCAGCATTGCAGACACATTTTCGTTTGGTCCAAAACAACATCTAAGGGGTTTGACAAGATTTAACCTAATAGTCGGGAAAAATGGTTCCGGTAAAAGCAATCTGTTCAAAGTTATCGGAGACCTGAAAACTAGGTCGTTAGCCTTAGATTCTACTATCCCCGTTGCCATCCGGAACGATCCAACCTGCAATATGGTCGTTCACGTGTTCGAGCTTGACCTGCATGATCGAAACAGAGACAGGTTTCCTGCACAACAAAACCCTGAAATTGAGATTACCTACGACTTCGAGCGTTTTGCGGCAGGGAGCGGCTCAATCTGTTTCAAACACGGCAATCTTGTTCGTGGCAACTTTCCAAAATATTCCCAGTGCGTCAAAATCTTCAGTCATGATGATCTTGGGACGTTTGAATTTCCTTTGTCCTTTCAGAGTGCTTACAAATCTGTTTTTGGCTATCTGAATTTCGCCATGCATTACATCTTTGAAAAGGGAATCTTGTTTAGTGAACCCAATTTTGTGAATGAAGATAAGCATTTTATGCAAAGAGGCGACTCCCAGCACCCACAATCATCAACTGGAGAAGAACGCAATTTAAGTAGGCTCTCATCCGGTCAAACTTACTGCGCTGCTTTAGTTTTTCACCTCGTTTCAGCTATGCAACCAGTAATTCTGATTGATCAGCCCGAGATGCATTTGGAACCGAGGGCTCTGCGGCGCTTGCTAGACTTCATTGCATGGATGACCCGAAACTCAGATGCCCCCCAAGTTTCGGAAGAAGTTATCAATTTCACTGATGCTGTGCAATTTGAATGGGAAAACTGGTTTTCTTCAATGGGCGCTGGACAGTTTGGCCAAACACCAAGTAACCAGGTTTTTCATGAGTCCAACGAACCAAGGCACAAAAATCGGATTAACAAACAGATATTTATCGCAACTCACTCCAGTGCGCTTATTGGTCAGTTCGGCAAGTTGGGGAGCGATGCCTCAGTCTTCCACGTCAAACAAGAATTCTTCGAGAACAATTATGTTGATTCTTTCAAAGATGACACGAGTGGAAGCGATTCACCTATCGTCGAACGGACTACAGAGTTTTCAGTAATCAATAGAGTCTCAACAGATTCTTGGGAAATTCTTGAAAGTCTGGGGTGTCGAGGGTCTGACATTCTTCAATCAAATGGCGTTGTCTGGGTCGAAGGCCCATCAGATGTAATCTACATCCAAAAGTGGATTGATTTATATCGCACTGAGGCTGGCCAACCACCACTTCGCCGTGGCAGGCACTACCAGTTTTTCATGTACGCGGGGGCACTGCTGGACAGTTACTATCTGATCGAGGAAGGGACAGAACAAGAGCCAGAACTTTTGAAGCTCGTTGAAATGTTTAGTTTCAGCAGAAACGCCTTCGTTGTGATTGACAGCGACGCGATCCAAAGGGATGGCAATATCATCGACCAATCGGGCTTTCGGAAAGCTAAAGACTACATAGCCAATCAGATCCGAGCGCAAAGCGAGAACGGAGCGAATCTTGGCATCTGGTACGACGCCTTAAACCCAAATGTAAGGACGATTGAGGATTACCTCGATTCGGCGTCTAGATCGATCAATGGGAACACCAAAAAGCTGAAAGCCTTGAGTAGAACTGCGAGTTGGGGAGATGGAAAATCTCTATCTGATTTTCCAAATGGATTGCAGGAAAAGATTATGGGTTTGGTGGAAGTTATCGAGACTTGGAACCGATGATATTCAGCAGATATTGCGAAGCGGATTTCAATCTACTTGGATTGCTAGCTAACCGTTGCCACCTGTGATCAAGAAGAGGGTTTGCAAAGTCTGCTTTCTGCGCATAGCCGCCGCTCGTGAGGCGCAGTGCTGCAAGCGCGGCGAATGTCAGCTTGGTGGCGATGGTGTTGAAAAACAACGTGTTGCTAATGCAGAAACCAATGCCCAGAATTTTCCGCGAGTGCCTTTCTAATCAGGCTTTCTGCGTTTGCTGCGGTGCGGGAAAGATCTTGGCCAGTTTGCGGAGGTTCTGGGCGGTGGCTGCGAGGAGAAATTCGTCGTTCGCACCACATGGGCCCCGTAATCGAAGCCTGCCCAGCCCGAGGATACGTTTGAGGTGGGCAAACAGCATCTCGACCTTCTTCCGAAGTTTCATCGAGACCTTGTATTGTCTGGTCTTGGCAATATCGCGGGCAAGTTGACGGGCGTCTTCGTGCTCTTCGCGGGTGATCTTACGTGCGTCCGTATTCGGGCAGCACTTTGCCTTAGATGGGCAGGTCTGGCAGGTCTGTTTGAGGGCGCGATAACGGGCTGTCCCTTTTCCGGACGGGACTCTCTTGGGATCCGAGTAGTTGCGGCGAAACTGTTTCAGCGCATGACCCTCGGGACAGATGTATTGATCGTTTTCGGCATCCCATTCGAAGTCGGTGCGAGACCATGTGCCATCGGGACGTCCGGCCTTGTCGATGACCGGAATATGCGGGTCGATACCCCGGTCAACAAGCCAGCCCAACATCGGCGCAGATCCGTAGGCCGTGTCTGCGATCAGCCTCTCAGGGTGAAGGTCGAACCGCTTTGTAACCCGGTCCAGCATGGTCTTTGTCGACCCTACTTCGGCCTGCCGGATGGACCTGGTCGCTTCGACATCCACAATCACGCTGTGATCTGTATCGATGAGGTAGTTATCGGAATACGCAAAGAACGCTGGCGCCTTGTGCGCCGCTGTCCATTGACTGGCTGGGTCAGAATATGATGTGAACTTAGGCTTGACCGGCGACGCAGCACCAAACGCGGCATCATCCAGAGTTTCCAGATATTCCCGAACAGCGCGCGGTGCGGTCTTGGCATCGATCCGTGCAGCATCCCATTCCTCTTGTGATGCTGAATACTGCTTGGTCGCCTCCGCCTCAATCAAGCTGGCATCAATCGCCATACGCTGGCCGCTGACCAAACCTTCTGCAATGCACCGCGCCACTGTCGTTTCGAACACGTGCCGCAAGAGTTCACTCTCGCGGAACCGACCATGACGGTTTTTGGAAAAGGTCGAATGGTCCGGCACTCGATCAGTCAGATCGAGGCGACAGAACCAACGATATGCAAGGTTCAAGTGCACTTCCTCGCACAACCGCCGTTCCGACCGGATGCCAAAGCAATACCCCACAAGCAGCATGCGGATCAGCAACTCGGGATCGACGGAAGGGCGACCTGTATGGCTGTAAAAATCCGCCAAATGGCTGCGGATACTGCTCAGGTCAACAAATCGATCAATCGACCGCAACAGGTGATCCTGGGGAACGTGGCCCTCCAACGAGAACTCATAGAACAGTGCGGCCTGAGCTTCCTGTCTTGATCCCATCATTACCCAATCTCCCATTCAATACAGGAATTGAATCAGCACGAGGGCTTTCGATCAAGACAGAGTTTTTCAACAGAATATGGCCATAGTCGACAACAGGCGCTCGTTATTGTTGACTTTCGAATGTCGACTGTGAGCCCATGTCAGTCATTTCGATTTCATACTGCGCGCGCACGCAGAGGCAAATTTTCTGCACAAGCACGAAATTCCATGACGCGGTGCGGCGGCGATTCCGGCCATTCGCGCATGGCGCAGCATTTTTTGAGGTGGGAATTTACAGATCGCGGGACAAAGCGAGCTTTCGTAGCGTACGAACGAATGTCGGTTTTAGCGACAGCATTTTTTTGGCAGTGCCTGCATTGTTATAAGTAGCGGCTACCCGAAACACTTCATACAGTTTGCAAGATGGGAAACTGTTTCAGATACCAAAGCATGAAAGTACGTATCTGATTAGGACAAGAAAGGACGTTCGGCAGTCTTTGCCCATTCTCCGTGCTCTACAAACAGATTGAAGCAGAAAGAAGACAGCCAAATGACCAGAAACTTCAAAGATAAGGGGTTCAATCTAGCGTACAGGGATAGCGGCCCAACGGGCGCGCAGACGCTGGTTTTCGTACACGCAATGTCATTTCATCAAGACATTTGGCAGGATGTCATTTCCCGGATGCCAGCCGGGCTAAGGATCGTGAGTTACGATCAGAGAGGACACGGCGAGTCTGAGATGCCCGCTCTGCCTTTTTCACTAGACGATTATGCTGACGATGCCATCGGCCTTCTTGATCATCTTGAAGTTCAGGGATGTTACCTGGTTGGTATTTCATTCGGTGGACTCGTCGCCCAGCGGATTGCAGAGCTGCGCCCCGACCTCGTAGGGCGCCTCGTACTATCTAACACCGCAACGAAAATCGGTGTTCTGGAAGATTGGATGGAAGGGGCTACCGCGGCCCGCACCGAAGGATTCAGCCGAAAGAAAATCGAAGACACCTTTCAGCACATGTTTTCCCCCGCATTTTGTCAGTCGTCTCCACGCTATGAAGAATTGATCGCTCGACGGCTGCGTTTGCCTGTTGAGGGCTATGTTGGCTGCTGCCATGCAATTGGCCATGCAGATTTGTCAAAGACGGCCTCCCGTCCCACCCAACCCGCGCTTGTAATTGGCACCGACAATGATGTCGTGACCCCCAGGGACATCGTTGAGGAACTCGCTACTTCTCTCCCAAACTGCGAGTTCCAACTTATCCGGGGAGCAGGGCATCTGCCTTGCGTTGACAAACCCGAAGAATTTGCTGACTTACTTGTGTCGTTTTTAGATTTGTAGGTTCAGAACCCGGTGAATTTCGTCCAGCACATGCAGTTGGCATTCGTGATGCTCGCGAGGAAGCGCCATTGAAGACCTGTTTTCCGTCCGATTTTTTCAAGAAGACACTGTGAAGACATGCGGCACTAAACATAAATTCAACGTCTTAAAGAAGGACGATCAATGATGAAACTGGGTTACACAATTCTCTACTGTAAAGACGTGCTTGCAACCGTGGACCACTATGAGCGGGCCTTTGGCTTGAAACTGTCGTTCATCCATGAAAGCAAACTCTATGCTGAAATGGCGACGGGCGAAACGACATTGGCATTCGCATCGCATGAAATGGCGGAAGCAAGCGATATAGCGATACAGCCGAATAGCCCAAAGCAGGCGCCCGGTGGGTTCGAAATTGTGTTTTTGGGTGACAACATTCCCACCGCTTACGAACAGGCGTTGGCGAATGGGGCAATAGCGGTCAAGCCACCGAAAACCATGCCTTGGGGGCAGGTCGTTGCCTACGTTCGCGATATGGATGGCTGTCTGGTCGAACTCGCAACCCCGATAACACAACGCAAAGAAGCATCGGCAGACTGATGGCAACCGACCCCCGCACAATCGACTTGCTTACCGACAGCCTCTCCGACGCTGGTGCCGTTTCTGCCAAGAAGATGTTTGGAGAATACGGAATCTACTGTGACAATATCTTCATCGGCGTTGTGTGTAACAATAGTTTTCACCTGAAGCCTACAAAGGCTGGTTTGACACTTGCACCTGGCATTGAACTTGCGCCCGCTTATCCAGGCGCGAAACCTAGCATGGTTGTGCCCGCCGACCGTTGGGATGAGTATGACTGGATTGTTCCTCTGGTTAGGACCACTGTCGCGAATTTGCCACCACCCAAAAAGCGCAAAGGCTAACATAGACGTGCGGTTATCAATGTTGAGAATTTCATGTCTTCAGTTCGAAAAAAGAGGACCTTATGACCAAAATAGTTAGGCAATGGAGTGGCTGGGCATCCCAGGACAAGGCCAGCGATTATCCCGCTCATTTTTTGCAAAACGTTGTTCCCGAACTCGAAGGCATCTTTGGTTTCATCAGCGCCGATTTGATTTCCAGACGAGACGGCGGAATGATAAAATAAACCGTAGTCTCCAAGTGGGAGTCGATGGAAGCTGTTAAGCTCTTTGCAGGAAGTGATCCATCACGAGCTATTGTAGAAGCACAAGCCGTCGCCGCGTTAGAGCATTTTGACGATACGGTAACTCATTTCAATCTGGTCCATTGCGTGACGTCAGCGCCCGTGGGGTAGATTTGAGAGTTCAAACACCGGAGGGGTTCTGCTTCATCGTAACCTTCAGGGGACGAAGATGAATTAGAAGCCCGGAGCATCGAAGGACAGCGCTGACAAGCTTGTAAGAACTGTCCGCCGCAAGACGCGCCAGACTTTTTTGCGGAAGAGAAGATCCGCATTGTTTTCGCCCAACTGGCCCAAACGTGCGAAAGTGGCCGAAATTCAGAACAATCCAAGAAAGAGCAAATGCAGCAGTCCTTTGCTGCATGAACTGGTAAGGAGCGGACAAAAGAGAGTTTGTCCTCTGCTTATTGAATGGTCGTTTTCGGGAGGCCGCCATGATCAACAACAGACGAGTCGATCACCGGGGATCACGTGTTTCGGTTTCTACAATCCCGTGGTGAATAGCGGCAATTGGCTATCGCAGTTCACCTCGGAACTTGGCGATGCGGGCAGCTTTAGTGACTGGACCACCGCCAATGCCGATGGGTATTTGGGTGGGATTATCTTGCGACTGTTTGATCTTTTGTACCCCCGCGGAGGCCATGCCAAAAGCCGAGATATAACTACCTGCTGAGATTTCCTTGGCATAGGGAGCCGTGACATTGGGGCTGATGCTGCGTTCGCCTCCACGCGCCTCGCCAGCGGTCCAAGTAGGACCCTTGTTACTAACAAGCTGATCTCCAAGATTAAGATCTCTGGCGAATGATGAATTTGCTGCGACGATGGCCACAACAAATGCGAATGTGACCACCAATAGATTGTTTGAATTGATCATCTCAAGAACGTTCCTTTTTGAAAACGCGGTCCAGGTTGCGTCCCTGGCGTTCACTAAGATGTGCGAATTGAAACGTGACCCATGTTCTAAGGTATCGAGCTTTGTACGAAATGCAACCTAGGGTGTCGCTCCACAGCCGCTAGACGGCAAACTTTTCGTGAAGGAAATTCCGACTGTCAACTCGGAGTAACTACGGGGGCGGACCTACTCTTCCTGTCCTCAACGGCCTCCGAAGCGGACATCTATCCAAGACTCAGCATTGGTTGCCTTGAGCTCTTTCGGCAGCTTCGCCGCTCGATCAACGAAGGGCCGGTTCAGTGCCGGGTGCCTTTCGCTGCGACCCGTATCAACTGGTAAGGCGCGGACGGAGCAGACTTTGATGCTCTTGATACAAACGGCAGTAGACCCGCGTGTTACAGACCTTTTCCAACCACCATTGTGAACCGGTCAGATGCGGACAAAAATTCCGGGAACAATTTACACCCTACACATACTTTAAGCCATGACTCCTGAGCTTTGACGCACCGCGTGCAAGTCTTCAAAGGGATACACTATTGTGTTGTCTCCTGTGCTAATCTGTATCTCTTTCGCCGAGGCGACGACGCGCAGTTGAGTGCTGCTGACTTTAAAGCGCCAGCAGATGCGGTCGGCTTCGACCAGATCGAGACGCCAATTAGCCGGAGCAGTACTGTCCTGTCTTTGCTCCATCCACAGCGCCAAAGCCTCTGGGAGGTGAAAACGCCTGTTGAGCGCTGCTATTTCGTCTCCGACAGATTTGGAGACCTTGCCCAGAATGCGCGTTTTACGAAGGGCGCGCTTGCGGATTGCGCGTTTAATTGCCCGCTCGTAGCGGTATTTGGAAGCGGTGAAATAGAGCAGGCTGGAGATAAGCCCACGCGGAGGGTTGGCAGTATAGCTATTAAAATCAATCCCATGTTCAAGCAAACCGTCTGGGTCGCCTGTAGCTTCAAAGACAGAAATGCAGTCTTTTCCGAGTTCTGCAATAAAGGCTTGATCGCCGCTCGTTGTTGTCAGCACACCAGTTTTCTTGGGACGGCGGGTCTTGGCGGCTCCTGCGCGCAAACACTCTGCAGGTGGCAGGTGCGCGCCTTCAGTGAATAGACTGAGGGCTGCACATGTTGCGGGCTTAGGCAATGCCTGCGCCAGGTCGGCCAGGCGGGCAATCATGCGGGCTGCCTTTGCAACCGGATCAGCGAAAGCAGCAGCCTTTACCGCCGCCTCAAATGAGTCTTCGGAAACGATCGCCATTGGCTCGAAATTGGCCAAAAGCCGGAGCTCTTCAATCTCGGAGATTATGGCGGGAAAACTCACATATCCTTTTTCATAGCTGCACATGCTTAGGAATGTTTGTGCATGGCTCACAGGCAAGGAATTTACGCGTGCGAGCCATGCCTGTTCGTCCACCGTATCGGCCGAAAATAAGGCTGTGTCATAGGGTTTGAGTGCAGGAGAAACGCGGGGGTTAAAACCCGTCTGTGTTGCGGCCTCTTCTGGGTTTTCCGACATCCAGATTAGTACATCACGCATAATGGCCAAGGTTTCCTGCATTTCGTAGCGTTCGGCAGCTTCAATCGCCCAGCTAAGAAACTGTCCGGGATCCCCGTCATAGTAATTGCGGGCATTGCCCATGAACTGGCTGTGGCCCCCATTGCGAACATTGCCGAGGTAATAGCCGAGTAAAAATGCGGCGCGAAGGTCAGGGTTGAGACGGTCCCAAGAAACACCGGCCTCAAGAAGAATGTGCATTTGCTTCTTCAGCAAATATGAGGCAAGTTTGCTCCCTTCCTTCGCGTCGGGTGTCAGGAACAAAGGGAAAATGCGGCTTTGTGGTGCTGGCAACTACTTTTTCCAAAAATGTCGAACTCTAAACCTCTGCATACAACGGTAGAACTTGGCTTGAAAGCGGACAGACATGCAGCGCGCAGCATTGGTCGAAGTGGGCTCAGCGCGGCCCGATGCTCGCGCGGCAATGCCGTTTGATCGGCTGATCGAGACCGGCCACAGGAGGATCGGGTCCAGTCTTTGATCTTGTGTCATGTCGTTCAATGCGCGGACGTTGGGAAATCAGGAGAAATAGTTCGCGCTTCAGGCGGCGAAACCAGGGAGTGAGCCCACCCCGGAAGTCTTGAATTTTCGCTACGCGCGCTCGCAGCGCGAAATACGCCGTGATTGCATCATATTCATCACCGCCGCGCGACGTGAAAAGCGACCATTCAGGCCAAGCGCAGCGAAATCTTGACAGGCAACGCAGCTAGAAAATGCCTTGCAACCTGTGGTCAGAATTTGGCGATTCATCGCCGTATCGTCTCGCAGAATACATTAGCATCACGCTCTAGCTGCATTTCTTCGACCTCGTGAAGGCAGGGATTGAACCAACATAGAGCCAAACGGCATGAGCAATGATCTATGGCGGGAAACGGTGACTCTTGAAACTGATGGGGGGTTGTGCATCGCGACTAGATAGGTTGAATTCAAATCTCAAGCAATCGTCCACGCGTCACCGTGACATCGCCCTCTCACTTGTTCCCCGCATTGCGGTCCGCACCCACCAAAAAAATATCTTGATTGGAAAACGCGGTCAGTACAGGTCTTGGGCGGGCAAACAAAAGGGAGTCGTGAATTGAAAAAATACAACCTCCCCTCGCTACCGCAGCTGCACACGTTTGAAGCGGTTGCACGACGGCTGAGTTTCACCGCGGCCGCAAATGAACTGTGCCTGACGCAAAGCGCGGTCAGCCGGCAGATTAAGGCACTTGAACAGGATCTGGGCCGTGCCCTGTTCCGGCGGGGCCACCGGTCAATTGCGCTCACCAATGACGGACAGCATCTGTTCGAAGCCGTGACCCGGGGGCTTAATGAAATATCGGGATGTGTGGACAGCTTCCGGAGATTGACCTGCGCGTGCTGGCCACCGATCAGATGGTCGCTTTGCCGCAAGCGGACGTGGACGTGGCTGTTTTGTTTGGCAGGGGCGACCGGGATGGCGTAGCGGCTCATCCGCTGTTCGGCGAACGCGTCTATCCTGTCTGCAGCCCTGGCTATCTGCGCGATCATCCGGAATTGCAGCGGTCGCAAGATTTTCTTGACCAGACACTTTTGCATCTGGATGGCGGCGGCAGTATCTGGGGTGCAGTAGACTGGCCAGTCTGGCTTACGCAACAAGGGGTGAGCGGGCAGCCCGTTCGCCTGGGGATCCGGCTGAACAGCTATCCGATGGTCCTGCAGGCCGCTCAGGCAGGGCGCGTCGTCGCACTGGGCTGGAGCTATATCACCGATTCTATGCTGCGGATCGGGGAGCTCGTCTGCCCCGCGGGCACGCCGATGGATACCCAGAACAGCCATTACATCGGATCATCCCTTGAGGCAGAAAAACGACCCGAAGTAAGGAGTTTTGTCTTCTGGCTCGCACATACAGCAAAGAAGGAAACGGCACTCGCATGATTTGAGGTAATGCCACGCATTCGAAATTATCGTTTGAGGCGGGGAGCAATCAGCGGCCAGATACTGCGAGTTGAATCGCATGAGGTCTGCCATGTCGGCACCAGCCGCCGTAGCCGTGGCAAACCTGAGGCACAGCCTGCCGCGCCCCCTTATTGGCCCCGGCATGATCGGCGGCCAGTATCACCCTCTGACCCGCAGCGAGATGGGGCGCATCCACGAACTGGTGCTGCAACTGCTCGAAGATCTCGGTCTGTCACAGATCACCCCCAGCCTTGAGGCCCGCGCCGTCGAAGCCGGATGCTGGGTAGACGGCAATGGCCGCCTGCGCTTTCCCCGCGCCTTGGTCGAAGATGTGATCGCCCGCACCCGCCGCAAGTTTACCCTTCATGGGATTGATCCGGCGCATGACATCGAAATCGGCGGCCGCCAGGTGCATACCGGTACCGGCGGTGCTGCGCCTACGATTATGGATTTCGAGACCGGCAAATACCGCGAAAGTACCGTTGCGGATCTCTATGATGTGGCCCGTCTGGTGGACCGGATGGACAATATCCACTGGTATCACCGCTCAGTTGTGGCGCGCGACACCACGTCCATTCTCGATCTCGATATCAACACCACCTATGCCTGCCTGGTCGGCACCTCGAAATCCATCGCCGTCAGCTATACCGACGCCGCCAGCGTCCGCGCTGTGCAGCCTATGTTGGATTTGGTGGCAGGAGGCGAGGGCAAATTCCGGCAGCGCCCCTTCTGCACCGCCGTCTGCTGTCATGTCGTGCCGCCGATGCGCTTTGCCACCGAAAGCTGCGAGGCGCTGGAAGCCGCCGTTGAGGCGGGCATGCCGATCCTGCTGGTCGCTGCCGGCCAAGCGGGTGCCACCGCGCCAGCCGCGCTTGCCGGAGCCGTCGCGCAGGCCTGTGCCGAAGTGATGGCCGGGCTGGTGATCTACAACATCATTGATCCCAACTGCCGCGGCATCTTTGCCACCTGGCCGTTTGTCTCGAACCTGCGCACCGGTGCCATGTCCGGCGGCTCGGGCGAACAGGCGCTTCTGTCGGCGGCTTGCGCCCAGATGGCGGGGTTCTACGATCTGCCCAACTCGGTGCCCGCAGGCATGACCGACAGCAAACTGCCCGATACGCAGTCGGGTAGCGAAAAGGGCTATACCGTCTCGCTGGTAGCCCATGCCAGGGCTTCAATGATCCATGAATGTGCCGGGATGCATGGCAGTCTGATGGGCACCAGTTTTGAAAGCTACATGCTGGACAATGACCTGCTGGGCGCCATCCTGCGCACCGTAAAGGGCGTCGAGGTCAGCGAGGATACACTGAACTTTGATGTGATCCGTGATGTGGAAATGGGCGAAGGCCATTATCTGGGTCATCCGCAGACCTTCAGCCGGATGAAAACCGACTACCTCTACCCCGAGATCGCCGACCGGCGCAGCATCAGCGAATGGCAGGACTCCGGGGCGCGTGATGCCCGCGATGTGGCCCGTGACAGGGTGCGCAAGGTCTTGGCGGAGCATTACCCCGACCACATCCCCGGCGAGATCGATCGCAAGCAGCGGGAATCTTACAACATCATCCTGCCCCCGCCCCGCATGCGCCCCGGAAACGGCGCCTGGTAAAGCTGACATTAAAGGAAAAAATTATACAATCCCAAGCAAAAGTGGTGATCGTCGGTGGCGGCATGATGGGGGTGGGCCTGGCCTACCACCTTGCCGAAGAAGGCTGGACCGATGTGGTGCTGATCGAAAAGGGCGAGTTGACCAGCGGTTCGACATGGCATGCGGTAGGACAATGTCCCAGCTTCATCGGCAATTACAACATGGCCAAGATCCACCATTACTCAAATACGCTTTACCCGCGTCTGGAAGAAATCACGGGTCAGCCAGCGGGCTGGCACAGCTGCGGCGGCATCCGGCTGGCGACGACCCAGGAAGAGGTGGATTGGTTCAATTATGTGGCTGGGTTCTCGGCCAATGTCGGCTTCCATATGGAGGTGGTTAGCCCCGACCGTATCAAGGAGCTGAAACCCTGGCTGCGAACTGACGGTGTCATCGCCGGGGCCTATACCAACATGGACGGACATGTGGACCCGTCAAGCGCGTGCAACGCCATGGCAGCAGGCGCGCGGCAGATGGGTGTAACGATCATTCGCCGCAACCGGGTGACGGATATCAGCAAGCGGCCTTCGGGCGCATGGGAGGTGGTGACCGAGCAGGGCAACATCACCTGTGAACATGTGGTCAACGCAGGCGGCTGCTATGCGCGCGAGGTCGGGCTTTGGGTCGGCCTGGACACACCGATCACCAATATGGAGCACCATTTCCTGGTGACGGAGGCGCTTGACGAATTCAAGACTTGGGATGGAGAGCTCCCGGTGATGCGCGATCCGGCCACAGCCGGATACTACCGTCAGGAACAAAAGTCCGGGCTTGTCGGCATCTACGAACACTACGGCGCCAAAGAAGCCTGGGACCACCGCGGAGGTTTTCCCGAATGGGAGAGCGAGAACGAGCTGTTCGACGGCGATATTGACCGCATCGCCCCTTGGCTGGAGCAGGCGTTTGAGCGGATGCCGATCTTTGCCAATGCAGGCATCAAGCGCATCATCAACGGCGCTATTCCGCATACGCCAGACGGCAACCCGCTGGCCGGTCCTGCGCCGGGGCTGCACAATTTCTGGCAATGTTGCGGCTCGTCCATCGGCATCGCCCAGGGTGCCGGTGTCGGCAAATACCTGGCCCAGTGGATGGTCCACGGTGATAGCGAGATCAACATGTCCTGTACAGATCAGCGCCGTTTTGGCGGTTTTGCCGATCAGGACTAAAAGCTTCGAAGATTACCATGAGATGTTCGTGACCCCGATGCCAGGGTGCGAAACGGCGGCAGGGCGCGAATCCCGCACCACGCCACTTTATGAGCCGCTCAAGGCCAAGGGCGCGGCCTATACTCAGGTGTTCGGTTGGGAGCGCGCGAAATATTTCGCCCCCGAAGGTTTTGTCGAAGATCTGCAGTTCCGTCGCAACAACACTTTTGAAATTGTCGCCGGGGAATGCAGGGCCGTGCGCGAACGCGTGGGCATCTGCGACCTGTCGAGCTTTGCCAAATTCGACGTCTCAGGTTCCGGGGCCGAGGCGCTGCTTGATAGCCTAACCGCCAACAAGCTGCCGAAGAAACAAGGTGGTATCAACCTGACCCATGTGTTGTCGGACAATGGCCGCATCATTGGCGAATGAACCAATACACGGTTCGCCGATGATCGCTTCTATGTCCTGACCGGCGCAGGCGCCGAGTTGCAGGCTCTGGATCATCTGAGCGTGGCCGGAGACAAAATGACCGTGACCAATATCACGGATGACTACGGCATGCTTGTCGCTGCGGGCCCGAAATCCCGCGACACGCTGGCACCACTTACCGATGCTGATCTGACGAACGCGTCTTTCCGTTGGCTGTCAGGCCAGTAAATCACCATCGCCGGTGTCCCCGTTCGCGCCCTCAGGGTGAACTATGTCGGTGAACTTGGCTGGGAGCTGCACGCTCCAATGGCCGATCTTGCCATGCTTTACGATGCGATCTGGGCCTCGGGCGAGGAGCATGGCATCGCTGATTTCGGCGTGCAGGCGGTGAACAGCCTGCGGATGGAAAAGGGCTATCACGGCATGAATGCGGAACTGACCAACGAGATCACCCTGATCGAAGCTGGCTGCTCCCGGCAAGGGTGATTTCAAAGGACGCGCGGCGACCGAGAATCTGCGCCAGCAGGGAATTGCCACGAAGCTCGTTTATGGTGAAGTGGCCGCCACAGATTGCGACATCTACGGGCGCGAGGGGGTGATGCAGGGTGACAAGGTGGTCGGCGTCTGCACCTCGGGCGGCTACGGCCACGCCACCGGCAAGAGCCTGGCCTTTGCTTATGTCGACCCGGACGCAATCGCCGGACTGGAGATTGTCATCCTCGGCGAACGGCGTGCCCTGACATTGCTGGATGCCCCTGCCTGGGATCCGTCCAATGCACGGCAAAAGGTATGAAAGCGCGAGAATGGGAGAACAGCTAATGACCAAAGCCTATTGTGTGGTGACCTATAAGCGCATTTCAGATCCGGAACGCTTTGCCGTTATGCGGCGCTGGCCCTGTTGAGGCCGTTTACGATCACTGGCTTTGATCCGCCGCCTCCCCGTAACCTTTCCTGAACACTGATCCTGCGCCTGCAAAGCGCAATCTCAAACTATTTCAGGAAAACAAGATGACACTTTCCAAACCGGCTTCCGGCGCCGCTCCTTGCTGTAGCTGCTCATGCCCATAGCGGTGCAACAGGCATCGTAAAAGAACGGATGGATGGCATGGGAGTTATGAAAGACAGCATGAAAGTGCTGGCTCCGATGATGCAGGGAAAAACGGCCTATGATGCAGCCGCAGTTCGCGGAGAGGCAAAAAATCGGAGCCCATGCGGGTGAAGTCCTGACGACGCTCTTTCCGGAGGGTTCAAATGGGCATCCATCTGAAGCCAAGGCTGAGGTATGGGCCGATTGGGAAAGTTTCGTCGATCTCGCGGAAAGATTGCAGACCTATTCTGATGGCTTGGCCTCGGCGGCGGAGAACGGGTTGATGATGTCAGAAGCCCAACCGTTCAGGCTTGACGAGTTCACTCAATGTGCAATGCGCATGCCTGTGACGGGAAGAGGCGCCGCTCTATCGTCTCCTCAGCGCTCAGAACCGATTTCGACAACAATACCCTCAAGGCACAAAAGAACTGGGCCAAGCGGATCGAAGTGTTCGTGCTTGGTTATTCCAAGTTCACTGCTCAACTCCGGATTCGAAACTTGCGATCGCTGTGCTGTTGCTCGCATGGTGTGAGCCGCTCTGGGGCACGCACGCATGTCTTGCCGGTTAACGGAACGTTGCACCTGTCCCGGAGAGCGTTCTTCCAATCCATCGAATGGATCGACGACCAAGTCCTGACACCAAAAGCCCTATCTTGTCCGCATTTTCGAAAGCCAGTCGCGAATTAGCCTGGATGCTTTGGTCTTCTGTGTGCCTTTCGGCTCCAGGACGTAATACCCAAAGACTGTAGGATATGTTTTGCCTAAGGGGTTTAACAATGCGCCGCTTTTGAGCTCGCTAACAACCAACCGTTCGGCAAACAGCGATACTCCGCCCCCGTTTATGGTAGAGCTCAGTTGAAAATGGCGGTCCTCCAGAAGGGCCTGGGCCTGCATTGAAGGCATGGAAGGCATTGTCAGCTTGGCGTTGTCAAACCACTCTTGCCACATGGTTTCGTCGTCAACGTGAATTAGAGTCTGGCTCTGCATGTCGGCTTCGCTGTCAATGGGGTTCTTGTCCAGATACTCGGGGCTGCAGACCGCAACCATTTCTTCGTCCCACAGGCGCGTGATGTCAAAGCCTTCCCAACCGCCGCGCCCCCATTGAATGCCGATATCCGCCTGCGTCTCAGGGGAGTCCATTGTGGCATAAGTATTGTGGTGCTTCTGGAAAGACATCTGCAGACCTGGGTAGGCTTCCCAGAGTTCTCCAAGACGTGGCGAAAGCCACCTGCTGGCAAACATCGGCGGCACAGCGATGCGTATTTCATCAGGCTTGCTAGAAATCCTGTCCAAACCGGCTTGAATGGCTTCAAGCCCTTCTGCGACATGGCTGGCCAGAAAAACGCCCTTTCCGGTTAGCGTTAACCCGCCGGCATTTCGGTTGAATAGTTTTACTCCGACGTCCTCTTCCAATTTTTTGATATGATAACTGATTGAGCTTTGACTTATGTTCAGTTCTCGTGCCGCTGCAGCCGCACTTTTTAATTGTGAAACTGTGTTAAATACCTGAATCGAATAAATATTTTTTATCGCCCTCACTGTATGCCCTTACTGCCTGCTTTATCTTTAAGGAAAGCACTGCGCCTTCTAAAAATTAGAATTAACATGAGAATCTTTGTATTTCCATAAGAATGAAGCAGGCCTTACGGTCTTTAAAACCGCGACAAGCATCAGCGTGGTTCGAGGAGGTTTGTGTGATGAGCGAAGTGCTGGAGGTCAAAGGCCTCTCAAAATCATTTGGTGGTGTTCAGGCGATCAAAGACCTGTCTTTCACCGTGGGACATGGCGAAGTTGTTGGGCTTATTGGTCCAAACGGATCGGGCAAATCCACGACGGTGAACACTCTTGCCGGCACCTTTCCGGTGACCTCGGGAGAGATCCTGTTGGCAGGTGGCCATATTCAGAACATTCCCGAATATGAGCGCGTGGCACGGGGTCTCACACGGACCTTTCAAACAGCGAGCCTGTTTTCGGATTTCACCGTCCGCGACCAGGTGGCACTTGGTGCGGAAACAACGCGCCGGTCGAGTGTTGTGGCCTCCATCTTTGGCCTGGGCACCCATGCCGGGGAAGAGGAAGCGGTTCAGTCGCAGATCCATGATGCCCTGGAACTGACTGGGCTGCTGCCCATCGCTGACAAACAGGTTGGGACAATCTCTTCGGCAGAACAGCGGTTCTTGATGATTGCGACAGCTCTGGCGTCAAACCCCAAGGTGCTTTTGTTGGATGAGCCCGCGGCGGGAATGATCTCGCATGAGCGCAAGACGCTGACGGACATGATCAAGCGCGTGCGGGACCTAGGCGTCTCAGTCCTGGTTATTGAACACCATATGGCCCTGATCATGGAGGTTAGTGACCGGATTGTGGTGTTGAATTTTGGTCAGAAAATTGCCGAAGGCACGCCTTTGGAAATTCGCGAAAACAAAGCGGTTATTGATGCATATCTCGGAGAGACAGCCTGATGTTGGAAGTTCGCAATCTACACGTTGGCTATGGCTCTATCGAAGTGACCCACGGTATCAATCTGGACGTCAAAGAAGGCGAATGCGTTGCCTTGATCGGTGCCAATGGGGCCGGGAAAACCTCGACGCTGCGCTCCATCTGCGGCCTGACACCAGCTCGCAAGGGCACGATCAAATTCGCTGGCGAAGACATCACCAATCACAGTGGTCATTCCACCGTCAAGGCAGGTATCACCATGTGTCCCGAAGGGCGTCAGGTGTTCCCGCAAATGAGCGTGCTGCAAAACCTGCGCATGGGCGCCTATGTGCGCAAAGACAAGGAACAGGATGCAGACGTTGAGAAATACCTCGATATGTTTCCGATCCTGCGTCAGCGGGCTTCGCAGGCGGCAGGCACCCTGTCTGGTGGTGAGCAGGAGATGCTTGCCATTGTCCGCGCTTTGATGGCCCGCCCCAAGCTTTGCATTTTTGACGAACCCTCGCTTGGTCTGGCGCCAAAGATTGTCGCTGAAGTTGCTGAGACCATCTCTCGGATCAAAGAGATGGGGATGACAATTCTGTTGGTGGAGCAGAACTCTCTGATGGCGCTGAAACTGGCGGATCGCGCCTATTTGTTTGAGGCCGGAGAGATTGTTTTGGAAGGCACAGGCGAGGAGCTGCAATCACATCCAGACGTGGTGAAGGCCTATCTCGGACACTGAATTCAAGCCAGGCATTGGCTTGATCTTTGGAGCGTTAGGGGCGCTCCGGATTTTCCCGCATTTGGGAACGCACATCGAAAGGGAGGACGCAGTATGCGTAATCGGAAGGCATTGACAGGCGTGGTGGCTCTTGCTGCTATGTCAATGGGCCCTGCTGTTTGGGCAAAGGATCTGACACTGGACATCGGCGTGAGCGATGCGCTTACCGGCGGTGCCGCCGTCTATGGTTTGCCGCAATCAAATGCGGTGAAACTGGCGGCCGAGGAAATCAACGCCACTGGCGGTGTTCAAGTTGGCGACGACACTTACATGCTGAATGTCATCGCTTACGATGATAAAGCCAACCCAACGGAAGCTTCGAATTCCGTGCGCAAGCTGCTGGACCGTGATGGTGTGAAATACATTCTCGGCTTTTGCTGCTCGGGTGCGACCGGTGCGGTGGCCTCGTTCATCGAAAACGAAGATGCAGTAATGCTGGTGGGGAACGCGGCCGAGCGTTCGATCACGACGCGTGAAATTCCAAACCTGACACGTACCCGCCCGCCAGCTGATTACACCGGTGCAGCGGCAGGACGTTTTGTTGCTGAGCAGGACCACAAGCGGATCGCGGTTCTGGGCGCTTTGGAGATATCTTTCTACGCCAGCTATGTAGATGCGTTTGAAGAGCAGTTCGTCAAGAGTGGTGGCGAAATCATCACCCGCGAGGTCTTTGCCTCTAAAGACCGCGACATGACCCCGCAGCTCACCAAGATCCGCGAAATGCAGCCCGATGCCATTCTGGTTGTGGGCTATGTTGAACCTGCAGCGTTTATCTACCGCCAATCGGTTGAACTGGGTATCGACGCTGCACGCTATGGCTTTACCAGCGGCAGCGAAGAGCAGTTCCTGCGTGTTGCCACCACCGAACAGATGGAAGGTGTTTGGGACCTTCGCCCAACCGAACTGACGCTGCAGTCGACAAGCGAAGCGGGCAAAGCCTATCACGCCAACTACACTGAGAAATTCGGTATCAGCCCATCCCCCAGCTCACCTTATGCCTATGACCAGACCTATGCTCTGAAGTATGCGCTAGAGGCGGCGGGCACCGTGGAAGATACCGAAGCCGTTGCCGCAGCGCTGCGCGGTCTGGCTGTACCAAGCGAGACTGTCATGCAGTACCTGCCAGTTGATGGGAAAATGTTCGATGAGAACGGCCAAGCCTATACCTCCAATGGTGCATTCCAATGGCAGGGCGGCAATTGGGTGTTTGTGCAAGATCTGCCTTCTGATCCCAAAGCCTACTCAGAATTCCTGAGCACGCTCGACTAATCTCTCCCGGACCGGCGCTTCTGCTTTTTGTGGCGGCGTCGGTCAATTTGAAATCTCCCGGACCGGCAGCTTGTCCGGCCACCGGTTCAGAGGATCCGGCAATGATCGAAATCATTCAGCAAATTATCAACGGTGCGGCCATTGGAGGCGTGTATGTCCTCATTGCCCTCGGCTTGACGACCGTTTTTGGTATCTTGGGTATCGCCCATTTCGCCCATGGATCGGTCTCCATGTTTGGCGGCTATCTCACCTTTTTCTTTGTCACTCAGATGGGCTTTCCGCTGTTTCTGGCGATCCTTGTCGCATTGGTTGTCGGCATGTTGCTCGGGGTCGCGATCGAACTCTTGGCCTATCGTCCGGTGCGCAACGCCGATCACATCAACGCCTTTATCGTCGCGCTGGGTCTGACCATGATGGTCGAAGGGATCAACCTGCATTTCTTTGGTGCCGAACAGGTGGTGATCCCAACCGGGTTTTCCAAGGTCTTTGAATTTGGCGGTATCACCCTGCCAGAGCTGCGTCTCTATGTGATCGTTGCGGCAGTGGCTCTGATCGTTGCGATGACCCTGTTTGTAGAAAAAACCAAAACCGGGCAGGCCGTGCGCGCGGTGGCAGAAAACCGCGATGCTGCCATCCTGATGGGCATCAATGTCAAGGCAATCCCATTGGTTGTTTTTGCCATGTCTACCGTCTTGGGCGTCTGTGCTGGCGTCATGGTTGGATCCCTTTTTGCAATTGCCCCCGGAGTGGGAGAAGGCCTGGTCGTAAAAGGCTTTGCGGTGCTCATTCTCGGCGGTCTTGGCTCGATCCCCGGCGCGGTTGTGGGTGGTATCGTTCTTGGCATCACCGAAGCCCTGGCAGCAGGCTTTATCTCCTCAGCCTATAAGGACGTGATCGCATTTGTGGTGATGATCTTTGTCCTTCTGGTCCGTCCTCAAGGTCTCATGGGAAAGGCGTGAAAATGAACCTCTCAATCAAACACGCCTTTTATGGCTTGGCCGTGCTGGGCATGTTTGCCCTACCACAGTTCATCACAGTGAAATACTATCTCCACCTCAGCATTCTAGCATTGGTCTGGGTGATTGCTGCCCAGGGGCAGAACCTGATCCAGGGCTACACCGGTTATGTCTCCATTGTCTGCGCCGGCTTTATGGGCATCGGTGCCTATAGCACCGCCCTGCTGGGGCAGAACTTTGCTCTGCCGACCTGGATGACCATCGCTCTGGCGCCGTTGATCACCGCCGTTTTTGCCCTTGCGACCGGCTATCCCAGCCTGCGCGTCAAAGGCCACTACTTTGCGATTGTGACCCTGGCTTTCAACATGGTGATCTTCATCGTGCTGTTTAACTGGACCGATCTTACCAATGGCGAGGCAGGCATCACCGGCATTCCAAAACCCGGCTATGGAAAAAAGGGGCTGATCAATTTCCATGATCGTGAAGTCTACTACTACTTTGTCCTGACACTGGCAGTGGTGATGACCGGCTTGGCGGCCTTGATCGTGCGTTCTCGTGTGGGTCAAATCCTGATGGCCATTCGCCAGAACGAGGATCTGGTTGGTTCGGTTGGTGTTCCAGCCTGGAAGTTCAAGCTCTTTGCCTTTGTCGTCAGCGCCATGTTCGCTGGCCTGGCAGGGGCGATCTATGCTCATTACCAAAGCTTCATCAATCCCGAGATCTTTGGCGTCGCTCAATCTCTGGATGCAATCCTGGCGGTGATCATGGGCGGTTCCGGGACCATTGCCGGTCCAGCGATTGGCGCTTTCATCGTGGTCTTCATGCCCGAAGTGCTGCGTTTTGCCGACAGTTTCCGTCTGATCCTCTATGGTCTGATCTTGGTTCTGGCCGTGATCTTCATGCCACGTGGCATTGTTGGGCTTGTTGGCGACATTCGTAAGAAGCTAGGCGGCAAGGCATGATATGTCTGTCTTCAGAAGAAGAGGGCCATCTGCAGCAGGTGCGAGACTTCGCGCGCGAAACCATTGCACCTGCCTCGACCGGTTGGACGCGCGGCAACTCGCCAGAACCTCAAATCATGACAGCCGCAGCCGATCTTGGTTTGCTGCGGCTGCAGGTGCCTGTCGATGATGGCGGGCTTGGTGCCAGCTTTTCGCTCAAGGCTGCGACCTGCCAAGTCTTGGCGGCTGCGGACTTCGGTCTGGCGATGTCGATTGTGAATACCCATAACGTGGCAGCGAAGCTCGCCACGCATGGCAGCGCCTCTTTGAAAAAGCGTTACTTGCAAGCGCTGCTCTGGGGCCAGGAACAGGCATGCACTGCTCTAACCGAGCCAGGAGCTGGATCAGATGCTGCCGCGATGCATACCCGAGCGATAAAATCAGGCGATGGCTGGGTGCTCGATGGTGAGAAAACCTGGATTACCAACGCACGTAACGCTTCCACAGCCATTGTGTATGCCCAATGTGGGGAGCATGGCGCGAGTCAGACGATCGGCGCATTTCTTGTCGATTCAACGGCACCAGAGTGCAGCCGCAGTGCGATTAGATCGGATTTTGCCCAATCCAGTACCGGCACCGGTAGCCTGCGTATAGTTGGACTGCATTTGCCTGACGAGAACCTGCTGGTTCCTCCTGGCGAGGCCTTTCGTTCCATCATGACCGAGATCAACGGAGCGCGCACCTATGTGGCCGCCATGTGCTGCGGAATGCTGGATATGGCACTGCAAACGGTGACCGAATATGGCAATAGCCGCAAAAGCTTTGGCCGAACACTCTCCGCCCATCAGGGGTGGCGGCTGCAAGTGGCGGAGGCAGAGACTGTGCTGGCGGCAATGCAGGGTCTGGTTGCCAAGGCTTCGGCGATGATTGATCGCGATGAAGACGCCCAGCTCACCTCTGCTCAGGCCAAGATATTTGCAGTACAGGCCTGCAAAACCCACCTGCCGGTCATGCTTCACCTGATGGGAGCAGAGGGGCTTAACCCCCAACACCCGTTTGCACGCCATGTCGGCGCGGCACAGATTGCCGGTCTCGTAGATGGGTCTACCGAAATGCTTTTAGAGCGCGTCGCAAAGCTGGCGCGCCCTGTTTCCCAACATGAAGGGGTTTGATCATGACAATACGCGTTTTCGAAGTCAAAGGCGACTGGGGCTTTGATAATCTACAGCAGGGCACACGTGAGCTTCCCGAGGTTGGCAAAGGTGAAATTCTGATCAAGATGCATATGGCGTCATTGAACGCCAGGGACTTGATCGTACCAGAGCGGGGCTACGGTCGTGCGACCGGGGAACTGCCTTTGATCCCGGTGTCAGACGGGGTCGGTGTCGTGACACAGGTCGGGGAAGGGGTGACGCGCGTCAAAGAAGGCGATCGCGTCTGCCCCACCTATTTCCAGAACTGGACCTCTGGCGCGCCAAGCCCAGAGCGCTTCAGTTCTGCGCTGGGTGGCCCTCTGGATGGGGTTATGGCGGACTACCTTTGCCTCTCTGAAGAAGGGGTAGTGAAGGTGCCAGCTTATCTGACGGATGCCGAAGCAGCCACCTTGCCCTGTGCTGGGCTGACAGCCTGGAGTGCTGTCAACACAGTTGGTGGAATGGCAGCGGGCGACAAGGTCTTGATCCAGGGTACGGGTGGGGTCGCTCTGGCGACGCTGCAATTTGCCAAGGCCCATGGTGCGCATGTGACGATGATATCGTCTTCAGACGAAAATCTGGAGGTCGCGCAGAAACTCGGAGCCGATACCACGTTCAACTATGTCACCACGCCAGACTGGGCGAAGGCGAGCCGGAGCATCACGCAGGATCGGGGCGGCTATGACTTTATTGTGGAACTCGGCGGTGAGAAGACCTTGCCTCTGTCTCTGCGTGCGGTCCGACCGGGTGGCACCATTTGCATGATTGGCGTTCTGTCCGGACTGGCGATGAATGCCTCTCTCGGGCCGGTGGTTGCGCGCCAGCTCCGCCTTCAGGGCGTGACGGTTGGCCATCGCGATGGTTTTGAGGCGATGTTGCGGGCCATGGAGCTGCACCAGATCCGCCCGGTGATCGGTGAAACCTTTGACTTCCAAGATTTCAAAGCTGCGCTTGAACATGTGCGTAGCAGCGGTGGGCTTGGCAAAACCATAATTAAGTTCTGATCATGCAAACAGCTCAAGTAATCAAATCCCGGAGGATCGCACACTCCGATCCCGACCGGTTGGCCTTCCGGATGTGTGCGACTGGTGAAGAGGTGAGCTTTGCGCAGCTCGAAGCCCGTGCTAATCAGGGCGCCCATGCGCTCCGTGCAAGTGGGCTACGTAGCGGGGATCACATTGTTATCTTTATGGAAAACCGCCGAGAATTCATGGAGACATGTTTTGCGGCAGACCGGGCGGGGCTTTACTACACCACGGTAAGCACTCATCTGACCACGGATGAAATGAGCTATATCATCCGTGATTGCACGGCGCGGCTGGTGATCACCTCGGATCGGTTTGCGGCTATCGCGGCAGATTTGCCAGAGGCCACCGGCGTTCCTGTTGCCATGGTTGGGAATGTGCCTGCGAACCAACGCGGCTGGACGGCAGAGTTGTCCCAGCAGCCCGAGCACCCCATCGCAGATGAGGCCCAGGGACTGGATATGCTCTATTCCTCGGGCACCACCGGCTTTCCCAAGGGCATCAAATGGGAGCGGGAGGACACCCCGCCCACCGATGACACGATGCTGATGACCTTGCTCAGTGATCTCTTTGGCTATAGCGAAAACAGTCGCTATTTGTGCCCTGCGCCCCTGTATCATGCTGCGCCACTGCGCCACACCATGGTGACGATCAAGCAGGGCGGCAGCGCCTATATCATGTCGAAGTTCGACGCAGAGCACTCTTTGGCCCTGATTGATCAATACAAAATCACCCACAGCCAATGGGTGCCGACAATGTTCGTGCGGATGCTGAAACTGCCGGAAACCGTGCGTCAGTCTTATGATATGTCGAGCATGGAAATGGCGGTACATGCCGCTGCCCCATGTCCGGTACATGTGAAATTGGCAATGATCGACTGGTGGGGGCCTATCATCCACGAATATTACGCCGGCACCGAAAACAACGGCCTTACCTCGCTCAACACCAAAGAATGGCTTACCCATGAAGGCTCGGTTGGCAGTGCCAAGCTGGGCATCCTCCACATCTGCGATGAAGAGGGCCATGAGCTTGCGGCAGGTAGTGTGGGTGAGGTCTATTTTGAAAGCGGCCACCAGTTTGAATACCATAACGACCCAGAGAAGACCTTCGCTAGCCGCAATGCTCAGGGTTGGACTACGCTAGGTGACATAGGTCGGCTGGATCATGACGGGTTCCTGTATCTGACCGACCGCAAGAGCTTTGTGATCATCTCGGGTGGGGTGAATATCTACCCGCAGGAAACCGAAGATCTGCTGCTCAACCACAAGAGCATCCTGGATGCTGCGGTGATTGGTGTGCCGAACGAGGATTTTGGCGAAGAGGTGCGCGCTGTAGTGCAGCTTTCACCCGGAATAGCGCCAAGTGAGGTCCTCGCAGAACAGCTCATCACCTACTGTCGGGCGCATCTATCTGCCATTAAATGCCCCAGAGCCATTGATTTCAGAGAGGAGCTGCCCCGTTCCCCCACTGGAAAACTGTTCAAGCGGAAACTGCGAGACGCATATTGGCGCCAACTGGAGACCGTCAATGCCGACAGATGACAATTCTGCCCGGAACCATGTCAGAACTCGCGTGGTTGGCAAAGCCGGATGGGTTACACTAAACAGAGCTGATGCCCTGAATGCCCTGAGCCATGATATGTGCCTGACCATCGAAGACGCTCTAAAAGGTTGGGCCGCTGATGCCTCTGTTGCACTTGTGATGCTCGACGCCCTAGGGGACAAGGCATTTTGTGCAGGCGGCGATGTACGGTCTCTTTATAATAGCGGCATGATGGGAGATCATGACAAGGCCCGCAGATTCTGGCGGGATGAATACCGTCTGAACGCTATGCTGGCTGATTATCCCAAGCCGGTTTTCTCCTTCATGCACGGGGTTGTCATGGGGGGCGGAGTCGGCTTGGGCTGCCATGTGCAGCACCGTGTGGTTGGCCGCGACAGCCAGATTGCGCTGCCGGAATGCAGCATCGGATTGGTCCCTGATGTTGGCAGCAGTGCCCTGCTTGCGCGGGTGCCGCACGGTGCAGGGCGGTTTCTTTCGCTCACCGGGCACCGGATGGATGCCGCTGATGCGGTGTTTGCAGGCTTTGCTGACTACATAGTGCCCGAGGCCGAATGGGGCGCTCTGAAAGATCAGTTGGCGCTCACGGGGGAACCGGACAGAATAAACACCTATGTAGAGCAGGCCGGACCGTCTTACTTGGCGCAAAACAGTGCCGAGATCGAACAGGCATTTGCTTTGGGCAGCGTGGATGAGATTTTCACGGCACTTGAGGCATCGGGTACCGGTTTTGCAATCCGGGCGGCCAAGATAATGCGCCGTGCCTCTCCCTTGTCCCTGGCCTGTGCCTTGGGCATCCTGGACCGGTTGGCAGCCGACGCCCCGATTTCCGAAGCGCTCAGTCTGGAATTTCGTTTTGTTTACCGCTGCATGGAGCAGTCTGACTTTCTGGAAGGCATCCGGGCGGCGGTGATCCACAAGGACCGAAGCCCCCATTGGCGCGGCTGGGAGGCGGGCCTTGTACAGGACATGCTGGCGCCGCTTGGCGCAAAAGAACTTCATCCCGTCTAGGAGGACATGACCATGAGAATAGGATTTATTGGACTGGGCAATATGGGTGGCCCCATGGCCGCCAATCTGGCCGCAGCAGGCCATCAGGTGACGGGGTTTGATCTGGCAGCCCAGATGCCCGCAGCTGTCGCCCCGGCCGTCTCGGCGGCTGCTGCGGTCGACGGGGCTGAGGTGGCGATCACCATGCTTCCCAACGACAGCATTCTGCGCAGCGTAGCTAAAGAAATCCTGCCCGCGATGCTAAAAGGCGCGGTGTTGTGCGATTGCTCGACCGTGAATGTGGCCTCGGCCCGCGCAGTGGCCAAAGAGGCCGCTCTGCACGGGGTTGGCTTTCTGGATGCTCCGGTCTCTGGCGGCGTCGGTGGCGCGGCGGGGGGCACCTTGACCTTCATGGTTGGTGGCAAAGACAGCACCTTTCAAATGGTTGCTCCGCTCTTTGATATCATGGGGCAGAAGGTCGTGCATTGCGGCGATTCCGGCGCCGGTCAAGCAGCCAAAATCTGCAATAACATGATCCTGGGTGTCACCATGATCGCCACCTGCGAAGCCTTTGCCCTGGCCGATAAGCTGGGCCTGGAGAGGCAGAAGATGTTCGATGTTGTCTCGGCGTCTTCAGGGTATAGCTGGACGATGAACGCCTATTGCCCGGCACCCGGGGTTGGCCCGTCTTCGCCGGCGGATAATGGATATGCTCCCGGTTTTGCGTCTGAACTGATGCTAAAGGATCTGCGTCTCAGCCAGCAGGCCGCAGAGGTCGCAGATGCAGACACGCCAATGGGGCGGATAGCAAGGGACCTTTATACAGCTTTTGTTGAACAGGAGGGGGGCGAAGGCAAGGATTTTTCAGCCATGCTTCCGCGTTTCAGCGACAGATCCCGCTGCCAAGAACCATTTTCCAACTGCACCTAAAATCCGATTGGTCCGGCGTCTCTGCATTGGCCATGAAAGTACTTCTGAGCTTCGACTGAATGGCCGGGATTCCCTCCGCTATGCGGCTTGAGTTTTTCGGACGTCGGTCAATCTGAAACTTGGCGGTCGCAATCCGGACCATCCTAAAGAGGACATGACCTTCAGTCGTCGCTCAACCCCGATTCTTCCCAACCTTTGACGGCCAGTGGGTTGCCCGTCTCCGTGTGATGACCAGTCGAGGTGCACGGCTGCGTTGCCGAACTGTTCGCGCCGCACTGGCGAGGAAATGCTGCGTGAGCGAACGCACCGTTCGTAAAAGGCTGCAAAGTCCGCCTCTTCCTGTCCAAAAGCCACGCAGCGAAAGCGCCGTTTTGATCTACCGTTCGAGCCCAACAAGCAATGACCGCTTCCATGATAAGGGCTGCAATGCAGCGAGGAGCCCGTCGCATATGCAAAGCCATGCTGCGTCAGCGAATAAGAATAATCCAAGGTCGGTTTTCCGCGTTGCTGTCATATGGTGGATGCTCCCGTTCGACTGCCGATCAATGTCTGCTTCAAGGAAGCTGCACTGCGGCGCTCGGCCTGATGGTCAAGGTCGGCTCCGGGCCGTGTTCGAGGTTCACAAGTTTGAAGGGCAGGGGCCATGCTACGCTGCATCAGACGCCCAAAAGAGCCAATAGCGATCACAATAGCAATGTGACTGCGGCATGGAGTGGTTGCCAAGTGAAAATGTCGGCTGAAACTTCAGTCTGTTACGCGTCGAGCAAGTCCCGGCGGAAGACGGTCGAACCATAATCGGCAAAGCCTCGCCTAATGCTTGCTATCTGGTAGGATGACCATAGGGGGACTCGAATGGTGGAAGATCTCAAACAGTGGCTGGAGCGGCTTGAACTTGGAAAATATGCCGATTTGCTGGCGGAAAACGAGGTCGCCCTTCTGGATCTTCCCCACGTCACCGAGCAGGATTTGAAAGACCTAGGCCTGCCACTTGGCCCCCGTCGTCGTTTGCTGGCGAATGCCGTTACGTTGGTACAACAGAGCCCTGAAACGTCTGTAGATGATAGCGGCCACCCGGTTCCCACGTCCGATCAATCTGCAGAGCGACGCCAGCTGACCGTGATGTTCGTGGATTTGGTCGGCTCAACATCCCTTTCAGCAGGGCTCGACCCCGAAGAAATGCGGGAGGTGATCCGGGGTTTCCAGAATGCTGTTGCTGGCGAGATCACGCGCCTTGACGGCCACGTTGCCAAATTTATGGGTGACGGCGCGCTCGCTTATTTCGGCTGGCCAAGAGCACACGAAAATGAAGCTGAACGAGCAGTTCGTGCTGGCATGGCATTGCTTGAGGCCATTGAGCGTCTAAGTGCGCCGGACGGAACGCCGCTGGCAGCGAGGATGGGTATCGCGACCGGGTTGGTTGTGGTCGGCGATCTTGTCGGCGAGGGGTCGGCGCGCGAAGAGGCAGTGGTGGGCGACACACCAAACCTTGCAGCGCGCCTTCAAGAGCTGGCGAGACCGGGTCAAATCGTAGTGGCCGAAACGACAAGTCGGTTACTGGGTGGCCTGTTTGAAGTCGAAGACCTGGGCCAGCACGATGTAAAGGGCCTTGCAGTCCCAGTCGCCGCCTACGCCGTGGTCGGTGAGCGGACATTGGAGAGCCGGTTTGCCGGACGAGATTCAACGATTATGTCAGAGATCGTCGGTCGGGATCAGGAACTGGCGTTGCTAATGGAGCGATGGGGGCAAGCTAGAAAAAGCGAAGGCCAGATGGTCTTGCTGACGGGAGAGGCCGGGATTGGCAAATCGCGTATTACGCAAGCCCTGTTCGACGAGGTGCGCGACCAAGATCACACGAAAATCCGCTATCAGTGTTCGCCCTACCACACCGACAGCGCCCTCTATCCAACGATCCAGCAATTACGCCTGTCTGCCGGGTTCGCTGCGCAAGACGACAACGACGCGAGACTCGACAAGCTCGAAGCGTTGCTGGGGCAAGGCACGTCAAACACCACTGCTCACGCACCGTTGATTGCACCGTTGTTGGCACTTGACGCGGAATCGCGTTACGGCGCGTCCGACCTCAGTCCGGAACAACTGCGTTCACGGCTGCTCCAGGCTTTGGTCGATCAGCTCGTGGGTTTAGCTGAGACGCGACCTGTCTGCTTTGTGATCGAAGATGCCCACTGGATTGATCCAACAACGCTGGAACTCGTTGAGCTGGCTTTGAATTCGGTCGCGAGTTCGCGCATCTTGGTTCTCATGACCGCTCGCCCAACGTTCGAACATGGCTTTGGCGGTCATCCGGTTGTTACCCGCCTGATGCTGAATCGACTGGGTCGTTCGCAGGTTGCTGACATTGTGGCGCGTGTCGGTGGGGGTAAGTCTCTGCCCGATCCAGTTCTCGACGAGATCGCGGCCAAGACCGACGGTGTGCCGTTGTTCGTCGAAGAAGTTGCCAAAGTGGTTCTGGAGTCTGGCGCGTTGCGTGATGAGGGCGGTGCCTATGTGCTGACGGGACCGCTCAGCGCACTGTCCATTCCGGCAACTTTGCACGACAGTTTGATGGCGCGCCTGGATCGTTTGCACCCGGTCAAGGAAATCGCACAGATCGCATCTGTGATCGGTAGAACCTTCGATTACCAAACGCTTGCTGCTATCACTTTCCACTCGGGTGGTGACCTCGCGGCGGCGCTGGATCGCCTAGTAGAAGCGGAACTGTTGTTCCGTCGCGGCACACCTCCAGAAGCTAGCTATCTTTTCAAGCATGCGCTGGTGCGTGATGCAGCCTATGAGAGCCTTTTGAAGTCACGACGCCAAACAATTCATGCCGACCTGCTTTCGGCGCTAGAGGCAAAAGGCGACGCACAGCCAGAGATCCTCGCCTACCATGCCGAGCAGGCCGGTGAGACGGAAAAGGCGATCCAGTATTGGGCCCGGGCCGGCGACGATGCGTTTGCGCGTCCAGCCCACCGCGAAGCCGTAAACCACTTCGAGAGCGCCTTGCGTCTGGTGCGCGGTGCAAAGGACAGCGAGTGCGACAGAGAACGGGAATTAGAGCTACTGCTGCGGCTCAACCATACAAACATGGCTGGGCGCGGCTACGCACATCCCATTACGGTTGACGGATTTGCCGAGGCGCGCCGCCTGGTCAATTCTATCGGCGATTCACCACACCGGTTCCCGATCTACTACGGCAATTGGGTCATTTCTCATGTCAGCGGCCAACAGGCAAACGCGCTCGAAATTGCCGAGGAAATGTTCGACGCGGCAACGGGTGACCACAACCCAGATCATTTGTTCATGTCTGCCCGGTCCTTTTATCTCAGCCGAACGATGACCGGTGCCTTTAAAACTGCGGAAAGAGACTACGAACGAGTGCTTGAACTGTACGACCCGGAACGCGAGTCGGATCTCACGCGGCAGTACGGTCAAAGCCCTCATTTGGGTCTGCGGTGTTACCGTGCGATTGGTCTGGCCGTTCGCGGTTTCCCGACCATGGCATGGGAAGAGATGATCGGAGTTCCTGAGCATTCCGAACAGCTGGGTCATTCGAACACCATCGGTTACGCCTATACCCACTACGGCATGCTGGCGTGGCTGCTTGGTAAGCACGAAACGGCCGAAGAATTCAGCCGCCGGGCGATCCAGGTGGCGGAAGAGCATGGGTTAGTGATGTGGAAGGGGATCGCAATGTTGGTTCTTGCGGCTGTGTTGCCGTCAAGGGGCCAACCGGAAGAAGCCATCGATCTGATGGAAGAAGGCATGGCACGATGCGAAGAATCAAACACGCATGTTTATGTCCCTTACCTCTATTCCCATCATGTCGCAAATCTGTTGGCGGTAAACCAATATGAGCACGCGGCAGAAGCTCGGGACAAAGTCATTGCTATGATCGATCAGGGTTCAGAACGGTGGGCAAATGCCGAGATTTTACGGATGCTCGGAGACTCTGAACGGGCCAGTCTAGATGGAAACATCCTTGCCAGGAAGTTGTATATTCAGGCACTCGGAATTGCCCGAAAGCAGAATGCCAAACTGTGGGAGTTACGTACCTCGGTTGGGCTTGCACGCCTGATGCGAGACGAGGGTGAAACCAGCACCGCTCAGGAGTTGCTGGCTCCGATTTATGCCTGGTTCAGCGAGGGGCAAGACATCCCGGATCTCGCCGAGGCAAAACGGCTTTTAGATGAGTTCTCCTGACTCCATGGTGACGGCGACACAGCCATTGGCGCATCCCGCATAAATCGATTGCAAGAGCCGGAAGCATCTCTGTGATGGTTTAACCATTATTCACACACACGGCGAAGGTCTGGAATGCGGGCTGCAACCTCGGCATTTCGACCCTCGGTCGCGTGACCGCTTTAGGGCCGTCTGTGGCATGGGCGGACGGATCAGATGGGCGATATGCTGCGGTCGATCTAATGGCTGTAGTGAGCCCTTCTTGACCGATGCTGCAAATTGCGCGAATGCCCGGTTCTCCAGACCGATAAGGCAACGGCTTACGCCGTACTCATTTTATTGATTGCCCTTCGGGCTAAAAGGAATTCGGCCCCTTGGGCCTCATAAGTATTTTTGTTTTCTCCGCCCTACGTCCTTATCAAGACGTAGCCCGGAACCCTAACCAAGATGCGGAAAGATCACAGATCAAGCCACCAGCAAAGGCACACGCGGAAAGCTCAGAGCAGATTTGCTTTCAATGGAAGCAAGCGGATTTTTCAGAGCTTTCGCTAATTGCCTTTGTACAAGCGGAGAAGGCAGGCAAGGGCTAAGTGTTGGAGCGCGCAAACATAATCGGCTCTGCTCGCAAACATCGCTGTTTTCAGCTTACATTAGCGTGACAATATAGTCGCGTTCAGCTCACATTATTTGGCCTAGGTGTGAAATCATTGCCATAAGCAGAGGAGATTTCAATGTCGGACAATGCTGTACAGCGACGGCTCGCGGCTATTCTTGCCGCTGATGTAGTGGGCTACAGCCGGCTGATGGGGGAGGATGAAACGGGTACGCTGACCCGGCTGCGGCGACTCCAAACCGAGTTGATTGAACCTTTGCTGGCCGAGCATAGCGGTCGTCTGGTCAAGTTGATGGGTGACGGGTTTTTGGTCGAATTCCCTTCGGTTGTCGCCGCCGTCAGCTGCGCCGTTTCGATCCAAAGACACGTGGCCGAAAAGTCGCTCGACAGTGACGATGGCGAGCGCCTGCAGCTTCGCATCGGCATCAATGTCGGCGATATCATCATCGAAGGCGACGATATCTACGGTGACGGTGTCAACATCGCCTCGCGCCTTGAAGGCTTGGCCGAACCCGGCGGCATCTGCGTGAGCCAGAACGTATACGAACAGATTCGCGACAAGCTGTCGTTCCGCTTCAGCGACCTCGGCGAGCGCGAAGTCAAGAATATCGCCCGTCCGGTGCGTGTTTTTCAGGTCTTATCGAGCAAAGACGGCGCCCCAGCAGTCTCAGCCGAGCACCGCCGCCCGCCGCGCTGGGTGCTGATCGCCGCCACGCTGGTGCTGCTCCTCGCCCTTGGCGCCGGCGGCGCTTGGTGGTGGCTGCAGGGACTAGCCGGCGGTGGGGGCGGGAAGGAGCCGTTGGTTGCGGACGCACCGGTGATCGCCGTGCTGCCTTTTGACAACCTCTCGGACGATTCTGCCCAGGACTATTTCGCCAATGGCCTGAGCGAGGATCTGATTACCGATCTGTCCAAGCTGCGCGGGCTTACCGTCATCGCCCGCAACTCGAGCTTCGCTTTCAAAGGAAAGCAACTCGATGTGCGGGAAATCGGCGAAAAACTGGGAGTTCGATTTCTGATTGAAGGTAGTGTACGTAAGGCAGGCGATCGGTTGAGGGTAAACGCACAGTTGATTGACGCGGTTTCAGGTAATCATCTCTGGGCCGAGCGCTGGGATCGACCCAATGGCGATATATTTGCGGTTCAGGATGAACTGACAAGCAAGATCGTCGAGACTCTGGACGTCAAACTATCCGAGGGCGAGCAGGCCCGTCGCTGGCGTGGTCAAACAAAGGATACACGGGCGTATGATCTCTACCTGCAGGGCCGCGCATTGAGATTAACTTTCAGTGAGCAGGATGTTGTTAGCGCACTGCCATTGATTGAGGAAGCCTTGACCCGAGATCCGGGTTTTGCCGCTGCCTGGGTAGAACTCGGATGGCTTTACTGGTCTCACGTGTGGCTTGGCATGACCGATGATATCGAAAGCTACAAACAAAAGTCCCTGGATGCCACGAACAGGGCCATCGCTGCCGACCCCGATTTCGGGGATCCACATATGTTGTTAGCCGAGATTGCCTTGTACGAAGAAGATTTCGGAAAGGCCTCTCAACAAGCGGAAATTGCTGTCGAACTGTACCCTGGAAATGCCGACAATCTGATAATTCTGGCGTACTATACCTCTGAATCATCTCGTACCGAGGAAGCGTTGAAGCTGACGCAACGCGCATTTCGCCTCAATCCACTGCCACCCCCGTACTATTACAGTATTCGCGGAATCGTTTTAACCAGCTTAAACCGCTTTGACGAAGCCGACGAGGCATTCGGGCATTGTCTCGAACTGGCGCCTGAATACGTTTCCTGTTACCGATATCGTACCGCGATGCATCTCGAAGCCAACGATATCGAAGCAGCCAGAGAAGCGGCGAGGGAGGTGCTTCGAGTATTTCCGAACTACAGCATCTCCAAACACGAGTTCTGGCACAAGCAAACCACTGACCCGGCCGAACGGCAACGCCGGATAGATCTTTTGAAATCGGCGGGCCTACCGGAATAAGAGCTCGAGCTGCGCGCACAGATATATCGTTACAGCAGCTCGCGTTGTTACATAATGTGAGCTGAAACTGGCTATGTTTGCGCGCTCCAACAGCTAAGGCTGCCGCCTCGTGCTCTTCAATCAAAATAATTCTGGCCGTGGCTCGGCAAGAGCCTGCGCCCGCACCAAGACCAGAACGATTTTGATTTCCGTTTGCTGCCCGCTTCTCAGCGAACGCCAGGGATGCAATGGGATTGCACCCGCATATTAAAAAAGGGTGTTGTCACGTTAACGCCCAGTCCACAAAGAAGTGCTGTTTTTCGGAATTCAAGCGGCTTGAGTGGCGGCATTCCAGGCGTCAAAGGCTTTGAGACGGTGATATCGGATTGTTAATGCGGAGCGGCGGCGAGCGGGAACGCTGAAGCAATTGCGGATGGCTGAGTGGGTCGCCACGAACCTCTGCAACCCTCCTGGAGAGCGATGGCATTGCATCGTCCGTTCCCGCTTTCGGAAAGGGAGATGACTGTTTTCAGCCCGATTGTTGAGGCCCTTTTGAGACCAATGATCCAACCCCGGCGCAACCTCTCGCTTGAGCAGCGGCATAGCTGCGATTGGGTGCTTTTGCTAAAGCGGACGTCTGCGTTCTCAACTAGAATGGCGGTTTTGTCCCACAGAACGCTAGTTCCCCAATCCCTTCATTTCGCCCTCGCAGCGAACGACCACTATCGGGCTCTAGGGCAGAATCTTGACGGTGGGACGAAGGTCCTCTGTGGGTGGCTCCTGCATTGCAAGAGGTTTTTTGGCGATTTCAGCGGTCATTTTGTCAGTACCGTCGTCTGTCCGGCCTGTTTATGCGGTGGTGTTCCGCTGGCCTTGATGAATTCCGCGAGCAAGGTTCCAATCGGCTAATCGACCTTAGAAGAGGGCCGCAGACCTTCCCGGAGTGTCCTTGCTCTTGGTTGACTTAATTCCGCATCATCACTTCAACGTCTTGCATCTCGTAGGCAACTGGAGCGCTTAGAACGCTGGTTGCCGGTATTCCTGTTTTTTTGTCAGCATCGCCCAGACGGCCCGGGCTGCCTTGTTTGCCAAGGCGACTGTTGCCAGCCGGAACGGTTTGTCTGCGATGATCTTCGCTGTCCACAAATCGACCTTCTCTGGCGAACGTTTCGCCATCACAGCGCGCGATGTCATGCCTACGACCAACAGCTTGCGAATGTAGCGATCACCCTGCTTCGTGATCTTGCCAGGACGTTCCTTGCCACCGCTGGACTTGTTCAGCGGGGTCAGTCCCAACCACGCCGCCAGATCACGTCCGGTCCGGAATTGTTTTGCATCGCCAATCGTGGCGACAATCGCTGACGCCGTGATCGGTCCGATGCCAGGCATGCGCATCAATCGGCGTGCGTCTGCACTTAGCAAGGCATGTTGCTCAATCATCTTCGAATAGCCCTCGATGCGCTCATTCAGGCCGATGAACTGATAGCACTGGATGCCGAGCATGCCATTCACGATCTCCGGCATTTCTGGATGGTCGCCATCAAGGTGACGCTTTGCAAAAGCCGTCACTGCTTCGATCCCAATGGGCAAGATATGCCCAAACTCACGCAAAAGGCTGCGGATCATGTTGGCCAGTTGGGTGCGCTGACGGACGGCCAGATCTCGAGTCCGGTGGATTGCGAGAATGGCTTGCTGCTCCTCCGTCTTGATCTCAACAAAGCGCATGGTCGGGCGACGGACCGCTTCACAGATTGCCTCAGCATCAACAGCGTCGCTCTTGCCGCGCTTCACATACGGTTTGACGTATCCGGCGGGCATGAGCTTCACGTCGTGCCCCAATTTGCGCAGCTGGCGGCCCCAGTGATGGGACGAGCCGCAGGCTTCCATTCCGACCCTGCAGGGCGGAAGCGCCTCAAAGAAGCGGAGCAGCTTTGCGCGCTTGATGGCTCTGTTGAAAATCACTCGACCGTTCTCCGAAATGCCGTGCACTTGAAAAACATCCTTGGCCAAATCCAGGCCTACAGTTTTAACTGTCATTGGGTGGCTCCTTTCCTAGCAGTCGATGATAACTGCATTTTGGCACATTCGATGCCGGTGGAGCAGGAGCCACCCACCTCATCCGCATTGGGCCGCGAGCGCCTGTTACCTATGCCAGCCAAGTTTGACTGCTGCTGCATTTGTCTCAAATATCTTTGGCGAAATAGTGCAGATGTGGGCGTAACGAGGGTTGATCCTTGTACGTTGTCG
>NZ_JBXWQG010000020.1:0-53061 GCF_059612265.1 Ruegeria sp. CDSA077
TTCGAAAATTATTCGACCAGTAAAAACCTCAGATAATGCATGCTCGTCAACTAGACCCCAGAGTTTGCGACACATCCGTTTTGAGAGACAACCATTGAGCGGACTCTGCCGACATTCGATTTTCGCGCTTTGCTGACGCAGCATTAGTTCGCGGTCGCGACACATTCTTTGTTGCGGCGCAGCGCGTGTCGTCAATCCAGCCATTCATAGGCGTTTTTCTTGGCGGGCTGTGGCAGGTTCACCAACGATACCTTAATGGCTTGTCTAAACGTTAAGTATCAGCGGGCAATGATCAGATACCTCTGGATCATGGACCACATCAAACCCTTTGACTGCTTCCGGTTCGCTGACCAGCATGTAGTCAGCAAACCGACCGGGCTTTTTATACTGCGAATTGCGTGTGCTGGTGAACCCGCGTCCTGTTACGAGTTCGTTCAATCCTGCATCCCCCAATATCCGTAGCGTTTCGCTATCCGGTTTGACATTGAAGTCACCGCAAATGACCACCAAATCCTCTGGTTCGGAAACCTGCCGTGACATACTCAGGAGCCGTTGTGCTTGTTCGTTACGCTCTGGCGTGTCCATTTTTCCGTTTAGATCGCGCAGGCCGTGCATGTGCGTTATGCTGACGGGTCGATCAGCCTCGTAGTCATAAATTCGGACACCATGGGCGCTGCGTGATCTGGGATGGTGGCCGTACCCAACGGGCGAATAACACTTGTGAACAAAGCCCTGAACCTGACCAATAATCGGAACCGATTTATGAATAAAGGTAGCAAGGCCCCATTGAGACGGAATGGATTGATCATCATCCCAAAGGACGCCCTGTGCTGCCGGACAAAAGACCGCCGTGTGGTCAGGCAAAGCTCTGGAGACATCTCGGAAAAAATTGGCCCGCTGGGGCAGAATGTGATCGCCATCGCGGTACGTTAACCAGTCTTTATCAGATGCAGGGCTGTGCACGACCTCTTGCAGGCAAAGGACGTCTGGAGCGGTTGTTTCGATGTATGGCAACAGCTGCTCATGCAGCTTTCCACCCCACCCGTTTAAACACATTATTTCCAAGCGCTTTCCCCCAGCATCCATCACGAAGTTCACGATTGCAACATTTCAGAGGGTTCGCAATGGCGATATCAATTGCTCGATTGGCACGTTATCTCCAGATACTTCTTGGCAGCTTCTGGGACGATCTAGCGAATGGGTCCCGGCTCCTACAAAGCGGTCACTGCAACACTCAGTGTTTCCCAAAAAGCCAACACAAGCATTCTCCAGCGCCGGGGCCAGCATGCTATGTTTTGGTGTATGTCGCATCGTTGGTGTTCCAGCTTTCTTGCGTAAGGCAATAGCATCGCCACCGGGCCGAAGCCCCTGCGAGATCAATATCTGCCTCATGCGTGAACACAGCGCCAAGGCGCATTGGTGTCTGTGTAGTAGACCGTGCAGCCAATAATGCGTCTCTCTCTATCGCGAATAGTGAGTGCTGCGTTGGTGTTGAGCAACATATCAAAGTAGGGCGTAAACACCCGCTCTTCATGCCTATCGCGTACAGGATGCCCTTGCCAGATCAAGGGGTCACTGGCCGCTTGCGTCAGCTCTTGTCGATCCCCTTCAATGAGAGGTTCCAAGGTCAGACCACCTTCGCTCAGCAAAGGTTGTGGATTGAAATCATCTGAGAATGAAAATGCCATTTCAGTGCGCCTCATTTGCTAGGAATGATTTCGATTGGCTATGTCTCGACTTGGTAGACCTCTATGCACAGTCAGCGAAGTGCTTTCGACAGACGATGCTCTTTCCCAATGCGTCCTGAATACATCGGTCCGCTGTCAGTCATACCATACCCCCGATAGATAGCGAGAGCCGCAACGTTGTCCGCATCGACGGCCAGAACCAATTGCGTCGCCTCAGGCCAGCTGCGCGCTGTAGCCTCAACCGCAAGACGGAATGCCGCGCGCCCATACCCTTTGCCCTGCCAGTTTTTGTCAATTTTGAAACCATGTAGCGACACAGCGTCGCCAGGCACCCAATCTGCTGTTGCGGGGGCGTGCTTGAGAACAACAATGCCCATTGGTTCGCCCTTATCCAGAAAGCAGAACCCCTGCACTGCTCCATCAGCATTCGAAAGGATGGTCTCCAGACTGTCCGGAAAGGTTCCACCAAATTCGACCTGCTCTTGTGTCACACGAAGGGCGCGCAGCTTTGCAAGCCGGGCCTCATCCAATTCAGCGCAGTTTATTATTTCGAGTGCTTGGGTCATTTCCTGTGGCCCTTTGTGTCTTTAGTTGCTGATCGTCGAAGAAGAACCAATCCAGAGATTATGATCAGGGCCGCACCTGCAATCGTTGTCAGTGTTGGTATCTCGGAGAAAATCATGAACCCGATAATCGCGCTCCCGACCAGTTCCAGGTAAACGAGAGGCGACAAGGTGGAAGCGTCGGCCAACCGGAAGGCCAGAATTGTCATCAGATGCCCAATAGCAGAGATCACGCCAAGACCGGCAAACAACCAAAGGAGATCCAGTTGCGGTATCTCAAAAGTGAAAGCTGCCTGTGGGCTCAGCAAGACGGTGCCAATGACACACTGAAATGCCAGTGTTTTTATAGGGTCACTGTTTTGAGACGCCTGCCGTGTCGCAATCAGATAGAGAGCAAAGAATAGGCCTGCGCCGAAGGCCATGATGAGGCCAATCTCGACATCCCCAGAAGGTTGCAAAACGACAAGCGAACCGACAAATCCAAGCACAAGACTAAGGCTCTTGCGCCAGCTCATTTCCTCTTTCAGGAACAGAACCGACAGTGCAACAGCCACAACGGGGCCGACAAAATACGCGCTGACTGCAAGCGATATGGGGATCCGGGCGATGGCAAGAAAGTACAGCGTCATGGCAGTCACGAGGAATGCGGTGCGGACAAGATGCGCGGACCGCTGTGTGTCCGGGAACATTTGCATCCCGTGTGTCCGGTAGGCCAGTGGGATGACGATGAGACACGCAACAGCATATCGCGCCCACCCGATGAACAGGGGCGAGTATTGGGTGCTGAGGTATTTCGCGATCCCATCCACCATGGGGACACCGAGCATTGCGATGGCCATCAAGATGACGCCGCGCACTTCTGAAGATCTGGAGGTCATGATCGCTCCCAAGGTGCACTTCGGTCCCAAATAGCTGAACAAGTAGAGTAAGATTCAGTCATGAAAAGTGACACTTGCCTGTCGTTTACGGTCGACGTCAAGGCTCAGGACATCTGGCCTGGCGTAGTGGCCTGCCTGATCAAGGTTTTGTCTTTCTTCCCGCACATGAGCCGCATCAATTTGCGCAACGATAACGACTTCTTCGTTCAGAACCGGGTCGATCATGCATGTTCCGTCGGGGGCCACAATGGTTTAACCTCCGTTGGCAAGCACATCTGATCCGTTTTCCTTGATAAGCTCCAGATCCGGCGTGTCATCAGGAAAATCCTGAAACCCCATCAGCAATTCGACGCTGATGCGCGCACCCAAAAGCGCCACGCCCAACGGCAGGATCGTGTGGCTGGCAAAGGCGACCCCATCTGCGCAGGCGCTGTTTGTTTCCTCGACCAGAAAATGAAGGGCAATCCCGAGCAGCAACGCCATCAGCATCGCAGGCGCCCCATAATGCTCCGCCAAAAACCGGGCGGCGACCGCCACGATAATCGAGACCAGAACCCCATGGCCCATTGTGCGAAAAGATGCACCAAGCTGGGTCGCCATGCTGCCTAGATTAAGTACCATATCAGATATCCAAGGAAAAAAGTGCCCCTGTCGGACCTAAAAGATGTCGGACAGGAGCACAGGTAGGCAAAGTATCAGGCTTTGCCGGGGAAGAGGGTTTTTCAGACCTGCAAATTGGGCATTAGCCGCGGTTGCTGGCGGCCCAATTCGCACCTGAACAGGTCAGACAACCGGGTTGATCGTCATTTTTGCCGAAACCGAATTTGCAACAAAACAATAGCGATGCGCACGTTCATGCATTTGTTCGATCTTGTCCGACGCGATGGCAAAGCCCGTATCAAACGAAATGCGCGGTGACAGTTTCAATTCGGTAACGGCCATCATGCCCTTGTCTGTCTTGCCCAGAAACGCCTCGGCGCGGTCGGCATATGTGGCCACGGGCCAGCCAGCCTTAGCCGAAAGCGCAAGAAACGTCATCATGTGGCAACTGGACAGGGATGCGGCCAGCGCCTGTTCGGGGTTCGTGGCCGTTGCATCGCCGCCCCAATCCGGGGCCGCATCGCAGGGCAGCGTATAAAACGAGTTATACGTGATGTCATGGGCATTATCGATCTTGCCAGGAGCAAGATCAGGGGTGTTGCGGGACCAGTTCAAATCAATCGAAAGTTCGGACATTGGGGTATCCTCTTGGGTTAATTGTGGAAAGTCAGGCGTTCACAGCCCAAAGATCAAAGAGGTTGCCACGCGGGGGGGCGTTTTTCGATAAACGCCTGGATCCCCTCTTTGGCATCCTCAATCATCATGTTTTCGACCATGACATTGGTGGCATACTCATAGGCATCACCCAGTGGCATTTCAGCCTGTGCATAGAACGCCTCTTTGCCGATGCGCAGGGTTCGGCCGGATTTGCCCGCGATCACAACGGCAAGTGCCTGCGCGTCTTCCAGCACTCGATCTGCGGGAACAATGTCGCTGATCAATCCCCAGCTTTGAGCCGTCTGCGCATCCGTCATCTGCCCCGTGAGCAACATCTTCATTGCCTGCTTGCGCCCGACATTGCGCGACAACGCAACCATGGGGGTTGAACAGAAAAGACCGATATTCACCCCCGGCGTAGCAAACTGTGTGCCCTCGGCCGCGATGGCCAGATCGCAGCTCGCCACCAGCTGACACCCAGCGGCCGTAGCAATGCCATGCACCGCGGCAATGACCGGCTTGGGACAGCTGACAATGGCCTGCATCGTGGCCGAGCACATCTCCATCGTTTTGCGATAGAACGCCTTGCCGCCATCTGGATCACTTCGCGCAGCTGCCATCTCTTTCAGGTCATGACCCGCACAAAATGACGGGCCATTGGCGGCCAGAACGATGACTTTGACGTCGCGCCGGGTGCTGCAATCAGCAATCGCGCCCCCAAGTGCCTGCAACATATCTATGGACAGGCTATTACGCGCTTCGGGGCGATTTAGCGTAAGCGTTGCGATGTTGCCAGCGACCACAACGTGCAAAATTGCATCTGTATCCTGCATGTTCATCAGTCCTTTAACAGGCCGCGCGCGACCACCAGTTTCATGATTTCCGTGGTGCCCGCGTAGATCCGTTCGATCCGATTGTCGCGGTACATGCGCTCTAGCGGATATTCCGCCATCAACCCGTACCCGCCAAAAAGCTGCAGACACTGGTCGATGATCTTGGCCTGCAGCTCTGTCAGCCAGTATTTTGCCATCGAGACCTTTTCGGTGGTCAGGCGTCGCTCGAGATGTTCGGCGATGCAGTGATCGAGGAACACCTTGGCGATGGTGAACTCGGACGCGCATTCCGCCAGCACAAACTGCGTGTTCTGAAAATCCGAGATTTTTTTGCCAAAGGCTTTGCGTTCGTTGACGTAATCCAGTGTCAGGCGCAGCGCACGTTCCATCCGCGCCACGGCATAAACGCCGATCAGCAACCGCTCCTGCGGCAGTTGCTCCATCATCTGGGCAAAACCTTTGCCCTCTTCAGGACCGATCAACGCTGAGGCAGGCACCCGCATGTCATCAAAGAACAACTCGGAGGTGTCGTTGGATTTCATCCCCAGTTTGTCGAGGTTGCGACCCCGACGAAAACCCTCAACCTGATCGGCTTCCACAGCAAACAACGAGATGCCGCGGCCACCTGCGGTTGGGTCGGTCTTTGCGGCAATGACAATCAGGTTGGCCAGTTGCCCGTTGGTGATAAAGGTCTTGGATCCTGATATCGAATAGTGATTACCGTCCTTGCGGGCCACGGTTTTGATGTTTTGCAAATCCGACCCAGCGCCCGGTTCCGTCATTGCAATGGCACCGATTAATTCGCCGGACACCATACGCGGCAACATCGATCTCTTTTGCTCGTCCGAGCCGTAGTGGATGATATAAGGGATCACGATCGAGTTGTGCAGACCGCCGCCCCAGCCGTCAATTCCGGCCAGATTTCCCTGATAGGCTATCACCGCGTCATGGGCAAAGCTACCACCTGGACCGCCAAACTCTTCGGGCACTTCCGCCCCTAACAGTCCCATTTCACCGGCTTTTTCCCATAGAGAGCGTGGGAACGAGCTTTGCTGTTCCCACTCTTGATAATGGGGTTCGCATTCCTGTTTATAGAATTGCGCGCAGGCGTCAGACAACATCTGCAGTTCGTCATCCATCCAACCGGATGTTGGTACCTGAAGGTTCGCCATGTCTGTCCGCCAATCTGCTGGTCGACCAAAGGGCCGTCATAAAAGTTGGTTGGACCCTAAGTAGAAGCGAACGGGCGGACTAATTTTTTGTGGCGATCAAGGTGATCTGATTTCGTTATTACATCAGGAAGAACACGTCACATTCTCTTCGGCGCTATGACCTCACCCTTCCAGTTCCCTTTGCGCACTTCAGATATCAAAACGTCACGTACTACATCATAAACCGCCTGCGACACCCGCGTCAGAGGTCTGATCTTGGGCACCACCAACGACACGTTACGCGAAAGCCTGGGCTCAACAATGCGTCGGGCATCCACCTCACCCATCGCAAGAATGTCGGCCATCGAGGGCCAGTTCAGGACGGCCGCACCAACGCCTGCTGCAACCATGCTCCGAATGGTGAGCAGTGATTGTTGTTCATAGCGCACCTTGAGCTGCTTGCCCGTTTCCTGCATCGCGTCCTCTAGAGTGCGTCGCACATGAACCCGTCTGTTGGGCATCACAAGATCAATGTCAGCCAGTTCGACCAGAGGCAAATCAGAATTGTCTGGCTCTCCGTTTTGCCTTTTGGAAAACAGAAACAACTCCTCGCGGACAATAGGATGAAAGACGACATCCTGCAGCCGACCAACGTTAGGTAGCACACCGAAATCCGCTTTACCCGATTCCAGTAACTGTCCGGCCTCAAACCCCAAACCATCCATGAGCGAGATGTTGATGTCAGGGTAAAGCCGCTCAACCGTTTGTATGATCGGTGCGGCCAACATGCCCGCCATCCCCAAGGGCAATGCGATCATGATATCACCGGACAATTTACCAGCAACGCTGTTCGCATCGTTCTTGGCCTGCTCCACGTGTTCAAGTATTGATTTCGCGTGACCAAAAAACCGCCGGCCAGCTTCTGTAACCTGTGTCCCTCTTGGCCCTCTAATCAGCAGTTCGGCCCCGACCTCGGCCTCAAGGTCAACAATTTGACGACTCAAGGCAGGTTGAGCGATAAACAATTCACGCGAAGCCGCAATAAATCCCCCGCTTTCAACGATCGAGCAGAAATATCGTAACTGGATGAGTTTCATTGAGAGCTCCGTATCGTTCCGAGAAAGTAGCAGCGCACCCAACCAAAGTGAAATTACAAAGTACTTTGCATGCACTACCCGTCATAACAAACCGCTATTACGACTATCACTCAATAGGATTTGTGCAAACGCCTTTTCCTCCGCAAAGTTCCTCAAATTCGGGTCAGTTCGGACAAGTTGTCTTACGGCGGGCCCACAATGAATTCAAAGTTTTGCCGGAGGTTCAGATGAACATGGAATCCAAACGTATGATGCGAGGCGGCGCCCTGTTGGCGCGCGCATTCAAAGAAAAAGGGATCGACCATGCCTTTACGCTGGCGGGTGGTTTTTGCAATCCCGCGCTTGAGGGCTTCATGGAATGTCAGATGCCAGTTATCAACACGCCGCACGAGCAGGTAGCCGGTCATCTGGCTGATGGTCATGCCCGCGTCACCCGAAAACCAACCCTTTGTCTGGTTGGCCCTGAAGGGTTTGCCAATGCTGTTCCAGCGATGCTTGAAGCATGGGGTGAACGCAGCCCTGTGATCTTTGTAACGGGTTCCTCGACACTCAAACGTCAGGGGTCTGGCGGTTTCAAGGAGATCGACGATGTGGCCATCGCCGCACCTCTGACCAAGTATTCACAACAGATCGTCGACGGCAACCGGATCAGCGAATTTGTTGACCGCGCATGGAAGGCCGCTACCACCGGCTATCCCGGCCCGGTTCACCTAGCGCTGCCGGTCGACATCATGTTCTCATCCTTCCCCGAAGATGCCGGCCTTGACGAACGTCCCTTTGACCGCACCGCACAACCTGTGCCGCGCGCATGGCCCGACCCCACAGCGCTGTCGTCGGTGCTGGAAACCATTAAAAACGCCGAACGCCCGCTGATCATCGGTGGTCACGGTGTGTGGTGGTCCAAGACCGAAGGCAAACTGGAAGCGGCGGCAAACAAACTGCGCATTCCGGTATACAATGTGCCCTATCACACCAAGAACCTAGGCGAAAATTCCGAGTGCTACATGGGCCTTGCGGATTTCCACCAATATCACCCTTCAAAGCCTGCAATCCACGAAGCGGATGTTGTGGTAATGGTGGGCTGCCGCCTGGACAACCAGATGAACTTTGGCAATCCGCCCTTCATTCAGCCCGGAACCAAGCTGATTTGCGTGAACGGCAGCCACGAAGAACTGGATTACAACCACGGTGCCGACATGCCGCTGCTGTCTGATCCTGGCGCTTTCCTGGATGCGCTGGCCGGTCTCGACAAGACATGGGATGACTGGTTCGATCAGCAGGTACAGCGCCGTATCGACTGGGTGAACGAATGGAGCGATCACATCGCGGCCGAAACCGCCACCGATCTGGCCGAAGGGCGCAAGATGCACCCGCTACAGCTGGGCGTAGATGTTCAGGCCGAAATGAAAGACGGTGACTGGCTGGTCTTTGATGGCGGCAACACCCACTTCTGGAACGAAATTGCTACCAACATCGCCGCCAAGCGCGGACTGAAGCTGGGCGGCATCATGCATCCTGGCAACTACAGCCTGCTGGGTGTGGGCGTATCCTTTGGTCTGTCGGCCAAGAATGTGCATCCCGACAAAACCGTGGTTGTTGTATCGGGTGACGGTGCCTTCTTGTCCGGCGGCCTGTCGATCGAGGCCTGTTTCCAGGAAAACCTGCCCATCGTTGTGGTGATCGACAACAACAACGGTCTGGACTGCATCAGCCAGCAGCAGGAAAAGCTGTTCGCCAATGGTCAGCATTATGCCACGGATTTCCGCGACATCCCGTTCCATTCGATGTTCGAAGGCCTTGGCGGACATGGCGAGCTGGTCACCAAACGCGCAGAACTGTCCGGCGCGATCCAGCGGGCAGTTGCCAGCGGCAAGACCGCCTGCGTCAACGTCAAATGTCGCGGCGTGATCAGCCCGATTGTGGCCGCCACCGCCGACAAACGCGATAAGGCGTCGATCGAATAATGGCAGTTCTGTCCTCTCATATGCTTAACGGCACCGATGGCACCCACGCGGGTGGCATCGGGATCACGCTCAGCAAACTGACCGACGCGGGCCCCGCGTTGGTCTTTGCCTCAGAGACTGATGTGGGCGGCCGTCTGCGTCAGGACATTCCGGCGGAACAGATCGACACCACCGCCACCTACGAACTTGTGATGGAAACGGCGGCCTATTGGGCGGCACAGCCCGGCTTCGCACCGACCGCTGGTCATATCCGCCAGATCGTGCTGCGCTTTGAGATGCCCGATGCACGCGGCAGCTATCACATGCCGGTGATTTTTGGACCCAACACTTACTCGACTTGGCTGTCGCGCTGATATCCCCTTCGACCAGCCTTTGGACACAAATATGACGCAAAAACCCTCTCCCATGAATATCGCCATCCTGTCGGGTGTGCGCACGGCCATTGGCAGCTTTGGCGGATCGCTTGCGGGCATCCCGCCTTGTGATCTTGCAACTCAGGTCGCCCAAGAGGCCATCACCCGTGCAGGGGTTGCGCCAGAGCAGGTTGAACAAACTGTCTTTGGAAACGTCATCCACACCGAACCCCGCGACATGTATATCAGCCGCGTGGCTGCCATCGGCGCTGGCGTGCCGGACATCTCTCCGGCGCTGACCCTGAACCGATTGTGCGGCAGCGGTCTGCAGGCAGTGGTCTCGGCCGCTGAACAGATCACGCTGGGCAATGCTCAGGTGGCCCTGGCAGGTGGCGCGGAAAGCATGAGCCGTGTGGGCCATTCGCTGAATGCCGCCCGGTTCGGCGCCAAAATGGGTGACGTAAAAGCCATCGACATGATGACCGGCGCGCTGACAGATCCGTTTGGCAACGGGCACATGGGCGTCACGGCGGAAAACATCGCAGATCGCATGGATATTGACCGCAACACACAAGATGCGCTGGCGGTTGAAAGTCACCGCCGTGCGGCTTTGGCCATTGCCAACGGGCGTTTCAAGGAACAGATTCTGCCGGTTGCACTGAAATCGCGCAACGGCGTGGTCACCTTTGACACCGATGAACATGTGCGCGCCGATGTGACCGCCGCTGACATGACAAAATTGCGCCCCGCATTCCGCAAAGACGGCAGCGTGACAGCCGGCAACGCCTCGGGCATCAATGATGGTGCCGCGGCGTTGATCCTTTCATCTCAAGAGGCGGCCGCAGCCGCCCCCAATGCGCCACTTGCGATCATTCGCGCGGCCTCGGTGGGCGGCGTCGCCCCCGAAGTCATGGGGCTCGGGCCCATCCCAGCCACCAACAAAGCGCTGGAAATCGCGGGGCTGACCATCGCGGATCTTTCGGTGATCGAAAGCAACGAAGCCTTTGCCGCACAAGCCTGTGGCGTGGCACAAGAGCTGGGGTTCCCGGCGGAAATCACCAACCCCAATGGCGGTGCCATCGCGCTGGGTCACCCTGTGGGCGCATCCGGTGCCGTCATCCTGATCAAACTGATCTATGAATTGCGTCGCATTGGCGGGCGGTACGGGCTTGCCACCATGTGCATCGGTGGCGGTCAGGGCATCGCGGTGATTATCGAAAACCCAGAGGCAGCATGATCATGGATACACAAAAAATCGGCGTACTGGGCGCGGGCACCATGGGGGCGGGCATTGCCATCACCGCCGCCATGGGTGGCTTTGATGTAACTCTGTCTGACAGTTCCGACGAGGCGCTAACCCGAGCCGCTGCCAATCTGGCCAAATACGTCGCACGTCAAGTAGCCAAGGGCCGCCTGGCCGAAGATGAGGTGGCCACCATCACGAACCGCCTGACCCTGTCACGCGATCTGGCGAGTCTCGCAGCGTCAGACCTTGTGATTGAAGCGGTTTTCGAGGATTTGGCTGTCAAGCGCGAGGTGTTTGGTGCACTTGAAGCGATTGTGTCACAGACCTGCATTCTGGCCACAAACACCAGTGCGCTCAAGGTTAGCGACATCGCCCAAGCGCTTGTCCACAAGGATCGGTTTTGTGGCTTGCACTACTTTAGTCCGGCCGAGATTAATCCTGTGGTCGAAGTCATTCGTGGCGCTCAGACGGCAGATATCGCAATTGATGTTGTGCTGCCCTTTTTGGCGCAATGTCGCAAGATCGCCATTCAGTGCATGGACCAGAGCGGCTTTGCTCTGAACAGGTTCTTCTGCCCCTACACCAACGAAGCGGTACGTTGTCTCGAGGCTGGTTTGGGCACCCACGCTCAGATCGACGCAGTGGCGAAAGATGTACTTGGCGTGGCGATCGGCCCGTTTGCAGTGATGAACATTGTGAAACCCAACATCAACCTGTCCGCCGTACAAAATCTGGCACATTTGGGTGATTTCTATGTTGCCGCGCCACAGTTTGTGCGGGTGGGTGAGACAAAAGCCCTGTGGGAGATCGACGCCGAAGCATTAGAGCAGGATCCAGCGCAAGCGGCGGCCATCTCTGACCGGCTACGCGGCGCGATTTTCTATGCGGTGCTTGATGAACTAAATGAAGGCGTCGCCTCGGCTGATGACATCGACACTGGGGCTGAGAAGGCGTTTACCTTTGCCAATGGTCCTACAAAAATGATGCGGCAATTGGGAAGCGAAGATGTCGGTCGTTTGCTTGATCTGGTCGCATCCGGCGAAACAAGCCGCCTGAAGGAAACACTGAACCACCTTAACGGGTGATCACATCTGGGGTCCGCTATGTCCTATCAACACTTGCCTCTGACCAGCACGCATTGGGGGACCTATCGGGTCCAAGTTGAGGACGGGCAGGTCACAGCCTTGCTGCCATTCGAAAAAGACCCTGATCCATCGCAAATAGGTCAGGGTATCGTGTCGGCGATGCAGGATGATAAACGCATCTTGCATCCGATGGTGCGCGAAAGCTGGCTGACAGAAGGCCCCGGCACCCGCCCGGACTTGCGCGGCAAAGAGCCCTTTGTCCGGGTGAGCTGGGAGCAGGCTGAAAAACTGGTCGCGGCTGAACTGGATCGGGTCCGTACAACTTTTGGCAATCAAGCGATCTACGGAGGGTCTTATGGCTGGGCATCGGCGGGCCGCTTCCATCATGCGCAAAGCCAGATACACAGGTTTCTGAATTGCATTGGGGGGTACACGAAATCGGTAGGCACGTATAGTTTTGCCGCCGCCGAGGTCGCGGTCCCCCATATTCTTGGCGACTACAAGAAATTCGTCAACTCGACCACCAGCTGGGACTCCGTCGCCGAACATGCCGAACTGCTGGTTGCCTTTGGCGGCGTCCCTCTGAAGAACGGGCAGATCGACAACGGCGGTGTGGGTCGCCACGTCCAGAAGGCCGGTCTGTTGGAAGCGGCTCGCGCCGGAGTCGAGATCGTCAATATCGGACCGGATCGCAGCGCAATTCCGGTTGAGGCCAACCCGCATTGGCTTGCGATCCACCCCTGTACAGATACGGCACTGCTCTTGGCCATCGGACATGAGCTGTTGCGTTGTGATACGGTCGATCATCGGTTCCTGGACCGATACACCACCGGCGCAGATCAGGTCTTTTGCTATTTGCGAGGTGACAGCGATGGGATTGCGAAAACGCCGGACTGGGCGGCCGGGATTTGCGGCATTCCTGCCGACGATATTCGTGCCTTGGCTCAAAAAATGGCTCAAAAACGCACAATGATTTCCGTCAGTTGGTCACTGACTCGTCAGAAGTTTGGAGAACAGCCCTATTGGGCCGCAATCACCGTGGCCGCGATGTTGGGACAGATAGGCCAGCCAGGAACCGGCTTTGCCTTTGGCTATAGCGCCAGCAACGGGATTGGCGCACGGTATCAGCGCCTGCCCTATGCGTCGCTGCCACAAGGTGAAAACCCGATCAAAGAGTTCATTCCGGTCGCGCGCGTCGCAGATATGCTATTGCACCCAAATGAAGCCTACCGCTTCAACGGGGAAACAAGACATTATCCTGAGACCAAGCTGGTGTACTGGGCGGGCGGCAATCCGTTCCACCATCATCAGGATCTGAACAGGCTGGTGCGCGCTTGGCAAATGCCTGATACGATCATCACGCATGACTGGTGTTGGACCGCTACTGCGGCCCATTCTGACATCGTTCTGCCCTGCACCAACCATCTGGAACGCACCGATCTCGCGCTTTCGCCGCGCGACCCATATGTGGTTGCCATGGAGCAAGCGGTCCCCCCGGCTGGTGAAGCCCGCAACGACTATGATATTCTGTCGGGCATTGCGGGCCAAATGGGGGTTCGTCAAAGCTTTACCGAAGGACGCACAGCCGAGGATTGGCAACGCTGGATTTATCAAAGCTCTCAGCAGCGCTTGTCAGAGGTCGGGATATCTTTGCCTGGACTCGAAACCCTGCAATCGCAAGGTTGGGTTAAGGTGGAGATGCCCGACCGCCCTACCATCATGCTTGAGGATTTTGTCGCCGATCCTGAGGCGCATCCGCTTGCGACACCTTCCGGAAGGATCGAATTGTTTTCAAAAGTCGTCGCCGGGTTTGGAGAAGCAGATTGTCCGGGTTTTGCCTGCTGGCAAGCCCCAGAGGAATGGCTGGGCAATCGGCGTGATGACAGCTGGCTGCATTTGGTTTGCGTGCAACCTCAGAACAAACTCCATTCTCAGCTGGACCAAGGAAAACACTCTCAACAGGACAAGGCCAACGGGCTGGAACCAGTGCACATCGCACCTGTGGATGCGACACGGCTTGGATTGATCGACGGGATGCAAGTCGAACTGTGTAACGCCCGTGGCGCGTTGTTGGCCAGTGTGGTCGTCAATCCTGATATGCGCCATGGCGTATTGCGCATCAATACAGGGGCTTGGTTTGACCCAGACGAGAACGGCCGTTGCCGCGGCGGGAATCCAAATGTACTGACCCCCGATGTTGGAACTTCGGCCCTTGGTCAAGGCCCATCGGCCCATTCCTGTCTGGTTCAAATTCGACCCTTTCCGGGGTTAGAAAATGACTTCATGGCGGATCAGCGCTCCAACCAATAGGATGACCGAATGACCAATCTGAACCAGTCTCTGGAGAAACTGTGCAACATTGTCGGCCCCAAAGGTTGGATGGCCGCACAAGATGCGGATCGGTATTTCGATGATCCACGCGGTGTCTATCATGGACGCGCCGAGCTGATATTGCGTCCCGATTCAACGCAGGAAGTGTCGGAAATTTTGCAGGTCTGTAATGCCGAAGCAATTGGTGTGGTGCCCTTTGGCGGCGGCACTGGCGGATCAGCGGGCCACATCAACACCTCGGATCGCCCAGTGGTTGTCTTGTCACTGGAGCGCATGAATAATATCCGCAGCGTCGATCCGGCAGATGACGCCATCGTCGCCGAAGCGGGGGTCGTCCTGGCAGATGTTCAGGCGGCGGCAGACAATGTCGGGCGACGGTTTGGACTGTCACTCGCTTCGGAAGGCAGCTGCACCATCGGAGGCAATCTTGCCAGCAACGCAGGTGGCATCCAGGTGCTGCGATATGGCAATGCCCGTGATATGTGCCTGGGCATCGAAGCGGTCATGCCGGATGGCGCAATTCTGAACGTGCTGCACCCTTTGCGCAAAAACAACACGGGCTATGATCTGCGCCAACTTTTGGTCGGATCAGAAGGCACGCTGGGCATTATTACCGCAGCCTGTCTGAAACTATCACCCAAGCCCGCCGAAAGTGTCACGGTATTGGGTGCCGTGGCGTCCCCCGAGACCGCGTTGACGATGCTTCATCAGATCCGCGACGCCTTGGGTGAGGTAGTGACCGGGCTGGAACTGATGTCACACCTTGGCCTCTCTTTGGCATTGAAACATTTCCCTCAATCTCGTGCGCCTTTTTCAGAGGCCCATGAATGGTATGCTCTGGTTCAGGTTGAGGGTCCCATAGGGACCCGCACCGCACTTGAAGAGGTGTTGGGTGAAGTCTTTGAAGATGGGGGGTTAGCGGACGCCATTCTTGCAGAATCCCAGGCGCAGGCCGATGCACTATGGGAGTTGCGTGAACTGGCCTTTGAATACAATAAGATGGAAGGCGCGATTGTCAGCTCCGATACTTCGGTGCCTTTAAGCAAAATCCCTGCGTTTGTCGACGGATGCTGTGCAGGTATCGCAAAGTTGAATGATGGCCTGCGGGTTAACTGCTATGGTCATATTGGCGACGGCAACATCCATGTGAATGTTTTTCCACCCGAAGGCATTAGCCGGGAAACATTCCGCGCTGAAAACGACGCTGCCATTCAGGCAGTACGCCGGTTGATTAATGATGTCACTCATGCTTGCGGTGGGGCGATCAGTGCCGAGCATGGTATTGGGCGGTCTCGGATAGCGGATCTGCATCGCTATGGTGATCCGACAAAACTGGCCTTGCTGCACCAAATTAAAACCGCGATTGATCCCAAAAACATATTGAATCCTGGCGCACTCTTTTCTGAATGACGTCCTCTCCAGCATAACTTCTGCGGGTTCCAAAAATGGTGCTAATCGGCCTGCTGTGCACATTAAGTGTTCTAAAGGATGGAGTTTCTGACGAGTAGAAAGCAGCAGTTGCTTGGGTTTGTGCTGGCTTGCCTAATTGGCATGGGCGGTGCTTACGTGTTCAACCTGTTTGCTTTGCCGCTGGCCTTGATGCTTGGGGCCATGTCTTTCACGGGATTTGCAGCCCTCAGCGGCAGCCCTCTTTGGTTTCCCCGCAACGCCCTAAAAGTCGTGGGGGCGATTGTCGGAGTTTATCTTGGCGCCGAGGTCACATTGGAAATGCTCACACCCGAGTCCGGCTGGATTGTTGGCCTATCAGCACAGCTGGTGTTTAACGTCGCCTTGTGCGCCGTGAGTTTCTTGGTGCTGAACAAACTTGGCGGGCTTGACCGCGTCACCGCGTTTTTTGGTGGAGCACCTGGCGGCGTGACCGAATTCGCATTGATTGCCGATCAGGCTGGCGGCAGCCCGCAAATCGTGGCATTCATGCAATCTGCCAGGATTTTCCTTGTTGTCTTGGCAATTCCCTTTGCTTCGATTTGGCTGACTGGAGGGGACAACTACGCCCGACAGCAAATAAGCCTGTCAGAAATCCACGTGATAGGCGTGCCGGAAATGGCATTCTTGGCAACCTTGGGATGGGGTTTGGGGCGCGTCTTGCGCCTACCGGCTAAGGTATTTCTTGGCCCTTTCATTCTGACTGTGCTTGTTGGTCAGACTGGCGTGCTTGGCTCCTTCGAGCCATCAAAACTGTGGCTCCAGCTTAGCCAGATTGTTTTCGGAATCACAATCGGCTGTGGCTTTGTCGGTTCAACCTGGTTCAGTGCTGGGCGGCTACTGGTGCTGGCGGCTATCTCATCTGTATTGGTCATTTCGATGACCTTTGCGACTGCTTATGCTTTAAACCCATATGTTCCCGTTGAATTTCTGGACATCGTTCTGGCATTTGCACCTGCCGGACTTATGGAGATGAGCCTTGTTGCAACGGATCAGGATGTTGACGTGCCCTTTGTCATGTTGTTTCACTTGGTGCGCATCCTAGAGGTGTCGTTGATCGCGCCGCTCTTGTGGCGTTATCTGGTACGTTCGCGCAAATCTGACTAAGGTGTTTCAGAATTGATCCGCAACTTTGAATGCGAAGAAACCCGAAACCCTATCAGTGAACGCAAAAGGCCCCCTGGTTGGAACACCAGGGGCCTCTTATCAAGCGATGGGAAGTTTAAGCCGCGCGTTTCGCACGTTGGGCATTTTTATGTTTGGCCCAACCGATGCGTACAACAGCGCCAATCGTCATCACACAGAACAACAACGCAATGGGGCGCTGCAACAGCAGACCAAGCGGGTTGCCTTGAGCCACCAGAATAAAGGAGCGGAAAGACAGTTCAAATTCTGGCGCCAGAACAAATCCGATCAGGAAGGCCACGAAGGAATAATCGAACTTCTTCATGAAGTAGCCGACCACAGCAAAAATGATCATCACATAAAGGTTAAACACGCTGGTCCCTGACGCATAGACCCCGGTTAGGCAAGTCAAAGCGATCACAGAATAGCTAATGTATTCGGGCGCTTTGACGATGTGACTATATAGACCACTGCCCAGCAGACCAACAATCAGGTTAAAGAAGTTGGCCACAAATAGGATCGTGAAGATGCCATAGATCAGCACCGGTTGGGTCTTAAAGACATGCGGGCCCGGCTCGATCCCGTGCACAAGAAACGTGCCGATCAACAAGGCGGTTGTGACATTGCCGGGAATGCCAAGGGTCAAGAGCGGTACAAAACTGCCACCGACCACCGCACTATTCGCCGCTTCAGGCCCTGCGATCCCGTCAATGGATCCAGTGCCGAATTCCTCGGGAGTTTTTGAAAATTTCTTGGCGGTGCCGTAGCCGACAAACGCGGCCATGGATCCGCCGATGCCGGGCAGCGCGCCCACGCCGGTCCCAATCAAACTAGAGCGTACAATTGTTTTCCAGTAGCGAAAGAACTCCTTGAGGCCCAAATTCGGCCCACTGGATTGACTCACTACTTCTGCAGTCGCGTTGCGATTGACACGACGGCGCTCAAGGCTGCGTTCGATCGCAATGATGACCTCGGCCACGCCCAACATCCCAATCGCAATCGGCAAAAGTGGCAGGCCATCTTGCAACTCGATGAAGCCGAAATTCAAACGCGGGCTGGCGGTCATTGGGTCCAGCCCGACCATTGCGCACAGAATTCCAATCGCACAGGCGATCAGGCCGCGGGTCATCGAACGTCCGGTCAGGCCGGCAACAAATGTGAACGCAAAGAGCACGACAAATGTCAGCTCTGCCGGGCCAAAATTAAGCGCAATCCGCGAAAATGGCGCCGCAACGACATACAACAGGAAATCCGCAAGGATCGCCCCGCCGACCGAGGCAAACAGCGCCATTTGCAACGCCCGTTTGACCTGACCTTTTTTTGCCAGTGGATATCCATCAAACGCCGTCGCGGTGGCCTCGGGTGATCCGGGGATATTTAGCAGGATTGCCGAGATCGATCCGCCAAAAGTACCGCCTTTGTAGATGCCAATGAGAAAGGCAATGGCCGTGAGAGGATCCATCCCGAAAGTGATCGGCGACAACAGTGCAATGGCCATCGCCGCTGTCAGCCCGGGAATGGCCCCCATGAAAATCCCAATTGAAACCCCGATCAGGATCGCAATAATCGGACCCACCGAAAACGCACTCAGAATACCTGCAAGTAGTGCATCCATGGGTTCAGCCCTTCAGTGCCAAAAATTCGGGGAATGCGTTGCTGTGAATACCAAGGCCATAGCGCAGCCCAAGAAAGAGCACGACAGCCACAAGCACCGAAACCAGCGCGATGGCCATTTTGTTGCGCCCGCCAGCGGACACCATCAGCGTCACAAGTAGCAAAACGGATGCGGGAATGTATCCGATCACCGGAAACACAAGGCTAAAGGCAATCATCAGACCGCAAACGAACAGAATTGCAACAATTTGGGGAGCTGCGATGACCACGTCCGTTTCGGCACCGATCGTTCCAACTTTGGTGGGTGTCCTGTCCTCCAGGAGACCCCGAACAAAGTTTAGAAGAGACAGGCCTAGAATGAGACACAAGGCCAGTTCTGGTAACATCGCTTGACTGGTCGCAAGGGTTTGTCCATCGCTGCGAAGCTCTGATTTTGTCACCCAGAGCCCAAAGAGGCTCGAGGCAATCAGGAACAGGGACATTATACGTCGGTTCTGCATGGTGTTATCCGTTTGAACTGGCCCGTGCGGCGGTTTATCGGGTTTTGGTCAGCTCCCCGAAGCAGAGATCACGGCCTGCATCGCCTCGGTGATCTCTTCAATGGATTGCGCAGTCTGTGCGCCGTTCATGGGCGGTATGCCAACGAAACGACCGGTTACCAACTCTTGGAAACCTTCAGAATTTGCCGCTTCCAGCAAGGCACTTTCCAGTTTAGCCTTCACATCCTCAGGCAGACCTTTCGGTGCTGCGATGACCGAATTGTAGCTCACGGCAGGGTACCCGAGACTCGACATTGTCGGTGCTTCTGGTGATGCGTTCAGAGGCTCTGATCCAGACGCGGCCAGGGCAATCATTTCTCCGGATTTGACATATTGAATATGCGGGCCGCCGCTTAGGCCGAAATCGACATGACCACCTAGGATTTGTTGCATCATGTTTGCACCACCCTTGACTGGCAGTGGGATGATCACAATGCCAGTGGCCTTTTGAACCGCTTCAATCTGAAGGCGATCTGCAGGCCCGAGTGAGCCGAAACGCAAAGGCATACCAGTCGATTTTGCATGTTCGATCATCGAATTAAAATCGGTCCATGGCTTGTCTGCCATCGACACGAATGCCGTGTCAAACCGAGCCATCGTCAACAGATATTCAAAGTCATCTTTGGTATACGTCACTTTGCCCTGGAGCGGGTTGAAACCAAAAGTGAGGCTAGTGGCAACCACGACGGAATACCCATCAGCGGGAGTGTCTTTGACTGCGGTCGCCGCGATGCTGCCGCCAGCGCCTCCTTTATAGGTATGAACTATTGGTTGGCCCAAGATTTCGGTCAACGGCTCTGACAATTTGCGGGCCATTGCATCGGAGAATCCGCCCGGTTTGAAGCCGATTATCATTTCAACGGGCTTTGACGGGTATGTGTCTGCGACAGCCATACCAGTCACAACGCCGAAAATTAGTGCGGAATTTCGTAGGGTTACAGCAATCTTTTGGAACGCTTTCATGGTTTCCTCCTTTGTGGGTTACCCACAAATTCACCGATAGAAGCGTTCTAATCAAATTCCTTCGCGCGATTGCTGCGATAGCCGTTTGGCATGACAACCCACAAAAGAGCATCAAATTGGGTATTACAGTCCAAGCTGGGGGGGCGCGTTATCTGCGCCTACTGGCCCATTTCCCTGCCCTGCCATTTATTTTCTGTCTGACATCAGCGCCTATATCATTCCAACATGCACCGCATGAAAAACACTTCCACGGAGCGCGACCGATATTCGGCACCTACGTTCGTTGACCCAGGGTACACATACGTGGCCCGTTGATTGAAGCTGCTCAGCTTATTGGGGATGGCAAGAGCCTTCCAAATCTCCCAACGACATTCTTGCGGCGCAATTCAAAATGGCTTCGCCACCTTCAGGTTCAGGATGCCGGGGATCGCAAATTGTGGGAAGTAGCCGTCCTTTCTCACATGCGTGATGCCTTTCGATCAGGTGATATCTGGTTGCCTCAATCGCAGCGATACGGCGATCTCAAACAGGCCTTGGTCCCGCTGGTTGCCGTGCAAGATACACCCCGCCTGAGCGTTCCCTTTGAGCCGATGGAATGGCTGGAAGATCGCAAGATGCGGATGACGGACGGGCTGAACAGGCTGGTCAAAGCAACCAGACACTGTGCCATACCGGGGGGTTCAATCGAAAACGGAACTCTCAATCTCGACCGACTGACAGCGGATGTTCCTGCTGAGGCGGATCAGCTCGTCTTCGATCTCTACCGCCGCCTTCCTGATGTGCGCATCACTGGCATGTTGCTCGAAGTTGACCGGATCACGAGCTTCACCGAAGCCTTCACTCATCTTCGAACCGGTGTACCGGCATTGCCAACTTGTTTGCGCGTTGTGATCTAAATAGGTCTCACGCATGAAGATGCCGTCCAAGATGCCTCGCCTGAAGGGCTTTCGTTTTCCGCGTGAGATCATCGCCTATGCGGTCTGGGTCTACCACCGGTTTGCGCTCAGCGCTGCCGATGTTGAAGATCTGCTCGCGGAACGCGGTGTGATGGTCAGTCGGGAAACGATCCGGCAATGGGTCAACCGCTTTGGCGGCCATTTCGCAAATTGCATCAGGCGAGACCGGCCGGCCGCAGCCGACAAATGGCATTTGGACGAAGTGGTCATTCCGATCAACGGTCGGAAATGCTGGCTCTGGCGGGCGGTGGATGCGAACGGAGATACGCTTGATATTCTCGTCCAACCACGGCGGAGTGCTAAGGCAGCCTGACGCTTTCTGAAGCGGTTGATTTCGCAATTCGGCGAACCCCGTGTCGTGATCACGGATAAGTTGCGAAGCTATTTCAAGCCCATCCGCGATCTTGCGCCGGGTGCGGATCACCGAGCACACAAAGGGTTGAATAACAGGATCGAAGGATCACACAGACCCACTCGAAAGCGTGAAAAGCTGATGGGTCGTTTCGAATCTCCAGGGCAGGCGCAAAGGTTTCTTGCCGCTCACGACCAGATTAACACCATATTCCGACCCCGCCGCTATCGCCTCTCCTCCGTTTCCTACCGCCACGCCCGATCGGATGCTCACGATCTTTGGAATGGCTATGCCCTCGAGTTAACCGCCTGATCGCGCCTGTAACCGCTGGCAAACAACTTGGCAAAGCCGTATAGACTGTATCTTTCTCGGCATCTGTGATTTGCGCCTCGGCCTCGCACATGATTCCCATCTGTGCGCCTAAGAGCTTTCGCGGGTTGGAGCCATTTAATTGGCACAAGCTTTTGGTCGTCGCGCCATTCTTCAATGAACATGACGTTGTCAATTCAAAAATGAGACCGTCGGCAACCCATTTTGTTCGATCCGCCGAGCAGCGCGGATAGTCACTGGCTGCGCGTGCGGTCGTCACAACATCGGCCTCAATCAGTTTGAGTTGACGAACGAAGGGCGGTGCGCGCGACAATGTGTCTTGGACTACCGCGTCATCGGGTTTGTCGGCTAGAGAATACAGAACATTTGTGGCGCCGTATTTGTCGACAAATGCACGGAGCGTCGTGCGAAATTCTTGCGCTGAAATGAGCGATTCAGAGGGTGTTGTCACGTTAGCCGTTGTTCGGTTGCTCATGCCCGAAATTGGACGTAGCAGACATCGATGAAGTCATCGTCAATCAGCTTCAAGCGCCACCGCTTTCCGCCTCAGATAATCGCCCACGCGGTGTGGCTTTACGTTTCGCTTCAATCTGAGTCTGTGTGAAGTTGAAGAGATGCTTCTGCAGCGTGGGATCGATGCGTCTTACGAAACTGTCCGGCGTTGGGTCATCAAATTCGGGCTGGCGGTAGCTCGAAACCTGCGGCAGAGACAGAAACGTCCAGGTGATGTCTGGCACCTGGATGAAGTTGCCGTGAGAATCTCAGGTCGCAAGTATTGGCTCTGGCGCGCGGTCGATCAGCATGGCGTCGTGCTGGACGAAATCCTCCAATCGAAACGGGACAAACGGGCGGCAAAACAGCTGTTGCACCGCCTGATAGAGCGCTTTGGTTTCATTCTAAAGCGGATCATCACGGACAAACTACGTTCATATGGTGCCGCCAAGCAAGAGGTCGCGCCGAGGTTGGATCATTGGTCGCACAAGGGCTTGAACAATCGAGCTGAAAATAGTCATCTTCCATTCCGAAAGCGGGAAAGGACGATGCAAGGCTATCGCTCTTCAGGAGGATTGCAAAGGTTCGTGGCGACCCACTCAGCCATCCGTAATTGCTTCAGCGCCCCCGCTCCGCCTTAACAATTCGGCATCACTGTCTCGAGGCCTTTGACACCTAGAATGTCGCCACCTAAGCAGCTTGAAATCTGAACATCAGCACTTGTTTGTGGACTGGGGGTTAACGTGACAACACCAGCCAATCTCCCGGCCCCAATAATGTGCACTGGCACAGGCTTCCATCGCCACCACGCATTTCGGCAGCTTGGCAAAGTACTCAAGGACCTGACCTCTGCGAAATCGCTTCCGCAAAATTGCGTGACCCGTGTGATCTGCTCCGTGCACCTGGAAAATGTTCTTCGCCAAATCCAGGCCAATCTTTTCCATAGACGCCTCCAATCAGGTTGTTTGCAAATCCACAATGGCACATCGAGGCCAACGGGGGCGTCTACACCTCTGAAACCGTAGATCGTTCACTCTATCGCTTGCGAAATCTGGTCGAACGCTGTTTCAACAAACTCAAGAATGCCCGATGTGTCGCAACCCGCTACGACATAGCGGTGGTGAGTTATCTGGGTTTTAGCGACCTCACGCCGATCCGTCTGTGGTTTCGCCATTTGCTAACATGACCTAGATTCTGGCAGTGGTAGTTGGGAAATACTGAAGACCCTAAAAGGCCACGGTCAGCGTCACTTGTTTCCCTTCTTCCATGTTGAAGAGAGAATTGCGCACGAATTCGGGAACTTCTGGCTGGTCCCCTCTTAGTGTGCCACAACTCTGCACTACTTTGCGCAAGTTTGGTGACTTCCCAAGATACTCCCAAACAACACGCGCTCCGTAGACCAGATGGCCTCCCTCGGGTTCTATGCCCTGAATTAGACCTGGCAAAAAGGATGGCTCATTGTAGTCCGAAGCTATCAATATCGTTGACCACATCCCATATCCGCGACCCTGTTCACGAGAGGTTATGAAAATGCGGTTGTGCGCTTCGAACAACAGCCCTGAGTGCTTTAAAGGCGACGGAACAGCAAATTCATTCTCCCCATACCGTTCGAGTTCTTTGGTGAACCATTCATTGCCCAATTGAAACATGTGTCCAACGCTTTTCAAAAGATAGTTTCTTGCAGGATCGGGGCTCATATAGATGTGGTAATACCCGGCATGTCGTTTCAGAACGCCCGAATTTTGGCGATCCCGACGGATGACTTTTTCAAGCTGGGCGGTAACTGGGTCAGAAGAACTGGGTAAAACGGGGGGGCGCAGCCGTACCATTTTCGAAAAGGACATGTGATCTTGCAAGACCTCTGCCTCATCCACACCAAAGAAGTCACAAATACGCCGGAGTGTGGCAAGCGAAGGTTGCGTTTGCCCAGTTAGGTATTTGTTGAACTGCTGACGGTTAATCCCGATTCGACGGCATATATCTGAAACGGACTGCCCATAGCTGCATAGCAACCGCAGGTTTTGTGGAAGATGAGTCTGCACCATATTTATGCTACTTTATGCCATTGTGATGCAGCTAGCATATATTTTTGACCACAATTGGTCGCGCCTTTTTTTCATCTGTCTCTACACTGACAAAAAAGATCCAACAGACGGAGAAGAAAATGACACCTAAAACCAACAAAATCCCAAAACAGAACGTGTCAACGACCCCTCTCGCCTTGATGTTTGGCTTGGCGCTTTCCGGAGCAGCGGCAGCTGACAATCTGCGCATCGCTGTACCGGCTGATCCCGGGTATCTGGATCCGGCCTATTGGGGCTCCAGTTCAGAGCAGCTATTGATTGACAATATTTACCCACGATTGGGGAAATACGCACCAGGCGACAGCTGGCAGATTGAACTTGATGCAGCTAAGTCGGTTGACTTGTCCGATCCGCAAAACATCGCTTTTGAATTGAAGCCCGGTATCATGTGGTCGGGTGGATACGGAGAGCTGACCGCCGAAGATGTTGAGTACTCTTTTGAACGCCATAACGATCCAGATCTGGAGTCCGGTGTCTCAGCAGAGTTTTCATTGATGACGGACGTCGAGGTGACTGGGAAATACACAGGCATCATTCATCTTAGTGCGCCATCTCCGTCATTTTGGACCGCAACCCTAACTTACACATCCGGCGCCATCATTTCCAAAGCAGCGGCCGAGGCCTCTGACGGCTATTTTGAAGCGACTCCGGTCGCGACGGCTGGCGCTTACAAGTTCAAATCTCACGAACCGGGAGAAGCTTTCATTCTGGAAAAAGACCCGGACTGGAACGGCGAGCCTGCTGATTTTGAAGAAGTTTCAATCATTGCAATTGCAGATGACAACGCTGCACGGGTTGCGTTTGATGCTGGAGAGATTGATTTCACCTATGCCGCCTCAGCGTTAGAATATGACAGCTGGTCCACCACACTTTCTGAAGATGGCAAAACAGAACTGCGACCATCGTTGGATCCGCTTTGGATGGGAGTTTCAGAAACCTACGAAGGGCTTTCCGATCAGCGTGTCCGCCACGCCATTCAGCTGGCTGTGGATGTGCCAACCATTCTATCGGCTGTATCAAACGGGAGCGCCAATCAGGCATCGGGTATGGTCGCCCCAGGGCTATTGGGTCACCGTACAGCCGCCCCAATCCAACGCAATGTTGAGGCAGCTCAGGCATTGATTTCTGAGGCGGGCGCCGAAGGCACCGTTTTACGGCTCGATTATGTCAACACCGCCAACCGCTCGACTATTGCCCAGATTATTCAGGCCAATCTTGCAGAGATCGGGTTGATCGTAGAGCTTAACGCTCAGGACGAAGGCACATTCTGGAGCGTTGACGAAACACGCGCTGCTGATCTGCAACTTCATCTGAAGTCCTGGACCGGCAACCCGGAGGGCATTTACGCCATGCAGTACTTCACGTCCGATCAGGTCGGTATCTGGAATTGGGAAGGGCTGAGCAATCCTGACTACGATGCCATGGTGGCGGAGGCGCGCCAAACTGTCGATGAAGCAGAGCGCGGAGCACTTTATGTGAAGTTGCAGGACATGATGCAGGACTCCGGCGATTTTGTCTTCCTGACAAATGAGCCGTTAACAATCCTGTGGCGCGATACGGTCATTCCGGCAACGTTGCCCGATGGACGCCCGGTGTTTGCCGGCTTCAAGAAAGCTGTAAACTAAGCATTTCTATCTTGGCGGCTCCATACCGGGCCGCCAAGCCCATGCCTTTTCGGAGACATCACGATGCTCGGATATATCCTGCGGCGCAGTTGCCTTGGGGTGGTGGTTCTCATCCTCGCCATTTCAACGCTTTACGTGCTGGTGCAACTTGCCCCGGGTGATCCGGCCAGTGCCATGCTTGGCCCACGTGCCACACCTGAGATCAAGGCGGCGTTTGCCGAAAAGCTTGGCCTGGACAAACCTATGCCGGTTCAGATCGTGAATTATCTGAACGCTATCCTGCACGGTGACCTGGGGACAGACATTCGAACACGCCGCCCTGTCAGCGAAATTCTGCTGGCGCATTTACCGCATACTATTCAGCTTGTTGCTGCGTCCATGCTGCTGGCTGCGAGCCTTGGAATCCCTCTGGGATGTATCGCTGCTGTGCGTCGCAATGGGGTGTTCGACCGCTTGATAGGCATCCTTTCCGTAAGTGTTATTGCCGTCCCTTCGGTTATTATTGCCATCTACGGAATGTTGCTGTTTTCTGCCCGATTGGGCTGGCTACCCGCGATTGGGGCAGGTGAGGGTTCCATCGGATCAACGATTCACCATCTTATTATGCCCGCCATTGCGGTGGGCATCGGCTGGGTCGGATATCTCGCACGCCTGGTACGGGCCTCCATGATCGAGGTTCTGACGGCAAACTATATCCGGAACGCACGTTCTTTTGGGCTAAAGGAAACGCGGATTGTCTATCGCTACGCTTTGTGCGTGGCTGTGGCACCAACAATAACGGTCCTGGGTATCGGCGTCGGCTACATGCTTGGAAGTGCAGTCTTTGCCGAAATCGTTTTTGCCCGGCCGGGCATTGGCAAGTTGATGTATGACGCCGTTATTTTACGCAACTATCCTGTTTCGTTAGGCGCTGTTTTGGCCTCAAGCGCATTGTTGATTGCCGCAACCACTACGGCGGACATTCTGAACGCCATCATTGACCCACGCTTCAAGGAATCTCGGGAATGACCGCAATCGAGCCTCCTGCAGCGAAGTTGACCCCTCAAGCGGGTGGCTTTCGAAAATTGCTGCGCGATCCAATGGGCCTATTCGGGCTGCTGTTGGCTATCACGCTGATTTTGTCCGCAATTTTCGCACCCTGGATTGCCCCATATGGGCCCAATGCAATGGACATACCTGCGAAGCTTCAGGATCCAAGTGCGGCTCACTGGTTGGGAACGGATCAACTGGGGCGTGATGTGCTGTCCCGGGCCTTGTACGGCGGCCGTATCGCTTTGAGCGTGGCGTTGATCTCGACCGGTATGTCCGTCGTGCTGGGGGGTATTCTTGGAATGATAGCTGCGATGGGTCCCCGTTGGGCGGATTATGTCCTGACTTTGGGATTTGATACTGTACGTGCCTATCCTGTAATCATTCTTGCGCTTGCCATTGGCCCGATATTTGGCGGCGGAATGCTGGTCTTGATCGGCCTGCTGGTGGTCACTTCCGTGCCCTATTATGCGCGGGTCATGCGCTCTTCTGTCATGGCGCACTCAAACGCCGAATATGTCGAGGCCCTGCGTGCGATGGGCGCAAGCCGCACCCGCATCGTAGTGCGCCATATTCTACCCAATGTAATCGGACCCATACTGATTATTGCCTCAATGGATATTCCGACCTTCATCGCGGCCGAGGCCGGGTTGAGCTTCCTTGGAGTGGGGGTCAAACCACCGTCTTCCAGCTGGGGCCTGATGTTGCAGGATGGGTTTGATTTTATGGGGCATACCCCATGGCTGGTGGTCGCAGGGGGAATCCCCCTGGTGGTAGCCACCCTAGGCTTTACATTTCTGGGTGAAGCTCTGCGTGACGCCTTTGACCCCAAACTTGTCAGGAGGGGGAAATGAAGCACGACAAACTTCTTGATGTTTGCGATCTGGCCATACGCTTTGGTCCTATTCAGGCTGTGAAATGGGCTTCGTTCTCTCTTCAGAAAGGCCAGACACTGGGCATCGTCGGGGAAAGTGGTTCAGGGAAGTCGACCCTGCTGTGGGCTTTGACGCGGCTGTTACCCGATGCGGCCACATTGAATTCCGGAGAGGTTTGGTTCGACGGAACAGACTTGTTGCGTCTGCAGCCTGATCAGCTGCGCAGCTTGCGCGGAACCCGTATTTCCTATGTGTCTCAGGACCCTATGACGTCGCTTGCGCCGGCGCTGACCATTGGTCAACAAATGACCGATTTGCTGTACCGCGAACCATGGTCGAAACGCGAAAAGTGGCAACGTGCGATTGATGCCTTGGACTGGGTCAGCCTGCCTGACCCAGCGACACGCATGAACATGTACCCTCACGAGTTGTCCGGCGGTCAGCGCCAGCGCGTTTCAATTGCGATGGCACTGATGTTAGGGCCAGACCTGGTGCTTGCTGATGAACCAACAACGGCACTTGATCCGACATTGGAGGTCGAAATACTTGACCTGTTGCGCCGACTGCAAAACGAAACGGGCTGCGCTGTTGTTTTCGTGACCCATCATCTTGGTGTTGTCGCTTCTCTTTGTGATGATGTGCTGGTCATGAAATCCGGGGAAATTCGTGAGTCCGGATCAGTCAGGGATGTGTTTTCCAATCCACAGGACGATTACACCAAAGCATTGCTTCGCTGTGATCCCGCACAGATAGACACCCCAACGCGACGCCTGCCAACCATGGCTGATGCTTTAGAGGGCGATATACCTATTGTTGCCGGGCCAAGTGATCGGATCGATCTGCATCATCAACCTGTGCTCAGTGTGGAAAGCCTATCGGTAAACTTTTATCGTAGTGGATTTATTCCGGCAAAGCTGGGCGGGTGGTCGGAAGAAATTCGGGCGGTTCAAAACGTCAGCTTTGACATTCACAGAGGCGAAACCCTCGCCCTGATCGGGGAAAGCGGATCAGGAAAGACGACCGTTGCCCGCAGCATAATGGGACTGGTGAAACCTGACGAAGGGCGGATCACTCTGTGTGGGGACGATATGTCTGGTGCGGATGCTGCCGCCTGGGGCAAAGCGCGTGAACATGTCGCGATGATGTTTCAGGATCCGGCGGGATCGTTGTCACCGCGAGTTCCGATCGCAAAGCAAATTGTTGAACCTCTTGTCGTTCATGGCCGCAAGTCTGAGGCAACACCAGCACGCGCTGTTGAGCTGTTGACGCAAGTGGGGCTGGACGCCTCATTTGCGCACAGATTTCCGCATGAAATGTCGGGTGGGCAAGCGCGCCGCGCGGGCATAGCAAGGGCGCTGGCCTTGTCTCCTAAACTGATTGTCGCAGACGAACCGACAGCAGGGCTGGATGTGTCGGTTCAGGGCGAAGTCGTGAATCTGCTGAATGCCCTGCAAGAACAAATGGGCCTGTCGATATTGCTCATCACGCACAACATGAGTGTCGTACGCCATGCGGCTGACCGCATGATCGTAATGCTGAAGGGGCAACTTGTTGAAACCGGTCCGACCGATCAGCTTTTTCACAATGCAGAGCAACCTTACACCCGCGCACTGATTGCAGCGTCTCATCACGATCTTCCGGAACAGTCTCATGCGGGTTCAACAGCATGTTGAATCCAGATCTTCGAGGCCAGCCTTCAGGGGCAGCCGACGCGCATGATGCGAAAAAGCTATCTATTTAGGAGCGATCCATGACGGATTTGGTCATTCTCAACGGTAAAGTTGTGACATTTGACGGGCCAGACGCCGAGGCTTTGGCAATCAAAGGCGGTGTTATCACAGCTGTTGGTACAAATGCCGAGATCCGGGATATTTCGGGATCAGCCCGGGTCATCGATGCTCAGGGCAATACTGTTCTGCCCGGCTTCATCGACAGTCATGTCCATTTGTTCCAGGGTGCAGCTGAGTTGAGCTACCTGAACCTGTACGGAGTCTTTGGGCTTCAGGCGATTTCTGCGGCTGTGCGCGAGTTTGCAGTATCACGCCCGGATGATGTTCTGCTTTATGCGAATTCAATCGACTATCACGCCTTTGGTCACCGGCCGACCACACGGCAAGACCTAGATGCAGTGATGCCGGATCGGCCCTTTGTGGCGGTTGCCTCTGATTGTCACACGGCCTGGGCAAATACCAAAGCCCTTGAACTGGCAGGCTTGCTGCACGGAAAAATCGTTGACGAAGGATCTGAGGTTGTCATGGCCAAGGATGGCACTGCGTCGGGCGAATTGCGCGAAGCGGCGGCAATGGGTCCGGTGATTGCCCATACCCCCCTTGGCGGGCGCGAAATGGTTGGAAGCGTGACCGGTGCCGATCCAATTCCCACGCCCACGGCCAGAGAACGCGCCATTGACAAAGCCGTCATTGCCAAAGGGCTTGAGCACTGTGCGTCCTATGGGATCACGGGCCTGCACAACATGGACGGTAATTTCTATCAACTGGAACTGCTGGCGGAATTGGAAGCGGAAGGCACGCTCTTGTGTCGCACCGAAATTCCTATGCACCTTAAACACACCGACCCGCTGGAGCGCCTGAATGAAGCCGCTCAAATGCGCGATACATATGCCAGTGAAATGCTGTGGTCCTCGCGGGTCAAAATGTTCATCGACGGCGTTATTGATAATGGCACGGCTTTCATGTTGCAGCCCTATCCCGGAACAGACAGCTGTAGTGCACCGCTGTTTTCGGATGAGCATTTCAAACAAGCCTGTATTCGCGCTGATGCCATGGGGTTGCAAATCTCTGTTCACGCGATTGGAGATGCAGGTGTGCGTGCCACTCTGGATGCATTTGAGGCCGCACAGAAGATCAATGGCGTTCGCGACAGCCGACACCGGATCGAGCATATAGAAACGATCGCTTCCGAAGACATTCCACGTCTGGCGCAGCTTGGTGTCGTGGCCTCATTCCAACCTCTGCATTCTCCACGTGCGGGCTTTTTCACACCGTATGAAGCTGGTGATCTTCTTCATGACTTCCAGATCAGGAATGCGTGCCCGTGGAGGACCATCCGCCACACAGGTGCCAAAGTCATCTTTTCAACAGATTGGCCAGTTGTCCCGGTGGACGTTATGCAAACCATTCAAGGAGCGGTGACCGGCGTTGATCCGTCTTCACAGGGGCCAGACCAACGCCAAAGCCTGCGCGATTCACTGGCATCGTACACCCGCGACAATGCATGGGTCGAATTTAATGAGCATCGCAAGGGTACGCTACGACCAGGAATGATGGCCGATGTGGTTGTGATGGATCACGACATCGAGGCCTTGTCGGCAAGCCAATTGGGTACCTCCCGCGCCGCGGTAACAATCTGCGGAGGCAAAATAACCTTCGAAGCGTAACTTACCTCAGCCAGCTTCAAATTTTTGCGTGTCCATATGCACTGGAATCGCACCGCCTGAACGTCAAAGGAAACAACAATGTCCCCTTCATATCTTGAACTTTGCTACTTGTCTGCCCGCGATCAAATCACCCGATACAAGTCTGGGGAACTGTCGCCTGTTGATGTCCTGAAGGCGCAGCTTGCCCGCGCTGAGCAGGTCGAGCCCAAGATTAATGCTTTTACCGACATGTATCACGATGAAGCCATGAAAGCCGCCCGCTCCGCAGAAGATATTTATGTGTGTCGTCCCGAGGATGCGCGGCCACTGGAGGGCATAAGCGTTGCCATCAAGGATGAAATGTCCGTCAAAGGACAACGCAACACCCAGGGATCTCTGATCTACAAAGACTATTTCGCGAACGAAACCCATCCCGTAGCTGAGCGTTTGCAGGCGGCAGGTGCAATTTTCCACGCCAGAACTGCCACACCGGAATTTTGCTGTGCCTGGACCACTGAATCGCGCCTTCATGGTGTGTCACGTAATCCCTGGGATCTTGATTACACCACATCCGGATCGTCCGGTGGATCCGGAGCAGCACTTGCCGCAGGCACCACAACTTTGGCCACTGGCTCAGACATCGGCGGTTCAATACGTGGCCCGGCGGGAGCCTGTGGTATTGTTGGTTTCAAACCGCCTTATGGACGGGTGCCCGATGTGGCGCCGTTCAATCTGGATGCTTATTGCCATGTTGGCGCAATGTCCCGGACGACAGCCGATTGCGCGTTGATGCAGAACATCATCTCCGGCCATCATCCGCAGGACATCGCCACAGTGCGAGAGGATATGACGATCCCGTTTGATTTTGACGACCTGAAAGGCAAACGCATTGCCTATAGTTTTGATGTGAGCAACGAAGTTGTCACCGAGGACGTCGCCAATCAGACCCGCAAGGTGCTGGACTCCCTGTCAGATGCAGGAGCTGTTTTGGAAGAAGTCGATCTTGGGTGGGGACGAGAGGTGCGTGAGAGTTGTAAGAACTACCTGAACCACCTGATGGGTGCGGCTCTACTACGCGAAGTTGAGGCTCACCCCGATCTGGTTTGCGATTACACCGCCTATATCGCGGATCTGGCAAAAAAAACCACGGCAGATGAATTCCTGACTGCATATGATGTCGCGGCGGATATCTACAGCAGATTTGGTCCTATGCTGGAAGATGAGTACTACGCATTCATCTGCCCTACGTTTGCCAGTTACGACATGCTGGCACAGCAAAAACCCTGGGATCGGATCCAAATTGGTGATCGCGAATTCGACAGTGACTATGACCTCAACACACAGGCCGTTTTTAACATGTTGTCACGTTTACCCGTTTTGGCTGTGCCGGCAGGTATCGGTGCAAACGGCAGGCCGGTCGGAGTTCAGATCGTTGCGCGCGCTTTCGATGACCCGCGTGCGTTTCACGTTGCCGCTGCTTTGGAAAAGGCAATGCCATGGCTGGATCATAAAACGCGGCGGCCGATACTTTAGGCTGTCGTGCATCACCAAATTTTCCCTTTGGTCACTGCGGGCGGGTCCGGATCAATTTATCCCGGCCCGCCTGGAGTCGCCGGTGAGTTTAACCATGCACGGGAACTCTTGAACGAACTGCTTATAAGGAGACGAAGAAGTGTAGGGGTGACGAGCAACTTCATTATTGCTCGTCACCGCTAGTTCATTCCGCAGGTTCAGTTCCAAGTCCGGATGGCTGATGTTTTTCGCGCAGATAGTCGCGATACATTGCTTTGATCATCGCAATCATCATCAATCCTAAGATGACAGCAAACGGTAGTGCTCCGATAATCATTGCGTTTCGAATAGCCTCCATTGGGTTGGTTTCGCCTGCGGCCAGCAACAAAGTGCCCAGCACAGCGGTTAGAATAACACCCCAAACGATGCGGTGTTTGACGCCGGTCTCCTGATCTCCTCCGGACATGATCGTGTTCATGACCAAAATACCGGAGTCTGCGGACGTAACAAGGAACGTCAGAACAAGGACAACGCACATTACGTTCAGCGCGGACAACAGCCAGCCATCCAGAATGTAGGACAAGGTGACAAATAGCTTGTTCGTGTTAGACGCGCCAGAAATGGCACCTTCGGCAACACCGCTGAGTTCAAGATCAATTGCAGTTGCACCCAGAATTGTCATCCAAGCAAAGCACACCAATGAAGGCGCAACAACACAACCAATGACAAACTCACGAATAGTGCGGCCCTTCGAGATGCGCGCCAGGAATAGACCCACGAATGGTGCATAAGCTACCATCCATGCCCAGTAAAAGGTCGTCCATCCAGCTTGCCATGTGAACTGTCGACCATTGTTACCAGCCTCATAAACAGCTGCCAGCGTCGTCTCATCCAACGCTGCCGCATCCCCGGTCAGCCCCGAAATAAAACCATCGTAACTACCCCAGGCATTAGTAGCACCTGAGAACAGCTCAGCCGAATACGGCTGTGCCGCCGCTGGCAGTGCTGCTGCAAACTCAGCTTCGTTCATCGGAAAATAGGCGTTAAAGGACAGCGAGGCGAACTCGACGATGTAATCGAACAGTGCAACTCCGTAGGTTGTCATGGCAAAAAAGAACGAGCCGAAAACAACGAAGGTAAGCAGCAGGATCAGCGAGAGTACCAGGTTTAGGTTCGACAGATACTTCACGCCTTTCCCGACACCAGACACGGCAGACAGAATCGACAACACCATGATCAGCACAAGCCCTGCAATCAGACCGGCACTGCTAGGTGTCGGGGCTTCACCGCCCAGGTTCATGATCCATTCCATTCCGGTGATCGCGTAAAGTCCGTTGATAAATTGGCTGACACCAAAACCGATGGTGACCGAAACGGCTAGAATGGTGGCAACCACACCTAGCGTGTCGATCACATGCCCAAAAATCCCATTTGCATAACGACCGATCAGGGGCGTCAGCGCGCTTCGGATCGTTAGGGGCAGACCACGCGTGTACGAGCAGTAAGCCATCGCCAGACCGGCAACCACAAAGACACCCCAAGTATGAAAGCCATAATGTGCAAAAGTGAAGACATAGGTTGAACGGATAGCCTCTTCGGTGTTCGCCCCGACATTTTGGGCCAGAATTTCCGGGTTCGAGCCCCACAACCCCAGGGGCTCAGCTGTAGCAAAAACCATAAGTCCCACGCCCAAACCGGCACCGAACATCATCGCAAACCACGAAAAGTTTGAAAATTCCGGCTTCTCTCCGGGAACGCCCATAACGCGCTTACCGGTAGAGGGGACAATCGCAATGACGATAAGGAAGACGGCAAATACCCCGAAGAGGATGATATAGAATGCATTAAAGCTTTCAAGCAGTTGCCATTTGAAGCTGTTCAATATGCTATTAGCAGATTTGGGCCACAGCAGCGCCCAAAGGACCAACGCTACCATAATGCATTTACTGCCTATTGCGATCGGAAGGCTGTAGTTCTCATAAAATCCCGACGGGGATTTTTTTATCACGATATCAGTAAATGGTGGTTTCAGCATTGTTGTCCCCGTTCGCCGCGGATTGTTCCTTGCGAACTTTCATCACAAAACGGCTTACATACATATTTCTTGGATATACGTACTTGTAATCATCTGTAACCATTGTAGTGTAAAGTAGAGAAGTTTTAGGTGCCTGATGTCAGAGTTCTTTTCAAATAACTTGCGTCGCCTTTGTTCCGAGCGCGTCAGCATTGCTCAGGTCTGCCGCGAAATCGGGTTCAACCGCCAACAGTTCAACCGGTACCTCAACGGCGGAGGCATGCCCTCCGCTCACAACCTGCGCCGAATTGCCCAGTACTTCAGAGTAAACGTCGAGTCATTGTTGCTGGAAGAGGATAAGTTTTCTGCCGTATTGGAGACTCTGAATCCAGGCAGTATTCACCGATCACGTTATTCACTTGATTTCATATTCGAAGACCAGGCCAGGGATCTGCGTCGATATCTTGGATTCTATCATGGGCATTTTCAAACTCCAACTTGGGGTGGAGACATCATCCGCACCCTGATCTGGTTGCGAGAGGATAAAGGCAAGGTCGTCAGCCATACGTTTGAGCGCGCCTACAGCAAGGATGGTTCTGTCCGTCAAAGGACGCGGCATCTGGGTTTGGTCGCCTATCAGGGAAATCGGATTTACCTGATCGAAAGCGCAAACAGCGAAGATAGTTTCATCTCAAGCACGATCATGTTCCCGGCTCATCGCCAGCAGGTCAATCTGATTCAGGGGCTAACAATGGGCGTCGCCACGCGCCCGCGTCTGATGCCTTATGCGACGCCAATCATCTGGAAACGGGTTTCCGAAGGAAAACCGCTGCGTTGGTGTATCGAGCAGACCGGGATATTCTCTGCAACCGGCACTGACATTGACCCAGTCATCCGCAAACGTCTGGTCGAAACAGCCTATCCGCATGATTTTGTGTCCGAGATCGGGTGAGTATCCGATCATAGATACGTCTCGGATGATTCACACCAGCATTGGTGACTAAGGCCTCGTTGCGGTGGTGACTGATATCTCAGCTTCATAATCTCATCTCTAAATGCTTCGGTTACAGTTTGCCATTCGAGACACTTTCAGAATGTTCGATTCAGGCAGTCGCGAGCCGGCCAGTAGCTGCATCAGGCACATCGCGGGATTGCCAAGTTGTTCGCCCGGATTTAGCACGCTATGATTATCCCGTGAACCCGGTCCCCTGACAGGGAAGATTTTAGCCGTTCCAGTTTGTCACCGCAGAACCACTTAAACGCCGCTCTGTAAGAGCTCCAAGCCAGAATTTTTGGCCTAGCCTACCCTTGTGCAACTTAAGGCGCTTGTAAGCGAGCAGTTTTTCGCGCGTGTTGCGGCGACTACTTACCAGCTATCTTTTTGCAGATTCGAATAATCTCATCTGCTTCGCGTTTTGTTAATCCGATCTGGGAAAAGACTTCAGAAGATATCCCACAACTCTTGATCCAGATGCTGCGCCCGGTTTCGGTCAAGGTCACAATCTTTTGGCGCTCATTCCCGTCTTGCACTTCCCGCCGCAGCAGCTCCTTTTTTTCCAGGCGCTTCAATATCGGCGTCATTGTCGCGCCTGAGACGTCCAGACGCCTTGCTAGATGTGAAATCGAAACGCCGTCTTCTTCAGACAATGCCATCAGGACAAGATATTGGGTATATGTAAGCCCCTGAGCGTTCAGGAGTGTTTGGTAATACTGCTCAATCTTGTGAGAAGCAGCATAAACGGCAAAGCACAGCTGATTGTCCAGTCGGACATCCAGCGAGTTCTTCGGAGTTTTGGTTTTGGCCAACGTCACGTCTTCCTTTGGAGGGTAACTCTTCACTAGCATACGAAGTTTTACTTGCAAATAATTAGGAACCTAAATATTAGGTAGGTAGTAAATATGACCGGAGGAGAAGGCAATGATTAGATCCAGCCTTATGACTTTATGTTTCTCAGTTGCGGCGTTGCCAGTGGTTGCTGAAGATGGTTTCGATTTTGAAGACGGTTTCGCGGCCTTCGAACAGCTTTTTGGTGTGACCGAGGGCAAGCGTCGAAACCACACCAAAGGGTTCTGTGTTGAAGGCACACTTGCGCCTGTAGATGCGTCAATCAAAGAATATTCCAACAGTCCGTTGTTTACCGAAACATCGTCTGTGATTGCCCGGGTATCTCACAAGGGCGGCAAGGCAAATCCGGCGGATGACAAGTATGGCCTGCTTGGATTGTCCATGCAGATTACCACGCCCGGCGATGATCTTCACGTGTTTGCAATGAACACCGAACACTTCTTCCCCGTTCCGACTAGCGAAGCGTTCATCGAACTTCTGCGTGCCAAAGCTGCGGGTGGTGATGCGACAAAAGCCTTTGCGGCGGCCAATCCATCGTTGAAAAGATATAGCGAATACCATGGCGCATTGGATAAGACGCTTCGCCCCTATGAAGGCACCAAATACTTCAGCGTGAACTCATTCGTTCTTGTAAATGAAGCAGGCGAAGAAACTCCCATGCGGTTCGCTTTTCGGCCATCCGGTGAAGTAGGGATCGTGGTGAGCCCTCACCCCGACTTCTTCCTAGAGAACATGCAGGCCAATATCGCCAACGGTGCTGTGTCATGGGACATGGTGATCACGTTGGCGAACCCTGACGATGTGGTTGATGACCCTTCTACCCAATGGACCGGGGAACACACCGAAATCGTTGCCGCCCGGTTTACTGCTGAGGCAGCGATGGCTGAGGCGGAGGGGCAATGTGATGAGGTCAACTTCGATCCGCTGATCCTGAGTGAAGGTTTCGCTCCCTCCAATGATCCGATGCTGGAGGCGCGTTCGCTGATCTATGCGCACGGTGTTGGTCAGCGACTTTCCGAAAAAGAGTAACGGTTCAGAGTGAACCCACTCGCCTGGCAGACTTCCAAATAAATCACCTTGTGCGCCAGAGCGCTGCGGAAGGAAGTCTGCTTGGGTGGTTTCACTTGCTGAATGATAGTTCCAGAAGGAGACAGCAATGACACCGGCGGCAAAACTGATTGACGCATTGAACGGTACATTCGGCCGTCATGAAGGCTATCGCGCCTCTCATGCCAAGGGGTTTGCAGCGAGAGGGCGCTTTATTCCCTCAATCGAGAAAACTGATGCGCAGATTCCGATGCTGTTAAGCGAACAACCGGTCGTCGCGCGATTTTCTGTTGGCGGTGGAAAGCCTGGGATCAGTGATAAAAGCCCGACAGTGCGCGGCATTGGGTTGAAAGTCGGGCAAGGTGCCGAGTCCTGGGTGATGGCGCTGATTTCAAATCCTGTATTCTTTGCAAACTCACCTGAACAGTTTCGGGCCTTTCTGGCCGCACGCGTTCCTGATCCGGCAACCGGGGCACCAAACCCAGAACTTGTTCAAATGTTTAATGATGCCAACCCAAACACAATTCCCCATCAGGCGTACCTGAAATCAGTCGCACCCTGCAGGTGTTATTCCCAGGAAGAGTATCACTCGGGCCATGCGTACCGCATCTTGGTCAGTGATCGGTCGATGGCCGCGCGGATCATGCTGAAGCCGAAGGGTGGGCGGATTGGATTGTCTGAAGAAGAAATAAAAACGCTTCCTGATGATTTTCTGTACGACCGGCTTCTGCAAAAGCTAGGGGATTCTCCGGTCAGCTGGACATTGAATCTGGTGGTCTCAAATAACGCGGATAATGTCTCTGATCCCACTGTCCCGTGGGACGGCGCCCATGCCGAGATTGAACTTGGGACAATTCAGATTGAAATGCCGGATGATCGTGCAGAAAGCGCTAAAGGGGTGTTTGACCCGGCCCATATGCCGCTCGGAATTGAGGCGCCGGAAGATGAGGTTTTCCCTCTGCGCAGTGCAGCTTACGCAGAGTCTGAGGCCAGAAGGTCCAGCTATTTGTCAGGCCGCTGATCACTGCTGGTCGTGCTAATCACGCTATAATAGGTATTGACAATGCCTATTATAGCACGCAGATAGTGAGGCGTATCGTTAAGGTAGATCCGATGACTCGTACCATGCCAATTCGGCCACATATGTTTGACATCACAGCGGATGAAATCGCGACTTTGGTCACCCGGTTCTATCCTGGGAGCAGGAGAAGACGCTTTGCTTTACAAGGTAGCCGCCAAGAAGATGCACGGCACCGAGTTGGAGCTGTTCGCCAAAGCGATCCTGTGCAATTGGCTGGTTTGTCTCGCCTTGTGGTGTTCGGCGCGCGCGAAAGACGATGTTACCAAATGCATCGTCATCTTCTGGTGCCTGTATGCATTTATCGCCGCCGGGTTTGAACACAGTGTTGCGAACATGACTGTGTTTTCACTGGCGCTGCTCTCAGATCATCCCGACAGCATCACTCTGGCCGGAGCCGCCCACAATTTGACGTATGTCACCTTGGGCAACGCATTCGCCGGTGCCGGGATCATGGGCTACGGCTATTGGCGAGCGGTGTCCAAACCCACGGTCAAGGGTGTCGCGACGCCTGCGTCAACCAGGCATCCTGTCTAGTGAGGGCGTGATCATGAGCGTGATACAACTTGCCAATATCCCCGTCTCCAAAGACCGACAGGCCAATGCCGAGCCTCTTTTTGGGGCTGCGCGCATTGCACTCATTGCGACTATCGCTGTTTGGATGGGCGCTGCAATTAGCGGAAATTTGATAGCGGCTCCAGCCAAGTTCCAAGCCCCGTCATTGACATTGCCGGTCGCCTTAGATGTTGGGCGGATGCAGTTCCTGTGGATTGGCGTATTCGAAGCGTTTTGTGCGCTGTTGATTGTAGTTCTTCTTCTGTCGTCCCGGTGGAAACCGTCGTTGCCATTAATTACCGCGCTTTGCGTGTTCGGGTTTCAAAGGCTTTGGCTCTTACCTTTGCTGAACGCGCGAACGCTATTGATCATCACGGGTCAAACAGTCGAGGACAGCTCATTGCATCTGCTCTACGTCGCGGCTGAATTTCTGAAGATCTGTTTTCTTTTCTGGGCTGGCATTCGGGAAATGCGCAGCCTGTTACGAAAAACAAGACCGACTACAGTTTCGGTCCAAGCCTGAACTCTCAACCATCTGTAATCAAAAGGAAGGAGCGATCTCATGAGAGGTATTCTTGTGGCCATTACTATAGTGCTGGCGGGTGCTCAAAGCGTCGCCGCGGAAGGCGAAAAAGTTTTCAAAAAATGTGCCGCTTGTCATGCAGTTAACGAAGGTAAGAAAAAGGTAGGCCCAACGATGTTTGGCATTTGGGGCCGAGAAGCTGGCACCGTTGAGGGCTACAAATACTCAACGGCGATGGGGGAGGCCGGATTTGTTTGGGATGAAGAACACTTATCCGGGTTCCTGGCGTCTCCCAAGAAGTACCTGCCGGGTACGAAAATGTCCTTCCCCGGAATAAAGAAACCGGAGCAAATCTCAGACCTGCTGGCCTATCTGGAATCCCTGCAGTGACAAACCAACGGCGTTTCTTTGATGGCTCTGAAGGTGTTGTCTAATCGCACAGCTCGGATCAAGTTTTTCTTGCACTTTGAAGACCGGTTGCCGGGTGCATCGTTGTCTTCGCGGTCGACATCGGTCGCCGCATGATGGAGCTTCGCGAGGGGAGCCTTTCAAATGTAGACGACGCACTGAGCTGATCCAACGGTGCAACATCTTCAGAGCCATTAAGACAGCTCACTTGATCAGGAAAGGCCAAATCTCTCACGAGGGGCGTGACGCCTTTCAGCTTTTCGCCGAACTCGGAGCCTGAATCTGTCCAGCAAATGGCTTACCTGAAACGTCAGCAAATATTTGCGATGTAACCATTTGTAAGGCATCTACCGTCGCTCGCGTCAGAGTAACCGTTGGCGATGCCGCGGCTCGGCGATCCATGCAGCAACACCGCAATACCCTAAAGATGTAAGAGAAAAGCACATTTCTTTTCCCCATTAACGTTTCCTTCAGCAACGATAACAGGAGCCGAAGTTGATACCTTCTCCCTGAAGAAGATCAAACGGATGCATTGATGACCGCTATGAAACTAGATGCTGTAGGTGCCCAAAGTCCCGGGACTTCCCGCGAGACGCCATCCGTCTCGCCATCACTTTATCTGCCCTTCTTGGCGCCTTCATTGAGTTGTTCAGGTTGTGATCCAGCGAAGGAACAAAATGAAAAACGAGCCGGAACCGCAAGCAAATTCGATTGGCGAAACACAGCTGCCACAGCGATGGGCGCACACCTTTTACAACATTGACGAGCAAGCAGCCTGTTTGACGGGGTATAAACGGCAGTGTCAGCAAATGAGTGCTGGGCTGTATAAAGGACGTTTTGAAACGGTCAGCATCGATTCGGAGTTCGACCTAAATTTCGAGACCTTTAACCAAGAAATGGACCAATGGGGAGAATCGCCCTCAGACCGCTACGGATTCGCCTTCCTTTCCCACAGAAATTTGGAGGCTGCATTTGGCAGAATCACCCTTACCGGCAATCATATTCTTATCATTCCGCCCGGCAAATCATTCGAATGGAGGGCGCAAGCCAATGCCAGATTCTGTGTTGCAAGCGTAGACAAATCGGCCATTGAAGATACTCTTAGGGGCACTCTCTTAAGGAGTGATGTCTGCAAGCGGATTGCGACGTCCACACAATTCTTTGAGCATCCAGTTGTTCTCAAACATCTTCGTGAATCCGTGGCGTTTCTAGTACGATTCGCCACAAAAGAGTATCAGATTGCCTATCCAGGTGTCTTTGAGAGCTATAAACGAGCGCTTGTTGATCATTTGGTTGGCATCGCATCAGATGCTCATGTTGCCACATCTCTTTTAGAGGTCGGGAAACAGACCCATCGGGCGCGTCTTGCTGGCATAGTTCAAAGAGAGATCCGGGATAACCTTGGCTTAGACTTTGCACCACAGGAAGTAGCAGATCGTCTCGGTATTTCTCGGAGATCTCTCGAGATAATATTCCGAGAATATTTCCAGCAGAGCCTGTTGGAGTACAACAAAGCTGTCAAACTCAACGGCTTCCGCTCTGCCTTGCTAAAGCCCGAGAATCGCGGACTTACCATTGGCGATATAGCAGCGCAGTTCGGTATCTGGCATTTAGGCAGACTCGCAAGCGATTATCGGAAGTTTTTCGGTGAACTTCCATCTGATTCACGCCAGCGCTTGAGAATAAACCAGGATATTCGGTCGAAAAGCCTTAAACCTTTTTGTCGTTTTTGAGGTGAGCTTTGTTGCGCAACAAAAGTTCGGGTTTCACATAGTCTAGGGGTACAAACCTGACATCATGTCCCAAACGACCGATCTCACGCCTCCAGTAATGCGCACTTCCGCCAGATCAACTGAGCGATTGGCCGGGGACATCAACGAGACCTTGTAGCCAGCCTTTGCAACTTCAATGGCGCAGCCCCGGCCAAGCCAAGGATCTCAAAGAGGTCTTCGCAATATCACGAGCGACTTGGCTGGCGTCCTTATGCTCTTCGCGGGTGATCTTGCGGGCATCTGCGTTTGGGCAGCACTTGGCGTTGGACGGGCAAGCCTGACAGACTTCCTGCAAGGCACGGTACCGGGCTGTGCCTTTGCCCGTCGGACCTCGGTTCGGAATAGCTCCGCCGGAACTGCTTCAACAGCATTGCCAACTTGTTTGCCCGCTGCTGACGGCGGTCTGGTCTGCATCTGTCAGGCGGTCATTTCGAGAGCGTAACCGTCCCAGAGGCCGAAAGCATCGGTTCTGGCGTGACGGTATGAGACGGTGGAGAGTTGATAGCGGCGGGGTCGAAAGACGGTGTTGATCTGGTCGTGAGCGGCCAGGAACCTTTGCGCTTGCTTTGGCGACTTGAAGCGTCCCATGAGCTTTTCACGCTTTCGAGTGGGTCTGTATGATCCTTCGATCCGATTGTTCAACCCTTTGTGTGCTCGGGTGATCCGCACCCGGCGCAAGATCGCGGATCGGCTTGAAATAGCTTCGCAACTTATCAGTGATCACAACACGGGGCACGCCGAATTGCGAAATCAGCCGCTTCAGAAAGTGCCGGGCTGCCATGGCGTTCCGCTGTGGTTGGACGAGAATATCAAGGGCATCCCGTTCGCATCCACGGCCCGCCAGAGCCAGCATTTCTGACCGTTGATCGGGATGACCACTTCGTCCAAATGCCATTTGTCGGTTGCCCTTGGCCGGTCCCGCCTGATGCAATTCGCGAAATGGCCGCCAAAGCGGTTGACCCATTGCCGGATCGTTTCCCGGCTGACCGTCACGCCACGTTCCGCGAGCAGATCTTCAACATCAGCGGTGCTGAGCGCAAAGCGATGGTAGACCCAGACGGCATAGGCGATGACCTCTCGCGGAAAACGAAAGCCCTTCAGGCGCGTGATTTTCACAATCAAATCGCCGAAGAGAAAATAGCATCAAACGCGCTCAAACGCATGACATCTCTCGGTCGTGCGGCGTATGAACACGCCGTCTGAAGTTTTGGGGTAAAGGGCATATTCGTGTCAGTCCTGATCCATGCAACACATTCTCGTGGATCTAAGTTAACGGGATCGGCGTCACTCGCGTGAGATCGTACTTGTCGCCTTCTGACAGAAGACGCAAATTGTGTATCTGCCTTTTCAGTAGGTTGGCGCCCTTCTTGATTTCGTGGCGAGCATTGCGATGGGTCAGATGCTTATCTTCGCAAATGGGATAAGAAAGGCCGTATTGGGAATTTCTTAGCAGACTTCATCCTCTTTAATCTTCGTATTTCGGATAACGCTCAACCTGCGAGCCTCTTAAACTCGAATTGACGGAACGTTAAGGAAAGCACCAAACTAAGGTAGAGTTTTTTGGGCATGACAGCTCAAGAGTTATCGGGGACAGCGGGTTTGAATATCCAACACGGTTTCAGAACAATTGTCGAGTGTACCTTTTGCAGGGCTCCAATTCCACTGAGATTCTCAAAACGCTCGGCCCGGAGCCCAATGGCGTGGCTCGGGGGTCCACCAAATGCCACCCCGTCAAGCTTTCTTCTTTCAGTGCAACCAGGGGTGTGCGGTCAAGAGCAATGGACAAAATCGCATAAGTCTTTTGCTGATGAATGCCTGTCTAGTTGTACCATGACATTGGCATTTCCCAGTGACATTCAGCACTTACCAGGCCGATCCTCATGCAATCATAGATTGAGAGCAGCCCGGTTTTCTGTTTTGCGCTTTCCCTCAAACCGGTCACTGAGACCCAAACAAATTGGGGCGGGGTTCATAAGCCACGTATGTGGCTAAAAATTGCCACATTAGTCATAATATAATAAAATACAGTAAAAATAGGCAAGTATATTTCACTACTAGGTCGAAATCTGATATATTATTGCCTGCGCGAAGGGAGGGGTAACTGTTTATGGTTAATTGTCACGTCGCCAGCAAGTGCCGATCATCCATTGTGACTACGTCTGCTGGTTGGCTTTTAAGTTGTGCCTGGCCAGTTTGGTCCCATGCCTCCCCATTGAACAGCCGTCTCGCCTTGATGATAGGTATCAGCGCGGGATCACTTCTGTTCTTGGCGACCCCAGACACGGCCCATGCTGCGTGTCTCGTCAACGGCACCACGTCGAGCAATAACGGGACCAACGGAAACGATGTAATGGTCTGCAATGATGCGAATGATCCGGGCGGCGCGCAAGTTCTGCCTGGGCCTGGCCACGACCGGGTGGAGATCAGCGGCGACATCGTAATCAGCACCGTCCGGGTCAGTCCTGGGCATATGCGTCACACGGATACCATTGTCATGACAGGCGGGACCGTCACCGGAACAATTTATACTGCTCACGGGTTCGATTCCGTCACCGTGAGCGGCGGGAGTGTCGGCAGCATCAATACCGCTACAGATTCCGATACAATCATGATTTCGGGCGACGCAAGGATCGTATCAAACATCTCTAGTGGCGGCAGCAACTCTGGTGCCCCAGAGAGAATAACGGTTGGCGATAACGCAATTGTTGGCGGATCAATCTTCGGGGGGAGGGGGAACGACGTCATTACTATCAACGACGATGCTCTCATTATGGGAAATGTCTTTCTGGGCCTCACCAATGGATCTGACGTGCGGAACAACACTTTTACGATCAATGGCGGCACGGTTGAGGGTAGTGTCAACGGCGCGCAAACCAGAGACTTCATCACCATGAATGGCGGCACTTTAACAGGTTTGGTTAACGGACTGGCCGGAAACGACCAATTCATTTTGTCAGGTTCAACTGTCCTCTCTGATATCGACGCGGGAGCTGGAAACGATACCTTCACTTGGACCGATGGCACTCTTCAGGGACAGTTCTTTGCCGGAAGCGGAAACGATACGGCGACCATCAGCCTGACGACCAGAGACGTGGATACTGTGATCGATGGTGGAACCGGCACGGACAGCTTCCGTGTGATCAATGCCGATACCAATGTTCAGGCTGCAACCATTCGCGGTTTTGAACGGGCCCAGTCGATTGACTCGGTCGTGGTTTTCGACACGTTGATGCTGAACGGAGTGGACGCCCCCGGTGACAACAATGCAGCAATGGATCTGGAGGTCACCCGCGGTGATGTTACGCTGAGCAATGGCAGCGTACTGTCAAACCTCTTGGGATCTTCGGGCAGCGAGATTCTGACGATCACGGGCACGACGGCCGTCTCAAATTCGATCCAGGGTGGTGGCGGAGCGGATACGATTTCGGTGCTGGGCGATGCGGGCGTGACCGGCAGTGTCAGCGGCGGCAGCGGGGGCCATGATTCAAGTGGCGGCAGCGATGCCGGTGATACCATTACGATCAATACAACCGGCACAGTAGGATCGGTAGCAGGCGAGGCGGGCGATGATATCGTCGGCCTGCTTTCCGGGACTGTTGGTTCTGTCACAGGTGGCTCTGGGGCCGATGCGGTTACGCTGGCTGGCGGAACTGTTACCGGCAACATTGATGCCGGAACCGGCGATGACGGCTTCATCTGGTCTTCCGGTACACTGGCCGGTTTCAAAGGCGGCGACGGGTCCGACATCGCGACGGTAACGGCGGTGGAATATGATGGATCGCAGATTCTGGACGGTGGCGACGATGCAGATATTGCCGACGGATTCATCGATGCACTGACCTTTGATGGTGTGACCGGGACCGTCAACGGCGCCACGATCGTCAATTGGGAGATCGTAGGTGTTGCCAATGGGGCAGACGTTGTGATCAACAGCCTGGTCACGTCGCAGCTTACCGCCTGTGGCGGGTCGGTGACACTGGATGGGGCCAGCGCGGCCAACGATGTGGATGGCTGTATTGATGACGATGGCATCGCGATCTCCGGCGCCACGGTGATCGCCAACGATGTCGACGGGGCGGGTGGTTCGGATACAATCACCGTGTCTGGTGATGCGTCGGTGACCGGCGCTGTCCGGGGCGATGGCAATGGTCAGGACGCTTCTGCTGCAGCTGATACTGCCGACACAATCATGATCAACACCTCTGGCGCTGTGGGCTCGGTTCATGGAGGTCTGGGTGAGGATACGATCGGATTGCTGTCCGGGACTCTTGGCGTGGTCTCCGGAGACGGCGGGAACGATGCGATTACACTGGATGGTGGGACGGTAACGGGCAACATTGATGCCGGAACCGGCGATGACGGCTTTCTTTGGTCTTCGGGCACGGTTGCCGGTTTTCAGGGCGGAGACGGTTCGGATGTGGCCGTTGTTACCGCTGCCGAGTTTGATGGAACACTGGTACTGGATGGCGGTGACGATACCGATGCTGCGGACGGCTTCATCGACGCGTTGACATTGCAAGGCCTGAATGTCACCGTGAATTCGGGAAGCGTTGTCAACTGGGAAGCTGTCACCGTTCTTGATGGCACAGTTGGCTTCGGATCTGACTTCACGGTTGGCAGCGGATCGGGAATGGGATTGATTGCCGGAACCAATGGCGTCATCAGCAGTTCAGGTGATTTTAACCTGACCGGTGACCTGGAAACACTTGCGGGTGGTACCTATCAAAACCAGTCCGGTGCTGCTGCCCTGATCGAAATCGTGGGAAACATCCGCAATGCTGGTGCCATAAATGTTCAGGACAGGGTGACCGGCGACACAATTGCGGTGAGTGGCAACTATTCTGGCAGCGGTGCATTGCAGCTGGATGTCGATTTTTCTGGCGATACCGCTGACACGCTGGTGATCGCTGGTGATGTCGTCTCGGGTGGAACAACGATTTTTGTCGCAGATATCTCATCCGGTGCGGCGAGTGGAAATGATATCATGCTTGTCGATGTTCAGGGCACAACATCCGACGGCGATTTCCAACTGGTAGGCGGGGCTGTGGATGTCGGCGGCATGGTGTATGGATTGCAGCGGGTTGGGTCTCAGTGGTTCCTGCAACTCCAATTGCTACCTGCGAACGTTGTCTATGAAGTCTATCCGCAAAACCTGCATGCCCTCAACGAGTTGGACAGCTACCATAGCCGGGTTCTTGGCCGTACCTGGCTTGCTGGCGGCGACCCACTGTGCAATGATGAACGACAATTGTCGACCCACGGTAAACCACTGTGCGGAGATGCTGGACTCTGGATGAAATTCACCGGCTCCGTGTCTGATCTTGATCCGGATTTCTCTACAACCGAGATGGATTTTGGAGGTTCCGAAATCAATTACGATTTCCACTCCACGCGGTTCGAACTGGGCTTCGACAAACTCCTTGGTGAGTACAACCGTGGTAAGCTTGTCGGCGGTATCTGGGCCTTTTATGGATCTGCGTCCCTGTCCGGTTCCTCAACGGTCGCAAATGGCAATGTGGACAGCGATGCCATTGGTATTGGTACAAGCCTGACCTGGTACGAGGACTCAGGCATCTACGCCGATGCGCAGTTTCAATATGCTGAATTCAAAAGCAACATATCCGCCGGCGGCGTTTCCCAAGTATCGGACAACAAAGGGTCCGGTTATGCGGCATCGCTTGAGATCGGCAAAACCTTTGAACTGGGCCGTGCTTTTTCGATCACACCAGAAATGCAGTACCTGTACTACGATGTAGACTTCGACAGCTTTACCGGCGCAGGTGGGGAAGCAGTCTATCTTGAAGACGGCACCACATCGGAACTTCGGGCGGGTGGAACGTTGGAGTATCGGCCCGGTGCAGGTGACTCTGTGAACAAACGATATTATGCAACTGCCAATGTTTTTCACAAGTTCGACGCGACAACTGTGGTTAACTCTGCTGGCTCGCCCTTGATCAACGAAGCGCGCGCCTGGCGCGGTACCATCGGCCTCGGTGCGTCGCGCGAATGGCTCGGGGCAAGTGGCGCACGCTCGTCGATATTTGGTGAGGTAACAGCTGGTTCTGAGTTAGGGTCTGGTTGGAATTCGGGAAGTACGCTGAGTGGCAGCTTCGGTTTCAAGGTGGAGTTCTGAGCAGATGCGCTGTATACTATCACACTCTCACCGGTTCGGGCTTCTGTTTGCAGCGGTCGGGCTGTGCGTAGTTGTGACAGCAAGCTTGGCGGAGGAACCCAGTTCTCTAACTGAAACATATGGCAGCTGGACGGTGCAGTGCAAAAAGAACGTTGCTTCCGAGGCCGAGAGTATCGGACGACTCTGTCAGGTTTCGCAGGAGTTAATTCAGCCCGATACCGGGAACCGGATCATTTCGGCTGCGTTTACGACGGATCCTTCCAAGATCACCCTCATCACGCCATTTGGCCTGCTGCTGAGGGAAGGGGTCCGGCTGTCAGTGGGGGAGACGGACTTGCCGGTCGCCTCCTTCACGACCTGTCTTGCCTCCATCGGTTGCGTTGCAGAACTACAGTTGAATGCCGAAGAAGTGGCAGATTTGCGAAGTTTACAAACACTCGTTGTGCTCATGGTGAGCCGTACCGGTCAGAAACTGCAGGCGAACCTGTCCCTTGATGGCTTTAACGATGCGGTAAAAAGATTGGGGAGCATTCAATAGCGTTAGGCGGACAGGTACCTTTCCACACTAGGCCGTGTCATGTTCTGTTGTTCAGCATGATCATTGGGGATAACGTATCCACAGTTGGGAAAGGTTTTGTTGCAAAGATTTGAGCCCGTTGAGTTGTTTCAGCAATCGCTTGTGAGTCAGGTGACGAGCTCAGCGAACTGCTGAAATGGGCAGAGTCCGGGCGTGAGTTGTCCCTTGCGGATCATGTGCGACACTTCGATTCCATCGAGCGTTGCCGCCGCTGAAGCGAAGGCTTTGAACCCTAGCATCGGTCGAGTGCGTCTCTTGATGAAACGGTGGTCCTGTTCAACAATATTGTTCAAGTATTTCCGCCTCACCATCTCAATTTGGATCGGGCAGCCAAAGCCCTTGAGCATTTTGTTGATGGCCTTGATGCCGGCGGTGTTGGCACCGCTCTTGTCGATCACAATCTTCCTAGGCAATCCATTGACCTCCAACATCCTGGCGAAGAACTTGGTGGCGGCTGGCTTGTTTCGACGTCGTGAAAGCATGAAATCAAGGGTTTTGCCGTGCTTTTCGACAGCTCGATAGAGGTAAACCCACGCGCCTTTAACTTTGGAGTAAGTTTCGTCCATTCTCCACGAACGATAACATGGCCCTTTGCGGTGACGTGCTGCCTCAGCGATTGCACCAGAATACCGTGTTACCCATCGGTTCAACGTGGTGTGGTCCACTGAAACACCGCGCTCGGCTATGATTTCTTCCAGATCCCGGTTTGACACGCCGTATCGGACATAGAAAAACACCGCGAACAGGATCACATCGTCGGATATTGCGCGCCCTTGAAGGAAATCATGAACTAACTTTCGGCTGATTTTACCGAAAGTCATTCATCCGCAGCATCTGACCTCGTCAACAGCAAAAAGTTTGCAACAGATCCCGCCCTGCTGCCGTGGAATTACTCCGCCCAGGTGTGATCGGAGCAACGCTTACCGTAAGCCGGAGGTTTTCCGCTCAGCTATCTGAGGAAATAGCACCAAATCATTTTGAATTAACACTGAAAGATTGGAGCCTCGGTAAATGCCTGACTTTGATTTTGGAATCTATCGGCTCACCAATATTGGTGGTACCAACGGTTTCCAATATGGCGGCTAAGTAACCGTTCGCAATGACAACGGTATTCAGGACAATATTTTCAACGATATCGAAACATCGCAGCGTAGCGAATGGTATGGTGACCAGAGGATTGTTGCCTCCAACATCACCGAATTAGACATGGTAGATAGCCTCACCCATATATCGTATCGATTACTACGAAGCGGATTTCGAGGCGGCCAGCAAGTGGCGAATGGTTGACGTACACAGGCCACGCCTGCTGCCCTCTTCAGGTCAGATCTTCGACGCGTGCTTCAGGAGCATTGCGCTTAACGGATACAATACCGTTGTCCCGAGCGGATGCGCTGGTATAGCTTTCGCTTGTCCCGATAACCTGTCCGTTGCTGGCTTTAAGGTTGAACATATACCCACCGGATTTGGTTTCCTTGCGTTCGTACCTGTCATCATTCGGCGCGTTTGTCTTCACAGATGTGATACCGTTTTCCGCACTGTTTTTTTGAACATAGCCCTCACTGGCCAGTATGATTTCGCCATTCCCGGCCTTCAGCCTAAACCGATACTCCCCAGCCTTGTCTTCGAAGACTTCAAACTTCCCTGCCATTTGATCTACCTCATTATTGTTGAACCAAAAATCAGAACGACGTTGCAATGTTTAGCAAGCGGTCACAAAGTAAAAGTTGCGGCGGCGCTGTCGCGTTTCCGATCGGGTCCCGATGCATTGGAGTACGCAATATCACAGCTGGGCCACCATTGCTTTTTGGTTTTGCGCATGGCGTCTTACCAAATTGCGAACCTGCTTGCCTTTAGGTGGAACGAGACGCGCTAAAGAAGGTGCGTAGTCTGGGGAGGAAATCTCCGGAAAAAGAAAGAGAACTTCTTCATATGCCTCCACACCGAAACTCGTCAACGCCATCGGCCCTGTAAACAAGCTTTCCGACGGTGCGCCTTCCGCAAAGACGATTTCGTGATGGTCAAACAACACATGTAAATAGGTGACCGATTGAGCGCTGTCATCAACGAAAATACCCGGCAAGGCAACAAGCTTATGCGCAGGGATTAGTACCTCCTCATCACCGAACATCCGCTTCGCAATCGGTGACCGGACAAGCATTCGATGTTGCGGAGAAACAAGCAGGTCGCGACTGGGCAACCCGTCACCCAGCGCATCCGCGTTAATCCGAATTGGTAGCAACTTCGGTTTCAACGCGAGGTCTTCAGAATTCAAACTCCGGGACCCAATCCAGCGAATGGGCTGAAGACCATTGTCCAACGTCACAACTTCGTCACCGACACAGAGAGTTTCAATAGGGCGGGGGCCGTTGATCGTCTCAAGTGTCGTGCCCGCTGAAAAACACGGGACAAGTGTATCAACGTCGACGGAAGAGCCGTTATCTAGGATGGGCCCAAATGTGAGCGTTGTGTTGAGTGGTGGGATCGATCCGCCAATGAAAGCAATGAAGAAGCCATCCTCGGCATTGACACCGTTGCTCGTCCCGTCACCGTTGATATCGTAGTCAGCGATACCAATCTGGTATGTGTTAGTGCCATCGTTGACTTGAATTGTGTAATCCCAAAAAATGGCGTTGCCCAGATATGTCTGGGTCGGGTCATTTGGAGTCTCGTTTATGACGTTGTCACCATCGACGACGGTTCCATCCGAGCCGTCCGTGATGGTAATCTGGCTATAGGCGCTGATCTCGAATGTTGAACCGAAAGTAGCGAAGCCAGCAGCGGCGTCGGTCATTGTCGTGTCAGTACGAAAGGCTCCGAATAAGTTTATAGGCATCGGGTTATCCTATTGTCTTTCGAGTTTCTGGTTCGTTTTGGTCGCGACCTTGGCACATAGCGGGATATTCAAAGAAAAAAGCCGGTCGGTGAACGGCTCCTTGGTCGATAGGAGATATGTCAGAACTGCGCTTCCAAGCGTCGCTTTGAGAAGAAGTTGGAGAGCGGGTAATTGTCGATTTGCGTGGGTTTCATTGGGGTATTGTGCCCCGCATTTCCAACAGGAACGGTCCTCTCTGGAGGTCAGGTAAATTCTGCAGTTCCTGCAAATGCCGAGTTCACTGGCGCCATCGGACGTAACCGCGCTTGTTTGTGCTTTTTGGCCTAACGCTCGAAATTGCCTGCAATTGTTAGATTCCATTTTTTTGCGTAGTCCCTCATTAACGCAGAGTTGGTCAGCTGCAGGAATTGACACGCCTTCAGGAGCCCAAACAGCCCGACCCCAGATCGTTAGCTGGCGGTGTATAGCTAACAAATTACAGTTACCTGTGGTGCTTCCAGTTCGACAGGGGCGGTCTCAAGAAAGGCCGGGCCGCATCCGGATGAGCCTGCGGCAAATACGAATGCGGCTACCATTGCCGTGCGCCGGATGTTCGTCCCTATTAGGTTCAAGTAGGTGAGTGGCAAAAGTGAGTGAGTGGTGGCGGTAAGTTGTTGGAATGTGCCGGCATCTCGACACTTGCCAAATCCATCCCTTGGCGACGGTCGATATTCGTGGGGTTCAAATTGTCTCCTTTGGTTGGCGTTGCACCGAATGGAGGGGGTCGGGCCGTAGCCACAATTCGGTGCAACGCTGGGATATGCCGGGGGCGCATCTTTGGTTAACTGGTGGTGGTGTGTTTGGCAGGCAGCTTTGGCCGAACGGCGAAGCCAACTCCTAGTATTCGTTGTAACTCTCTATCCATGTCGATACTGGTTACTCCTAAACTCGTCTCACGGGCACGAACACCAACGCGAATAAAACTTATCCCTTAACCTTAAGTATAAATGATTCGCTTGGAGGACCGTTATCCGGGATGCGAAGCAGAATGAATTCTAGTTTTTGGCAAAATAGCGCGAAGACCGGCACGCTTATCCGATTTGCGAAAAACACCCACACAATCCTAAAAGGTAAATTTGACATTACTTAAATATCGATCGCATTTTTTACTAATTTGTTACAAAAATCACTGATTACAATTGAACGCGAAACCCTTTGATTGTTCACGGTTACGTGGTTTCTTACTTGACTTAGACCAAATTACCGTCCTCACGGCATTAATAAAATCAAAATATACAGCCCGAAGCTCTTTCGGAAACATGGATGTGTCGCAAACATTTGGAACGGTCAAAGTCAGCGACTTACTGGATACACCTATCCTGCGATCTCGGCGAATAGCTGAAAGCCGGAAGTCGTATCACTTGAGAATTGCCGCTTCCGGATCATATTGGCGATTTCGATGCCGTCCAAAGTGGCTGATGCGGATCTGAACGATTTGAACCCACACATATGCCGTACACGACGCTTGATAA
>NZ_JBXWQG010000021.1:0-42144 GCF_059612265.1 Ruegeria sp. CDSA077
TGCATTCAAATTGTAGAACGCGATAAGGGTCTGTCCAGCGCAGCCCTTCAAATCAAGGAACTGGTGATAAGCGCTTTTTGACTTGCCATTCTAACAATCAGTGCTGGCCCTGACGGTGACGTCGCCATGACCCTAAGCTGCGCTGCGACGCTTGACGATCCGACGAACGGCAGTTGTGGGCCGCCTTGAACGGGCTCGACGGCTCACGTTGGGCCGATGCTGCGCTGCCTCGAAGGTCGGCAACGAGCCCAATCTGTACCTTGGATTTTTTCGCTGCGTGCGCTCGCAGCGAAAAACTCTCCGCGCGGGCACTCAAGGCCGATCTGCGGTTCAGCGGAGACTTCGGCCATTCGTGAGTAGCGCGGCAATTTTGAAGTGGCAGAGTCACAGGTTGCAAACACCGCAGTCGTTCAACTTTAGCTATCGAACGACTTGTTTGAGTTGGGTGTTAGCAAGTTAAAGTTGAGTGCGGGACCCAGATCACGCCCGCACTCATAGGAAATTCAGATCACACGAACGAAAACTGATCCTCGGTTAGAGACGCGACAGATACGTTTTCAATCTCCACAGAACCATTAGCCCATTCCACGTGTGTTCCAGATCCTGTGTCGATGAAAGTCAGGTCCGTGTAAGTGCTTCCCACCAGCTCTATTATGTCAACATCAAGCTCGAAGTCTGTGATGTTGTCCGTACCTTCAGTAGCCAACGTATTAAATACAAAGACATCGGCCCCAGAGCCACCGGTTAGCGTATCGTCGCCTTCCAGCCCGACAATGCGGTCATTGCCCGCCCCACCATCGATAACGTTGGCTGTGTCTGACCCTGTGAGAACATTATGTCCAGCCCCTCCAACAATGTTCTCAAAGTTGAGGACCTGCTCTGTAAAACCATCAGAGAAAACCACGTTGGAAACGGCCAGACTCAGATTGAAGTTGTTGCCGGAGTAAGAGAAATCGATAGTGTCGATACCATCGCCACCATCAAAGAAGTCAGCCCCAATGCTACCTAAGATCAGGTCGTTGCCGCCATCGCCATAGTGATTGTCATCGCCATCGCCACCGTCGATTATGTCGTCACCCGCGCCACCGTAGATTGTGTCGTTGCCTGCCCGACCGTCCAACACATTAGCTACACCTGATCCTGTGATGAGATTATTGCCGACGCTTCCGATGACGTTCTCGAGGTTGATCATCGACTCAACAAAGCCATTTTCAAAGGTAGCTGTTTCTGTCGAGAGATCAATTGTCACGTTGTTGGAAGTGTAGGTAAAATCAATCGTGTCGTTGCCACTACCCCCGTCAAAGCTATCCGCACCGATATTGGCAATCAGAAGATCGTCGCCTTCTCCACCAAAGTGTGCGTCATCGCCATTTCCGCCGTCGACAATATCGTTGCCTGCACCACCGTCCAAAACATCATCCGATGAGAAACCAATAATTGTGTCATCACCAGAGCTCCCAGTAAGAACTTTGTCTCGGATATCTTGCACGTTCAAAACCGTGCCATCTGCAAATTCGATCTGTTCCACGCCCCACTGCCAATCCTGGAAGTGGTCCACAATGGTAACAGTCTCACCATTGCTCAGCGTTATCACCAGATCTTTGCCTGCGTTCTGCGAGAAGGTCACATCAGCCGCGTTCACATCGGTGAACTTAAGCGTGTCGTTTGTGTTCAAGTCGCCACTAAAGTCGGTGATCGTATACGACCCATCGCCAGATGTATGTTCGTAATTCTCCACGTAGCGAGAGCCCGTCACGGTCCCCGTGGCCTTCATATCCGATGCTGATTTATCCCGGATATCTTGCACGTTCAAAACCGTGCCATCTGCAAATTCGATCTGTTCCACGCCCCACTGCCAATCCTGGAAGTGGTCCACAATGGTAACAGTCTCACCATTGCTCAGCGTTATCACCAGATCTTTGCCTGCGTTCTGCGAGAAGGTCACATCAGCCGCGTTCACATCGGTGAACTTAAGCGTGTCGTTTGTGTTCAAGTCGCCACTAAAGTCGGTGATCGTATACGACCCATCGCCAGATGTATGTTCGTAATTCTCCACGTAGCGAGAGCCCGTCACGGTCCCCGTGGCCTTCATATCCGATGCTGATTTATCCCGGATATCTTGCGTATCCAGGACTGTGCCATCGGCAAATTCGATCTGCTCCAAACCCCACTGCCAATCCTGGAAGTGATCTGTGACCGTTATGGTCTCACCATTGCTCAGCGTGATCACCAGATCTTTGCCTGCGTTCTGCGAGAAGGTCACATCAGCCGCGTTCACATCGGTAAACTTAAGCGTGTCGTTTGTGTTCAAGTCGCCACTGAAGTCGGTGATAACATCTGATCCATCACCCAAAGAATAACCATAAGCGTCCGCGTTTACCCCACCAGTAATTGCGTCGTCGCCAGTGCCGCCGACGATGATATTTCCGTCGGAGCTCCCGTTGATTACATCGTTGCCTGCACCGGCATTGATATAACTTGCGCTCGTTGCAGTGAGCGTTTCAGCGTTTGAAGTACCCTCCAAAGACTGCAATGTCCCAGAATATGCTAAGGCCTGCACAAAGTCGGAAGTCTCGTCCAGATTCGCTGCTGCGATAGCCGCCTGTATCATGATTTCGAAAACTTCGCTGCTTGAGCTCAAGTCCGGCTGAAAGAGCATAACAGCAGCTGATGCATCCGCAGCCGTGATCGCTCCTCCATCTACAGCCTGTGCTAACTCAGAAAGCGCTTCAGCAAGTGTTTCATGTGTCATTGTAGCCAGAGACGAAAGCGGGTGCGCTTCGAACGCTGCCGAATACTCTTCAGGAGTTGAAGAGGAAAAATGAGCCGAGGACGCGGCAGCTTGAGCGACAAACCGAGCAGCATATTGTTGAAAGAGAATATCAAATAGCGACTCGAATTCAGCCCCAGCAGCATTTCCGGGCGAGGAACTTGGATTGCCTAACAGAACTATTCCCGTGACTTGTTCCAGAAAAGCCAGATGTCGACCATCGATGTTTGGACCACGGCCAATGGGGTCGGCATCTTCAACGCCAGCCCAAGCTAGCAAAAAATCTTCAAAACGCTGAATAAAACCAACTACATCGCCTGTTGCCAGTTGGTCGACGAGTGCAATGGCTTGCCCTCGCAAGCCCTCGTCCGCGGACATTGCAATCAAACTTGGCAGCAACGTCCCGGAACCGGCTAGCATTGGTAAGTAAAATGCATCGGCATGATAAGAGAATTCATCTGGTAGGAGCGCTATTGAATCGACCGGATCGGTGTCAAAGTATGCGTCCACAACGACACCTGTAGTTCCATCAGCTTTCGTGAAACTGCCTTCCAAAAGGATGTCGTTTCCCGCGACTTCGTAGTTTGTTTGGGTAGCATTCACTGAGATAGATGTTATCCCTGCTTCCGTAAGGTTTTGCGTCTCGCCGTCCTGATTCACACCATCTCCATTGACGTCCTGCCAAATCAGCAAGTCATCGAAAACGGCATCACTTTCGTCGATAAGCCCGTCGTTGTTAGTATCATATGCTGCTAGTGCAAGAAATCCGTTGTCGTAACCTGCCTGATCTCCGAAAAGTTCTGATCCGTTTTCGATCCAACCGTCGCCGTCGATGTCCAGCGCCAATAGGCCATCGTCTGTGGCAACCCATCCAGTTGCTTCGGCAAACCCGTTGGTATCGACGTCAAAATGGGTGAACGACCCTTCCAGAGACGTTAACTCGATGCCATCACCGTCAAGATCCAGAACAAGGGGGGATGGCTTAGGATCAACTAGCTCAGCGACAATTTGGGGTATGATGGAAGGTATTATTGAAGCTTGGTTTGGAGGTGTGCACCCAATAGGAAAATTCGGTAAAATGTCTTTTACATCGTTTTCAACGTCCCTCGCTACGGCTGGTAATTTGGCCAACGCACTCGCTGCATCAGAGGCTATGTCCGGATCATCGATTACACCGTGTGCGACCAAGTCTTTCGCAAGGTCTGATTCGATGTTGTTCTTATGATAAGAACCCTTAATCACACCGGGAATGTCTATGTTGATATAATCTCCATTGACGCCGACCGAGCCAAAGTCAATGCCAGCGATTTCACCGCCAGCAGATCCAGTCACTGTAACCCTGTCTAGATTCCCATTGTGATCGTATCTTATCTCAATATCGATTGCCGTGGTGAAGCCGAGTGTGTCCGCTATTTTTGTAACCATCCCACTATTCATGGAAACATAGAGTGTTTCACCGTTTACACCGACACTAACATCTGCTGGATAACCGAGCTTTTTGAGAACATCTTTGGCTGCTTCTACGTCCTTGAGATCTCTATAAGGTCCGGCGGCGTTCATTTCGCACATAATTCATTTTCCTCAATTTCGATTGAATTCTCTAACGACTCGGAAGCCTGACAATTTTGACCGCCAATCAATGCCTCCGCCACCGCGAGTCGCAACCCGCGAAAAATCCATAGCAAATGAGTAGGAACCGCCTTTTACAACCCGCCTGTGACAATCGACTGATCTCGCCACCTCTAAGTGCTGGCTGGAAGTCGACCAACCCGGGTGCGTCGCTGTCCAGCAGGACATCGTTTTTTCCCCGACATTCCCCGACATATGCCGAAGACCCCAAGCATTGGAGGCATCAAGTTCATCAACGCGAACTGGGTAACCGCGCCACACTAAATCCGGCCGCTTTTCACCAATCATCTCTTCTGTCGGTTTGGCATGGAAATTGGCCTGATCCGTCGTAACTTCCTCCCCTTGCGCAAAAGGAGTCTGCGTTCCGGCACGGGCGGCAAATTCCCATTCGGCTTCCGTTGGTAAGCGGTAGGCATCTATCCCGAGTTTTTTGTTCAGCCAATCCGTGTAAGCCAAAGCATCCAAATAAGACACATCATTCACTGGATGATTGCCCGTAAGATCTATGCGCTCAAAACTATCGCCGATTACAAAATCTTCCGGCACATATTTGCTACATCCCCCATCTTCAACGCAGGCCATCCACTCATCACGGGTAACCTCGTTACGTCCCATGGCAAAGGACAGATCTATTCTGACGCTATGAACCGGACCTTCACGATGCGCGATATACGGCTCTTCCGCTGTCGCGGGTCGGCGCCCTTTTTCATCCCAATGAAAGTTTCGTTTCGATTCTCCCGGTGGTCCACCCATCATGAACTCACCCATAGGCAAGGCAATCATCTCAGGGCAAACATCGCATTCCTGAAACATCTGAAGCGGCGCAACTTCAGTGCCATCCGAAAGAACATAATCTGCGTGTGCGTAGGAAGTAAGAAGGGAAAGCACTGAAACAAATGCTAGTTTTTGAAAGATCATTTTTTACTCGCCTGCGCTAACGGAGCACTTTGCGCTCTGCTTATCCGATTAGTGTCAAAAACAACTTTTACTTGCAAGACATAAGAGGGAAATCTGCATTGGGCTGAGTGCTGCCGAAGCTTACGATGCTAGGAAGGGCGACTTTGTTGGGCGTTTTTCGGGTTACAGTGCTTTACGGCGAAGGAGCGGTTTGCGCGCGGCTTCAACGGCCTCTCTGGCGAAAACTGGAGTTCGTCCCGATTTCCACACCCGTCTGACATGTCGGATCAGACTGCGGCGAAAGTACGGTCTTGGTTCGGGCCAGATCGACGTTTGTGAACGACCGGTTCGGCGACCTGCGCCGCGACCCCGCGACAGGCTCGCTGCTTGTGCCAAGAGTTTCTGCGCCAGCAAAGGTCGAAAACCCAAGGTCGGTTTTGTCCGGCAGTACAGTCGTCCTGATAACTGAAATGCTGCGCGCCGCACCAACGGCAGCTATGACGGGCCGCACCGCAGCACTGCAGAAAGTGAGTGAAGGTCCGGAATGGGCCGTCCTCGTGATCAGCTACTATTGGGGCAGGGGGCTTTGCTGCAACGGCACCGAAGTCGGCAGCGAGCCCCAATTTACCGAATGCTGCATTGCAGACGAACGGCAGCTTGCAGCGTTGGCAACAAGTCAGATCACCATCGAGGAACCGCTCGGCTTTTGCCGCAAAACACCGGCCACAGCTTCCAAGCCAAGTTGTAATCTCCCTTCGTTTGCCTCGTGACTGACGCAGAGGCGAATGGCTTCCGGCGCATCACCTGCATTGACGGCGAAGCAGCGACCTTCACTGACTTGTACGTTTAGACGAGCGCATTCCGCGCGAAATACATCAGCACGCCAGCCTTTTGGCAACGGTAGCCAGAGATGGAAGCCATCCGAAAAATTAAGGATCGCGTCAGCCCCTAGAACGCGTTGGGCGAGTTGCTGTCGAAGTTTGGCGACGCGCTGTTGCTGGTCAGCCAATTTGGTTGCCGTGCCATCCTCGATCAACCGGCTCGCCACCTCCAGCGTCAGCGGCGGTGTCATCCAAACGCTGAGATTGACCGACTGGTGCAATGCGGCGGCCAGCTTCGTGGGGGCCTTTAGAAAACCCACCCGCAATCCGGGTGCGACCGACTTTGACAGGCTTGTCACGTAGATCGTCGTCTCCGGTGCGATCTGCGCCAGCGGCGCTGGCTTGTTGGATTTGAGTGGCCCAAACACATCATCCTCGATCAGTATCACGTCATAGCGGGCGGCAATCTCTGCGATCCGCGTGCGCCGCACTTCGGAGAGCGTGATTGTTGTTGGCGCTTGCAAGGTTGGCGTCAGGTAAAAGGCTTTGGGGTTTGCCTCTCGGCACCATGCTTCGAACGCCTCGGGGACCACGCCGTCCTCGTCCATTGCAACAGCCCCCGTCTGCAGTTCGAGGCGCGCAGCCATAGTCAGGACGGGCGTGTAGGTCAGCGCCTCGGCCAGCAACAGATCACCGGGCTGCAAAAGCGCCATAAGCACACTCAAAATGCCGTGCTGTCCCCCAACGACGGGAATGACGCATTCGAGGTCTAACGTGAGACCACAGCTCTCAAGCCATGCCTGACCGGCTGCGCGATGATGCACAAGGTCTGCGTCGGTCTGGTAGTCCAACAGGGATCGCAGGCCGGTATCGGTCGCAATCTCGGCCATCACGCGACGGATGTGCTGCTCTGAAAACCCCGGCATCGGCAAGTTGCGGGACAGGTCAATCGGACCGTTTTCCAGCCTGCGCAGGGTTTCTGGTTCCGCATGAGCAGGATCAGCGTCGTTCGAACGCACAAAAGTGCCACGACCAACCTCACCTTTCAAAAGGGCGCGCTTCACCGCCTCGGCATACGCACGGCTGGTCGTGTTCGGAGAAACTCCGAGTTGATAGGCCAGCTCACGGTGGGGTGGCAGACGTGTTCCTGGCAACAAGCGGCCTGTCGCGATATCCTCCGCCATCGCCTCGAAAATGCGCAGATACTTCGGGCCATCACGGCTTGATAGGTCGGGAGTCCAAATTGCCATCAGATCAATCTTTCTATTGCACTGACACAAGTGTGGGTGCAAATCCTGTAGGTGTCAATTCAATTATGGGATTCTGTTATGGCGCAATTCACTCCTTCAGTCGGCAAGGGCATCGCTCTTTCCCTGACCAGCCTCACACTGCTTGGGGTCATGCCGATCATATCGAACCTGCGCCCGTCCGATGTCGGGGCGCTCAGCTTCGCCTTTGCACTTTCCGTTTGGCAGGTGGTGTTTGCTGCGCCAGTTTTTGGATGGGAACTGCGCAGGGGCACCAAAGGTATCTTCGGTGTTGATCTGTCCCATCGCGAACGTCGCCGGATAATCCTCGTCGCGCTCTTCACAGGCGCGCTCTTTGGCCTCTCGACATACCTCTATGTTCTGGGTGTCGAAAAGGCAGGGGCGACCAACGCCGCCATCGCAATCCAAGCCTATCCCCTCTTCGCCATCCTTTGGGAGTCCCTGTTCCTGAGGCGGCGGAAAACGCCGGTCGAGCTGACCCTGACTGCCGTTCTGATTGGCGCGCTTTACTACCTCGGCACGGGCGGCACCTTCCTCATGTCGGGCCTATCGCCCTGGTTCCTTGTTTCTCTCGGGGTGCCTCTGCTGTGGAGCATCGCGCATGTCATCATCAAAGAGGAGCTCAGCAACACGCCGATCACACCGGCTCAGGTGACATTCTTCCGTGTCGCGATCTCGACGCTGTTCCTAGCAATAGTTCTGATCATGGCTGTTCCCTCAGGATTTGGCTCTGGCATCGGCGCGATCTTCCGAACGATGTCAGCGCTTATGGGCCTAGTCTATTTTCTGGAACTAATCGTCTGGTTCTACGCTGTTCGCCACATCGACGTATCGCTGGCCAGCTCGATCACGACGCCCTGGCCTGCCCTGACGATGGTGCTCGCCGTCCCGTTGCTTGGCGATGCTGTCGCGCCGTATCAGGTCGTTGCGCTGGCTGTCGTCGTGGTCTGCATCTACGGCCTGACACTGGCAAGTCTGAGAAAGAACAGGCTCCAATCCGCAGCACCGGAGGCGTAGAGGATGCTCGACATTTTTGCCCGTGTAATGATGACGGCTAGTCGGTGCGAACCTTTAGAAGATAAGGATCATCAAGACACTCAATGCGCCAATCCGTGCGCAAATTATACCATGCAATCCGTGCCATCGGAGCGCTGCCTCCCACGAAGGCAAGGTATAGCATCAAGGATTGTTGCGATCCTTCGCTTGGAACGTGGTTCAAACTAGTTGCCTTTGATGAAGCAGCCATTCGACAGACATTCCATGAATGCACGGTTCGTCCGCGATGTGTGAGTTCGACAGAGCCGGGAGTTCGCACTTGCAGCGAATGACCGCAAAGCGGGCCGCGAATGCGGCATCTTGATCACTTGGCCAACGGCAGGATTGGGCCGTCCCCGTGTAAGTTATTAGCGGGGCAGGGGGCTTTGTTGCAACGGCACCGAGGTCAGCATCGAGCCCAAACCTGTGAATACTGCGCTATGCATGAGTGGCGGCTTTATGTGGGAATTCTCGGTTGACCTCACCCTCGGTTGAAGTTTTAGGAAGTCGTTCTGATTGAAAGATGGAGGGCGATTGAGGCGGATTTTTGTACTGGCTGGCAGGGGAACGATTGGAACTGCAATTGTTTTCAAACTGATGGCTAGAAGCAATCAGGTCCTAGCGTTGAGCCGCTCGGAAAAGTCAGACAAAAAGATGGCCTCAAATGGTGCAGAACCGTGCAAAGGTAATTTCTTGCTTCAACCCATTGGGCAGATACTGCCGTGTTGTGTGATGCGATTATTCAGGTCGCGGCAACGTTTGGCAACGATATGGGGGATGCGAACGCCGAAGCGTTAAAAGCCATTATCAAGGCGGCGACATCTAAGCCTGAAACCACCCGGACCATCAAACGCGGACACATTCACCACAAACAACGAGGCGTCAGAGGTGAAATCGAATTCATGCTCCAACTTTTTCCGGTGCCCGTCTAAGGTTCAAACCACATCCCACAATTCCGAAACACACCAATTAACGCAACAGCCCAATTCAAGAATCCAGTCTTGCAAACAGGCAAGTCTGTAAGTAACAAACAGTTGTGCCTGTAAATTAAGGGTGCGTTGGTGAATCGCAATTGCTGGGGAATCGCAATGACATCAATACTGATAAAAAATGGTCGAATCGTCGACGGCACGGCAGAGATTGCGGCTGAACCTGTAGATATCGCAATCGAGAACGGGCGGTTCGTTGAGGTTGATCGCCAGATCAACTTTGATGCTGACGTAGTCATTGATGTAAATAACAGCGTCGTCATGCCCGGCCTGATTGACTGCCATGTTCATGTTGCGGCGGCAACTGCGAATCTTGGTCTAAACGCAGAGCTTCCAAGCTCATGGATCGCTCTGAAGGCCGCAAGAATTATGCGCGAGATGCTCATGCGTGGTTTTACTACGGTTCGCGATCTTGGCGGAGCGGACTTGTCGTTGGCAAAGGCGCAACGAGATGGCCTGATAACGGGTCCGAAGCTTGTTATCTGCGGAAAGGCGCTATCACAAACTGGCGGTCACACGGACTACCGTGGACCCTTCAACAATAGAGATATCACGTATTATTCTGAGAAGCTTGGTGCTCTTGGCAGGATATGTGACGGGGTGCCCGCCGTGCAAATAGCTGCTCGTGAAGAGATCAAGAACGGCGCTCAATTCCTTAAGGTCATGGCCGATGGCGGCGTTTCATCCCCGTCAGATCCAATTGGCTACCAGGTCTATTCAGTGGATGAGTTGAAGGCGGTTGTCGAAGTTGCAACTGGATTTGGCACCTACGTCGCCGGCCACCTCTACGAAGACGAGGCCATTATTCGTGCGTTGGACTGTGGTATCACCTGTATAGAGCACGGCAATATCATGAGCGATGCGACGATTGAACGAGTCGCCCGCGAAGGTGTTTTCGTTGTTCCAACTAACATCACTTATGACATCCTGGCCAAAGAAGGCGCATCTTTTGGCCTCCCGGCTGAGTCAGTTAACAAAATTGAAGACGTTCGCCAGGCTGGCCTTGAACGACTGGGAAAGCTGCATGCGGCAGGTGTCGTGATGGGTTACGGTTCCGACCTTCTAGGTGAAATGCACCGTCACCAATCCGGTGAATTTGTATTGCGCGGGAAATACTTGCCAGCGCACGACGTGATCCGTTCAGCGACAGTAGACGCCGCAAAAATACTGAAAATGGAAAACGAAATTGGCTCCATCACCGTTGGTGCTTCAGCTGACCTGATAACAGTCAATGGTGACCCGTTGCGCAATCTGAGTTTGCTCTGCGATGACGGTGTGCACCTTCCGTTAATCATACAAAGTGGGAAAGTAGTAAAATCCGAGATTGCGTCAGTCTAGTTGTCGCATGGGTGAAATGACCGGCGCGCAACCTCCTTCCAAAGAGACAACTGCCTTTCAACAACATGGCTGTCATCGTCGAAACTGCGATGCATTGCTATTCCACGGAGCGAGGAGAGTGTAAGTTGTATGAAGTTCTTGGTTCTTTCATCGTTGTCTTGCACACCCAATATCTGAATTGCAATCCGATCACGCTCCTCGATCCAGGCGATGAGAACATCCCGCAGTGCTTGGCCAAGTTCATTGTTCTGTCTTGAAGCCAACATGAGTTCCATTGCTGCCGCATATCTCTTCGGCTCGAAGATGTTTTTCCATAGTGCATCAATCAGTTCTTCAATCGAAAGTCCAATGGGCCGTGTTTCATCCCGAAACGGGTATCTGTTACGCCATTCGCTCACTAGATGTTGGAATGCATCAACAAGGAGGTCATCCCGTATCGCGTACTGATGAGTAAGCGCGCCCCTCGAAATTCCGGCCTTGTTAGCAATCATAGGAGTTGAGATACGTTCATAGCCGACTTCTACTAAGGCATCCAGGGTTGCCTCGCAGGCTTTCCATCTCGTTTCTTGCGAGCGTTCTTCTTGACTGCGACGCGGCATTCTTTGCACCATCATTGATTAGGCTTAGTCTGTTCTTCCAATCGCTAAAAAATCATAGCCGGAGAAGTATCTGCCTGTCTGGTCTAATCATTACAAACAGACCAGTCTATTTAAAGAACTCAAGTCCTACCCGCAAGAGGATTTGGGGAATTTCCAAACACTTCCGATTCAATCAATGCCCCATCAACATTATACAAGATTCATTCATTTACAAACAGACCTGTCTGTGTTTATGTTTGTTCGTCAAATCGGCACAAAAGAAACAGGGAAAGGATTATACTATGCGAACACTAGGAATAGCTGCCGCCTTGGCGGCCACGTTTGCTTCGACATCAACCCCTTCACTCGCCCGCGACACAATCGTCGCTGCGACGTGGTTGCCTCCCTCACATCAATACTCACGCTATCTCTATGAGTATTGGGCGGAGCGATTGGAGGAGCACTCTGGCGGAGCACTTACAGCGCAAGTGGAACTTGGATCTCCACGCGTTACTGCCTCTGGAAACATGTCTGAGATTGCCGATGGACTAGCTGATGTGTCTGGCCATTTCGCACAATATACGCCTAGCGTACTACCCGTGGCTAACGCGGTTGAAGAACTAGGTATGACGTTCACCGATCCACGCGTGATTATTGCCGCAGCAACCGACTTCAACATCAATGACCCACAACAACAGGCAGAGTGGCAAAGCCACGGCATCATATTCGGCAGTTCCTACACAACTAACCCTTACAAGTTCATTTGCAATCGGCCGGTTACATCACTTACCGAACTCAAAGGCGCCAAGCTTCGTCTTCCCGGTCGGGCTCCTGCAGAGTGGGCAAATAACGCGGGTGCCGCAACCGTCGCATTCAACACAAATGAACAATACGGAGCGCTCGATAAAGGTGCTCTAACATGCACGACTACGACTGCCGCAGACGCCTATGTCCGCAAACTTTATGAAGTCGCGCCCCACATCACAGATCTTCCAATCACGATGTTCTGGGCCGGCCTGGGTCACGGGTACAACCCTGGCGTCTGGTCGGAGCTTACAGTCGAGCAGCGTCGTTCGGCACTCTATGCCGATGCCGATTCCATGGCGGCATTGATCGTAGAAGGAACAATCGCCGAAGAAGAAAGTGCACGAGAAAAACTCAGCGCAGAAGGCGTCACGTTCCATACACCTAGTGCCGATTTAGTAGCTTCGTTGGAAAAGTTCAAAACTGCACAGCCCGAATTGGCAGTTTCAGTGATCCAGGAAACCTTCAACATTCAGGAAGCGGAAGAGCTTCTTGCCCGGTTTGGCTCCACAGTTTCCAAATGGGAGGCGCTTCTTGCCGAGGTCCCCATTGAAGATACCGAGACATTTGCGGGCCTCATTCGAAGTGAAATCTACGACAGCCTCGACCTCGAAAGCTACGGAATAGACTAACCATACAAGAATACTAGTGCGGAGCTGGTTTCATGAGCCAACTCCGCTGCTTTCCAGGGAGGGGAAGATGCCTAAACTAACTTATTGCCTGGAGCGCGCTGCTGGCTTCCAACTCGCGCTTTCCGCACTTGGAATACTTGGCATATTGCTCGCAATATTTTCCGACGTGTTACTGCGATCTCTGTTCAATTCTCCGATAAGCGCCACATTGGAGATCGTCTCCTTTTGGTGCATGATCCCCGTTACTTTTTTCCCCCTGATGTTTCTTGAATACCATCGCGAACACATCGAAACCGACTTGTTCTATCAGATGTTCCCTCTGCAGCAAAGGCATCTGGCTGATACAGTATCAAGCTCTATTGCCGTCGCAATTTACGCTGGGCTAGCGTGGCTCACCTTTGATCAAGCATTGGAATCAACTGAAGCAAAGGAGGTTTCGATGGGGGTAAACCTTATCCCAATTTGGCCGGTTAGATGGGTGCTTCCCATTGCCTTCTCTTTTGCAACAATTTCCGCGCTAATTCTCGCTTTCCAAACATTCAAGAAAGACAATCAAAATGGTTGAAGATCTCATACCTGTATTGCTTGTTTTTGGTGGCTTACTTTTCCTGATTTCTATTCGCACGCCAATAGGTCTTGCTCTGATTACAGTTTCGTTTTTTGGAATCGCGGCGGAAACAAGTTGGCGTGCCGCATTCGGCTCTGTGTCGCGATTGCCATACGAACTTGCAACAAACTGGAGCTTCTCCGCAGTTCCTATGTTTCTCCTGATGGGTTATGTCGCAGCAGAGAGCGGGCTCACGAAGGGATTGTTCTCTACCTCCAAGGTTTTGCTACGTCGACTGCCTGGGGCGCTCGCATGCGCAAGCGTGTTTGCCAGCGCGCTGTTCGCGGCTGCATCGGGATCTTCGGTAGCGACGGCGGCTTCTATGTCCAAAATTGCCATTCCAGAAATGCTAAGGCGGAAATACGATCCTGGCCTTGCATGCGGTACGATCGCGGCCTCAGGGACTCTCGGATCACTCATTCCGCCTTCAATCTTGATGATCCTGTATGGAGTTTACTCCGATGTATCTATCGGTGCGCTCTTCTTGGCTGGCTTTATTCCTGGCGTTCTATCTGCCGCGATTTACATGGGGATGATCATCACCAGATGTAGTATCAATCCATCGCTTGGCGGCGCAGGTCACCAAGAAGAAGAAACCGAGTTGAGTTTCGCAACAATAATGCGTGAACTTGCCCCTCTCCCAATTCTGATCGGTGTTGTTATGGGGAGTATTTCTTTTGGCATTGCTACACCGACTGAAGCCGGCGCGCTCGGAGCTGCAGGCGCCATAGCTATCGCTGTTATCACTGGGCAATTCGAGTGGAAAACACTGTTTCTGGCTCTCCGAATGAGCGCGGCTTCGTTCACTGCAATTTTCATCATTGTGATTGGTGGCGCGCTCTTGACCCGGTTCACGGCCGTTGCGGGCGTCAACATCATGTTGGAAGAGCTCTTGACTGCAAGCGCAGCAGGACCGTTGGCATTGATCATCGCAGTAGCAATAACTTACATCATCTTGGGGATGTTTATCGACTCGATCGGTCTTTTGTTATTGACCGCGCCATTGATTTTGCCATTGGCCAACACAATGGGTCTCGACCTTGTTTGGTTTGGCATTATCTTGATCAAGCTGCTCGAAATAGGCCTGATCACCCCACCCGTCGGACTGAATATCTTCGTCATTCAAAGTGCTCTTAAGGGAGAGGTGCCTTTGGCAAAAATCTTCAAGGGCGTGACTTGGTTCATAGTAATGGATGTACTCACGCTGGTCGTTCTCGTGGCATTTCCTGCTATCACACTTTGGTTGCCTACAGTGGTTCTAAATTAAGCGATTGACCCTTTGGGCTTTCCCAAAAGGTTAGCGAAACACCCGACCAAAACCACACTTGGAAAGAAGGATTTTTTCGTGGTCAACGGTTTTTCTCCAGTGGTAATATCGGCAGACATTTCAGCTGTTGTGGACATCGTGAGATCGAATATCACCTGTAGTGATCTTACGATCCTAAAGCTCAATAGTTCACGTTCACACGCTCACCGTATCTATTCATCGATTCCAGGTTTCCCGAAGTCAGGAATCAAGACGCTCCCAAGCAAAAACTGGAAGTCTAAGGTGGTAATCAACAAGCAACCAATGCTGACTTCCGGCATAATCCAGCTGAGGGCAGTGTTTCCTGACTACCAACAGATTTTGGAGGGGGGCTACTTCGCAGTGCTCAATTTGCCCGTAATCCTAGTTGGCAGGTGCATTGGAACTGTGAACTGCCTCTTTGAAGTTGATGCTGATACCCTGCCTCCAGAAAATGTCATCAGGAACGCTATGAATACCTTAAACTCGTCCGACTTCCCTAATGTGTTGGATCGCATTGGGGTCAAGAATAACTAAACACTCCCCCCAACTAGCCCGCGCGCGATGCTTGTGCGCGGGCTTTTTTGAAAAACAGGCGGGTTGACGGTGGATTGCCGTTCAGAAACGGCGTCCAAACGATCCCGGGATCGAGCCAGATCGAGAGTGATCCGCGTTGCTTCTGTGCTGTGTTATATGAGTCAGAGCTTCATTGTATTTTCTGCAAAGGCTTCAATGAATGGTCGGAATTAGAGGGATCACAGGCCTTCGCATGGACAAGACTAACGACCTCAAATTCCGCGTTAGTGAGTTCGACAGGCCTCCTTTCTTGCGAGTGCAGCGAATGGAGGCAAAGCGACTGCTGCCGCAGCATCTCGGTTGGCCTCTGGATGTCGGCTCTGGGCCGGTTCCAAAAGCGATCCTCACGTCGAACAGCAACGAGAATTTGTCGTCTAGTTCAGAGTTTCCAATCGTACCCTACGGCCTTTTCGGAAACCTCCCAAAGACGCGACATAACAGCCTTGTCATAGGCATGAGCATTTAGTGTGCCTTTGCCGACGGGGCCGACCGCTTCCATGCGGCCAGTCGGACCGTAGAGGGCGCGTTGTTCAGTCAGAGCCTCTTCGGTCGCGCACATAACCTCGGGGTATGAGCCTTGCTCTGCAGTCTGTACCATCGGCGTCTTGGTCATTAGCCACCAAATAAAACGCGTCGTGCGGCTGCCGCTTGTTGTGATCAGCGAAGTGGCCGATGAGCCCGGATGGCAGACAAAAACTTCGACATCTTTGCGCCCCGCAGCGGCCAGCCAGTCCTACAGTTCGTATGCGAACATCATCTGAGCCAGCTTGCTCTGTGAATATGCGGTGTTTGCACCGTAGCCTTCATCCCAGTTCATATCGCCGAACTTGATCGTCTTGAGCCCAAGGTTGTAGCCGAGACTGGCGACAACCACGATCCGGCCCTTGCTTTCGGCGATGCGGTCAAACAGCAGACCATTGAGTAGAAAATGTCCGTAGTGGTTGGTGCCGAGCTGGCTTTCGAACCCGTCGACGGTCAGCTCGCGCTTCGGCACCTGCGCGATAGCCGCATTGTTGATCAGCGCGTCGATGCAGGGCACGGTCCGCAGGACCTCGTCGGCGGCCTCGCGCACGCTGTCCAGAACGGACAGATCCATGCGGATGAAGCTCACGTCGGCTTTCGCGCCGAATTCCTCTATCAGGTCCGCGATTGCCACCTCGGATTTCTCGGCCGAGCGGTTCAGCATCACCACCTTCGCGTTCTTCTTCAGAAGAATGCGCGCGGCTTGAAAGCCTGCGCCAGCGTTGGCGCCGGTGACGACATAGGTCTTGCCTGACTGGTCGACGAGGCGTTCGGGTGTCCAGCCTTTAGGGCCAAATGTCGTATCTACCATTTTCTGTCTCCTGCCAGCCCAAGCTGGCGGTTTGGGGTGCTATTGTCTGAAAGCACAGATAGAACCTGACTGGGCACGTAAACAGGCGATATCCTCTCGATTACTTGCCCAATCGTCTCAACCCCATTGCAAAGATGAAAGTCCTCTGCCAGCTAGAGCGCATGAGCAAAGACCAGATCAAAGATCTTATCGAGCGCCGTCTGCCAGAGGCAGGCCTCGTCGATACCGCGTTGAAAGGCGTCCAGCTTTTTCGGGTGACCGAGGCCATGCCCTGCGTGCCTGCTGTCTACGAGCCCACGGTGGTGGCTATTCTCAGTGGCACCAAGGAAGCTGTTCTGGACGGTGAGCACCAGGTCTATGGCAGCGACAAATACATGCTGTGCCCCATGACTTTACCGGTGGAGGCGGGCACGCCATTGGCTTCCAAGGACGATCCTCTGCTTGGCGTCGTGATTGCGCTGGAGCCACGGATGATGCGGGAGCTCACAATGGAGATCGAGACCGCCGCTGGTGGCAACAGACAAACGCGGGATGGCGCGCCATCGGCCTTGGCATTGGCTTCCTGGGATGGTGGTTTCACGCAGGCACTGCTGCGGCTTATAGAGCTGCTCGACAGTCCGGTTGATCTGGAGGTGCTCGGGCAGGGGCGACTGCGCGAGTTGTGTTATGCGGTGCTCATGGGCGAGGCCGGGGCCGCAGCAAGAAGGGCCTTTGGCGTCGGCAACGAAATCGCGCGCACCATCGACTACCTCTCAACCCGCCTGAACGAACCGGTAACCATCGACGATATGGCCGACCACGTCGGCATGAGCCGGGCGGTATTCCACCGGCGGTTCAAAGACGCTACGACAATGTCTCCAATACAGTTCGTGAAATCTATGCGGCTGAACAACGCAGCCATGAAGATTGCCGAAGGAAAGACCGTGTCGGAGGCAGCTTGGGATGCGGGCTATCAAAGCTCCTCTCAATTCAGCCGCGAGTTTAAGCGAATGTACGGCCAGTCGCCCCGGCAATGGAGCCATGCGGCGCAGGACCATGAACGACTGACTTAAGGGGGCCTGGTACTTCAGGCCTGTGACAAATGTCCGGTAAGCGGGCTTGAGCTGCAGAAACTTGATCTGTCGACCAACGGCAGGATTGGGCCGTTTGCCGATTCTAGGATGCGGGCGGCATCGGTCGCCTCCAACACCTTGTCATAAATGCCAAGAGGAAAACTGTGCATGGCAGCCAGAGCTCTGGGGTAGTAGTCACTGAGAAACTTTAGTGCCGCGCCGGGTACTGCTCGGATGAAGCCTGCTCTTGCATCGCAATGTTCTAACCGAAAGTTGTACCAAGAATGTTCTCTCGGGTGATAATTTCTATTGGAAGAATAGGAATTATAGGTTTTTGGTGCTCCAGTTCCGCGATCATCACCTGGACAGCCAATTCCGCGGCCCGACGCATGTTCTGATGCAGCGTATAGTGCATACTGCCATCAAGCAGATATGCCTGCGTCTTCGCCGTCAGATTGTGGCCGATCAATTTGACTTCGCCAGCGACACCATTAGCTTGCAGGGCCCTAACGATCCCTTCATTGCCACCGCCGACACTGTAGATCCCCAACAAGTCGGGATGTTCCTCGATGAAGGTACAGGTGGCGTTATAGTTTCCTTCGATGTCATCTTGACCCGAAATCGTATCAGCCAATTGCAGGTGTGGAAACTCTTTGCGGACCACCGCGCGAAAACCCATTTCGCGATTTTCGTGGCTTCTGTAATATTGACCGCCCGAGATGATTGCGACCAATCCGGCTGACTGACACAGGCGACCCATAAGCAATCCAGCGGTACGTCCGGCGGCGCGCGAGTCTGTTCCGACAAATCCAATGACGGCCGAATTCGCGAGGCTAGAAATCAGGGACAGGCACGGAATTCCGCGGATCTTCAAGTGGTCGACCGCATCGCGCACGCGTTGATCTTCCAGTGCCTGGAAGGCGACGGCATCTATACCTTGTCCTTCACAAGCGCGTAGTTTGCGTGCCAACGCACCCGGCTCCATTTTGGTGGTAAAGACGCATTCAATCGTTGCGTTCCCCCTGGCGCCGAATTCCTGAAAACACTGGGCAAGATATTCGGTGGAAGGGCCGGCTTCACCTGGTAAAAATATTTTCAACCGCCAGGGTCTGTTTCGGTCGACCACAGGTGTGCCGGTTTCAATCGCGGCTTTCGCCTGAATGACGCGCTGCCGCGTTGAATCGCGCACATTACCGCGACCATTCAGGACGCGGTCGACAGTGGCTGTCCCAACCCCGGCAAGGCGTGCGATATCTGCGACTCGTGCATGTTTTGGGATCAGTGGTTCTGAATCCACGGCCTACCTCCACATCATTTTGCATCACTATTAGTAATAATTTCCAAATATGTACATCATTTAGCATCATGATTGAATTGATGCCCGATATTCCTTGCAATGGGCGGCGCCGATCGTGAGTTTCTCGCTTATGCTGGGTCTACGCACCCAAAAAACTGGGAGGACGTCATGAAACGGACAACAAAATTTCTGGCCACAGTGGTCAGCTCGATCATCGCAGCAACCGGCGCGTCGGCGGCTGATTTTACATTCAAATATGGGAACGAACAGCCCGAAGCTTCGATCCGGTCTCAGTCGATGGTATTCTTTGAAAAAGAACTTGAGGACCGCTCGGGTGGCCGCATTGATGTCGAGACATTCTTTGGTGGCGCGTTAGGTAATGAACGCGAAATGATGGATCAGGTCACGTCGGGGCTTTTGCAAGGTACGCGTGGCGGATTCTTTGCTGATGCCAGCGGGGCCTTCAATTTGTTTCAGCTGCCTTTTTTGGTTGCGAGCTGGGACGAAATGCAGTGCTTGGTTGGTAGCGATTTCACCAAAGAAATCGGAGCCCGCGCCGCGGCCAATGGCTATCACGTGCCGGCCACCGGCATCAGCCAAGGATTTCGAGCCTATACAAACAATGTGAAACCCATCACCAAAGTCGAAGATCTTGCCGGGTTAAAAATCCGCGAACCGCAGTCCGATTTGATGATCGCAACCGGTACCGCGCTTGGATCTGTTCCAGTTGCCATGCCATTTTCTGAAACCTATCAGGCTTTCCAGCAGGGTGTGATTGATGGCCAGCATAACCCGCCGCAAAACATCTGGGACTTCAAGGTACATGAAGTCCAAAAATATCTGTCTCTTACAAACCATATGACAGGCCCCGATCCGCTTATCGTGAACAAGGCATGGTACGACGCTCTACCCGCCGATCTGCAGGCTATCTTTGACGAGGTTTCGGTGGAAGCGCTCGCAATGTCCGACAACCTGTACCGCGAGGCCGAAACTAATGTGATTGAAGACATGAAGGAATTTGTGGAAATCAATACATTGGAACCCGCTGCCCTGACTGGTTTCCAGACCGCCGTTGAACCTGTTTACGCACAGATGATTGATGCAGGTCATTTCTCCCAAGATGACATTGATGCAGCCCGCGCTGCTGCTCAGTCCTGCAATTGATCAGATTGGGTTCGGGCCTGAGTCGCTGGCCCGAACCCTGCAAGCAGAAGGGTAATGTTGTGGATCGTCTTATTGCCATAAATCGGGTGCTGACTGCTCTGCTGGAGAACATCATGGTGGTTCTATTTGCCATTTTTCTGGTCATAGTATGTGCCAAAGTTCTGATGCGACCCTTCGATGCTGCGATCTACGGGGTTGATGAACTGGTTAAGATGTCTTTCCTGACCACCAGCGCCCTTGGTGGTGCGGTCGCAATTTCCCGTCGGGAACATATTGCCATCACCGTCTTCATAGATCTGTTGCCGCATACTATTAAAGTCAGCCTGTATATTTTGGGCCTGGCGCTTGTCGGTGCGATGAATGGGTTGTTGGTCTATCTATCCTTTGACTGGATTGCTGGACCGGGCAAGAATATTTGGCAGCCATTTGGCATGCCGCAATCTTACGTCTTTGTCATTGTCCCGCTTGCCTGCTCGCTTGCCGTGTTGTTTTGCGCCATCAAAATCGTCCTGACGTTGTCTGGCGACGAGAATACCGACATACTTTGGATGCCCGAGGACTGACCATGTTAATTCTCCTTGGATCCCTTCTGCTTCTTTTGGTCATCGGCGTGCCCGTCGCTTACGCGTTGGGTCTTGCATCGGTCGCTTACTTCATGATCGAAGCACCTGCTGCGATGGGTTTTGTCGTGCAGCGGTTCTTTTCAGGCATAAACAATTACCCGCTGGTGTCGTTACCATTCTTCATTCTGATGGGGCTGGTGATGAATTCCGGCGGCATCACCCGCCGCCTGCTCGATCTGTCGATGTTCTTCGTGGGCCGGTTCCGTGGTGGTCTGGGCCATGTGAACGTCGTGGCTTCGATGATCTTCGGCGGCATCTCGGGCTCGTCGGCGTCAGACACGGCGTCGATCGGCGCGGTCCTGATCCCAGAGATGGAAAAGCGTGGCTATCCGAAAGAAGTGGCCGCAGGCATTACTGTCGCTTCGTCAACGATGGGTATGATCATTCCGCCATCGGTGCCGATGATCATCTACGCTATCGCAGCTGAGGAATCGATTGGGCAGCTGTTTCTGGGAGGCATCATTCCCGGTATCATGGTCGGGCTAATGCAGATGATTGTGGTTTGGTACATGGCCCGCCGCAACGGCTACCCGACCGAAAACATCCCCTTCACACTGCGGGCTGCGTGGCTTGAAGCCAAGCGATCTGCGCCCGTGGTGATCATGCCTATAATGATTGTCGGATCCGTGGTTTTCGGCTTTGTGACGCCAACAGAAACGGCTGGGGCAGCTGTGGTTTACGGCCTGATCATCGGGCTTTTTCTAGTTGGTTTGGTGGTGGTCAAGGAACTGCCCGGCGCCATGCGGCAAGCCATCATCATGTCTGCCAAAATTATGATGATCATCGCCTTCAGCCAGGTGTTCATCACGGTGCTGGCACTCGAGCGGGTTCCCAATCAACTGGCTGATTTTGTTTCAGGGTTTGGCTTAGGTCCAACGGGCTTCATTTTACTGATGGCGTTGTTGATTCTGATTTCAGGCACCTTCATCGACGTAAGCCCGGCGATCCTGTTGATGACGCCCGTGCTGTTGCCGGTTGCTCAGGAGCTTGGCATTTCGGGGGTGCATTTCGGGGTGGTGATGATCTCGGGGCTTGCTGTCGGAGCCTGTACGCCGCCAGTCGGCAATTGCCTAAACGTTTGCGCCGCAATTTCGCGACTCAGCATCGGAAAAATCTTTCTCGGGGCGGCCCCGTTTCTGTGCGCAAACGTCGTTGTGCTGATCCTGATCTGTGTTTTCCCGCAGTTGGTGTTGTGGATACCCGGCTTGGTTTTCTAGCCGGGAATGAAATGGGCAGGAGGTGTCTTTTGGACCCGCCCGACGCGAACGCGTTGAAACCTCTCTTGCAATAGCGTCCGGCAACCGGGTGTTAAACGTCAACGGCCCGGCAAGTGCCGGATATACAAGGAAGTTGAAATGTTACGAGCTGGTGTCATCGGCTTAGGGGATATGGGTAGCGGGCTAGCCAAGAACCTAATCAAAAATGGGTTTGCAACGACCGGCCTAGATCTGAGTGAAGATCGAATGAGCGCGTTTGCCGCGATGGGTGGCATATCAGCGACCAGCGTGGCCGAAGTCGGTGCGAATGCTGATGCGGTTTATGTTATGGTGATGAACGGCGCGCAGGCCAAGGCCGTTATCCTGGGGGATAACGGCCTGATCAGCCACATGACCAAGGGTGGCGCGGTGGTTCTAACTGCTACGATCAAACCTAGTGAAGCGCGTGAGATCGCGACGGCGATGGAAGGATCCGGAGTTCACTTGATTGACAGCCCAGTTTCGGGCGGTTTTCCCGGTGCACAGAGCGGTGCGTTGACCATGATGGCCGCGGGTGAACCCTCGGTTCTGGATACCTACAAACCTGTGATGGAGGCGGTGTCCAAAACCATCCACCGGGTTGGTGCCCAGGCCGGTGACGGACAGGTCGTCAAATCCTGCCTGCAAACGCTGATTGGCTCAATCTTTGGCGCGACTTTTGAGGCCGCCGCTCTTGCCGCAAAGGCCGGAGTCTCTGGGCAGGTTCTGTTCGATGTCTTCTCAACATCAGGGGCGGGTTGCGGCGTTTCCAATACCGCGCTTGAAAATATCATTGATCGTAAATTCGAAGGCACCGGATCCGGTATCGGCACTATGCACAAGGATCTGACAATCTCGCTGGACTTGGCTGAGGAAATCGGCGTGCCGTTGTTCATGGCCTCGACCGCCATGCAGATATTCCATCAAGGAAAGACCAAATACCCCGCAGGCGACAATTGGGTTTGCACGCGGGTCATGGAAGAAATCATTGGCGCAGAATTGCACCGCTAAAAAGGAAAGACTCATGAAATTAGGCGTCATCTGCGACGGCATCAGCCGAGATCTCTCTTATTCTGTCGATGTTATGGACGAATTCGGCCTCGAATATGCGGAACTGCAATTTGTTGGTGATACTGAAGTGGGCGACCACTCGGCGCAGGAAATCACGGAAATCGACACGCTCTTGCGCGCTCGTGGTAAACCCGTGTCCTGCCTGTCTCGTCATATTTTTGCTGGCACGACCGGAGCAAACAAGCCGGGAGACGAGCTTCATACCAAACACATGGATGCGCTGAAGCGCGTTATCGAAATGGCGCATGTGGTCGGGTCACCCTTAGTTCGGATTATGAGCCCCAAGAAAGAACAAATCCTGTGGGGCCTGAACGGGGCCGAAAAGTGGAACGTGGCACATGGTGCCTGGGATGCGATGTTGCCGCTGATCGCGCCTGCGGTCGATGTGATCAAGGACGCGGGTCTTACGCTGGTGGTCGAAACCGGCAACGGCACCATGGTTAACTCGAACTACACTGGCCGCAAGTTGATCGACGATTTGGATGCCAAAGGCGCCCTGAAAGTGCTGTGGGATCCGGCCAACAATTGCTGGTGCCACGAAAGGGCTTTCCCCGATGGCTATGAAGAGGTGAAAGATGGCTACCTTGGCCATATCCACATAAAGGACGTACAGGTCGACACCCCACGTGCCACGCTAGAAGTACGGCGCATGGGTGAGGGTCAATTGGCTGACCAGTTCCAACCCATGGCCGATGCGTTGCGGGCCGATGGCTATGACGGTGTCATCAGCTTTGAAAGCGTCTACCATCCTGGCAACGGCAATTTCGAAGACGGCTTCCGTCTCTGCATAGAGCGTTTTCAAGAAAACTTCGGGTAAACCTTCTCCCTTTTGCCCTAAAGGGTTGCCCGGCTTGATTTCAACGATCCGGGTGGCCCATTTTGCATTTGTTGCACGACGCAAAAACGTCGACACATGCATCCAGATTTACTGGAAAGGCCAAGGTCGGCAATGTCCCGCAGACTGTGAATAGGAGCGGCTCAAGACTTTGCGCTTGCGGCGAAAGTCCGCTTCGACGGGCCGCGCTGCAGGAACACAAACTCTAGGTCAACGGCAGCAATGGGCCGTTTCGTGAAGTGTCATATAGTCATACTGCACTCCTTGAGAGCGAGAACGACTTGCCAAGACCCATTCGACCCGCAAAAACTAGGTTGCGTAGGTGTCGACCTGGCAGCAAGGGCTGAGAAAATCCGACAGATGTAGGGCGCCGAGAGTTGGACACGTTGAACAGATTTGGGCATCTTAATGTGCCGCCGAACGGCCCTTTTCGCTTTATTGCGTTGGATGTCGAAACGGCGGGAAAGACTATTAGTAGCATTTGCCAGATCGGACTTTGTTTCGTCAGCGACGCTGGTTTTATTCAAACCTATTCTGTCCTGATTGACCCCGAGGGACCGTTTGAAGCTTTCAATACTGAGCTCCACGGGATTTCCGCCGAAACCGTGATTGGGGCTGGAACATTCCCAACGGTCTATGCGTCCTTGTTTGAAGTCCTGAACACGCACAACCTTGTGCAACACAGTACGTTTGATGAGAAGGCGATGACGGCTGCTTGCGCCCGGTATGGCCTGCCAATGATCACGTCGCATTGGACGAATAGCGTCACGATTGCCCGCCAAGCATGGCCTTCATTGAAGGGCGCCGGTGGGCACGGGCTGGCAAATCTTAAAAAACATCTCGGTCTTGAGTTTCACCACCATGACGCTGGAGAGGACGCCCGTGCCTCGGCTTCTGTGATTCTAAAGGCGGAAGAGGTTTTAGGGGCGCCGCTGTCCTATCTCACGACCAACCGCCAGTTGACCTTCCCGTTCATAAATCGATCTGAGAGATAAGGGTTGGCGAAGCTGCGTTGCGACGAGTGAGGACATCGGCAAGGTCCGGATCACATAGGCTCAATCGTTAGATATTGCTCTTGCAACAGCGTTGGTACTGATCCCAATAAAGTGATTTCGCTACCGCGAACGAACGGCGGCTCCCGTTTGAGGTCAACCAATTGATCCGTTTCTTGCGCTTTCAGCTCAAGTAGCTCAACACCCGCAAGAACCGGGTCGCGATTCACTCGCATCATTCCTTAGGTGATTGGCATGTAATTTCAAAAAGGCATGACCATGGAACTTAAAGACAAAACCATCATCATTACCGGCGCGAGCAGCGGAATCGGTGCTGCAGCAGCGCTTCTGTTTGCTTCGGAAGGGGCGAATGTCGTTTTGGGTGCCCGTCGGGAAGCTCAGCTGAACACACTTGTCGGGCAGATTACACAGAGCAGTGGGCGCGCTGTTTGCCTTGCGGGCGACGTGACGGACGAAATATATTCCAGGGAACTTGTTGATCTGGCGAAACAGCAATTTGGCGGCCTTGATGGCGCATTCAACAATGCGGGAATTATGGGCAAGATGGGTCCAGTTCCCGAAATGGAGTCAGACAACTGGCAGTCGGTACTTGCTACAAACCTCAACAGTGCATTTTTTGCGGCTAAAGCGCAGATTCCGGCAATGGAGGAACGCGGCGGCGGGTCTATTGTCTTCACCGGAACTTTTGTTGGTTTCAGCAATGGGGGCATGCCCGGCATGGGGGCCTATGCCGCATCAAAGGCTGGACTGATTGGGCTCGTACAGTCTTTGGCATCCGATCATGGGGCCAAGGGGGTCCGTATCAACACTATTTTGCCGGGTGGTACTAAAACCGACATGGCCGGCGATGATCCTGCGACGCACGACTTCATTGCCAGCCTGCATCCCCTGAATCGCATGGCAGAGCCAAAGGAGATTGCCCAATCTGCTTTGTTCTTGTTGTCAGACCGGGCAAGTTTCGTGACGGGGTCTCCGATGGCCGTTGACGGTGGTATGGCAACTCGGCTGCTTTGAAAATCTGCCGTTGGTTGCTTGGTAACCAACGGCGGTTGGGGGAGCTGCATCGCGGCGTGATGGAGCGTGATGATTTTCGGCTTTGGGCCGATCCATACTTCTCATCGACAGCAAGGCGACAGGGATGCCGCGCCGCATCTGAAGACCGCAAAGAGCCCAATGGGTATTTAACGGTCGACTGCGATTCAGCGTAGCATCAGATAGGCACCGGCTAGAAGCAGGAAGGCTGCCGCAATCCGTGATGAATCGATGCTCCTGACAGAGGCATCAAATAAACCGAAATGATCAATAAGCAATCCCGCTAGAAGCTGACCTACAACAACCAATGCAATCGCTGACGTGGCTCCCAGTTTTGGAACAGTTTGACTTAGCGTCAGATACAGTGCCACGCCGAATAGACCACTACCCAACATATACCAAGGTAAGTGCTTCCATTCGCTAATGTTTTCTCCGCCGCGGGCGATCAACAATGCAAGTGACGCGACAGCCCCACCGAAGTGGACGATGAAGCTTCCAGCAGCCCCGCCTATACGATTGCCCATGGAACCAGCGATTTGAGCTTGCGCACCAACAGCGAAGCCACCTGCGAGACCTAATCCTACAATCAGTAGAGTTTCGAACATGAGCACCTCAATTATTGGAGTTGGGGCGAACGTACTCACCTTCGCCAATATGCGCGAGTGTAAATCCCGACGGCGGCTTTGTCCGGAGGCTGTGTGAAAACTCTGGCCGTCCCGCGAAATAGGCCAAAAACACCCTTTATGTGCGTCTCTCGCGCTTCTGAAAGAGCTTTTGCACAGGTGTTGAAAACGAGCGCGACGAGAGAGATCATGGTCCGGAGTTTTTACACACCCTCTCAGCGGTCCCGACCTCCAAACTGATCGCGATATTGCGGGTGCAGCTAAAGTCCGGACTGCGGGCTGCGACCGCAGCATCTGAAGACCGTGCTCAAGGTCAGCTCCGGGCCGATTGAGCTCTGCTTACAGAGCCCAAATGGCCGACCATGATGGTCACCAGTCTCGCTGCACGAAACCTGACGCGCGACATCGCAAGTCGGTTAGGGGCCCAGATAGAAGTGGCAATACGCTGCTCAAGCCAACTTCAATATCGGCGACGGAATTGGCGGTCGATGCCCGTCATCCGAAGCCTCCAAGTTGCTAGCTCAATGCTTATGCCAAATACCTCTGCAATTTGCTGATCATCAAGCTTCCGTTTTCGCAAGCTAGCGAGACCATCGCGAGGTGCCAGCATAGCTCCAGACAACCAATTGGCTTCGTCTTCGAGTTCTTTTGGATAATCACTGAGGAGTAGAAGGCCATTTTCGAACTCGTCGACACGGCTTGGCTTATGCTTCAACTCAAGATGTGCCCATTCATGCATGATTGTGTTTGCTTGCCGCGCGGCAGGGCGGGTGTTGTTGACGACGATGACAGTACAGTCACCTTCCTTAATCGTAACGGCATCCCAGCTATCCGGATCAGAGACGGTCAGTTGGGTAAGATGCGACACATCTAGTTCAGGCACCTCTTGAGGTGTCCAAACAAGACACCCTTTAGATTGAACAAGTTCGATTGGGTCGATAGCGGTGTCATTGCGGATGCCAAGCCGATCTCGCGTCTCAAGCGACAGTCGCTCGGCATGCGCCTTAAAACCTCTCCGCATCTATTCAAAGTTCTTCCCGAGCGATGATCGCATTCTGCACCGCCACTATCATGGCCCCAAGTGCATTAGCTGTATCAACGGATGTCGTATTTTTCTTGCGCATATGAACTGTCGGTGGCGGCCTAACGGAGCGATTTGCTTCGATACCCAAGAACACAGCGGGATCTTCTCCTAGCCATGCACAGATCTTTGCAAAGGTTCCTAAGTCTGGGACATGTCCGTTTTCAATCCGCGATAATGTAGCTGAACTAACGCCGATTTCGGCCGCTGCAGCTCTAACGCCACTAGGACCGCGGTGCTCAACAATACGAGCGCCGAGCTTTTGAATCTGAAGACTCATTCTTTCTCCCAGGAGATACTTTGACTCTGTGGTTAATTCGCCGTAACTGTCTTACTTGTGAGACAGTATTCGTTGCCATTCTGATACGTCTCTCATGTAAGACAGTGAATCATGTGCATGCTTGTGCGTCAAGTCTGACGTCGAGCTTCGGTGATATTAGGCAAGAAAATATGCTCAAGAATTTGAGCGGCAGACAGAACAAGGAGCATAAAATGGCTACGAAACGAAACAAGGAAGTCACTGGGAAACGTGCTGCAACAGCAGCATCAAAGGTCTTGCGAAGCCGCACGGCCAGCAAAGCAGCCAAGAGTGCGGCTGGCTCAGCATTAACTCAAGTGCGGAGCAAGAGCGGTGCCAATGAAGTCACCAGCAAAAGGGCTGCGAGCGCCGCTTCTAAGACGCTTCGGAACCCCAATGCATCGAAAGCGGCGAAGTCCGCTGCTGGTTCTGCGCTGACCCAACGTCCTAGCCGCAAGCGATAAGCAGTCACGCGAGGCTCCAAAACCCTTGAGAAGATGAGAGATATGAAATGGCAAGATGCACAGCACCAGTGAATGGACACCGAACTGCGAGCGGCGCAGCAAACTGTCCTGCATGCCGGGGCGGTTACCGAGGCTATAGATCGTACTCCTCGCCATATTCATCTCGATCCTATTCCAACTCAGGATACGTTAGTGGTAGCCGCAGCAACGGGGGTGGTTCCAGTTCTGGCCGCAGCAGGCCAAGATGGTCTCCGTCAGGATCTTCAGTGATGTATACCACAGCTGAGGTGCGGGCACTTACACCGGTCCGCCGCAGTGTCGAGACACGAACACCTCCGCCGGATCCGCGTGATGTTTTTCTTTGCCATGCGTGGGATGATCGGGCAGGGGCCGCAAAACAGTTGCACGATTTGCTAGAATCGTCGGATGTCTCGGTCTGGTTCAGCGAAAAAGATGTCCTTCTTGGCTCAACGTTGCTCCGCGAAATCAACAAAGGGTTAGCAAAATCGCGAGTTGGGGTCGTGCTTGTGACGCCTGCCCTGTTGGAACGCCTTCAATGTGAAGGTATCGCCGACAAAGAACTGTCTGTTCTTCTTGCGACTGATCTGCTCGTTCCCGTCGTACATGACACCACGTATGAGGCGCTTCGCGATGTCAGCCCGATGCTTGCCTCTCGTAGTGGTTTGAACACGGGGGAAGGTTCCATGGCAGAAGTAGCGGCGAAGCTCGCGGAGCTAGTTAACCTCTGAATCGATTGTTGGTCCGATGTTTGAGACGTGCCTGCAAAGATAACCAGCTTAAAGCGAAATAGGTAAGACTAAGATGCCAAAGAATATCCTCATTTTTTCCGATGGCACCGGCCAAGTAGGGGGCCTGCGACCCGACCAACGGCTTTCCAACGTCTACAAAATGTACCGAGCTATGCGGCCTGGTCCGTCGTCGCCGATCAAACCGGACCAGCAAGTTTGCTTCTACGATGCTGGCCTTGGAGCAGGGGAGGTTGGCGGCCTAACTCTTCAGCGGGTTAGAAATGTGCTCTCAGCGGCTGTTGGGACCGGCATCGATGAAAACGTGATCGACTGTTACGAAAAGATCATTTCTTACTATGAGCCGGGCGATCGCATCCTTTTGTTCGGATTTTCGCGGGGCGCTTATACCGTCCGCGCGGTCACGAATGTTATGAACCTTTGCGGAGTTCCCACTACGATGCCGGATGGCACGCCGGTGCCGCGCCATGGACCGCGATTGCGAAAAATCGCGAGTGACGCCGTCAACTATGTTTACAACCATGGCAATGGGTTTCCACGAGGCAAACAGCCCTATCTCGATCGTCGTGAGGAGCTGGGCCGACGGTTTCGGCGCAAATATGGCAGCTTTGTACCGGATGCAGAGAAGGATGTGCAGGGCAATGTTCAGCCCACATTCGCTGGCGTATTTGACACGGTTGCTGCACTAGGGAACGTCCTAGTCGGATTTGCCGCAGCGGGCGTGTTTGCTGCACTTCTAGCCGTTGTCCCGCTTATGATTCACGCCTCTTGGCATTGGCTACTGTGGTCACCCCTTAGCATTTTGGCCCTGCTCGTCCTCTATTGGTACGGAAAATTGCGATGGTCACAGTTCAAGTACTTCTCTCCTGATGAAGACAAGCCACTGAAGATCTCGAACATCCGAGATTGGCCAAAAATCTGGAAGTACGGACATCGGGCGGTTTGGAACCGCCAAAACTACGACAAGTGGTTGGATTCGGATGTTGGCTTTGCACGTCACGCTTTGGCTATTGATGAAAACAGGAGAGATTTCCCGCGTGTGAAATGGGCCATGCATGCCGAAGAAAAGAAGAATTTCGGGAAGAAACCAGAATGGTTGAAACAGATTTGGTTCGCGGGATGCCACAGCGATATTGGGGGAAGCTATCTCGAAACAGAATCCAGGCTGAGTGACATCTCGCTCGAATGGATGGTTGAGGAAGCGCGTGACTGTGTGCCGGAGATTTTGATCAATGACGACCTGCTTGTAACGTCACCTGACCCAAAGGGAATGCAGCACGAAGAAACCTTCATGTTCAAAATTGGGCCGATCCAAAAACGGTGGCCAGCAAAGCCGCGAATGGTGAACCCAGATTTCCCACTTCATCCTTCGGTGCAGGAGCGTCTGAAAGCTGAGGCAGTTTCACACTTGGGGGAAATGAAGCCCTATAGGCCGGAACAACTAAAGGACCATCTTGAGGCGCGCGAATTCTACGAAGACAGCCAAGCCGCTGCTTCGGGGTCGTCGCCTAAGAAATAGCGAGAAGATCGTCTTCGTTCGAAATCGGGCCCAAAGGGCGGTCACGATAATGGGGAAAGGCGGCAAGGTCTTGCATTGTGTGAGTTCGAGCGGCTTCAGATTTTGCATGCGCGGCGAATGTCGGAAAAGCGCGCTGCGACCGCAGCATCTTGTAGGTAGGGCGAAGGTCAGGAATGGGCCGCAATGTCAGTTGTACGTTGTCGCCGGCAGGAAGCTGTGATCACTGTAACTTCTGGCCTTTGCCTTGGAAACCAGAGTTTGGTCTTGGGCGGTTTCGATGTCTTTAGCCAAACCGTGTTTCCGGGTAGCTGGCAACATTCATCTGACGTTCACTTTCAAATTAGGTCAGGTTCATCTCAGCCGGCCATATTGTCCTACTGGAAGTAAGGAGCGCTTTTTCACCGAAGCATTCGACGGGCAAAGGATCAAATGTGTCAAAGACTGGCAGTGGAGCAGCGCAACGTGGGTCAAGGGCAACCGCCCGCGTCAAGTGCGCCCTTTTCTTGGCCTTCACATTTTTAGTTGGCCTCAGCCTGTTCAATGGAGCCATAGCACAAACAGCTAGTTTCCGGTCTGTTGATACGAACTCGGACGGAGTTTTGAGCTTGAATGAGCTTACCACAGCATTTGGAGAATCCGGCGCGCGGAGGCTTCTTGAGGACATTGATCGTAATGGAGACGATCGTATCACGATCATTGAGTTGCGCCGTGGTGTAGATAATGGACAAGGCGAAAAAAATGAGCGCGGCGAACGTGAAGGTCGAGAAAACAGGAGTGGCAGGTCAGGCGAACAGGATGGAGATGATCGTAGTGATGATCGCGATGATGATGGAGACGACGATAGAGACGATGACGACTAAATGAAGGCCCACTGCTATGTTTGTTCCTCTGACCGTTTGTGAGAGCAAACCGGAATTCATACTGCATGAAAATACGCAGCTTAAAAACGTAGCTCCAACAGCACGTGTTCATTTGCCGTTCATTTGACCGCATGCTGACCTTTCATCCCACTTTGCAATTCTTCTCACGTCGCACTGGCAAAATGATTTCATTGAACAGCCAGTCACGGAGCAAAGCATGACACAGTTTCTTCAAACCTCCCCTGCCGCTTGCGAAATTGCAAAATGGGCATTTACAACCCGCAGAGTTGATCGGTCCGATGTACACGGGCTTACCACGCAGATGGGCCGCGCAAAGGCAGGAGATCTTATTCTTTGTGAGATTGCCGAAATTGGACATCACAAGAAAATTCAGTTGGCGGAGCGCCGCGCCTCGGTCAGCTACCCTGGTGACTATGTTGTCCTTTGTTTGGGCGACCGATACGCACCAGATCAGTTTCTTGCCAGCGCGGTGATTGATGAAGATCTTATCGATCTGGTCGCAGGCGGTGGTGTCGCTGGCCGAGTGGACGCCGCGCACATACGTATGGATGATCCGACGCGACTAAAGCCCATCGGCCTTCTGACCAATGCCTCAGGTCATGTGATTAACGTATCAGACTACGCGTTGCCCTCGCTGCCGAACAACGAACACGTTACGGTCATTGGTGTCTTCGGGGCCTCGATGAATTCCGGAAAGACAACGGCTGCGTCAAGCCTTGGTCATGGCCTAACGCGTTCGGGTTACTCCGTTGCCGGTGTGAAAGCGACTGGGACCGGAGCCTTTGGTGACTTCAACAGTTTCGAAGACGGAGGCGCTCCGGCGCTCGACTTCACGGACGTCGGTATGGCCACGACATATCGGATGCCGCTAGAAACGATTGAAGCCGGTTTTGATACGCTGGTTGCAACCGCAGCTGAGCGTGGCGCCGAGGTTGTGGTGGTTGAGATCGCTGACGGTGTGTTCCAGCAGGAAACACGGGCTATCTTGCAGTCTTCGCGGATTCGGGATCGGTTGGACGGCATCCTGTTTGCTGCACCTGACGCACTAAGTGCTCTGGGCGGTGTGACCGTTCTGAACAAGGTGGGTCTCAGCCCATTTGCGATATCCGGGATGGTCAGTTGTTCGCCATTGGCCGCAGCCGAAGCTGCTGAGGTAACCGGTCGCCCGATTTTATCACGCGAAGATCTTTGGTCGCCCGCGACCATAACCCAACATGTTGCACCGCTGATGCGACGTGAAACTGTCAACGTGGCCGCATGACCCCCCTCACGGAACTGGCCACAAAGGACCGCATCGTTGATGCGGTCCTCCTTACAATCTGCGGTATTGTGCAGGCTGTTGCACTGGCGTTCGCAGCGTTTGCGACGCGTGATGCCTTTACCGCGCTTCATGCAGGCCACGCTCTTGCAATGAGTACGGTCCTGCAACTGGCGATCTCCGGAATTATCGCAGCTGCGTGCTTGTTTTTTTCAAGATACCGCGCAGAAGCTCTCGGCCAAAGTTACGCGATTTCTTTGCGCCGAGCGTTGTATAAGCAGATAGCCCGACTTCCCAAATCTCGGCACGAAAAACGCCGGGTTGGTGCACTGTCCTTGCGTTTTGTCGGGGACCTATCTGCGGCGCGCCTATGGTTTGGCCGTGGTTTACCAGACGTTTTGTCAGCAACCTTTGTTATTCCGGGTGCCGTATCCGTTCTCTACTTTCTTGATCCTGCCCTTGCGGTCTATGGCATTGCCTCACTCAGTTTCGCGCTGCTTATCATGGGAATGCTGGCCTGGCATCTGGCTCGTCGGCATAAAAAGCTGCGTCGCAAACGTGCCAATATCGCGATTTGCATGATTCAGCGCATAGCGATTGCGCCTGAACTGGACCTGATGGGTCGAACCAATCGCGAATTGCGCAAACTTGACAAACAAGGCGCATCGTTGCGACGCGACGCATTGGCACGTCGAGGCAGAACCGCGAGCCTCCAGGCAGTATTGCAACTCGGTGTGGCGCTTACCGGTCTTTTGATGCTTTGGTTGGCAAGCCAAAACGAAACAGCACCGGCGACAGTGGCTGCGAGCCTTTCTGTTTTGGCGCTACTTGCCCTTCCGTTGCAGAGCCTTGCCGGGGCGTGGGACTATTTTTGCGCCTGGAGCGTTGCACGCGAAAAGGCAGCAACGCTACTTTCGGAACCGGTGTTGATGCGAGCTGGTGTAGATCATGGCGCGCCCCCTGAAATTGAAGTCACCGGGGAATTGGATGGAAACTCTATCTTTTTTGCGGTGCCGCCCGGTTCAACTTCAACATTAGTAGGGCAGCACGCAAACAGTATCGCGCGGTGTATTGCGGGCCTTGATAAGAATGAGGGCATCGCGGTTCGCTATGGTGGGCAAGATAGAGCCTCAAAAATCGCCTTTGTCGGGGGCGACCATGTCGGGCTCCAAGGCAGTTTGCGTCGTTCGGCAACACTGATGTGTTCGAAAAGACCGAATGATCAGATAATAACAAAGGTCATGCAGAACTTTGGATTATCCGACCTGCTTCGGGCACCTGGTGGCCTGGATCAGCGGGTGGCGGAAAATGGTAACGGGCTGTCACCCTTCCAAACATTGAGTATTGATCTCGTGCGCGCAGTTCTTGGCAAAGCTGACGTCGTCGTAATCGCTTCTGTCAGGTGGGGTTCATGCAGGGATCGCCAGGCCAAATTGCTTGAAACTATGCAGAAGTTTTCGTCGGCCACCATCATATTGGCCGAAGATGCCGCCTCGCCTAATGTGAAACAGAATTCAAAGGTCGTCTGAAATGCGTTCATCTACTCTATTTGGGATTTACGCTGCTGTTCTGGTAGCTTTCTTAGGTGGTCTTGCGGGACTCACCCTGTACAGCCTCGAAAAAACGCGATGGTGGGACGCCCGGATATCACTGGCCCAAGAATCCTATGGGCTGCATCTGCGGCTTGAGGCGGATCTATACCGTCTGTTCAAACAACACGGCGACGCGCTTCTTATAGGAGACCGAGACGATGGCGTAAGCGAAGAAGAGCTGCAGGCGAAAATCGACCAGACATTAGATTCGATCCGAATGACTATCGCGCGTGAAATCCAGATGGTGGGTGATGAGGAGATCGAAGAGCTCGAACTTCTCGATGAGATCGAGGACGATATCGAATCCGTCAATGCAGCAATCGCGAACCTTTCAGCCAATGGAAGCCGTATCGAGACATTTGTTCGGATTGAACGCTTGGCCGCGCTGCTGGACGGTGACATTGATGATGAACTCGATCAAAAAATTCAGGCTGCCCTTGATGAAGAGGCCGAGGAGGTCGACGAGGTATTGAGCGAGGCAGCGGCCTTCAGAAAATGGAATGAACGATTGGTTTACTTGATCGTTCTTGCCGCAATTGGCGTTTTGCTTGTGACGCTCGTGTCGTTCAATCGCCAGATCAGAAAGCCACTTACGCGACTTGCAGACGGCATTGGGCACCTGCGTGGGGCCGATTATTCCAAGCCGGTAAGTCTCGGTGGCAGCCAAGAGTTCAGAGAGTTGGAAACCGTTCTGAATAGTATGGCCGAAGGATTGGCTGCTCGCGAAGTCAGCCGCGCCGAGCAAAAGAGGCAACTAGAAGATACCGTTGCCGCCAGAACGTTCGAGCTTCAGCAACTCATCGATAAGCTTGAGACAGGCGAAGAGAACCGCAAGCGTTTGATGGCCGATATCAGCCATGAGTTACGAACGCCTTTGGCAATCATCCTCGGCGAGGCTGATGTCACTCTACGGACATCAGAAACGCTTTCAGAAGTCGCTTCTGATTCACTTGCCCGTATTCGAGATTCCGCAAAGCACACAAACCAAATCGTGGATGACATGTTGACCGTCGCCCGGTTTGAGGCTGGTCAGCTCAGACTGGATCGTAAGGAAACGGATCTACGAAAAATACTGCACGATGCAGTGGCGATGTTCCCCGATCCGGTTCAGGTCGAATGCCCAGAAAGCAAGGTGATCGCTTCGGTTGACGAGGTTCGACTTCGGCAGTCCGTACTGGCATTGCTGCAATATGCACGACGATATGGAGGCCCAACAATAAGCGCGATGTTGGAAGAAGGGCTCTCGTCTTGCAAGATCACAATCGAAGATGACGGTCCCGGCCTGAGCGCGGTGGAAAAATCCCAAGCATTCGACCGGTTCTTTCGGGGATCGAACGCATCGGGGCAGGGGATCGAAGGCAGCGGCCTCGGGCTACCGGTCGTGAAGTCGATTGTCGAGGCTCATTGTGGGACAGTTGACCTTCAAGATCGCCAGGAAGGCGGGTTAATGATCACCATAACTCTGCCCAAGTCACCTCGGATGAAAGTTGTTCAGACCGATGCCCTACGAGAAACCGGCTAATGCGTGCCAGTCTGCTTCAAAAGCAAGTTGGGCAATCGGTTAGGTCGCACACCACTGCGCATCGTCGCGGTTGTGAGCATAGAGATAATTGAGGCGTACTATGAATATTTTGCTTGTCGAGGACGAAGCCCGTGTAGCTGATTTTATACGTCGCGGATTGTCCGCTGAAGGCTGGTCTGTAGATCACGTACCAAGTGGCGAAGATGCTTTGGAGCACGTAGCTGCCAGCAACTATGACATCATCTTGTTAGATCTGATGTTACCAGGGATTCAGGGGCAAGATGTCTGTCGCAAACTGCGCGCCAGGAAATCAAAGATCCCGATTTTGATGCTGACCGCATTGGACAGCCCAGAGGAAAGAGTGGAAGGGCTAAAAATTGGCGCAGACGATTATCTTCCCAAGCCGTTCGACTTTGACGAACTGATAGCGCGGGTTGAAGCGCTGCATCGCCGTGCCAACAGCTATGCGAACGATCTTAGCGAAACTGTGATTACCTGTGGGGCGCTTACCTTTGACCGGCGTTCGCTTCAGGTTGCCGTTGAAGGTCAAGAAATCCAGTTATCCAAGAAGGAGCGCGACCTGCTTCTTCTGTTTCTGACCAATGTTGGGCGCGTGTTATCCAGAGAGCGGATTTTAAACTCGGTTTGGGGCATGAATGAAGATCCATTGACCAATGTTGTTGATGTCTATGTCGGGCGTCTCAGGCGCAAAATCGGTGCGGAAGGTCAGCGGATCGTGACACTCAGGAACGTCGGTTACCGTATGACCTGAACATTACTATTGGGTCTGACTCGGGAAGTGGTCACTTAAAAAGAAGTCTGCGTTTGAGTGCGGCGCAAATATCGTTGCTCCTACTCTGGATCGATCTCGGGTTTGTATGGACTGCCCTCAAAGACTGGTTTTGCCGACTCTGCGCAAGAGAATGCCACCAGCCCATCAATGCCAACAGGACGCTTTACTTTTGTGTGGGTCACGGTCTCAATTATGGCCCCTTAAGTCGATTGAAAGGTCTTTTCATGACGCGAGTGTTGCCTGTTCTGGTAATTCTGATGCTGTCAGGATGCATATCAACCACCACCCCGCCGTCGGCACCAATCCCTCAGCCAGCACGCGCAAGCGCTCCCGTGAGTTCTCCGCAGGCACAAGCGCGGTTCCGTCAGGTCGCGGCCCGGATCGAACCCGTGGCAGAGCGTGAATGTCGCCGTCGGACTCAGGGCGTGAACTGTGACTTTCTGATCCGGACAGATCCAGACAAAAACGCGCCCTCTAACGCATATCAGAGTTTGGACAAGACGGGGCGCCCCGTTCTTACAATGACGCAAGCGCTGATACGGGATGTGAACAATACTGATGAGCTTGCCTTTGTAATGGCACATGAGGCCGCTCATCATGTTAAGGGGCATTTGGCACGCCAGGCCCAAAACGCAGCGGCCGGTGCAGTGTTATTGGGGGGTATCGCAACGCTCGCAGGGATGGGAGCAAACGAGATTGCCACGGCGCAAGATATCGGGGCATTTGCCGGCGGACGCAGCTATTCGAAAAATTTCGAACTGGAGGCTGACAAGCTGGGGACGCATCCACCCAATGCTCAGCGATATTATGTGGTTCAAGCGACCATGGCCGAAATTGGTGGATGATCCGTTTAGGCTGTTGGCTATCGTCAAACAGCCTCTCATCCACCGATGGGTGCGTTTGCGAATCTCTTGAGGTCCAAAAAATAAATGCCCTTGTCATAAAACTTTCATAAAACTGTAACACGTGGTAAATTTGCCAATCAGGAAGGGTTCAGGCGCCCCTGGCAAAACTAGATCCATCAAGTGCCCCGTGAGGGTTCACAACAGGGATCAAAGTACATGGTTGAATCAATTCTCGCCCCCGAAACCCTCTTTCGCTTTGCAATCAACATCATTGCGATGATGGTTCTAGTCTTTGGTTTGTATTACCGCCGCTATCGCGACAAAGAACTGGTGACAGCCGCGTCGCTATTCAATGTCTTTGCCTTCGGTGTGCTTACCGTTTTGTCATCGGTTGAATTTAGCCTAGCGGCTGGATTTGGCTTATTCGCCATTTTGGCACTGTTCACTCTGCGGTCGGAACAAATCTCAAAGGTCGAAATCACCTATTTCTTCGGCTCCATCGCTATCGCCGTCATCTGCTCAATTCACGGTACCGAACTGGCTTTTGTCGGCGTGATTGTCACGCTGGTGCTGCTGGGTGCTTGGGCGCTTGACCATCCGCGCATTCTGCAGTCGGCCGATGGCGTCAAGATCACGTTGGACAAGATCGATGCGCATGCACTGTCAGATCCCGAGGCAATGCGTGCGGACCTGTCCGAGCGATTGGGAGTGGACGTGATGTCCTATCAAATCACTGCGCTCGATTACATCAACGACATGGCCCGTATAAACGTGTTTTTCCGCAAAACCTGACCTGCAATCAAGGGAAACCGCCATGGATACCAACATCGCAAATACACTCACGAGTTTCGCGGCAATTGGTCTTGCAGAACTTAACAGCAAAGCGGCTATGCTCGAACGATTGGACAACAAATACATTTTGCCTGCCGAAACTCTCAGGCCAGCTCTGGAACGTTTTTCCGAGCATTTTGATGTCTTGGAAATACATGGCAAGCGTGCCTTCACATATGCAACCAGGTATTATGACGACAGTGAGTTGCGCGGTTACTATGACCACCATCAGGGGCGCCGAAAGCGCTGCAAAGTTCGAGTGCGAGAATATGTGGACGCCGGGTTCAGCTATCTTGAGGTTAAGCTGAAGGACAGGCGCAAAGTCACCGTAAAACGACGATTGAAAGTCAACAATCTTACCAATCCACTCAACCAACAGGCAGTCGAATTTATCGAAGAAAACTATCGTGATATCTATTCAGAGAGTTTCGGCAAATCGCTGCAACCGGTGATCGCAATGCAATACGAACGTATCACCTTAGTTGCCAAAGAAGGTGGAGAGCGTATGACCATTGACTCCAGTCTGCATTTTAACGCTGGCGGAGTTTCTCGCGCGGTCCAACCCGACATGTTCATCGTCGAGACCAAATCGGCCCGCGCCAATGGCATCGCTGATAAAATTCTACGCGGGATGCATCTACACCCGACCGAGCGCTGTTCGAAATACTGTATTGGTATGGCTGCAACGGGCGTTGTCGATCGGCAAAACAATTTTCTACCAGCGTTGCGGAAGCTTTGCCTCTCCGGGCACCAATGTCAGGAATTCAGACCCAATGGATGACGTTAGCTCCGTGGGCGAAGGTTGATAGAATGGCCTTTGGACAGCGGTCACAATGGGTCGCCACGCGCCACTGATGCTTGAGGCTGCCAAGCATAACCTCGATGCGGTTTCGCCGTTTGTGTCCGCGATAGGCGGATTTAACTTGTATCTTGTGTTGTTTTTCGGCCAGGGATGAAGGTGTGCAATGACAACGAATGCACGTGCTGTCGTAACGCGACCTATCTAATCTAGAAAAATTGCCCAAAACACACGAATGGCGGCAATGCGGAAGCTGCACTGCGGCATCGACTGGCCGGACGAATGTCGGCTGTGGGCCGTTTCATGAGGAAAGAAACCGGGCAATTGAAGATGCTGCGCCGCCTCGAAGAACGCCGTGAGCCCAAAAGTTCCGGGTAATGCGCTTTGCACCAATGTCCGAGTTAGCTGAACTCTACAGATTTGACATCCAAATCGCTTATGGGACTACTGTGTTTTCCAAATTGAGAGTGGAAAGAGAACTCCCAAAGAACACTGTGAAAGCAAATTCAGATGGATGTCAGAAGCTATCAAGCACTTGAGGCGATTTACGACACAGCGGTGAACCCAGGGAGTTGGCGACGCGCACTTGATGCAACAGCGGATGCTGTTGAAGCTAAGGCGATCGCGTTGGTAATTCGTGGCAAGAAGGCTGGCTTGAAAGACTTGACGATGATGTCCAGCGTATATCTAGATTTTTCTCGTACACCAGCGGGTTGGTACTACGGTGCATGGCTTTCAAGGTTACAGAACGTTGATTGGGACTTTCTTCGAACTCAGCCCGTACATCAACCAATACCAGACTTGGACACAGGGCTTTCAGCCCGAGCCCTTGATGACCGTAGAGACTATACTTTTTTGAGAAAAAGAACAGGCGTCGCACGGCGTCTTGGCATTCGATTGAATGAAGATTCCGTTTGGTTTGATGCGATGAGCATTGGATTTGATCAGGGGGCTTTCGAAGTCCCTCCACTCGCGCTTGAAAGGTCACGAGCGCTACTCCCTCACCTAACAAAGGCACTCGAAATTGGTCGCATGTTCGCCCTCCTGAAAGCTCGTCATAGAGCTACACTATTGGCCTTGGATCAGGTGCAGGCAGGGGTCGTTATTGCGCTTCCGGATGGACAGATTATTGTTCAGAATACAGAGGCGGAGAGGATACTAAATCTGAAAGACGGTATCGCCTTGGCTGTTGATGGCACAATCGTGACCGCTGATCCTGACGTTACTTCGAAAATCCGCGCTCACATTCTCGATGTAGGTTCAACCGCACAGGGTCAGGCGAGTCGGCATGAGTCTTTGGTATCAATAGTTCGGCCATCAGGTCTCACACCTTTTCTACTGGACATTGGGCCTGTTAGCGACAGCAAAGCTGAGCTGGAGGCAGGTCTAGATGGTGTGCTCGTTACCATTATTGACCCTGAACGTGTCCCTTATCTCCGATTGGATCGTTTCACAGAGCTTTATGGACTGACTCGTGCGGAAACCGAAGTTTGTCGATGGATAGCTGACGGTGCGAGTGTAACTGAGATCGCAGAGCGACGCGGAACAAGTCCGACAACAGCAAAGAACCAAGTTTCAATCGTGCTTTCTAAGGCTGGAGTACGTAGTCGGATCGAGCTGATAAGGCTGATCCTTCGTGTATTGCCACCGGTTGCCTGAGCGATTTCGTCCGAAGCAATGAATCAAAGAATGCTTGTCATGATCCAAACGGATCATGTCAGAATCGTTGCGACCCGTAACTTCGAAGGGACACAATTACCCACTTAAGTTCATAGCATTTCGAAAGGTGACAACATTATGATCGCACGTTCATCCAGATTGACCCTGTCGGTATTTTCTCTTCTTGGTTTGTTTGTGAGCGGCTCTAGTTTGGCTCAGGGAATCCAAAGTGTGACCGCGGTTTCAGATGAAATTGTTGACGCAATAAAGGCAGCTCCGCTTCAGAGCATTCTCTCAATCACAGGAACGCGAGAATTCAGCACCAACATCATTCGTGCTGACGAAATCGTTTTCGAACAATGTGGTTCTAAGATAGTATTTACAGACATTAGATATCCCTATCTGATTGTTTTTACACCCACGCTCAAATTCAAAGATGCAAATTGCAATTACACAATTGCTCGTTCGTTCGAAGTTGCTGCTGCAAACGGGGCAACGGGTTCAAATGGAGCAAACGGTTCTCCGAGCTACGTTCACAATCAGGGCTCCCAAGGTCGAAGTGGCGGACATGGGGGTACTGGCGGACAAGGTGGTGAAGGCGAGACACTTCACCATCCGCCAGTATATTTTGTTGTAGGAGAGCTGGAAGCTCAGACCGGAAGCACACTTAATGCATCAATGAGTCTCATTTTTCATGGCCCACACGGCGGCAATGGTGGCACTGGCGGTACCGGTGGGCATGGAGGGAGTGGTGAAAAGGGTGGTGATGGAGCAGATGGTCTGTTGGACTGTCGCAGAGGTCCGGGTAAGGGTGGCAATGCGGGCAATGGGGGTAGGTACGGACTTGGAGGCAAGGCTGGAAACGGCGGCAACGGAGCCGATATCTACTTAGTAGCACCTGATCAAACTCTTGATACGCTCACTTACTTCTTGTTCGGCAACCGTGGCGGTCAACCTGGCGTTCCAGGCCAATGTGGTCGAAGCGGCAACCCTGGTATGACGGGAGATCAAGGTCGGTTAACGAACCGTTGCAGGTCTGGTGGAGGCCCTGGAAACCCTGGGAGTAGTCCAGCAGTCCCAACAGATTGTGCAGGCGGAGCCGGAGCGCCCGGAGCATTTGGACAGGTTTTTTCCTTCGATACAGATGTAACAACATTTCTTAACCAATAGTGCGTTTGATGAATCGGTCCTGATACAAAGCAACCGGAAAAATGGCGATGGATTTGGGTATCCGTCGCCATCCATTTGGTAGGATGTGTCGCAAACATTTGGAACGGTCAAAGTCAGCGACTTACTGGATACACCTATCCTGCGATCTCGGCGAATAG
>NZ_JBXWQG010000022.1:0-26795 GCF_059612265.1 Ruegeria sp. CDSA077
ATTTGGATCGATCTGACCACATCGTCGCCCGGTTTCATGCGCGAATTGACTAAGGATTTCGTTGCCAAGGGCGGCAAGCCCGTGGATGCGCCGGTGACCGGTTCTGTGGACGCAGCCATTCGTGGTGACATGCCCATGTTCGTCGGCGGCGAAGACGCTCATGTCGAAGAGGCCCGCCCGGTGATTGAAGCTATGGGCGAAGTCCGAAAGGTCGGTCAATATGGCAACGGTTACGTCGCCAAGTTGGTCAACAACCAGCTTTGGAAGATCCATGCCACTGCCATTGGTGAAGCCATGGTGACCGCCAAGCTGGCCGGGATCGACCCCGATGTCTGGTGGGACGTGATGAAAGGCGGCGCGGCCGACAGCTTTGTCATGCAGCACGATGTGCCGTCGATCTTTGCAGGCCATTATGATCCGTCCTTCCCGTTGAAACTCTGCTTGAAGGATCTGGCGCTGATCAAGGAACTGATGGACGCCACCGGCACTCGCTCCGAGCTGACCGATGCCTGCCACGACCGGTTCAAGGAAGCGGGTGAACGCTATGGCGTGGATGCTGGCGAGATGACCGTCTGCAAGCTAATCGAGGAAGACGCTGGCGTCACGCTGCAGATCGAAGGCGATTGGGTCGCTCCGTGGGAAGTGCCCCACGACGCCGTGGCCTAGAAAGAAACGCGAAGCCACGTCAACGACATGGCTACCCCAATCCACTAGCAAAACCGGGCACGGGGATCACTTTAATTTCATCGGATGATAAGCGATTGTAGGTCAGCAAGGCGTTGATGATGTGAAGACCCGGCCCGTTGCGGACCTTCACCCCATAGTCTCCATGCTGCGGCGCGGCCCGTTGAAGCTGCCATTCGCCGCAAGTGCAAAATCCAAACCAGCTCGAATTGGCAAATCGCGGACTTTGCCGCCTTTTGCTTGCGCGACAATTGCTGGCACAGCATCTGCTCGTACTTGCGGTATTCCTACCTTTGCGATGCAGCACATTTCGCCAAATCGGACGTTCAAAGGCGTAGAGCTGACCCAAACCGTAACCTCACTTTCGCTGCGGTCCGGTCGGACCAGCCAGTTGCGCGGATGAGGCGCTTGTTGATGACGCTGCCCGATGATCCGACGGTCGAGATATTGGAAATTCGACATCGGATCTGCGACCGGTAGGCCGTTTGGGACCACTGAATACAGGTTGGGGTGTCGGGCGGAACAGGGCCGTGCCATGCCGCACTATGAAAGAAGCCCATGCGATGCACCAGATAAGGGGTATTGCGGCGGGCCACAGCACGCGAGGCCACGGCATAGATCGAACACGCCATTGCCCCAGCGGTAAGCGAATGCAGGGCGGCGCTGTCGGGTAACATCCACACATTCGCTTTACTTAGCGCTACTAGCAAGAGCCCCAAAGGCAACCAAAAGTAAGCCAGATTCAGCATGCGCAACAAACCGTCTTCGAGTGTAGCTTTGGACAACCAGAGCGCCAGTCGAACCGTTTCGGCTGCAGCGGCAACCGCCAGACTTGCGTAGACCCATTCGGATGTGGCCCCAAGCGTTTCCAGCAAGAGCGCCACGAGGATAGCAATAACAGAGGGATATCCGCAAAGCCGCGCCAATCTGAAGCGTCGCTCGCGAGGCGGGATGCAACTCAATTTGTTCCAGGTGAACCCCGCAACCATACGGCCGCCCACGATCGACAGAAGGACCGCAAAGCCCATAACCGAGATGAACGGCATGTTGCCACCCCGCAGCGCTGCAATCTGCACGCCGGTCATCGTCAGCGCAAACAGCGCAAATCCCACACTTTTCGAGGAGGGGGATCGCAAGGCCGCGAGCGCGAGTGTCAGCGTAACAAAGCCCATAAAGGCTCCGGTTCCTGCTGCGACCAGAGCGGGGTCGGTCCCAAATGCGCCTGCCGCGGTCAACCGTGCAACGACCCAAAGAGCCACTAGGAACACTACAGCTCGGCGAGACATACGAGCACCTTTGGACCAGCTTGGCATCGCGGTCAGCGAATAGCCGGCGAACATGGCTGCGGCGAAGCCATACACCATCTCATGCCCGTGCCAAGCCCACCGATTGCCAAGTGGCGATTGTTTCAGGTCAATCCCGGTGTCCCAGCCGACCATTCCAACCCCGACGATTGCCCAGGTCGCGCTCGCCAGAAACATGGGTCGATACGGTACCACCGCTGGATTGCTCCCGCTGCGCGATTACGCCGGATTGGCATTGGCGATGCGGCGATATCCGGCCTCGCCGTAAAAAAAGCCGTTGCTGAACGGAGCTGCGCCGCAGATCTCACGTAACATTGCTTCCGCTTCCGGCAGATCGAGTCTGCGCTCCAGCACGCTCCGGTAGACCTGTGTGACGGCCACCATATCCACCGCTTGCGGCATCAGGCGCAAATGGGTGACACCGTTACCCGTCAGCTGTGCCACTTCAGGCACGAGGTTGATATAGCTTTCGGACAGGGTCTGGATGCCATTCACCCTCAGGATCGGTTGATCGTTGCTCGTGGTCAGCGGCATCCCGTCGGCATCGTCCTCACAAACGAACCGGCAATTGTCCTTAGTGCGGCCATGCGCGCGGGCATGATAGCATCGGGCCGAGACGGCCAGCGAGGCGCGACCGAATACTTGTACCTCGACGCCCAATCCCAGATCACGTGCAGCCTGCGCTGCAACGGCGATGGACGGTGCGGGTAACTCGGTGGGCAGGGCGACATGGGTCGCGCCTTGGTCGGCCATCCATCTGATCGTGGCCTCGTTATAGGCATTCATGAAGGGGCCGATGCGATGGGGGCGTTTTCCGCGCGTATATAGTCCTGCGGCGTTGTTGATCTCGATCTCGTGACTTCCCAGCGTGGCCAGATCCTCGGTCGCCTTTCGCTCACGTTTCAGCATCACTTCGGCAAGCGAGGACAAGACAACCTGTTTGCCTGCGCACTCCAGCCGCTCGATGATTGTTGGCAATTCAGCCTCTTGGAAAGGTGCACGCTTAGAACATATCACCTCACCTAGATAAACTTCGTCGACAGGTGCCTCATCGGCGATGCGGGCGTAGAAATCGAGTCGTCGCTCGGCGGACCAGTGATAGGCAATCGGACCCAGTGTCAGTCTTGTCATCTTCGTCACCGCCATTTCTTTGTCTCGAAGGCGCCCTGCGTCTGCTTCTGGCCTTCGGTCAATGCGACGAGGTTGGCGATATTCGCTTCACGGCCCGCCCGGATATCGTCCACCGCTGCGCGAAAGGTTCTTACAACATTGCGCACATAACTTTTCGAACGCTGCCGCCCTTCGATTTTGAAGGCATGAACACCCGCTCCAATAAGCTCGGGCAACAGCCGTGAGAGGTTGAGGCTGATGGGTTCCTCAAAGGCGTAATAACCTTCGGGCCGGTGCGGCGCGGTATAACGGCCTTTGCAGATCGTGGGATAGCCCGCCTTTTCGTTCGGTTCGAAACAGTCGATAGTGAATCCGGCAAGTTGAGAAGACATCGACCCGTCCTCGTGGCGAGCATATTCCACATCCGAGGCCGGGGAACAGACGCCGTCCATGTTGGTCGATTGCCCGGTCAAGTAGTTGGTCAGGCTGCACCGTCCTTCTACCATCAGACCGTGGTTGCCAAAGATGAAGGTTTCGATCTCGCAGGGGATTTCTTTGCGGATTTGGCGAATCTCAGGGATTGTCAGGATACGTGGCAGGACAACGCGTTTCACACCGAAACTCTCGCAATAATAGCGGATGGCTTCTGGGCTGGAGGCCGCGGCCTGCACTGACAAATGCAACCGGGTGCCGGGATGATTGCGGGCGATGTAATCGGCCACCCCCATATCGGCGACGATGAACGCATCGACGCAAAACCGTGCGCCAGTATCGGCGGCCTGTTTCCAAAGGTCGACCCTACCCGCTGGCGGATAGGTGTTGAGGGCCAGAAGAATCTTCGCGCCTTTTGCGTGGGCATAGGCAACGGACTCGGCCAGTTCGTCTAGTGTAAAATTCAGGCCCGGAAAGTTGCGCGCATTGGTGGCATCCTGAAAGCCGCAATAGACGGCGTCGGCACCGGCATCGACAGCGGTGCGAAGGGCGGCGGGCGTGCCAGCGGGGCAGATAAGTTCGGCAAGGCTCATGTTTGGCCTGTATCCTCTCAGGTTGTGGTATATGAACGGCGAAGGCGCGCCAGGATTGCGCGGCCCGGTGCACCGAACATTTCGGCGGTTTCTTCGGCGATGGACCCATCGACATCGTCGAGCGCGTTTCTAAGCCGCACCACGGCTTCGGTATCCCCGGTCACCTCCAGATCACGTGAGAAGAAGGCCGCATCACCATCCTCTTCTGAATCGATCAGTTCCAGCAGCAGCATGAAGCGGCCTCGGATCGCCGCCCTGGCAACGGGCGCAAGGTCCCGCGGCACAGCGCGGAGAATCAGCGCTTGCGGATCAGGGCGTAGGTGCAATGCGAAGGGCAGTTCAACTGGGTCGATTATGAAGTCAGTTGTCTGATGTGTTCCGAGCCGGGCAAAGAGCGACGGGTGGCGTTCCGCGACGCGTCGTACCACGCGCGACAGTATCGGCTGAACTATTGCGGCCGACAGCCGCGCCACCGCATTCTGCCCGAGCAGGCGCGGGCGTTGAACGGGTCGGGAGGTGGCAGTCATGTCTTAGGTCTCTCTTTCTGTATACGGAGTGGTGTCAACCTCCGCCGCCACGCAGGGCGGCGAGGCAGATGCATTTCCATCGCTCACACCCGCGCCTCGATACGCGGAAACAGCACTTCATTTTCGAGATACATGTGCTCATCGAGATCATCGACCAGCTTGCCGAGCCCTTGATAAAGACGCCGCCAACTCCGGCAGGCGTAGCTCGGCAGTCGAAACCCATGGGTAATTGCGGCGATGCGGTTCAGCCCTGCCTCTTGATTGTCATGTGCCGCGCGTAGACCCTGAACGGCCTTTGCGGCGCGTGACGAGGGTCCAGCCTGCAGCGCAGTGAAGACGGCTTCCTCTTCTTCACGCATGTGGATTTCGAGCTCTGCGGTCATCGTCTCAAGGGTTTCGGTCAATCCATGAGGGGTGTTCGGGTCGGTCGCATGAGCCGTCTCAACTTTTCGGGCCAGAGCAACAAGGCCCGGCAACTCGCGTCGATGCGTGTCGTGGTATCGGGTCCGGATGTGATCGATCAGCGCGTCAGTCGGTGTCAAGGTTGTCGGATCTTGCATTCACGCCTCCTTTGTTAAGCGACGCGATTGGCGCGATCGCCGCATGGCACCAGGCAAGAACCGCGTTCTCTTCGGGTGGTAGTGTAGTCGTCATGCCATCCGCGAAGTGTTCGAAAGCCGCCCGATGGGCATCGGGTACACTGATCAGGACCGGTATGTCGCGCAACAGGGCCTCAACCATCAGGGCACGAAATCCGCGCCCTTCCGCCTCGCTGAGGCCGAATTTGTTCAGCACGACCAAGTCAGCCCCGTCCGAAACCAGACGCGCGGTCGCCATACCGACAGCATCTTCAAGCGCCCCAGCATCCATCCTGCAAGCGGTGGAGCCAGAGCCAAGATTTTGCGTAATCCGGGCGACAGGCCCGTCAGGCAAAAGCCACAAATCGCTGTTGCAATGGCCTGTTTTGCCCTGCGTTTTTTGCGCACGCAAGGCGCCTGCGATCCGGATATCCTTTCTCTGCAAGCGCGCAACCACGGTGGTAAGCAACCGGTCTGTTGCACCTCGGCCTTTTGCCGAAACTCCCGCAAGCCTTATCATCGGCCCTGCTGCTGCTCCACAGGCTCCGCCAGCAACGCGAGAATTGGTCGCTGCGTCTGGTGAAACAAGATCGCGATCCGGTCGACCGGAGTGACGGTTTCTTCTTGCGCGGAGGTGGCGTCATCATCTTTCATGGCCGGTCCTTTTGGGTACGATTAATCTGGGCATGATCGAATTGGTATTTGATTTGCCGAATACGCTCGGTTAATACGCAATGCAAATACCAAAACAGGATTGCGACCTTGCGCCTCACTTCTTTCACTGATTACGGGCTGCGCGTATTGATGCGCATGGCGGGGGACTCCGCACGCGCCTTTACGAACGCCGATCTTGCAGACGAGTTTCAGATTTCGCGCAACCATCTTGCCAAGGTGATCTCCGCGCTTGCCGGAGCTGGCTATCTCGAGACCCGGCGCGGCGGCAGTGGCGGGGCTACGCTGGCGCGCCCGCCGGAGGAAATCCGACTTGGCGACGTGGTAGCCTTCCTTGAAACCGGCCATGTGCTGGTGGAGTGCTTCTCACCCAATGGCGCAGCCTGCACCCTGACGCCGCACTGCCGCTTGAAGACGCGACTGGCCCAGGCAGAGGCCGCCTTCCTAGCTGACCTCAACCGAAGTACCCTGGCCGACTGCGTCTATCTCTCCGAAACCGACCGGCGGCTCCAAATCATTGATCGTTGATAATGCAGGGTTGTGTCGCAAACTTTGGCGTTGATCAGAGCTACCACTCTGATTGGGTGGATTTATCCGGCGAGCTCTGCAAATTGACGGAATCCGCTTGTCGAAGGTCCAAGCGGTTTTGTCGCAAACTCGTACTCAGCGCAAAAATATCCTAACGACTGAGGTTATCAATGAGGAAATGTGAATTGGATATTTATGAACAGGTTCAGGCCGTGGCTTAGACGCTGGCGACCGAAATGCTGGCAGACGGGACATTCCAGGATGTGATTGCCGAGGTCAAAACCGAGCACGAACGTCTCAGTTTCATCGCGGCATACGTGATACACAGGTTCAGGGATCAAAAGTGAGGCGGCCCGGAAATTGCAAGAAGAGCTCGACGAAAAAGCCCTGGAGGCCACCAACTTTCTGAAGGCGCTTGCGCATGAGCACCGCCTTGCAATTCTGTGCCATCTCTTGTCAGGAGAGAAATCAGTCTCTGAACTACAGAAACTGGTTTCTATTCGGCAATCTGCGGCGTCGCAGCAATTGGCCAGACTGCGCCTGGAAGGTCTGATCGCAGCGCGACGCGAAGGCAAATCGATCTACTACAGGATAGAAGATGAAAGAGTATTGAGTTTGATTTCGGTGCTTTACCAGCATTTTTGTGGTGACGATGACTAGAAATGGGGCACGCGAATGAAACACGAAACCGCAATTCAAAGCGCCTCAGCCATGCGCCAATGATACGGGTCCAAAGGCCGCTGCGCGCGCTATTTGGGGTCCTTTGCAGTTCGGCGCGAATTGACACTCTAAGGGGCTCAGGCTAAGCCGCCGTTCATCCAGAGCGCGGCGGATTCAACGAACGAGCCCATTCTGCACTATGGCGCGGTGCACCAACCTAGAGACCAGGTTGCAGGAGCGGACATTCATTGGGCAACGTCTAAGCGTAGGTCTGCACGAACGCGGACATAGAACGAGAGTGTATCGTGCGCGAAGAATGACGAAGCTGCGGCGAACCCTAGCGCGTTTGACCTTTCTGCATGGTCAGTCTCCAGATCTACCCGTTGAGAACGAATTACCGTACGTTGCTTTTGGCAGGTTATTTTTCGCGGGGAAATTCCGGGACCCCTGCGGCTTTCGCGGCTTCATACAGCCTCGTACGATTTTCCTCGGATTTCCAAGTATCAAGATACCGCCATTCCGTTAGATTGAAATCCGGATTAGTTTCCAAATATTGCTCCACGAGCGCAGCGACATCTTCTGGCCTGTCAAGCAGCGAATAGGTCGCCGCCAAGAAAATTTTAGCCTGCCCCCTCGGTTTAATAGATGTTTTCGTCCAAAGGCGCACGACCTCTTCGTAGTTTCGGTTCATGAATTGCGCCAGAGCCAGAAACGAGACATCCCGGTATGTCTCCACGGGACTAAGACGTTTGGCGATCAACAGATAGTCCACGGCACTTGCGGCGTCCCCTGCAAACTGGAGATAGAAACCCATAAAGAGGTTAGCCTCGTAGCCGTTAGGTTCGAGGACAAGTGCCTGACGCACAGCGTCGACGGCTGCATCTGCGTCGCCGCTGGCGACATACACGCCTCCCAGAGCAATGTGCCCCCACGCAAAATCCCTGTCGAGTTCGATTGCCTTTCTGGCAAATTCTAGTGCCCGTGACAGGTGGGTTGATGGCGTGTCAGTGTATTGGAAACGCACCTGCACCGAAAGGTTGAAGGCGAGCCCGGCGTAACCACCTGCAAAATCCGGGTCCAGTTCGATCACCTGCTCAAAGAGTTTCTCGCCGCGCAGGATATTGTCCCTGCTTGGCACATCGACTGTGCGGCGCGCCTGCAAGAAAACATCGTAGGCGTCGATATTTGTTGTGTACTTCTGGTACAGCCTCTCGTTCTCGTTGGCTTTGAGTGTTACCGACAGGGCTCTTGCCACCTGCCGCGCGACCTCGGACTGAACCGCAAACACATCTGTGACGTCGCGATCATAGCGCTCGGCCCAAATGTGCTCTTCGGTGGCCGCGTCTATGAGCTGTGTTGTGATCCGAATCTTCTCGTCGGTCCGCCTGACGCTGCCCTGCAGCACATAGCGCACACCCAGGTCTGCGGCGATCTGACGAACATTCGTTGCCTGTCCTTTATAGGTGAAGGCCGAATTCGGTGCGATTACGAAAAGCCCGGATATTTTCGACAGATCGGTAATGATGTCCTCAGTAACACCGTCGGAGAAATACTCCTGCTCCGCGTCAGCAGACAGATTGTCAAAGGGAAGGACGGCGATTGATGGTTTGTCGGACAACGCCAAAATTGCGTCAGCTGGATCGGTCGACCCGGCTTGATACCACCACAATAGGCCACCACCAAAAAGTAGGCCGGTAATCACAATGACGGCTGACACGCGCCAAAGCAATTTCCGACTCGGACGACTGATTGCTGCCGGTGGGCTGCCGTCCAAGAGAACCTTGAACACCCAAACAGGCCGAGAGATGTTTTTGACCTCGACCTCGCCCAGGTCCTGCAGAGGATAGTCAAACTTGTCGCGCACCTGATCGCGAGCCGCTCGCGAAATGCAGACTCCGCCGGGATCGGCCAAACCCTCCAGTCGTGCCGCGACGTTCACACCGTCGCCGAAGACGTCGTCATCTTGCGCGATCACGTCGCCAAGATTGATTCCAATTCGAAACAGAATCTGCTTGTCCTCGGGCATTTCGGCGTTTCGGGGTCGCATGCCTTCCTGTATCGCGACCGCACACCGCACCGCGTCCACAACGCTCGCGAACTCAACCAACAGTCCATCACCTGTGGTCTTAACCAGGCGACCTCGATGCTCGGCGATGCACGGGCCGATGAGGTCTTTGTGATGGGCGGTCATCGCAGCGAGTGTGCCTTCCTCGTCCTCGCCCATCAACTTGGAGTATCCCTCTACGTCAGCAGCGAGAATGGCGGCAAGGTGGCGTTTGGGCTTTGCGTCGGTCATTCTTGAGGTTCACTTCCCCGGAGCATCCAGGCGGAAGTGTGGAGCAATCGCCGTAAAATGTACATCGGGCCGCAAAATCCCTGTCGAGCGTCATCCGTATGCCGTGACAGGTGACGAAACTTCTTAAAGCGGCGCATCCTTCCAGTAGCCCGAATGGCAGGTTTCGGGATCAGCCGAGAAGATTGAACCGTTGGCTCAAAGGCAGCAAGGTCCGCGTCTGTTGAGTTCCGACATGGTGCAGCGAAGGTCGATGTTTCCCGAACCAGCCTTTCGTGCCAATCACGGCGAAGGTGTCAGGAAAGCCCACTTTGATCGATGCTGCGCGGTGCCCCAATGACGGCGACGCGCAGATAGCACCCTTTGCAAAGTCACGTTTCACTGTGCCGCGTTCCCATCCGGGACGGCCCATTCCGAACCTTCACTCACTTTCTGCAGTGCTGCGGTGCGGCGCGCAGCATTTCAGTTATCAGGACGACTGTACTGCGGACAAACCCGCCGTTCACTTGTCTGGGCTCAATGACTATTCGCCAAGCCCAAGCGGTAACTCGCTGCAGGATCTGACATTCAAAGCGAAATATTAGACAACATCGTTCGCGCAGTTCGGAAGACGGATGGCTGTCGGGGTCGGCATTAAGATCGGCGCTGAACATCTCCCCAAAAACCCTGTTGAAACCCTTTCGCATTAGAAACGTCAGCGATCGGCTTCTTCCTCTTCACTCCTTCACATCCTGCTTTAGCAGAAACTGATTCTTGAAATTCTTCAGCCCCGGCATAACGTCGGCATTGGCGATATCGTCACTCGCATGGATTTCATGCTCTAGAAATTCCTTCAATGCTTCACCGTCGTCACTGACCAATTCAATGATCAGGTCGTAACGTCCCGCGACCCACAGGATGAAAACAACCCTTGGGTTTTTTTCAAGGCGCTTCGCCACCTGGCGTGGGGTCACGCCAGCGGCCACATTCAACCCGATCATCGCGTCGGTTGTGTATTCTGTGGCCACCGGATCCGACATCGCAACGATCCGCAACATGTTGTTGTCTCGCAGACCGCTCACCCTGTTGCGGATGGTTCCTTCGGACACATTCAACTGCTGTGCAATTTCCGAAAAAGCCATCCGACCATCTTGCTGCAACAGCCGGATGATCTGCTGGTTCAAGTCATCCTTTGGGGACCTAATGCTCTGTGCGGAGGCGCGCACGTTTGATTGCTTTTTGACTGCCATATACCCGATGCTCGATTGCTGCATTCGTAGCTGAGACTAGATGAGGACATCGAAATTCGCAATTCTCTCCTAAGAATTCTGTGGCAGGAAGTGCAGAAAACGACATCTTTTGCCCTCGACACCGCAGCTTCCAAGGACCGTGACGCGGGCCTATTGCCAAATTTTCTGTAAAATCCCGCTGAAATTGCGGCTCTCGCAATCCACACGACCTGGTTATTCGAAATTCGCACTTCCATGCCGTTTTTTGACCAGATTATTTCTGATTCGTGCCCCAAAATCCCAGAATATTCGCGAAAATCGAAAGAATATTAGGCGGCTAATGCGATATTCGCAGTCGAAACTTCAATTCCCGGCGCGGCGGGACAGTGTCCGCAAGTAGGAAGACCGCGAGAAACGGTAAAACCATGCGCCTGTCGTTGGACCGACGGGTACAGGTGGCAGTGTCGAAGGGAGGACAAATGACAATTGCCGAGGATAGAACTCAGGCCATTGGAGGGCCTCAGCACGGGCTGACCGCCGGGGCGTATCGCAGCGAAGAGTTCTGGCAGCGGGAATGCCAGACTGTCCTAGCCAAGAACTGGGTGTTCATCGGGTTTGCCCATCAGATGGCTAACCCCGGTGATGCTCATCCGGTTACCTGCGCAGACTTACCACTGCTGGCGGTGCGCGGTCGTGACGGCGACATCCAGGTGTTTCACAATGTTTGCTTGCACCGGTGTATGACATTGGTCGACAAGGCCAAGAATGTCGGCAAGTTGATCCGCTGCCCCTATCATGCCTGGGCCTATGATCTGGATGGCCGCTTGCGGGCTGCGCCGCATTTTGCCGGAACCGGAAAGCAGGAGTTCGACGGATTTGATATCAAAAAGCACCGGCTGAAGCCTGTGCGCACCCATGTCTGGCATGATTGGATTTTCGTCAATCTGGATGGGAACGCGCCTGATTTCGAAGACTATGCCGCGCCTTTGATCAGCCGGCTGGAGGGGATGGATTTCACCAGAGTGGAACCAATTGGCCTGCTCGACTTTGGTGAGATTGGCACCAACTGGAAGCTGATCATGGAGAACTTTATCGAGCCCTACCACGTTCAGTTTGTCCATGCCTCAACCACTGATCAACCATTGGAAAACCACTATACTATCACCGATGGCACCTGCATCGGCAGCGCGGTGGATCTGAACGAAGAGTTGGGCACATCCGGCAGTCTGGGTGTCAGCTCTCGCTATCTGACCCTGTACCCCAATTTCATTCTGGGCCGCTATTTTCCGGATCAGCTGGGCGTCTATCTGAACGTGCCCATTGGTCCCGGAAAGATGCGCCAGTACCGAGCACTTTACACGACAGAAGGCCAGGAACTGAGCGCCGAGGAAGTACAAGCCCTCAGAAACCTTTGGTGGGATGTCCACAAGGAAGATCACGAGATGGTCGAACGCATGTTTGAGGGCCGCAAATCCCCGGTCGCCGAGGATGGGGGCCTGTTGTCGCCCGCTTGGGAGGACAGCGTCCGCGCCTTTCAGGATCTGATCGAGCGCGACGTGGCCGGTACTTAAGCAAGAAGGAACAATATCGATGAACAAGTCCATATCCAAAGGGTTTCGTCTGGCCCATACGATGATGCGGGTCACCGACATGGAGAAGTCACTGGATTTCTATTGCGGAATTCTTGGTATGGAAGTGCAGCGGCGCACGGACTACCCCGAAGGCAAATTCACCAATACCTTTATCGGCTATGGGCCCGAGGCCGAGTTTCCCACGCTGGAGCTGACCGCCAATTGGGATCAGGGCACGCCTTATGACAAAGGCGACGGCTGGGGTCACATCTGCATCGAAACGCCAGATGTTTATGCCGCGTGCGAACAGCTGGCTGCGGCCGGGGTAAACATCACCCGCCCACCGGGGCCAATGAAAAACGGCACAAGGGTCATCGCCTTTTGCGAGGACCCTGACGGTTACAAGGTCGAATTGAACGAATCCATACTGAAACACCTGGCACAGGAAGGCTGACCAAATGGGTGACACACCTCAACTTTTCAAATTCGATCTGGTTCAAAATCGCTACAACTCGATGGGCGACAGCGACACTTACATCAAACCGATGGTGACCAGCGAATTCAGCAAGTCCATGTGCGGCGGTATCAACGTCCTGAACAACATCAAGGTGCCGTGGGATCTGACCTGCGACGAGATCATTTATTGCCTTGAGGGCACGTTCCGACTGGTTTGCGACGGCAAAAGCTATGTTTGCAATCGTGGTGATGTGCTGTTTGTCCCGAGGGACAACCACATCTCCTACGAGTCGGACGGCAAATGCGTGATCTTCTATGCCGCCTACCCTCACAACTGGAAACAGCTTGCCGGGATCACGCAGGTTCCGGGCATCGACCCTGACGATTTTGTCCCCGGCTGAACATCTTAACCGCTGAGCGACAGAACAACCGAAACCAGCACCAACACTGAGGGATCACCCTCGGTGAACCAAATCTGATTGCCATTCGATGGGAGAACGCCGAATGCCCAAGGACAATGCCAGCACCCGCATCTACTACGAGACTATCCATGACGCTGTCGAGCGTAACCGCCCGCGTATCGCAGAGGTACGGCAACGTCTGGAGGAGGCTGGCGTCAAATACGTGATGGCCGCCTGGATTGACCTGCACGGTATTCCAAAAACCAAACCCGTACCGATGAGTGATTTTGAACCGCTATGCCTCGGGAAAGGACCGCAATTTGCGGTGCATTCGATTTCTTACGTGCCCGAACTCAGCCCTGCCGACAGCGATCAGGTCGTGGTGCCGGATCTCGATGCCGTCTATGTCTGCCCGTGGGATACTTCGATGGCGATCATCTTCTCGGACCTCTACTGGGAAGATGCGCCCTATAATGTCTGCCCGCGTCAGGCCCTGAAACGTGCCATGCACGAGGCTGCGCAGGAAGGGTACACAGGTTATGCTGGGGTCGAGCCTGAATTCATTGTGATGAAATACGACGACGCCGGTCAGCCGGTGAAGGCGTTTGACGACTACCCTGCAAGCGGCCTTCGGCCCCGCCGTCAGGCGTTTGGCTATGACGTTGAATACTCGATCGACTCGATGGCGTTTCTGAAAGACATGATCGACATCATCGAGGGTCTGGGTTGGAACCTGCATGACGTGGTGGCCGAGGGTGCGTATTCGCAGTTCGAGCTGGATTTCCACTACACCAACATGCTGGAAATGTCTGATCGGCTGGCATTCCTGCGCATCACCCTGAAAGAAGTCGCAAAAAAGCACGGGATGTTCATCACTTTCATGCCGAAACCGACAGTGGGCGATTGGCGGTCTGGCGCGCATATCAACATGTCGATGCAGCATGAAAGCCGTCCGGGAGAGAACATTTTCGAAACGCCGGATGGCGATTGGAGTGACGAAAGCCGCTGGGCAGTTGGCGGACTGATGCAGCATGCAGAAGCAATCACCGCGATCACCTGTCCGACGGTGAATTCCTATAACGGTCTGGTGCCACGTGTTGGCGGCTTTGAAGGCGGCACGGTCACATGGGCCCCGACAAATATCACCTACGGCTTCAACAACCGATCCGCCCAGTTCCGCCTTCCGCAAAGCCGCCACTGCATCGAAAATCGCGCCTGTGACATGACAATGAATATCTATCTCGCGATGGCGATGCACTTGAGCTGCGGAATAAAAGGCATCAAAAACAAGATCGATCCGGGCAAACCAACAGATTTTGATTTGTACTCAAAGACTGAATCCGAGCTTGCCGAGCTCGGTATACGCAGGCTTCCGCGAACTTTGTTCAACGCTATTGAGGCTCTGCGTCATGACGAGATGGCCGAACATGTGATGGGGCGCGTGATGCGCAACTCCTATCTCGAGTACAAGAACGACGAATGGGAGCGCTATCACCAATCGGTCACTGACTGGGAAGTGCAAGAGTATCTGAGGCTGTACTGAAAGATGGTCGTGGATGAGTTTAGGACATTCGACCTTGGAGACTTCCCGCTTCTATCGGGTCAGGTTTTGCACGACGCTAAACTTGCCTATCAAACTTACGGCACGTTGTCGGCCACCCGCGACAATGTCATCGTCCTACCGACCTTCTATACGGGGACAAATACTCGGAACGAAGGGTTCTTCGGCCCCGGTCGCGCTATTGACCCAAGCCGCCACTTCATCGTCAGTCCAAATCTGTTCGGCAATGGCCGTTCGTCTTCGCCCTCGAATACGCCCTCCCCTCAAGACGGCCCGCGATTTCCGTTGGTGCAGATGTGGGATAATATCGCGGCGCAGCATCGGTTGATCCAAGATCACCTCGGCATCGAAAAGATCGCGCTGGTCGCCGGCTGGTCAATGGCGGGCTGTCAATCCTATCAATGGGCGGCGCAATACCCGGATATGGTTCAAGCGATCTTGCCTTTCTGCGCCTCGGCCAAAACCTCAACGCATAATTTTGTCTTCCTCGAAGGGGTCAAGGCCGCCCTTTGCGCGGACCAGAATTGGAACGGCGGCAATTATGACAGCCCGCCCGAGGCAGGGCTCAAGGCCTTTGGTCGGGTCTACGCAGGCTGGGCTTTCTCTCAGACCTTTTACCGCGAGAGGCTTTATGAGCAGCTCGGATTCCGATCCATTGAAGAGCTGATGCAAGATTGGGAACAGGACCATGTACAGAGCTGGGATGCCAACAATCTACTGGCCAAGCTTGCCACCTGGCAGGCTGGCGACATCTCTGCCGGGCCACTTTACAATGGGGTTTACAAACTGGCGCTGGGTGCCATCAAGGCGCGTGCCATCCTGATGCCCTGCACTCAGGACCTCTATTTCCCTCCTGAAGACAATGAAATTGAGGCCCACCACATGCCTAACGCCATCTTCCGTCCTTACGACTCGCCATGGGGTCATTGCGCCGCCAATCCTGGCAATGACATGGGCTTTTCGTCACAGTTGGATGTCAATATCCGCGAACTTCTGGAGGGGTAAGGTATTTTGAGTAAATGAAAAATCGCACTCATTCATTAGAGCCTAGTATATTCCTTAAAGTTAAGAGCAGCAATTCGGCAACAGAACTGCAATCGCAGTGGATTAGCTATAGTTACGCTCTGGGTAATTCGTTCGATGTTGCCAAGTCCGCATTACTGCGCATAACAGACGTCGATGCCAGTCGCGGCATTCGAAACATTGGGCTCAGAGCCGACCCCGGAGGCAGCGCAGCTTCTGCCAGTTTCGCAGAACTAGCATCGTAGCGGACGGCCCATAAGAGACATTCATCGTAAGTGCCGCCGCCGCACTGCAGCTTCACCAGACCGGCCATTCGCTGCGCAAGCAACGTCAACGGGCGGATTAAGGATCAAGTCGCGGACTGAGCCGACTTTCGTTTTTTGCTCCTATCATTTTTACTGATGCAGAATAGGTGCGGTGGCGCGGCGCGCTTGTTGTTGCGAAGCAGCGAATTTACCGGTTGCGGTCATTCAAAAGCGCGGATTGAGACAAATCCCAAAATCACGCTTCGTTGCGTGCGAGGTTGGTAGGCATCTCATCTGTTCTTCTGCCAAACGCTTTCGCGTCATGAGTCTTCCACCTTTGAATAGACGAAGGTGGAAATTTCCGCTTCGCAATGTTCGGGAAATTGAGGAAAAGGTCGGCACGGATCAGTGCTTATCTCCTAGAGACCAGCAATCACTCGCGGGCCCGTCGACTTTTTTTACTAGGTCGCGCGCCTTGCCTCTGGGTATCCGCGTGACGATAGGCATGCACTAAAACATGACGCGAGAACACGCGGCTGTTCCAGTTTGTGACAATGTTACCGTGGTATGATGAGTATTTCTCTTCCGCTTCTATGGTTTTCTCTCCGTATATCCCATCGATCTCGCCGGGGTTAAAACCAGCAGCCCTTAGGCAAAGTTGCCGAGCTCGAATGACAGAAGCCGGTTGATCAATTTCACCTTGGTTTCCCACAAGGTCGGAAATCGCTTCATCCATTATTTCCTCGAAAGCACCAGGTATCCATGCATCCACCGTGCAACTATAAAACTCACCCGTTAGTCCGTTCAAAATGTACTCGTTGCTTCTATGACCGTCGGATACGGAAAACACGGCGGCAGTTATCAAGGAGGCGATTACTGCATTGGATATCTGACCTAAGTCCGGAACGTTAACTGTAAGAAATCTACTTTGAAATAAGCTTCCAGTCTCGGAGTGGGCGACAGAGATCGAGCCAGATATCTTTACTTCACCAATTTCGAGCGCAAATGATTGGTCGTCCAGAAATGAGACGCCAACTCTTTCAAAGAGCTTAAGCTGCTGCACTACTAAAATACGGGGGTCACGCTCAAGGTCGTCGCTTCGGCTTGCAAAAAAGTCAGATACTGCAAATCGTGGCAGCCCAACAAGTGGAGTTATTACGCGTACTATCGCCTCAATGCATACAGCTCGATGAATAACGGTTGAAACTATTTCCAGGTGTGCCTCGGAGGACTGCTCTCGGTCTTTAGATTGCAGGACGATTAACTTGAACGGAACTATTAACTTTACAATCGCAACCGGGCGAGTTGACGTGACAGTGGTTACCATAATGATCCAGTCTCAAAGAAGATAGCGTACGGGGATTTCTGTAAAATAAGAAACAGGTTGATTCAGGATGCGCTGACATTGCTTGTGTAGGCAAGTTTAACTTAGGGGTTAACCTATCAAGCGCGGCACCAATGGGCGGTTTTCCCGCCGCCACTCAGCGGAGCAGACTTTTGCGCAGTTGCAGATTTTTGCACGCTGTGAGCGCGCGCAGCGCGCAACAAAAATGATCGCCATGGGCTCTCAGCAGACATTCGAGAGTTCACAAATAGGAGCGCCTGATGTCCGCTCTGCGGGACTTTCTCGACGTTCGCTGCGGCTGCGCAAATGGCGTCTTTGGATGAATGGGCCGGGTCACAAACGGTGGTTAATGACCTCGCCAGAACCCCCCGATACTACTTCATGGCGCCAGGAATTTGTTGAGAGGCGCAGGCTGAGTTCGGATTGGGAATTCTGAATCTTAACTTCCGTCCGTGAATGATTGCCTGAAGGATCCGTTGAACGGGCCGCGTGAACTGCTGGGAATCGAGGACGAGCGCGCGCGCCAGAGGGATCAGGAGATCGAGAACGACCGCGAGATTGATCGTGATACGGATCTAAGTCACTAGCCAGCAGAACGGCACCGCAAAAGATTGGGGCTATAGGTCAACTTGAGATCAAAACGTTATGCCTCCAATGTCCTCCGTAACAATTCAACATCTTCCAGTATTTGGGTATCGGTAAGCTTCAACTCTTCAATCCTTTTGACGCAGTGCATCACGGTGGTGTGGTCGCGACCTCCAAATCTTCTACCAATTTCTGGCAAAGATCGGTTGGTCAGCATTTTGGCGAGGTACATTGCAACTTGTCGAGGTCGCGCGAAACCGCGGACCCTTTTTGGACCGACAAGGTCAGTCAGCCGGACATTGTAGTGTTCAGCCACTTTTCTTTGAATTTCCTCAACTGTAATTTTCCTTTCAGAAGCTCGAAGAACATCCGAAAGGCAATCCTGAGCTAGTTCCAAATCTACCTTGCGGCCAATGAGAGAACTGAAGCCACAAAGTCTTGTCAGCGCCCCTTCGAGAACCCGAACGTTTGACGAAATCCGATGAGCCAAGAACTCTAAGACGTCATCCTCTATGTTCAAATCTGGATAGACATCAAGATACTCTTTAACTTTCCTGTGTAAAATCGCAAGGCGGAGTTCATAGTCCGTTGGATGCAAGTCAACAACCAAGCCACACTGCAATCTAGACTTAATACGGTCTTCTAAGTCTGCTATTTCGCCAGGTGCTCGATCGCCAGAGATAACGATCTGCTTATTCTGATCAACCAAGAAGTTGAACGTATGGAAGAACTCTTCCTGAGTGCTGTCTTTTCCGGCAATGAACTGAACGTCGTCCACCATTAGAACATCTACTGATCTGAACATCTCTTTAAAGCCGATCATATCTCTGTCGCGCATTGCAGTAACAAATCGATACATGAACTGTTCCGCAGAAATATATAGCACATTTGCTTCTGGCTTGCGGTCTGAAATGTCCCATGAAATAGCATGCATGAGATGAGTTTTTCCCAGCCCTACACCACCATACAGGAAGAGGGGATTGAATGTTGTTACATCGCTTTGCGAGACTCGCTCTGCAGCAGCGTGAGCTAGCTCATTTGGCTTTCCAACGACAAATGATGAGAAAGTAAATCTTCTATCTAGAGAGTTTCTTGCGATTTGGGGCTTCTTTGTTTCAACTATTTCTCGTGTGTGGTTATCTTGGGGTTCTACTTTTCCTATCGTCCGACGAGTAGGCCGATCAGCAGAAATTGAAATTCTTGAAATACTGTGACCCAGGCTCGCTAAGACGGATATTATTTGATCACCGAAGTTCTGCGATACATAATTTGCAATAAATGCAGTCGGGGCCGTGCATTTAAGAATGCCATCTTCGATAAACATATTACCGATAGGGTCGATCCAAGTTCGATAAATATTGTCGCCTAGTGAGACTGCTAATGCATGTTTAGCTTTTTCTGCATCATTGGCGTTCAAAAGTGATGGTTGGGACTTCGCTCTTGGCAACGTGGAGGCGAAGCGGGACTCTGTTTCTTTTATGGGCTTTTCTGTATCAGTCCCTGACGCACTCCCTTCCAACGTGGGCCGCTCGACTAGTGAACTGTCTGTTACCAAACTCTGTGAAGTAAATTCTGGCAGCGTCTTGGGCCGGGAGGCAATGATCTCGGCAGCAAAGCGAAATTGGACCTTGGCATTGTTCATTAGCGCACCACGGAACGATACGTCGGATAGGTCACTATTGGAGAAATCTAAGTCCCGCCAGTCACCAAACTCGAAGAAGCGTGAGGTGTCTAGACCAGCGTTTCTTATTGCAAATACGGGGTCTTCGAGGTTGTCGTTTAGAATATCGACTATGATATCGGAGGTTGCTTTGTCTAAGATTATCTCGGACATCAGGATTTGCTCTGTGATAAGATGTAACGGCGTCTCGTACCATTCTCGGTGATACGATGACGCAAGACTTGTTCGATCAATCGTGAACGCGCCAACTCACGATCCTTATTGGACAATTTCCTTACCTTTTGCGTGGTTTCATCGAGTGAAATGTTCGGGAAAATGTCTCCTTCAGATACTGAAATTGAGACCCCAATAGATGTTGATGCAGACTCATTGTTTGCTAGTCGTAGGTTTTCAAACCGAGCTTGAAGTACTTGATCTGATATCGATGATGGCTGTACTCTCCATCTTGGAACTTCATCATCATCGTCAATAGATATTACTGCGCCGCTAGCTTGGCCCAGAGTCGCAGCCTCGCCAGGGCTGAGATGTGTAAGAATGGGGTGCAGACTAGTGCTGGACTGTACAGAGATACTCGCCTCGCGAAGGCCATAGCGCACCGTTCCGATGCGCGTGGTTTTGTCTTTTGGAGCCGGCTTCTGTTTCGCTTGACTTAACCATACGTCCTTAGCCGACGATAGCGAAAATTGTAGCTCAGCAACATTCAATTCAATGAGGCCGGAGTTGGTCGGGCACGGGACGAGCGTTGCCTTTCCTAGCCTCACCATTTCTGTAGCGTTTACAGGTAACTGTTGAAGAAACCCGTTTGACGTCACATCAACATTCGTAAGCATCCAAATTGCCCAACATACATCAAATCTTATGCGGGTGGTTGGCTTCCCAACGCCTAGACGCCAGTTAGACCAACCAGAGCGTCCGCTGGGGATCTTCAGATTTCGTGGGGACTTGTCTCGGGCCAAGTCGAGGCTCTGTTCAACAGCTTGGCAGAAGAGACTTGCTGAATTAGTAGCGCTGTTGCGAGGCGCGCGCCCCCTAGAAGCACACCATTGATCAAATGCGTATGCGGCCCTCTTTCGGTCCACGTCTACCAAGCGCAATGGATCGCCTTGATGTTCAAATTGAGAGTTCATGTCCAAATTTCAGACGGTCGTGCCGCAGATGCAATCGAAAATTGCCGCTTGTCAAAAAAAATGGACGTTAAGATTTAACTTTGGACGTTATCTCATGCTTAAGGACGCCAACAAAACCAACTTTGGACGATAGCGACAGTATTTCTCTCGGTGTCCGGTGGAAAAGTGGAGAGGAATGACATGAACAAACGTAAGATTACTTGGCTTTCGCATAACGAGCCCAAGGTTATTCAGGTGGTTTCGTTTGCCATTTTTTTGATTGGCTTAATCTGTGGCAATCTGTGGTTATTGATGGACGGAAACGAATTTGTAATAATTTCAGTGGTTTACAGGGTAGTATTCAAGGCCGTGTCATTGTTTCGCACAAAGGTACGGGCCGGAAGTAGCCGTCCAGCGACGTCTGTCCGGGATGATTTGAAAGATAAGGAGCGAGGAAAAAACGGTTCGTCCTTTGGCAAGAGTTGATCTGTGGATAAGTGTGTTAACATTGACCCTAGTTGTTCTTGGACGGCTCACCTAGCTGCTAGCCAACTCAAAATCTTGGTCATATCCAATAAGCAGAAACGGTCGTTGTTGTCATCGACGGCGATGCGTCCACAGGCAAAAAATCTTGCACTACAAACCTTTGGAAAAACTTGCTTGATTTTGGCATGTTTTGTCCTCGGCTTGAAAAGCCGAAATTGGCGCACGGTGCAGCACCCGGTACTTTGGGCTGATTTTGTTGAAAAACTCATGCTTGGTCGTTTGTGGATCTGCTGATTCAATTCTCTCAATGAGCGGGAGGATTGGGGATGATGGGACCGAAGCAAGAAGCGCAGGCAGCTTTGTTCTACGAGTTTTCGCTAGAGGATCACGTCCCCCATAATCACTTGGTGCGGTCGATTGATCGGTTTGTTGATCTGACGGGCATCCGCGCGCATCTGGCGGATTTCTACAGCCATACGGGTCGTCCCTCCATTGACCCAGAACTTCTGATCCGGATGCTTTTGATCGGATATTGCTTCGGCATTCGATCAGAGCGGCGGCTTTGCGAGTAGGTGCATCTGAACCTCGCATATCGGTGGTTCTGCCGCCTCGATCTGGCTGACCGCATCCCGGATCACTCAAGCTTTTCCAAGAACCGTCATGGTCGCTTCCGGGAAAGCGACCTGCTGCGTCATGTCTTCGAGACGACCGTTGCTCGCTGCATGGAAGAGGGGTTGGTTGGTGGCCAGGGCTTCGCGGTCGACGCGAGTTTGATCAGCGCCGATGTTCAGAAGCAGAACTCGAGCAATCCCGAGGAGTGGGCCGCCCGCGTGATCGATCCCGCTGACGCGCCGCGTGCCGTGCGCGAGTATCTCGACACTTTAGATGACGAAGCCTTCGGGGCGGCGACCACAGCCAAGCCCAAGTTCACAGCCCACGCCGATCCCGCCAGTCAATGGACAGCAGCGCGCAAAGGCCCCGCGTTCTTTGCCTATTCCAACAATTACCTCATCGATACGGACCACGGCATCATCGTCGATGTGGATGCCAGCCGGTCGAACAAGACCGCAGAGGTCGGCGCGATGCGCAAGATGCTCGACCGCACCGAAGAGCGCTTTGGCGTGAAACCCGATTGGATCGCGGCAGATACAGCCTACGGGTCTTCCGACAATCTGGTGTGGTTGGCATTGAAGCGACAGATCCTTCCCTTCATCCCAGTCTTCGACAAGGGCGAGCGGACCGATGGCACATTCTCCCGCTCAAACTTCACTTGGGACGATGAAAACGACCGCTACATCTGCCCCGGTGGCAAAGAGATGTGGCATACATGGCGGACCTATTCTGATCCAAAACGGAATGCCCCAGTTTGGAAATCCAGAAACTATCGGACACTGAAATCAGACTGCACAGGATGCGAGCTGAAGGCAAAGTGCTGCCCCAACGCTGAAACGCGTTCGGTCCATCGCGATAAATATGAGATCGTCAGAGACTTTGCTCGCCAATGCACCACCTCAGACTTCAACCCCAAGGCTCAGGCACGACGAAAAAAGGTCGAGATGCTCTTTGCCCACCTCAAGCGCATCCTCGGCCTGGGACGGCTCCGATTACGGGGGCCATGCGGCGTTCAAGACGAGTTTACCCTCGCAGCAACCGCCCAAAACCTCCGGAAACTGGCCAAACTCAAGCCTATGACGCCCGCCGCAAGTTGAAGCGGTAGCTACGCTTCAAACATCTGAACGAAATCAAACCGATACCCGAAACAAACGCATCCAAATCAAAGACTTTTTCAACAAAATCGGCTCTGAGCGGCCTGTCGCCGCGATCCGCTCGAATGGCCGGTTCATGTTGCCGAATGTCTGGGCCCCTCAAAGCGTTCGGCGCCAACGCTGACTTTCCAGACCTTAAAAACCGCAACGAACGGTTGATAAAAGGATACTACAACTCTTGCTGCCGTGTCTAATCAACGTCGGTAGGAAAGATAGCGGGCGAAGCCGCCGATGTCTGTGTGTACAGATGCTTTTCACGCTGTCCTTTCCTTTTGTCCGTCAGCAGCCGGTAGAGCGCAAAAAGGCCCAACAGACTAAGAATTGCACCGATGAAAAGAAAGAGGCCACCTGGTTGGTCATCTTGCATAAACAATGATGCTGTGATCGGTCCGACAGTTGCTCCAATCGAGAATGCTAAAAGCAAACCCCCGCTTGTTTCCACCATGCGTTCGTTCGAAACGACGTCATTTGCGTGAGAAATGCAAAGAGCATAAACCGGAACCATCAATGCACCGTGGCAACCTGCAACTACAAAAGTTGGGACCCCCTCCGGAACAATATCGAAACCAATAATGAGACCCGTTATGACCGTGCCAAATGCTGTGAACGAAATAACGATCCGCCGATCAATTCGATCAGACACCCAGCCAAGCGGCCATTGAGAAACAGTTCCCCCCAACACAAACGCTGCCATCAACAATGCTACATCGGCCGTCCCCATGCCGCGATCCTGTGCGAATACAGGTCCGAGCGACCAAAAAGCCCCCTCTACGGTCCCGGCTAGCAAACAACCGACAACGCCCACAGGCGACACCTTGTAAAGCGCGTTGAGATTAAGCCTGGCAGAAGGCACCGGAGATGGTGCAGGTGTTGGGGTCAAGCTGATCGGGACAATGGACAGGCAAATCAGGATGGCGACCAAGATGAACAAAGTCGCATCCAATGTGTCAAAGGAATTGACCATAAGCTGCCCCGCCATAGTGACGATATTGGTAACAATAATGTAAATAGAGAGCGTGCGCCCCCTGTTTGCATTGCTTGTGCTGTCATTCAGCCAACTTTCGACAACAATATAGAGAATCGCCAAACAGGCGCCGCTGAACAGGCGAAGAACACCCCAAAAAGTAACATCAATGAACAGTGGAAAGGCGAGGATAGAAGCCGTCAGTAAGGCCGTGATACCCGCAAACGTTCGCGCGTGACCGACGCTCATAATGATCTTGGGGCCAAGAAAGCACCCGATTGTGAAACCACCAAAGTATGCGGTACCTAGCCAGCCGATCAGCGCGCCTGAATACCCTTCCTGTGTGGCACGTATTGGTAACAGGGTCTGGAACAGCCCATTGCCTGCAAACAGGAGCGCCGCGCAACTGAGTATCGCGACAATGGTTACTGATGTTGACGAGCGGGAGGTGATCATTCGGGATGTTCTTTCGAGCGCATGTAATCGCCCAGTCATCACCGAGGCTCTCGAATGAAGCAAGCGTTTGTGTGAAAACCTACATCCATTCTTACGGCAGAATTTGACGTTTTGGGCTCACTGCCGCCGTCGGAGTGGTTGCAGCATCATGTGGTATGGTGGTCAAGCCAACGTTGGGTTGGTGAGGTTGCGGATCGTGGTGGATGGGAGGAACCATCATGACCATCGTCAACTTACCTGCCATTCGTGCCCTCAGACCGGCCTGGAACAAGGGGCGTGTCGTCGGCCAGAAACGGCCGTTGTTTCCAAAACATGTGTGGGCAATTCGGGTGCGCCTGGAGACCACCGAAAATCACCGCGACCTGGCGCTCTTCAACCTGGCCATCGACAGCAAGCTGCGCGGTTGCGATCTTGTGAAGCTGAAAGTCGCGGACATTTACGCGTCCGGACAGGTGAAGGAACGTGCCTCAATCATCCAGAGCAAGACCCAGCGACCGGTCCGGTTCGAGATCACCGAGGGCACGCGCAAGTCGATCATGAAATGGATGGAAGATCCGTTGATGATCGGGTCCGAGTATCTCTGGCCCGGGAGGTTTCACGAACGGCTGCACATTTCGACTCGGCAATATGCACGTCTCGTGCGCGAATGGGTCAGCTCGATCGGGCTCGACCCGACTTCGTTTGGCACGCATTCGATGAGACGAACGAAAGTCGCGCATATCTATCGCAAGACGGGTAATCTGCGCGCGGTTCAGTTGTTACTGGGGCATACAAATGGACAGCACCGTTAGATATCTGGGCGTTGAACTCGAAGATGCTCTGGCTATCTCAGAATCCGTTGAAATCTAAGCACAAGGGCCGTCATCGCGGGCGGCCCAGAGCCGACATCCAGCACCCAATCGAGATGCTGCGGTAGCAACCCGCATTCCTGCCATTCGCCGCAGACGCGAAATCACGTGCAATCCGAACAGGAAATCTGCGGACAAAGTCATCTTTCGCTGCACTTGTGCCAATGTCTGCTTTAGCGGCTTTAGAAGAATCAAATACGGTCGATTCTGCTGATGACAGTTAAGTATGGCATTAGGTATGTGGGCTGCTCCTTGTGGGGCAGCCCAGCACCGACGAAATCAGGTGAGCATCTGTTTAAGCTTTGGAACCCGCGAAAGTAAGAATGCGTCCAAGGTCAGCACTGCCAGAAGCGTCAGCCCAGCGAGAGGGAAGGCCATAGAGACGGCCAGCCCCACTAGAACGGCACCTTGCCACAATGGCATGTCCTTCGGCATTGGGGGCGCGGCCAGACGTGGCGTCCCTGCCGGACGGCGTTTCCACCAAAGAACAATCGAGCTTACCGACAAGAAGATCACGGCCAAACAGAACACCGTGTTTGCCAACACGCTCCACAGTCCCATTGTACCCATGTGCAATGCGATACCTACAGCCATGAACTTGGCGAAGAGCGAGTAATCGTCGTACCGCACGTCAGCCAAAATGTTACCAGAGTAGCGGTCGATATGGACGGTGCGGTCGGCAGTCGGGTTTGGTCCGTCATTGCTCATCGAATCGTGGCTGAGTGTCCAAACGCCGGTCTCGCCCTGTGGCAACGACAGTTGGTAGCGGTCGGTGAACCCAATTTCGCGGGCAAACCGGTCCACCGTGTCGAGCGTGAGCGGGTTGGATGGATCGATACCTGCTTCACCTACTACTGACCCGGACGCAGGCATAGGCGAAAGTTCCAAGGCCCAGGGCACTTCCTTGATGCCGCCGTTCATACTGGCATGCGTTTGATCCGACAGGGGCGCGCCCCACTTCTCGGCGGGAAACTGGTTCCAGGCTTGCATCATTTTTTCACCCCAGACCCCCGCCCAGGACAGGCCGGATACAAGAAAGAAGATGAGAACAATGGAGGACCAGATCCCGACTGTGCCATGCAGTGCCTTCCAGAGGGAACGACCGCGACCAAAGGTGGGGATCAGCGCTCGCCGCCAAGAATGCTGACCACGCGGCCACCATATGTACAGGCCGGTGGCGACAAGAACCATGCCAAGCGAGGCTGCAATCTCGATCATGCGGTCTCCCGTCACGCCTAGAATCAGGCTGCCATGGATATTGTCTGCAAGATCATAGACACCCTTTCGCCGGGCATACTCGGCAAGCACCTCTCCCGTGTAAGGATCAATCGTTACCATGATCGGCCCTTCCGTCCCGTCCACGCGGAAGACAGCCGCAACATCATTCGCGCGCGGGGCGATGTATGTCTTCAACTCTCCGCCCGGTACGGCGTCCTCTGCCGCTTGGGCTTGTTGAGACACGGCGATGGCCGCGTCTTGCGAAACGACAGGATAACGCTCGCCATCACGTCCATTTAGGAACGCGAGCCAGAGCATCAAAAGTCCCGTGACCGCAAGCATGATGAAGAAGGGAATGACATAAAGACCAGCGTAAAAATGCCAGCGCCATGCCGCGAAGTAGAGTTTGTTTGCGCTGCCCTCGGACTGCGCAGGTGTATCGGTAATAGTCATTTAGTGGCCTCCAAGCACTATCGTGCCGCATCCAGCGGGAT
>NZ_JBXWQG010000023.1:0-18491 GCF_059612265.1 Ruegeria sp. CDSA077
TAGGTCATGTTGACAAATGGCGGATCCAGAGGCGGATCGAAATGATATCTACGAAGCCAAGGAAGCTTTCGGCTGTCTTATCATAGCGGGTTGCCACACGCCGAGCATTCTTCAGTTTGTTGAAGCATCTCTCGACCAGGTTTCTCAGCCGGTAGAGATGCCAATCCAAACCAATGCGCCTCTTTCGGGACTTTCGCATTGGGATCACCGGTCGAATGCTTCGGTTTTGCAGTTCGGCGCGAATACGGTCGGCGTCGTAACCTTTGTCAGCTAGCAGCACGACTGGCTCTGGCAGGTTGTCGTCCATGACCCGATCAAATCCAAGATAGTCCGATGTCTGACCGGGTGTGATGTCAGTTCTCATAGGCAGCCCGGCGGCATTTACCCTGAGGTGGATCTTGGTCGTGAAGCCGCCTTTTGAGCGGCCAAAACCCTGTCGCGGAGTCCCCCTTTTGCGCCCGCTGCCTGATGGTGGGCACGAACCACGGTGCTGTCGACCATTTGAAGGGCATCAGGAACGATCCTGCTCTCGGTCAAGGTTTCCAAAATCTTTTCCCAGAGTCCCGTGAGGGTCCAGCGTCGGAATTGTCGGTAGACACTCGACCACTTCCCAAACTCGTCAGGCAAGTCTCGCCATGGGGCACCAGTACGTGCAATCCAGAAAACGCCATCAAGAACAAGGCGGTGGTTGATCGGTTTGCGTCCGTTCGGGGCACGGACTGCAAGGATGAACCGTTCAAAAAACGCCCACTCCTCGTCCGACATTAGGTTTCTTGCCAAGCTGGCCTCCATCGCAGATACCGGCTTGAATCACGATCAGCGGGCGCTGTGAATCCCTTTTGTCAACACGACCTAAACACCGTAATATTGGGATTCTAAAGGGAACATACTTCTAATATGATTTCGAGATTCGCACCCCAATTTTGGTAGATTCTTGTCGTATGATTCATTCGTACGAACCTCTGAAACTCTGGTACCGATGACCTCGGATAAAAACTTTGCTAGTTCAGCTGCGTTTTCCAAGCGAAAGATGTGGTCTACCATCAACTCCCCGTTCGAACCCGCGGCACGCGCCTCTAGGCTAAGTGGCGAAAGGTTTTCCACCGATATCCAGCTCGGCCCGAGCTCCAACCATTCCTTTCGTATAGCAAGCTTGCCAGTACATACCCACGTTTCAAAATCAAGCGGTGCTGAAGCATCCCAGCCATTTGTGAAGGTGTATCGGCACAAAATATCTGGTTTGAAATATTTCCAATATGACCAGAGCATCTCGATTGGATCACGAACTGTAATTATGAAAGATAACTTTGAAACATCGTGCCTCCGTTCGCACAGATATTGGGCAAGAAATGGACCTGTGATATGAGGATGCAGCGATGGAAGCTGCCCGGCAGTATCAACGGCAATATCCCCAGGGGCAAGGTGAGGGTCGATCATGCGACGGAGACTAGTTGACCCACATCTTGGCTTGGACAACGCGACAAGATTCTTCGACAGCAAAGCTCTCATGATTTACCGGGAAAAATGCTACTAGGTCGATACAATTCCAGTGGCACGCCGACACTCCTAAGTTTCACGATTTTTAGGTACTCTGTAGCAATAGCAGACCGAGCAAGCAAGATTTTGCAATGCTTTGACAATTTCACTGGCAAAGACAAATGGCATCGAGAGAAAGATAACAGAGTACCGAGTGTGTCAACCACGCTCATCCCATCGTGGGTAACCATAGACATCAAAATCACGGGAGAAAAGTTCATTAACCAAATCTACGTGTTCCTTGGCATAAAACCGCTTCAATTTTTCGTCAGCTTTAGTTGGGCTAAATCCGACATCCGCTTGCGTTGGAAATTCGAAATCTGCACCCATTTGGTGTAAGGCGATTTTTGCGTCGTGGGCCATATTCTCGAAACGACCTAGAAAATCAATCTTAACAGTTGGATGCTGCAAAATTTCACACTGCGGTGTCCAGTGTTCATCGTTTGCATAAAACGATCCCTTCCTCTTCGCTTTAATCCATTCCAAGAACGTAAGAAAATTGACCGTATTCGGAGCGTAGATGTAATTTGCAATCCTGGCCCGGAAACCTTTTGGCCTATCGAATCTTTCAAACCTGATAACATCATCGAAAACTAAGTCGAAATAGTCTTTGCTTTTGGGTGAATCTATTCGTCTATTAATGCTATCAAACTTGTTCAAATAGGCCGAAAGTATGCGAGAATATGGATCGCGAACAAATGCTATTTTTTTGACATCTTCGTTACTCAGCACTTCGAAATCTTCTTTGACTGTTCTGTCAAGAAAGTGAAACCCCGATTTCTCTCTATTGTGCGCTATGTCCTTTCGATTAAAGTCTTCATGCCCCATTAGCCTTCGAAGAACAATTTTCCAATTCGTGCATGCAACTTTCGGCACATAGCCAAAAGCAATTTTTTTACTTTCCAAGTAAATAAAATTCTCATGGATTCTCAAGCTCATCTTTCATCCTTCCTCTTGACCCTTAACATTACATGAGCCGATTGATAGAAAAAAACTCTGATACAAATAGATCCCCACAATTTTCAGGTACCATTATTCTGACGCCTCCTCCTTCTCTGCACCCTTCGAAGGTCTACCCAATAGGAGAAACGCCAAGGTGAACACAGTGCTACATGCCACCATTTCGTGGACTCTTGTAGGATTTTGCGTTCATATTCTTTACTTCTATACCGCCTTGGTAAATAAAAGTAGATATCGCGTGAGGCGCTTGTCAAATTTAATGAATTCCTCGATACAAAACTTTCCAAACGGTTAATTTCTCTTATATTCATTTCGACTATTGACGGGTGCACATAATCCACAACGCGTGAATGTGGGCATTCTGCAAAGCAATCTTCAACTTGGGTGGACGAATTTTTTGCGAATACAACGGTGCTCTGCAGCGCATCCCAATCGCTGAAATTTTCATTCCAGATTGCGGGTCGAATAGGATCGAAAAGGTAAAAATCCTCAACCAAGAATAGAACTGCCCAAAAGCTTGGCCATGAAATCATCAAACTTTCAGTCAATTGAAATGAATTTGGTTGAGGTGAAAAAATGACAAAGTCGGCGTATTCTGTTATGGTTTCTACACTTCTCTGAGCTTCGTATAGTGAGTCTGCTGGAACTCCAGCAGTTACATGAATTACTCGATGTGCGGGCTCAAACTCGCCTTGTTGGGAAATCACTTCGTTCAGTTGATCAAATGTTGTGATCGCAACATTAGCGAAACCTGCCTTTTGGTAAGCCACAGACCAGTCAGCAGGCTTGTATCCTTCGATAATTACAACTGAAGTCATGCCGTTATTGGGGCACATCGACTTTACCTGCCCGAGGGCAATGTCTCTTACTTCTGCATCACTCATTTGGAAACCATGGCTGGAGAAAGCACTGCTCGGATTCTGAATCTGGCTGCCTTGGGAAAGTATTGCGCGCGCCTGGTTGGGTCAAAAATCCACTCCTGAAATCTCAAGCCTTTGGTCTAACGAAAAATAATTGGCCACTTCAGTGAATGAGCTCCAACCACTGCCTAACAGTATAGGGGCGCGAGCGAGCAATAGCATGTCTGCAAGACCGTAAATTAGTTGATCCTCTGACCGGCTGAAGTCGGTTCTAGGAAGCCATACCGCATTGTCAGAATATTTCGCAACGAAAGCCTCATATGCCTCAGAGTTGTCTGAAGCAAGGAAAATACGGAGGCTACTGGTGTCTATTAAGAGAGAGTCTAGTCGCTTGAAAAAGTACCCATAGTGAGATCTGCCTCGGGCCCGCCTTGCGTCTTCTTCTTCAGACTTTGTCCAATTCCCGGGAACGTCTTCGGCCTGACCTTTCGATGTACCCCCGTTCATACGGATATGAACGGAGATATCATTTGGATTCCTCACGGAATCTATAAGCTCTTGAACTGGATTGGTTGGCTTCAAGGCGCGGAGAAATTCCCGTTCTCGTTCTATCGTAGAACGATCATCTAATATTCGATATGCTGATTTCACCAAGACATCTTGTGCTTTGTTAATATTCGGTTTCGATAGAAAGGACTCTCTGATCGATTTGTCCATCAAATCCAGCTTCAGCGCGCTCTCAAAATTTTCTTTTGAATCGCTTTCAACAGCTCCATCGAATTCGAACAGGCTAGAAAAGTCACAGTCACAGTGCTCATCCCGAATCCAGCGTATGACAAGTTCGCGCGAGGTCAATTCAGCGTAGGCTGCAGCCGATCCTATTGCCCTCAAACGGTTTCCCAAACCGTGTTGAGCATCGATGATTAGCTTATGCCGAGTGTTAATGTGTTTCTGAGGCTTCGGCAGGGACACTAGGTCATCAGCGTTAGATGAAACAGACCAAATTGCTTCGCTGAGATTCAAGGTCGCAAATACATTGTCTACGGTCGGCAACGGCGCCGTAATTACCGAGGAACCCAGCCTAGTTTCCAGGGCTTGAATTGCGGCTTCTGCCCGCTCAGTTCGTGATCCAATGAGGGATGGATTTACGCCGAAAGGCTGGCTTCGCCTTACTGTCGTCATCCCACTGCCTTCTGTCAACAGATTGAAACTGGACATAGGAGTGGATGTGTCCCAAGGCGACGCCGATGTCGTGAGCATCTTGTTTAAGCATATCCAGAATGCGGGAAGAGTCTCAATCTCATCCCATGCACACAAAAACTCCTTCTGGGAAGGTGCAATACGTCCGATATCCTCATGATCGATATGGCGGATTGTTTGTGATGCTACATCTTGCCTTGGAACGCCCGATTGCGTGAGGCGTTCATAAAGATCATCGTCATCCCAACCGTACGTAACAATCCGTTCGTTGAAACCGTTGACGGCAAGTAGTTGATCTCGACCAACGGCAAAAAGCCCGTTCACATGTGATTGTCCTTCGGCTGCGGATTTCCAGTTTCCTGCAATCAAGAGTCCTTCGGCTAAATCGTTTTCTTCGAAAAATGTCGAGCTGAGCAACACATCGCTGTCTACTTTAAGAATTATTGACCTGGAGGTCGCTCGAAACCCAAGGTTGTAAGCGTGCGAAAGTATCCAACTCCCTTCGTCTTCAACTCTTACTATTCGCATCCTCGAATCTTCAATGCCGGCGTCTCTCAACGTGACAGAAACCGGATACGTAGAAGACCAATCAACTATGACAACTTCGTCGACTTCATCATGGGCTAGCCAAGTCGGAATCGTTTCAGTTAAATGTGCGTTTCTATTCATGCAGCATGTAACCAATGAAACACCCTTTTGAACGTCGCAGTTGGTCACAAATCCTTTGTTAGAAGATGCCACTCTTGGCAGTTCATTTCGTAGTTTGGGGCGCTGAAGTAGTCCGACAAAAGTCGATGCAATATCCTCTCTGGACTTAGAATTCCTTTTTGACAGTTGAGTGCGAACCATACTTTGAAAGACAGCTCTTGCGTCTGACGGTTTATCCTTTAGAGACGCCTGAAGAGTATCCAATTTTATTTTTGAAGTATTCATTTCGCTTTCCGCGCATAGTCCAACATAAATTCGCACTGAATGTCATTTATTGGTATTTTGACATTATGTAAATTTTGTAGCTGCCCCGACTGCGGATCTTGCAAACTAACCCACAACCCCGAAGCTCTTGCTGGCACCTATCGAACTCTAGCGAGCTTTACAATACACCTGCAAGACTATGTTTGGTTCTGTCAGGCTTTGTTGCATGGATCATGACTTAGGCGAGTTTACCCATTACTCCATCACTTCAGATGACGCGCTCATACATCGCACGACCGAGACCTGTCATGCGGTTGAGCGCCTTTGCCGCTACTTTCGTTTCGGCGATTTGACGGCCAAAATCACGCGCTTGCAGGCCATCACCTATAACCTGTTTCCATCTGCCGATTTGAGCTTCAACCTGTGATCGCTGGTTGATCCCGGTTCGATGTATGCCGTCCTGGCGCCGACAGCGGCAATCCAGTCCCGAACGGCCCGTGCAACAAACTCAGGGCCGTTGTCTGAACGGATATAGGAAGGTGTGCCTCGCAGGATGAACAAGGCGGTGGTTGATCGGTTTGCGTCCGTTCGGGGCACGGACTGCAAGGATGAACCGTTCAAAAAACGCCCACTCCTCGTCCGACATTAGGTTTCTTGCCAAGCTGGCCTCCATCGCAGATACCGGCTTGAATCACGATCAGCGGGCGCTGTGAATCCCTTTTGTCAACACGACCTAAGTCGTTGATTTCTTTGGGCAGGTCCACTCCTGCACGGCTCACCACTTTTTACATAACACCAAGGCGTTACGCAGGATCAGATTGAAGCGAACGTATAGCCACACCGCATGTGCGATGATCTGCCGAGGAGAGCCGTGGCGATTGTAGCTGATCGGCGATGGCTTCTTCGATGTCACCTTCGTCCAATTACGGGTGTGAGAATCCAAATGGCAAGTTGACGGGACAAAACCCTTCGAACTGCAGAAATCACTCTACGTTCGAGGGTTTGCGATTTCTGCCGACCTCTGAAAGTAAATGGTGCCTCAAGAGGGACTCGAACCCCCGACCTTGTCCTTACGAAGGACCTGCTCTACCAGCTGAGCTATTGAGGCAAGCGAGGCTCGTTTAAACCCTCATGCGGGTGCTTGCAAGCGGTGAAACCCCGGGTTTTCTGACCTCAGAAACACCTGTTTCCGCATTTCGTTATCACCGCTCATAGAGGGTCCGGTTCGCACTGGAGAACGTAACCGGGTTGACTTCAACCGTATAATTCCATAATTCATGAAATATGGATATTAAAGCAACAGAACAACTGGCGACTTTGGGTCACCCGCAACGGCTTTCAGTGTTTCGCATGTTGATGCGGCGCTTTCCTGACGCTGTCCCGGCCGGAGAGCTTGCCTTGGGGCTGGGGATAAAGCCCAACACATTATCGAACTATCTGAACGCGTTGCGACAGGCGGGGCTAGTCCGGCAGAATCGGTCTGGTACCTCTTTGCTCTACTCGATCGAGATGCAGAATGTGCAGCAGATGCTGGATTACCTACTGAACGATTGCTGCCGCGGACGCCCCGAAATCTGTATCCCGTCAGGCTGGGAAAGCGACAGATCAGCGGACCGAAAATATAACGTTCTTTTCCTGTGCGTCGGCAATTCCGCCCGTTCGATATTTGCTGAATCTATCCTTCGCGCGCTGGCGGGTGAGCGTTTCAACGCATATTCTGCGGGAACGCAGCCTTCATCCGGGCTCAACCCTATAGCGGTGCAGGTCCTTAAGGACAAAGGGCATGATGTTTCGGCTCTGCGCTCGAAACATATGTCAGAATTTGCCACCTCTGACGTGCCCGAGATGGATTTTGTCTTTACCGTCTGCAATCAGGCCGCGAATGAGGAATGCCCGGCATGGGATGGCCAGCCGATCAGCGGTCACTGGGGCGTGGTCGACCCGGTCATGGCGACAGGCACGAAGGCTGAAAAAAGCCTGGCCTTCCAGAACGCCTATGGTTCGCTCAGGCGCAGGATCGAGGCCTTTACCTCGCTGCCGGTCGAAAGCCTCGACCGGATCGCGTTGCAATCTGCTGTCGACGATATTGCCAGAACATCTGACGAGGACATGACATGACAACCTACGCCGTGAATGGCCTTGGCCGGATGGGCAAGCTGGCCCTGAAACCACTATTGGAGAAAGGCGCAAAGATTGCCTGGATCAACGACGGGATCGGTGATCCAGAAATGCACGCGCATTTGCTGGAATTCGACACGGTTCATGGCCGCTGGGAAGCAGATTTTGACTATGACAAAGACAGCGTCGCCATAGAGGGTATGCGCTTGCCGTTTGTCGGTACCCGCGACCTGAACGCGCTGCCACTGGACGGGGTCGACGTGGTGATTGACTGCACCGGCGCCTTCAAAACCGAGACCAAGCTGGCGCCATATTTTGATGCAGGCGTCAGGAAGGTTGTCGTCTCGGCACCGGTCAAGGATGGCCCGACCGCCAATATCGTGATGGGCGTGAACGAAGGTACATATGATCCGAGCGCGCATCACATCGTGACGGCTGCGTCCTGCACCACCAACTGCCTGGCGCCGGTGGTCAAGGTGATCCACGAAAATCTGGGCATTCGGCACGGGTCGATGACCACGATCCATGATGTGACGAATACGCAGACCATCGTGGACCGACCCGCCAAAGACCTGCGCCGCGCGCGCTCGGCCCTGAATTCGCTGATCCCAACCACCACCGGCTCGGCCACGGCAATCACCCTGATCTACCCCGAGCTGACAGGCCGGTTGAACGGCCACGCGGTCCGGGTGCCGTTGCTGAATGCCTCGCTGACCGATTGCGTGTTCGAAGTGGAGCGGGAAACAACCATCGAAGAGGTCAACGCGTTTTTCAAAGAAGCCGCCGATGGAGATTTGAAGGGTATTCTGGGCTATGAGACCCGCCCTCTGGTCTCGACAGACTATACCAATGACCAGCGCTCCTCGATCATCGATGCTCCGTCGACCATGGTGGTGAACGGCACCCAGGTAAAGATCTACGCCTGGTATGACAATGAGATGGGATACGCGCACCGTCTGGTCGACGTCGCACTCATGGTCGGAGCCGCGCTGTGACCCAGCGGCCCGAAGGTTTGTCGGCCTATATCGCGGTCACGGCAGCCTATTGGGCATTCATGCTGACCGACGGCGCGCTTCGTATGCTGGTGCTGCTGCATTTTCATACGATGGGCTTCTCTCCGGTCCAGCTGGCTTATCTGTTTGTACTGTATGAAATCGCCGGCATCGGCACCAATCTGGCGGCGGGCTGGATTGCGGCTCGGTTCGGGTTGACCTCGACGCTCTATGCGGGGCTTGGCCTGCAGGTGGGGGCGTTGCTGTTGCTGACACAACTAGACCCTAATTGGGCAATTCCTGCCAAAGTGGCCTTTGTCATGATCGTTCAGGGTGCCAGCGGCGTGGCCAAGGATCTGGCCAAGATGTCTTCGAAATCCGCCGTGAAACTGCTGGCCCCGACCGAGGATGGCGGCCTGTTTCGCTGGGTTGCCCTGCTGACCGGGTCCAAGAACGCGGTCAAAGGGCTGGGCTTTTTGCTGGGTGCAGGTCTGCTGGCCACGTTTGGCTTTAACTGGGCGGTGCTGGCCATGGCTATGGTGCTGGGCGTCATCATGATCGCGGTCGTTCTATTCATGCCGCCGGGCCTGCCCAAAGGGCGTAAAGGCGCAAAATTCTCTGAGGTTTTTTCGAAATCCCCCAATATCAACTGGCTGTGCCTGTCCCGCCTGTTTCTGTTTGGCGCGCGCGATGTGTGGTTTGTGGTCGGGATTCCGATCTATTTCTATGCGGTGCTTTCCGACGGGTCCGAAACCGGGAACCGAGCGGCCTTTTTCATGATCGGGACATTCATGGCGGCCTGGATCATCCTATACGGCGCAGTTCAGGCCAGCGCCCCGAAGATCCTGCGCGCCTCTGACCGGTCCGAGCCCCAATTGATCCGCGCCGCGCGCGATTGGGCCGTAGCCCTGTTCTGCGTGCCTGCCGCCCTGACCGTCGCTGTGGCCTTATCCTCGGGGCCCGCCACTTGGCTGACCATTACGCTGGTGATCGGCTTGCTGATCTTTGGAGTGATCTTTGCCGTGAACTCCTCGCTGCACTCCTATCTGATCCTGTCCTTTTCTCAGGCCGAGCGGGTCACGATGGATGTCGGTTTCTATTACATGGCCAACGCGGCCGGCCGATTGCTGGGCACAGTGCTGTCTGGCCTCACTTACCAGATCGGTGGTTTGGCAATGGTTCTGGGAACAGCCGCAACAATGGTCGCTCTGTCCGCGATGGCCTCGGACAGGATGCAGGACCGTTTGGCGGTGGGTTAGCATTCTCACCAAGCTTGCTCGCGAATGCGGCATGGACTTCATAATTTTTGCGGATGAATTCTGTGACAGGACAAGTGGAATTAGCCCCTACATGTTACGCTATCCGGTAGAAACGCTTTGTTGGCGATGCCGCAGGGCATTTCAGCGGATCCAATTTGTTGTTTCAAAATCTCAGTGACACACTCGGGAAGCGCGCAAAGCCACGCGTTCGAAAGCTCACTGAAGCAAAAGACTATTTTGATTGGTACCCAAGCAATAAGGCTTGCAGTGGTTCGTGGCCGACCGCTCAGCCTTAACAATCCGATATCACTGCCCAGAGGCATTTGACCTGGAATGCCACCACTCGAATTGCATGAGGTCCGAGCAGCAGCATTCCTTGGTCGGGTAGAAGTTAATGTCACACCACCGTCGCTATTCTGCAGCGTTCGGAACCGTCGCTTCTGCGTACATTCCCTTCACACGTTCCTTTGTTGGATCGAAATGCGGGAATGGCACGATCTTGGCTTTCAACCGCTTTTGTTGGCCGTCCAGCTGCCCGATTTCGATGTCCGCTCCAACGATGGCATGGGTAACCGAAATCCGACCCAAAGCGATGACCTTGCCGAGGATGGGTGATTTCATCGCGCTGGTAATCTCTCCGACCTGCGCTTTCCCAACGCGCACGCAGTCACCGGGTGAGGGGACCGTACCCCCTTCGATCTCAAATCCAACCAGTTTGCGGTGTGGGTGGACCTTGCGCTCCTCTATCGCCGCCCGCCCGATGAAGTCGTCGGTCTTTGATTTCAGCGGCACAGTAAAGCCGATGCCGGCCTCGAACGGATCGGTCTGATCGTCGAATTCCGACCCGGCAAAGATCAGACCGCCCTCGATCCGCAACATGTCCAATGCGGCCAGGCCCAGAGGCGCAATGCCATACTCTTGGCCCACCTCCCAGACACGATCAAAGATTTCGACGGCATCCTTGGGATGGCAGAAGATTTCATACCCAAGCTCTCCGGAATAGCCGGTCCGAGAAATTACAACAGAAGTCCCCTGCACATCACCAACCCGCGCGACCGAAAGCCGGAACCACGGCAGTTCGTCGATCGTTGGTTGCTGAGGCGGTGTCCAGAATATCTTGGAAAGTATGTCGCGGCTATGCCGCCCCTGAACTGCAATGTTGTGCAACTGGTCCGTAGAGTTGCGCACCCAGACATTCATATTGCGTTTGAGCGCCTGTTCCTGCAGCCACAACCCGCTGGTGTCATTCCCACCGATCCAGCGGAAGTTCGTCTCACCCAACCGGTAGACGGTGCCATCGTCGATCATACCGCCGTGCTCATAGCACATGGCCGTATAAACGACCTGACCAACGCTCAGTTTTTTCATGTTGCGGGTCACGCAAAGCTGCATCAGTTCTTCGGCGTCAGGTCCCACGACTTCGTATTTGCGCAGCGGGCTGAGGTCCATGACAGCAACCTTGTCCCGGCAAGCCCAATACTCGGCAATCGCGCCATGATTGGTCATCGTGTTGGGCAGCCAATAGCCATTGTATTCGACGAAATCACGGGTGTGCCGTGCAAAGCAGTCGTGAAATGCTGTTTTCTTAGTTTCTTCCACATCCGCCTCCGCAGATTTTCTATAGCCATAGGACCGCTTGAAATCCTCGGTCGCCTTATAGGTTCGCACTTGAATGTCTGTTGGATTCCAGCCATTTGCCGGGTCTATATCGCAGGGACAGCCGGTGCTGACGCAAACCAGATCGGTCAGGGCGCGCAGCAGGACGAAGTCACCGGGTCGCGACCACGGATCGTCCATGCCAATGGCGTTGGTGTCATCCAGCATCGTGTTGAAAAAGAAGTTGATCGCTGGCCAGCCACCGCGCGGCTTGATGCCATATTGGTCCAGATCCTTGTTGATATTGTCCGAACAATTCACATGGCCGGGATAGCCAAGGTCTTCGTAATATCGCGCCGTACAGGCCAGACCGAACGTGTCATGGCGCCCACAGGTATCTTGAACGATTTCGATCAGAGGCTCTTGATCTACTGACCAGTACTTTGAGAAAATCCCGGGTTGAGGATACAAGCTGCCCATCAGGCTGCGTGTTGTTGTCGGGTCGATTTCACGCTCGATCCCCTGATCCAGTGCGCGGCGGCTGAATGCCTGAAAATCGGAACACTCTCGGCCACGAATATCGACGATCTGGATGAATTCACCGGCCTTCACTTCATATGAGTGCGCATTTCCCGGCTGAATATTGAAATCCTTAAGCGGATCGGCCAGCGGATCGGGCGGTCCGACATCGGGCTTTTCCAATCCGGGCGCTGAGCGCTGGATGTACAAGATGATATCCGTAGGAGGGTTGTTGTCCTCGGGGCGCATAGCCTTGCCTGGTGCAGCGACAATCAAAAGACCATCGCTTTCTGCCACGAAATGCACCATGTCGCCGGGGCGTGACCCGTCAGCGAATGCCCGGATTGCGTCGCCTTTTCCGATGTCGAAGCCCGCGATTTCCAATGCACGCAGAACTTTTTTGCCAGATGCTGATCCATTTGCGAGGGTTGCGATCAAACCTTCGGGCCGTCCATGCCCCTGTGTGCCCAGCATGGCTGCATCGGAGCTTCGGTCAGGGGAAAAGAAGACCATCTCAGCCGGTTGCATCCCATCGCGGTCCAGCAGCGTGATGGAATCGCCCTTGGACACCGGTACCGCGCGCGACCCCATTCCGGGGATTGGGTGGCGTTCCGTTCCCTGCGGCAGGATCGGAAGGCCGGGGGCCAGAACCCCGCTGCGTTCGAATGGAACTTCGAAGACCGGCTTCACATTCATAGTGTGTTTTCCTGAATGGCTTCGGTTGCACCGCGATGGGTGACCACCAAGAGGCATCCCGCCTCGGTTCGCGAATAGTGGCTGAACCCGGCAGCAAGGCTGACAAAATCGCCGCTGCGATATCGAAACCCGTCGTGGTCGGTCAGATCGCCCTCAAGCACAAAAAACTCTTCCGGCCCGTAATGGACATGAGGGTTCGAACGTGTGCCTGGCGCCATCTTCATCAGATAGCTGCCTTGTCCGGTTTCTTCATCGAAACTGATATTCTTCCACCAGACCTGCGCATCGGGCAGGCCGTCCATCCGCATCCGGACAAATCCGGGGTCATCGAAGCGGATAACGGTGCGTGCGCTCTGCTGTTGTGCCATCTTAGTCGAGCCCCAACCGCTTTTTGCGCTGATCAGCCCAACTGCTGATCGCCATGTCGAAGGTAAGCGCCATCAGCGAGACATTCATGCCGAGCACAAAGTTCTTGCCCAGTTCGGTACCTGCCAGAGTTCGTTGAAGTTCCTGCCCCAGATCCTGCGTTCCAATGAAGGCCGCGATAATGACCATGAAGAAGGCGAACATGATGGCTTGATTAAACCCGACCGCCATAGTTGGCAGCGCCAGAGGGAACTGAACCGACATAAGTTTTTGCCGGCGGGTCGAGCCGGACATATCTGCTGCCTCGGTCATTTCCGGCGGCACGTTGCTGAGGCCAATAATAGTGTACCGGATCAGCGGGACGGCGGCGAAGATCAGAATCGAGAACACAACCGCGACATCATTGACCCCGAACAACATGATCGCAGGGATCAAGTAAATGAAGCTGGGGAAGGTTTGCGCAGTGTCGCAAGCCAGCAAAATGCTCTTGGACCAACGCGCGGACCGTGCTGCGACAACGCCCAGGGGGATACCGATCATGGTTGCCAACGCAACGGCCGAGATCACGGTATACAAAGTGATAACCGACCGATCCCACCAGCCCGAGAACGCGACAATCGTAAAGAAGACTGCTGCGTAGATGCCGGGCTTTCGGCCACCAACCCAATAAGCAAAGGAAACAACCAGCAGGATGAACGCGGGAGTTGGAATGGCGAGTAGCGTATTCCGGAATGGAATCAGAACCTTGACGTTCAGAAACCAGCGCAACCATTCGGTTGTCCCTTTGATCATGTCGATGGCCAGGAACGACTTGATAACCACGTCGATTTCCTTGCCCTGGCTTAGATGCTGCTTGCGGCCAATTTCGGCCAGGATCGGGAAGACCTGAGACAACAGAGTGAACCCAACAAACAGACCCAGTGCGACCAGCGAAATCTGGTGGCGCTTCCACCACGGGGTGCCGCGTTCGAAGTGCACTGGCTGTTTGACGACCCAGGCCTTTGACATCCGATCCAACGTGACAGCCAGAAGGACGATGGTTACGCCAATCTCGAAAGAACGGCCCAGCTTGAAACTACCCATCATCGCCAGCAGTTTCGCGCCAAGACCGGGCATTCCGATAAACGCGGTCAGAACCACCATTGCCAGACACAGCATGATAACCTGATTGACGCCAACCAGAACTTCAGTGCGCGCAGCCGGCACGTAAACATGGCGTAGCATCTGCCATTTGGTACATCCAGACATCTGGCCTGCTTCGATCACTTCGGGGCTGACTTTCTTCAGACCCAACGTGGTCATCAGGATCATCGGCGGGATGGCAAAGGTAATCGTTGCAACAGCCCCAGCTGTCGGTCCGACCTTAAAAAAGATCACTGCTGGCAAGAGATACGTAAAGAAGGGCAGGGTTTGCAGCACGGACAGCATGGGTTTCAGCATCCGCTCGAACCAGCGGTATTTCCAGGCGGCGATGCCCAGTATCAAGCCCAAAAGAAACGCCAGCGGTGCGGCAACCACGATGACAGACATCGTCTGCATGGCGATCTTCCACTGCCCGATCGCGGCCGTCCAGATGAAGGTTCCCGCGCCCAATGCGGCCAGACGCCAACCACCTACGGCGTAGCCGACGACGGCTGCCACTGCGGCGATTGCGGACCATGGGATCGGGCCTAGATTGGGCCAACGGCGCTTGCCTTCCAGAAGGTTCGCTGACGTATCCAGCAGGAACTCAAGCGGACCTTCGGCGATAAATCGTGTGACATAGATCAGGCCAAGATCATTTTGGATAAAGTAGAAGACTGCATCCAGAACCTGCGCCGTCGGCGGAATCGCGGCTTCGGGGATGCGGTTTAGCCATTCGGGCAGAACTCCGGCAGCTTTGGCAACGATCAGCACGAAGGCGGCGGCCAGCAGTGTAGTCAGGACTCTGGCTTTTCCCCAAGTCCCGTCTGAAGTGTCCGGTACTTCGGTGGACAGCGCCGCCATCATTCAGCTCCAAGCAGAACATTCAATGCGGCGTCACGTTCCAAAACACCGGTGATAACGCCTTTGTCATCCGCCACCGGCAAAAGAATGCGGTTATCGTTGACAAGAACTCGCGCCAGCTCGTGAATGGTTGATCCACCATTGATTGGTGCGCCCTCCAAGGCATGACCGTTCACAGGTTTTGCCAGGCCTTTGGCATGTACGACCCGGGCTTTGTCGACATCTTCGGTAAACTTGGCCACGTACTCGGTGGCAGGGTTCATCACAATCTTGTCGGGGGTGTCACATTGTTCGACCGCGCCGTTGCGCATGATTGCAATCCGGTCTGCCAGACGTAGCGCTTCGTCAAAATCATGCGTGATGAAAACGATGGTTTTGCCTAGCATCTCTTGCAATCGCAGGAATTCATCCTGCATTTCGCGGCGGATCAGTGGATCAAGCGCCGAGAATGGCTCGTCCAGAAACCAGATATCGGGTTCAATGGCGAGCGACCGGGCGATTCCCACTCTTTGCTGTTGGCCGCCGCTCAATTCCCGTGGGAAGTACTCTTCCCGACCTTCAAGGCCCACCAACTTGATGACTTCCAGCGCGCGTTCGCGCCGATCATGACGATCTTGTCCGCGCATTTCCAACGGAAAGGCCACGTTGTCCAAAACCGTGCGATGTGGTAGCAGTCCGAAAGACTGAAACACCATGCCCATCTTGTTTCGGCGCAATTCAATCAGATCGCGCTCGCTCAGGCTCATGATGTCCTGACCTTCAACCTCAATCGTTCCGCCTGTAATGTCGTGCAGGCGCGAAAAGCAACGTACCAGCGTCGACTTGCCTGACCCTGACAAACCCATGATGACCAGCATTTCGCCACGGCCAACCTCAATCGAGACATCCTTGACACCGGCGATATAACCATCTGCACGGATTTCATCAAAACCGCGGCCAGCGGGCATGGACTTCAGGTAGCTCTCTGGCGAGGGCCCAAACAGTTTCCATACATTTTTGGCTGAGATGACAGGCGCTGTGGCGGACATGGCTGCCTAACTTTCTTGTTGAGCGCGGCCTTGCATCGATCAGATGGTCAAGGCCGCGCCAGTTTCGGTGGATGTAGCCGGGATTATGAGCTGCAGGAACTGATCCAAGGATCGACGACAGCGCGGTTGGCGTCCAGCCATTCTTCGGCGGCTTCTTCCGGTTCAAGCTCATCAGTATCGACCAGCTTCGCCATCTCGGCAATCTGCGGATTGGTGAAAGAAATCTCTGTCAGGGCGCAATACGCGGCCGGCCATTTGTCTTTCATACCATCCCATGCTGCCTTTTTCAGGTAACCTTTGGCGGGGTTGCCGCAATCATACAACGCATTCGGGTTAGGACCCTTGGCTGGGTCTTTGTCGCATCCGTCTTCCCATGCTGGGAACTCAACGAACTCACCAGGCCAGACGGCTTCGGCAAAGTTTGGCGTCCAGTTAAAAACCAGTACCGGCGTTTTGTCGGCCTCAGCCGCGCCAATCTCGGCCCAAAGGGCTGCGGCGGAACCCGCATTGATCACGGTAAAGTTCAGATCAAGTGCTTCGGCGCGTTCTTTACCATGCTTCAACCAGTCAACTGGACCATCCAGATACCGACCCTTGTCGCCGGTTTCGGCTGTCGCGAACAGGTGTGCGCAGTCGTTCAATGCATTCCAATCTGGCAGGCCCGGGCAGGATTCCTTGGTCCACATGGGATACCACCAATCCTCACGTGTAACGGCGTCATGATCGCCTGCGTCATGCAGGCCACCTTTTTCCAATGCCGCCCTGTAGGACGCGCCAAACGCGCCTTCCCAGACTTCCATCTCCAACGCCACATCGCCCAGGCGCACCGATTCATAGACCGCCTGGCTGTCGGTGGTGACGTATTCGACGTTGTTGCCCATCTCTTCAAAGATCAGGCCGACAACGTTCGACATCACGATCTGGCTGGACCAATTGTGAATTGGGATCACGATCGGGTCGCTGCTGTCTTCTGCAGTCGCCCCTGTTCCCGCTACTGCTGCCAAAGTTGCAGCAGAAAGGAGGTTTGTAAGTTTCATGTTTGCTCCCTGAGTGATGTTCATTTTTAGGTTGTGGACTCTTCCGGCCCCGAATTTGTGCATTCTGCGCAGAATCGCCCCAGACGCAGAACAGAAATTTGAGGGTCTTTGACCATAAATTCTTGAGGCTAACACGACTTTTTGCTATCTTAACAATTAGTTGCCTGATCGATTGCCAGCAGATGAGGCCAAATGTTTTTCGATCGCTATAACGTCCAGTTCGGGAATCCGCTCTGAAATGCCAAAGAAAACTTCAGTCACAGGGAAAGTCCTTCCGCCGCTCGACTATTTGTTGGCGTTTGAAGCTGCCGCAAAGGCGCAGAGCTTTGCGCAGGCCAGTAAGGTTCTGAACATCTCTGAAACGGCGATCAGCCGCAAAGTGCGGTTGCTAGAGCAACACTATGATGTGCCGTTGTTTGTGCGAGGGCACCGTTCTGTTTCGCTTACCCAACAAGGGGCCATCCTGCTGGCAACCGTGGAGAAGTCGCTGGACCTGATGCGGGATGTCAGCCGGGATATGCTGGCCAAACATCAGGCCAACACGGTATCGATCTCCGCCACCAACTCTGTTGCTTCTCTTTGGCTGATGCCGCAACTTCGCAAGTTCAACAAATCAAATGGCCGCATCCGTATTTCGCTGGTCTCTTCTGACAGCGACGCAGAGTGCCTGTCGGATTCGATGGACTTGACGATCCTGCGTGGAGATGGCGATTGGCCGGGATACGAGGCACAGCTTTTGTTCGGAGAAACCGTATTTCCGGTCTGCAGCCCAGAGTATCTCAAGAGCAACCCCAAAGCGGCAGATATATCTGCGCTGCCGGAACTGGACCTTATTGAAGTGGCCAGTGGCCATGCAGAGTGGATGACATGGCGCACTTGGTTCAGCGGCAATGGAGTATCGACGTCCTCGATGGAACAGGCAGTGGAGTTCAATACCTATCCGTTGTCAGTGCAAGCAGCTGTCGATGGACTGGGAATTGCATTGGGTTGGGCCCATCTTGTTGATCCTTTGCTTGAAAGCGGCACTTTGGTCAGACCGGTTCTGGGCGCATCAGTGCGAACACAGTCCGGATACTACCTGTTAAAAAGGCCTCTTCACAAAGCTTTCCCAGAGCAGCGCATCGTTGAAGATTGGTTGCTTGGTCTCAGCGCGGGTCGGAAAAGATACGCCTGATTGCTGTGGCCAGCCTCTGTTTCCTTATGATGAATCCAGTAGCACCTCCAGGGAGTGTTAAACTCGCATATTGACCCTAGGGAATAAATATTTACTTTAAAGAAAAATATATGCGAATCTGGTTCGGCTCTTTGCCGTTCTGGTTGGAACACTATTGGCCTATTTTATGCAGGGAGACCGAAACCCAATGAGCTATAAATCTGACATCGAAATTGCGCGTGAGGCGAAGAAGAAGCCGATTCAGGAGATTGG
>NZ_JBXWQG010000024.1:0-9168 GCF_059612265.1 Ruegeria sp. CDSA077
CGACAACGTACAAGGATCAACCCTCGTTACGCCCACATCTGCACTATTTCGCCAAAGATATTTGAGACAAATGCAGCCGCAGTCAAACTTGGCTGGCATAGGTAACAGGCGCTCGCGGCCCAGAGCCGACATCCAGCAGCCAACCGAAATGCTGCGGTAGCGCCCGCTTTGCTGCCATTCGCTGCACTAGCGAGAAGGGAGGCCTGTCGAACTCACGAACTGCGGGACAGCGGCGACTTGCATTCGAAATCTAATGCCGTCTTCGCTTCCGGTTAGTTGGGTGTGTATTGGCAACGTAATTTTGCCATGCGATCACGGTCTGTTTCGGGTTATCGCCACTCACCGCGTACACGCCAGTGGCAACAATCAGTGTTGCGGAGCGGGTCTTGTTCTCTTCTGTCAGCCCTTCGGCTTGTGGGTCCCGGAATTCAGAGAGATACGCCACCGCCGAAACTCTCAAACCCGTTTGTTGTTTCGGTTACATCCGCCTCGAAGTGGGCGATCAGGGGCATTACCAGGGGCTCGATATGCTTGTTCCATACGGGTCCTTTGTAGAAACTATCTTTGATCCTGTCTCGTTCCTCGAGCGACGAGAATGCCCGCATCCAGTGGACTTTGTCTGGATTGTCCAGATCCCGCAGAGGGCCAAAGACCAGCATCCCAGCGTCGCGCAATGCAATACGATTCTCTTGTTCAAAGAACTCGATAAACTCCTCACGACGTCCGGGTTTTAATATGTAGCGACGAACTTCGATAATCATGCGCGTAGCCTGTTTGCTTTGAATGTACTCTTGGGGGAAGTCTGTTGAGATTGATCCTTACCGTACCACTTAACGTACTCATTTGTGATACTAGGAACTCAGAACTTCCTGGGTTTCCGCACCCACGTCAATCTTGATAACCCATGATATCTCCCTCCGCACAATGGATGTGGTTGATACTAAATCTCTGTAGAAGTCCGCCAAGTTCGAACAAAGTCTGTCCAGACCCACTAGCCATCGATTGACCGAAACAACGGATCTTGCGCATATGAATTTCATACGTCGAATTTCGGGGCGATGCCGCATGCATTTTCTTGATGAATCCGGTCGAACATCCGACTGCCTCCAGCCGAGGTGACCGAGCCAAAGACGCCTCTTCCTTCGAGTGCCTATTCTAAATGAAATCAGTATATTATCCAGAATCTGTACACCTCCAAAAGCGTCAATCTTGAGTGTGAACTACAGTTCAGCTTGTACTAGAGTTGAATAGTGTTCAGCGCCTTGAACCAAGTTTATTGTGGCTTTTTCACCAAACACACCCTTTAGCGAGTGAGACATTTCAACCGGCGACCAAGTGTCATTAGTCCCGTGCCAAAGGACGACGTCGCACTGCACCGCTGACATAGTTTCGCTCCAATCCGCGACATAGGCGCTGATAAATGCAAGATAGGCCGCTGGCCTCTGTACGAAGCTCTCCGATAGCGCCTTTTTCATAACGCTGACGAAGGTCTCGTCTTCTAAAAGAACTCTTTCCGCAGGGCCGCACTTTGCGAACAATACTTTGACCATAGTTTCTGGAAAAAACCGGGTCAGCAAACTTTGAAGACGCGTCAGAATCCGGAGTATCCTTGGACGCTTCATGGCCAACTCAAAAACCGGTTTTCCCGCCATCTTGGGTAGAAAATCACCTATGAAAAGTGGGGCAGCGGGCGATATCAATGTTAGTCGGCCAACCAGGTTTGGCCTGGACGCCGCAACTTTTATTGCCGCCATGGCGCCGATGGAAAAGCCAACCACATGCACACACTCGCCGTCGTTTTCCCCCAACGCTGTATCTATGGCATCACAAAGATCTGCGTCGATGGCCTTCGGATCAAAGTTCAGCAAATTCAGAGCAATGGCTTCAATACCAGGATTGGCCTTACTTAGTAGCTCCGCATCTGATGGGCTGCCAGGCATACCGTGGCAAAACACTACTTTCTTCATGATCGTATTCCCGAGTGGTTTAAATGTGGCGCCACAGATCAACTGCCAACCGTCAGATCATCTAAAGTTCCACCGTCGCGCAGGAAGTCGCTCCAAACCCAGGCCATGCGGTCTACAAACCACATCTTGCCGCCCGAGATCACAACCATGCCGAGGCAAGTGAACCCTAAGTCGAATGCCCACAGACCATAGGCAAACGGCAAAAGACCAGCGCCGCTGACAATGGCGACCGTATTTGCGACGCGCTTATGATGTTCCGCAACTTTGTCGCGATGCCGCAGCCAGACACGCTCGCCGAGAACACCCTGTGCAGACCAACTGTCGAAAGTCTCCGGCCGCGAAAAAGCGCGTGGGTTGATCCATATCCAGACAAGAACTATGCCGACCGCAAGCCACGCCCAATAATCAATCCATGCTCTGCTCCAGATTGCAAACGCCAGAAGAGGCACGGGTGTCAACACACGGGTCCAAACGGACCAAGGGTTTGCATGTCGCAGCCAAACCTCGTCCTTCATGCCCATAAGGCGTTCGGAAAATCGAGCTATGTCCATCTTTGCAACTCCTGGATCCACCTCTCCGAAAATAGGAGGCGTAGGATTGATTGAAGTGTATGACGACGCTGGGCCGCTCGTCAGTTGGTAGGCGTCTGGTTTCTTATTTGAACCAGGGCTTCAGCCCAGGCATTGGGTTGGTCGTACATCACCATATGGGCAGCGCCGTCGATACGGGTAAAACTCTTCGCTGGAGCCTTCAGGTGTTCGTAATATTCCTGTGCCAGATCGGCTGGCGTGTTCTGGTCTTCTGCTCCGGTTATAAAGTGGACCGGTAGATCTAGGACCGGATGCGAGGTGAAGAGGTCGTATGCACCAACAATCTCGGGCTGTTCAATTGCTGTGCTCGATAGCTCAAGTCCGCGGAGATAGTTTTTAACCTGTGTGTCCGTGTAGTAGGGGCTCTGCCCTTCTAGCACATAAGAGAGGTGGCGATCCCATAGCCCTTCGGTATGAAAGTCTCCAGCTCCATATTCTGCCAAAACATCGCGCTGAACGGTGAGATCTGCCTCGTCTAATGCTTCGAACGGCTCAATCGACTTGAGTTTCCGCTGAGTTTCAACATCGCCACGAACTTTCGCCTGATCCTGGGCCCATTCAAAACCCATGTTCATACTGCGTACCCACGCGACACGCTCAGACGTTGGGATGAACGCGTGATAGGGGGAACTATCCTCTGCGATAGTCATGAAACCCAGCGCGCTGCCCCACGAATGACCGCTCAGAAATATTTTCTCTTGCCCAAAGCGGTCGCGTAGGAGGTTGGTGAGTTGAAGCGTATCCGCCACCAAATTGGATGGCGTGATGTCTTCTACCGTGAGATCTTCGTTGAATGAACTTCCGGCTCCACGTTGATCCCAATGGACAACGACAAAGTTCTCTTCCAACAAGGGCGTGTGGAACAGATCGACCCAGGGCATCACGGCACCACCCGGACCCCCGTGCAAAAATAGCAGGACCGGTTGGGACAAATCACAAGTGCGAATAAGTATTGTTTGCTCAATCCCGCCAAGAACAACTATTTCCTGGGAAACGAAGCTTCCGAAACACTCTATAGCTGCAACATCTTCGCCGCTGCGCGTCACGGCAATTTCTTGACGGTCCTGGGCAAATGACGACCCAGCAAAATTGGCGGCACAGAATGTCAACAGTAAGAGACGGCGTTGAAGTTTGAATGAGTACATTGTTCGCTGCCCATTGGATTAATGCATTGTGGTGGCGTCTCGAATTCGGTTGCGACTTGAACTCAATATCTCAGATAGAGATTGGGCTCGCGCTTGCCATATTCTGGGAGACCAATATCGCGACGCATGTGATTAGATAGGAATGCCAGCTCGCCATGTTTGGGTAAACGCGGGAAAACAGGATCGCCCATAAACGCTGGGCGTTTCGAGACCATAAAAGTAAGATAGTCGAGCCAAGCTTTTACTTTAAGTGGTATTAAGTTTAGCCTTTCGGTCTTTAGAGTTGGCACGTTAGTCACCTGGCGCCTCTCCGGAATTTGAAGGTGGAAGAAAAATGGGGAACCGTTTGAAGTCCCCCGCCATTTTCGAAATCTCGAATGGCTACAGCTAGAACTTGTAGGACACCCGAAGCGCAACAGAGTCAGCCGTGATATCATCACCCGACGTGTCATATGTGTCTCGTATGTATTCAATACCAACCAGAACCCTGTCCGTCGCGCGATAAGTCACGCCAACACCAGCGGAATAGCCGTCTTCGTTCTTGGATCCGCCATCAATGTTTGCATAGCCAATCACGCCATAGAGGTATGTCCGGCCAAATACATGACCACCTTTGAACTTCAGGCGTACAGTATCGACTTTTTCGGCTTTCCCTCCGGACTCAACCTCAGCGCCCGCGTCATAAGTAAGTTCACCACCAATTACGTAACCGTCAAAATCGTGTAGATAACCGGCATGGAGACCCAGAGCTGCATTTCCATTGTCGTTGTTGCCCTCGGAGACATCGATTGTGGATAGTTGCAAGCCCGCATTGAAACCGGTCCAGCTTTCATTTGCCAAGGACAAAGTCGGCATCACGGCTGCCAGTGTGATCATCGTGATAGTCTTCATTTAAAAGGTCCGTTCTCTTGATTGTACGGAAAGACCATCTGGACGCTGGGCATGCGTGATGCGCCAGCGGGAGTGATTTTCCGTTAGTGGGGGTGTTGGAATTACCGCTTTCCGTTTTCCGTCCAGCGGTGATCCAATACTTGGATTAGAGGATGGGTTTGGGTTTGCTGGTCATTTGAATCAGTTTCCCTGATTGGTCATATCGGGCAGTGACCAGCACCCGGCGCGCATGTGCCACCTCTAGCGGGCCACCAACAACTTCCCAAAGCCCGAAGGTAAAAAGATCCAGTGTTCCATGACCTGCTGCTCGCGCCAGGTTCGGTTTTGTCCTGGGCTCAACATCATAGACGGCCACCCAGTCTCCATTGGCTTGTTGCTGCAATTCATCGGGTGAGCCCAACTGGCGTTCTACATTGAACCGGGTGGCCTCCTGGCTAACGACGCTCAGGTCAGGGCCATCTCTGCCAGTCGCTGCCATGTTGGCGGCGCATCCGCTCAGAGCGGCACCAAAGATGAGCGCGACGAACACTGAACGCACAAACTGACTGGAGGTCGCAATGCGTTGCATTGCTAACCATCGAACTCGACCTGCTTCAAAAGAGACTGGGTTCTTCGACCCTATTGATTTATGGGATTTTTTCATGGCCTTTCCATATCCTGATTGAATTGTGCGTTGCATTGGGGGCTTCTGCTTCAAGCAGTTTGTAATCAGAATCCCGAGCAGTTGGCGAATACCCGCCAGGCGAGACATTCGACGCAACTCGGATGGCGAAGTAATTCCACAGACAAGAGCATTCATGACATTCGATCCTGCATCGTGCGCGCAACTCAACCGGATCCGCAAAGCACTACCGCTTGCGGAGTTTGGCTGCGTAAACGCATCGTTAAATTCGGGTTGGCAGGTGAATTACATTGCTCTGCCAGGTGAGTCGGGGTACAAACCGACCATGGGTCTGTATTTGCAGACCGCCGGTCGGTTTGCAAGAGGAAAGTGTATGAAATCTACGAAGCGAAAGAACATGCCGCCCGAAGAACGGCGTGCTCAGCTGCTGGGATGCGCACAGATGTTGTTCTTTTCCAAAGGCTTCGAGGATACAACCATACAAGATGTGCTTGATATGGCGAGTGTCTCAAAGGGCGGGTTTTATCATCACTTCAAATCTAAAGACGAGTTGCTGTTCGGCGTATTGGACGGAATGGCAGAGGGTGTATTTTCGCAGATGGCTGTTGTCGCCTCTGATGAGACCTCCTCTGCGCTCGACCTGTTGCACAGCTTTATCCACCTGCGGGCAAACTACCTGCGTGAACATGACTACCCTGGTCAGGTTGAATTTTTTCGGGTCATGAATCAGGACAAAAACATGGTTCTGCTTGAACAGTTCAAGCGCAGAGTCAGAACCGGTGCTATGCCCGTCCTGACCGGGATCATTCAGAAAGGTCGTGATGAGGGCACGTTTACTGTCGCAGATGTTGATACTGCCGCAGAACTCATTTTGTTCCTAAGCACCTTTATTGATCTCGCGCTGTTGCGCGCGATTGATGCACGGGGATCTGACATAGCCGATCAAGCCGCAGAAAAATTGCAGGCGGCAATCGACATGCAGTTTCTCACACTCGACCGCATTCTGGGATTGCCGGACGGGACAACGGATTTCGGCTGGCCAGAAGCGGTGGAGGTTACCATGGCAACTGTGCCTGCAACTCCTCCATCGGCAAACTAATCTGGCCTAGTCAGCGATTACCTGGTGCAGCATTCGGTAATAAGGGCTCGCCACTGACATTCTCCGCAACACGCGTCAGCGCCGTTTCCCTAAGCCGTCGGATATTGGCGTAAGTCGCAGCGTCAAGAACATTGGGCTCGATGCTGACCTCGGTGCCGTTGCAGCAAAACCCCCTGCCCCGCAAAAACTGAAATAAGGACGGCCCAGAGCCGACATCCAGCAGCCAACCGACATGCTGCGGTCGCAGCCCGCATTCCGGACATTCACGGGACACGCTGAGAGCGCAGGTCGGTCTAAGGTGTGAAGGACGGAGTTGCCGACCAAAAACCAAAGATCAAGATCGGCTTACAAGGTTTTGGTTCTGGATCCTGTTGCATCCGCTTGAGTGACCCCATCAAGAATCCAGCCTATAGCAAGCATGAACCGTTCGCCGCCGTCTCTGGTTGCATAGGTTTGCATGTTCTTTTGTAAGATCGGGGTATCCTCGGGCGCGAGTTGCTTGCCCAACTCCTCACGTATCTGCGGTGGCCGGGTGAGATCGTTGGCGATCGATCCGATGAGTAGCATGGTAATTGCGTCACTCGCTTCGGCGATGGCCCTACCGCTGAACCCACCCGCCCTGAGACATTCAAACATCAGCTCTGTCGTGGTGGCGGTTCCGGGGCCGATGATAGCCTGGCGGACAAAGATCATGCCCGCACCAGGTGTTTCCAATAGCCGCTTTCGAACCTCCTCCAAAAAATCGAGTAAGCGGTCTCTCCAATCTTCCCCTATTCGCAGACCCTGCGCGGCTGCAAGAAAGAGGCTATCAACTGCGAGGGTGGCGAGTTGGTTCTTGTCGTCGATATGATGATAGATCGCCATGGCTGAAACACCGCATTCTTCTGCCACGCGCCGCATTGTCAGTGCGGATGGGTCGCTTGACTTCAAAACGACAAGGGACGCTTCAACAATTTTGTCCACCGTTAAGTCACGGCGTTGGTTTGTTTTTTTTGAGCGTTTAGTGGGTTTGTGCATTTCTTTATTTTACATTGTATAATTAAATATACAAGGTAAAGTTATGTGGATTCGACTTGGGGGGAATGCATGAGTCTGGAAGGTTTGCAAGTTGGTGTGATCGGTGGCAGCATCGCAGGCTGCGCTGCAGCAACAGCGTTGACCCGAGCTGGCTGCAATGTGGACGTGTTCGAACGATCCTCAAAAGGGCTGATGGACCGCGGGTCCGGCATCGGCATTCCGGGCCCTCTACGCGCCACGCTTATGGACAAGGGATATCTTCCTAAGAATTTCCCAAGTTGCGAGATGAAATCGCGTTGGTGGCAGTTTCCCGATCGAAGTCGTGACGGAAAGCGCTTGTGGACCCAAGCGACCCCCGCCTTCGCCAATAACTGGGGGAACCTGTGGCGTGCGCTGCGGAAAACAGTCTCCGATGACATCTATCACGAGGGCAAGATGCTCTTGGATTTCACAGAGACTGCAAATGGCGTCACAGTGACCTTCCAGGACGGTGATACGCGAGACTTTGATCTTCTCATAGGCGCGGATGGATACAACTCTGCGGTGCGCCAAAGGATGCATCCCCACATCGAAACGGACTACGCAGGCTATGTGCTTTGGCGCGGGAATTATCCTGAGGCAGAGTGTGCCGACACCCATTTGATTGAGGCGATCGACAAAGAGACGGCCTGGTTGACTGTCCCTTTTTCGGGCGGACACGGAGTCCTTTACATGATCCCGAATTTTGACGGCAGCGCCGCGACCGGGCAACGCCGTGTGAATTGGGCAGTGTACGCATCCTGTCCTGAAGCACAACCGTTGAACGGCGTCGAATCTATTCCCCCAGGCAGTGTCACGATGGCGGCGTTCGCCGAGCTTCAGATGCTGTTGAACGATCACTTTCCACCCGCCATTCGCAGCCTCCTGGCCCAAACCCGCCACAAAGACGTGTCGATACAGCCGATCTATGACAGCATCGTCGATACCTATGTCAGCAAAAGAACGCTGCTGATTGGCGATGCAGGAACAATGACCCGCCCGCACACCGCAAGCGGGGCTACAAAGGCATTAGAAGACGCGCTGGCGCTGGAAATGCTTGCGGTCGCAGCCAAAGATCTACCTGACCTGCTCAAAAGCTACGACGCCCAACGATGCGGGCAAGCAAAAACCCTCAGTCAAATTGGCCGACGTATTGGCCAGATGCAAGTCGTTGAAACCCCTAATTGGGAGGATATGTCGCCAAAGGATTTTGAGGATCTGCACTCTGCGATCCTGTCAGGTGACAAGCTCTATCTCTACGGTGAGGAAGCGTAAGCCGAAGTGGCGGGCATGACTGGTCCAATTTTGAGCAGCCTTAGAAACTTGATACAGCGGATCTTCTTAAGCGTTTATCGCCCATAATCCACAAAGCGGGCGACCTCTCTTCGATGATGACTGGACAGTCTAGGCTTCTTGCAGCCCCCGGTGTCGCCGCAGCATATTGGCGGCGAGGACTATGCGCGCGGATCACGGCCCTTTCCGGACATACAGTATACGATAACAATACTGCGGTCGCAGCCCGCATTTCTGCCGTTCGCTTCAGGCTCAAAACCCACTACATTGCCGCCGACAATCAAACGATTTCTTGGCATGGCTTTTGGACCCTGCGTATTGTTACCTAAACCACAAAACGCCCTGATTTGCAGGGTACTTCAGACTCGGGCGGCATATGAGCATGAAAGAGGACAAAGTGAGTTCTGACGGCCAATCTTGGAATGTTCCAGGTTTTGGTGTGCATCACTTAGCCAGGCTTCTGGAAAACCGTGGTTCAGATATTGTTGCGCTTCTGAGATCGACCAACTTACCCGTTGATTGTCAC
>NZ_JBXWQG010000025.1:0-8662 GCF_059612265.1 Ruegeria sp. CDSA077
TTTCAGCGTTCCTGGCAGAATTCTGGGCCGCATCGTTCTCTGATCTGGACGAACAACTCAAGGCCTCGACCTAAGAGATCTTAACTGGGGTGATAAACATTGCGTTCGCAATTTCGGGGTTTTGAAGACAGCAGAGCGAGAACGAGCCATATTGTTTAATCGGCACAACTTTCACTTGGTTGAAATGGCGGGTGAGCCGCTCAACACCAGTAGCTGGATTTTCAAATGCTTTACGTTACCGTGATGTCAACGAGAATACTTACAAAATTCTTCAGGAGGGTGAACTGTGCCAGTAAGGTTGTTAGTCGCCGCAATGTTTCTGCACTTGGGTCTTTCTCCGTCCATTGTCTTGGCGCAGGAAAGCCAAACGAAGCCCAAAGTGTCTGTGACGGCAGCAGAAATGAAGCCGGTATCTTTGACCGAAGTGTTCACCGGCCGGGTCGAGGCGGAGAATCGTGTCGACCTGATTGCGCGCGTGCCTGGATTTGTGAAATCCATCAATTTCAAGGATGGCTCAGCCGTTACGACGGCGGATGTCCTGATCGAGATCGAACCGGATTCTTTCGAGGCGACTGTCACTGAAATTCAGGGGCAGATCCAAGCTGCACAGGCGGCAAAAAAGCTTGCCGATATCGAGCTTGATCGGCAGCAAAAGCTCTACTCCACGGGTGACACACCTCAAGCAGTCGTTCAGAAAGCACAGGCACAGCAAGGTGAGGCCGATGGACATGTGCTTGAGCTACAAGGCAGTCTGCAAAATGCCCAGTTGAACCTGTCTTACACAAAAATAACCGCGCCCTTTGACGGCAGGATTGGACTGACAGACCTGTCAGTTGGCGCATTCGTCAGCCCGGACGGTGGAACCCTGCTGTCGCTGTCCAGCATCGACCCCATCCACGTTACCTTTCCAGTAACCGAAGCCGAACTGCTTGAATTTCGCTCGCGCCGCGCCAAAGCGCCCGACACCGAACCGTTGAAATTACAGTTGATCCTCGCCGATGGCACGACATACGGCGCAATGGGCAGCATCGAAGTGATTGATACACAGGTGCAGTCCGGAACGGATTCCGTTCTGGTCCGCGGTTCCTTTCCCAATTCTGATGGACGTCTCATTGATAACCAACTGGTGCGCGTTTTCGTCACCGACCCTACAAACGACAAATCTCTGGTGATCCCCGCCAAGGCTTTGCAGAGAGATCAGTCTGGCTACTTTGTCTTCACAGTCGGAAGCGACGATAAAGTTGTCAAAAAGCAGATCCAACTGGACCGAACTGAAGGGGCCGAGGCCGTCATTTCAGACGGTCTGAGCGAAGGCGATCGGGTTATCACCGATGGCCTGCAGAGGGTCCATACCGGTGTTGAGGTTAGCGTTTCCGCGCCTCAAAACACCTCATCCACCGCTAGCGGGAACTGACCCAATGATCTCGCAACTGTTCATCCGCCGTCCCAGATTTGCCATCGTCATATCGGTCGTGATTACGCTGGCGGGGCTGATCTCTGTTACGCAGCTGCCGGTGGAACAACTCCCTGACATCGTACCACCGCAGGTTCAGGTTTCGACCAAGTACCCAGGCGCCGGGGCCGAAGTGGTCGAGTCTACCGTAGCCCAGATCATCGAAGAACAGGTGATCGGCGTTAGCGACATGCTCTACATGAAGTCAACCAGCGGTTCGGATGGCAGCTATAATCTCCAGATCACGTTTGCCCCCGGGACCGACCCCGATATCAACGCCGTTAATGTGCAGAACCGTGTCAGCTTGGCGATGTCCGCCTTGCCCGAAGAGGTAACGCGCGCAGGCGTCAACACCAAAAAGAAGTCGTCGGCACTGTTGCAAGTCGTGGCCATTACGTCGGACGACCCGAAGAACGATGATTTGTTCCTGTCAAATTTTGCAACGATCAACGTTATGGACAGTATCAAAAGATCGCCCGGCGTAGGGGATGCCACACTTTTCGGGGAACTGGACTATTCTATGCGGATCTGGCTGGACATCGACAAGATGACCAACCTTTCGGTGGCCGTTGACGATGTGATCGCTGCACTCAATGCACAGAATGTTCAGGCGGCTGTGGGACGTGTTGGCGCACAGCCGATGGCAAAGGACCCGACCTTTCAGCTGAACATCCAGACACAGGGCAGGTTGAGCAGCATCGCCGAATTCGAAGAAGTTGTCGTGCGCGCCCTTCCCGACGGCTCATTTGTCCTGATCAGCGATATCGCGCGGGTGGAACTTGGGGCAAAAACGCAGGATTCCTTTGCCTCTTTTGACAACAAACCGGCCGCGATGATCGGTGTCTACCTTGAGCCGGGGGCAAATGCCCTTGATACCTCAAAGGGCATAAACAAAGCACTGACAGGATTGCAGAACGCCTTTCCTGATGGGGTCAACTGGAGCGTGCCATACAATTCTGTGACATTCGTCCGCGCCAGTATCGACGAAGTCGTAAAGACGTTGATACAGGCATTTGCTCTGGTCGTGATCGTGGTCTTTTTGTTTCTGGGCAACCTTCGGATGGCCCTGATCCCGCTCATCGCGGTTCCGGTTTCGCTTGTTGGCGCACTGGCGTTCATTTTGGCATTGGGGTTTTCTCTCAATACAGTTTCGCTGCTAGCGCTGGTGCTCGCAATAGGCATCGTCGTGGACGATGCGATTGTGGTGATAGAAAACGTCGAAAAGGTCATGGGTGAGAACCCGGATATGTCTGTACCCGAAGCCACCGGCGAGGCGATGAAGCAGATTACGGCACCCATTCTGGCCATAACCTGTGTGCTGCTGTCGGTATTTGTACCGGTTGCATTCATTCCCGGCATTACGGGAACAATGTTCCAGCAATTCGCCGTAGCTGTGTCCTTTTCAATGCTGATTTCTGCTCTGAATGCTTTAACGCTCAGCCCGGCCCTGTGCGCGATACTGCTGCGCCGAGAGAGCGCCCCTAAGCGTGGACCGCTTGCCTGGATATCGCGCCGTATAGACAACGCGCGCGATGGCTATGCCTATGCGGTCTCAATTCTTGCCCGTCGGGCATTCCTGGCTGTTTTACTGCTCGGTTTTGCACTTTTTGGCACGGGCTGGTTGTTCAAGACCACGCCTTCCGGGTTTCTTCCCGTCGAGGATCAGGGGGCCTATTTCGTGGAAGTCGCGCTGCCCGAAGGCTCCTCGATCAATCGCACGTCCAAAGTGATGGAGGACGTATCGACCATCATCAAATCCGCACCGGGAGTGCAGGATGTCATGACGGTCACAGGTTTCAGCTTTGTCGACGGCCTGAACAAGTCGAACAGCGGGTTTGGCATCGCGATCATGCAGCCGTTTGAAGACCGGACCGACCCCGCTCTGTCCGTCAGATCCTCGATCCGGCATGTCCGGCGCGAGTTTGCCGGTTTGGAAGACGCCATTGCCTTTCCCTTCAATCTTCCGCCGATCCTTGGATTGGGTACGGGTGCCGGGTTTGAATTCGAACTTCTGGACCTGCATGGCCACAGCGTTTTAGATCTTGGCGCAACTGCGGCGGGGCTCGTCACAACCGCCAACGCCGATCCCAGATTGTCGGGTGTTTACACAACATTTTCCGCTCAGTCTCCGAAGCTGAACCTGGACCTCGATCGCAAACGGTTGCAGACACTTGGCGTGAATGTCGACGACCTGTTCCGAGCCATGCAGGTCACATTGGGCGGGTACCATGTGAACGACATGAATCTCTTTGGCCGGACGTGGCAGGTTAACCTGCAAGCTGATGAGAAATACCGGGCCAATGTCGGAGATATTGCGCGCATTCACGTCCGAAACCGTGACGGAGATATGGTGCCGGTGCGCGCTGTTGCGAAGGTGGAACTCATTCAGGGTCCGCAATTGCTGGCCCGCTACAATAATTTCCAGGCGGTCACCATTAACGGTGGACCGTCTCCGGGCGTGTCTATGGGCGCGGCCATCGCGGCGATGGAGGAAATTGCTGCCCAAACCCTGCCGGAGGGCTACAGCTACGATTGGACGGGAACAGCGCAGCAAGAGATTGAAGCCGCTGGAAAGACACCCATTGTTCTGGGGCTTGCTTTGCTTTTCGCATACCTCTTTCTCGTCGCACTTTACGAGAGCTGGACGATACCGCTTGCGGTGCTTCTCTCCGTCACATTTGCGGTGTGTGGTGCGTTGGGTGCGCTGCTGTTACTGGGGCTCCAAAACAACCTCTACGCCCAAATCGGACTGGTGGTTCTGATAGCGCTTGCCGCCAAAAATGCGATATTGATCGTTGAGTTTGCGATGGATCGGTACCGGCAGGGGCTGAGTGCGGTGGATGCCGCCATTCAGGGTGCCCGCGCGCGGTTCCGGGCGGTAATGATGACCAGCTTTGCTTTCATCGCCGGGCTTTACCCGCTGGTTGTGGCCGACGGCGCCTCCATGCTCGCTCGCAGAGGTGTCGGCACGCCGGTGTTCGGCGGGATGATCGCAGCCGCCCTTGTAGGCATATTTGTCATCCCGTCCCTTTACATCATTGCGCAGCGGTTCAGGGAGAAGGTGCACGGTAAAAAGAATATGGGTGGTGACACGAGTGTCCATTAGATCATTCGGAGAAGCACGGCAGCATCAATCCGAGTTAGGACTGAGCCAATCATTGAAAACCAAGTTCTCATGTGGTTTTTATTCGTCATTACATTTTGTTCGGTATAGTCGTAAAATCGAGTTTAGTACCTAATAGAAACGGCCCAAAGCTGCCATTCACCAAGAAATCCGGTCTGCATTGCAGCTTCCCAAAAGCGGACATCACCGGCTCGGTGTCGCCTTTCTTGCAAACCGTCCATAGAGCCCGGAACAGGTCGAGCGGATTGAGCGGCGCTCGCTGGGCATTCTCGATGAGGTTGACGTACGGGTGCAAAGGCAGGGCGCATCCACTATATTTGCTAAGATACAAAAGATATAAAAGATACGAAACTCGAGGGCCTGATTTTCATGCACCCGGCACAATGCGCTTTTATCGGAGCGAAATTTGGCTAACCTCTCATCATGACGGCAAAAGATATCAAGTCGATGCAGCTCTACCCCCGGGCGGAGCGAATTCTAGTCGATCTGGCCCAATCGGGATTTCCTGCCCAGGATCCTGTACCGGTCGACATTCTCAACCGCTTTGATCAGCTACATTACCACGGAACCGACGCACTCGACATAGCGATCAAGGCTTGCGGAATTAGACCCGGGCAGAAGATCCTCGAGATCGGCTCCGGGTGGGGTGGGTGCGCACGATACATCTCGCATGTCTCGGGTGCGCATGTGACAGCCGTGGAACTTCAGGCCGACTACCATGCGGTCGGCAAAGCACTCACTGCGCGCTCAGGGCTTTCTGATCGGGTGACGCATGTGCAAGCGGACTTTCTGAACTGGTCCGCGCCACCAGGCGGCTTCGACCATGTGGTCAGTTGGCTTGCGCTCTTTCATATACCGAAACGTACGGCATATCAGTCGCGCATCATGGCGGCTCTGAAGCCCGGCGGCACTCTCTTTGTTGAGGATCTTTACGAAATCGCGCCACCTCCCGAAGAAGAAGCCGACGACTTCAAAGCGCATTTGTTTCCAAACTCACTCGCGCCTCTGCACCGGTACAAGTCATCGCTAAGAAGTGCAGGGCTGGATCTGCTGAGCTTGGAAGACATGACGTCAAACTGGACGTCCTTTACCGCAGACCGGCTGAACGCCTTTCGGAAAAACAGACGAAGCTACGAAGCTGTGCACGGCGTGGACGGATATCGGGTCATTGAGACATTCTACATCAAAATGGCTGGCTATTTTTCGCGCGGCCTGGTCGGCGGTCTGCGTCTTCACGCCTGTTGTCAGTGAAAGCAGCGGCTCGAGCAGGTTAAAGGGCTCTGTTGCAAACTTTTGAGCATGGTGAGCTGATTGAGCGATCGCATCGGTGTTAACCGGCTAGTTCGGCGAATTGTTTGAATGGACAGACTCCTGGCGTGAGTTGACCTTTCCTGATCATGTGCGCAGTTTCGATTCCAGCTAGAGTTGCTGATGCTGAATTGAAGGATTTGAAACCTAGCATCGGACGGGTTCGCCTTTTGATGAACCTGTGATCTTGTTCTACGATGTTATTGAGGTATTTTCGTCTGACCATCTCGATGGGAATGGGACATCCAAAGCCTTTGAGCATTTTGTTGATGGCCTTCAGGCCCGCAGTATTGGCGCCGCTTTTGTCGATGACAATCTTCCGTGGTAACCCATTAACTTCCAGCATCCGGGCAAAGAATTTAGTGGCAGCTGGCTTGTTGCGCCGCTCAGATAACATGAAATCAAGTGTCTTTCCGTGTTTGTCGACGGCGCGGTATAGATAGACCCACGCGCCCTTAACCTTGATGTATGTCTCGTCCATTCTCCAGGAGCAGTCGCATGGTACTTTGCGTCTACGCGCTGCTTCGGCAATGGCGCCAGAATATCGCGTTACCCATCGGTTCAGCGTGGTGTGATCCACGAAAACACCTCGCTCTCCCATGATTTCTTCTAAGTCGCGATAGGAGACGCCGTATCGAACGTAGAAGAAGACCGCGAACAGGATCACATCCTTCGGATATTGCGTGCCTTTGAAGGAGATCATGAGCTGGCTTTCGACTGATTATTGCTGCTGATCACTCGCGCGCTAACCCAACAATCGTCAATGTCAAAAGTTTGCAACAGAGCCCCGCGCGAGTCCCGATAGCGGTACCGCCCAGTCTTATTGGGATTGGGCGAGATACATTGTTTGATGTACAAAGGCAGAAAGCGTGAAAATCTCCAATTTTCGCAACGCTTTCTGCCTTTGTTGCAAGATTGCTTTTCCTAGTATGCTGCAGCTTGGGACGGCGGCCTTGAACCAGGCGGCATAGATACCCCTCCAACGCTAGCGAAGCCCAAGCGGCTTTACCGAACCGCTAGGGAACAGTTGTATGTCAAACGAATGAGAACTGATCCTCAGTCAGTGAAGCGATTGAGATGCCGTCGAGTTCAACTGACCCTGAGTTCCAATCAACTCGCGTCCCGATGCCCGTATCGACGAACGTGAGGTCGGCGTAAGTATTACCGGTCATTTCTATCGTATCGACGCCCAACTCGAAGTCGGTAATCTGGTCCGCGCCTTCGGAAACCAGCGAACTGAATGCAAACACATCAGCACCAGCACCGCCCGTCAGAACTTCATCAATTTCGCTGCTAGTTAACGTATCGTCGCCAGCAGAACCAATGATCGTAGTAGGAGCGGCCGAAGTCACCGGGTCGGCCGATGCCGCAAAAACCTGCACCTCAGAGAGGTTGAAGTATTGGCCAGATTGCGAGAGTCGGACAAAGCGTGCATCTGCAAACCCGTCAACATCGAATGTGTGGACAGTGCCGTTGCCAGATCCGCTGATCGGATCGAATGAATGGACAACATTGCCGTCCTCATCCAGCAGTGTCACAACCCCGCCCTCAATTCGTGACCCATAAGATGAGCGCGCTGTAACCACTACAGAAGTCAGCGAGTATTCGACTTTCAAGTCAATCTCATACCACTCGTCCGATCCAGGGTTGGTGCTGGACCAGTTGTTGCCTCCGGTCACACCGTCGATAAGCTTGTCCGCGCCGTAGCTGCTGCTGTAAAGGCTGCTAGCGCTGATTTCGATGTCAGTCAGCAAACCTGTCAGCTCCACATTCGTACCTGACGCATTCCCTGAATTATCCAACAAAAACTGATCTTCAGTCAGCGAAGCGACCGAGGCACCTTCAATTTCGACAGAGCCATTGGTCCATTCCACTCTTGCGCCAAATCCCGTGTCGACGAAGGTCAGATCGGCGTAGGTGACGCCGGCAATTTCGATCTTGTCCACACCCAGTTCGAAATCTGTGATGTAGTCCGCACCCTCAGAAGCTGAACTATCAAAAGCAAAGATATCAGCTCCTCCGGCACCAGACAGTGTATCATCCCCATCTAGGCCGATAATGCGGTCATTACCCGCTCCTCCATCGATCTCGTTGCCTGCATCGGAGCCCGTAAGGGTATTGTTGCCCGACCCACCGATGATGTTTTCGAAGTTGAGAACTTGTTCGGTAAAACCGTCGTCGAACAGAACGCTCGAAGTGGCTAAATTCAAGTTGAAGTTGTTGCTTGAGTAAGAGAAGTCGATCGTGTCGACACCCTCACCGCCGTCGAAGAGGTCATCGCCTATACTGCCTAGAATGATGTCGTCCCCGGCCTCGCCATAGTGATTGTCATCCCCATCACCGCCGTCGATCACATCGTTTCCGGCACCCCCAAAGATGTTGTCATTGCCGGAAGTGCCAAAAATGATGTCATCGTTCACAGTGCCAGCCAAGAGGGTCGCGCGCACATCCTGCATGGTCCAGACCGTGCCGTCATCAAACACGATCTGCTCGACAGCGTCGGACCAATCGTTGCTGAGCGTGTTCACAATCGTGATCTGGTCGGAGGTCCCCGCGAAGATCAGGATGAGCGTATTGCTGTTCGCATCCGGCTTCGAAACCGCCACCTCACCAGGTGCGTAGCCGTGCAGGATCAGCTGGTCGGTGCCTGCCCAGCCATCGTCATCAATCGTGTCCTGGCCATCGCCACGGGTGAAAACGTAGGAGTCAGAGCCTCGGCCGCCATGAAGCGTGTCGTTGCCCAGCCCGCCTGTGATCGTGTCATTTCCGTCTTTCGC
>NZ_JBXWQG010000026.1:0-2500 GCF_059612265.1 Ruegeria sp. CDSA077
GGAGTAGGATTTGAACCTTTGGCCTTCAGGTTATGAGCCTGACGAGGTGAAGAGGTTAGCAATTGATCCAGTGGATCAATTGTAGTCTGAACGGGCTGTGTTGATATTATTCGACCTGGTTGCGGGAGTAGGATTTGAACCTACGACCTTCAGGTTATGAGCCTGACGAGCTACCGGGCTGCTCCATCCCGCGACACTAGGTTGGCCTATCGCTTTCGCTACTTGAGGCCGGGGTCGAATAAGTATTGTTATCGTTTAGAGAGAATTGGGATTTTTCTAGGTTTGGCGGTGACCTACTCTCCCGGGGCTTAAGCCCAAGTACCATTGGCGCGGCAGTGCTTAACTTCCGGGTTCGGGATGGGACCGGGTGTTTCACTTGCGCTATGACCACCAAACCGAGGAAAATCCCTCGGTCGACTTTCTTGCTTTGCAAGAAAGCGACTATGCGGCAGGCAGCATCTTTATCGCAGATAAAGGCGCGTTGCCGCACGGTAGTGTATCAATCAACACCGCAGCTATGTGCTGCGAAGTTATCCATGTTTAAGGTGTGTATGTTTTTGATTTGTCTTTCCATTACTGGATCAAATCAAGCCTATCGGGCGATTAGTACCGGTCAACTGAACGCATTACTGCGCTTACATCTCCGGCCTATTGACGTGGTGGTCTTCCACGGCCCTCAGGGAGACCTTGTTTTGAGGGGGGCTTCCCGCTTAGATGCCTTCAGCGGTTATCCTGTCCGATCATAGCTACCCTGCACTGCTGCTGGCGCAACAACAGGTCCACCAGTGGATCGTTCACCCCGGTCCTCTCGTACTAGGGGCAACTCCTCTCAAGTCTCCTACACCCACGGCAGATAGGGACCGAACTGTCTCACGACGTTCTAAACCCAGCTCACGTACCTCTTTAAACGGCGAACAGCCGTACCCTTGGGACCTGCTCCAGCCCCAGGATGAGATGAGCCGACATCGAGGTGCCAAACACTGCCGTCGATATGGACTCTTGGGCAGTATCAGCCTGTTATCCCCGGCGTACCTTTTATCCGTTGAGCGATGGCCCTTCCACTCGGGACCACCGGATCACTATGGCCGTCTTTCGACTCTGCTCGACTTGTCAGTCTCGCAGTCAGGCTGGCTTCTGCCATTGCACTCAACGAGCGATTTCCGACCGCTCTGAGCCAACCTTCGCGCGCCTCCGTTACGCTTTAGGAGGCGACCGCCCCAGTCAAACTACCCGCCACGCAGGGTCCCGGATCCGGATAACGGACCGCGGTTAGACATCAAGAGTGCGAAGGGTGGTATCTCAAGGGAGGCTCCACAAAGACTTGCGTCTCTGCTTCAAAGCCCACCACCTATCCTGCACATCACAATCCTGATGCCAGTGCGAAGCTGTAGTAAAGGTGCACGGGGTCTTTCCGTCTAACCGCGGGAAGCCTGCATCTTGACAGGCAATTCAATTTCGCTGAGTCGATGTTGGAGACAGCGGGGAAGTCGTTACGCCATTCGTGCAGGTCGGAACTTACCCGACAAGGAATTTCGCTACCTTAGGACCGTTATAGTTACGGCCGCCGTTTACCTGGGCTTCAATTCAAGGCTCTCACCTCTCCTTTTAACCTTCAGGCACCGGGCAGGCGTCAGACCCTATACGTCGTCTTGCGACTTCGCAGAGCCCTGTGTTTTTAATAAACAGTCGCCACCCCCTGGTTTGTGCCCCCAGCCCCTAGTTGCCTAGGAACCGGGCCTCCTTCTCGCGAACTTACGGAGGTATTTTGCCGAGTTCCTTCAACATCGTTCTCTCAAGCGCCTTGGTATTCTCTACCAGTCCACCTGTGTCGGTTTAGGGTACGGTCTTATAGGAGGGCTATTTCCAGGAACCTCTCAGCAGCCCATTCAATCCGATAAGGATGAACTACCTCTGAGATCCGTCACCACTCCACGGCCTAGGAATATTAACCTAGTTCCCATCGCCTACGCCTTTCGGCCTCGGCTTAGGGGCCGGCTTACCCTGCTCAGATTAGCTTTAAGCAGGAACCCTTGGACTTTCGGCGAGAGTGTCTCTCACACTCTTTGTCGCTACTCATGTCATCATTCTCACTAGTGATCTCTCCACCGGATCGCTCACGCGCCGGCTTCATCGAAAGCCTCTCTCCTCCAATACGCCCGAAGACGTGAAGGAGGAATGAGACTATGTCACACTACGCTCTGCTACCATGCCTTACGGCATCCTAAGCTTCGGCTCATGGCTTGAGCCCCGTTACATCTTCGCCGCAGGACAACTTATTTAGACCAGTGAGCTGTTACGCTATCTTTAAAGGATGGCTGCTTCTAAGCCAACCTCCTGGTTGTTTTGGTCGTCCCACCTGCTTTCCCACTTAGCCATGAATTGGGGGCCTTAGCTGTAGGTCAGGGTTGTTTCCCTCTCCACTACGGACGTTAGCATCCGCAGTGTGTCTGCCATCTAGTACTCCCGGGTATTCGGAGTTTGGTTAGGATCAGTAAGCCTG
>NZ_JBXWQG010000027.1:0-5038 GCF_059612265.1 Ruegeria sp. CDSA077
GATCAGGATGAGCGTATTGCTGTTCGCATCCGGCTTCGAAACCGCCACCTCACCAGGTGCGTAGCCGTGCAGGATCAACTGGTCGGTGCCTGCCCAGCCATCGTCATCAATCGTGTCCTGGCCATCGCCACGGGTGAAAACATAGGAGTCAGAGCCTCGGCCGCCATGAAGCGTATCGTTGCCCAACCCGCCTGCCAAAATGTCAACGGCAATACTCCCCGTCAGAACATCATCGCCTTGGCCGCCTCCCAAATAGCTGGAGTCCTCCGCAACTAGCTCATCAACACCATCCGTCCCATACACCACTTCGAATTCGGATGAATAGACCAAATGGACCACGAATTCGGACATCGGATCGAGATTTGCGGCGGCAACAGCACCTTGTATCATTGTCGCGAATTCCGACGGGCTGCTGCTCAGATCAGCTTCAAGAATAAGGACAGCCGCTGCTCCGTTGGCTGCTGTTATTGAACCTTCGTCGATTGATTGCTTCAACCCAGAAATCACTTCCGTCAGATCGCCAGACAGCGTGCGGTTCGCTGAAGAGTAATTTTCTGCGAGAATCCCAAAATTGCGCAAAGGATGTGTGTCCAGTTCTAAAAGAAACTGGTCATAAGTTCCGGCTGAAAAAAACGCGCTAGCTTCGGCGGATTGAGCAATAAACCGACCAGCAAGTTTCTGCACAAGTTCGTTGAAAGAAGCACTTACCGCAGGCCCGGCGTTACTGTGCGGATTCGAACTATGTTGGTCAACGTAGCTCGTCCCGTACGCTCTTTCTAAGAACGTCAGATACCGTGCGTCGATGTAGGGACCGCGGCTCGTTGGATCTATGTTGCCTACATCAGCCCAATCCAGAACAAAATCTTCAAAATACAACTTAAATCTCTCTACATCACCTTCAGAGAGGTAATCGACAAGTTGCCTTGCTTGCGCTTTCAACTCCTCGCTTTGAGAATAGGAAACCCATGTCGTCGAAATTGAGCCGTAGCCAAATAGGGTCGGCAGCATCAGAACGGCTGGATCGTCCATGTATTGCTCAGGCGGGCTCTCTCGCGATAGGCTTCTGTCATTCTGAAAATGGATATCCTCAATCAATCCAGTGCTACCGTCAGAAAATGTCACGCTGCTTCGGTCTGAGACCAAATGCCCATTGTTTGTCTCATTTATGGAGATCGAGTTCAGATTGATGGAGGCGATTCCAGCCTCCGTTAGGCTACTCAATTCACCTTCTGCGCTTACTCCATCTGCGATGTGGTCTTGCCATACCAATAGCTCGTCAAACTGAGCGTCATTTTCATCAATTACACCATCATCGTTGCTATCCAATTCGCTGAGGTGCAAAAAGCCATTCTGAAAACCTGTCATGTTTCCGAATAGCTCGGAATTGTCGTCAATGACACCGTTGCCGTTTCGGTCTAACGCAAGCAAACCATCGTCAGATTTCACCCAGCCCGTATGCTCGGAAAACCCATCAATATTCAGATCAAAAAAAACTCTAGAATCTTCCAATGACGTCAGCTCAATCCCATCTCCATCCAAATCTATGACCAACGGTGAAGCTGGAGGGTTAAAGAACACATCGTCTTGCGTTAAATCTCTGTCACCAAAAACAAGATCACAGACCCGCTCCCATGGAGAAGGGCGAAACTTATCGAGTTCGTCGAAATGACCATTGGCAATCATTTCACCGACAAGCGGCAACAGTTGATTATCAGGCAGCGCACGAAACTCTATTGCCGGTTTATTGAGCAAATACTCCTGTGCTATATCAGTATTGTCCAAATCTGGCACATAGTTGCCGCCAGAGGCCACCGCTTCATCATACTTTGCATCCATCCTTTCCCCACCAATGTTGTAAAAGTACACAGAAAAGGCTTCTTGTTCGGATGGGCTTAGAGACACCCAGTTGTGGACATGAGCCTCCCCCCATTCCATCGCTTCTCTAACCTTCAACCCTGCAAACTTTACTGTCGCAGAGCTTAATGGATCTAGTAGATCTGCTACCAATCCTTGGTAGTCATCATTGTATTGTTTCAAATTAAGAGGGTCGGTATTAGGATACCTCTGGCTGTACTCATTGAGCAATCTTATGGCTGTATACGTTTGCACATTACCCGGTCCGACATCAATCATTATCGGATCGAAGAGCTTTCCCCAGGGATTGTTTTCCTTCAACTCGTCGAGATAATCGACGAATTCATCGGGGTTCATATTTTTTAGTTCTTCGTACCTGCTTTTTATGGCGGCATGGCAAATTAGTGTATTGAAAGCAGCTTGGTCGCCGGCTATCTGCCGAGCATAGTTTTCTGCAGTTTCGTGACGATCGTTGTATTCCTCTGCTATCGCGCCCAATATAGAAGTAGGGCTGATCCCGAGAGTACTGCCTACATTGTTTGCGGCTGAACTGTAACGACCAGCGATGCCAAGAACATAATCTGAGTACGTTTGAATATCGTCCATCGACATTGAAATACCTCACTACAAAAATATAAAAAGATACACTACTAATCCGTAAGCAGTCGCGCCTAGAAGTATCACCTCATATCCAACAAATCTTTGGCGGTGCTTTCGGAGTTTAATCACATATAAAGGAAACAACGCTATTGCTGTAAAGCTGAGGCCAACCAGCATCAGCCCTACAGTAAGAATATTAAAAACAGTTAAGAAACTTGGCCATCGAATCCCCGTGGAGTTTTGAACGGTATCAAAGGCAACAAAGATAAATTGCAAAACAAGAAAAACATTAAAAACCAAAAAGGAGAAGATAACGATCGAGAAAAGAACTTTTCTCATAAGTGCCTCCCACAAAACGCTCAACTAGGCGAAGCTACTGGTTCACCACGAATAGACATGCTCTAAAATTAGCAACGTGAATTTGTTGAACACAGTGATCCATATTTTTCTCATGCCTGCAAGTTTTTTCACGCAGTGCAAACCTCATGGCGATGAATGGATATCAGCCCATATATCTCTATTTTTCTTTAGGCTGTCGTGCATCACGACGTTGTTGCATGGATCGCCGAGCCGCGATATCGCCGACGCTCACTCTGACGCGAGCGGCGATACATGCCCTACAAATTCAATAATGCCCGTCGCAACAAGTTTCCCAAGGCAAAGTATCGTGTCACGAACTGCTCGGAATACAACGAAAGTCTCCGGCGTCGAGGTGATGTGACGATCTGGGTTTCTGATGATGTGGTGAGGAACTGGGCTTCGCCACGCCGCAAGACACGCGGCGGTCAATCGCTTTACTCAGATATGGCAATCGAGATCTGTCTCACTCTGCGGGTCGTGTTTCGACTTCCGCTCAGACAAACTCAGGGTTTCATGCGGTCGATTGCCAGGCTGATGGGCATTGACCTCGTAGTACGGGACTTCTCGACCTTGTCGCGACGCGGTAAGGGGATGAAGAGTGCCCAAAAATTGGCGAGCCGCAAATAAGCCAATCACCCTCATTGTGGACAGCACAGGCCTGAAAGTTCGTGGCGACAAGGGCGGCATGGAGAAAAACACGGCATCAGGAAGGCCCGCAAAACATGGCGCAAGCTCCACATCGGGCTTGACCCGGAAACCGGTGATATCGCTGCAACGGAATTGACCACCGAACATGTGGGCGATGAAACGGCACTGCCAGATTTGCTAGCTGACATGGGTGTTGATGTGAGCCGTTTTCTGGCGGATGGAGTATATGACGGCCAAGGTGTTGCAGACTGTCTGTTGGACAAGTTCGGGTCCAGGATTGAGATCATCATACCCTCACCTAAAAACGCGGTTCGCGGCGAGAACGTACGGCGCAATCGACACATCGATGCCATCGCTGAACATGGCAGAATGAACTGGCAAAGTGAAACGGGATACAACCAGCGATCACGGGTTGAAGCCCAGATCGGCAGATGGAAACAAGTTATCGGCGATCGCCTGCAAGCACGTGATTTCGACCGGCAAATAGCTGAAGCGAAAATTGCATCAAAAGCGCTCAACCGCATGACATCTCTCGGTCGTGCGGAGTACGAACGCGTCTTCTAACGTGATGGGGTATGGGGCAAATTCGTCTCAAACCTGATCCATGCAACACGGTCCTTGGAATACAAACCTGCCGTTCGGACCGCGAGGCAGAATGGCAGAATTGTCCCGCCCAGCGTAAGTTCAGTCAGCCTTTGATTTTGCGCCCGCAGCGAACGGCAGGTTCGACGGGCCGCGCCGCAGCATGGAGACTATGGGGTGAAGGTCCGCAACGGGCCGGGTCTTCACATCATCAACGCGTTGCTGACCTACACTCGCTTATCATCCGATGAAATTAAAGTGATCCCCGTGCCCGGTTTTGCTCGTGGATTGAAGTAGCCATGTCGTTGATGTGGCTTCGCGTTTCTTTCTAGGCCACGGCGTTGTGGGGCACTTCCCACGGAGCGACCCAATCGCCTTCGATCTGCAGCGTGACGCCAGCGTCTTCCTCGATCAACTTGCAGACGGTCATCTCGCCGGCATCCACGCCATAGCGTTCACCCGCTTCCTTGAACCGGTCGTGGCAAGCATCGGTCAGCTCGGAGCGAGTGCCGGTGGCGTCCATCAGCTCTTTGATCAGCGCCAGATCCTTCAAGCAGAGTTTCAACGGGAAGGACGGATCATAATGGCCTGCAAAGATCGACGGCACATCATGCTGCATGACAAAGCTGTCGGCCGCGCCGCCTTTCATCACGTCCCACCAGACATCGGGGTCGATCCCGGCCAGCTGGGCGGTCACCATGGCTTCACCAATGGCAGTGGCATGGATTTTCCAAAGCTGGTTGTTGACCAACTTGGCGACGTAACCGTTGCCATATTGACCGACCTTTCGGACTTCGCCCATGGCTTCAATCACCGGGCGGGCCTCTTCGACATGAGCGTCTTCACCGCCGACGAACATGGGCATGTCACCACGAATGGCCGCGTCCACAGAACCGGTCACCGGCGCATCCACGGGTTTGCCGCCCTTGGCAACGAAATCCTTAGTCAATTCGCGCATGAAACCGGGCGACGATGTGGTCAGATCGATCCAAAT
>NZ_JBXWQG010000028.1:0-4296 GCF_059612265.1 Ruegeria sp. CDSA077
ATGACGGATATTAAGCGCACGCCTTTGCATGGTTTGCATGTTGAGTTGGGTGGGAAGTTGGTTGATTTTGCGGGCTGGGAGATGCCTGTTCAGTATCCCTTGGGGATTATGGGTGAGCATGCGCAGTGTCGTGAGAAGGCGGCGGTGTTTGATGTGTCTCATATGGGTCAGGTGATCCTGCGGGGTGAGGATGTTGGTGCCAAGCTTGAGGCTCTGTGCCCGCAGGCCTATGCGACATTGAAGCCTGGCAAGGCGCGGTATGGGTTTTTCACCAATTCGGATGGCGGGATCATGGATGATCTGATCGTGTCGAATGCGGGGGATCACTTCTTTGTGGTGGTGAACGCGGCGCTGCGTCATCAGGATATTCCGCATATGCGCGCCAATCTGGACGGGGTTGAGGTGATCGAGATCTTTGACCGCGCGCTTGTTGCGGTGCAGGGACCGAAGGCCGAGGATGTGGTGGGTGCGCTTTGCCCTGCGGCGCGGGATCTGAAGTTCATGGAAACCGTTGTTGCCGACATCCTGGGGGCCGAATGCCGGATCTCGCGTCTGGGCTATACCGGCGAGGACGGGTACGAGATCTCGATCCCCGAGGACCGTGCGATTGAAATCACCAAGGCCTTCCTGGCGCATGAGGATTGCGAGGCGGCGGGCCTGGGCGCGCGCGACAGCCTGCGGCTGGAGGCGGGGCTGTGCCTGTATGGCAATGACATTGACCAGGGCACCTCGCCGATCGAGGCCAGCCTGGGTTGGGCGATCCAGAAACGCCGCAAGGAAGAGGGTGGGTTCCCGGGGGCCGATCGCATTCAAAAAGAACTGGCCGAGGGTCCCGCGCGCAAGCTGGTGGGCATCCAGCCGGAAGGCCGGGCACCGGCGCGTCAGGGCGTGGACATTCAGTGCGCGCAGGGCAATACAATCGGTCAGATCACCTCGGGCGGGTTTGGCCCGACGGTCGGTGGACCTGTGGCGATGGGCTATGTGGCGGCGGATCATGCCGAACCGGGCACGGCGGTGAACCTGATCATCCGGGGCAAGCCGCAACCGGCACAGATTGTGGCCACCCCCTTTGTCACCCAGAATTACAAGCGTTGAAGTCAGGAGAGAGACAACATGGCAACCTATTATTCCGAAGAGCACGAATGGCTGACCGTCGAGGGTGACACCGCGACGCTGGGCATCACCAAACACGCGGCTGAACAGCTGGGCGACGTGGTGTTCGTGGAACAGCAGGAAGCAGGCGACGAGTTCGAGAAGGGTGGCGAGATTGGCGTGATCGAATCCGTCAAGGCGGCGTCCGAGCTTTATGCGCCGGTTGATGGCGAGATCGTCGAGGTCAACGAGGCGCTGGCCGACAATCCGGGCGCGCTGAACGACGACCCCGAGGGCGAGGCCTGGATCTACAAGATCAAGATCACGGATGCGTCGCAGCTGGAAGATCTGATGGATGAGGCCGGCTATAAGGCGTTTATCGGCTGATCCTCTCCGGGGCCCCGGTTCCGGGGCTCCAATGCTTTGACTTATGCCGCCGAATTCGGGCTTTGCCCGTTCGGGCCCGAAGCTGTCCTTTGGACAGGTGCCGGGACGGCCCTCACCCCTCCGCCAGAGGCTGCTGCAGCCTCGGCCGGACCTGACCTTTCGACAGGAGCGCTACACATGGCCTTCAAACTCACCGATTACGAAGCCTATGACTTTGCCAACCGTCGCCATATCGGGCCCAGCCCGACCGAGATGCGCGACATGCTCAAGGTGATCGGCTTCACGACGCTGGATCAGCTGATTGACGCCACCGTCCCCCCTGCGATCCGGCAGAAGGAAGCGCTGGACTGGGGTCCGGCGATGACCGAGCGCGATGCGCTGTTCCACATGAAAGAGGTGGCGAGCAAGAACAAGGTTCTGACCTCGCTGATTGGTCAGGGCTATTACGGCACCACCACGCCTGCGCCGATCCTGCGCAATATCCTGGAAAACCCGGCCTGGTACACGGCGTACACGCCTTATCAGCCCGAGATCAGCCAGGGCCGGCTTGAGGCGCTGCTGAACTTCCAGACCATGGTCAGCGATCTGACCGGGCTGGACGTGGCCAACGCCTCGCTGCTGGACGAAGCAACCGCTGCTGCCGAGGCGATGGCGATGGCCAAGCGCGGTGGCCGGTCCAAGGCCAATAACGCGGCTTTCTTCGTCGACAAGAACTGCCACCCGCAGACCATTGCGGTGATCAAAACCCGCGCCGAGCCTCTGGGCATCGACGTACAGGTGGCTGATCCGGATACGATGGACGCGGGCGCGGTGTTTGGCGCGATCTTCCAGTATCCCGGCACGCATGGACATGTGCGCGACTTCACCGCCGAGATCGCGGCGCTGCATGAACATAAAGCCATTGCCATCGTTGCCGCCGACATCCTGTCGCTGGCACTGCTGAAATCCCCCGGCGAGATGGGCGCGGATATCGCCATCGGTTCGACCCAGCGCTTTGGCGTGCCAATGGGCTATGGCGGCCCGCACGCGGCCTATATGGCGACCACCGACAAGCTGAAGCGGTCGATGCCCGGCCGGATCATCGGCGTCAGCATCGACAGCCGGGGCAACAAGGCCTATCGCCTGGCGCTGCAGACCCGCGAACAGCATATCCGCCGCGAGAAGGCCAACTCGAATGTCTGCACCGCGCAGGCGCTGCTGGCCGTCATTGCGTCGATGTATGCGGTTTATCACGGCCCTGATGGCATCAAGGCCATTGCGCAATCGGTGCACCGCAAGACCTCGCGCCTGGCCGCCGGTCTGGAAGAGGCGGGCTTTGCCGTGGAACCGGAAGTGTTCTTTGACACCATCACGGTCGAGGTCGGCCATCTGCAGAATGTCGTGATGGAGGCCGCCGTGGCCCGCGGCGTCAACCTGCGCAAGGTCGGCGACAGCAAGGTCGGCATCAGCCTGGACGAACAGACCCGGCCCGAGACCATCGAGGCCGTCTGGGGTGCCTTCGGCATCGATCGGGCGGATGACAGCTCGAACAAGCAATACCGCCTGCCGGATTACGCGCTGCGTGAAAGCGAATATCTGACCCACGAGATCTTCCACAAGAACCGGGCCGAGGCCGAGATCACGCGGTACATGCGCCGTCTCGCCGACCGCGACCTGGCGTTGGACCGGGCGATGATCCCGCTGGGGTCGTGCACGATGAAGCTGAACGCCACGATCGAGATGATCCCGGTCACCTGGCCCGAGTTCGGCAATCTGCACCCGTTCTGCCCCGAAGATCAGGCACAGGGCTATCACGAGATGATTGCCGATCTGAACGACAAGCTGTGCCAGATCACCGGCTATGACGCGATCTCGCAGCAGCCCAACTCGGGCGCGCAGGGCGAGTACGCAGGCCTGCTGACCATCCGCAACTATCACGCCGCGCGGGGTGAGGCGCATCGCAATGTCTGCCTGATCCCCACTTCGGCCCATGGCACCAACCCGGCCTCGGCCCAGATGGTGGGCTATCAGGTGGTGCCGGTGCAAGCGGATGAGAAGGGCAACATTGATGTCGCCGATTTCCGCGCCAAGGCGGAAAAGCATTCTGACCATCTGGCCGCCTGCATGATTACCTACCCGTCGACCCATGGCGTGTTCGAGACCACCGTCCAGGAGGTCTGCCAGATCACCCATGATCACGGCGGTCAGGTCTATATCGACGGCGCCAACATGAACGCCATGGTCGGCCTGTCGCGCCCCGGTGACATTGGTGGCGACGTCAGCCACCTGAACCTGCACAAGACCTTCTGCATCCCGCATGGCGGTGGCGGCCCCGGCATGGGTCCGATCGGCGTCAAGGCGCATCTGGAGGAACACCTGCCCGGCCACCCGGAATACGGCACCGCCGTCGGTCCGGTCTCGGCGGCACCGTTTGGGTCTCCGTCGATCCTGCCGGTCAGTTGGGCCTATGTGCTGCTGATGGGCGGTGCGGGTCTGACCCAGGCCACGAAAGTGGCGATCCTGAACGCCAACTATATCGCGGCCCGGCTGCAGGACGCCTATCCGATCCTGTACACCTCGGAAACAGGCCGGGTGGCGCATGAATGTATCCTTGACACCCGTCCTCTGGATGAGGCGGCCCATGTCAGCGTCGACGATGTGGCCAAGCGTCTGGTCGATTCCGGCTTCCACGCGCCCACCATGTCCTGGCCGGTGGCCGGAACCCTGATGGTCGAGCCCACCGAGTCGGAACCCAAGGACGAGCTGGATCGCTTCTGCGACGCCATGCTGTCCATCCGGGCCGAGGCGCAGGACATCATCGACGGCAAGATCGATGCG
>NZ_JBXWQG010000029.1:0-2990 GCF_059612265.1 Ruegeria sp. CDSA077
GACCGAAACCCAATGAGCTATAAATCTGACATCGAAATTGCGCGTGAGGCGAAGAAGAAGCCGATTCAGGAGATTGGTGCGAAGATCGGCATCGAATCTGCTGATCTTCTGCCCTATGGCCATGACAAGGCAAAGGTGAGCCAGGACTTCATCAATTCGGTTCAGGGCCGTGAGGACGGCAAGCTGATTCTGGTGACGGCGATCAACCCGACGCCTGCGGGTGAGGGTAAGACGACGACGACTGTGGGTCTGGGTGACGGTCTGAACCGGATTGGCAAGAACGCGATGATCTGTATCCGTGAGGCTTCGCTGGGCCCGAACTTTGGCATGAAGGGCGGCGCTGCGGGTGGTGGTTACGCGCAGGTTGTTCCGATGGAAGAGATGAACCTGCACTTCACCGGTGACTTTCACGCCATCACCAGCGCCCATTCACTGCTGTCGGCGATGATCGACAACCACATCTACTGGGGCAATGAGTGCGAGATCGACATTCGCCGTGTAGCGTGGCGTCGTGTGGTCGACATGAACGACCGCGCGCTGCGTCAGATCACGGCCAGCTTGGGTGGCGTATCGAACGGTTTCCCGCGCGAGACCGGCTTTGACATCACCGTGGCCTCTGAAGTTATGGCGATCCTGTGCCTGGCCAATGATCTGAAAGATCTGGAAAAGCGTCTGGGTGACATCATCGTCGCGTATCGCCGCGACAAGACAGCCGTGTATTGCCGCGACATCAAGGCAGAAGGTGCGATGACGGTGCTGCTGAAGGACGCGATGCAGCCGAACCTGGTGCAGACGCTGGAAAACAACCCGGCCTTTGTCCATGGTGGCCCGTTTGCCAACATTGCACATGGCTGTAACTCGGTCATTGCGACCAAGACCGCGCTGAAGGTTGCTGACTATGTCGTGACCGAAGCGGGTTTTGGGGCCGATCTGGGCGCCGAGAAATTCATGAACATCAAGTGCCGCAAAGCGGGTATCGCGCCGTCGGCTGTGGTGCTGGTCGCCACCGTGCGTGCGATGAAGATGAATGGCGGTGTGGCCAAGGCTGATCTGGGTGCGGAAAACGTCGACGCGGTCAAATCGGGCTGTGCCAACCTGGGTCGTCACATCGAAAACGTCAAATCCTTTGGCGTGCCGGTTGTGGTTGGCATCAACCACTTCGTCACCGATACCGACGCTGAAGTGCAAGCCGTGAAAGACTATTGCTCTGACCACGGGGTCGAAGCGGTTCTGTCGCGTCACTGGGAGCTGGGGTCGGAAGGCTCGGCGCCGCTGGCCGAGAAGGTGGTCGAAATCGTCGAAGGGGGCACAGCGAACTTTGCGCCGATCTACCCCGACGATATGCCGCTGTTCGAGAAGATCGAAACCATCGCCAAGCGCATCTATCGCGCGGACGAGGTTCTGGCCGACAACAAGATCCGCAACCAGCTGCGTGAATGGGAAGAAGCCGGTTACGGCAACCTGCCGGTCTGCATGGCCAAGACGCAGTATTCCTTCTCGACCGATCCCTCGTTGCGCGGAGCGCCCACCGGCCATTCGGTTCCGGTGCGCGAGGTGCGCCTGAGCGCGGGTGCCGGATTTATCGTGGCGGTCTGTGGTGAGATCATGACTATGCCGGGCCTGCCGCGCAAACCGGCGGCCGAAAGCATCTGCCTCAATGACGCAGGTGAGATCGAGGGCTTGTTCTAAGTCGCCAGATAAGACATCTCGTGATCCGGAGAATGCTCCGGGCCACGAGGAGATCACGATGCCCACTCTGACACCGCCGCAAGACTGCGCAACGATGCAGGATCTGCGGATTCAGATTGACCAGCTGGACCGGCACCTGATCGAGATGCTGGTGAGGCGCGCCAGCTACATTGATCGCGCGTCTGAGTTGAAGCCGGGCGAGGGCCTGCCGGCCCGTATTCCGGATCGTGTTGAAGAGGTGGTGCAAAAGGTGCGTGCCAGCTCTCAGGCGGCGGGGATGGACCCCGATCTGGCCGAGACGCTGTGGCGCATTCTGATTGACTGGTCGATTGCGCGTGAGGAACGTGTGCTCGGCAACGACTGACTGACCGGGCGCCCCAAGCGCCCGATCCGTTTTTGGGAAGAAGGGATCGAAGAATGGTAGCGCAGGTTATCGACGGTAAGGCCTTTGCAGCAACGGTGCGGGCACAGGTTGCCGATCAGGTTGCAAAGCTGAAGGACGAAAATGGCATCACCCCCGGTCTGGCCGTGGTTCTGGTGGGCGAAGACCCGGCCAGCCAGGTCTATGTCCGCTCAAAGGGCAAGATGACCGTCGAGGTCGGCATGAACTCGTATGAGCACAAGCTGGATGTGGACACCTCCGAGGCAGACCTGCTGGCACTGATCGACAAGCTGAATACCGATCCCGCAGTCCACGGCATTCTGGTGCAGCTGCCGCTGCCCAAGCATCTGAACGAAGATCTGGTGATCAATTCGATCGACCCGGCCAAGGATGTCGACGGGTTCCACATCTCGAATGTGGGCCTGCTGGGCACCGGTCAGAAATCGATGGTGCCCTGTACCCCGCTGGGCTGCCTGATGATGCTGCGGGACCATCATGGATCGTTGTCCGGAATGGACGCGGTTGTGATCGGCCGCTCGAACATCGTTGGCAAGCCGATGGCGCAGCTGCTGCTGGGCGACAGCTGCACCGTGACCATCGCGCATAGCCGCACCAAGGATCTGCCCGATGTTGTCCGTCGCGCGGATATCGTTGTCGCCGCTGTGGGCCGCCCCGAGATGGTGCCCGGCGACTGGATCAAGGAAGGGGCCACGGTCATCGACGTGGGCATCAACCGCATTGAACGCGACGGCAAGAACAAGCTGGTTGGAGACGTGGATTACGCCAGCGCCGCCGAACGCGCCGGAGCAATCACCCCCGTCCCCGGTGGCGTCGGCCCCATGACAATCGCATGCCTGCTGGCCAACACCCTGACCGCCGCATGCCGCGCAAACAAACTCCCAGAACCAGAAGGCCTGAC
>NZ_JBXWQG010000030.1:0-2766 GCF_059612265.1 Ruegeria sp. CDSA077
CTCTTAGGTCGAGGCCTTGAGTTGTTCGTCCAGATCAGAGAACGATGCGGCCCAGAATTCTGCCAGGAACGCTGAAACCTCCTGTTCTGAGATTTCCGACCTATTGCCCTCGGCATCCGTCGCTTGACCCATTGTGTATCGCAAGTCGGTGCCAGAGTTCGTTTGCGTCAGCTGATATGTCTCGGGCAGGCTTACTCCAGTGCGCGCCGGATCCTGGATGCAGGTCGAGAAATAGTCGAACGGTTCCCAATCAGTGATGCGATAGAAAAAGTCCGCCAATTCGTGAGAGCAATGATATCCCGCCCCATTGCCGAGACGCCCTTGTGGGCTGTCGACGGTGATTTCCTGTACACGGTTCATCCATTTCAGCTTTAGTTCCGGCGCGACCAACGCCTCCCAAACGACTGCAATTGGGGCATCGAAATGATGGAGGAACGTCCAAACTCCGTCTTCCTTGGTCAAGAAATGGCGCTCGCGGTTTGCACGCAAACGTTCCCAAGATTTAGCCAAATCATAGACCTTCATCGAAACCTCGCCAAAATGTTCGATGTCCTGTGAAAACGGTTCCACTATGCCTTTGATATCCATGGCGTTTGCAGCGGCCTCGCTAAACAGCGCGTAACTGCGTACACCGGTGGCTTCAACAACGTTCGTCTTGGCCATTCGGTGGACCAGAACAACGTCGGCGCCGGAAAAGTCTTTTACCGGGCCAAGTTGTATTTCTTCGAACTGGCCATGATGGGTGATAACCTTCAAATCCAGCCCTCCGACATTGGCACACGCGTTGCAGGTACAGGTTGTGTTGGCAATTATGTCCTGCCGACGAAGAGCAAATGCGTTGTAGAGATTCTCGCAGATGGTCAGGAAGGTCTCGCCGGAGGGGAAATCCTGCCGCGTCGAATATGCCAGAACGGCATCGCCTTCGGTTTTCCAGAAATGGAGCGGATCACCCACCTGTTCGATCAGAACGCCCAGCAAGGAATGCAAAATCGGATTAGCGTGATCCATTTCCGAAGTGGTCAAAAATTGTGTGTAGCCGGAAATGTCGGCGATCAACAGATATCCAGTTTGTGTTGACATGGCACGCTCCCCAAAAGAGTGTTTGGCGCGGTTATTTTGACCTACAAAGGGTTCAAAACCACTTTGGGTCCAAATGCGCCATAGACGGTCATCTTGATGTGTAGGCTGGAGCTCAGACGCAAAGTTGCCGGTGAGAGCCCGAAGTGGTTACCAAGTTCCCGCAAAACAGCCCCTAAATGGCGCCGACGCTATAGCGACGTCACTACACCCATCCGAGTTGTTTTAGAGAGTGCCCATCATTCCAGATTTTGGTCATTCGGGCGATCTTATCGCCTTCAAATTCCATAACGTAGGCATAGTTGGTTGCGATTTCTTTGCCGGTGGCAGGAACTGGTCCACCTTCACCGGTTTGTTTGCCTCTGAATACTGCTGTGGCCGTTACGATGTTCCGTTCGTGATCAGTCGAGAATGAGGTGATGTCGTAATTGCCATCTGGGATTGGGGTCAAAATTCCGGCGGTCCAAGCTGTATAACCTTCGATTGTCGAGATATCGGCCAATGCGTCGGCTTCACATGTAAAAGCGGCACCGTCCTGACAGTATGACTTGCAGACTTTCCAGCCTTTGCCTGTTTCGCATGCATCAAAGAAGGCCATAGCCGTTTCGGAAATACTCATCGTGTTTCTCCTATCCCTGTTTCACTACGTCCAGCACGTCGTTGCCTTCAATTCCGGCTGGATGGGATAGTTTTAGAACATTTATTTTAAAAAATCAATTTTAAAATAAATAAGGGATGAAATTCACTCGCGAATTTCCCTCATGATCAAGTCGTAAAAGTTTGGTATCGCGTGCTTTTTTTCGTCGTGCCGCCCATACAAGACGGTCCCGTGAACGCAAAAAACCACAAAGCTCGCAAGCTGCGCCGTGTCCTTCTCCGCCCCGATATCTCCATCCGCCTGGGCATTACGAAGAGCAGTTTCAACCAATGACTCGACTTCTGCGCAGAACGCGCCCACTTGCTTTGCGGCTTCAGGACTTATCACATGCTTTTGTGCAAGGTGGTTCATCATCAGGCAGCCCTTGTATTCCGACTTGGCGGCCCCCAAAAAAACGTTTCGGAGAAACATTTCGACGCCTTCTAAGTTAGGGTTGTCGATCAAAATACGATAGCGCGGTCCGATAACATGATCGCGGTAATGATCCAAAGCTGCTGAGAACAATCCTTCCTTGTCTCCAAACTCCTTGTACATGCTGGCCGTGTTCAGCCCGGTTTCGCGGACAACGTCACTTATCGATGCAGCTTTGTAGCCGTTTTGCCAAAAAACACCCATGGCTTTTTCAACTACAGCTTCGCGTGAATATGATCTTGGTCTACCCATCGGAGTATATTAAAATGATCATTTAAAAATCGCAACACGCACCGTCTGAGCAAGATCAGGAAAAACCGTTACGAGGGTAGAATCTTCGTTAACTACCACGTTTTGCATGGTGCGCTCTTAAATTCCAACTCGCAGGCAAGTAGTTGATTTATCGTTGCTCCGTGTAGCGAGAATGCTCCCGCGTTTTCTCAAATTGACGTCAGGATTGACCGCCATTCTTATTGTTCAAACCAACCGCAGAAAATGCGTGGCTCAATTTTCGCATTCCAGCGCGGCCTTCAATGACCAGTTCGATGAAATTCGCTGAGAGGCAAAGTTCCGATAGTCGAACGAGCCTGCCCTGACCTTGACCATTTGCACGAGCATTC
>NZ_JBXWQG010000031.1:0-2748 GCF_059612265.1 Ruegeria sp. CDSA077
ACTGGATCATCGAAGTGGTCGACGGTCTGGCCGCAAATGGCGAGGACGGTAACGGTGAGGTCGAGGCCAAAGTCAAAGCCGAAGTCGCAAACCTCTGCGCCAGATTCCCTATCTATCCAAACTTGTAAACTGAAGGACACCAACCCATGAGCTTTCATTCCATCGAACAGGCTCCTGCCCGCCTAAACCGTAGCGAACTCGCCGTGCCTGGCAGCCAACCCGGAATGTTCGAAAAGGCCGCACAATCGGACGTGGATGTCATCTTCCTTGATCTGGAGGACGCCGTCGCGCCGGACGAGAAAGAACAAGCCCGCAAAAACACCATTGAGGCTCTGAACGACATCGACTGGGGCAGCAAGACCATGTCGGTACGCATCAACGGGCTCGACACGCATTACATGTACCGCGACGTGGTGGATGTGGTTGAACAGGCTGGCGAGCGACTTGATCTGATCATGATCCCCAAAGTCGGCACCGCGGCAGATGTCTATGCCGTCGACATGATGGTCACGCAAATCGAGGATGCAAAGGGGCACAAAAAACGCATCGGATTCGAGCATATCATCGAAACTGCGTTAGGGATGCAGAACGTCAGTGAGATCGCGGCGGCGTCGAAACGTAACGAAAGCCTGCATTTCGGCGTAGCCGACTATGCCGCCTCGACCCGCGCACGGACGACTATTATCGGCGGTGTTAACCCGGATTATTCCGTTCTGACTGACGCGGATACGGACGGAGGACGCCTGACCCATTGGGGAGATATGTGGCACTATGCGCTTGCCCGTATGGTTGTAGCTGCCCGCGCCAATGGTTTGCGCCCGATCGACGGCCCATTTGGAGACTTCCAAGACCCGGACGGCTACAAAGCCGCCGCAAAGCGCGCGGCAGTTTTAGGCTGCGAGGGCAAATGGGCCATCCATCCCAGCCAGATTTCACTTGCAAACGATGTTATGTCGCCGGGCGACGCCGAAGTCACCAAGGCACAACGCATTCTCGAAGCAATGGCCGAAGCCGAAGCAGCGGGAAAGGGAGCGGTTTCGTTGGATGGCCGCCTGATCGACTATGCTTCGATCCGTCAAGCTGAAGTTATGGTTGAGAAGGCCCGTCAAATCGCAGCAGCATGATCGCCTCATGACTTTACAATCGTCCATGTCTCAACGCGATTGTGCCGCCAACATATTTGCCGAAGCCATAGCCGCGGCAGATCCGGCGGTATCCCTGAGCAGACGACTGCAATCAGCCCCATTGTCTGCGCCCAAACAGGGTGGGCGCAGCATCCTGATCGCGATTGGTAAAGCCGCTCCAGCCATGATGGCGGAAGCCTTGCAAAACGTTCAGGGTGATCATGTCGCTCTGGCCGTGACCCATTCCGAAAACCAAGCGGTCGTACCCGGTGCAACTGTGTTGAACAGTGCACACCCCGTTCCGGACGAACGGGGCCTCAAAGCCGGTCGGCAGATCATTGATCTGCTCAGCACAGCACGCGAGCAAGATCAGATCATAGCGCTGATCTCTGGCGGGGGATCGGCCCTGGTTCCGGCACCTGTGGACGGATTGTTCCTATCGGATAAGATTGTGGTCAACGAGCTCTTGTTGTCTTCCGGATTGGACATCGTGCACATGAACCTGGTGCGCCAGCATCTGAGCCAGCTCAAGGGCGGAGGGTTTCTGCGGCACGGTTCACCTGCACCGGTCACAGCCTATATTCTGTCGGATGTGATCGGAGATGACCTGCGTGCCGTTGCCAGCGGCCCCACTTCTCCACCCATCGGAACCCAAGCCGATGCCCGCAGGATCTGCATTGGGGCTGGCATCTGGAAGCGTCTGCCCCAATCCGTGCGGGACCATCTAGAACACAGCGTTCCTGAACAGACGATAGCAGTTGAAGCGACAAATCATCTGATCGGGTCGAACACGATAAGCCTTGAGGCTGCGCATCGCTGTGCGGCGCAGTTTTGTCGGGCTGAAATTGCATCCAAAGCACTGACAGGAGACGTGTCCGACGCTGCACGTCAGATTCTGCAAGCGGCCCGTTCTGTGGCTTCCGACCGCCCGATCGCTCTGCTTTTCGGAGGGGAGACAACCGTCCGGCTGCGGGGTACGGGTCTTGGTGGGCGCAATCAGGAACTAGCGCTGCGCGTCGCCCAACTGGCGCAAGGGGAAGCTATTCCCGGCAACTGGATCTTCCTCAGCGGTGGAACAGATGGCCGTGATGGTCCGACCCCCGCAGCGGGTGCGATTGTGGATGTGGGAACATTCGATCGTATCCGCGATGCGGGGCAAAATCCGTCCACGCTGTTAGCAAACAACGACAGTCACCGGGCATTGGGACTATCGGGTGATCTTCTGATGACTGGTGCGACCGGAACCAATGTTGCAGATATCCAAGTATTGCTGCTTGGGCCTGATGCTTGAGCGCGCGCTAAACTTGACGGGCATCAAGGTTGATATAGCGTCAGAGATGTCGAATTGGAGAGTAATGCCTGAATCCGTCGAGAAAGGTCCGATTCATGCGATAGTCTGATTTCAAAGCCATAAAAGAGGCGTTTATTCCATTGTCACAGGCGATGTTTTAGGCTCTGACGGAGGGATATAGGCATTATTTTTTGCGGGATGTTTGGCGTTGATCGGCGTGTAAGTATTTGTAATTTTCGTTCTAAAGTTGTTTTTTGGAGTAGGATTTGAACCTTTGGCCTTCAGGTTATGAGCCTGACGAGGTGAAGAGGTTAGCAATTGATCCAGTGGATC
>NZ_JBXWQG010000032.1:0-1654 GCF_059612265.1 Ruegeria sp. CDSA077
GGGAAATGACAGCCCTTTAACGAGATAATGCTCAAGTAACCTGTTCGAAAATTATTCGACCAGTAAAAACCTCAGATAATGCATGCTCGTCAACTAGACCCCAGAGTTTGCGACACATCCCTGGGAAGGTCAGATTTCGCAAGAAGCTTTCCTGGCCTCAGTTTCGAAAGTTCATGGAAGACCAGCCCACAAGCATCGTGGTGTTTGAGGCTTGCGGCGGCGCTCATTTTTGGACGCGGGAAATGCAGCAACTCGGGCATCAGGCAAAGTTGATCGCCCCACAATACGTCAAACCGTTCGTCAAACGTCAGAAGAATGACGCTGCTGATGCCGAGGCGATCGTCATTGCGGCGCAGCGCCCGGAGATGAGGTTCGTCGAGCCCAAAAGCAATGCGCAAATCGCACGAGTTGTTGTGTTCCATTCGCGCGACCGCATGGTGCGCCAGCGCACTGAGCAGATCAATGCGCTTCGATCCGGTTTTTATGAGCAGGGTCAGGTATTCCCCAAGGGCGTCCATCAGATGAAGAAGATAGCGGAGTTTCTGGCACAGACCGATAGCGGCCTGCCAACCTTGGTCCGAGAGGAATGCGAGGAGCTGCTCGCTTCAGTTTCCGATCTCTCGACCCGGATTGAGGCGAAGACGTTAAAGCTCAAAAAACTATCCAAGCAGTCAGAAGTATCGCGCCGCCTCCAGACGATACCTGGCGTTGGCCCGTTAACGGCAATGGCGGTCGAAGCCTTTGCACCGCCCATGGATTTCTTTCGATGCGGACGAGACTTTGCCGCCTGGCTAGGTTTGGTGCCCAAGCAACACTCATCAGGTGGCAAAGAGCGGCTCGGCAAGGTCTCCAAGGCAGGCCAGGTCGATATCCGCCGGCTGCTTATCATTGGCGCAATGACACGCATTGCCTGGAAGGGCCGCAAACCCTGTCAGGACGGTTCATGGATGGATCGCATGTTGAAGCGCAAGCCAAAGATGCTTGTCGCAATAGCATTGGCGAACAAAATGGCGCGGACCATTTGGGCCGTTCTAACGAAGGAAGAAGATTATCGAGATCCGGTGAAGACTGCGGCTGCCTGAGAATTGAGGGGCGGCACAACCTGAAGCCGGAAACTGGGGGTGAGAAGACGATAACCTGAATGGGCAAAATGATCGAACAGATCTGGATTGGGAAAACCAGTTTTGGGCTCAGAACCGCGAGTTCGTCAGAGACGATTTGGACCCAATCCGCTGATCACCATACCGGCCCGCGGTCTCTGAAAACGCCGCACAATGAGGCCTGACAGAAGACCGCACTCGATCACTCCTCCAGACAGTCAGAAACTTCTTGCATCCCGGACGGCAACCACAGAAGCCCAACGTCACGAATGCTGCGCTTTGCGCGAGCGTCCGCTTTTCACCGGTTGTCCAAGAAGCAGAACTACAGAAATACAAATCTTTCAACTGGCATCGCGATGTTGGATCGGCTACGGGACGGCTATGTGCGGATTCTCTTCCAAACTCTCTCAGTGGTGTATCGTGGCTGCTTTGACAGTCGCACTCATAGCTGTGGGCTTTGCGCATCAGACAGTCCCCACGTCTACGACGCCGGAACTCACCGCCTATATCGCAGCAGGCGGGCAGTTGAGCGGCATCTGCGGAAATATAGATGG
>NZ_JBXWQG010000033.1:0-1282 GCF_059612265.1 Ruegeria sp. CDSA077
TTGCCGCCCTTGGCAACGAAATCCTTAGTCAATTCGCGCATGAAACCGGGCGACGATGTGGTCAGATCGATCCAAATCTTGCCGGCGCAGTCCCCATGGATCAGGCCGTTCTCGCCTTTCAGAACCGCCTCGCAATGCGGAGGGCCAAAGACCATTGAAACGACGCAGTCAACCTGATCGATCAGAGCCTTCGGGCTATCGGCCCAAGTTGCACCCATGGCTATGTGGGGTTCGGCCGCCTCACGACGCAGATCAAAAACATAGGTTTCAAAACCCGCGCGGATGATGTTCTTGGCAGCGTTACCGCCCATAGTTCCAAGACCGATGAAGCCGACTTTCATGATAGAATCCTTCCTTATGTCGGTAGCTTTCTACGCGTGTGATGTATCATCAGTAAAACAATTTTGACCAATCAATGATATTGGAATATCCAATACTTCATGTATGACATCGATACGAAACTTCTGCGGTCTTTTCTCTCAGTTGCCACCGAACGCAGCTTTTCCAACGCGGCCAGTCGCTTGGGATACTCGCAGGCGACCATGTCGCAACGCATTCGTCAGCTCGAAGGGCTGTTGGGCGTTACATTGTTTGAACGCGGCTATCACAGTGTTGTCCTCACCCCCGGCGGCACCGAGTTGTTGCCCCATGCCCAGCGAGTGGTAGACGAGCACGACAACTTCCTGAACCGGGCTCGCAAAGGGCAGGTGTCAGGCAATGTGCGACTGGGGATTGCCGAGGACTATGTTTTACCGATGTTGGCCAATCTTCTGAAGCGCGTACAGCAAATTTATCCCGGCATCGAGTTGAGCATTGTTACTGGGCTCAGTCGAAACCTGTGCCAGCAGGTTGAAGCCCGCAATCTGGATCTGGCAGTGGTGACACTACCAGAGACCAAACCCGGGGCGCATATGCTGGCCGAACCTGAGTTGAAATGGGTAGCCGCCCCCGGCTTCCGACATGGAGAGGGAACGCCCTGGCCTATTGCCTTCTTTCCTGAGGGCTGTGCGTTCCGCGCCGCGGCCAAGAAATGTCTTGCTGAGCAAGGCATAGCGTTCCGTGAAGCTTTGGTCAGCCCCAGCGGGCAGGTTATTCAGAGCGCCGCCGCCGCGGAAACCGCTATTACCGTCATGGCATCGGGGACCATTCCTGTCGAGCTGCGCCCGCTTTCCAAGAGTTACCGGCTCCCTAACTTGCCAAGGACTTGCATTCAAATTGTAGAACGCGATAAGGGTCTGTCCAGCGCAGCCCTTCAAATCAAGGAACTGGTGATAAGCGCTTT
>NZ_JBXWQG010000034.1:0-1226 GCF_059612265.1 Ruegeria sp. CDSA077
AAAGGGCGCCGGATGGGCGCCCTTTCCATTTGATCATTCGCTTGCGCGAATTACTCGACGATTTTCGACACAACGCCGGCGCCGACGGTGCGGCCACCTTCGCGGATGGCGAAACGCAGGCCGTTTTCCATCGCGATCGGTGCGATCAGCTCAACCTCGAACGACACGTTGTCGCCGGGCATAACCATCTCGGTGCCAGCTGCCAGGGTCACGGTGCCGGTCACGTCAGTTGTACGGAAGTAGAACTGCGGACGGTAGTTCGCGAAGAACGGCGTGTGACGGCCACCCTCTTCCTTGGTCAGGATATAGGCTTCGGCTTCGAACTTGGTGTGCGGTGTAACCGAACCCGGCTTACACAGAACCTGGCCACGCTCAACACCTTCACGGTCGATACCACGCAGCAGCGCGCCGATGTTGTCGCCCGCTTCGCCGCGATCCAGCAGCTTGCGGAACATTTCAACACCGGTACAGGTGGTTTTCTTGGTGTCGCGGATGCCGACGATTTCGATCTCGTCGCCAACATTGATCACGCCACGCTCAACACGACCGGTCACAACTGTACCACGGCCCGAGATCGAGAACACGTCTTCGACCGGCATCAGGAACGGCTGGTCAACAGCACGCTCAGGCGTCGGGATGTACTCGTCCACGGCAGCCATCAGCTTGCGGATCGATTCTTCGCCGATTTCCGGGTTGTTGCCTTCCATCGCGGCCAGTGCCGAACCGGCAATGATCGGAATGTCGTCGCCAGGGTAATCATACGAGCTCAGCAGCTCGCGGATTTCCATTTCAACCAGCTCCAGCAGCTCTTCGTCGTCAACCTGGTCAACTTTGTTCATGAACACGACCATGGTCGGGATGCCAACCTGGCGGCCCAGCAGAATGTGCTCGCGGGTCTGAGGCATCGGGCCGTCAGCCGCGTTCACAACCAGGATCGCGCCGTCCATTTGCGCCGCACCAGTGATCATGTTCTTGACGTAGTCGGCGTGGCCGGGGCAGTCAACGTGGGCGTAGTGACGCGCATCGGTCTCGTATTCCACGTGGGCCGTCGAGATGGTGATGCCGCGGGCCTTCTCTTCCGGCGCGCCGTCAATCTGGTCATACGCTTTGAAGTCACCAAAATACTTGGTGATCGCTGCGGTCAGCGTCGTCTTGCCGTGGTCAACGTGCCCAATCGTGCCAATGTTGACGTGCGGCTTATTACGCTCAAACTTTTCCTTTGCCAT